>NZ_JARVWW010000070.1 GCF_029846715.1 Bradyrhizobium nivariense
AGGCCGGTGAGTGGTTCCGGCGGGGTCGTCTGCTCATGGTCTCTCCTGATTCGCGGGGCCTATCGTGCCCGCCGTCAGGCAGAAACTCCACTTAGCGTCCTGTGCAGATTTCCGGGACCGGCTCTCTCTTCCCAGGCGATCTATTCCTCTTCCATTTCGGGTGGATAATGTTCCGGCAGTGATCACGGCCAGGGCAGGTCCCGGACACCTCGAAAGCAGGTGATGGCTAGCTCGCAGAGCCGGCTCCAGACTGGGTCCTTTGCCGCATACGGTTGGCGCACCGAAGAGAACGCCGCTCAAGCTCGCTGCCACGTTGCAGCAGGACCGTATAACCTTTTTCTTCGATGCCGACCGTAATTCCTGGCGATTGTGCGCCCTATGTCTTTCGCCGATGACCGAGGCGCTCGTCTCGGAGTTTTATGTGTGTCTTTTTGCGGTTTTGGGATTGGCAAGAAGATGAGAGCTGGCATGGAGCTCCTTGGAACGGTTCGAATTATCATCCGATCCGCGATCTGACGGACCTTCACGGCTCCGTTTTCCGGCTGGCACGGTACTTGCTGGACAGGACCAGTAGCGCGAGGTCCGCCTTCCAAACCGAGTGACCGAACTGCCATGCGCCCTCCTAAAGAATCCGAAAACTTGGAAGAGTTCGCAATGAAAGAAACGGCTTCGACCGAGAGCGTCATTTCACCAACAGACCTCGTCAAACGCGCTGCGCGCATCGGTGTTGAAATCAGAAATATAAAGCTATCGGGTGATTTGCCGAACCAAACGATCGCTGTGATCAACAGCTTGCTTCTCGAACACAAGGTGATCTTCTTCCGCGATCAGGGGCATCTTGATGACGCGGAGCAGGAGCGCTTTGCTGCTTGTTTGGGTAGGCTGGTGCCGCATCCGATGCTCGGTACCATCAATGGAACGACCTCGATCATCGAGCTTGATTCCGCGCGCGGAGGTAGTCGGGCTGATGTATGGCACGCCGACGGAACGTTTCTCGCGGCCTATCCCAAACTTGCGGTGCTGCGAGCCGTTGTGATCCCATCGTTCGGTGGCGATACGATTTGGTCGAACGCTGTGGCCGCCTATCTGGATCTGCCGCGGCCGCTCCAACGGCTTGCCGACGAACTCTGGACCGTTCACAGCAACGCCTTCGACTACGCCGGGACCTGCCGTATTCGCGAAATCGACCAGAAGCATTTTGATGAGGTCTTTACCAAAACAATCTATGAGACCGAGCATCCGGTGGTCCGTGTACATCCCGAGACCGGCGAGCGCGCGCTGGTGCTCGGCGATGTGGTGCAAAGGTTTGTTGATATCCCAAAGCGCGACGGTCAGAGGCTCTTCGATCTATTCCAATCCCATATCACGGCGCCCGAAAATACCGTGCGCTGGAGCTGGAAAGAAGGCGATGTCGCGATTTGGGATAACCGCGCAACGCTGCATTATGCGGTCAACGATTACGGTGACCAGCATCGCGTCGTTCACCGTGCCACAATCGATGGTGACGCGCCCGTCAGCGTCGACGGCCGATGCAGTGTAACGCGCCTTAAGACGACGAAGCACCCCTCCACGAAGGTTGCCTAGCATGGCTCGGCGAACCTACCGGTAATGCACTGCTCTTATCGCATGTTCGCGCGAATAGACTGTTTCCGAAGCGAAGTTCACTGAGCAGAACGCCACGCGCAACTGGATGAGAGGGGCTAACGCGTATGTGGCCCGAGCGCGTTTCACCGGCACTGATTGGCATGTGTCCGTCATCTCCATCAATTTCTAGGTTTGGTAGTTGACCGGGCGGGAGGTCGGCTGTCGCTGCGCCGAGTCGCAGGTATTGTGCCGCTCGGCGCGAGGCCCTCCCGGCCTTCACGGAGGACTAACGTCGACGGGTGAAATTCAGGAAATCGTCGCTTCGATCCAGGTTGCGCGAAGCTCTTCCAGCGAACTATCTTTTTTGGTCGTGATCACGCCGGATCTGGTCCTAACTGTGCTACTCGATTATCGTTCGCGCCGTGTCGCGCCGGCGCTGGTCGTTTTGTGCTCCGTGGTCTAGCTCATGGCGTGGACGAGTTGCTGCTCTGAATTGCACGCCGCAGCCCGTAGCGTTTCGGTCTAGCGGCGATCATGCACATCGATAGGGCCGTCGTGTCATCACGACGAATCGCCGCGGTTTACTCGGAGTACGCATCCAGCGTAGACGGCGCGCTGATGGAGTATTTCTGGCTGCTCGCGCTTGAGACAGATCAGAGATCTTTGTACATCCGGACGAGCTTGATCAGGTTTTCGATACCGAAGTCACTGAACGCCGAGATGCCATCGTCCCCCACGCCAAAGGCCGCGATGAGCCGTCCTCCATCTCCATTTCGTTGGTGACGTCCCGCAGCCAGTCGTCCTCGTGGTGGAGGTCCGCGGTCACACGGGCAATGTTGGTGACGTCATGAACGTTGTCCAGGTTCGCGGTCATGCCGCGTTGCAGTCGGGGACGTCAAATTCCCACCAGCAATGCGTCCATGTCTTCGCGGCTACGGCCCGGGCGGCTCTCGTTGCACAGCTGCCCACGGCGTTTTTTACCGGTTTGGTTTGTGACTGTACCAGGCGAGCGAAACTCGTTCGCCGGGCTTCCTGGCGCGTGCAGCGGAAGGTAACGCGTTTCATCCGATCATCGCTCCTTGGCTGGTCTTTAACAGGGCGGCGTGCCAAGATAAGCATCGAATGCGGCTGCCACAGCACGAGTTAGAAAACGATGCTCCGGCCTCACGCGGATAAATCCCCTTTCCATTTGCACGATCCCATCCTCAGCGAGCATTGCCAAGCGTTCGCCTGAACCGAGGAAGGACGCCGGGTCAAATCCATGAGGACCGCAAATTGCCGGTACGTCGACCTCCAAATCGCACATTAGTCGCTCGATGATCGCGGCCCGGACGCGGTCTTCGAGGCTGAGACAGTAGCCCTTTGAAGTCGCCAGACGGCCGGCTTTGATTTGGTCGCTGTAGGAACCCACTGTAACTTCGTTCTGGACGTAACCGTCGCCAAGCCGACCGACGGCCGATGGCCCGAAGCTTGTCACTTTATTGCAGGTGTTGGCCGAGTAACCGAGTGAGTTCCGTCGCAGGCGACCGGTTTTCTGCGCCAGCGCGAGTTCATCGCCCGGCAACGCGAAATGGTCGAGCCCGATTTGCCGGTAGCCCGCTGCAATCAGTGTATTGGCCATCGCGGCAGCCTGTTCTGCACGGGCAGGGCTGTCTGGCAGCGCTGCCTCGTCGATCAGGCGCTGATTCTTCTTAAAGGAAGGAACGTGCGCGTAGCCAAATACCGCAAGCCGGTCGGGTCGCATTGCCACCGCGGTAGTCACGGTCTGAACGCAGGACTGCACCGTCTGATTTGGCAGACCGTAGATGAGGTCGAAGTTGATACGGATTATTCCCTGCTGCCGCAGGATTTCGGACAGCGCGCTCTGTTTGTGCCTCACTCTGGACGCGGTTGATGGCCTTTTGAACAATTGGATCGAAGCTCTGGAGGCTTGCGCGGTTCACGCCGGCAGCTGCTAACCCTTCGGATGTGGCGAGCGTGAACGTGCGCGGGTCGATCTCAACAGCGATGTTGGCCGTTTTCGAAAGCGCAAAGCGGCGGCGCAGAAAGTCCATCAGCCGCCGGAACTCCGCTGCCTGGATAAGGGTCGGCGTTCCAACGCCGAAGTGCACGTCGCTCACAGGCAGTGGTTGCGGTACCTGCGCCGCGACCAAATCGATCTCCCTACGAAGATCCGCCAAAAACTCTAGAATGGGTGAATCCCGGCGAGTGATGCTTCGAGCGAAGCCGCAATACCAGCGAATGGATCGACAGAAAGGAATGTGGAAATAGAGCGACACCGAGTCTACGGGCAGGCGCTGCAGCCATTTCTCAGAGGCTTCGGCGCCGACCACTGTGGAGAACTGGGCTACAGTCGGATAGATGGTGTACCAAGGAAGGCGAGCATCGCAATACTTTTCCAGAATTGAGGTCTGCAACGATTGTTATCCCGTATTTACGAAGTTTGTGGTCGCAAGCGAGTTCTTTTTCATTCCTTTGTTTGCCGACGGTACTCCGGAGTGTCGCTTGGGAGCTTGCGTGAGGCCGATCTGCTGACGAAACACGCTGTTGGACGCTGCTAGAACTCGAACTGCCTCCCGATCTGACTCGTGCGAGGTTCATTGACCAAAATTCATTACGCCGTAATCGTCATCAACTGACAAGGTTGGTAGTTGACTTCTGCGTAGCGTATTCTCCATGGACCAAGGGATCTTGCGCCGGTTCGGGGCCGTCCAGTACGCAGGTCGAACTTCACCAATGCGAGCACTGTCGGACGGCCTCGTTCATGGGTCCCGCGGAGTTGAGAAGCCCCTTCATGCGCCCATTGCTCAGCGGAAATGTCGCCGAACCGCGGCTAGGAGCGAAACGTTGCTTATCGTTGCGGCCCTCGCGATTCCGGCACAGGGCGCAGAAATGGATAGAGGGATCTTCGTGGTAGATTGCGCCAAAATGCTCCGCCTCCGATCAACACGACAACTATTGCTTTGTGCGCGCGCTATGATGTAGGAGCGCCGCGTGCAACGAGTCTCGCATCGAGTGGTTCGCTCAGCCGCATAGGAGGTAAGACCAAACGATCTATATGAGTGACGGACAGCGTATTGTCGATCGCCGGGCAGCACCACGGCTGTTGGCGGGTTAATGTGTTCGCGAGTGGAGTGGAAAAGCTAATGAGCCGGGTAGGCGAGCGAGAAGTGATGGATGCAATTGAACAGCCGGCCGCTTCAGAGTTGCCGCCGATTTTGCACAGATCGTCAAGGCACCTTGGGTGGGTGGTGGCCGTCTTCGTGTGTCTGTGCACTGCAGGAGTCTACATTTTGACCGACGTCAGACAATATCTCGGGAGCTTGGCAGTTCGTGATGGCGCTCCAACGTTAAGCATGTCGCCCGACGACAGGGCGGTTCTAGCGGACGTTATATCGGGAGAACAGAAGGCGAGCGATGGAATAGCGGAGCTCAACCGCAGCATCACTGCACAGCAGGCTGACTTAAAGCAAATTTCCGATCAAATTGCAGCGCTGACCTCACGAATCGATTCGTTGCCGAATCTGGTACTCACCGCTTCACGTCTTTCCGTTCCCTCTCCGCCGTCAGCTCAAGCCGATCCAAAGCCGGTGAGGAAACTCGCGCCTCCGTTAAAACCACAAGGGCCGACCTCGGTCGGAGGGGCGCCACTGGTCTCGCCCCCTGGCACGGACGAACGTCGATGATTTCCCGCGCGTTCAATCCCAGTCCAGCTCTCCACATGTCGGTAGCAGATGTTGGAGCTGGCTGATGGTCAAGCAGCTTCACCTGAGCTCGTGCAGTTCGTCGGCCCGAGTATTCCAAACACTGGCGCAAATCAGCACGGGCGCATTCCTGAAAACGCATAGCCGAAAACGAGGCTCAATAACCAGAACGCCTTTCCTTCTAGTTCGTGCATCCAGCCTCTTGAGATTGGATGACCTGACCTACGATTGAGCCCTCCCAGTGTTCGGCCGATAGCCGCAATGCGCGCGTCGTCCGAGTAAACCAAGTACGGAGCCAGGCCCGGGATATCGCGGCGCCTGACAGATTTAAGCAGTATTCCAGACCACCTCAGCTAGCTTCGCGTAAAGCTGCCGCTCGCTCATCTCCTGAGGCTGCTGCGTATCTAGCGTCCTTTGCGACAACGTTCTTTCCGAGGCAATGGCGACTTGCCGCCATCAACGTCGGCCCTCGCTTGGGGGCGGGTCCAATCTTGGGTTTTGCTGTTGGTGGCTTGTGACCTCGAGTGAGGCCCAACCGCGTTAGCTTGCCGCAAATGCGTTGCGACTGCACTTGAGATGACGCGCGATCTGCGCGGCACTTTGTCCCGCGGCCCAGAGCTTTTTCAACTCTGCCAATTCGCTTCTATTCCAGCGCATGGAAGCTACTCCAATGCCAGCTGCGATCTCACGTTAGATCACCGGTCGTCCGGCTCGCGCACCACCGCCGGTCTGGCCTCGTGTTCCTGTTTCTCCTCCTCCTGTTGATTCATTCCACGAAAGCCCGCATCGCATGCAGAAGGAAAAACGAGTCCTTGGTGGACCGCGATCTCTTCTTAGTCCCCACTGTGATAAGGTTCCATCTGCTCGCGCAATATAAGTAGTCGAGTGGCAACGGGGGCGTGCCTGCCCGAGGCGGCTGGGTGCCATCGCGAGTACTTGCGTCTGCTATCACAAAAAGCGAGTTCGCGCTCCTCCCAATCCTGATAGGGGAGCTTCGCTCGTGTTTCCATTATTCTACATCGACAGGGGCCGTGCCAAAGTTCCCCTCACTTACGATCGTGCGAGCTCTCGCGAGCCCGAGCCATAGACATGCGCCACACATCGTTACTGTACGGCCCAAGCTCGTTGTCTTTCGACCGAGCTTGCATGCGAACTCTAAACAGCGCACCCAGCCGAGCAACCAAAATTGCACACCGATGTCCGGGAGACAATCATGACAGCCTTATCGGCACAGAACGCTCGCGAGAACGCTGATATCCCGCTGCGCCGACTTGATGTAAGCGAGCCCAAGCGCTTTCAGGATGATACCATTTGGCCTTGTTTCGAGCGGCTGCGAAGGGAAGATCCCGTCCATTATTGCGAAGACAGCCCATACGGTCCATATTGGTCAATAACAAAATACCGCGATATCATAGCGGTGGACTCAAATCACGCAGTATTCTCGTCAGAGCGAAGCGTCACGATTGTCGACCCGCCGGAAAAGTATTGGACACCCAGTTTTATTAAGATGAGTCCTCCTGCCCATGCTCAGCAGCGTAAGACTGTCAGTCCGATAACGGCATCGGAGAACCTGGCGAAGCTTGAAGGCCTGATCCGCTCGCGGGTTCAGAAGATCTTGGACGGTTTGCCGCGCAATGATACCTTCAACTGGGTCGACAGAGTCTCGATCGAGTTGACGACTCAAATGCTGGCCACGCTTTTCGATTTTCCATTTCAGGATCGACGGCTGCTGACCTACTGGTCGGATGTAGCCGCCTTGACTCCACAAATGGGTCACCAGATCGACAGCTGGGAAAAGCGGAAGGTGGTGCTGTCCGAGTGCCTGGACTATTTCACACGGCTTTGGAGCGAACGGGTGAATTCCGAGCCGCGCGCTGACCTGATCTCGATGATGGCGCATTCACCGGCGACCCGAAACATGGAGTCACGCGAGTTCCTGGGCAACCTCATTCTGCTGATTGTTGGAGGCAACGATACTACGCGCAACTCAATTACCGGTGGCGTCTTGTTCATGAGCCAAAATCCGTCCGAACTGCGAAAACTCCGCGATGATGGTTCGCTAGTGCCCGGGGCGGTATCCGAGATTATACGATACCAAACGCCTATCGCGCACATGCGCCGAACCGCTGTGGACGATTTGACGATAGGCCACAAGCAAATCAGGCGAGGCGATAAAGTTGTGATGTGGTATATCTCTGGCAACCGAGACGACGAGGTCTTTGCGAGCCCCAACAGCTTCATCATTGATCGAGAAAACGTACGACAACATCTCTCATTTGGATTTGGGATTCATCGTTGCGTGGGCAGACATCTTGCAGAGCTGCAGCTGAAAATCCTGTGGGAGGAGATGCTGAACCGATCTCTGGAGGTAAAGGTGGTCGGCGAGCCGGAGCGAGTTGTATCTAATTTTGTGCACGGTTATTCGGCACTGCCGGTCCAGATTCCAGGTTAGTCTCGGTAGCGAGCGGCATTCAACACTGGTCGTGCAGAACGGGCGGTTAGGACCACGGCCTTGTGGAGACCAGGGCCTGGGTAAGTTCACGGGCGTTGCGTTACGGGCTTGTGGTTCTTTCGAAGTGGCAGACAGGGCCACAGCGTCGTTATCTCGTCGAAGATCTCCGGGCCATTGCGTTCCGCGTCACGCCGCCGATTGTCGCATCCTTGTTACTGGAGAGCTCGGCGTGCGGCTCGCGTGACCCGCCTCCATCTTGACGGTCCAGAAAGTGGCTACCCTGGCGCACGCGGAGGCGTCCTGGGCGAACCATCCCCCGGTCCACCAGTCGTCCGGTTATAACCCTGCGCGAAGCCGGGCGGGGGCGCTCCAAGGCGTAAGTTCGCAACTGCAGCAGCGCCGCTAAGTCCCGACACACCAATCCGCTTTACGGCTCCTTCGTGATTCGTAAGCTTGTGAGGAAGGTCTGGCTAAATCGATGGGCGTACTGACGCGAACGCGGCAAACTTTTCTGGGCGACGCCACTGATCCGCTCGGCCGTTCGCTGCTCGTCGAGCAATTGCGAGATGGTGCGGAAGCAGATCCCGGTTCTCTACGCTGTCCTGCTGTTGGACAGCATCAGCATCGGGCCGATCCTCCCGGGCACCGTCTCAGCCTGGCTCGGGGTTGCGCTTCCAGTAGGACGCACGTTGCGCTGGCGAGTCGTTTTGGGCTTCAGCTCCGCCCGCAGCACTTGGCACCACGTTTTGGCAGCTCTGATCCTCTTGGCCGGTAACGCGGCCCGCGGCTTGATTGCGGCAAAAAAGGCCGGCCGAAATGCGTTCGGCGGGCCAAGTCGCGGAGGAGAAACGTCGGCCGGGTGAAAGCTATCAGGCGTCGAGATTGTGCAGGCGCTGGCGGTTGCGATCGGGGTGATCCTGGCGCTCGGCATGTCCGTGGTGGAGACCATTCATCATGCCGAGCAGGCTTATTTCGACGCGGCGATCATGCTGCTTACCTTCGTGCTGGTCGGCCGCGTCCTGGAGCAGAACATGCGGCGGCGGCCACGCGCGGTCACCGGCAATCTTGCCGCATTGAAGGCGGAGACGGCGGCCAAGTTCGTCGGGCCATGCACCTCTGTTGTTGCGGCTGCGGACGCGAAGTGGTTACGCCCCTTGCCCCGGCGCAATGGCGACTCACATCGACGGCGAGAATATTTCTCTTCACCCGTCGATTGGCAGTTGGAATCTGCACTGCCGCTCGTACTACAGTAGCGGCGGCCAGGTCATCGAGGCCCCGTCGGGGTCGGACGAAGACGTTGCCCGAGGGCAAGCGCGCGACAAGCGGGCAAGAACCGCTCACTATGATTCGAAGGCAAACACTGGCCTTGAGACCAAGGCGGTTAATTCACCACAAACAGAGCACAAAGGTTGGCTGGCTAAAATTGCCGATTTGTTCGCAAGGTGGCGCTAGGTCGGATCTCAGAACTTCAATTTCTTGCGCTCGGCTAGCGCATAGGTGAAGTAGTCGTGTTCCTTCAACGAAGTCACATTCACCTGACGAGCGACGCCAGGCTCGAAAAGCAAAGTCATAAAGTCTACGCGCTTACGCTTACGGGTTGGCAGACTGCTCACACCTCCTTAGCAAGACATAAGTCTCGACGCACATCACAGCATCGCCAATCTCGTCGAGTGGGAAGACCTCGCAGACGTTTGCCTTGTAGGCCATTCGCACGCGGGATTTCCGGCATCTGGCGCGCTGGAACGTATCGGAAGCCGTGTCTCGTCTACCCATCGGAAATAGGTTTCCGTATGGCAGCGCGTGACGACAGAGTTTTTCGCGTTTTTTGCGCCACCAGGCGTTTAGCTTAGGGGGCTACTACAAGATTCGGTAGATGGCAGCGCCAACTTGAGGCCCTAGGGTCCGGCCACCTTCCCCACCGATCATCATCGACGAACAGAAATGAACGCAAGCGCACGTGAAGCCGCTGCCCGCAGCGCCCGCCGGTCACCTTCCGCCCTTCCATCGCTTAGAGAGTGAAATGCCACCATGTCCGAACAACCCTTGCCGACGCTGCCGATGTGGCGCGTCGATCACATCGAACCCTCGCCCGAGATGTTGGCGTTACGCGCCAACGGTCCGATCCACCGCGTTCGGTTCCCGTCCGGGCACGAAGGCTGGTGGGTGACAGGCTACGACGAGGCCAAGGCGGTGCTGTCCGACGTGGCGTTCCGGCCCGCGGGAATGCCGCCGGCGGCATTCACCCCGGATTCGGTGATTCTCGGTTCGCCGGGGTGGCTGGTCTCGCACGAGGGGGGCGAGCATGCCCGGTTACGCTCGATCGTGGCGCCGGCCTTCAGCGACCGCAGGGTGAAGCTGCTCGCCCACCAGGTCGAGGCAATCGCCGCGCAGTTGTTCGAGACGCTGGCGGCCCAGCCCCAGCCCGCCGACCTGCGGCGCCACCTCTCCTTTCCGCTTCCGGCCATGGTCATCAGCGCGCTAATGGGCGTGTTCTACGAGGATCACGCCTTTTTCGCCGGGCTGTCCGACGAGGTGATGACGCACCAGCATGAAAGCGGCCCGCGCAGCGCGTCGCGCCTGGCCTGGGAAGAACTGCGCGCCTACATTCGCGGCAAGATGCGGGACAAGCGGCAGGATCCGGGCGACAACCTGCTGACGGATCTGCTCGCGGCGGTCGACCAGGGCAAGGCAACCGAGGAACAGGCGATCGGCCTTGCGGCGGGCATGCTGGTGGCGGGACACGAGAGCACCGTCGCGCAGATCGAATTCGGCCTGCTGGCCATGTTCCGCCATCCGCAACAGCGCGAACGCCTGGTCGGCGATCCATCCTTGGTGGACAAGGCGGTGGAGGAAATTCTGCGCATGTACCCGCCGGGCGCGGGCTGGGACGGCATCATGCGCTATCCGAGGACCGACGTGACTATCGCAGGGGTGCATATTCCCGCGGAGAGCAAGGTGCTGGTCGGCCTGCCGGCGACGTCGTTCGATCCACGCCATTTCAAAGACCCGGAAATCTTCGATATCGGACGCGATGAAAAGCCGCACCTGGCGTTCTCCTACGGGCCGCACTACTGCATCGGCTTGGCGCTGGCCAGGCTAGAACTCAAGGTGGTGTTCCGTTCGATCTTCCAGCGCTTTCCCGCGCTGCGCCTGGCCGTGGCGCCCGAAGAACTGAAGTTGCGCAAGGAGATCATCACTGGCGGGTTCGAGGAGTTCCCGGTGCTCTGGTGATGCGCGGCACGCCGCCGGGAATCGCGATCTTCTCCGCATTTGCTGGCGCCTGGCGCGCGCCGGTCAGATCAGCCAGCCAATAGGTAGCCAAGATGGACGTGCAAGAAACCACGGCAGCATGCCGGGACGCCTT
The DNA here is from genome assembly GCF_029846715.1 of Bradyrhizobium nivariense. Classification (GTDB taxonomy): domain Bacteria; phylum Pseudomonadota; class Alphaproteobacteria; order Rhizobiales; family Xanthobacteraceae; genus Bradyrhizobium. The sequence goes on from NZ_JARVWW010000070.1 coordinate 11,105, forward strand.
CGCCGAATTGGCGTCGCCAGCGTGCATCCACGACCCGTATCCGTTCATGCGGTGGTTGCGCGAGCACGATCCGGTGCATCGCGCGGCCTCGGGCCTCTTTCTGTTGAGCCGCCACGCCGACATCTACTGGGCGCTCAAGGCCACGGGCGATGCGTTTCGGGGACCTGCGCCGGGCGAATTGGCGCGCTATTTCCCGCGTGCGGCGACCAGCCTGTCGCTCAATCTGATGGCGTCCACGATAGCGATGAAGGACCCACCGACGCATACGCGTCTGCGCCGGCTGATCTCTCGCGATTTCACCATGAGCCAGATCGACAACCTGCGGCCGAGCATCGCGCGCATCGTCGCAGCGCGACTGGACGGCATGGCGCCCGCGCTGGAGCGCGGGGAGGCGGTAGACCTGCATCGGGAATTCGCGCTGGCCTTGCCCATGCTGGTCTTCGCCGAACTGTTCGGCCTGCCCGAGGACGACATCTTCGGGCTCGCCGCCGGCATCGGCGCCATTGTGGAAGGCCTGAGCCCGCACGCCAGCGATCCCCAGCTCGCCGCGGCGGACGCGGGCAGCGCCAGGGTGCAGGCCTACTTCGGCGACCTCATACAGCGCAAGCGCACCGATCCCCGCCACGACATCGTGTCGATGCTGGTCGGCGCACACGACGACGATGCCGACACGCTGTCGGATGCGGAGTTGATCAGCATGCTGTGGGGCATGCTGCTGGGCGGCTTCACCACCACTGCTGCGACCATCGACCATGCGGTCCTGGCGATGCTGGCGCATCCCGAACAGCGGCACTGGCTGCAGGGAGACGCTGCGGGGGTGAAGGCATTCGTCGAAGAAGTCCTGCGCTGCGACGCGCCCGTCCTGTTCAGCGCCACTCCGCGTATCACCCAGCGCGACATCGAACTGGGCGGCGTGGTGATCCCGAAGAACGCGGACGTGCGCGTGCTGATCGCGGCCGGCAATCGCGACCCGGACGCCTTCGCAGATCCCGACCGCTTCGATCCCGCACGGTTCTACGGCACCAATCCCGGCATGTCGACCGACGGGAAGATCATGCTGAGCTTCGGCCACGGCATCCACTTCTGCCCCGGTGCGCAACTGGCCCGGATCCAGTTGGCCGAGAGCCTGCCGCGGATCCAGGCGCGCTTCCCCACGCTGGCATTGGCTGAGCAGCCGAGCCGGGAGCCCTCCGCGTTCCTTAGGACGTTCCGCGCGCTGCCGGTGCGGCTGCATGCGCAGGGGGGGACCTGAGATGCGCGTCGTGGTCGACCGGGATCTCTGTGGAACCACCGGGCAGTGCGTGCTGACGCTGCCGGGCACCTTTCGCCAGCGCGAACCGGACGGCGTGGCCGAAGTGTGCGTGGCGACGGTCCCGCAGGCGCTGCACGCCGCCGTGCGACTCGCGGCCAGCCAGTGCCCGGTCGCCGCCATTCGGGTCATCGAAAGCGAGGCTGGCGATGACGAGCGCGCCAGCGCCGACCCTTCGCCTTCTCCGGCGGAGGCCGAGCGCCGCGAAAGACCAACTCAAACACGAGGCACGATGGGACGGTTTGAAGGCAAGGTGGCCCTGGTGACCGGCGCCGGCGCCGGCAAGGCATGCGCCCTCGCCATCGCGCGCGAGGGCGGCAGAGTGGTGGTGGCCGACATTGATCGCTCGGCGGCCATCGCCTGTACCGCGCAGATCGCGGCCGAAGCGGGCCACGCGCTGGCCCTGGCCATGGACATCGCCGATGCGCAGGCGGTGGCGGCGCTGTTCGAGACGGCGGAGCGGCACTTCGGTGGGGTCGACCTGCTGGTGAACAACGCGAGCGCCATGCATCTGACCCCGCGCGACCGTGCGATCCTCGACCTGGACCTGGCGGTCTGGGATCAGACCATGGCGACCAATCTGCGCGGCACGCTGCTCTGCTGCCGGCAGGCCATCCCACGGATGATCGCCCGCGGCGGTGGCGCGATCGTCAACATGTCGTCGTGCCAGGGGCTCAGCGCTGATACCGCGCAGACGTCCTACGCCGCGTCGAAGGCGGCGATGAACATGCTGTCGGCCTCGCTCGCCACCCAGTACGGTCATGCGCAGATCCGCTGCAACGCGGTGGCGCCGGGTCTCATCATGACCGAGCGTCTCCTGGCTAAGCTGGACGACTGCATGCAACTTCACCTGCGCCGGCACCAGCTCCTGCCGCGCGTCGGCCGCCCCGAGGACGTGGCCGCACTGGTGGCGTTCCTGCTTTCCGACGATGCTGCGTTCATCACCGGCCAGGTCGTGTGCATCGACGGCGGCATGATGGCGCATGTGCCGACGTACGCCGACGGTGGCAACAGCCCCGCCGCGCGGCCTGCCGGCGACACCGCCGAAGCGGCCGCGGCGCCGCGCTGCTGATGATCATGCTGCTCAACCCGCTGAACCGTCGGCACCGGCTGCGGTACGACATCCCGGTCGTGCCCGGCGCTTTCCCTTTGGTCGGGCATCTTCCCGCCATCGTCCGCGACCTGCCGCGCCTGCTGCGGCGCTCGGAACGGACGCTGGGCAGCCACTTCTGGCTGGATTTCGGCCCTGCCGGACACCTGATGACCTGCGTGGATCCGGATGCGTTCGCACTGCTCCGGCACAAGGACGTGTCCTCGGCGCTGATCGAAGACATCGCGCCCGAATTGTTTGGCGGAACGTTGGTTACCCAGGACGGCGGCGCGCACCGGCAGGCGCGCGATGCGATCAAGGCAGCGTTCCTGCCCAAGGGGCTGACTCAGGCCGGCATCGGCGACCTGTTCGCGCCCGTCATCCGGGCGCGGGTGCAGGCGTGGCGCGACCGCGGCGAGGTAACCATCCTGCGCGAGACCGGCGACCTGATGCTCAAGCTCATTTTCAGCCTCATGGGAATCCCCGCCAAAGACCTGCCGGGATGGCATCGCAAGTACCGGCAACTGCTGCAGTTGATCGTCGCGCCCCCGGTCGACCTGCCCGGACTGCCCTTGCGGCGCGGCCGCGCCGCCCGCGACTGGATCGACACGCAGTTGCGCGAGTTCGTCCGCGACGCGCGCGCGCATGCCGCGCGCACCGGGTTGATCAACAATATGGTGAGCGCCTTCGACCGCAGCGACGATGCGCTCTCCGATGACGTCCTGGTCGCCAATATCCGCTTGCTGCTACTTGGCGGTCACGACACCACCGCCTCGACGATGGCCTGGATGGTGATCGAGCTGGCGCGGGAGCCTTTGCTGTGGGAGGCCTTGGTCGAGGAGGCGCAACGCGTCGGCGCGGTGCCGACCCGGCACGCGGACCTGGCGCAGTGTCCGGTCGCCGAGGCGTTGTTCCGCGAGACGCTGCGCGTGCATCCGGCGACCACGGTCCTGCCGCGTCGCGCGCTGCAGGAATTGCAACTCGGCCAACGGCGCATTCCCAAGGGCACCCATCTGTGCATCCCGCTGCTGCATTTCTCGACCTCGGCGCTCCTGCACGAGGCGCCTGATCAGTTCCGCCTGGCGCGGTGGCTGCAACGCACCGAGCCGATCCGGCCGGTGGACATGCTTCAGTTCGGTACCGGCCCACACGTCTGCATCGGCTACCACCTGGTATGGCTGGAACTGGTGCAGTTCTGCATCGCCTTGGCGCTGACCATGCACAAGGCCGGGGTGCGGCCGCGGTTGCTGAGCGGCGCCGAAAACGGTCGGCGCTATTACCCGACCGCACATCCGTCCATGACAATCCGCATCGGATTCTCATGAGCTGGCATCGCATGCCCCGTGTGGCGAGGCAGCGGCGCCGGCGACGCGCGGCATTGCTGCACTCGGCGCGCGCGCTCGGTGCGACGCCGGCAACAACGCGGCGGCTCGCCGCTCGCCGTGACCGTCTCCTGTCAGGTACAAGGACATGAACAGGATGCAGACCGGTTCCACACTACACGACGACCAAACCGGCGTTTCCGCGCTCGGCGGATTGGGCACGCAGGCGCGCGGCGCATCCGGCAGGCTGCTGCCGGATATCTGGATGCAGGACGGCGCAAAGCGGGTCGAACAGACACTGGCGCGTCTTCTCTGCGCCGAAAACGACGGTGAGACCGAGCTGATGGCGGCGATGCGCTACGCCACCTTGCATGGCGGGAAGCGCACCCGCGCCTTGCTCTGTCTGGCTGCCGGCGCACTGGCCGACACGCCGGCGCACATGCTCGACGACGTCGGCGCCGCCATCGAGATGATGCACGCCTGTACCCTGGTCCACGACGACCTGCCCGCGATGGACGACGACGTGCTTCGCCGCGGCCTTCCGACCGTGCACGTCAAGTTCGGCGAAGCCACTGCGATCCTGGTCGGCGATGCGCTGCAGGCGCACGCCTTCCTGACCCTGGCGAGCCTGGATGTGCAGGGCGATAACCGTATCGCGCTCGTGCGCGAACTGGCGCAGGCGGTGTCCGCCGAGGGTGCCGCAGGCGGGCAGGCCATGGATCTGTCGCTGGTTGGAAAGCGCGTCGAGCTGGACAGGATCGTGGCGATGCACCGGATGAAGAGCGGAGCGCTAGTGCGCGCGTCCGTTCGCATGGGCGCGCTATGCGCCATCGCGGAGGATGCCGCGCACGCTGCGCTGTACCGTGCGCTCGATCGCTACAGCGCCTGTTTCGGCCTGGCGTTGCAAGTGATCGACGACATTCTCGACGCGACAGCGGATACCGCGACGCTGGGCAAGACCCCCGGCAAGGACGCGGCGGCGCAGAAGCCGACCTGCGCGTCGATCATGGGGCTGCAGGCAGCGCGCCAGTTCGCGCTGGATCAGTTGCGCGACGCCGGGGAGGCCATCGCCCCGCTGGGGCCGCGTGCGGAACGGTTGGCGCAGATGCTGCAGCGGGCCAACGCGTATCTGCTCAAGCACGCGCCATGCGCATGAGCGCGCCCGTCCCCATGGAGTCGCCCCTGTGCCGCTGCGATCGGCCGACGGCAGCGGTGCATGCTGCAACTATGTCCGAGTCCTCGGCGCCGATCGCAGCGGTTGCCCAGCACGGCCGCGGCGCACGCGGCGCGCTGCGCGCGAGCCTTGCGGCGGACCGGCGCCAGCATCGGGGCGCGTCGCCGCGCCGGAGCAGGGCGGCCGTCCGGCGCTGCCCATGCGCCGGGCCGCGTCGGGCCTGCGCGACGTGCGCGGCGTCTGCCCTGGTTCTCGTCACCGTCTGCAGAAGGAACATCCCGCGTGAACGCGCTGTCCGAACAGATCCTTTCCGAATTGCGCCAGCTGTTGAGCGAGATGAGCGACGGCGGCAGCGTCGGCCCGTCCGTCTACGACACGGCCCGAGCTCTGCAGTTCCACGGCAACGTCACCGGTCGGCAGGACGCATACGCGTGGCTCATCGCGCAGCAACAGGCCGATGGCGGATGGGGAAGCGCGGACTTCCCGCTGTTCCGCCATGCGCCCACGTGGGCGGCGTTGCTGGCATTGCAGCGTGCCGATCCTTTTCCCGGCGCTGCCGACGCAGTCCAGGCTGCAACCCGGTTCCTCGAGCGCCAGCCCGATCCCTACGCGCATGCGGTGCCGGAAGACGCGCCCATCGGCGCGGAGCTGATCCTGCCGCAGTTTTGCGGCGAGGCCGCATCCTTGCTGGGCGGCGTGGCGTTTCCGCGGCACCCTGCGCTGGTGCCGTTGCGGCAAGCTTGCCTGGTCAAGCTGGGAGGGGCGACGTTGCCGAGCGGCCATCCGTTGCTGCACTCCTGGGAAGCCTGGGGCACGTCGCCGACCACCGCATGCCTGAATGAGGACGGCAGCATCGGCATCAGTCCGGCGGCCACCGCCGCGTGGCGTGCGCACGCCGTGACACAGGGGATCACGCCGCAGGTCGGGCGCGCCGACGCGTATCTGCAGGCGGCGTCGCGAGCGACACGCGGCGGCATCGAAGGCGTCGTTCCCAACGTCTGGCCGATCAATGTGTTCGAGCCATGCTGGTCGCTCTACACCCTGCATCTGGCCGGGCTGTTCGCGCATCCCGCGCTCGCCGAGGCGGTGCGCGTGATCGTCGCGCAGCTCGACGCCCGCCTGGGCGTGCGCGGTCTGGGGCCGGCCTTGCACTTCGCGGCCGATGCGGACGACACCGCCGTTGCGTTGTGCGTCCTGCGCCTTGCAGGCCGCGATCCGGCGGTCGATGCGTTGCGCCATTTCGAAATCGGCGAGCTGTTCGTCACCTTCCCCGGCGAGCGCAATGCCTCGGTGTCGACCAACATTCATGCCCTGCATGCGTTGCGACTGTTGGGAAGGCCCGCCGCCGGCACCAGCGTCTACGTTGAGGCCAATCGCAACCGCCACGGTGTATGGGACAACGAAAAATGGCACGTTTCGTGGCTGTACCCCACCGCGCATGCGCTCGCTGCGCTGGCGCAAGGCAAGCCCCAGTGGCGCGAGGAGCGCGCGCTGGCGACGCTGCTGCAGGCGCAGCGCGACGACGGAGGCTGGGGCGCCGGTCGCGCGGCCACATTCGAGGAAACCGCCTATGCGCTGTTCGCGTTGCACGTGATGGACGGGAGCGAAGAGCCGACAGGGCGCCGGCGCATCGCGCAGGCGGTGGCGCGTGCGCTGAAGTGGATGCTCGCCCGCCATGCGGCGCATGCATTGCCGCAGACGCCGCTGTGGATCGGCAAGGAACTGTATTGCCCCACCCGGGTCGTGCGCGTGGCCGAACTCGCCGGGTTGTGGCTGGCGCTTCGTTGGGGGCGGCGCGTTCCGGCCAAACGAGCAGGAGCGGCGCCATGATCGAGACCGAACGCGCGCTGCAGCAGGTGCTGGAGTGGGGGCGTTCCCTGACCGGGTTCGCCGACGAGCATGCCGTGGAAGCGGTCAGGGGCGGCCAGTACATCCTGCAGCGCATCCACCCGAGCCTGCGCGATACCAGCTCCCGCACCGGCCGCGATCCGCACGACGCAAGGCTGATTGTGGCGTTCTATCGCGAACTGGCGCTGCTGTTCTGGCTCGACGATTGCAACGACCTTGGCCTGATCGCGCCGGAGCAGCTCGCCGCGGTGGAGCAGGCGCTGGGGCAGGGCGTGCCGTGCGCGCTCCCCGGATTCGAGGGCTGCGCGGTGCTGCGCGCTTCGCTGGCCGCGCTCGCCTACGATCGTCGCGACTATGCTCAGCTTCTCGACGATACCCGGTGCTACTGCGCGGCGCTGCGCGCCGGACACGCTCAGGCGGCAGGGGCGGAACGCTGGTCCTACGCCGAGTACCTGCACAACGGCATCGATTCGATCGGCTACGCGAACGTGTTCTGTTGCCTGTCGTTGCTGTGGGGGCTGGACATGGCGACCTTGCGCGCGCGTCCGGCGTTTCGCCAGGTCCTGCGGCTCATCTCCGCGATAGGGCGCCTCCAGAACGATCTGCATGGACGCGACAACGACAGGTCGGCCGGCGAGGCCGACAACGCGGCGATCCTGCTGCTGCAGCGCTATCCGGCTATGCCTGTGCTGGACTTCCTCGACGACGAGCTGGCCGGCCATACGCGCACGCTGCACCGGGTGATGGCGGAAGAACGCTTTCCCGCGCCGTGGGGACCGTTGATCGAGGCCATGGCGGCCATTCGCGCGCAGTACTACCAGACTTCGACCAGCCGCTACCGCAGCGACGCTGCGGGGGAGGCCTGCGTGCGCGGGCCTGAACGCGCGGGAGGCGGCGGCGTGCGCGCACTGCCGTTGGTCCGATCCGACGCAACGCTGTCGCCCGATGCGACGGATGGACCGAGCATGAGCGACACCGCCCTGAGCCGGCGCAAGGACGACCATCTGGAGATCGTGCTCGATCGGCGAACGGCGCCGGCCATGGTCGCCGCCGGCTGGGAGTACATCCGTTTCGAACACTGCGCATTGCCCGAGTTGGACCTGACGCAGATCGACCTGCGCGCCTCGCAGCTGGGCAAGACCATGCGTGCGCGCTGCTGATCAGCTCCATGACCGGCGGCATGCCACGCGCCGAGGCCATCAACCGGCATCTGAGCGAGGCAGCGCAGGCTTTGGGGATCGCCATGTGCGTCGGTTCGCAGCGCGTGAGCCTGCAGTCCCGCAACTCCCAGGGGCTGACGCCCGCGCTGCGCCGCCTCGCCCCAGACATTCCCTTGCTGGCCAATATCGGCGCCGCGCAACTGCGCGAGGCCGACGGCCTGGACCTGGCGCGCCGGGCGGTGGATGCGTTGGAGTCCGATGGACTCATCGTCCACCTCAATCCGCTGCAGGAAGCGGTACAGCCGGAGGGCGACCGCGCCTGGCGCGGCGTCCTGGCGCGGATCGCTCGCGCTGCGCGCAGCGTGGGCGTACCGATCGTGGCCAAGGAAGTAGGGTCCGGCCTGTCCGCCTCGGTGGCGTGTGCGCTCGTCGAGGCGGGCGAGGCGGTGATCGATGTCGCGGGCGCCGGCGGCACCAGTTGGGCCGCGGTGGAGGGCGAGCGCGCCCGCGATGCCGCCGACCGTGCAGTGGCGATGGCGTTCGCCGATTGGGGGACTCCGACCCCGGCCAGCGTGCAGGCGGTGCGTCGGGTGCTGCCAACGGTGAAGCTGATCGCGTCGGGCGGGATCCGCGACGGCGTCGACGTGGCCAAGGCCATCCGTCTGGGCGCCGACATCGCCGGGCAGGCGGCCGGCGTGCTGCGCGCGGCGACGGTGTCCACCGAGGCGGTTGTCGCCCATTTCGAGATCGTTATCCGCCAGTTGGCCGTCGCCTGTTTCTGCACCGGCTCGGCTGATCTGGCGGCGTTGCGTCAGGCGCGCTTGTTGCCCTCGGCGCATCTGCCCGCCGGTTGATGCCGGCGTCCCCGCTCGCGGCGGCGGGCGCCTAGTGATACTGGTAGGCGAAGTTGATCCCACGGAAACGGTGCCGATAGCATTGTCGTCCGCCGAACCACGGCATCGATGGCATTGTACCTGAATTCAGAATAGCGCTGGCACCAATCGGAAGGAAAGTTCACGGTCACCGAGGCTGGCAGATACTCTGGCAGCCGAGGCGGCTCCGCGTACGTCAGTGCCCCGTCAGCGACTTGATTGAAGCCCTTTTCGCTCGAACAGATCACAGGCGGATCGAACGACGCCTTCAGAGATCGCGTTTGCTTTGCACATTCGATGAAGCTGAAGAAGTCCATTTTCGCGCCTCGCGCCGCCGACTTAGGCAGGCCGGTGCTGCGTGGTTTGACTGAACCTATCTCGGAGGGAGTCCAGTGCCACTTTAGGCCTCCTCTCGCCTGCAAGGTCCTTGGCCGAACGCGACAATCACAGTGGCTTGTCACGCGCTGCATGTTGATTTGCGTCGGATCGGATCCTTGCTTGATAGAGCGAAAATTGTACATGCACTTCTCGCGGAGCGGACCGACTAAAGCGTCCAGGAAATGTCGTACCAGCTCCGCATAGGGCAAGCACTTAGGAGATCGGACATCTAACGCCAGGGCGAGGATCATTGTCGAAATTGCGACTTCGTCGCGAGTGCGACGAAGTTGTTGCATTGCGAGGGATGATATTCTGCATCAGCAATTGCGGGACCTAACATATTGCACTTTGGCCAGCCTCCCGCCCCGGGCGACATTGTCGCTCGATCAAGGTTGCAGCGCTCGGCCCGAGAGCAAATGTCTTCCAAGTTTGCACTGGATGATTATCCCCTAGCACGGAGATTTCGAAACCGCCGCACGCGCTCGTGCGAAGGCGCGATCGGCTGCAGCTGGCAGCCCGTGATTGTGCTCCAACTTCCGAACCTCGAACTGAACTTGCGCGCCGCCGACTTTTCAGGCCGGCCGGATTAACTGACGTCAGCGACGTCTCGCCCCGGTTCCGAAGATGAACGTCGCGCCGTACCGCTCGGCAATCGGCATCAGGATTTCGTCTGCGTGCTCTTCTCGAGCCATAGCAGCAGCGCAAGGGCTCGGTGCGCTCGCGTGACGTTGGTATCACGGGCATATCGTCCAGATCGACGGCTGCGCTGGCCAAATAACCGCTCCATGTGCCCAGCCTGGATCAGATCGAGATCGGGGCTGCGCTCTTGCACACTTCTCTACGTCAGCTTGTTGTCAGCTGACTCGCTCAAGCTGCTACCGGATCTCGAGGAGACCCATATTAGTTATGGCGCAGCTATGTCGATATGAGAGCGGATCGCATGTATAGCAGAATCACCGGATCATCCAACCAATCTACAACTGCCAGCGAAGCCTATCAATCGGGACAGCTAGCAGATGACCCGACGTTCGCGGGAGCGGTCGCAGAGGCGGCGCCTGCTTCGTCGTCGACGACACGGCCCTATTCTCTTAGTGTCTGTCCGGGAACATCTTGAATCATCGGAATCATTTGTGATTCAAGGGTGGCGGTCCGATTTGAAGGAGCGCCCATGTGGACGAAGGAGAATCGCGGTCGCTACGACCGCAGCCGGCTAC
>NZ_JARVWW010000071.1 GCF_029846715.1 Bradyrhizobium nivariense
GGCTTGCCGAGGACGGCATGGAGGAAAACCCCGTCAACCTCGATCCCCGCATGGCCAAGCTCGCCGGCGGCGTCCACCGCCTCGACGGTCAGCTCATGGTCGTCCTCGACGTCGATCGCGTCCTCGAACTCAAGACCGAAGTGCAGATGGCTGCGTGAGTCCCAAAAACATCGAAGCCGGAGAACCAAAATGAAGACGTGTTTGGTGGTCGATGATTCCAGCGTCGTGCGCAAGATCGCGCGCCGGATCCTGGAAGGCCTGGAATTCGAAGTCACCGAGGCCGAGGACGGATCCAAAGCCCTCGAGGTCTGCCAGCGCAAGCTGCCCGACGCGGTGCTGCTCGACTGGAACATGCCGGTGATGGACGGCTTCGAGTTCATGGGCCACATGCGCCGCCTGCCCGGCGGCGACCAGCCCAAGGTCGTGTTCTGCACCACCGAAAACAACGTGGCTCATATTGCTCAGGCGCTCAGCGGCGGCGCCAACGAGTACATCATGAAGCCCTTCGACAAAGACATCATCGCCGACAAATTTGCTGAAGTCGGCCTGATCCCGGTCGGACAGGCCATGGTCTGAGTGTCTGGCGGAGTGTTCCAGCCAGAGTGTTCCCAGTACAGCTTCCGAGAGGCTATCAGTGACCCCGACCGAGTATGAGTATCTGCGTAAGTTCCTGAGGGATCATTCCGGGCTCGATCTGTCCGCAGACAAGCAATATCTGATTGAAAGCCGGCTGCTGCCGCTCGCCCGCAAGGCCGGGCTCTCCGGCATCGGCGAACTCGTGCAGAAGCTGCAAGGCGCTGGCTCGGGCGCACTCGTCACCAGCGTGGTCGAGGCGATGACCACCAACGAGACCTTCTTCTTCCGCGACAAGGTCCCGTTCGATCATTTCCGCGACACCATCATGCCGGAGATCATCAAGGCCCGCGCCGGCCGCCGCAGCGTGCGCATCTGGTGCGCCGCCGGCTCGACCGGGCAGGAGCCCTATTCGCTGGCGATGAGCCTGAAGGAGATGGGTGCGGCCCTGACCGGCTGGCGCGTCGAGATCATCGCGACCGACCTGTCGCAGGAGGTGCTCGAGAAGGCCAAGGCCGGCATCTACAGCCAGTTCGAAGTGCAGCGCGGCCTGCCGATCCAGATGCTGATGAAATATTTCAAGCAGACCGGCGAGACCTGGCAGATCAATCCCGAGCTGCGGGCGATGATCCAGCACCGGCAGCTCAATTTGCTGCATGATTTCGCCCAGCTCGGCACCTTCGACGTCATCTTCTGCCGCAACGTGCTGATCTATTTCGACCAGGACACCAAGATCAACATCTTCAACCGCCTGGCACGCCAGATCGAGGGAGACGGCTTCCTGGTGCTCGGCGCGGCCGAAACCGTGGTCGGATTGACCGACACGTTCAGGCCGATTCCGGAGCGGCGCGGTCTCTACAAGCCGAACGATCCGCGTGTCGCAGCCGCCAGGCCGGCTCTCGCCGGCGCAGCGCCGCGCATGGCGGTCATGGCAGGACGATAGGCATGGCCGAGGATGGCAAGGGCGCGGAACGCGTGACGTTCAGTCGTGGCTATGATGTCTGCATCATGGCCATCGATGGCACCTGGCGCCGCGACTGCAAGCTCAACGCGATCTCCGACACCGACGCCATCCTCACGGTGGAAGGTTCGATTCAGGGCCTGAATCTGAAGGAGTTCTTCCTGTTGCTGTCGTCCACCGGCCTCGCCTACCGCCGCTGCGAGCTGGTGCGCGTCAACGGCCTCGAAATGGACATCCAGTTCCTGCGCGGCAAGAACCGGAAGAAGCGCGGCGCGGCCGGTGGCCGTGACGAGGCGGCGTGATCGTCACGTGCGTCTCGTCGCCGTTTGCTTAAGTCGTTGGTTCATATTTGCTGAAACATCCAACTGAATTTGCCGTAGCGACTTTACGTCGCCTAAGCGCGAACCGTGTATCCATTGCCGGTCTCAATCTCAGGATACGGTAATGCCCAGAAGCCCTCTCTCCCCCCTCCCGTCAAACCTGCCCGGCGGCGCCGAGCGGCGCGCATTTCAGCTTCTGGTGGTCGATGACGACGCCACGCAGCGCAGCCTGATCACGGTCGCGGCCAGACAGGCCGGCCATGAAGTCACCGTGGCGCCGTCCGTGGCGGAAGCGATCGAAAAGCTCCGCACCGCGCGCTTCGACTGCGTGACACTCGATCTCGTGCTGGAGGATGGCGACGGCATCGACGTGCTGGGCGAGATGGCAAAGGCGAAATTTGCCGGCGCCGTGATCGTCATCAGCGGCATGGACGGCAAGCGCCGCAGCGCCGCTCGCAGCTTCGCGCGTTCCGTCGGGATCGGGCTCCAGAGCCTGCCCAAGCCGCTGGATCTGGCGGCGTTGCGCATCAGCCTCGCCAATCTCGGCAAGACCGCGATGGGCCTGCCGGCGATCCACACCTGGGGTGGTGTCGCCACCGACGCGATCGTGGAACTGCACCGCGCCTGAGCTGCGGGGCTGCCATGCGATGCGATGCGGCCGCGGCCGCACCGATCGCGACCTACAGCGCGCTGCCAGCTTCCGACAGGCATTCCAGGGCGTGGCCGAGGCCCGCCCTGCAGGCGTCGAGGGCGGCGCACGCCGTGGCATACCGAGGCGTGCCGTCGTCGAGTACGAAGACGTCGGCGGAACCTTCCGGATCGCTGCCGTGTTCTTGATCCATGGCTGTGGCGATCCGGCGCATGCTGGTCTCGATCTGCGAGATCAGCACGCGAAGGTCAGCCGCAATCAGCTCACGGCTCTCGACTTCGGGCATTGCGACCAGAGGCGGCGTACCGGCCAAATTTAGCATGGATATTCTCCGTCCTCTGCAATTAGGCGCGTTGCCGCTACTTGTGCGTTAAGTCCATGTCCCGTACAAATACGGGTGGGCCGAATCCGCGCCGAACGCCATAACGGTTGGCGCGGACGCGAGTCCTTCATGCCAACCGGATGTGTGGCACATGGCCGAACAAAGCTCTCGCGGTGAAATCTTCGTGGTCGACGACGACGCTGCCGTTCGCGACACCTTGTCGATGGTGTTGAAGGCGGCGGGCTATGAGGTGATCTGTTTTGCGGACGGCGCAGCATTGCTCTCCGTCGCGCGAAACCGCACACCTGCGGCGATCCTGCTCGATGTGCATATTCCCGGCAAGGGAGGTCTCGACATTCTGAAGGAGTTGCACGGCGAGGACTATCCGGCGCCGATCTTCATGATCTCCGGGCAGGGCGACATCGCGATGGCGGTGGGCGCCATCAAGAGCGGCGCGCTCGACTTCATCGAGAAGCCGTTCCGCGGCAGCGAGATCGTCGGCCGGCTCGACGAGGCGATCGGGGCCTATGCACGCAGGCAGGCGGAGAACGCGGCGCCGAAATTCGGCTCGCTGCATTTCCCCGGACGCGAGCCGTTGACGCGCAGGGAGCGCGAGGTGCTCGAGCAGTTCGCCGCCGGTGCCTCCAACAAGGAAGCCGGTCGCACGCTCGGCATCAGCCCGCGCACCATCGAGGACCACCGCGCCAACATCATGAAGAAGCTCGGTGCGCGCAATGCCGCCGACCTGATCCGCATCGTGATGACCGCGGCCCAGCGCGCGTCGTAAGTCTTTCGGTAGAGTTTTCGTAGCCCGGGTGAGCGAAGCGATACCCGGGAACGCTGCCGCAGAGTCCCGGATGTCGCTTCGCTCATCCGGGCTACGGGTTCGCCTTACCCGTTCAACGCCTTGCGGATGATCCGCGCCAGATCCGATTTGCGATAGGGCTTCGCCAGCAGCAGAACGCCGGAATCCAGCCGACCGTGATGGATGATCGCGTTCTCGGTATAGCCGGACGTGTAGACCACCCTGAGATCGGGACGCGTCCTCTGGAGTTCGTCGGCGAGCTGCCGTCCGTTCATCCTGCCGGGCATGATGATGTCCGTGAACAGGAGGTCGAACGGTTTTCCGGCGGCGACGATTGCGAGCGCCTCCGCGGCGTTCGCCGCCTGCAAGGTGACGTAACCCAGCGAATGCAGCTGCGCCAGCAGGTAGTCGCGCACCAGCCGGTCGTCCTCGACCACCAGGATCGTCTCGTGTCCGCCCTCGATCGTCGCCGGCGTCACGCCCTCGCCGACCACCGTCGGCGTCTTGCCGGGCGGCAGGTACATCTTGATCGTGGTGCCGTGACCTTCCTCGCTGTAGATCTTGATATGGCCGGCGGACTGCTTGATGAAGCCGTAGACCATCGAAAGCCCGAGGCCGGTGCCCTTGCCTGGTCCCTTCGAGGTGAAGAAAGGGTCGAATACCCTGGCCAGCATGTTGGCGGGAATTCCGGTGCCGGTGTCGCTCACGGCGATCAGCACGTAGTGGCCTGGCCGGACGTCGTTGACGCTGGCATAGACCTCGTCGAGATAAGCGGCGCCCGTCTCCACGATCAGCTTGCCGCCGCGGGGCATGGCGTCGCGGGCGTTGAGCGCGAGGTTGAGCATCGCGGTGGTAAGCTGGTTGGGATCGACGATCGCGACGCAGCTCTCCGCCTCGAACACGGACTCGATCTGGATCTGCTCGCCCAGCGTCGGCCGCAACAGCTTCGCAGTGTCGATGATCAGCGAGTTGATATCGATCTCGCGCGGCTGGAGCGGCTGCTTGCGCGCAAACGCCAGCAGATGCTGCGTCAGCTCGGCGCCACGCCCGGCGGCCTCGTCGATCATCTTCGTGATCGCTGCAAGCTCCGGCTCCTTGGCTACAGCGTCGGCCAGGATCTCGATCGTGCCGGTGATGACGGTGAGGATGTTGTTGAAGTCGTGCGCCACGCCGCCGGTGAGCTGGCCGACCGCCTCCATCTTCTCGGCATGGCGGATGCGCTCCTCGGCCGCGATCTTGTCGGTAAGGTCGCGGTAGAACACGTTGAACAGGATGCCCTCGCGGCGCCGCAGCGCCGTGACGCTCAGCTCGGCCTTGAACTCCTTACCGTCGCGGCGGCGAACCATCAGCTCGCGGCGGCGGTTGAGCGTCCGGCCGTCCGCGGACTCGACGAAACGCGCGAGGCCGGCATTGACCCTCCTGCGCTCACCCTCCGCGACGATCAGATCGACCGCATTCTTGCCCAGCGCCTCGTCGCGCCGCCAGCCGAACAGCTGTTCGGCCCGCGAGCTCCAGTTCAGGATGCAGCTGGTCTCGTCGGTCTGGACGAAGGCGTCGAGCGAGGTCTCGACGATGTTGCGGGCGAGCCGCTCACTCTCGCGCAGGGATTCCTGCGCGAGCCGGGCCTCGGTCATGTCGCGCCCGACGAAGAAGAAGCGCTTGGCCTGGGCGGACCAGTTGCCGAGCCAGGACAGCCAGACCTCGTGGCCGTTCTTGTGCAAACAGCGGGTGTCGGCGAGCTTGGGACGTTCGCCGCGCCGCATCGCGCGCATCTCGCCGCGCGATTGGTCGAGATGGTCGGGATGAATGAAATCGGCGCCGCTGCGGCCGATCATCTGCTCGGGCCGGTAGCCGAGAATGACCTCGCTGCTCGGACTGATCTGCGCGATATGGCCGTGCGCGTCCATCACCATGATCAGATCCTGCGAGGTCTCGAAGATCTGTCGTCGTTCCTCGAGCTGCTGCTGCAGCGCCCGCTCGGTCCGTCGCGCCTCGGTCAGGCTGCGGGCCGACCCGGAGACGCCGATGATCTCACCCGACGGCCCCCGGATCGGGGAGAGGCTGAGCGAGATCTCCACCGGCGTGCCGTCCTTGCGCAGGCGCACCGTCTCGAAGCGCTCGATCGGCTCGCCCCGGGCGATCCGCCGTAGAATGTCCTTGCCCTGCTCGCGACGGTCGGGCGGGACAATGATCGAGGTGGATTTTCCGATGGCCTCGTTGGCCGAATGGCCATAGAGGCGTTCGGCGGCGGGATTCCAGCCGGTGATGATAGCATCGAGCGATTGCATCACGATCGCATCGTCGGAGGATTCGACCGCGGCGCTGAACAAGCGCTCGCGCGCTTCATGATGGCTTCGCGCGGCCTCGGTGCGGCGATGCTCCTCGACCTCGCGTTCGAGAGCGGCCGTCTTCGCTCGCGTCTCTTCGACCATCCGGGCAAAGGCCCGCGCCAGCACGCCGGTCTCGCCGCTGGCATCGACGGGAATGTCGGCGGGCCGTCCGCTTCCGATCGCCTCCACCGCCGCGGTCAGACGTCCGATCGGACGCGTCAATGAGCGCGCCAGAAGCACCGCGAGCGAAGCCGCGGCGAGGACGGCAAGCACGCCGACGAGCAGGGAGGTCTTTTGGATGGCCGCCGGCACGCGGGCGAACACGGACGGGGGAACTGTCTCGATGATTGCGACCCATTCCTTGCCCGCAAGCAGCGCCGGCGCGATCGCCGCGCCGCTCGGCCGGCCCGACCCGTCGGTCAGAAGCTGCGTGGATCCCTCCACCGTGCCAACCAGGGTTGCAAAAAATGGAAAGTCATTGCGCCAGTTGGTGGGGTGGCCTCGCAATGAGCCGAATTCTCGCGCGCGATCGGGATGGACGAGATAATCGCCGCGCGAGTTCACGACGTAAACCTCTCCCCCTGAGCCCGCGGCCGAGCGGACGCCGTCGAGTGCCGGACGCATGTCGATATTGGCGATGATGATACCGAACGGCTTGCCGTCCTGTGTGAACAGCGGCGTCGCGACTCGCAAAGTCGGCGTGTGAAAGACCGTGGTCCCTCCCTGGCGGGTGGCGAGATCGATCGGCGAAACGTAGATTTCGCCCGGCGCCAGTCGAATTGTTTCCTGAAAATAGGTTCGCTCGCTCTTGCGCTCCAGTTCGCTGTTGGGGACGATCCGTGCCGCTCTATTCGGGCCGGAGCGATCGACGCGGACCAGCTCGCGCTGGTCGTCGTCGAGACCGATGATTCGGAACTGTCCGTAGCGGGGTTTGGCCTCGATCTCGGCCGCGAGCCGCGCAGCGATGCGGTCGCGCCAGGTTTGCTCCGAAACGCCGTCAAGGGCGTCGATGCCTCCGCCGAGGTGAGCGCGGATCAGGCCATTGATGGCCGCTGCGGAGCGATAGCCCGCCAAATCGCCGCGAGCTCCGGCAACGTAGGATTCAAGATTGGTCGCCCGCAGGCGTGACTGGGCTTCGATGCGTTCCAGGACTCGCGGAATGACGGCTTGGGTGGTGTTGCGATAGCCCAGCCAGCCGACTGCGGCCACGGTCACCGCCACCAGCAGGATCATCGCGATGGCCAGCCGCGTGGTGAGCGTCATGGGGATGTTCGCACCGCTTCTCGAGGCGCCGCGCCTGTTCTGGTCTGGAACAGAACGGGCGTCCTCATCATCGGCTACTGGTGCTGACATCGGGCCCCTCCGGCTTGCCCGCGTCCAGGCAGCCGTCGACCGCGGCGAGCAGCGCCTCGGCTCTGAACGGCTTCTGCAGGCTCGCCAACGCACCGAGCTTGGTCGCCATCCTTAGAAAATCCGGCTCCGCATGGGCGTCAAGCGTGATCGAGCGGCCGGAAATGACAATGATCGGAATGGCCGCCTGTTGCGCCCGGATGTGGCGCATGGTCTCCAGCCCGTCCATGCCGGGCATGAAGATGTCGAGAAACAGCAGGTCGAATTGATTGGTCTCGAACAGCGCGAGCCCCGTGCGGCCGTCGCCGGCGACCGTCACGTGATGACCGGCCCTCTCCAGGAGCAGCCGGATCGTGAGCTGGACGGCCGGATCGTCATCCACGATCAGGATGTTGGCCACGTCTGGAATCCTCCGGGCCGGGTGGGACGTCTTCCGGCGACCGCAAATCAAAGCCATCGAGCACGAAATGGTTGCGCGGATTCTGCCCAGCCTGCAAGCACTTCGCGACCGGTGCGAGGGTTGGCCGCCACAACCGATTCCACTGATGCTTCCATATGCATGCCTTCGTGCACAAGACCTTGAGCGCATGGCGTAAGATCTTACGCCATCTCCGGAAAGACGGCGGAACTATATTTCTCGCCGTAGTTGCACGGAACCGGAGTTTCACCGAGAATTAAAAGCTCATCGATTAGAATTGCCGTCAGTTTCAGCAGTCAATTGTCAAGGCGTCGCATCGCTCACGTTTGGGCACCCAGCGAAACCGGCCGATCAGCCGATATCAGGACGAGATCCCAATGTTCAAATCGATGGCGGATACCGGAATTCGCACCCGGCTGCTCGGCGGCTTCGCGCTGATCTGCATCCTGCTCGCGGCGACCGTGATCTATACGGTCTCCGTCGTCTCCGACGTGTCCTCGCGCATCAACCAGGTCGTGCAACAACGGGCGCCGGTCGCGATCGCGAGCACCGAGCTGGTCGGCAATCTCTACTCCACGCTCTCGACGCTGCGCGGCTACCTCCTGACCGGCGACGCGCAGGCAAAGCGCGACCGCGCGGCGGTCTGGGCCGAGCTCGATCGCACCGCGGCCGCGGTCGACCACATGGCCGAGGGATTTTCCAGCCCGCAGAACCAATCCAATTGGCGCGAGGCGAGGGCGCTGATCGCGGGATTCCGCCAGGCCCAGGACAGGGCCGAGCTGGTCGCCTTCACCCCGGCGGCCTATCCGGCGAGCGAACTCCTGGCGAAGGAGGCCGCGCCGCTGATCGCGACGATGTTCGCCGAGATCACCGCGATGATCGACGAGGAGGAGAAGCTGGACGCGACGCCGCAACGCAAGCGCCTGCTCAAGACCTTCGCAGACGTCCGCGGCAATCTCGCCGCGGCGGGATCGCAACTGCGGCTCTACGTGGCCTCGGGTGAAGCCGCCGACCGCGACAAGTTCGAGAAGCCGCTCGCGACCTTCCGGGCCGCGCTCGCCTCGGTCGGGATGCAGGAGGAGCTGCTCACTCCCACGCAGGGGACCGCCTATCAGGCCATCGTCAAGGCCAACGAGGCCTTCGCGCCGCTGCCGGGGAAGATTTTCGCGATCCGCCAGACGCCGCAATGGAACGCGCCGGTCTTCCTCTTGTCCACCGAGGCGGCTCCCCGCGCGGCACGGATCCTCGATCTCCTCGACGGCAGGAAAGACGCCGAGGGCAAGCGCGCGGGCGGCCTGAAGAGCGACCAGCAGTCGAAGCTCGCGGAGGACGCCCGCAGCGTGGCCGACGAGGTCGAGAAGCTGCTCCTGCTGCAATGGATCCTGCTCGCCGCAGGGCTTGCGCTCGGGACGGCGATCGCCATCCTGGTGGCCCGCTCCATCACGGGTCCGATCGTCGAGCTGGTGGCCGATTCGGCGCGGCTGTCCAGCGGCGATACCAGCGTCGAATTCAGGACGGCGCAGCGCGGTGACGAGATCGGAATCGTCTCCCAGGCGGTGGCGAAATTCCGCGACAACGTCATCGCCCAGCAGCAGGCGGCGGCGAATCTCGCGCGTGAGGCCGAAGCGCGCGAGGCGGCCAACCGCAATGTGGAGCATGCGGTGGAGGAATTCCGCGTGACCTCGCACGATCTTCTCGCATTGGTCGGCGAGAATGCCGGCACCATGCGGATCACCGCACAGGGCCTGAGCGGCATCGCGAACGAGGCGACCAGCCAGGCGGCTTCCGCGGCGAACGCCTCCGAGCAGACTGCCGCCAACGTCCAGACTGTGGCCGCGGCGGCGGAAGAGCTCGCGAGCTCCATCGTCGAGATCGGCCGGCAGATTGAATTGTCGAACGCGACCGTGCGGTTGGCGGGCGACGTGACCGCGCGCTCCGAGGTCGAGATCGAGGGCCTCGCCCAGGCGGGCCAGAGGATCAGCTCCGTCGTCGACTTGATCGAGGCGATCGCCGCCCAGACCAACCTGCTGGCGCTCAACGCCACGATCGAGGCGGCGCGCGCCGGCGAAGCCGGCCGCGGTTTTTCCGTGGTGGCGTCCGAGGTCAAGGCGCTGGCCGATCAGACCCGCAATGCGACGCAGGAGATCAGCCAGCACATCGCCGCGATCCAGAATTCGACCGGCAGCGCAGTTGCCTCCGTCAAGGAGGTCGCAACCGCGATGCGCCGGATCGACGAGGTGACGGCGGCGATCGCCAGCGCCGTGGAGCAGCAGGGCGCGGCGACGCGGGAAATCTCTCAGAACGTCCAGATGGCGGCGTCGGGAACACAGACGCTCGCCACCAGCATTGTCACCGTCTCCGGCGCGATCTCGGAAACCAACCGCTCGGCCGACAACGTGATGGGGGCGGCGAACCAGGTTTCGGGGGCGGCCGAGCGTCTTGCCGCCGAGGTCCAGGCCTTCTTCGTCAAGCTGCGGAGCGGTCCGATGGACCGCCGCAAGGTTGCCAATTCCGAGTATCGCGAGCCGGAGCGGCGAACCGCCGCGCCCAAAGCATGATCCGGAAAAGTGCGAAGCGGGTTTCCGAAAAGATCATGCTCAAACAACAACCTAAAGCGCGATGATGATTCATCCTGATCTCATTGCGCTTTTAATCGGTGAGGTACTCGGGATAGTGGCTTCGGATCTTGTCGAGCTCGCTCAGCGTGCCCGACAGGTGCTTGCGCAGATGCTGTTGCGCGGCATCGGCGTCCCCGGCCTCGATCGCGCGCGTGATCAGCTTGTGGTGGCGGACGATGTTCTGGGCCTTGCCGGGTGAGGGCAGGTGCAGCCGGCGTAGCCGGTCGATATGTCCGCTGCGGCTGCGCACCAGCGTCCAGAGATCCTGCTTGCCGGAAGCGGCATAAAGCTGCGCGTGAAAATCATTGTCGCCAGCGATGAAGCTCTCGAAGTCTCCGGCCTTGGCGAATTGCTGCTGAAGCGCGATCGTCTGGTCGAGGCGGATGACCAGGGCGTCGTCATGCTGCTCCGCGAGCAGCCGGACGATTTCGAGCTCCAGCGCCTGACGAAGGAAATGGGCCTGCTCGGCGCGGCCGACATCGACCCGGCTGACGACGGTCGCGTGCTGCGGAAACACGTCGACCAGCCCTTCTTCCTCCAACCGCATCAAGGCATCGCGGATCGGCGTCGAGCTGACGCCGAATTGCGCGGCGAGGTCGGTGCGCGACAGCGGCGAGCCCGGCGGCAGTTCGAGCGCAAGAATGGCGTTGCGCAGCCGCTCGAACACTTGCGGTGCCGCCTGCCGGGCCCGGTCGAGCCGCGCGCCGGGGCGGGCGGCCGCGCGGGACGCGGGTTGGGCTGTTTCCATGCGAAGAGCTCCGGCGGCCTTGCCTTTGATGCACTAATACATTAGTGCATCAGTCGGATCGCTCGTCAATGGCGGCCGGAGGAAACGAACAACAATGATCAAGCAATTGCAGTGTGGCCTCGCAGCCGTCGCCCTGATCGCCGCAACGGCGCTGTCGGCCTCGCCCGCGAAGGCGCAGCAGAAGTCCGAGATCGCACTGTCGCGGCAGCCCGGCATTTTCTACATGCCGAGCCACATCATGGAGAAGCAGAAGCTGATCGAGAAGCACGCAGCTTCTCTCGGCGTCTCCGGTGTCACCACCAAATGGATCACCTTCTCCGGCGGCGGCGCGCAGACCGATGCGCTGCTCGCAGGTGGCGTCGACATTCTCAACACCGGCACGGGCAATCTGCTGCTGCTGTGGGACCGCACCCGCGGCGGCGTCAAGGGCATCGTCGCGACCTCGGCGCAGCCGATGACGCTGATCAGCCGCGACGCCGACATCAAGTCGATCAAGGATTTTGGCCCCAGCGACAAGATCGCTGTGCCGACCGTGAAAGTCTCGACCCAGGC
This sequence comes from Bradyrhizobium nivariense, assembly GCF_029846715.1. Lineage (GTDB taxonomy): Bacteria > Pseudomonadota > Alphaproteobacteria > Rhizobiales > Xanthobacteraceae > Bradyrhizobium. The sequence goes on from NZ_JARVWW010000071.1 coordinate 11,647, forward strand.
GATCGTGCTCCAGATCGCCGCCGCCGAGGCTTTCGGCGCCGACCAGTGGGCGAAGCTCGACGTCAACACCGTGCAGCTAGGCCATCCCGACGCCTATGCAGCGCTGTCCAATTCCAAGCACGAGGTGCACACCCACTTCTCGATCCCGCCCTTCACCTTCCTGGAGCTGAAGAACGTGCCGGGCGCGCATGTCGTGCTGAGCTCGCCGGACGTGATGGGCGGCCCGCTGAGCCAGGCGCAGTTCTTCACCACGACGAAGTTCGCCGATGCCAATCCGAAAATCATCCAGGCCGTGCGCGACGCCACCAAGGAGGCGCAGGATCTGATTCGCAGTGACACCAAACAGGCGGTCGAGATCTACAAGGAGATCACCGGCGACAAGACCTCGGTGGAAGAGCTGCTCGACCTGCTTAGGGAGCCCGGCATGATGGAGTGGAATCTCGAGCCGCAGGGCACGATGAAATTCGCCGCCCATCTGTTCAAGACCGGCACGCTGAAGACTCAGCCCAAGGCCTGGACCGACTATTATCTTCCCGTCGCGCACGATCTGAAGGGCAACTGATGGCGCTGCTCGACGTCAGCTCCGTGACGCTGCGCTACAAAACCTCCAGTGCCGTCGTCACCGCCACGGAAAGAGTGAGCTTCACCGTCGACAAGTCCGATCGCTTCGTGCTGCTCGGGCCGTCCGGCTGCGGCAAGTCGACCCTGCTCAAGGCCGTCGGCGGCTACATGGCGCCGAGCGAAGGCCGAATGACCATCAACGACCGCGAGATTCGAGGTCCCGGCGCCGACCGCATGATGATCTTCCAGGAGTTCGACCAGCTCCTGCCCTGGAAGAGCGTGCTTGGCAACGTGATGTTTCCGCTGCTCACCGCGCGAAAACTGTCGCGCAAGGACGCCGAGGCCCGCGCGCGCGCCTATATCGAGAAGGTCGGCCTGACACGCGTGGTCGAGGCCTATCCGCACACGCTGTCCGGCGGCATGAAGCAGCGCGTCGCGATCGCGCGCGGCATGGCGATGGAGCCGGATATTTTGCTGATGGACGAGCCGTTCGCCGCGCTCGATGCACTGACGCGCCGAACCTGCCAGGACGAGTTGCTCCAGCTCTGGAGCGAGACCAAGTTCACCGTGCTGTTCGTGACGCATTCGATCGCCGAGGCGATCCGGATCGGCAACCGCATCCTGCTGCTGTCGCCCCATCCCGGCCGCGTCAAGGCCGAGGTGGTCGACGTCGACAAGGTCTCCAATGAGGATGGCAGCGCCGGCCGGCTGGAGAAGGAGATCCACGATCTCCTGTTCGCCTCCGAAGCAACGGCGCATTGAAGGAGCCGCCATGGGCGAAGCCAGAATATTGCTGCGTGACGCGCCGGTCGCCGGCGGCGCAACCGAGGTCGAGCGCAAGCTGAGCGTGCTTGAGCTGTTGTGGAACGACGGTCTTGTTCGCAAGACCGTCATCATCCTGTTCCTGGCCGCGGTCTGGGAAGCCTACGGCCTCACGCTCGACAATCCGCTCCTGTTTCCGACACTGCACGACACCGTCATCACGCTGTTCGACCGCGTGAAGGACGGCACGATTCCGATGCGGGCCTGGGCCTCGCTGAAGGTGCTGTTCATGGGCTATTCGGCGGGCATCGTGCTCGCCGCGATCTTCACCGTGCTCGCGATCTCCACCCGCATCGGCACCGACTTCCTCGAGACGGTGACGGCGATGTTCAATCCGTTGCCGGCGATCGCGCTGCTGCCGCTCGCCTTGATCTGGTTCGGTCTCGGTAACGGCAGCCTCGTCTTCGTGCTGATCCATTCGGTGCTGTGGCCGGTCGCGCTCAATACCCATTCCGGCTTCAAGAGTGTCTCGAACACGCTGCGCATGGTCGGGCGGAATTACGGTCTGCGCGGGCTGCCTTATGTGGCGAAGATCCTTATTCCCGCGGCATTCGGCTCGATCCTCACCGGCCTGAAGATCGGCTGGGCCTTTGCCTGGCGCACGCTGATCGCGGCTGAGCTGGTGTTCGGCGTCTCCTCGGGGCAGGGCGGGCTCGGCTGGTTCATCTTCGAGAACCGCAACCTCCTCGACATACCTGCGGTCTTCGCAGGCCTCTTGACGGTGATTATCATCGGGCTTTTTGTCGAGAACCTGATCTTCCGCGCCATCGAGCGGAACACCGTGCAGAAATGGGGCACCCAATCATGACCAAGAAGAAAATATCGCCCGACCAGCTCCGTAGCGCGCGCTGGTTCGCGCCCGATGATCTCCGTTCGTTCGGCCACCGCTCCCGCACCATGCAGATGGGCTACGCGCCGGAGGAGTGGAAGGACCGCCCGATCATCGCGATCCTCAACACCTGGTCGGACGCGCAGCCCTGCCACATGCATTTCAAATCGCGCGTCGACGACGTCAAGCGCGGCATCCTGATGGCCGGCGGCCTGCCGCTGGAGTTGCCGGCACTGTCGCTGTCGGAATCGTTGTTGAAGCCGACCACCATGCTCTATCGCAATCTGCTGGCGATGGACGCGGAGGAGCTGCTGCGCAGCCATCCCGTCGACGGCGTGGTGCTGATGGGCGGCTGCGACAAGACCACGCCGGCACTGCTCCTCGGCGCCACCTCGATGAACATTCCGGCGATCTATCTGCCCGCAGGCCCGATGCTGCGCGGCAACTGGAAGGGCAAAACGCTCGGCTCGGGCTCGGACGGCTGGAAATACTGGGACGAGCGGCGCGCCGGAAAAATCTCCGACAAGGACTGGCTCGACATCGAAGCCGGCATCGCGCGCAGCTACGGCACCTGCATGACCATGGGCACGGCTTCCACCATGACCGCGATTGCCGAGGCGATCGGCATGACGCTGCCGGGCGCCTCCTCGATTCCCGCCGCGGACGCCAACCATATCCGCATGGCCTCTGAATGCGGCCGACGGATCGTCGAAATGGTCTGGGAAGATCTGACGCCGAAGACGATCCAGACCCGCAAGGCTTTCGAGAACGCCATCGCCGTGGCGATGGCGATGGGCTGCTCGACCAATGCGATCATCCATCTGATCGCGCAGGCTCGCCGCGCCGGTCTCGACATCGGCCTCGACGATTTCGAGATTGCGAGCCGCAAGGTGCCCGTCATCGCCAACGTGCGGCCGAGTGGCGATGCCTATCTGATGGAGGACTTCTTCTATGCCGGCGGCCTGCCGGCGCTGATGGGCCAGATCAAGCCGCACCTGCATCTCGATTGCATCACGGTCACCGGCAAGACTCTCGGCGAGAACATCGAGGGAGCCGAGGTTCACAATGACGACGTGATCCGCTCGATCGACAATCCCATCTACAAGGAAGGCGCGCTCGCCGTGCTCAAGGGCAATCTCGCGCCAGACGGCTGCGTCATCAAGCCCTCCGCCTGCGCCCCGCGGTTCCTCAAGCACACCGGGCCTGCCCTGGTGTTCGACGACTATCCCGCGATGAAGAAGGCGGTCGACGATCCCGATCTCGACGTCACCGAGGACCACATCCTGATCCTGCGCAATGCGGGACCGCAGGGCGGACCGGGCATGCCGGAATGGGGCATGCTGCCGATCCCGACCAAGCTTGTGAAGCAGGGCGTGCGCGACATGGTGCGGATCTCGGATGCGCGTATGAGCGGCACCAGCTATGGCGCCTGCATTTTGCACGTCGCCCCCGAATCCTATGTTGGCGGTCCGCTGGCGCTGGTGCGGAACGGAGATCGCATCACGCTCGATGTCGCCGCCCGCACCATCAATCTCGATGTGTCGGAGGCCGAACTGGAAAAGCGCCGCGCCGCCTGGAAGCCGCCGGAGCGCCGCTTCGAGCGCGGCTATGGCTGGATGTTCACCAAGCACATCAAGCAGGCCAATGATGGCTGCGACTTCGACTTCCTCGAGACCGATTTCGGCGCGCCGATCGGCGAGCCGTCGATTTACTAGAGAGCACCAAATGACCAAACTCACCGAAGCCACCCGCAACAAGCTCAAATCCGTCTCCACCGCCACGGTCGCCACCGCCTTGTTCAAGCGCGGCCTGCGCATCCAGATGATCCAGGATGTGCACCCGCTCGGTGCCGATCAGCCGACCATGGTTGGTGAGGCCTTCACGCTGCGCTACATGCCGGCGCGCGAGGATCTCAACACCATCGACGTCTTCAAGGACCGCTCGCATCCGCAGCGCAAGGCGGTCGAGGATTGTCCGGCAGGCAGCGTGCTGGTGATGGACAGCCGCAAGGACGCGCGCGCGGCGTCAGCCGGTGCGATCCTGGTCACCCGCTTGATGAAGCGCGGTGTCGCCGGTGTCGTCACCGACGGCGGTTTTCGCGATTCAGCCGAGATCGCCAAGCTCGGTATCCCCGCCTACCACCACCGCCCGAGCGCGCCGACCAATTTGACGCTGCATCATGCGATCGAGATCAACGTCCCGATCGGCTGCGGTGATGCGCCGGTGTTTCCCGGCGACGTCATTCTCGGCGACAGCGACGGCGTGATCGTGATCCCCGCGCATCTGGCCGACGAGATCGCCAACGAAACCTTCGAGATGACCGCGTTCGAGGACTTCGTCACCGAGGAAGTCAACAAGGGCCGCGGCATTTTTGGTCTCTATCCGGCGACGGATCCGCAGACGCTTACCGACTTCGCCGCATGGCGGAAGGCGAACGGCCGGTAAGGCCCACGCGCCGGCACCAAGTCATATCAAGAAACAGGCCGGCCGCACCAAGCGCCGGCCTTAATTCACCCAGGGAGGACGCTTATGAATTTCACACGACGCAATCTGTTGGCCGGCGCTGGCGTGGCGGCGGCTTCCACGTGTCTCGCCCGCGCCGCCGGCGCCCAGTCGTTTCCGTTCACGCCGAACCAGCGCTACCCGGACCCGGCCATCCAGATCCTCGATCCGGGCTTTGGAAAATACCGGCTCTATTCCTCGACGCTCGAGCAGGTCGCGACCGGCATGCGCTGGGCCGAAGGGCCCGCCTATTTCCCCGAAGGCGGCTATCTGCTGTTCTCGGACATTCCCAACAACCGGATCATGAAGTTCGACGAGAAGACCGGGCAGACCAGCGTGTTCCGCGCCAACGCCAACTACGCCAATGGCAATGCGCGCGACCGCCAGGGCCGCCTCGTCAGCTGCGAGCACTCCGTCACCCGCCGCATCACCCGTACCGAGAAGGACGGCAAGATCACCGTGCTCGCCGACAAGTTCGACGGCAAGCGGCTGAACGCGCCGAACGACATCGTGGTGAAATCCGACGACAGCATCTGGTTCACCGATCCGCTGTTCGGCATCAACGGCGAGTGGGAGGGCAAGAAGGAGAAAGCCGAGCAGGCCACCACTAACGTCTACCGCATCACCAAGGACGGCAAGATCAGCGCGGTCCTCACCGACCTCATCAATCCGAACGGCCTCGCCTTCTCGCCGGACGAGAAGAAGCTCTACATCGTCGAGTGGAAGGGGACGCCCAACCGCAGCATCTGGAGCTACAATGTCGGCGACGATGGCAGCCTCAGCGGCAAGACCAAGCTGATCGACGCCGCCGACCAGGCCTCGCTCGACGGTTTTCGCGTCGATCGCGACGGCAATCTCTGGTGCGGCTGGGGCTCCAACGGCGCGCTGCAATCGGAGCCGACCGACATCGGCGGCCGCAAGGTGTTTCAGCTCAAGGGCAAGCCCGAAGATCTCGACGGCGTGATGGTGTTCAACGCGGACGGCAAGCCGCTCGCCTTCATCAAGCTGCCCGAACGCTGCGCCAACCTCTGCTTCGGCGGCCCCAAGAACAACCGTCTCTATATGGCCAGCAGCCACTCGGTGTATGCGCTCTACGTGGAGGCGCACGGCGCGGTGTGAGGCGGCTTGATGTCGTCCCGGCGAAGGCCGGGACCCATAACCCCAGGGAATAGTTTGGCGAAGACTCGGAGTCGTCGTGTTTTCGCGCGGTACTGGCACCGACCTTTATCGGATAGATCACGCTGTATGGGTCCTGGCTTTCGCCAGGACGACGATGGGGAGGCATATGAGCGCCTACACCCCAGTCTCCGCCATCCCAACCGCCCACAGCGCGAACGCATAGACGATCGCGACTTCATCCAGCCGGTTGAAGCGCCCCGAGGCGCCGCCGTGGCCGGCGCCCATGTTGGTGCGCAGCAACACCGGGCCGCCGCCGCTCATGGTCGCGCGCAGGCGCGCGATCCATTTGGCGGGCTCCCAGTAAGTGACTCGCGGGTCAGTCAACCCGCCCATCGCCAGGATCGCGGGATAGTCTTTCGCCGCGACATTGTCGTATGGCGAGTATGACAGGATGGTGCGGAAATCCGTCTCGCTCTCGATCGGGTTGCCCCATTCCGGCCATTCCGGCGGCGTCAGCGGCAGCGTGTCGTCGAGCATGGTGTTGAGCACGTCGACGAACGGCACTTCGGCGACGATGCCGGCGAACAATTCGCCGGCACGGTTGGCGACCGCGCCCATCAGCATGCCGCCGGCCGAGCCGCCGTGGCCGACGATGCGCGTTGCGCGGGTGTACTTCGCATCGATCAGCGCGCGGGCGCTGGCTGAGAAGTCGTCGAACGAATTGGTCTTCTTCTCGCGCTTGCCGTCGAGGTACCAGCCCCAGCCCTTGTCGGCGCCGCCGCGGATATGGGCGATGGCGTAGACGAAGCCGCGATCGACCAGCGACAGCCGGTTGGCGCTGAACGAGGCCGGCATCGCCATGCCGTAGGAGCCGTAGCCGTAGAGCAGCAGTGGCGCCGCGCCGTCGAGCTTGAGCCCGCGGCGATGAAGGATCGACACCGGCACCTCGGCGCCGTCCTGCGCCTTTGCCATGATGCGGGTCGTGACGTAGTCGCTCGCATTGTGGCCCGACGGGATCTCCTGGCGCTTGCGCAGGGTGCGGGTGCGGCTGGCCATGTCGTAGTCATAGACTTCCGACGGCGTGGTCATCGACGAGTAGGCAAAGCGCAGCGTCGTCGTGTCGAACTCGTAGGAGCCCATCGTATCCAGCGAGTAGGCCGCTTCATCAAATGCGATGGCGTGTTCCTCGTTCGAGGCGAGGTCGCGGATCACGATGGACGGCAACGCGTTGGCGCGCTCCAGCCACACCAGATGGCCGGCATAGAGATCGAGGTCGATGATGTAGATGCCGGGACGATACGGGATCAAATCGCGCCAGTTCTTGCGCTCGGGAACGCTAAGCGGTGCGCTGACGATCTTGAAGTCGATGGCGTCGTCGGCATTGGTGAGAATGAAGAGCTCGTCGCCGCGGTCGGCGAGCGAATATTGCACGCCTTCCTCGCGCGCCGCGACCAGGCGCGGCGGCGCTTCGGGGTTACCGAGATCGATCAGCCGCTGCTCGGAGGTCTCGTGATCGCCGCCCGCGATCACGCAGAAGCGGCCGCTGGTACTCTCGTGCAGATGGGTGAACCAGCCGGAATCCTGCTCCTCGTAGACCAGCGTGTCGTCGGCCTGCCTGGTGCCGAGCTTATGCCGCCACACCTGCATGGGGCGATGATTGTCGTCGAGCTTCACATAGAAGAACGACGTCGCGTCCTTGCTCCAGACCACGCCGCCGTCGGTCTCCTCGACGACGTCGTCAAGATCCCTTCCGGTCGCCCAGTCGCGCACGCGGATGGAGAAATATTCCGAGCCCTTGGTGTCGGCGCTCCAGGCCTGCAGCTTGTGGTCATTCGAGTGCCGGCTGCCGCCGAATTTGAAATATGTGTGGTCCTTGGCGAGCGCATCGCCGTCGAGCACGATATGGCCCTCGCCGCCATCGCGCGGCATGCGGCCGAACAGCTCGTGCTGGCCGCCTTCGCGGAACTTGCGGAAATAGGCGAAGGGACCGTCCGGCGACGGCACGCTGGAATCATCCTCCTTGATCCGACCCCGCATCTCGCGCACCAGCGTCTTCTGGAGGGCTGCGGTATGGCCGAGCAAGCTCTCGGTGTAGCCATTCTCTTCGTCGAGATATTTGCGGATGTCGGGATCGAGCACCGCGGGATCGCGCAGCACCTCCTGCCATTTCTCGTCCTTCAGCCAGGCATAGTCGTCGGTCACGGTAATCCCGTGCCGCGTGAAGGAATGCGGCCGGCGCGGGGCGACGGGCGGCTGGGAAGGCGTTTTGGCTTGTGTCACTCGATCCTCGTTGCGTGTCACGTTCGTGCGGCGCTCCTTCTTTACCTCTCCCCGCTTGCGGGGAGAGGTCGGATCGCACTTGCGATCCGGATGAGGGGGTACAGGTCCGTCGACGATCTCCTGCGCGGAGAGAGGCCCCTCACCCCAACCCTCATCTGCGCTAGGTTAGTCGTGCGCGGAGATTGTCGTGTTGTTTTTGGCGCCGTCGCGGTGGTTCGCAGAGGTGGCGGCGGGTTCGGCTGAAGAGATTACGGACAGCCT
>NZ_JARVWW010000072.1 GCF_029846715.1 Bradyrhizobium nivariense
GCCAATCGTAAATCTGCCAGCGCGTCGCTCCGTGCTTGCGCGCCACCTCGGACACCTGGGCACCCGGTAGTAGACTCTCGGCCACGATCCGAGCTCTCTCAGCCTCCGAACGCACGCGGCGTCCCGATGGTCCTTCCAGCACCTCCAGCCGGCTCACCCGCCCCTCCCGATGAGCCGTCCAAATGGACGTCCTTTTTGCTGTCCAATCCCATCCCAAACCTCCGTCCAAGCCGGAGGCTTCTTCGCACGTTCATTCGAATTCTGAAGCAAGGGTATCGGCTTCGCGCTTACTGTTTGAGCTCCTTCAATTGTACATCACGGCGCCGAAAAACACAGTTCGATGGAGTTGGATGCCCGGGGACGTCGCGATCTGGGACAGTCGAGCGGCTCAGTATCACGCGGCGAATGACTACGGAGATCACCACTATGCGCAAGGGAACGCCACTAGCGGCGATCTTCTTCTAAGGGGCGGCGCCCATCGCCGCGCCGCACGCGTTAACACGTCAAAGCCGCGGGCGGCCAGGGCTCGTACGCCTAAGGTTCGCCTGCCAAGTCGCAGTTCGCCCTAGCGATATGTGAGCTTTCTACTGAACCAAGAGTTTTCCAATGCCCTCGTTGGGATGGAGCGCAGGGCACGACGCTCAATCATACTCGCCTCGTTCCTTGCCGGATCGCGGCGACCGGCACATTAAATCACCCTCCCACGGTGCAATTTTGCACAAAAGCAAAATGTATAAATGCACGTGCTGAATGTTTCCGGTTCGTCCGAGCTTGGTGTCGTGCCCGCAAGATGGCTCAAGAGCATTTGATACACTGCCGGCCCTCTCCCAAATAACTGACCGAAGAAGGGGATGAATACGAAAAAGGCACTCTCCTTAGGAAACGCGATCGGCAAGCTGAAGTATGACTCCAACGGCGGAATCAAGCGTCTTGACTACCGCATGATAAGTGGGACGCCGCTCATCCGGCTTATCGGTTGAACGAACTTCTGCTCTGGAGTTAGACGCCGCGATCAGCACTCTCCACTCGAGCGGCATGACAACGACTCAAAAGTTTTCGTGCTCACGGCCGCCGGCGTCGCACCGACGAGCTTTTCGTAGAGGAGAGGATCGGTCGCGCCCTCGGTGTTGATCAGGAAGACCCGTGAATTTGATCCAATACCAATCGTGTCCCGCAATGCCGGATCGGAAGCAGCTTTCAATAATGCTGCGAGGCCAACACCACCACTTTCCCCTGCGACAACGGTCGGATCGCCATTCGTCGGGCTTGCCAGACATTTCATAGCATTGATCGCGTCGTGGTCTTCGACAGTCATAAAAGCGTCCGCCGCTCGCGAAAGGATGCGCCAAGCGACGAACGAAGGCTCGTAACGTTCGAGCATTGCCATCACGGTTGATTGCCCATGATTCACCTTCACGGGATGCCCGGCTCGCGCGCTTTCGAATAGGCATGCTGCGCGCGAAGGATCGACAACAGTGAAGAACGGACGGGCGTCACCTAACAGGACCGAAAATGTCCCGCAATGGCGGCGGCCACTCCCCCCACACCTGACTGAATAAAGACATGGGTCGGAAGCTCCGCCAATTGACGTAAGGCCTCGCTGAGTAGGGCGGTGTACCCCTGCATCACCAGCCCCGGAATACGCTCGTAGCCCGTCCACGATGTATCAGAGACTGTCACCCAGCCGTTTGTCGCCGCAACTCGGGATGCCTCGGCAACCGAATCGTCATAGTTGCCCTCGATGCGGATCACCTGCGCTCCATAGCGCGCGATCGCAGAAATGCGCTCCTTGCTCACGCCTGAATGAACGAAGATGGCGCATTTTGCACCAACGAGCTTGGCACCGTAAGCAACCGATCGGCCATGATTGCCATCCACAGCGCAAGAAACTATCATGCCTCCTGCAACCGACTTCACTTCAGGTGTGTGCAGCTCGGGCACGTCAACATCGCGACCGAACTGCCGGCTTGCTTCCTCGAGAACCAAGCGGATCACAGCAGAAGAACCGCCCAATGCCTTGAAACTGCCTAGGCCGAGACGATGACTTTCATCCGTTGAGATAGATCGCGCCGACTCCAATCTCGCGATCGAGGCCAATCAAAGAGATAAGAGGGGTTTCCTTGTGGCCATTGCGATACCTGAGAAATCGCTCGACCTGGCGGGCGGCCACGACGCTCAGCGTGTCGGCGTCCGCAGCATCAAGGGGAACGCGGTAATCGGTGTGCTGGTTCAGGAGAAGCATGATTTGGCTTTCCTCGTTGGCTGTTCTGTATGGAATATTTCACTGACGACCACAACAGGTGCCACACTTTCGGATCGCTTATGCAAGATCCGCTCAATCGTGAGCATGAGCGTCTGGTTAGCGTGGATTGCTGCTTTGATTGACTTGGATTGCTCGAGCCGAAAGGTCGCAAACAGTACGGGTTGGTCAGCATCAATAGAAAAAGCGCCCTGCTGGCTGCATAGCTGGCAGCGGCTCGGCTGCTCCTTGAACCCGTCACAACCAGCGCGCCTTCGGTCGTGAAGACCGACCACAACCACTTTCGCCGGCGCGCTCTTAAGGAAAACCTTGAAGGGACCCGTTACTGTGCAGGATCAAGTCCAGGACGACGCAAAGGCAATATCTCAATTCGGCGAACTGGCATGGAGCAGTACATGGCGAGCCATTTCTACCGACTCCGTATGGGCATATATGCCGAGACGTTCTTTCGATGCAGCAAGCGCGATCTGCAGCAAAGGCTCAGGCTGCAATACAACCTGATGCGGCTAGGCTGCGAGCTAGGGCGTTCCGAGTGCCAGTCCAGCGCCACCGCGGCTGACCAGCCAGTCCCGCATGGATACGATTCGACCAAATGGTTTTGCGCGCTAATCCAGCGAGGATCAAGCAGACGATCCGGACGCAATCGGACTTTGTCACGCGTCTAATCCCACTCAGGAACATGCTGCCGTTCAGATTGTTGAGCTTTCAGAGCACACCGTGTCATCGTCGCAGTCATTTGTTTCAGTTTTTGATCTATTAGGACATGTTGGGGGCCAAGCCGTCGGCTCTGAGATCCAATCCAACATCCTTGCTCCCTCGTTTCATCAACCTTCTCCAAGGAACAATTTCGCACTGAATTGTCAAATATGTCAGGCCATACCGGGGGTGACGGCAACTGGCGGCTGCGGCCAGCCCCCGAGGTGATCAGCGATCGCGTGCCTAACGGATCGGGATCCAATATTGGTGCACGTATTGCCGGATCTGCACTACCCTAATGGCGCCATTGCGCTGGCGGTCGGATGTAGATTCATCCGCCGCGCCAAGTGGCTTTTCCGGCTTGCTCGAGGAGAGGGCAATGGGCGGAGCGGGGCCCTACATAGCCCGAGCGTCAAAAAGCAGGGGTGTTTGGGTAGCGGTCATGGTGTCGCCGTGCGGCTCCCGAGTTACCAGCTTTTCGGCAGCCTTGCGTCTGGCTCCCGCAGCAGACGCTGCACGATCGAATGCTGGCTCCTCCCGAACTCCTTGGGCGCGGAAATTCTATGCTTGCGAGCGAGGTCAGCCGCCTTCGCCCCAGCCTCGCGGTCCTTTGAGACCGCGATAATCTGCTGCTTTTCCGTCAACCGCGCTCGCTTCATCTGTCCCGTCGGTGATAATTCGTCAAATTTTTCAACTCGGTGCAGAACTAATCCGGATAATGTCGTTTTTTGAGGAAAAACGGCGTTGCGAGCCAGTACTATGGCCTTACGAAACAAAAACGTATGAGAGGGGGGTATCATGTCACACGAGGGTGCGAAACGCAGCATTCCGCCATTGGCTGACGTGGCGCTCGGCTTCCCGACCCGCCGCCAATTCATACAAGGCAGCGCGAGCGCCGCTGCGGGATGGACCTTCTCAAGCTCTGCGTTTGCTCAGGCAGAGCGTCCGACCAATCCACCGGACAAGCCGCGCGGGCAGGTGATTGCGGCTTTGTCACAGGAGCCCACCGTTTTCCATCCGCTTATGGCGGGCATCGAAGTTGATCAGGCCGTCTGGTGGCAAGTCTTCTCGCCGCTCTGGTTCATCGATCCCGACGGCAACTTCGTTCCCGACCTCGCCCGCGAAGTCCCGACGATCGAGAATGGCGGCCTCTCGGCCGACGGTCTGACCTGGAAGATCAAGCTGCGCAGCGACGTGAAGTGGCAAGACGGCACGCCGTTCACGGCGGAGGATGTGAAGTTCTCGCTCGAACTGATCAACAACCCGGATTTCCGCGTGCGCAACCGCGTCGGCCACGGTCTGGTGAAGGACATCAAGGTCGTCGCGCCCGACGAGATTCACTGGCGAATGGAGCAGCCTTATTCGCCTTACATGTCGATCCTGTCGCTGACCTTCATCGTGCCCAAGCATATCCTGGAGAAGGTGTCGGATCCGAATGCGTCGCCGTTCCACAACGCGCCTATCGGAACCGGACCATTCCGCTGGGGCGAGCGCGTCCCCGGCGACCACATCCTGTTGAATGCGCACACCGGCTACCACGGCAAGGGACCTTACGTCGAACGCGTTGTCTTCAAATACATCCCGGACCTCACCGTTCTCTACACGCAGTTCCGCACCGGTCAGGTCGACTACACCGGCCTGCAAGGCATTTTGCCGAACTTCGTGCAGGAGGCGAAGACGCTGAAAGGCCGCAAGATCTACGTCTCCTCGACCTCCTCGGTGGAGCACATCGCGCCCAACCTGGAGTTCGGTCCGTTCGCCGACCGCGCGGTGCGTGAGGCGCTCTATTTCGCCATCAACAAGCAGGCGATCATCGACACGCTCAATTACGGTCTTCCGACGCTGACCGAAAGCTTCGTGCCGCAGCAGGCTTGGTCGTTCCAGCAGGGACTGCCGCAGCATAAATATGATCCCGCGAAGGCCAACGCACTGCTCGATGTCGCCGGATGGATGCGCGGCTCCGGCGGCGTGCGCGAGAAGGGCGGCGTCAAGCTCGAATTCACCAATTCGACGACATCGGGCAACGCAGTCCGCGAGCAGACTCAACAGCTGCTGATCCAGGACTGGCGTGCGATTGGCGCTGCGATGCGCGTCAACAACATGCCGGCCGCCGTCATCTGGGGCGACTACTGGGCGCAGTCGAAGTTCAATTCGGTGCTGGTCTCCGTGAACTTCATGCTGGGCAGCGACCCGGACGTGACGCCGCGCTTCGGCTCCGGCGCGATCCCCGCCAAAGGCGGCCGCGGTAACAACACCTATCAATACCAGAGCGCGGAGGTTGACCGGCTACTCGCCCAGGGGACGAAGCAGTTCGACCTGGCGCAGCGCAAGACGACCTATGGCGATCTGCAAAAGCTCATCCGCAACGACCTCGCGATCCTGCCGCTGTTCCAGGGTTTTATCGCCGAGGGTGTGAAGGAAGGGCTGCAAGGCTTCCGCTCCAACATCAACACCTCCACAAACTGCTGGAACATCCGCGAATGGTACTGGGCCTGATGCGTCCGGTTCGCGAGATCGCTTGAGATGGCCCGCTATCTCGCCAATCGCCTGGCGCAGGCGATCCTTCTGCTGGTGATCGTTTCTGCGGTCGGCTTTGCCATCCTGCATCTGGCACCCGGCGGCCCGCTCTCTCAATATGCCGCCTCCGCGCAGATGACGCAGGACGATCTCGACCGCGTCACGCGGCAGCTCGGCCTAGATCGTCCGCTGCCGATCCAGTACCTGGACTGGTTCGGCCGCATGCTGAAGGGCGACTGGGGCCGCTCCTACCGTGACGGTGATGCAGTGCTGTCCGTGATCTCGTCCCATCTCGGCGCCACCCTGGAGCTGATGGCATCGGCAACGATCATTGCGGTGCTGCTCGGCTGTTGGATCGGGGTGTTAGGTGCGCTGCGCCGCTATTCCGTGTTTGATACGCTGGCCACGGTGGGTGCGATGATTGCGCTGTCGATTCCGACCTTCTGGTTCGGGCTCATCGCGATCTATGTCTTTTCGGTGAAGCTCGGCTGGCTGCCAGGCGGCAACCGCGAGACGGTCGGCGACGGCTCGCTGCTCGATCTGTTGCATCACCTGATTGCGCCGGCGCTGGTGCTGGCGCTGGTCGAGACCGCGATCTGGGGGCGCTTCATGCGCTCCTCGATGCTCGAGGTCATCAACCAGGACTACATCCGTACCGCGCGCGCCAAGGGTATGCCGGAGTCGCGCATCCTCACCGTGCACGCGCTGCGCAATGCGCTGCTGCCGATGATCACGGTCGCCGGCCTCCAGTTTCCGACGCTGCTCGGCGGCGCGTTGGTCGCGGAGACCGTGTTCACCTGGCCCGGCATGGGCCGTCTGTTCCTCGATTCCATCGGCTATCGTGACTATCCGGTGGTGATGGGCATTTTGATGTTCTCGGCGACGATGGTGCTGATCGGCTCGCTGCTCGCCGACATTCTTTATGCCGTCGTCGATCCGCGCATCCGGGTCAGATAGCGATGAGCACAGCGGCTCTCCAAATCGTCCACCCCGCGCCCGCTCACGCGGCTTGGCTGCGCTTTCGCCGCCACCGGCTCGCGCTGGCAGGCGCAATCACCATACTTGCCCTGGCGCTGGGTTCCGCATTCGGCCCTTATCTTCTGCCGTTCGACAATACCCATATCGACATTTTGAACCGCTTCACGCCCCCATTGTTGGGCGCGCATATCCTCGGCACTGACGAGCTCGGCCGTGACGTGCTGGCGCGCTTGATGATGGGTGGGCGGGTATCACTCTCGATCGGCGTCATCGCGATGGTGATCGCGATGGCGGTCGGCATCGTCGTCGGCGCCTTTGCCGGCTTCTATGGCGGCGTGGTCGGCGCGGTGCTGATGCGGCTTGTTGACGCCCTGCTGTGCTTTCCGACGATCTTTCTCCTGCTCGCGCTCGCGGCGCTCACCGACCCGGACCTCGTCACCACCACCGTGCTGATCGCGGCGACCGGCTGGATGGGCGTCGCCCGCGTCGTCGAAGCCCAGGTGCGCTCGCTGCGGGAGCGCGAATTCGCGATTGCCGCCGTCGCCTTCGGCTCGTCGAACCTGCGCATCATGTTCCGCGAGCTCGTGCCCAATGCCATCGCGCCAATCGTGGTGGCAGCGACACTGAACGTCGCTAGAGCGATCCTGCTCGAATCCTATGTCAGCTATCTCGGCTATGGCATTCAGCCGCCCGCCGCGAGCTGGGGCAACATGCTCAACAACGCGCAGATCTATCTCACCAGCGCGCCGTGGCTTGCGATTGCGCCGGGCCTCGCGATCACGCTCGCGGTGACGAGCTTCAACTTCCTTGGCGATGGCCTGCGCGATGCGCTCGATCCGCGGATGAACATCCCATGACGAGCCCACCAGCTTCGATCGAACCGATTTCCAGGAGTTTCTCATGTCCCCGCCGCTCAACCGTATAACCAGCGACGAACGCCTGCCGGCACAGGTGGACGTCGTCGTCATCGGTGGCGGCGTCATCGGCGTCTCCGCGGCCTATCATCTGGCGAAGAAGGGCCATTCCGTCGCGGTGGTCGAGAAAGGGCATGTCGGCGGCGAGCAGTCGAGCCGCAACTGGGGCTGGTGCCGCCAGCAGGGCCGGGCGCGCGAGGAAATTCCGCTCGCCCGCGAGGCGCTCCGGCTGTGGGAGGACATGCAGAACGACGCCGGTGTCGATGCCGGATTCCGCCGCACCGGCGTGTTGTTCCTCACCAAGAGCAAGGACGAACTCGCCAGCTGGGAGCGCTGGGCGGCGATGGCGCGCGAGCAGCAGGTTCACTCGACCGTGCTGACGCCGGCCGAGGTCGCCGAGCGCATGCCCGGTAATGCCGAGACATGGGTCGGTGGCCTGCATACGCCGAGCGATGGGCGCGCCGAGCCGTCGATGGCCGTGCCTGCGCTCGCCACAGCTGCGCGCAAGCATGGCGTCACAATCCACCAGGGCTGCGCGGCGCGCGGGCTGGAGACGCAGGGCGGACGCGTCAGCGCCGTCGTCACCGAGAAGGGCACCATTCGCACGCAATCCGTGCTGCTGTCGGGCGGCGCATGGTCCTCTCTGTTCTGCCGGCGTCACGGCATCGAGCTGCCGATCGGCCTCGTCAACGCGACCGCATGCCGGACCACACCGGGTCCGGAAATCACGTCCGGCGCGCTCGGCACTGATTTGTACTGCATCCGCCGCCGCCTCGACGGCGGCTTCACGCTGGCGTTGCGCGGCCGCGGCACAGTCGAGCTGTCGCCGGACCTGTTCCGCTACGCTCGCACTTTCTGGCCGACCTATTTGCAACGCCGCGATGGATTGAAGCTATCGTTCGGCAAATCGTTCTTCGATCAGATCGTACGTGGCAGCAGCTGGAGTTTTGATAAGCCGTCGCCGTTCGAGGCCGAGCGCGTGCGTGATCCGGCACCCGACATGTCGCTGGTCAATTCAGCGCTGGCGGCGCTGATCAAGTCGGCTCCCGAGCTCAAGGACATCGAGATCGCGGAGGCCTGGGGCGGCACGATCGACAGCACGCCCGACACGATGCCCGTAATGTCGCCCGTCGATGCCTTGCCGGGTTTCTTCCTCGCAACCGGCTTCTCCGGCCACGGCTTTGGCATAGGTCCAGCGGCGGGCAAGCTCGCGGCCGACATCGTAACTGGATCGACCCCCCTGGTCGATCCAGTGGCCTACAGCCACAAGCGTATAATTGATGGCCGGCGACTAGCGCCTGTCAGTGCATTCTAGAGAGCTTTCGCAGAATGACGATTCTCTACAAGGCCAACATGGTGCGCGGCGCGGAGTGGGCGCGCTTCTTTGCGGAGCACGCGCCCGAACTGCCGTTCCGGCTGTGGCCCGACATCGGCGACTCCGCGGAGGTGCGCTATCTGGTGGCGTGGGTGCCGCCGGATGATATCGCGGCGACGTTCTCCAATCTCGAACTCGTCTTCGCGGTCGGCGCGGGCGTCGACCAGTTCGAAGCCTCGAAACTCTCGCCGCACATTCCACTGGTCCGGATGCTGGAGCCCGGCATTGCCGAGACCATGGTCGAATACGTCACTATGGCGGCGCTTGCCTTACATCGCGATCTCCTGCACTTCATCCCGCAGCAGAAGGAGCAGGTTTGGCGCGAGATCCGTATCATGCCGGCGAAGCGGCGGCGTGTCGGCGTGATGGCGCTCGGCCAGCTCGGCCAGGCCGTGCTTGAACGGTTCACGGCGTTCGGCTTTCCGCTCGCGGGCTGGAATCGTTCGCCGCGCGACATCGAAGGCGTGACCTGCTATGCGGGCTCGGATGCATTACCGGATTTCCTCGCGGGTACCGACATTCTTGTCTGTCTGCTGCCGCTGACTGCCGAGACCCGCGGCATCCTGAACGCGGACCTGTTCGCGCGCCTGCCGCGAGGTGCAGGGCTCGTCAATGTCGGGCGCGGCCCGTATCTCGTCGGGGCGATTTCCTCGGCGGGCTCGACAGCGGTCATTTATCGGGCGCGGTGCTCAACGTCGCGGTCCCGAACCGCTGCCGGCGGGCCATCCATTCTGGAGCCATCCACGCATTCTTATGACGCCGCACAATACCAGCATGACGCTGCCGGATCCAGCAGCCGGACTATGTACTCGATGTTATCGCACGCCCGGCCGTGGCGAAGACTTGCCGGGATGCGTCGAGCGTGATCGTGACTATTAGGATTTTTGCATGAGCAATGGCGCAAGCGTACCCGACGACATCCTTACCGAAGCGGAGGAGGCGCCCGTCCTCTCGGTTGCGGGCCTGACCACGTCGTTCATGCGCGAGCGGCAATGGATTCCAGTCGTCCGCAACGTGTCATTCGACGTCACTGCACGGGAAACCGTGGCGATCGTCGGCGAGTCGGGTTCGGGCAAGAGCGTGACGGCGCTCTCGATCATGCGGCTGATTCCGAAAGAGAGCGGCCGTAGCGAGGGCCGCATCATGCTGGCTGGCCGCGATCTGCTGACGCTACCCGAGGCGAGCATGAAGGATATCCGTGGCAACGATGTCGCCATGATCTTCCAGGAGCCGATGACGAGCCTCAATCCGGTGCTCACCATCGGTTTCCAGATCGCCGAGGCGCTGATCTACCACCGCGACCTGTCGCGCGCGGCGGCGGAGGCCGAGACCGTGCGCCTGCTCGATCGCGTCCGCATTCCCGCGGCGAAATCGCGCTTCCACGAGCATCCGCACCGCTTCTCCGGCGGCATGCGCCAGCGGGTGATGATCGCGATGGCGCTCGCCTGCAAGCCGAAGCTGTTGATCGCCGACGAGCCGACCACCGCGCTCGACGTCACCATCCAGGCCCAGATCCTGGAACTGCTGAAGGAGCTCCAGCAGGAGGAGGGGATGTCGATCCTCTTCATCACCCATGATATGGGCGTGGTGGCCGAGATCGCGGACCGCACCGTGGTGATGTATGGCGGGCAGGCGGTGGAGATCGACGCGACCTCGTGCATCTTTGCCGCACCCTCACATCCCTACACAAGCGCGCTGCTCGCAGCCGTGCCGCGCCTCGGCTCCATGGACGGACGTCCGCGGCCGATGCGCTTTCCCATCGTCGACAAGGTGACGGGCACGTCGGACCAGCCGGCGGAAACGCCTGACACGGTCTCGACCGCCGAGCGGCCGCTGCTCGAAGTGTCCAACCTCACCACACGCTTTCCGATCCGCTCGGGATTATTCGGAAAGGTCTCGGGCCG
Organism: Bradyrhizobium nivariense; assembly: GCF_029846715.1. GTDB lineage: Bacteria > Pseudomonadota > Alphaproteobacteria > Rhizobiales > Xanthobacteraceae > Bradyrhizobium. The sequence goes on from NZ_JARVWW010000072.1 coordinate 10,645, forward strand.
CGTGCATGCGGTCGAGAACGTTTCCTTCACCTTGCGCGCCGGCGAGACATTGGCGCTGGTCGGTGAATCCGGTTGCGGCAAGTCGACAACCGGCCGCTCGATCCTTAGGCTGCTCGAGCCGGACGGCGGGACTGTGCTTATGGACGGGCAGGACGTCCTTCGTATGAATGGCCGTACCTTGCGCGATTTTCGCAAGCAGATGCAGATCGTGTTCCAGGATCCGTTCGCAAGCCTCAATCCGCGCATGTCGGTGGGGACGGCGATCGCTGCACCTCTGCTGGCCAACGGGCTCGCCACCGCCGCGCAGGCGCGAGAGAAGGTGGCCGATCTCCTCGCGCGCGTCGGTCTAACCGCTGACATGGCCATGCGTTTCCCGCATGAATTTTCCGGCGGCCAGCGCCAGCGCATCTGCATTGCGCGCGCGCTGGCGCTCGGCCCGAAGCTGATCATCGCGGACGAAGCGGTCTCGGCGCTCGACGTCTCGGTCAAGGCGCAGGTCGTCAATCTGATGCTCGACCTTCAGGCTAGCATGGGCCTAGCCTATCTCTTCATCTCCCACGACATCGCGGTGGTCGAGCGGATGAGCCATCGCGTCGCGGTGATGTATCTCGGCGAGATCGTCGAGACCGGCCCGCGCGAGTTCGTGTTCGGCAGTCCGCAGCACCCTTATACCAAGAAACTGATGGCGGCGGTGCCGGTCGCCGACCCTGCACGCCGCGGCACGACGCGTGCAACTTCCTACGATGAAATCAGAACTCCAGTGCGCAGGCTCGATTACCAGACGCCGGTCCGGCAATATCGCGAGGTCTCGCCAGGTCACGTTGTTCAGGTATGGGATGAGGTCTAGTAGTATGAGAAAACCGGCGGTTGTTGAGGCGAAAGGCGATAAACATTGCGCAGCGCGGCCCACGGTGACTGCAAACGCCCTCCGATATTAACATGCGGTTGCGTCAGATCGAAGTGTTTCACGCAACAATGCAAGTTGGCTCGCTTTCCGGAGCGGCCGACCTCTTGAACATATCGCAACCTGCAGCGAGCAAGATGCTTGCCCAAGCCGAACATAGTCTCGGTCTATCACTCTTTACCCGGTTACCTGGCGGCCTCAAACCTACGCGAGAGGCAACCCTCCTATTTCGGGAGACGAAGAACCTGCACTCAAGCTTGGAGCGAGTTAGGAAGCTTGCGAGCACTCTTGCGTTGCAACCAGGCGGTTTGCTGCGGATTGGCTGTATTCCAAGCTTGGGCTTGAGGCTTGTACCGAATGCCGTATCGGAGTTCTTGCGTATCTGCCCGGACGTCGCGATAAGCATCCGCACCGAGAACAACGAAACCCTGTCGGCTCTGCTACTGAGTCAGGAACTTGATCTTGGAATTGCGTTTGAGCCGACTGCAAAGACGGGCATTTGCATCCAGGAACTCGGCCGAGCCAAAGCCGTATTTGTCGGATCGAGGCTGAATGAAGATTGTGAACCCTTCGTTCACTTAAGAGATCTCGATTTCTCGAAGTGGGTTGCCGTTGATACAGTGGACCCACTTGGATCCAAGATCAATACTGCCTTGGCGGCGCTCGTCAGCTCCAGCCGTAAACCCATGCTTGAGGTGAAGACCCACTATCTGGCGCGAGCGCTGGTCGAAAGCGGCATTGGGTTCACGATCGTCGACGAGTACACCGCAAATGCTGGCACAGGAACAAGCCGTGTGATCGATCTAGAGCCTGCTCTTTCGATTGGCATTTGTGCGATGACATCCCGGACGATCCAGGGAACACATGCCCTAAAAGTACTCGTGCAGCAACTCGAGAACTGCTTGCAAAAGCCTCAGCTTGTCGGCGCATGTCTGGGGTGACCAACCCTTTCCAGAAACGCCGTATTCCAAAGGAGCGATATGACGAGCCTCGTCACGTGGATCAGGTGTTTCAGTTTGAGGCGTAAGACGTTCACTTCTAGTTTTCGGAATACCGTCATTTCTCCTGAATTCTGAGACTCACTATTGTCTTGGCGGTCTTTGAATAACCGTTTGGGGTACAAATCATCGGGCGTTGCTTGTGACTCCCCAAAACTGCCGAATTCGAGAAAGGACCGAGATCCCCTGCCGACACTACGAGGCCCAGTGCCACCCACCAACATACGCTGGGTGAGGATACCCCACAGATTGACGAGCGGTATAGGACATCACGTGCTCAAACATTCGTAATTGGCCATTTCGGGAATCTCGCCTTTTTGTAGGCACGTTGATCATATTGCGGTGCTGCAGCACCGGGTCCAGCCACGTAGAGGACCCGAGAAGAGAGTTTCGAAAACGATGCGTAAAAATGCTGCGCTGATTTGACGACAACGATTTTCTTGTTCGGGAGATCACATCCTAGCCCAGTAAACAGATCCAGGTTTATAGCCTGAGTCCGATTTGAAATCAGCACGCACTCGATGCCACCCACCTCGATCAGCGCGGCATCGCCTGCTGATGACGGTTCGCCTGTTAACCCCGTCTGCATATGATGCGGTTGCAGGGCTTTCACGAGAGACATTGCATCGATCGGGTCCCCAGACATGGGACCTATCTTTCCACCAATCCGCATCGGCAAACGGGCGCCAATGCCAGCTCCAAACGCGGTCTGCACTGCGACTGGGTCCCAAATCGGTCCAATTGCAACGCTCGTAATCTGTCGATCAAGAAGCCGCTGGAGAATGAATGTCGAGTCACCCGCCGCCCCACTTCCGGGATTATCAGAGCGATCCGCCAAAATGGCCGGTCTGGGTCCTTCTGCCAACGCGCTGTCGAGGGCTTCATCGATCGTGAGATATTTGATGACAAGCTGTTCTCTTATTGAAATCAGCTCGTCTGCCAAATCCCTGGCCAGACTTCTCGCCGCGAGATCGTCCTTGTCGACATACACCAGTACTTTTGTGCCCATCGAGGGCACATCGCCAACGGCAAAGCCCTGAATGGGAGAAATCGATAGAACACCATTCCGCCCTTCGAGTGCCATTATCTTGTCCACGAAAGCGCGGCCAGGGTTCCTGGACGTATGAAGCGGCACGATCATGTTCGTGTCGACTACCGCTGCCACCGGACGAATCTCGCCCTTGAAGGCTCGAAAGCAGAGGTCCACCAGCTCGATTGCGCGGTCCTTGATGTCTGTGTGGGGATACTCTTTATAAGCAACCAGCACATCAGCATTCTGGATCATCTCGTCGCTTAAATGAGCATGGGGGTCTAGTTCGCAACCAATCACGGCGTTGGGACCGACTATCTCACGCACTCTAGCGATAAGATCGCCTTCGCAATCATCATAGCCATGAGCTACCATCGCACCGTGCAAACCCAGTAAAACAATTTCGACGGGTAAGACCTTCCGAAGATCTGAAAGGAGTTCCTCGCGAAGGCTTTCGTAAGCCTCGCGGGTCGTCAGGCCGCCTGGTTCAGCACTCGCGAACATGCCTTCGAGGATAGTCCAACCCTCCTTCCGAGCGCGTTCTCTTGCCACAAACAGGGGAGCGGCATACCAAGTAACGCGGTCTGGGTGCTTACCGGCAGGGAAATGATTCGCCCGAAATGCGTCGAGGCCGGTCGGTAGCGGAGAAAACGTATTTGTCTCTGTCCCGATGCCAGCGCAAAAAATCCGCATTGTCTTTTTTCACCAAAAATGCCGCAGGGCGACGCTTGCTTAAGTGTGCCTTCTTGGCGAATGCGCGACAAATGAAAAAGAGAGGGGTGGGCATAACCTTAAGTTATGCGCTCCAAACATAATTATCATTCCATGAACGCTGGTTCGTAAGCGTCGTTCTGAACCGCCCCGGGTTTGCCGGAGGCTCCTACTCCTGAGACGATGGAGCCATGACGAGCAAGACGACGAACAAGTTTTCACCCGAGGTCCGGACCCGCCCGGTCCCGTCGCGCTGGGCGGCAGTGACGTCAATCGCGGCCAAGATCGGCTGCACGCCGCAGACGCTGCATGACCGGGTCAAGAAGGCCGAGAGCGACAGCGGCAGCCAATACGTCTCTACGCCTGGCTGAAGCCGGCGTGGAGCCCTCTGTCGGGAGCGTCGGAGATTCCTATGACAAAGCTCTCGCCGAAACCATCAACGGTCTCTACAAGGCCGAGGTGATCCATCGGCGCGGACCATGGCGCACCTTCGAGGCCGTCGAGTTCGCGACGCTAGAATGGGTAGACTGGTTCAACAACCGGCGGCTCCTGGAGCCCATCGGCAACATACCGCCGGCCGAAGCCGAGCAACGTTACTACGCCATGCTGGAACAACAGGCCATGGCGGCGTAACTCAAATGGCCTCCGGCAAACCTGGGGCGGTTCATTCCGCTCCCACCTTCTCGAGGCACATGGGATCGCCACAATGTGGTTCAGCCTCTCGGAGGAAGACTACCTGGCCCCAAAACTAGAGCCTGTCCTCAATTAGAGGATTGAACGAAGCCGCTGCCGCGGCGTGAGGGGCAAGGTGGCGTAGATCGCCTCCTGGCTGAGAGGATGTGGGTGTTGGAGCCCACCCCCTCAGACAGGAGTATCGAGATGGCCGATTTGAGCCCTCTTCGCCGCCGCATGATCGAAGACATGACCGTCCGCAATCTGTCGCCGGCGACGCAAAGATCCTACATCAGCGCGGTTTCGAAGTTCAGCCGCTATTTTGGCCGATCGCCTGACCGGTTAGAGCTGGAAGACGTCCGCGCCTTCCAGGTGCATCTGGTCTCGACCGGCATCTCATGGCCGGCGCTGAACCAGATCGTCTGTGCGCTACGGTTTTTCTACGGCGTCACGCTCGGCGAGGCGCTCATCCCGGAGCGCATTCCCTATGCGCGAGAACCGCGCAAGCTGCCGGTCGTGCTCAGCGCCGACGAAGTGGTTCAGTTCCTCGAGGCCGTGTCCAGCCTGAAGAGCCGCGCCGCGCTCACCACGGCCTATGCTGCCGGACTCAGGGCCTCCGAAGTCGCGGGACTGCGGATCGAAGACATCGACAGCGCCCGCGGCGTCATCCAGGTGCGCCACGGCAAGGGCGCGAAGGATCGCAACGTGATGCTGTCGCCCCAGCTGCTGGGCATCCTGCGCACCTACTGGCGGCTCGCCCGGCCGCGGCTTTATCTGTTCCCTGGTCGTGACGAAGATCATCCGATCGATCAGACCGTGTTGCACGCCGCCTGTCGGTCGGCGGTGAAGGCTGCGGGCCTGACCAAGCGCGTCACGCTCCACACGCTGCGCCACAGCTTCGCGACGCATCTTCTCGAGAACGGAACCGATATCCGGATCATCCAGGTCTTGCTCGGGCACAATAATTTGTCGTCGACAGCGCGCTACACGCAGGTCGCCACCGATACGATCCGGGCGACGCAGAGCCCGCTCGATCGCCTGTCGCTGGAGGTGACGCCACCTCGATGATCCGCGGCGGGATGCGGATGATGATCCGCCCCGACAGCCGCTCCAACAGGCCCGCCATCGAGATTGCCGATATTCTGCGCCGGCATGGCGACACCTATCGCCGTGTACATGCCGGTCATCTCGGTCGGGTCGAGCGGCGCGTGATGAGCGCGATCGTGGCGTGCCGGACCGAGGCGCTCGGCGGCCACATGGAGGCTTGCGACGACTGCGGCACGACACGCATCGCCTATAATTCCTGCCGCAACCGGCACTGTCCGAAGTGTCAGGGGCCAGCCCGGGCCGCGTGGCTCGCCGCGCGAGAAGCCGACCAGCTGCCGGTTCCCTATTTCCACGTCGTCTTCACACTGCCGGCTCCGATCGCCGCGATCGCCTTTCAGAACAAGGCCATCGTTTATGCGATCCTGTTCAAAGCCGCCGCCGAGGCAATGTCGAGGCTCGCCGCCAATCCACGCCGGCTCGGCGCCGGGATCGGCGTCGTCGCCGTCCTCCACACCTGGGGGCAGGCGCTGACGCACCATCCCCACGTCCACTGCGTCGTGCCGGGCGGCGGCCTCTCGCCCGATGGCGCGCGCTGGATCGCCAGCCGACCAAACTTCTTCCTGGCCGTCAAACCGCTCGCCCGGCTGTTCAGATGCCTGTTCCTCGAACGTCTGACCGCCGCCTTCGACGCCGGCACCCTGAACTTCTTCGGCGATCTCGCATCCCTGGCCAAGCCTGCCGCCTTCGCAGCTCACCTCGTCGCCATGCGGCGCATCAGCTGGGTCGTCTACGCCAAACGGCCGTTCGGCGGCCCCGCGCAGGTGCTGGCCTATCTCGGCCGCTATACCCATCGCGTTGCAATCGCCAACAGCCGGCTCGTAGCCCTCGACGAGGATCACGTCGCCTTTACCTGGAAGGACTACCGCCAGAACGGCGCGACAAAGATCATGAAGCTCAAGCCCGACGAGTTCATCCGCCGCTTCCTTCTTCACACGCTGCCCGATGGCTTCCATCGCATCCGCCACTTCGGCTTCATGGCCAACGGCCACCGCGCTGCCAAACTCGCCCTCTGCCGCAAACTTCTCGATCGTGAGCGGACAGCGCCAAACGATGGCGAGCCGTCGCCTGTGGATTCGGACGCTCTGACGTGGGCCAAGGTTCCCGCCTGTCCTGATTGTGGTGGCGTCATGCGCATCATCGAGCGCTTTCGACACAGCTTCAGTCGTTCCGGCGCTGCAAGCCAATCGTACCGGTGCGACACATCGTGAGCCAACTTATACCGTGCACGAAGATCGTCACTCGTCATTATGATCCCGTCGTCTCGATCATCGCAGACGCTGCCGAATCCGTGCGGCCAAACAGCCCGATGGAAATTATTCGATGCAGCGGGCCATCGATCGCAACCGCCCGTAAAATGCTCTCTGTCTCAACTTGCCGCCATTGCGCAACCAAAACGTCGCCGCGTCAGCTCCGCAGTCTGCCGATAGCAACCCGCGATCTCAAACTATCCCCATAGCCGCACCACCGTGCATATTCTCCCGCGCCTTCGTTCAATCCGGCTTCAATGAGGTCGCGTGATAAGCGCTTGCCGCGCCCTCGCGTGAGCGCGACCTCACAGAACCCTCCAGATTCCCAAGCAGATTATCGCGTGATTCATAGGCGGTCAGCTGATTCGGAGCTGACAGATGCGCCGCTATGCCCTTCGGGACGATCAATGGGACAGGATCAAGGATATTTTGCCCGGTCGTGAAGGGCATGTGGGGGTAACGGCCAAGGACAATCGGCTGTTTGTTGAGGCTGTGATCTATCGATATCGGGCCGGCATCCCTTGGCGGGACTTGCCCGAACGCTTTGGCGACCCGATCAAGATCCATACGCGCTTCTCGCGCTGGGCCAAGAGCGGCGTGTGGAAGAAGCTGTTTGAGATGCTGGCGAGCGATGCGGATAATGAGTACGCCATGATCGACAGTACGATCGTGCGGGCGCATCAGCACAGTGCCGGCGCACAAAAAAAGACGGCGAAGGCCAGGCGATCGGGCGCAGCAAAGGCGGGCTGAGCACCAAGATTCATGCGCTTGTCGATGCGTTAGGCAATCCGCTGGACTTCATCCTGACGCCGGGCCAAGCCCCATGACCTGGAAGGCGCCGACGCGCTGCTGCCGGATATGGCGGCCGAGACCTTGTTGGCAGACAAGGCCTTCGATGCCGACCAGCGGGTGATCGAGCCGTTGCTTGCACGGGGAAAGTTGTTCGTGATCCCGCCCAAGAGCAACCGCAAGGTTCAACGCGATTTCGACAAAGATGCCTACAAGGCACGCCACCTCATCGAGAATTTCTTCTGCAAACTCAAGCAATATCGCGCCATCGCCACCCGCTACGACAAAACCGCCAGAAATTTCCTCGCTGCAATCCATCTCGCGGCTGCTATCATCTGGCTCAATTGAGGACAGGCTCTAAATCTGCGTACTGCTTTATTTTCTGCAAATAGAGTGTTGAGCGGGGGGATATTCCACCTACATGTTCTTTCAACTTCTCAACGCGTTTCAACCAAATGTTATCCACGCAAAAGACGCTCTGAAAAGTTGGTATAGGGTCTACCTTTGCGGATTCCGACGAAGCCGGCCATGCATTCCAATTCGAAGCCGGCCGGGTATTCCGATCGGAAGCCGGCCACCCGTGGCGTCGTTCGCATGGGTCAATTTCATGATGTCGTCGAGGGCTGGGAAGG
>NZ_JARVWW010000073.1 GCF_029846715.1 Bradyrhizobium nivariense
GTGGACCACTTCTGTGGCAGGCTGTCCGTAATCTCTTCAGCCGAACCCGCCGCCACCTCTGCGAACCACCGCGACGGCGCCAAAAACAACACGACAATCTCCGCGCACGACTAACCTAGCGCAGATGTCCCCAACCCTCTCCCGCAAGCGGGAGAGGGAGCCCAGTGCCGATGCTGCCGCATCGTGCACACCATATGCGATTGCCCTGCCCGCAAGCGGGAGAGGGAGCCGACCGCCCGTGTGAAAGTTCGTCGCATATCCCCTCACACCGCCGTCGCCCGCAAATGCTCCACCAGCATCTTCGCCGGCCGTGACAATGTCTTGAAACTCCGCGCGCAGATCACGAGCCTTCGGTTGGCGAAGGCGTCGCGCAGGCGGACTATGGCGAGCGGCATCAGTTTGGCGCAGCGGCGTGCGGCGGCTTCGGGCACCAGCGCGACGCCGACATCGGCGGCGACCATCTGGCAGATCGCGTCGAAATCGCGCAGCCGCGCACGGAAATGCGGACGCATGCCGAGGCGGGCCGCGTGCTTCGAGATATGCATCTGAAGCGCGGTAGCGCTGGTCAGCCCGACGAATTCGCAAGCGCCCGCCTCCTGAAAATCGATCTGGCGGCGGCCGGCGAACGGGCCACGCTTGGACGTCACCAGCGTCAAACGGTCCTCGCTGAAGAGGAAGCGCTCGATATGGTCGGGCAGCGCATGCTCGGCGGCGAAGCCGAGATCGGCGGCGCCCGCGGTGATCGCGGCCGCGATGTCGGTGCTTTCGCGCTCCTCGATATCGATGGCGACGTCGCGATGCTCGCGCAGGAAGCCTGCGAGAGCTTTGGGCAGATGCTCCGACAGACCCGACGTGTTGGCGAGGAAATGCACGCTGGCGCGCACGCCGCTGGCAAAGCCGGCGAGATCGCCACGCATGGCATCGATCTGATGGATGACGATCCTCGCATGATCGAGCAGGCTCTCGCCCGCCGCGGTCAATTCGACGCCGCGCCGTCCGCGCTTGAGCAGCGCGACACCGAGCGCGTCCTCGAGCCCCTTGATGCGCGCGCTGGCCGAGGCCAGCGCCAGGTGCGACCGCTCGGCGCCACGGGTGATGCTGCGCTGGTCGGCGACCGCGATGAACAACTGGAGGTCGACGAGGTCGAAGCGCATGGCTGGTCTCCTCAGCCTTCGCCATTAACGAAGGCAATCTCCGTAACCTCCAGATTGTGCCCGCGCGCGGCTTCGGTCAATGTGCAGGGATGATCGATCCGCTCCTCATTCTCATCGCCGCCGTCTTCCTGATCGCCGGATTCGTCAAGGGCGTGGTCGGGCTCGGCCTGCCGACAGTGTCCATGGGCCTGCTCGCAGTGAGCATGGCGCCCAGCCGCGCCATCGCCATCGTGATCGTGCCCGCCATCGTCACCAACATCTGGCAGACTTTTGTCGGCCCACATTTGCGCGACATCCTGAGGCGGCTATGGCCGCTGATGATCGGCACCGTGATCGGCTGCTGGCTCAATGCCGGCGCGCTGACCGGCCCGCATGCCCGCTACGGCACGATCGTGCTCGGCGTACTCCTGGTCATCTACGCGATCATCGGCCTGAACAAATTCCAGTTCCGCGTCGCACCGCAGAACGAGAAATGGGTCGGCGGCGTGGTCGGTGTGGTCACCGGCGTGATCTCGGCCTCGACCGGCGTGCAGGTGATCCCCTCGATGCCGTTCATGCAGGCGATCGGCATGGAGAAGGACGAGCTGGTGCAGGCGCTCGGCGTGTTCTTCACGACAGCGACACTGGCGCTCGCCTTTAACCTCACCGCGGGTGGGTTGCTGACGCCGGCCAATGCCGTGCCGGGCGCCGTGGGCATGGCCTGCGCGTTTGCCGGCATGTTCATCGGCCAAACGGTGCGGGCGCGGATGCCGGCCGAAGCGTTTCGCCGCTGGTTCCTGATCGCGATGGTCCTGCTCGGCCTTTATCTCGCCGGCAGTGTGCTGCTGAAGGAGTTCGTCTGAGGGAAGTTACCGCGTCTCCAGCATGGCGACGCGGATGCCGAGATAGATGAAGAGGCCCCCGAGCGCGCGGTTGACCCAGGCGATCGCGCTCTCGGAGGCCCGCAAGCGGTTGGCGGCCTTTGCCGCGAACGCCGCCAGCACCAGGCACCACAGCGTTCCCGTGCAGATGAAGATCAGGCCGAGCGTCAGGAAGGCGAGCGGCTTATGCGGTGAATCGGCTGCGACGAATTGCGGCAGGAAGGCCAGGAAGAACAGTGCGACCTTGGGATTGAGGGCGTTGGTGAAGACGCCCTGGAGGAAGACCCGCCGCAGCGAGCTCCGCACCGGCTCGTCGATGACCGATGCCAGCACCGGGCGCGACCACAGCATCTGAAGCCCGGTCACGACGAGATAGGCCGCTCCGACCAGCTTCAGGATCGAGAACGCGGTCGACGAGGCCATCAGCAGGGCCGAAAGGCCGATCGCCGCGGCCGCAACATGGAAAAAGCAGCCGCAACTGATGCCGAAGGCCGCAGCCGCGCCGCCCCGCCAGCCCATCTGCATGCTGCGGCCGATCACATAGACCGTATCGGGCCCCGGCGTGATGTTGAGTAGCACGCCCGACAGGACGAAGAGCCAGATTTCGTGAATGCCCAGCATGTGTGAGGTGCCTCCGCCGCCCAACCGTCGCCCTCAGGGCCGGCATAGTGGGTTCGCTCGTCCCCGTCCACCGCCGGATCGCGGAGGATTTACCTCGAATTTGCAATGCGGATCATACTTTCGTTCAGCCTCATCTGCTCTATAAGGGCAGGGTTCTTGAAATGCGGGATTCGAGGCGACTGCCACGCCGTGGCCGGTCCTCGATCCCTTCCAAGTCCCTTGCAAGTCTCTTGGAGCTCCGGAATATGGAAAGACGTCTGGCTGCCATCGTCTGCGCCGATGTCGCCGGCTATTCGCGCATGATGGGCACCGACGAGGCCGGCACCCATGCCGCCTTCAAGGCCCATCGCAGCGCGATCCACCCCATCATCCTCAATCACGGCGGCCGCGTCGTGAAGAACACCGGCGACGGCTTCCTGCTGGAGTTCCCCTCGATCGTCGGCGCCACCGAGGCCGCGATCGCGATGCAGACACTGATGGCGGAGCGCAATCACCATCTGCCCGCCGATCGCGCCATGCAGTTCCGCCTCGGCATCCATATGGGTGACGTCATCGCCGACGAGGACGAGGTCTTCGGCGACGACGTCAACATTGCCGTCCGCATGGAATCGGTGGCGAGCCCCGGCGGCTTCGCGATCTCGGCCAAGGCCTACAGTGAGGCGAGCAAGCATCTCACCGTGCCGCTGGTCGATGCCGGCAACCACCGCTTCAAGAACATCAAGGATCCGGTCGGGGTCTGGACCTGGACGCACGAGGGCGCACCGGCGCTTGCGCCCGCGCTGAGGGAGACGTCCGCCCTCTCGCAACAGTACCGCACCGCGATCGTCGGCGTGCTGCCCTTCGCCAATCTCAGCGACGCCCAGGACGAGTATTTCTCCGACGGCCTGACCGAGGATTTGATCCACGCGCTGTCGCTGCAATCCTTCTATCGCGTGCTGAGCCGCAACTCGACCTTCGTGTTCAAGGGCAACAATGTCAGCACCCGCCTGATCGCGCGGGAGATCGATGCCACCTATCTGATCCAGGGCTCGGTGCGGCGCGCCGGAGCGAAGATCCGCGTCACCGCCGAGCTGATCGCACCGGAGACCGGCGAGCAGCTCTGGACCGGCCGCTACGACCGCGACATCGGTGACCTCTTCGCGATGCAGGACGAGATCACCACGAACCTGTCCGCCGCCATCGCCACCGAGATCGTCCGGGCCGAGGCCTCGGCGCCGGCGCGGCTCTCGACCGACGTGACCGCCTGGGACCGCTTCCTCAAAGGGCTGTCGCACTATTATCGGCAGACCAAGGAGGACCTGAACGCCGCCGTCGGACTGTTCCGGGAGGCCATCAGGCTCGAGCCCAAACTGTCGATCGCACACGCCTATCTCGCCACGATCCAGATCCAGAGCATCCAGTTCGGCTGGGTCAAGGGCACGCGGGAGATGTGGGCCGAGGCGATGAAGCTTGCCGAAACCAGCGTCCGGCTCGACCCGCGCTCGTCCTTTGCGTTCTCGAGCCTGTCCTGGGCTCATGCGATGGAAGGGCATTACGAGGCCGCGATGGACGCCGCCAAGCGCGCGGTCGCGCTCAACCCCTACGACAATGGCGCGCGCGGCGTGCTCGGCATCTGCCATTTCGTCATCGGCGAGCACCGCGAGGCGATCGAGCTGTTCTCGATGGCCGCGCAGCGCGACAACAGCGATCCGCGCTACCAATGGGCCGCGCTGAATGCCTTCAGCCACTATCTGCTGGGCCAATATGACGCGACCCTGTCATGGGCCCGCGAGCAGCTCTACATCAACCCGAACCACATGCAGGCGCTGGCGATCCGCGCCGCGGCGCTGGCGCAATTGGGGCGGGCCGGCGAGGCGATCGAGGCGACCCGCGTGCTCATGGGTAACTACCCGACCCTGAATGTCGACCGTCACTTGCGCAATTTCCACTGGAAGCGGCCCGAGGACCTCGCCCATTACCGCGATGGACTTCTGAATGCGGGCGTGCCGCTCGGCAAACTGACCCTGGTCCAGAGCGACCTCAAACGCGTCGCCGAATCCTGAGGGCCAGCCGCGGCCACGCGGCAGTTGTCCGTCCACCCATTATTGACACGACAGTGAATTCGGCCACACTTCGCTACACGCTGAAGTAGTATATGTGCTGCCGGTTTGTTAGGACTTTCCGCGCTCTATCGCCGCGTCTGTATTTCACGATTCGCTGTTTTCAGGATTTTGGGCCATGCAAGACTCCGCTTCGAAGCCCCCCTTCGACCCCTCGATCCAGGTCTCGCCGAACAATCCCTGTCCATTCCTGCGCGGCCTCGTCGGTGAAGGCTTTGTCGACGGCGGGACTGTCCCGCTCGGCACGCTGTCGCAGACGATCGCGAATGCGAGCGGCGAGACCGGGCTGAAGAAGGCCTTCGCCCGCATCCAGGTCCGCGGGGTCGCGCTCATCGCCAACGGTCTCGGTCACATCCTGAAGAGCGTATTTTCGGGCGCGCAGCTCGACGCGCTGCGTGGCGGCCCCCTCGACAAGCGCGGCGCCGGCTCCCGCATCCTCGGCGTCGACGGCAAGGTCGATGAGGACGAGCTCGCGCGGTTTGCGAGCTTCGGCCGGAATTACCAGGATCCGAACGGCGGCGGCTCTGAGCCCGGTCTCAACGCCTCGGAAATTGGCGTCTTCATGCGCGACAACCTCAAGCGCGCCGGCAGCGCCGCGCGCTGGTACTATCCGTTGCTGATGAAGTTCGAATGGCCAATCCTCCTGAAGATCGTGGGCAAGGGCGCGGGTGAGGACCGCTATCTCAGCGTGGCCGACGTGCGCACGCTGTTCAACGAGCGCCAATTCCCTGCTCGCATCACCCAGCGGCTCGTATCGCAGCCGGTGCTGTCGACCTGCCAGCGCGTGGTGCGGGGCGCGCTCAAGTTTGCGGCACTGCTCGTCGCCCTCGGTCTCGTCGTGCTCGTTGCCGTCGCCGAATTCCCCAACCAGGTGCGCGCCATGCTGCCGCAAAAGGGAATTCTCGTAAATCTCCTGCCGCCGCCCTTGCCCACGGTCCCCGAGACAACGGCAGCCTACTGGCTCGAGCAGAACTGGTCGCTGAAGGACCGGCACTGGTTCCACCATGCCAGCCAGGGCACCGCGACCTTCCCGGTGCCCTATGAATGGTTCATGGCGCTGGAGCAGCCGCGCCTGCATCTGTTCTCGCGACCGGGCATGATGAAGGACAGCGCCTATCTCGAGCGCTTCGGCTTCATCCCGAGCCCGCAGTCGATCCTGACCGACGCGACGACGCTGCGTCGCTTCGGTTACGCCAATGTCTACGAGACGACGCAGGTGCCGGACTGGTCGACCAGGTGGACGCCGGCGGAGAACGTCGACGGCCTGCCGGTCGGCTTTGCACGGATGACCGGGGTCAGCGATCCCGCGACCGGCCGACGCGAAGAGGACAAGATCGGGCTGACCTGCGCGGCCTGCCATACCGGCCAGATCCACTACAAGGGCGTGGACGTGCGTTTCGACGGCGGCCCGGCCATGACCGACCTGAAGAAGCTCGAGCTCTCCACCGGCCTGTCCATCGCCTACACCCTGTACGTTCCGTTCCGCTTCCAGCGCTTTGCCGATCGCGTGCTCGGCCCCGATGCCAGCAAGGCGGACCGCGACGCGCTCAAGCAGAAGCTCAGCGCGATCGGCAACTTCCTGATCGACTGGGCGAAAACCCAGCAAAAGACCATTGAAGGCAAGAAGACCTGGAACGGCAGGCAGCAGAGTGACACCGAGGAAGGATTCGGCCGTCTCGACGCTCTCAATCGCATCGGCAATCAGGTCTTTTCGCAGGATCTCGCGCTGAGCGGGCTTAAGGGATTCGAGAAGAACCTGCACGCCCAGGACGCCCCGGTCAGCTATCCCCCGATCTGGACCGTGCCCTGGTTCAAGTTCGCCCAGTACGACGCCTCGATCGAGCAGCCGCTGATCCGCAACGCCGGCGAAGCCCTCGGCGTGACGGCGCTGCTCAACCTGTCCGACGCCTACCCGGAAGACAGGCTGTGGCGGTCCTCGGTTCATATCAACACGCTCGGCTGGATCGAGGACATGCTCAGGGGGCCCGATCCGTTCAAGCCTGCGGATCCCTCCACCGGTCCGAAGTTCGGCGGTCTGCTGGCGCCGAAATGGCCGTCGCAGATCCTCGACGACCATTGGAAGCTTGATCAGAAGAAGGTCGATAATGGCCGCAAGATCTACGCCGAAATGTGTTCCGGATGCCATCTGCCGGCCACCGACACCCCGGCCTTCTGGTCGTCGGGACATTGGGAGCCGAGCGGCGACAGCAAGGTGCTGAACGCGGTCACGATCCCCCTCGACGAGATCAAGACCGATCCCGAACAATCGCTCGTGCTCAGCAACAGGATCGTCGATTTGCCCGGCTTCCTGAAGGTGAATACGGCCGACCTCCAGAAATGGTGGCAATGCGACGTCTCGACCGCGAGCTCGCCGACCGAGATGGTGTATGCGCTCGGGCTCATGACGGTGGTCGACCTCGTCGCCCGCAAATGGATGGACGATGAGAAGACTCCGGACGCCGAGCGGGCGAAATTGTGGAATCTCGCGCGCAAGAACTGCCTCAATCCGGTTGGGGGAGCACGCTATCGCGCGCGGCCGCTGAACGGCATCTGGGCCACCGCGCCCTATCTGCACAACGGCTCGGTGCCGTCTCTCTACTGGTTGCTGAAGCCTGCAAGCGAACGCCCGCAAAAATTCTGCATGGGCCGCCGCGACTATGATCCCGTGACCGTCGGCTTTGCGGTCACCGCCGACGAGACGTGCAAGATGGGTGAAACCGAGTTCTCGGCTGGATCGGAGAAGGATCCGGTCCAGGGCAACAGCGTGCTCGGCCATTCCTTCGAGCGCAAGCCGGGCGATGAAAAACGTCCCGGCGTGATCGGCCGCGTGTTCAAGGACGACAACGAGCGCTACGATCTGATCGAGTATCTGAAGACGCTGTAACGGAGCTCTGTCCCAAGCACGCCGCCCTCGTCCTGAGGAGCCCGCACAAGGCGGGCGTCTCGAAGGATGGCCGCGGGCGAGAGCCGGGCCTTCATGGTTCGAGACGCGCGTTCCGCGCTCCTCACCATGAGGGTCTTGCGTCTAAGCGGCCGAGGGAGCGCACCGCCTTCGCGGGTGCCTTCTCACTTGAACAGCGGCGTGCCCGGCACGAAGGCGTCGAAGGCGGCCCAGAACTGGGAACGGTAGCGGTCCTGCTCCTGGAGAATCTCGTGCTTGGAGCCGGCGATCACGAGATGGGAGCCGGCGCGCAAATGATAGGCGAACTCCTCGATCGCCGCGGTCGAGACCACGGTGTCGCTGGAGGCCGCCAGCATCAGGATCGGCTGGCGGATCTCGGAGGGGTAGTTCTTGCCTTTAAAGGTGTTCATGGCGCGGAAGGCGGTATCGGCCCAGGCGACCGTCGGTGACGCGAGCCCGAGGGTCGGATCCTCCTCCAGGATCGCGGCATTGCGCGCATAGCGCACGGGATCGCTGGTCAGCGGATTGTTGATGAAGGGATTGAGCCCGGTGATCTGGTCGCTGCCGCCGGGGACATAGCGGCCGCCCATCCCCAACACGCGCATCGACTTCAGCAGCGTTCGCGCCGGAAACGAAGTGGCGCGGCCGGGCAGATCAATCATCGGCGCCGACAGCACCATACGGTCGAACCAGCGCTTGCCGGCATGCGCCACCCGCAGCAACACCGTGCCGCCCATGGAGTGGGCGAGCGCGAAGAAGGGCGGCGGGCAATCCGGCAGCACCACCTGCTGCACGAAGGTCTCGACGTCGATCTCGAAATCGGCGAAGTCGCGCACATAGCCCTTGCGCGGATCGCGCAGGCGGCGCGAGGAGTGACCCTGCCCGCGCCAGTCGATCATCGCCACTGCAAAGCCGCGGTCGCGCAAATCGCGCACGGTCTCGAAATATTTCTCGATCTGCTCGCTGCGTCCGGTGAAGACGCAGACCGTGCCCTTGCGGTTCGCCGGCGGCGCCCAGCGCGCAAAGCGCAGCTCGGCGCCATCGGGCGTCTTGATGATGCCGCTGACGACGTCTTCGGGAACGGGATTGGACGGTATCGAGACCAGCGTCATGATTGGAAGTGCTTGGGCGCGAAGTGCTGCAAATCAGGGGGCGGGAGCGCCGAAAAGGCGCAAGTAGCCGCCCTCTTGAACGCCGTTCCCCTGAACCCATATCACCATGGTGCAGGCCGCTACCAGTGTTTCGGAACCGGAACATCAGGCTGCACACAGACTAAAGCCCGGCCCGATAGGCGGGCGGGTTACCAACAGTCGCTCAATGGAGGACTTGACCATGCGGACCTACGACCTCACCCCGTTCTATCGTTCCACCGTCGGCTTCGACCGTCTCTTCAACCTGCTCGACCAGGCCGGTTCGGACGGCAGCCCGGGTTATCCCCCCTACAATATCGAGCGCACCGGCGAGAACGACTACCGCATCTCCGTTGCGGTTTCGGGCTTCGCCAAGGATGAGCTCTCCATCGTCGCGAAGGAAA
Organism: Bradyrhizobium nivariense; assembly: GCF_029846715.1. Classification (GTDB taxonomy): domain Bacteria; phylum Pseudomonadota; class Alphaproteobacteria; order Rhizobiales; family Xanthobacteraceae; genus Bradyrhizobium. The sequence continues at coordinate 9,171 of NZ_JARVWW010000073.1, forward strand.
ACACGCTGACGATCAAGGGCGAGAAAGTCGCCAACGAGAACTCGAAGTCCGAAGTGCTCTACCGCGGCATCGCCGCGCGTGCCTTCGAGCGCGCCTTCCAGCTCGCCGATTTCGTGCAGGTGAAGAACGCCTCGCTCGAGAACGGCCTGCTTCACGTCGACCTCGTGCGCGAGATCCCCGAAGCCAAGAAGCCGCGCCAGATCGCGATCAATGCCGGTGCGCAGGGCGCCCAGGTGATCGAGAACTCGGTCGCCGCCTAAGCACAACGACAGCCGCCAAGTTGCGAAAACGCCCCGGTGCCCCGGGGCGTTTTTTTCCCGCGGTCGTCCTGGCGAAAGCCAGGACCCATACCGCGAGGTCTATCAATCGTGCGCGGTAGCAATACCGAACGACCAATCTTCGCCAAACATCTCCCTGGGGTAATGGGTCCTGGCTTTCGCCAGGACGACGCCAGTAATTTGGATAGTTTCCGCACCGCATCACAGAACGGTGACCCGGCGTAACGCCGCCGCCTCGCGCTCCGTCCTTTGGACATCGCATCCAAAAACAAGACGGAGAACGATCATGACACTTTGGCGCAGCCTTTTCGTCGCCGCGAGCCTGCTGGCGGCCCCCATCAGCCTCGCTCACGCGCAGACCCCGCAGACGGTGAAGGCCAAGAACGTCGTGCTGGTGCACGGCGCCTGGGCCGATGGCTCGAGCTGGTCCGAGGTGATCCCGATCCTCCAGGCCGCAGGCCTCAACGTAACTGCCGTGCAGAATCCGCTGTCTTCGCTTGCGGACTCCGTCGAGGCGACCAAGCGCACACTGGCCGAGCAGGATGGTCCGACCGTGCTGGTCGCGCATTCCTGGGGCGGCACCGTGATCAGCCAGGTCGGCACCGATCCGAAAGTCACCGGCCTCGTTTATGTCGCCGCGCGCGCCCCCGATGCGAACGAGGATTTTGTCGCGCTGTCGAAGCAGTTTCCGACCGGTCCGGTGCGCGCCGGCATCGTCGAGCGCGACGGCTACACAAAACTCTCGGAAGACGCCTTCCTGAAGTATTTTGCCAATGGCGTGAAGCCGGAGCGGGCCAAGGAGCTTTACGCGGTGCAATGGCCGACGGCGGCCTCGATCTTCTCCGGCCGCACCACGGAAGCGGCATGGCACTCCAAGCCGAGCTGGTACGCGGTGTCGAAGAACGATGACACCATCAATCCCGACCTCGAACGCTTCCTCGCCAAGCGCATGAGCGCGACCACGATCGAGCTCGACGCCGGCCATCTCTCGCTGGTGTCGCATCCGAAGGAGGTCGCGAATTTGATCCTGGAAGCGGCGGGGTACGGGCGGAGCTGAGCGGCGATTGTCACGGATGCAAAAGGCGCCCGAGTTCTCAGGCGCCTTTTGTTTTGCCCCACTCTCTCCCAACGTCGTCCTGGCGAAGGCCGGGAGCCATTACCCCAGGAGGACGTTTGGCGAAGACTCGTCGTTCGGTACTGGCATCTCACACAATCGATAAACCTCGCGGTATGGGTCCTGGCCTTCGCCAGGACGACACCATTGGTGTGATGCGCCGCGTCCCCTAATCCAACCCTTGCGCGGCTGGCATCTCCTGCGTCGGCAGGATCGGTAGCACTGGTTTGGCCTGCCCGACAGTTGGAGCAATGGCTTGCGGCGCGGCCTCGGCGGGCTTTGCCGACACGACGGCCGCGGTCTGCGTCGCAGGCTCCGCCGGCTTGGCGGCTGCGACCGGCGTCTCGCCGCGCGGCGGAGCCGCCTTCGGTAGCGGTACGGTGCGTCTGGCGACATGCGGGATCGAGGCCGGTGGGCGTGGCGGGCCGCTGCGGACCATGGTCGGCGGCGGCAGCGCGCTTTGCGGGCGGTAAGGCGCAACCCCGGGCTGTTCATAGCCCGGCGCCATGCCGTAGGCGTCAGCAGCCGGCATGAAGCGCAAAATTCTCCCGTCGCGGGCATCGATCACCAGCCGGCCATCGTCACCGCGGCGGTCGATCACCGCGATGGTATAGACGCTGCCGCGCAGGCGCGGGATGCCCAGCGGCGAGAAGCCGTTTTCGCGCAGCACCGCGTAGACCTCGGTCGATGGCAGCAGCACCGGGGCCGGCCCGCGTTCTTCGTAGCCATAACCGTAGCCTTGGCCGTAACGCAGCGGCGGTGGCGGCGCGGCCTCCGATGGCGCATAGGGTCCGTCGAAATCCGACACCGCAAGAGCGGCCCCGCTCCCGATACCGTTCGCCGGAACTTGCGCAACAACCTGCGCTTGAGCCGCAGCGGCAGTCGCAGCCAGCGCCAGCGCGGCGGCGGCCACACATCCTGTGAAAAACTTCATGGTCGAGACGCTCCTGTCAGGCCCCCGAACGTCTCGCGCTCTTTCGCTTCTGGCGGCGTGGCGCGCCTTTCGAAGGGTCGATCCGAAGCATCATTGGGGATTTCGGCGTCGGCAGGGCCGGATCAGGGCGCGCTTGCTTCAAAACCGGGGCCGCGCGGCTTGCGGAAAGCGATGATTGACACCTCGGGAATCGGGACTTCCACGCGCTTGTGTGATAGACAAAAATTTGGCAAGGTGACGATTACGACAGGAAGACTGTCTCAATTTTGCTTGCGGTTCCGGCATAGGGATTGCAACGAAAGACGGTGCTTTCGAGCGCCAGGAAGGCAACAGGCAAAGCCGTTCTCGGGGACGAAGAGCGCCTTGGCCTGAATTTAAGAAAATGCGGCTCGCTAGCGGACGAGCGGTGACCCAGAAGCGGGTGCCGCGGGACGCCCAAGGTGCGCCGAAGATGGCGGTGAGGCAGCTTGCCGCATGGAGAGGACGAGGACATGAACGGGTCGCAAGTCGAGCGCGGAAACATCGTGGCAGAACAACTGTCGGCGACGGTCGCCTCGAAAACGACCGATCCGATTCAGGAACACAATTCACGCCCGCCGGCCGTGGGCCTCTACGATCCGAGCCTGGAAAAGGATTCCTGCGGCGTCGGCTTCATCGCCAACATCAAGGGCAAGAAGTCGCACGAGATCGTCGCGGACGCACTGAGCATCCTCTGCAACCTCGAGCACCGCGGCGCCGTCGGCGCCGATCCGCGCGCCGGTGACGGCGCCGGCATTCTGGTGCAGATCCCGCACGCCTTCTTCAGCCGCAAGGCGAAAGAGCTCGGCTTCGCGCTGCCCAATCCGGGCGAATACGCCATCGGCGCGCTGTTCATGCCGCGCGACACCGCCTGGCGCAACGTCATCAAGAGCATCATCGCCGACCAGATCAAGGAAGAGGGCCTGACGCTGCTCGGCTGGCGCGATGTACCAACCGACAACTCTTCGCTCGGCGTCACCGTGAAGCCGACCGAGCCTGCCTGCATGCAGGTGTTCATCGGCCGCAACGGCACCGCCAAGACCGAGGACGATTTCGAACGCCGGCTCTACATCCTGCGCAAGTCGATCTCGCAGGCGATCTATCAGCGCCGCGACCGCGGCCTCGCCGGCTATTATCCCTGCTCGATGTCGTGCCGCACCGTGATCTACAAGGGCATGTTCCTCGCCGACCAGCTCGGCAAGTACTATCCCGATCTGCATGAAAAGGATTTCGAGAGCGCGCTGGCACTCGTTCACCAGCGCTTCTCGACCAACACCTTCCCGGCCTGGTCGTTGGCGCATCCCTACCGCATGATCGCGCATAACGGCGAGATCAACACACTGCGCGGCAACACCAACTGGATGGCGGCGCGCCAGGCTTCGGTGAGCTCCGAACTCTACGGCAAGGACATCAACCGGCTCTGGCCGATCTCGTACGAAGGCCAGTCCGACACCGCCTGCTTCGACAACGCGCTCGAATTCCTGGTGCAGGGCGGCTACTCGCTGCCGCACGCCGTCATGATGATGATTCCGGAAGCGTGGGCCGGCAATCCCCTGATGGATGAGACGCGCCGCGCCTTCTACGAATACCATGCCGCGCTGATGGAGCCGTGGGACGGCCCCGCCGCGATCGCCTTCACCGACGGCCGCCAGATCGGCGCCACGCTCGACCGTAACGGATTGCGGCCGGCGCGTTATCTCGTGACCAAGGACGACCGCATCGTGATGGCGTCCGAGATGGGCGTGCTTACGATCCCCGAGGACCAGATCATCACCAAGTGGCGGCTGCAGCCCGGCAAGATGCTGCTGGTCGACCTCGAACAGGGCCGCCTGATCCCCGACGACGAGATCAAGGCCGATCTCGCCCGGAGCCATCCCTACAAGGAGTGGCTCGAGCGGACCCAGATCGTGCTGGAAGAGCTGCCGAAGGTGCCGACCACCGGCGTGCGCTCCAACCTGTCGTTGCTCGATCGCCAGCAGGCGTTCGGCTACAGCCAGGAAGACATCACCATCCTGATGACGCCGATGGCCTCCATCGGCGAGGAAGCCGCGGGCTCAATGGGCAACGACACGCCGATCTCGGCGCTGTCGGCCAAGGCCAAGCCGCTGTTCACCTACTTCAAGCAGAACTTTGCGCAGGTCACCAACCCGCCGATCGACCCGATCCGCGAGGAGCTGGTGATGAGCCTGGTCTCGATCATCGGACCGCGGCCGAACCTGTTCGACCTGCAAGGCCTCGCCACCACCAAGCGTCTCGAAGCGCGCCAGCCGATCCTGACCGATGCGGACCTCGAAAAGATCCGCTCGATCTCTGATGTGGCGGAATCGCACTTCAAGTCACGCACGCTGGACACCACCTTCCACGCCGGCCTCGGTGCGGCCGGCATGGACCAGGTGCTGGACGAGCTCTGCGCGCGCGCCGAGAGCGCGGTGCGCGAGGGCGTCAACATTATCATCCTGTCCGACCGCATGGTCGGCACCGACCGGGTTCCGATCCCGTCGCTGCTGGCGTGCGCCGCCGTGCATCATCATCTGATCCGCACGGGATTGCGCACCTCGGTCGGCCTCGTCGTCGAATCCGGCGAGCCGCGCGAAGTGCATCACTTCGCCTGTCTCGCGGGCTACGGCGCGGAAGCGATCAATCCTTATCTCGCGTTCGAAACCATCATCGCGATGAAGGACCGCCTGCCCGGCCCGCTCGACGACTACGAGATCGTCAAGCGCTACATCAAGTCGATCGGCAAGGGCCTGCTGAAGGTGATGTCCAAGATGGGCATCTCGACCTACCAGTCCTATTGCGGCGCGCAGATCTTTGACGCCATCGGCCTGAAGGCGGAATTCGTCGGAAAATTCTTCGCCGGCACGCACACCCGCGTCGAGGGCGTCGGTCTCGCCGAGATCGCCGAAGAGGCCGTGCGCCGCCATGCCGACGCGTTCGGCGACGCGCTGGTCTACAAGACCGCGCTCGATGTCGGCGGCGAATATGCCTATCGCAGCCGCGGCGAGGACCATGCCTGGACCGCCGAGTCGGTGGGACTGCTCCAGCACGCCGCCCGCGGCAATTCGCTGGAACGCTACCGCGCCTTCGCCAAGATCCTGAACGAGCAGTCGGAGCGTTTGCTGACGCTGCGCGGACTGTTCCGGATCAAGAACGCGGACGAAGAGAAGCGTAAGCCCGTGCCGCTCGACCAGGTCGAGCCGGCCAAGGACATCGTCAAGCGTTTCGCCACGGGAGCCATGTCGTTCGGCTCGATCTCACGCGAGGCGCATACCACGCTCGCGATCGCCATGAACCGGATCGGTGGCAAGTCGAACACCGGCGAAGGCGGCGAGGAATCCGATCGCTTCAAGCCGCTGCCGAACGGCGACAGCATGCGCTCCGCGATCAAGCAGGTCGCCTCGGGCCGCTTCGGCGTCACCACGGAGTATCTCGTCAACTCCGACATGATGCAGATCAAGATGGCGCAGGGTGCCAAGCCCGGCGAAGGCGGCCAGCTGCCCGGCCACAAGGTCGACGCGACCATCGCCAAGGTTCGGCATTCGACGCCGGGCGTCGGCCTGATCTCGCCCCCGCCGCACCACGACATCTACTCGATCGAGGATCTGGCGCAGCTCATCTACGACCTCAAGAACGTCAACCCGACGGGCGACGTCTCGGTCAAGCTCGTCTCGGAGATCGGCGTCGGCACGGTGGCCGCGGGCGTCGCCAAGGCGCGCGCCGACCATGTCACCATCGCGGGCTTCGAGGGCGGCACCGGCGCTTCGCCGCTGACCTCGATCAAGCACGCCGGCTCACCGTGGGAGATCGGCCTCGCCGAGACTCACCAGACGCTGGTGCGCGAGCGGCTGCGCAGCCGCATCGTGGTCCAGGTCGACGGCGGTTTCCGCACCGGCCGTGACGTCGTGATCGGCGCGCTTCTCGGCGCCGACGAGTTCGGCTTCGCCACTGCGCCCTTGATCGCGGCCGGCTGCATCATGATGCGCAAGTGCCATCTCAACACCTGCCCGGTCGGCGTCGCGACCCAGGACCCCGTCCTGCGCAAGCGCTTCACCGGCCAGCCCGAGCACGTGATCAACTACTTCTTCTTCGTCGCCGAGGAAGTTCGCGAGATCATGGCCTCGCTCGGCTTCCGCAGCTTCAACGAGATGATCGGCCAGGTGCAACTGCTCGACCAGACCAGGCTCGTCGCGCACTGGAAGGCCAAGGGCCTCGACTTCTCAAAACTGTTCGTCAAGCAGAAGGAAGAGAAGGGCCAGAAGATCTATCACTCCGAGCGCCAGAACCATCATCTGGAAGCCGTGCTCGACCGCACGCTGATCGAGAAGGCGACGCCCGCGCTCGACCGCGGCGCTCCGGTGAAGATCGAAGCCGGGATCAACAGCACCAACCGTTCCGCCGGCGCGATGCTCTCCGGTACGGTCGCCAAGATCTACGGCAATGCCGGCCTGCCGCATGACACCATCCATGTCAGCCTCAAGGGCACCGCCGGCCAGGCCTTCGGTGCCTGGCTCGCGCATGGCGTCACCTTCGAGCTCGAGGGCGAAGCCAACGACTATGTCGGCAAGGGCCTTTCGGGCGGCAAGATCATCGTCAAGCCGCCGCGGAACAGCGCCATCGTGCCTGAAGAGAGCATCATCGTCGGCAACACCGTGATGTACGGCGCGACCGATGGCGAGTGCTATTTCCGCGGCGTCGCCGGCGAACGCTTTGCCGTGCGCAACTCCGGCGCGGTCGCCGTGGTCGAGGGCGCCGGCGACCATTGCTGCGAATACATGACCGGCGGCATCGTGGTCGTGCTCGGCAAGACCGGGCGCAACTTCGCGGCCGGCATGTCCGGCGGCATCGCCTATGTGCTCGACGAGAGCGGCGACTTCGACAAGCTCTGCAACATGGCGATGGTCGAGCTCGAGCCAGTGCTGTCGGAAGAGCTGATCAACGCCGGCACCTATAACCACTCGGGTGACCTCGAGGCGCACGGCCGGGTCGACGTGTTCAAGAACCTGCTCGACTCCGATGTCGAGCGCCTGCACGTCCTGATCTCGCGCCATGCGAAAGCGACCGGCTCCAAGCGCGCCACCGACATCCTTGCCAACTGGAAGGACTGGCTGCCCAAATTCCGCAAGGTGATGCCGGTCGAGTACCGGCGCGCGCTGCGCGAAATGGCCGCCAACGCGGACGCCGAGCCGAAAATCGCGATCGGCGCGTAATAAAACGGCCTCATGGTGAGGAGCGCGAAGCGCGTCTCGAACCATGAGACCATCAGCGGGGCCTTCATCCTTCGAGACGCGACGCCAGCGCCGCTCCTCGGGATGAGGGTTGAGAGAACAAACGAATAAGCGGCAGGGACTTCGGGTTTAATGGGCAAGATCACGGGTTTTCTCGAAATCGAACGGCATGACCGCAAGTACACCCCGGCTGCCGAGCGCGTGAAGCATTTTCACGAATTCGTCGTTCCCCTCTCCGAGAAGGAAACGCGCGACCAGGCCGCGCGCTGCATGAATTGCGGCATTCCCTATTGCCACGGCACCGGCTCGGTCGCGCCCGGCACGCCGGGCTGCCCGGTCAACAACCAGATCCCGGACTGGAACGACCTCGTCTACCAGGGCAACTGGGAAGAGGCGTCGCGCAATTTGCACTCGACCAACAATTTCCCCGAGTTCACGGGCCGCATCTGCCCGGCGCCGTGCGAAGCCTCTTGCACGCTCAACATCGACGACAACCCCGTCACCATCAAGACCATCGAATGTGCGATCGTTGACCGCGCCTGGGACAATGGCTGGCTGAAGCCGGAGATCGCGGCGGTCAAGACCGGCAAGAAGGTCGCGGTGATCGGCTCCGGTCCGGCCGGCATGGCTTGCGCACAGCAGCTCGCGCGCGCCGGTCACGACGTGCATTTGTTCGAGAAGTTCGCCAAGGCCGGTGGCCTGCTGCGCTACGGCATTCCCGACTTCAAGATGGAGAAGGGCGTCATCGACCGCCGCGTCAACCAGATGGAAGGTGAAGGCGTCACCTTCCACTACAACAGCCATGTCGGTGTCGACGGCAATATCGATCCGCGCGAGATGCTCAACGAATACGACGCCGTGGCGCTGACCGGCGGCGCCGAAGCCCCGCGCGACCTGGCGATCCCCGGCCGCGACCTCGACGGCATCCACTATGCGATGGATTTCCTGCCGCAGCAGAACCGCCGCGTCTCCAGCGAGCCGCTCAATGGCGTCCAGGAGATTTTGGCGGACGGCAAGCACGTCGTCGTCATCGGCGGTGGCGACACCGGATCTGACTGCATCGGCACCTCGCTGCGCCAGGGCGCGCTCTCGGTCACCCAGCTCGAGATCATGCCCGCCCCGCCCGAGCACGAGAACAAGGGCCTGACCTGGCCGAACTGGCCGCTGAAGATGCGGACGTCCTCGAGCCAGGCCGAAGGCGCGGTCCGCGAATTCGCCGTGCTGACCCAAAAATTTTCCGGCGAGAACGGCCAGGTCAAGAAGCTGCACTGCGTGCGCGTCGACGACAAGTTCAAGCCGATCGCCGGCACCGAGTTCGATCTCGACGCCGACCTCATCCTGCTCGCCATGGGCTTTGTCCATCCCGTGCACGAGGGCCTGCTCAAGATGCTCTCGGTCGAACTCGACCCGCGCGGCAACGTCAAGGCCAACACGCTGGACTACCAGACCTCGCGCCCGAACGTGTTCTCCGCCGGTGACATGCGCCGCGGGCAATCGCTGGTGGTGTGGGCGATCCGCGAGGGGCGGCTGTGTGCCCGGTCGATCGACACGTTCCTGATGGGGAAAACGGATCTGCCGCGGTGAGGTTTAGCGAGCTGATTGCGACGATCTGAGCTGTCATCGCCCGCGAAGTGTTTAGACCGGACAGATCACTGACAGGTGTTCGGAGACATAGCTGACACATCAAACTGAGCTGGATTTGGTCCGATTCGGGAGGCCGTCCATGCCCTGGAACGAGGTGTCGGTGATG
>NZ_JARVWW010000074.1 GCF_029846715.1 Bradyrhizobium nivariense
CGTCACCGGCGAACGACAACACGCCTCAAGCACCTTGCGATCTTTCCGCGAAAGGTGGACTTCTCTTGCTTCGGGGATCATCCATATCTTGAATCACGACTCACGATCCAAGAAAAGTGGGTACTAGGTCCGGCCTCAGCGCGAGCGAGGCCAAGCAAGTCACGCTAGTGGCGATCCCACCGGTCAGCGGGGAGCAAGCATTGCGCCAGGGCCAGGTCGAGGTGAGCGCGCTCAGCGGCGTCTTGCGCGACAAGGCCCTGGAGCGTGGGGGCATCCGCTCGCTTTTCAATGACACCGATCTGTTCGGCCAGTTCACCGGCGGTGCCTATGTGCTCCGAGACAAATTCATCAAGGACAATCCCAATGCCTCCCGCAAGCTGGTGGAGGGGATTTCGCAGGCGATTGAATGGGCCCAGACCAAAGCTCCGGAAGAGGTGAGGGCCCGGTTCGACAAGATCATCACCGAGCGCAAGCGCAACGAGGATGCCTCCTCGATCAAGTACTGGAAGAGCACGGGCGTTGCGTCCAAGGGCGGCGTGATCTCGGATGCCGAAATCCAGGTATGGATCGACTGGCTGGAGAAGGACGGCCTGCTCAAACCGGGTCAGGTCAAGGCTTCCGATACCTATACCAATGCGTTCAACTATTTCCGTTCCGGAAAGACGGCGGAGGCCCAATGACCACTGTGAAGATCCGTTTTGAGCATGTCCGCAAGGAGTTCGTCGTGCGCGGCGAGGGCGGCGGACCAAGCCGCCACTTCATCGCTCTGGACGACATCACGCTCGATGTTGGCTCCGGCGAATTCCTCGCCCTGGTTGGCCCAAGCGGCTGTGGAAAATCCACCTTGCTCGATCTGCTGGGCGGGCTCACGCTGCCGACCGGCGGCCGGATTCTGCTCGATGGCCGGCCGATTGCAGGACCCGGTCGCGACCGAGGCATCGTGTTCCAGCAGTATGCGCTGTTTCCCTGGCGTACCGCCGAACAGAATGTCGAGTTCGGTCTCGATATCGCCGGGCTCAAGGCCAAGCAGCGGCGTGACATCGCGCGGCATTTCCTCGACCTGGTCGGGCTGTCCGGCTTTACCGAGCGCTATCCGCATGAGCTCTCCGGCGGCATGAAGCAGCGTGTCGCGATCGCGCGAAGCCTCGCCTATGATCCCGAGGTGCTGTTGATGGACGAGCCGTTCGCCGCGCTCGACGCCCAGACGCGCGAGACGCTGCAGGGCGAGCTGCTGCGGATCTGGCGCGCCACCGGCAAGACAATCGTCTTCATCACCCACGGTATCGACGAGGCCATCGTGCTCGGCCAGCGGGTGGCAGTGATGACGTCGCGCCCGGGCTGGATCAAGCGGGTGTTCGACATTCCGGATGTGCTCCGCAGCGGCGATGACGACGTACGTTCGCTGCCCGAGTTCGGCCGCGTGCGTCACGAGGTCTGGAGTCTGTTGCGCGAGGAAGTGTTGAAAGCCCAGCAGGGACAGTTGGCCGGCGCCATTGGTACGCAGCGTGCCGCCCGCAAAGTGGAAGAGGTTGCCCGTGTCTAGTCTCGAAATGTTGGCATTGCTGGAGGTTGCGCACGGGCGCCGAGGGCGGCTCACCAGCGTGGAACGACCGGCATCGCCGGTCGTGGACCGGATCCGCGCCGCGGACCGCGGGCTGGCTGCCTTCGGGCACCGCTCATTGCTGCTGATTGCTCTGTTGGCGGTCTGGGAGGCGGCTCCGAGGCTCGGGCTGATCGATTCCGTGTTCCTGCCACCTTTCTCGGAGGTGATCGCTGCGGGCTGGCAGCTTGCGCAAACCGGCGAGCTCTACGACGACGTCTCCGCCAGCCTGCTGCGCGCCTTGAGCGGATTTCTGATTGCGGTCGCCTTGATTGTCCCGCTTGGCCTGGCTGTCGGCTGGTATGCGCGACTTGGCAATCTCGTGAACCAGTTCATCGAGATCTGCCGCAACACGGCGCCGCTTGCGCTGCTGCCGGTCTTCATCCTGTTGCTCGGAATCGGCGAGCTGTCGAAGATCACGATGGTAATCTATAGCTGCGCCTGGCCACTCCTGCTCAATACCGTTGCCTCGGTGAAGCAGGTCGATCCGCTGCTGATCAAATCGGCGCGCACCATGGGGGCGACCCCGCAGCAGCTGTTCCGTAAGGTGATCCTGCCGGCAGCACTTCCCACCATCTTTGTCGGGATACGCCTCGCCAGCGCGTCGGCCATGCTGGTGCTGGTGGCGTCCGAAATGGTCGGCGCCAAGGCCGGCCTCGGCTATCTCATCATCAACAGCCAGTACAGCTTCCTGATTCCGGAGATGTATTTCGGCATTCTCAGCATCACCGTCATCGGGGTGGCGTTCAATGCCATTCTGGAGGCACTGGAGCGGCGCTTCATGCGGTGGAAAGCGCCAGTGACGGCATGAGATATGGGATCAGACGCCGCTCGCAGGTTCCGCGCTGGCAGCCTGTGTAACCATGCTGTTCGGCGGATCAGCCAGAGATTGCCGCCGATCATCGACATGTCGTTTTCGGCGCAAACAGCAGCACCAGCATCAACACCCCCCGATCGGCATGCCGAGATCGATGTCGACTACGATCGGTCGTTGCTCGCGATCCGTGGCAAGCGCGTAGTCGCTGCTGCCTGCATCACCTCACGTTAGAGGTGTTCTTTCGAGGCTCCGGCAGAAGACGATTTCTCCTCCACGGCTTTTCCAATTCCGCGGGGCGTTTGTGGATCCTCTTGCCCAGCCCTATCCACCCAGCACTCCCGTGGACACGGCAGCGCAATCAGGACGGTTAGGCGTCTCGCCCCATGTAAGGGGCGCCGGATTAGCCAGGGCTGAAGATCAAACAGAGTAGGACCGCGGCCAGGACCACTGTCCAACCGATTGACGTGCCGAGAGCCCATACTTGGATTGGCATCGGACGAACTCTCCCGATTAACCTAAGACACGCTGGCGCAGGCCAGCCGGCCTCTTGAAGCTACCTCAAACCCTGTTCGAGATAAAAGCCCTTACTTGGAGACCGCCAGAATCGAAAGCCGGACTCGCCACTTGTGAAGTCAAAAACGATCTCAGACCTATGTTTTTCACTCGTGCCCAGGCCACTGTAGAGCCGTCATTGCGCACAGAGGGCTGGTCGTAAGTGAGTAGTAGCTAACGGCGCTCAAATCGGGCGGCATCAGCTTAGTTGTTTACGAAGCTCAATAGCTTCGCGTCGCGATTGCGCCGCGCCGGAGACGTTTCCCGCGTTCGACAGCCCTGCTCTGCATCTGAGCGCAGATGCTGCGCTCTATTCTACTGCAGACTAGTGATCGCGTCCCTTTACGCGCCACAGGGTTGAACAGTGCGTGAATGCGGCGCACTGCCAGCTGATCGTGCTGGAAAAGAGCGAACCATTGGGAGAGCAGCAGGAATTATGCGCCGTATTTGACTAATCTTTCATGATCAAGCGGCGAACCGAGCGGAGATTACCTGATCTCTACTCCTCCCCAAAATTGAGTTCGTTCATATGCATTGTTGATCTTGTCAGCAGCAGCTCCTGGTGCTGTCGGCAGCTGGAGTTGCGCTCCTCTGCTCAACCTCTGCTTCCGGTCGGTCGTGTTGGCATCTTTGTAGACCTTAATCGCTGTTGTCCCGGAGCGTCTTCAACTACGTCGCCTGAGCCCGCACGAACCATCTTCGGAAAGTGGCCGCGAGAGCCGCGTCCGCTTTCAGTATCCTTGTTTTCGTATCAAGCCGACAGATATTTTGCCTCTTGGTAGTTGTCATTTCCTCTTGATTGCAGATGCGAGGCCAGATGAGGAGCAATTTGACTCCGCTTCGCCCGATCTGGACTGAAGGCCATTGGATGTATGGATGGGATAAGCGAAAATCAAAGCGCGTTCGCTTCGAGCACGAGTACCGGGCAACGCTTTTAGGTTTGGACGGTACGTGGCGACGCGATTGCATTCTCATCGACGTTTCCGACACCGGAGCGCGTCTTCGAATTGATGGATCGACTGACGTCCTCAAAGCTCGCCAGTTCTTCCTGCTGCTTTCAACCGTCGGATTAGCTTACCGGCGATGCAAGTTGATTCGACTGGACGGCTCGGAAATCGGAGTCCAATTTGTAACCAGCCGGCAGTGCGACGGTCTCAGGACGTAGTGCTCCCGTAGCGTTGCATCGGTATAGCCGTTCCGGAATATGCCATTATCGCCGCAATGAGCAGCACCTGCTTCGAAAACTGGTCGAAACCGCTAGATAGGAAAATGCGGCATGACATTGAACTCGTCGGCGGCTTCCAGCCTCGAACCAGGTCTGGATTTTTCGCGATCTTTTCCGGCGGACCGGTCATCACCCGATTGCCGCGTGCTGCAGCCAGGCGCTCCACCAGCTGACGTATTGTCGGCTTCTCGCGCTCAATAATGTCTACAACAAGCTTGAATCGGCTTGCAGCCTAACGCGGCCTCGGTCGTGTCGGTTAGATCACGCGGGAAGGGCTGTCGTTTGGACCCGGTGAGGTCCAGTCCTGTCATTTGGCGAAGCTGTCACTGAGAATTCCGGCTGGATCAGCGCGTTGACTTGCCGCCCAGGGCGGGGTCGACCTCTGATCACATTGCCCTTGTGTTCCGTCGGAAAGTGCCGCGCCTCGACGCGCGACGGCCTGATAGATGCTGAGGTTTGTCGCCTATCACGGCCGAGCACGACCCGGCCGTAATCGATCAAGAAGCCGGAGCGGATGTTGAGGGCCGGGGTGAATTATCGAGCCGATTCGGCTCGATTCACACGTGAATACGTTTGTATGTCGGCGTTCGATGACATTCGTGGATGTCACCGAGCGATGACTTTTAGGTTGTCAGCGAACGCCGACATATGTTAGAGTAAGCGAACGCTGACATTGGGGATCCCATGCTCATACGCAGCCCGGCCGAACTCGGCGCCATCCTTCGCGACCGGCGCAGGAAGCTCAAACTCGATCAATCGACCTTTGCCAAACGCATTGGCGTCAGCCGCCAGTGGGTGATCGAGGTTGAGCACGGTCATGCGCGCGCTGAGCTCGGGCTGATCCTTCGCGCCCTTGACGCCCTGGACATTCGCCTGGATGCGAGCATCGAACCAGCGCCCGCCCGCGGGGCCACCAGGCCAGCCGTCGATATCAACGCCATCGTGGCCAAGGCCAGGAAGAAAAAGGCATGACGAGCGAACTTGTTGCTCTGCTCGATGGTCGGGAAATCGGCCGCGTGCGCAATGACGCCCGCGGCCGCCTCACCTTTGTCTATGACAAGGACTGGCGCCACGCCGAAGGAGCCTATCCGCTGTCGCTCTCAATGCCGCTCGCGGCCGAAGAGCACGGTCCTTCCGCCGTGCAGGCTTTCCTCTGGGGACTCCTGCCCGACAACGAACGCGTGCTCGAACGGTGGGCTCGAAGATTTCAGGTGTCCGCGCGTAGCGTGTTTGCTCTTATTTCCCATGTCGGCGAGGACTGCGCGGGTGCCGTTCAGTTCGTCACGCCCGATCGGCTGGAGGCGTTGCGAAGCGGTGCTGCCGACAAGGTCGAATGGCTTGACGAAACGGCGATCGCCAAACGCCTGCAAACCCTACGCGAGGATCACGCCGCATGGCGGTTGCCGCGCGACACCGGACAATTCAGCCTTGCGGGCGCCCAACCCAAAACCGCCTTGCTTCTGCAGAAGGGCAAATGGGGAATTCCCTCTGGGCGCATTCCGACGACCCATATCCTTAAACCGCCGACCGGCCATTTCGATGGACACGCGGAAAATGAACATATCTGCCTCATACTTGCGCGCAATCTCGGTCTGCCCGTCGCCGACACTCAGGTGATGCATTTCGGAAAGGAAATCGCCATCGTCATCGAGCGCTACGACCGGCAGTTCAGTGGGAACGAGATCGTCCGTGTCCACCAGGAGGATATCTGCCAGGCGCTCGGGATCCTGCCGACCAGAAAGTATCAAAACGATGGCGGACCAAGCCCTGCCGACGTGATCGAGCTTTTGCGCACCTACTCCACGGATCGCGTCGCCGACGTTGACACGTTTGTCGAGGCGCTAGCCTTCAATTGGCTGATTGCTGCTACGGATGCTCATGCCAAGAACTATTCGCTGCTGCTGGCCGGTGGCCCTCACGTACGACTCGCCCCCCTCTACGACATCGCCAGCATTCTTCCCTACGATGACATCGATCTGCAGAAGATCAAGCTCGCGATGAAAATCGGCGGTGATTACAAGCTCAGCCAGATTGGTTTACGCGATTGGCAGA
Organism: Bradyrhizobium nivariense; assembly: GCF_029846715.1. Lineage (GTDB taxonomy): Bacteria > Pseudomonadota > Alphaproteobacteria > Rhizobiales > Xanthobacteraceae > Bradyrhizobium. The sequence goes on from NZ_JARVWW010000074.1 coordinate 6,247, forward strand.
AGTTCGCCCGCGAAGCGCGGCTCGATCCTGACAAGGTGATCGCCGGACTGATTTCCATGGCCGAGCAGCTTCCGGACATTGTAGCCGCCGTACGGAAGCAAGCGCGGAAAGGCGGATTGGACAATGCCATCGTCGGGCGCCTCGCCGAGCACTTGATTGCCAGAGCCAAGCAATGCCGTCGGCAGCTCGGTGGGATATAGTTCCGACTACGACCGCCAGCAGAATGATGATGTTCGGCAGCAAGGCGTCGATCATCATCGGTCGACATGTCGACGCCAACGGCAGCACCAGCATCAACACCACCGCGATCGGCATGTCGATGTCGATGTCGACTACGCTCGCCGCGTAGTCACTGCGGGTGGCATCACCTCACTTTAGGCGTGTCATTTCAAGGCTCCGGCAGACAACGATTTCTTCTCCACGGGCTTTTCCAATTTGCGGGGGCGTTTGTAGGTCTTTTTTTGGCACGGCTTCTATCCGCCCGGCAGTCCCGTGGACACGGCTACGCAATCACGACGCTTAGGCGCCTCGCCCCTTTGAGGGGCGCCGGATTAGCCGCGGCTGAAGATCAAATAGACCAGGATCGTGGCCAGGACGACTTACCTGTTGGTTGGTACGCGACGTCTTGAAACAGCTTCCAGATCGGGGCCTAGCGCCTTGGCGCAGGTCGCGTCGCGCTGGATCGTCCGTTCTGGTTTGCCTGTCTTAGCGGCGGTATCGGAAGTAAAAGACGCCACGTTGGCATCTTTTTTCCCGCGGCGCCCGCTCGGGCCGTCCTTCGTCTCCGGATGCAGAGCTCCATATGCCGCCTTCTGCTTCGCGATCAGCTCAGCGCGCTACGCCGGGGTCAGGTCGCGGCGGATCAGGCTCTCGTCGATGCCGGTCAGGGGCGCCTAATGGGAAACACAGCAAATTTCCCCGGACTAGGAACACCAGCCGGCGCCGCGAGGTTCTTCCGCGGGAGGGGCTAGGACTTGCGGAGTTCTCTTCCATGGCTACCCAGATCGTGATGGACCACACAGGCGACAGCAGACATTTTTTTGACCAAACCGCCCCCGAGGGGCTGGCCAAGGCTGAGCGTCGCTTTAAGAAGTTGACAGACCAAGGATTTACCGCTGCTACTCGGACACCGGCCGGCGATCTCAAGGCCGTACGGACATTTGATCCGACTGCGGACGAGACGCTGTTCTATCCGCGCCTCGTCGGCGGCTAGCCACCGTCGCGGCACAGCAATGTTTTTGTTCAGACGCAACGGCGTCGGCAGTAGTGCGCGTTTGCGCGCCCTGCGTTCGCTGTATTGGAGCTTCTTCGAGCAAAAAGGGCCGGAAGCGCGTGCGCGGCGTCTTTTGCGCGATTGGCTATCTCCGGATCAGCGTGCGCAGTTTGATGCCGAGGGTTATTTCGATGTCACGGGCTCTCACACCGGCCGACGATATCGAATTCATCAGGGCACCATGAGCAATGTTTTGGAGCTTGATGAAAAAATGCAGCCTAAGATCGGGTGGTGTTTCGTTCCCGAACGGGCCCTGGCGGCTGGCGATGTGATGCTCGCGCAGAAGATCGCGCTCGAAACCGACGAAGCCGCAGTGCTCGCGCTTGCCCACCGGTTTTCTCCGAGAGTGCCATCCCTGCCCCGAGTAGTGCGGCGTGCTTACTAGACCGCCCGCGGGCGGGGCCGCCGCTTGTGACGGCGGCGGCCCCTTGCCGCGAAGGCAGCGTTTACGCGATACATCGGTACCTCCGCGACTACAGGTAGGCTCGACCCTGAAATGGCCTTCTGCATTGTAATCTACTAGTTAGCCTTACCGGGCGGCGCGGTGTGGTCCTCTCTTGTGATGGTCTCCACATCCGTCATAGTTCGGGTGAACGCTTCGCGCAGTTGCTCCGCGTGAGTAGGGCTCTCTGGTTCAGTGAGATATGCAATCTTGATCAGAAATCTGTTCAGCAGATACGTAACGCGCAGATTTTCTGAGTACCGGCTTCGCACAGCGATGATCTGCCGACGCATCTCGGCGAGGTCGATCGTTTCGTGTTTTGACGGTCTCTTCAAAATCACACTCGCGCGTGGCCGGGCAAACGAAGCCGCCACGCCGAATATGATGGCGCGACGGCTTCGCCCGGGGTGTTCCCGGACAGGGCAATGTCCGGTGCGCAAAGCTAACCCTCCGACGCGTCGCCGCAATCAAAGCTTCAAATTAAGCTTGATGTCCTCACTGGAAGTTAATTCGGGAACCGAGAAGCCGCACCGGAAGGTACTGAGCCGGTGAATGTCCAAGAAGGAACGTCTAGGCCTGCGTCGGAATTCCTGACTGAACAACAGCTGCGAAACTTCGATGCGCTGCTATATCTTCACGCTCGACGACTGCGGTAGGACACTGAACGCGCAAGAGATCGACTGCAATAACGCCGAAGAGGCTCTACAGCTGGGCTCTCCCGCGGTAGCGAACGACCCTGTCGAGGTTTGGTGTGGTCCACGGCGTCTCGCCCGCTTTGAGCCGGAGCGTAGGCAGGAGCGGCCGCTTTCGCGCCTGCGCGAGCGCTTGATCGTAGCCGAACGCCGTCTTCGCGAAGGCGAGCAACACATCAGTCAGCAAGAGAGGGTCATCGCCCAGCTCAAGCGCGAGGAACGTGATCTCGCTCTCGCGTTTTCCATTCTCGACACCCTGATTGAGACCCAAAAGGCTCATTTGCAGGAACGGGACTTGCTCGTCGCAGAAATGGCAAAGCGGTCTGGATAGAGGGGCTCGCGCACTCAACGCCCGTCGGGGCTGTGCCGCAGGCGACGACGGGGGACCGTCCTACTGTTCAGGATTGCCGATGTCGAACGCGCCTAGACGGTAATCTTCGCCCACCGATTGCTCAGTCGTCGGCCGCGTGATCAAAGTGAACGTCGCATCGGGGTAGCGCGTCCACACCTCAATGTCCTCTGAAGTGACGTTTAGATATCCGAAAAAGCACTTGTATCGACCCGGCTCCGTTACCCGGCCGATTTTGTCCCAATTGATCTTGTTAACGCGCATGCCTAGCTCCACTCGTTCTCAGGCAGCGAACCGGGCGGAGGTTTAAGTTCTTCGAGGCCGGCTTCGATCAGCGCCAATTCATCCTGGATCGCTGTTACTGCGTTTTCTGGGTTGATGCCCGATACGGCTTGCAGCTGGGCGAGCACCTTGCGACGATGTGCCAGCAAGTCTGTCAGCGCGCGACGGTCCCGCACCTTCACGTAGCCAGCGACGATCAATTCCATGGCCTTTGACACGTTCGTCGTTTCCCACCGGCTTGCGGATTATCGGGGGCGGCTAAGTTCTGTCAGACCGGCTTCGGTCATACGATATTCGACACCTTCGCCGGCTGAGCGTCGCTCCATCCATCCGTTTCGTAGAAGAGCGAGCGTTGTTCCGGGATGATCGGGAAGCTTCGAAGAAGACACCCAATCGCGGTCACGAAGAGGATCGAGCATTTGCCGGTGATACTGATTAAAAAGCGGCCTGCGCTTTTCCTGCCGGTCGTGACGTATCGTTTCAAGCGGGCGTTCGGTTTCCATGCCCGTTTGTTGCCATCGCATCGTTTACGATCGGTTACGGATCGGGAACAGCCGGCAATCTTTTCTAAATGGTTCATGGATATTGTTCTGCGGAATGGATCACGAGGACGCATCCGCTTGGTTCGTTCCGGCTCTCAGGCGAAGCTACGCTCGTCTAGCAGCGTGGATGACGCGCGGTAATCGCGTGCTTGAGCCCGGCCGCTTGCCGGCGCCGCCGCGCTCAGAGCGGCCAGCTCGCTTTCCCGACCCGCCGCGGCGGCCAGCGCCGCCGCGGATTTAGGGATGCGCCCGAAAGCCCGCGTTCATCCACGCCCTTGCTTGGATGTGCCCGGCCTTCATGGAGCTTTCCTTGCTCCACCACGCGGCGAATTTGTGTGCCGCTGCCGGAAGCGTTTTCCAAAGTATTGATTCCATTTCGGAGAAGGTCAGCCGACTGATTTGTCCACGCTCAACAACCGCTGATGCAACGGTTTGTAGATCGATTTTCGGAAGCTCAGGTCTCACCGCAGGCTAGGCAAACATGGACGGTCCTAGAGCAAGTGCGTGCCGAGCTTCCGCACGGTGGCGATCATGAGAGCCGGAAGGATATCGCCGAGCAATTGATCCAACCGGCTGAGGCAGGGCAAAGTACCTTGACAACAGACAATCGGGCTGAGCGAGGGCGTAGCCGGCGCTGGCTGTTGGCGGGCCTCCACCCAAGGCGCTCCCGTCGTTGAAGGGATCGCTTCATCGCTCGCCTACCACCACCTTGTCTCTTGCTCTTTTATATTCGAGCAACTGCGACACCGCATCGTAGGAATGATACCTTGCGTAGACGCTCTTTGCATTCCTCTCGCGAAGATCGGCCAGAGCATCAGCCCAATAAGCGACCATGGCGCGCCGAACTCCATCGAGGGCGAAGATGCGTTCGGCCTTTGCAAAATCCTCGTCGAAACTCACGCTTACTGCACGTTCAGCAGCTTTGTAGTCGGCCGGTTGAACATCCCCAGCACGTTGGCCGAGCCACATGATCGTTTTGGGATACTCCAAAATGAGACGGTCAAGCACGAGGTAGTGCGAGAACTTTCCGTCCGCAGGTGTTCGAGTGCTGAAAGCGACTTCGTGAGACCCGATGTTTAATGTGAACCAACGCCCTCCGTTGGTCTGCGGGAGAACGCTTAAGGTCCACGCGCCCTGAATGTCGAGGTTGCCGTACAATCCTGAAAGCTGGAATAAGCGAAAAAGAAACAGGCTGACATCGGGATTGTGGAAGAGCCGATCCGTCCTCTCGTGATCGACGCGAAGCAGTTCGCTAATCGAGCGCAGTTGTTCTCTAGCCTCGTGCGGAGCCACGCTGAATAGCTCCCGGGTCCCTTCGACTTCCACGTTTCGGGTACGAAAGTGACGGTGAAGCGCGCTCTCTACTGCGGTGCAGTCCGTGACATGCACGAAATCTGACAATTCCCACGGACCATGGGGAGCGTATGCCTCACCGCCATTAATTCCTCGAAGGCGTTCAGCGATGGGCCGTTCGGTGCGGCCGATTTCTATGTAATCGCTATTTGGTGAAACGAGTACGTAGACAAACCCCTGCGGCATAGGCGCGATCCCCCAACCCACGCCGGCCAAAGTAACTGAGGGCCGCCCGGACGTGGAATAGGCGGAACGTCTAGATTGCATGACTTGCGGGGCAATCCTCCCGCATCGGCGGCAGATTGCTAATCAAAAGGTCTGACGAAACGATTAGCGGAATGATTGCGAGCTTGGTGGCCCTTCTTCTCCACGCCACAACGGCACACGCCGTGCGGCGTCCATCCCTCGCGCAAAGGGATGCGGAGCTCCTCGCCGGGGTTATTCGGGAAAGGGGCCTGCCGTGATGACGTATGCCGGCGTCGCTATCACTGCCTCGTTCGCGGTCGGCGGTCGACAGCGCGGCCGGACCCAGGCTGATCGAGCAGAAAGACGGCTCATCCCAAGGGTCAAACGCTGCCAATCGCCGTGGTTGCAATGGTAGAAAGTCCTCGCCGACTGACTGGGGGTAGGATGGTTAAGGCATTTCGTAATTTGATCATGGCACTTACTTTTGTAGGAGTTGCCGGCTGCAACATGTTTTGGAATTTCATCAATGACTATATGGCCTGTGGCCTTGCGCTGGCGGCTTCAGTTGCAGCCGGCTTTTGCGTTGAGCACATCTTCATCGAGCGGTCCCGTCGGGAGATGATCCGCCTCCATGGCGCGGACTGGCGTTCAGCGGAAAACCGACAACTCGACTCATGAGCGTCACCCGTCGCGCGCTCGTCGTTTTCATCATCCGATTGTTCGCATTCGACCCGAGGGGCCTAGCCCGATGATCAAACCAGTCCATCCATTCCGGTTCGCTCGCATCGAGCGCCTGCGAGAGCTGCTTGAACGAGACTCCGAAATGGCAGTTGATCCGAATGCGGGCGTGAAGACCACGGAGCTGGTGAGACCCGATCCGCCAATGCTCGATGACGGTTTGATACTCGGTCGTGATCCAGGAGGGTGCGAACTGGGCCCTTTTGCGAGCCATGCCAGCACTACGGCACCGCAACCGGTCAATACGCCGAGTAGCATCACGATCTGGAAAGGCGATGACCATAAGCCGACCCCGAGGTAGGGGGATCCCGAAAGCGAACTGCCGGCTCCATTGGCCTTACCGCTTTACAATGTTGCCACAGGGCTCTCGTCGTAGTCGTCACCAGCGCTAGCGATCCGAACTAAGTCGGGCGCGAGGCTCAACGGCAACAGCTAGCGGAGAAGCAGTGCATGAGCTGGCAACCTGATGACGGCAGGTCGTCACTGGAAACCAGCTCTATCTGCTCTGGCGACGTGGTCTCGATCACCATTTCGAGCTCGCCATTGCCGAGCTGACGCGGCGGCAACTCTTGGCGGCAGTGGAAAACACGGCCAAGACCGGCAAGCGCGGAGCATTAAAGGACCCGCGGAAGCACGATACCTTCCTCGCGTGGTACCTCGGCGAAGGTTGCCTCGATCACAACGTACTCGCACCTATCGAGCGCCCAACGAAACTCGGGCCCAAAGGTCGCGCGACGAGACGGATCTCGTGGTGAAAGATCAACGAGCTTTCTTGATTTGCCGTCGGGATCGGAGCGGCGGGCGAAGGTAGAGAGGGTTGATCTTTTTTGCAGCGTGCCCTGGTTGTGCCCCAGACTTTTCGGGACACAATGCGGGGGAAGCAAGTCGCTAAGCTACTGTAAATTCTGGACTAATGGTGGGCGCACAAGGGATCGAACCTTGGACCTCTCCCGTGTGAAGGGAACGCTCTCCCGCTGAGCTATGCACCCGGGACCATCATGCAGGCGACCCGAGTTTCGGCCGGCCGGCGCATTGGAGCCCGCGATTTAGAAGTGCGGGCCGAAGGTGTCAAGTTTCGAGGCGCCTCAAGACGTTAAAAGCGGCCCGAAAACCTTCCGGAGACCACGCAATCCGGCGGTGAGACCGTTTTGGGGCCGGTTACGCGCCCTGCTGGCGGGCGCGGGAGGCGTGGGCCTGGAGCGCGCGGATGCGTTCGGCGAGTGTTCCGCCGCCTTCGGGCAGGGTGCCCGCGGCCGTGCCGTTGCTGGCGGCGTCGTTAGCCGGGCGCGGCGCCGGCCTCGGCGGCTGACCGGCCTCGGCCGCAAGCAGGGCCTCGATCGGCGAGTTCGGGCCTTCGAGCTGCATCGCGAGCTTGGCCACTTCGGCGGCGATGTCGTTGATGCGCTCGCGCAGCAGCGCGTTCTCCATCCGCTCGGTCGCCCAGGAGCTCTCGGCCTGCTGCTGGATCGCGTTGATGTCGCGCTGGAGCTTTGCGCGCTCGTCGCGGGCGGTGCGGAGCTGCTCCTCCAGCGCGGTCTTTTCCGCGCGGAGCGATTCCATCGCGGCCGACGATTTGCCGCCGCTCAAGGCCGCGATCTCGACGCGCAGCTCCTTGACGGTGCGCTCGTTGCCCTCATTGGCCTGACGGAGCTGGTTGTTCTCATAGTCGCGCTCGGCGAGCAGCTTGCCCTGCGTGGCGAGGCGGCCTTCGAGGTCGGTGACGCGGCCCGACAGCATCTCGGCCTCTTTCACCTGCACGATGAGCTGGCGATCGAGCTCAGTGACGCGCTGGCTCAGATTCTCGACGCGGCCGCGTGCGTCGCCGAGTTCGCGCGAGACGGTCTCGGATTCGGTACGTTCCTGCGTCAGCCGCGCCTGCGTCGCGGCAAATTCCTTCTCGGCATCGCCGACGCGGTTCTTCAGCTCTTCGATCTGCGCGCGGACCGCGACCAGCTCGACCTGGCGGCTTTCCGCCATCATCGAGCGGTTGGACAGCTCGTAATTGATTTTTGCGAGCTCGCCCTGCTTGTCGGTCAGCGCATGCTCGGCGGCGCGCAGCGCCTCGGTCTTGGTGTTGAATTCCTCTTCGGTGGCGCGGAGCTGCTCCTTCACCGCCTTCTCGCGGGCTTCGAGCGCGAAGATCGTGGCGTTCTTCTCGCCGAGCTCGATCTTCATGCGGTTGATGGCGTCGCTCTTCTTGCCGAGCTCGGCGAGCTGGCTCGTGGTCTTGTTCTTGAGCTGGTCGACGCTCATCTCCAGCCGTCGCGCCGACATGGCGAATTCGGCGCGGAGCTGGTCCTTGTCGGCCTGGATCTCGGCCATCGACAAGGGCGTGGCGGCCTCGAGCCGGCGCGTGGTCAGGCGCACGGCGCGGTTATGCACCAGCGGCACAATCGCAAGCCCGCACAGCATCGAGAGCAGGAAACCGATCGCCAGGTACATGATCGGTTCGACCATGGGCCAGAACTCCCAAAGCTAAGGAAAAATTTACCAACGACATTGCATGCGGGGCCGGCAAAAAGCCAGCCCCGACATGTCGTTAACCTTGATCCGTCGCCGGAGGGGAAAGCGGGACGCTAGAACGGGTTCCAGGTCGCGCGCGGAGTGAATTTCAAATAGCCGATATTGGCTCCCAGCCGCAGGCCGAGGCCCGAGCGGATCGGCACCAGCACGATGTTGTTGGCGGTGAGCGCCGTCATGCCGAAGCCGCCGATGATGTAGGCCGAGCCGTCGAGGCCGGCGAAGCGCTGATAGATCGCGTTGGTGGCGGGCAAATTATAGACCAGCGTCATGGTGCGCGCGCCGTCGCCGCCCCAGTCGAAGCCGAGCGAGGGGCCCTGCCAGTAGACGCGCAGGTCGCCGGCGTTCTTGGTGTAGAGCGTACCTTCGCCGTAGCGCAGGCCGGCAACGAACGCGCCGGACCCTTCCTCACCGAGGATATAGCCGTTGGGCAGGCCCCATTGGCTGACCGCCTTCTCGATGATCGAGGCGAGGCCGCGCGAGACGTTGCCGAAGAAGCGGTGGCCGGCCGTCACGAGTTCGTCCGGCCCATAGGTGCTGGGCGTCTGGGTCCGCTGCGGCGGCGGCAAATTGGGCGGCGGCGCCTGCTGGGCGGCGGCCGGCACGATCAAGCCGACCATCGCGGCAAGCGCGAACGCAGCAAGGCGTGATGCGAAAGTCATAAAAGAACCCCTGGTATCGAAATCGGTCGCTTCCTTAACCTGCCGCCAACAGGCGCGGCTCTAGGTTGCGCCGGATGTCCCCTCGACTCGGATGTTATCCGCAGCAACTATGACGGCACAACGGCAGGAAGCCAGCCCTTTGCGCCCCGGAATTGCCTTGATCGGCCTCCTGGTCTGCTTGCTGTCGGGCATTTGCATCATCTGCGCGGGGTTGCCGGCGCAGGCGGCCACCACCGAGCGGATCGTCGTCAACCGCTTCAGCGGCGTGGCCATCGAGGGTTTCGATGCCGTGGCCTATTTCGTCGATGGCAGTGCCGAACAGGGCACGGCGGAGTTCGAGGCGAACCTGTGGGGCGCAGTCTGGCGCTTTCGGAACGAGGGCAACCGGGCCTCCTTCCTGGCCCATCCCGAGGTCTACGGGCCGCAGTTCGGCGGCTACGATCCGGCCGATATCGCCCGCGGCGTGACCACCGCCGGCAATCCCCGCTTCTTCGTGATTGCGGCGCAGCGGCTCTATCTGTTCAGCCGGGAAGTCAATCGCGACGCCTTCGCCGCCAATCCGGAGCGCTTCCTCTATGAGGTGGGCAAGCGCTGGCCGGCGCTCCAGGACAAGCTCAGCCAGTAGCAACCACCGCCTGCGGGTCACCCCAGGCGATGAACTCCGGGATGATGAAGCCGCCATCGTGGCGCTCGCCGAAGCGGAGCTCGCCGCCCTTGCCGTCGGTCACCCTGCCGCCGGCCGCGGTCACGACCGCGCAGCCGGCGCCGACGTCCCATTCCGAGGTCGGCCCGAAGCGGGGATAGATGTCGGCGCTGCCTTCCGCGATCCGGCCGAATTTCACGGCCGAGCCGACCATCTTCCTAACGGCATTGGGCCTGTTATCGATGAATGCCTCGCTTTTGGGATCGCCGTGCGAGCGGCTCACCGCCGCGATCCAGGGCTCGCCCGGCCTCGGCAGCTTGCGGGTGCGGATCGGCTCGGCAGCGCCGATGGTAGCGCCGTCAAACCTCACCCGCTCGGCGCCCCGGCCGACGATGCCGCGCCAGAGCAGCCCGAGCGCCGGGGCGCTGACGATGCCCAGCAGCGGCACGCCTGAGGTCACGAGGGCGAGGTTGACGGTGAATTCGTCGCGACCGGCGACGAACTCCTTGGTGCCGTCGAGCGGGTCGATCAGGAAGAAGCTGTCGCGGAATGGCGGCGAGGCGAGCTCGGTCCGCTCTTCCGACAGCGTCGGGACGTCGCCCGCAAGCTGCGCCAGCCCGTCCGCGATGATGCGGTCGGCGGCAAGATCGGCATCGGTCACCGGCGAGCCGTCCTGCTTGCCGTCGACCCGCATCGCCGCGCGGTTGACCGCGAGGATGGCTTCGCCCGCCTTCACCACCAGCGCGGTGAGCGGCTCCATCAGGTGGGAGGCGGCCGCCCCGTCGATGATCCGCTTCACCTGCATGCCTCATTCATCGGCAATCCATTCCTACTCGAGTGATTCGCCGCGGCTTTATGGCCGCTTCGAACCGATCGCAAGCTAGCTGCCACGGGGGTGCGAATGTTAGAACCCGCGGCATTCGTCGAGCATGCGTGATTCGCCGCGTCCGCGCCGTGCAATTCCAGGAACCCTTTATGTCTGACGCTTCGTCACCCGCCACCGCTACCGCTCCAGATGCGCTCGAACTCGCTGCGCTCCTGTGCTCGCGGGTCTGCCACGATCTCATCAGCCCTGTCGGCGCAATCGTCAATGGGCTCGAAGTGCTCGACGACAATCCCAAACCCGACGATCGCGAGTTCGCGCTCGACCTGATTCGCAAGAGCGCGAAAACGGCCTCCGCCCGCCTCCAGTTCTGCCGCCTCGCCTTTGGCGCGGCCGGCTCGTCCGGTGCGCAGATCGATCTCGGCGATGCCCAGACCATGGCGCGCGGCCACATCGAGGACGGCAAGTGCTCGATCACGTGGAATCTGCCGCGGCTCCTGCTGCCGAAGAATCGCGTCAAGCTGCTGCTCAACATGCTGGTCGTCTCGCAGCACACGATCCCGCGCGGCGGCATGCTGACGATCGACCCGATCGGCGAGGGCGAGACGATGAGCTTCCGCATCTCCGCGACCGGACATAATGCGCGCCTGCCGCAGAACATCTCCGAGCTCCTGAGCGGCGAGCGCGGCCCGGCCGCGGATGCACACGCGATCCAGCCTTATTATACGCGGCTGTTGGCGGAGGCCTGCGGGCTCACCGTGAGGCTCGCGCACGAAGGCGAAGCCATCACCATTATCGCTTCGTAAGCGCGCCGCCGCTCGCAAACGTTAATCTATCCTTTACGAGGCGCTTCGGCTTGTCCGGAGCGCCTTATCTATTTGTTCGTTCCGTTCTTTTGCACATACTCAACCATTATTAAACGCTTTGCGGTGAAGCTGGCCCCATTCCGAAATGGCGCATCACGTCGCGTGCGCGCCCTCCCTGTATGAAGGCCTGTTTTCATGGATGATCTGTTGCGGGAGTTTTTGACGGAAACCAGCGAGAGCCTGGACACTGTCGACAATCAGCTGGTGAAGTTCGAGCAGGAGCCGAACAACGCCAAGATCCTGGATAACATCTTCCGCCT
>NZ_JARVWW010000075.1 GCF_029846715.1 Bradyrhizobium nivariense
AGACCGGGCACTTTCTCCGTAACGCCGATATTCCAGCAGCTGTCGAGGCCACGCGCCAATACTGGATGCCGATCCGCTACGCACGCGCCCCCTGATCGCCGCAGACGTGGGAGCTCATACCGGTTACCGTCAATAGTGTTCGGGCGCGTCACCTCTCGTCGATTCCATCGCTCTGCTGCGGCAAAAGCGGCGTTTCCAGTCACGGCGTGATCGCGACCTTGAACACACCATCACGTTGGTTCGCGAAGAGTTCATACGCGGCTTCGATCTCATCCAGCTTAAATCGGTGCGTCACCATCGCGCTCAGGTCGACGCGTCTTGATTCGATCACCGCCATCAATCGCCGCATGCGCTCCTTCCCACCCGGGCAGAGCGTTGTCACGATCGTATGGTCGCCGAGTCCCGTCGCGAAGGCGTCGACCGGTATCTTCAGATCGGACGAATAGACGCCAAGGCTCGACAGGGTCCCGCCTGGCCGCAGCACCCGCAGACACGATTCGAACGTGGACTGAGTGCCCAACGACTCGATGGCCACGTCGACCCCGCGACCGTCGGTGAGGCGCAGGATCTCGGCGACCGGATTGACTTTACTGAAGTCAATTATGTGGTCGGCGCCGAGACGACGCGCCATCTCCAGACGTTCCGGCAGCCGGTCGACCGCGATGATCGTCGACGCGCCGAGCAGCTTCGCGCCAGCGGTGGCGCAAAGGCCGATCGGACCCTGCGCGAACACCGCCACCATGTCGCCGATCTTGATCCTGCTGCGTTCGGCGCCGCTGAAACCGGTCGACATGATGTCGGGGCACATAAGGACCTGCTCGTCGGTGAGCTCGTCGGCAACAGGCGCGAGATTACCTATCGCATCAGGCACGAGAACATATTCAGCCTGGCAGCCGTCGATCGTGTTGCCGAATCGCCATCCGCCGGCCGCCTTCCATCCATGTCTGTCATCAGGGCCATCCTGGGAGCAGCGGCCGCACTGGCACGCGTTGCTGTAGCCGCTCGGCGTGATGGCGCCAGCGATGACGCGCTGACCTTCGTGGAATCCTTTGACTTCCGAACCGAGCTTCTCGATCACCCCGACAGGCTCGTGGCCGATCGTCAGACCTCTCGCGACCGGATACTCCCCCTTGAGGATATGAACATCCGTTCCGCAGATGGTTGTTGTCGTGATCCGTATCAGTGCGTCGAGCGGACCAACATCGGGAATGGGCTTGTCTTCGAGCGCAATTCGGCCGGGCTCGACAAGGACGGCAGCCTTCATTTTTGACATCTCACTCACCCTGTTCTTGCAGTTTCGATATGGCTGGCCCGATCAGCCCATCCGTTCGCTTCCGGTGGCCTCGATGACGCAGGGCCACACCATCCATTGACTTCGCCGGGCATGGCATCCGGGAAATATCCGTTATCGCAAGAACTCCCTGAATCGTTGCAAGGAGAAGAAGAACAGGATTGCTCCTATCGCCAGCAAGGCGGCGATTTGGGGCCAGACCACCGCTATTCCGGCACCGCGGAACAGCACGGCTTGTGCGAGAATGACGAAGTGGGTGTTAGGCGCGGCGAGCATGATGTTCTGGATGATCTCGGGCATGCTTTCCCGCGGCGTCGTGGCGCCCGACAGCATCTGAAGCGGCATCAGCACCAGCATCAACAGCAAACCGAACTGAGGCATGCTGCCGGCGGACGTGGCAAGGAAGATCCCCATGTTGGTGGTAGCGAAGAGATAGAGCGCGGTGCCGAACAGGAACAGCGGGACCGAGCCGCCGATCTGGACCGCAAGCAGTCCTTGAACGATGAAGATGAGCGACACGCTGGCGGCGACGAGCACGACGAGTCCCATCGACCAGATCTTGCTCGCCATGACCTCGAACGGCGTCACCGGCATCACGAGAAGGTGCTCGATGGTGCCGTGCTCGCGCTCCCGGATCAGCGCTGCACCGGTCAGAATGATCGACAGCATCGTGACCGAGGAGATGACGTTGTTGATGGCTCCGAACCAGCCCTTGTTGAGCTCGGGGTTGAAGCGCGCGCGCAGCGCAAGATCGATCGGGAGCGGCGCAGCCGAGCGATAGCGCGACAGGAACTCGCCGACCTCGTCGCCGACGATGGACTGGATATAGCCGCTTCCCGTGAACGCCTGCGACATGCGGGTCGCGTCCACGTTGAGCTGGATCGCTGGCGATCTGTGGGCCAACAGGTCGCGCTGAAAGTTGGGCGGGATGTTAAGCGCGAAGGTGTCGAGCCCTGCATCCATGCGGGTCATCATCTCCGATTGCACGATCAGCCTCGGGACCGTGAAATAGGGCGGGCTGAACGCCGTGATGATGCGCGTGGCGGTCGGCGACCTGTCCTCATCGACTATGGCCAGCGCCGCCTGGTTCAGCGTCTCCGGCTGCGATCTGGACGCGGTATAGATCGAGACCGTGAAGGCGTAGACGATCAACGCCAGCATCATCGGATCGCGGAGCAAGCCGCGCAGTTCCTTGACACCGAGTTGAATGATATTGCCTGTGCGCATGGCTAGTTCGCCTGTTTCTTCAGGAGCAGAACGCCGAGGCCGAGCAACACGGGGATGGTCACGGCCAGCGCGATGAACGGCCCGGCCAGGTCACCGAAGTCGAGCCCCTTCGAGAAGGTGCCGCGGGTGATGGTGACGAAATGCGCCGTCGGGTAGATCCGTCCGATGAGGGCGCCGGCACCCTGGAGAGATGACACCGGATCGACCAGCCCGGAATATTGCGTGGCGGGGATCATCGTGAGCAGCGCAGTCGCGAAGATCGCCGCGATCTGGCTTGTCATGAAGGACGAGATGACGAGCCCCATCGCCGTCGTGACGATCACGTACAGGAATGCGGCCCCGGTGAACGCGGCAAAACTGCCGGTGAAGGGAACACGGAAGATGAACACCGCGAAGGCGGTGAGCAGGAAGAAGTTCAGCATGGCGAGCGCGACATAGGGAATCTGCTTGCCGACGAGAAACTCGAGCCGCGTGACCGGCGTGACATAGAAGTTGGTGATCGACCCCAATTCCTTCTCGCGCACGACGCTCAGCGTCGCCAGGATCGCTGGGATGATCAGGAGCAGGATCGGGATCACGGCGGGGGCCATGGCGACGATGCTCCGGATGTCGGGGTTGTAGAGGAAGCGGACCTCGAGCTGGAAATTGCCGGTCGTGGCGGCATTGCCATAGAGCTGCCGGGCCCGCTGGGCCAGCCAGGTCGCGTGCATCGCCTGCACGTAGCTTCGCACCGTCTCGGCGCGCGTGGGCATCGCGCCGTCGAGCCACGCGCCGATCTGGACGTTGCTGCCGCGCGCCACGTCGCGTCCGAAGCCGGGTGGAATTTCGATGGCAAGGCTCAATTCGCCGCTGCGCATGCGGCGATCGAGGTCGTCGTAATCGGTGATCGGTGGGAGCTCCGTGAAATAGCGCGAGCCCGCGATCTGCAGGACGTAGTCGCGGCTGATCGTGGTATCGTCGCGGTCCATGGCGGCGAAGGAGAGGTTCTCGACGTCCATGTTGATGCCGTAGCCCATCACGAACATCAGGATGAGACTGCCGACAATCGCAAGCGTCGCCCGGATCGGATCGCGCTTGAGCTCGAGCGTCTCCCGTTGTGTATAGGCAAACATGCGTCGCGGATCGAGGAAGCTCGATGCGCCGTGCGTCGTGCCGGGCGTTTTGCCGGCCGCGGCTTCCGTTGCCACATGCGGTACGGCGCCCGCATGGGCGGCGTCGGTTGTGCCGATCGCATCCTGCAGATAGGCGACGAAGGCCTCTTCGAGGCTGCCGCCGCCGCGCCGGTCCGCGATCTGTCGCGGTGTGTCGCTGATCATCACCCGGCCGGCATGCATCAGCGACATGCGGTCGCAGCGCTCGGCTTCGTTCATGAAGTGGGTGGAGACAAAGATCGTGACGTTGTCCCGCCGGGACAGGTCGGACAGGATTTGCCAGAAACCGTCACGCGCCACCGGATCGACGCCGGAGGTCGGCTCGTCCAGGATTAGGATATCGGGACCGTGGATGAGCGCGACCGCAAGCGACAGACGCTGGCGGACGCCGAGCGGCAGCCGGTCGGGCAACGCATCGATGATCTTGGTGAGGTCGAAGCGTTCAGCCATCTCGCGGACCCGATCCTCGATGGTCTCGGGCGCGAGCCGGAACAGGCGTGCATGCAGCTCGAGGTTCTGCCGGATCGTCAGCTCGGAATAGAGCGAGAAAGCCTGTGACATGTAGCCGACGCGACGCCGCACATCCATGTCGTTGGGATCGACCTCATATCCGAACAGCCTGGCTTTGCCCTCGCTCGCCGGCAGCAATCCGGTCAGCACCTTCATCGTCGTGGTCTTGCCGCAGCCGTTCGAGCCGAGGAAACCGAAGATCTCGCCGCGGGCGATCCGGAAGCTCACTCGATCGACCGCGGTGAAATTGCCGAATCTCACCGTAAGCTGCTCGGCCTCGATGGCGATATCTCCGTCCTGCCCGTTCACACGAGGAGGGATCACCACCTCCCTGTGGTCCCGCCGCTGTGTCTCCGGGAGCAGGGCGATGAAGGCCGCGTCGAGGTTCTCGACGCCGGTTTGCTGCAAGAGATCGGCCGGCGTGCCGGTCGACAGCACCCGCCCGTCATCCATCGCAACCAGCCAGTCGAAGCGCGCCGCTTCCTCCATATAGGCGGTGGCGACGATAACGCTCATGCCGGGTCGGCTCTTGCGGATCTCCTCGATCAGGTCCCAGAACTGCCGACGCGAAAGCGGATCGACGCCGGTGGTCGGCTCGTCCAGGATCAAAAGGTCGGGATCATGAATCAGCGCGCAGCAAAGGCCGAGCTTCTGCTTCATGCCGCCGGAAAGCTTGCCCGCGGGCCGGTCTGTGAAGGGTGCAAGGCCGGTGTGCTCCAGAAGCTGCCGGATTCTCTCTTCGCGCTCGCGCCGGTCGTGGCCGAACAGGCGACCGAAGAAATCGACATTCTCGAACACGGACAGCGTCGGGTAGAGGTTCTTGCCCAGACCTTGCGGCATATAGGCGATCTGCGGGCAGGTCCGGCGCCGGTGCGCGGCGTCGGCCATATCGCCGCCGAGCACATGAACCCGTCCTTGCTTGATGGCGCGTGCGCCGGCGACCAGCGAGAGCAAGCTGGATTTCCCGACGCCGTCAGGTCCGATCAGCCCGACCATGCGTCCTGTGGGAATGTCGAGTGCAATACCATCGAGCGCGCGGGTCGTGCCGTAGGACAGGCTGACCGCTTCAAGCCGTACTACCGGTGCGACAGGAAGAGGCGGGTCTCCGTGCGCTGTGTCGCTCATTTGACGAGATGTTCCGTCAGCTGCGCCGGCCATTCGGCATTCGGATCGAGACGGATAAAGGCTCGGCCGGGCAGGCCGGTCTTGACCTGCTCGATGTTCCTTCGCAGCAGGTCCGGTGAAATGTGCGCCCTGACCCGGAACATCAGTTTTTGACGCTCCTCTTCGGTCTCGACCGTCTTGGGCGTGAACTGTGCAACGTTGGCGACGAAGGTCGCCGTGGCCGGAATGACCCATTGCGGCGCGGCGTCGAGCACGAGGCGGACTTCCGAACCGATGGCGACGCGGCCAGCCTGTGCCGTCGGCAGGAAGAAGGTCATATAGACGTCGCCGAGATCGACGAGGTTGAGCACCCGTCCGCCGGCGGTAAGGACTTCTCCCGGCTGGGCTACGCGGAACTGGATGCGTCCGTCGCGCGGAGCTCGCAGCGTGCTGTCGTTGATGTCTGCCTTGATGCTCTCGATAGCGGCCTTCGCCGCCTCGACCGCAGCCTCGGCATCGACCACTTGCGCCTCGGCGGCGCTGATTGCGGCCTCCGAGGCCGCAAGCTGCGCTTCTGCCGCCGCTACGGCCGCCCTCGCTCCGTTGGCAGCTGCGCGGTCGTCATCGAGCACCTGCTGCGACACGGCATTGGTCCTGATCAACTGCTCGGAGCGCTGCAATTTTCGGTCTGCTGCATCCAATTCGGCACCGCGTTGGGCGACCACGGCCGTCGCTGCCTTCTTCTCGGCCTCACGCTGGGCCACGAGGCTCTTGGCGGTCTCGATTCCGATCGTGGCACGCCGCAACTGCGCCTGGGACTGACGGTACTGCGCCTCGAGCTGCACCGTATCCATCTGAGCGAGCGCCTGTCCCGCCGAGACCAGATCGCCTTCTCTGGCAAGGATGTCCCTGATGCGCCCGGGTGTCTTGGTCGCGACATCAATTTCGACAGCTTCGATACGGCCGTTGCCAGTGGCAAACCCGGGCGGAAGGTTATTGCCGCCGAGTCTCTGCCAGGCGAAATATCCGACCCCGACGAGGACCACGGCGAGAAGGACGATCAGCCAGCGTTTTCGATTGCTTGCCATGCTCTAGACCGTCTCATCGATAGGCGGCGTCGGCCCATGGGTTGCTTTGGGAGTCCCCTTGGCGCGCTCGCGCAGGCGCTGGAACGTCACGTAGAGCATCGGCACCAGGAAAATCCCAACCGAGCTCGCTGCAAGCATGCCCGCAAACACCGCGGTGCCGACGGCCCTGCGGCTGAGCTCGGCGGCGCCGGTTGCAGTCACGAGAGGCAGGAGACCAAGGATGAAGGCGACCGAGGTCATCATGACGGCGCGGAAGCGCATATGCGCGCCCTGGATCGCGGCGTCGTTGAGCGCCACGCCCGCTTCGCGTTGCTCCTTGGCAAATTCGACGATCAGGATGCCGTTCTTGGCGGCGAGCGCGATCAGCACCACGAGTCCGATCTGGCCGTAGAGGTCGAGATTGAGGCCGGCGAGCTTGATGCCGACATAGGAGCCCAGGACGCCGGCGACGACCGACAGCAGCACCGGGATCGGGATCACCGTGCTCTCATAGAGAGCCACCAGGAACAGATAGGCAAACAGCACCGCGAGCATAAGCACGATGCCGGTCTGGCCGGCGGCCTGTTGCTCCTGATAGGCGGTGCCGGTCCACTCGAAACTGTAGCCCGCAGGCAGTACGGCATGAGACACATCAGCCATCGCTGCAATCGCGGTGCCTGAGGAGACACCGGGCGCCGGGCTGCCGTTCACCGTCACCGAGCGATAATTGTTGTAGCGGGTGATCACCTGAGGCCCGGTCACGATCTTGATTCCGGCAAGGGATCTGATCGGCACCATCTGGCCGGTGCCGTTGCGCAAATAGATCCGCCAGATGTCCGATATGTCGGCGCGATCGAACGCTTCGCCCTGAACGTTGACCTGCCAGGTGCGGCCAAACCGGTTGAAGTTGTTGACGTAGATGCCGCCGAGCGTCGCCTGTAGGGCGGTGAAGATGTCACTGATCGTCACTCCGAGCGCCTGGGCCTTGCGGCGGTCGATCTCGAGATAGATCGACGGATTTGTCGCAGTGAAGGTCGAAAACACGCGCGTGAGCCGTGGGTCGACGTTGGCGGCGCCGATCAGCGCGCCCGCAACGCTGGAGATCTCGGCCGGGATCTGTCCTTCCAATGCCTGGAGCTGGTATTCGAACCCGCCGCTGGTGGAGAGCCCGATGATCGGCGGCAGGTTGAACGGCAGCACATTGGCCTGTCGGATCTGCGCGCCGGCTGCGAAGGTTTGCCGGATCAGCGCTTGTGCAGAATCTGTTGCTGCCTTGCGATCGGAAAACGGCTTCAGGCGCGTGACCACCAGCGCGCTGTTCGGTTCGGACGCGCCGTCGAGCAGGGAAAAGCCGATGATGGCAAGGACGTGGTCGACGGCGGGCATCTGCTTCAGGATATCTTCGACCTGTTGGGTGACTTCGCTGGTTCGTGCCACCGACGCACCGTCCGGCAGTTGTACCGAGGTGAAGAAGGCTCCTTGATCTTCCTCGGGTAGGAAACCCGTCGGCGTGACCAGCGACACGCCGAAGATGCCGGCGGCTAGGACGGCGACGAGCAGCAGGGAGAGGCCTGCCACGCGCACCAGGCGACGGACGCCGCCGCTGTAGCGGTCGCGCAGCCAGTCGATGAAGCCGAGGACGCGGCCCATGATGCCGCGCCTGGGCCCGGTGTGGCGCAGGAACAATGCGCACAAGGCCGGCGACAGCGTCAGAGCGTTCAACGCCGAAATCATCATCGCCGCGCTGATCGTCACCGCAAACTGGCGAAACAGCGTTCCGGAAATGCCGGGAATGAACGCGATCGGCACGAAGACGGAGAGCAGCACCAGGGTGATCGCGATGATCGGCGCGGTGATCTGCGTCATGGCCTTCTTGCTCGCCTCGGCCGGCGAAAGCGCCGGCTCTTCCTCCATCACCCGCTCGACGTTCTCAACGACGACGATGGCGTCGTCCACCACGATGCCGATCGCGAGCACCATGGCGAGCAGGGACACCGTGTTGGCCGAATAGCCGAGCACCAGCAGCACGGCGAAGGTGCCGACCAGGCTCACCGGAACGGCAACGGCCGGGATCACGGTGGCCCGAAGATTGCCGAGGAAGAGGTACACCACGATCACGACCAGCACGAAGGCCTCGCCCAGCGTCCGCAGTACCTCCGCGATGGTGTCGCGCACGAAGCTCGTTGAATCGTATTGTACGAGGTAGCTCAGCCCGGTGGGGAAACGCTGCGACAGCCGCTGCATCGTCGCTGCCACCGCCTGTGCGGTGGTCACCGCGTTGGCACCCGGTGACAGATAGATCGCGATCGGCACGGCCGCACGTCCGTCGATCCGCGCTTCGCTGTCCAGATTTTGCGCGCCCATCTCGACACGGGCAACGTCCTTCACGAGTAGCGACGAACCGTCCGGATTGGCGCGCAGCACGATATTGGTGAATTGGTCGACGGTGGCGAGCCTGCCCAGGGTCTGCACGTTGAACTGGAACTGCTGGTCGTCGCTGATCGGGCGCGCGCCGATGCGGCCGACCGGCGCCTGGACGCTTTGCGTACGGATTGCGGCAATGACGTCCGACGGGGTGAGATTGAGGCTGGTGAGCCGCTGCGTATCGAACCAGATCCGCATCGAGTAGTTCATCTTGGCGAACAGATTCGCCTGGCCGACCCCCGGCGTGCTGGCGATCGCATCAAGCACGTTGATGATGGCGTAGTTGGTGATGAACAGCGGGTCCTGCTGGCCATTGGCGCTGTAGAGCACGAGGAATTGCAGGATCGACGAGGAGCGCTTGTGCACCGTCACCCCTTGCTGCTGCACTTCGGTCGGCAATTGCGACAGAGCGCTCTGCACGCGGTTGTTGACATTGACGGTATTGATGTCGGGCTCGGTGCCGAGCGCGAACGAAACCGTCAGGGTGTAGCTGCCGTCATTGGCACTGGTCGATTTCATGTAGAGCGCGCGGTCGACGCCAATGATCTGCGCCTCCAGCGGTTGCGCGACGCTGCTCTCGACCACCTCGGCGGAGGCGCCCGGGAAGGTGCCGGCGACCGTGACCTGTGGCGGCACGATGTCCGGAAACTGCGCCACCGGGATTTGCATCAGCGCCAGCGCGCCGGCAATGGTGATGATGAAGGCGATCACCATCGCAAGCCGCGGACGATCGATGAAGACGGCGGACATCATGGCTTGTCGTCCGCCGGGCGCGTCTTGCCGGAGGCGCCGTGATCCGGTTGCGGAGCCGTGCCGTCTGCGGCGGCCTTCATGCTCGACAGGATCAGCGCACTGGCCGGTCCCGGCGAGACGGTCTGGCCGGGACGAACCCGCTGCAGGCCTTCGACGATCACCTTGTCGCCGGCCGCAAGTCCGGCGATCACGGCCGCGATGGTTGGGGTCGATTGCCCGAGCTGGATGCGGCGCTGCTCGGCCTTGTTGTCGGCGCCGACAGCGAGGACATAGTCGCCCTGCTGATCGGAGAGCACGGCGGAGCGCGGGATCGCCAGCACCTCGACCGGCTGGACACCCTCAAGCACGACGGTGACGAACTCGCCATCGGTCAGCTCGTGAACGGTAACGCCGGCCGCCGATGGCGCCCGCAGGATCGGATTGCCGATCTCCCCACGTACGGTGATCGTATCGGTGTTCTGTGCGATGGTGTTATCGACGAAGTTCAGCTTGCCGGATTGCCCGTACATGCGGCCGTCGGGCAATCGCAGCCTGATGATCACGGCTTCCAGGCCGCCTTGCGGCCCATAGCGTTCCCGCAGCTCCAGCCCCTGGCGCAGCGGCACGGGGAAGGTGACATACATCGGGTCCTGGCTGACGATGGTGGTCAGCACGCCCGAGCTCGGACCGACGACGTTGCCCTCCGTCACCGCCGTGCGGCCGATCTTGCCGTCGATCGGCGCGCTGATCACCGTGTAATCGAGATTGATCCGGGACGCCTGGACCTGCGCCTGGGCGGCCTGCACCTGGGCTTCCAGGCTGCGCTGGTTCGAGATGGCCGCGTCATAGGTGGATTGTTGCCCCGCCGGTCCTCCGAGCAGCGTGCGCGCGCGCTCGGTCGTCAGCTTGGCGTTCTCGAGCGTTGCTTGGAGCTGCGCCACCTGCGCCTCTTTTGATGCGAGATCGGCTTCGAACGGGCCGCGCTCGAGCCGATAGAGCTCGTCGCCTTTCTTGATCTCGGCACCTTCGTCGAACAGGCGCCGTTCCAGGAACGCGGTGACGCGAGCCACGACGTTGACCCGATTGACCGCCTCGATCCGCCCCAGGAATTCGCTGGTCTCGGTGATCGGCCGTCTGGTCGCCTCCACGACGCCTACGGCGGGCGGGCCGGTCGGGGCAGGCTGTGTCCAAGCTGCCCCGCCGGCGATGATCGTCACAAGAACTGCGCCCAGCAATCTGGTCCAGTTGTCAGCAAGGCTCATGATCGGCTCCTTGCTGCGGCTCAGAACTGCGGGGCGAGTGCTTCACCAAGATCTGGCTACTCCCGCGTTGTCCGATTGGTGCGTGCGGGTTCGTCGTAACCTTTGCGGCGGCTATAGAGCATCGGCGCGATCAAGCCGCAGCCGGACAACAGCATCAGGATCATGACCGCTCCAAAGATGATGTTGCCGTACAGCGGCATTGAGGGGGCGTTCCATACGCCAACGCAGTACCAGGTCGCCGCAATGAGAAGAGCGGCCAGCACGGCGGCGAGGAGCCATTGGTTCGTGTTGCGCACGATAGCCTCCATCACGTGGCAGGGCTTGCACAGTCGTGACAAATCTGTTGCCGGGCCGCGTGGGTTGCGCGTTCCTAGCGCCACCGCCATCCGCAATGACGACGGCCGCGATGCCACCAGCAAACCCAGCGGCGCCTGCGCGGCGGCGGACGACCCCAGCCCGGACGAGACGGCGGCGATCCCCACTGCGCTCGCGCGGAGAATACCGGTCGCCCCCAGCCCGGGGCCGGCCCCCAGGCGGGACCGGGCGGTCCCCACCACCCGGCTCGCCAGCGCGGTCGCGGACCCCAGCCCGGAGCGGGTCCCCAACCGGGCGCAGGTGGCGGTCCCCACCACTGAGCTTGCGTCAGGAGGTCCGACGGCTCGCCGGCTTGGCCGAGATCGTGGGCAATCGGCATCGCTTCCGCGGTCTCAATGAAACGAACGCCGATGGCGCCGATCGCCGCGGCGGCAACGGCATTCTGGGCAAAACCAAGGAAGGCTCGACGGGTGGGAGTGTCCATCATCTTTTTCTCCTTCGTTACACAGTCCGCCGCACGGACTGAAGCGCGTAAAGCAGCCATGCGAGGCCGTGCGAGATCAGGTCGACGCTGAGCAGAAATCCGAGGGCCCAGACGCTGATGGTGGGAAAGCCGATCAGGATCAGCGCGCCGGCGAGCAATGCGAAGACGCCGGAGATCAGCATCATCCAGCCATTCTGCCGCCAATGGGCGAAACTCAGCACGCAACGAATGGCGCCCGATGCGAACAGCAACGCGCCGAGGAAGTAGGTCAGGATCAGTGCGCCCGAAGCGGGCTGGGTGAGCAGCACGAGCCCGAACGCGAGATAGAGCGCGCCGAGCAGGATCTGCCACAGGAAGCCGCCCCATCCTTTGGTCCAGAAGGCATGGACGATCTCGAACGCGCCGGCCGCGATCGCCGTCAGCCCGATCAGCTTGACGCTGACGATGGTCGCGAACACCACGTCACTGAGAGCTGCGACGCCGGCGGCGATCATCACGATGCCCAGGAGGGCGCAGACCCACAGTCGAGGAGGGCCCAGAGCCTCGATGCCGGACCGGCTGTCATAGACAGTCATGCCATCCTCCTGATCTGCGCAATGATCGGCACTACGGATGGTAGCTTCGGCCTCGCAACGTCGACATCCGACGAAACCCTGAGCACGAGGGCGGGAATATTCCCATGGATCCAGCCGGAGTAGATCGTCGTTGCGAGCTATCGCCTGCCGCGCGGACCCAGCGTCAGGTTGGTCACGCCCGCCGCGAGATTGATCCCGATCGATCGCTCGATCGACAGCGGTTGCAACATGATACTCCGGCGCGAGCCGCCAATCAGGACGTTGGCTCCGAGGCCGGGGCCCAATGCGACATTGGCGCTCGCTCCCACATAGCTTCCTCGCAAGGTACCGGAGCCGATCCGCGAATTCCTGGCGAAGACGGCCCAGGACAAGGTACCTGCCGAGGTCACCCCAAGGTCAAGACCGACGCGCCTTATGCGTCCCTCATAGATATATTGTCGAGGCGGTCTGCTCGCGTGGAACACACAGCGCAGCGATTGCGCCGATCCAAGGACCAGCCCGACGCGCGGCGTGCTGAAGCACGATAGTCTGCCCACCCGGAATGCGTCGGCGCGGGCAGGCCAGGCGGCGGCGCAAACCAAGGCGAGTGTGCCGATGGAAAGGAGCCGTGTCATTCGCATTCAAGCCTCCATTTGGTTGTTCATGGACGCAGCCGCCGGCCGGCGGTCTTGGCGAAGCCAGAACGTGATGCCGAGACCGATCAGCAGCACAGCGCCGAGCAGGAAGAAGAAGACGGACTGCTTCAGCCAGGATATCGCCGGGACGGCCGCGCCCATCGCAAGGCCGAGGAAAGAGATCTGCAGCGACAGAAGGCTGACGCCCGCGAGGAACGTGCCGAGTGCGAGCAAGGTCAGCAGGACCAGGCCGGTTGCCGGTGTCGGAAGCAACTGCTGGACGCCCGACACCAGTATGATGTTCATCGTGACCAGGACGGCAATCCAATGCAGCGCTTGGGTCCAGATCAATCGGAGCTGGGCCTCCTTGCCTTGGGTCTCCGGCCATTTGGTAACGACGCAGACGACGCAGATGGCAAGCGCCAGGAATTCCCAGTAACCGACGAGAGGCTGGTGGGAGACGTTGGCATAGGCGACGCCTGCGACAGCGAGCACCAGCGCCACGACATAAGGAAGCTGCTGCCACAGGAAATGAGCCATTCCGGAATGAGGCGAGCGGGGCTCCGTACCCACGTTCCGTTGTACATCGATCTTGCTCATGGGCTATCCACTCACGATCTACCGCCGTTGAACCGCTGCTTGAGGTCGTCACCAAGGTAGTCCTCGACGTAAAATCGGATGATCGCGACACGGCCGATCGCGACCAGTGGCATGGCCAGCGCAATGCCCAGAACGCCGAACAGCGCACCCAGCAGGACGATCGCGACCAGCGTCCAGGCAGGAGGGATCTCGACCGCCTGACGCTGGATCAGCGGACCGATCACATAGCCTTCGACCGACTGGATGATCGTGTAGATGACGACGGCCCAGATCAGTAGGGAACTGCCGAGCGGCATTGCGACGAGCGCAATCGGAACTGCAGCCACGATGGGTCCGAGATAGGGAATGAAATTCGACAGGCCCGCCTGCAATCCGAGCACGAAAGGCCCGGGCAGCCCGATGAGATAGAGTGCGACCCAGACCCACAGCGTCATAAGGATGATACGGATAAACTGTCCGACCAACCACAGCCGCATGACGTTGCCCATTTCGTCCATGACGGCTCTTGTCCGCGCGCGGTAGAACTGCTTCACCAGCATGACCAGGCTTTCGCGATGGCTGGTCGGATCGAAGGCAAAGAGGATCCCGAGGAACAGAATCACCAGCGCGCCGGTGAGAAGACTCGACGCTCCGCCGAGCAGAAATTGAGCATGGCTGAGAAAACGGCCCTGATCCGAGAACATCCATTGCGCAAAGTCGCGGCCCCATTCCGGGCCGAGCAGGTCAACGCCGTATGACAGGAGATGCTCCTGCAGGACGTCGATCTGGCTGTCCATGACCTTCAGCAAAATGCGCGTCTGCTCCGGCAGCTTGCCCGCGCCCCAGGCCAGTCCAAATCCGGACAGAGCGGAGAACAGCAACAGGACCAGCGTCAGCCGCCAGGCGCGATTGAGCGGAAGGACCGGCGCCAGAGCCCTCGCGGAAGCGTCCAGAAATGCGGCGAACAACACGCCTGCGAAGATGAGCAGGAGACTGGACACGGTCTGCCACACCAGAAACAGGAAGACGCATGCGGCGAGCAGGGTGAGGCCGGTCGCGAGAATGCTGCGCCGTGTGTCGTTCCCCGGCTGGTCGGCGCAATCGTTGCGTAGAGCGCTTTCGCGGAGCCTCTCCGGTCCTGTCCTGGAATCGCTCATGGATCGGTCCTATCGCAGGAGTGGACTATCGTCTGGTCGCACCTAGGTGCGGACGCGTCGGCTGCCATAGTGCGGATGCTTCCCGCCGCGGTGACGCCAGTAGCGGTGCTTCGCCGGGGTCGTATTGGTATTGGGCGTTGCGCTCTTCGGCGCCAATGCGCCGGCATCCTTTGGCGCAGACGCGCCTGTGTCAGTCGACTGGGCGAGCGACAGGGTTGGAAAGGCGGAAGTCGCCACCAGCCAGCCCAGGATCAAGGCGCCGCAGATAGCCCGGGTGCTCATATTCGCCTCCATGTGACCAGGGACAAGGACTCAAATCGAGATCGCTCCGACGGACAGCGCGTAGACGCCGGCGCATGCGGCGATCGTGATCGCTGCAAAAAGGATGGCTTCGGATGGCTTGAAAGTCGCCTCCTTGCGCTCGCGTTTGGCAAGAAGGAACAGCAACGTGCCGGGTGCATAAAGGATCGACGACAACAAGAGAAACTTGGGGCCGCCTGCGTAGATCATGCCGGCCGCGTAGAACGTCGCGACAGCCGAGCGAATCCAGTCGACGGTGCGGGCGCGCTCGCCGGCGTGGTAGGCCTCGCCAGTCCAGGCAAGCTTTAAGCCGTACGCCGCCACAAAGAAATACGGGATCAGCGTCATCGCGCTGGTCATCTTCAGGGCGAGCGTGAATGCGTATTCCGCAAACCACGCGACGAGCAGGAAAATCTGGATGACACAGTTGGTGAGCCAGAGCGCGCCAGCGGGGACCTTGCACGCGTTCACTGTGGCGAGAAAGGAGGGCATGGTGCGGTTGATCGCCGCGGAATGCAGGATTTCGGCCGCCAGGAGTGACCAGGACAGGTAGTTGCCGAGGATCGAGATCAGGAGTGCCGCGCTAATGAATATGCTGCCCCAGCGGCCGACGATCGCTTCCATCACGCCGGCCATGGACGGTGTCGGGAGAGCCGCCAGTTCCGGTCGCAGCAGCACGCCGTAGGATAAGAGGGTCACGAGGACGAGAAGGCAGAGAACCGTCAGAAAGCCGACAAGGGTTGCGAATCCGATGTCGTTGCGGTTCCGGGCATAGCGGGAGTAGACACTCGCGCCTTCAATTCCGACGAACACGAACACGGTCTGCAGCATCGTGCCGCGAACCTGGGCGAACACATCCGAAAGGTCCGGCTGCTCGGTTCCCCAGAAGTTGATGAAGAAGAGCTTGCCGTCAAAGGCGATGATGGCGGCGGCGATGAACAGCAGTATCGGAATGATCTTGGCGTAGGTCGCGATCGTATTGAGCGCGGCTGCGCTCTTGATGCCGCGCAATAGCAGAATGTGCACCCCCCACAGCAGGACGGACGCCGAAGCAATCGCTACCGGCGTTGTGCCATCGCCGAAGACAGGGAAAAACTGCCCGAGCGTCGCCTTGATCAAAACGAGACAGGCGACGTCTGCAAGACAGCAACCGATCCAGTAGCCAACGGCCGAAGCAAAGCCGATATAGTCGCCAAACCCGGCCCTGGCATAGGCATAGATCCCGGCGTCGAGGTCCGGTTTGCGGTGTGACAAGGTCTGGAACACGAAGGCCAGCATCAGCATGCCGGTGCCCGCGATGGCCCAGGCGATCATTGCTCCAAGCGCGCCGGTGGTTCGTCCAAACGCTGCAGGTAATGCGAAAATGCCGGAGCCGACCATCGAGCCGATCACGAGCGCGATGAGCGCATTGCGGGAGAGTTTCTGGTCGGCCTCGCTCGAAGACGGAGCCATGACAAGGATGGCCTTCCAATCCGGGATGTGACGGGCACTAATGCCGGCCTCATCTGGCGAAGATCTTAGAGGCGTCTTTCCCCCTCGCACATCAGGGATTCTCTGTAGGACGCGAGGGTAGGAAATTGGCGGGCGCCGGCCCGCTGCGCATCGCCTTCAGGCCTTCGCGGCGGGGGCGGTCGCGTCTTGATCGGGACTGGATGATGGCCCAGGGACGGCAGCCAAAAGCACGACGCTGGAACGGCAGAATTCGCCGGCCTTCGCGAGCTCGGCTGCGATGTGTCGGGCATGCAGAACCGCCGCATCCTGATCGGCGTGTTCGCATCCGGTCCCGTCGGGAGAGAGGCCGTATTTGTCGACGATATGAAAGTAGAAGCGCATTCCGGCCGGATTAGACCGGGCCGCGGCTGACTTCCAAGTGACAAACACGTAAGGCGCCCCCTCCAATAGGATACGAGTGAGTGGCCGTTCCAGGTTGTCCATTGGTAATGGGCAGGATGGTCGCCGCGAATGGCCGTGTGCGGAGTGCCCGTAAATTGCGGCGCAATAGGGTGGTTTTCCCCGCCAGCACTCGGGTGATTGTCCAATGCCGTCCTCTGAGCCCGAAGGATAGCGTAGCTTCAGTCCGCGAGCTCTGAGAGGAGACGAGCAATGTCAAACTATGATCAGAACCTGACGGCCTCAGGCGGCGGCACAATCGCGCTGGACGCTGGACTGCGCGACTACATGCTGCGCATCTACAACTATATGGCTGCCGGCGTCGGCGTGACCGCCGTCGTCGCGTGGCTGACCTTTCAGCTCACCGGTCCCGCATTGCTGCAGAGTCCGCTGATGTGGGTCTTCATATTGGCGCCGCTGGCGCTCGTCTTCTTCATCGGTTCGCGTAT
>NZ_JARVWW010000076.1 GCF_029846715.1 Bradyrhizobium nivariense
AAGGCCGGTGAGTGGTTCCGGCGGGGTCGTCTGCTCATGGTCTCTCCTGATTCGCGGGGCCTATCGTGCCCGCCGTCAGGCAGAAACTCCACTTAGCGTCCTGTGCAGATTTCCGGGACCGGCTCTTGGATCGCAGCAGCGCCCGCCCATAGTTCAAATAAGCCCGAGGCGGCGCGCCTTTATGACACACTGGATTCGGCTGGTCACTCCCAGCTTTCGCATCGCGTTCTTAAGATGAAAATTGACCGTATTGTCACTAACTTTTAATATCACCCCGATTTCCCAGGATGATTTTCCCTCCTCTACCCACCGCAAGCACTCTTTTTCTCGTGCGGACAGCACAACGTCTTGCACATCGACCATGTGTTCCTCCTGAGCCGAGACGACTTGGGAAGGAGATCAGCAAATGCCGTACCACGCGACGCGATCGCAAATTTTCCTACCAAGAAACGCCTTAAGACAGTACCGATGACTCTGAGAAGCTGCCGATCTAACTGCAGCACCAACGGTTATCGAAACGACATACGTTGTAAATGCTACAGCAATGGTTACGAAATCGGCGAGACTCAATATTGGCATCAGCACGTCCCCTAAGAGTTTTGCCCCTCGACTGGTCGTCCATACGGCCCGATATGGCCGCTCACGTAGGAGCCGCAGCAACACGCCGACGAGCAAAAAATCCTTCCTTGTGCACCAACGTCGATTTCCAAGTGTCGACGGCTCCAGGCATCTGGTCGTCTGGTGTGTCGATTGTCAGCTCTCTCGGATATCGCGGGGTCAACAAAGCCTTATCAGTGCAGCTCATCTAGATGGTCCAGCATATCGTGGACCCGATAGAGCCGCCTCTTCTCGTTGGCAGCGACGGCAGATTTAGGAAATTTGAACAACGCACGTCTTCTGGCGCGCGAGCTCCGTCAGGGTGGCGCTGCCGGATTCGCGCTGGAGCAGTGCTACGTTCTGAGGACGAACTCGCTGTTTGGCAAACGACGTCCGCTCGGTGATATCAACGAGTTCTCCGGCCGCTTGCGAGCTGTGAAGGCCCGGTCGCGAACGATTTTGTCCTTCTGACCCGCTTTTTCGCGCCAGGGAGGTATCTTAGGCGCTCACGCCTAACGGCCTAACGCCGGAGCCGTCCTGATTCACTGGGAAAAACGCGACTACGGACGGGATATTCGCCTTTAGGTGAGTGGCAGAGTTGGGTGCCTGTCGTTAGCGTTTCGACGACCTGTTATCGAACTCCAGTTTCTGTAGATCATGACGGGAGGCATTCCTACTGTGATCTGGGCCAACCACTCGATACGGTTTGCAGTTTTTGCAATGCAGCGCGTCTGGGAGCGTACGAGCGTACCGCCGCCAAGGGGATTGCGAGCATTGAACCCTATATTGCACCGCTCCATGAGGTCTTTGATCGGGCGCCCTCGCGAACAGCCGAAATTTCGATCTACTCGAGCCGAGCCTTTGCGCGCGCGACTAAGGCCCCAAACGCGTGAGAGGTTCGATAGCATGGTCGAGATGGCAGCGCACGCCGCAGTGCTTGCAGCGGAACTCAGCGCGCGCAGTGTTTGATCGAGAGAGCATCCACATCAGCGAGCATCTCGTGCCGATGAGCAGTTATCTAAGCAGCGGCTTGTCCGGTCAATCAGTGCCATCGAGCTGGCGCGCAGTAGGATTCCGACAGCCGAATTGTTGCGAGACGGCACGCCCCAATCAAGGTGCCGTAGTGCGCTACCTACGACAATGCTCTCGCCGAAACATCAACGGTCTCTACAAGGCCGAGGTGATCCACCGACGCGGACCATGGCGAAACTTCGATGCCGTGAGTTCGCCACCCTCGAATGGGTCGATTGGTTCAACAACCGAAGGCTTCCTGGAGCCCATAGGAAACATACCGCCGGCCGAAGCCGAGCAACGCTATTACGCCATGCTGGAACAACAGGCCATGGCGGCATAACATAAACCAAACGGCCTCCGGCAATCCCGGGGCGGTTCAATCACGTGGATCGTGCCAACACTGGCAGGCTGTTGAAGAACTCAGCCGCGTTCGCAAACGAAGCCTGAATCGTCGCCATTGTGTATGTGGAAGTGGCCGACGAGCCTGTCCGCAGTGCCGATCATAGCCCATCCGCGACCGCAGGCGGGTAGAGTCGAGGATGGGCGCGGTAGCTTGGGGCCTATGGCCAACGCCCCGTTTCCCATCCCCGCTCATCAAACCGGACGTGCCGATTTCCGGCATCCGGCTTTCCGACCGGCTTCACCGCAATGCACGCGACGGGACCGCTTTGGGCAGGCGTTGAAGGCACAGAACGCCGAGTTCTCGATGAATGACATCGAACGTGAATCGGCGATTGCCGCGCCCTTGCACTTTGTGTCTTCGCGCGAGGAACCTGCGCAGACGTTCAGAGACGTATTGATCGACGCTACGGTATGCCTTGCTCCGCGAGCCGTAGCCAAAGTAGTTGGACCAGCCTCGCAGAGACCTGTTCAGCTTGTCACATACTTCCGGCCATGGATCGATATTGCTCGGCACCAGTAGATCGCCGATCTTTGTCTTGAGCCGTTGCACACTCTTCTTGGACGGGCTCGCACCCAGATACCAATTCCCGTTCGCCTCAAACCGATGCGCGCCGAACGAGTAGCCGAGGAAGTCGAAGCGTTCCTGTCGGGCGTTTCTCAGCGAAGTTTTCGCCTCGTTGATCGTCAACCCGAGCTTGGTCATCACCGCCTTCGTCCACGCCAATGCCTCCGCCGCGCGACCGCGGCTGAGGATAACGAAGTCGTCGGCATAGGAGACGACGTGGGCGCGGAACGTGTCGCCGCTTTCAGTCAAACGCCAATGCTTCAGGAACCGATTCATGTAGATGTTGGCCAGCAGTGGACTTGCGACGCCGCCTTGCGGCGTGCCGCGCGTGTTTCGCTTGCCGCCACTCATGCGCCGGGTCTCGTCGGCGTCCCGTTCCTCGATCGGCGCCCTCAGCCACATCTTGATGAGGCGCAGGACGTTTCGATCCACCACACGCCGGGCTACTGACTTTATCAGCTCGGAATGCGGTATCGTATCGAAGTACTTGGACAAATCGGCATCAACTACGTCAGCATAGCCCCGGCATAAATGCCGGTGCACTTCCTTGACCGCGTCCACCGCCCCGCGAGCGGGCCGGTAGCCGTAGGCATTGTCCTCGAAGTCAGCCTCGAAGACCGGCTCGATCACCATCTTGGCGGCAGTCTGAATCACACGATCACGAATGGTCGGAATGCCGAGCGGACGCTCGCCACCATTCGCTTTGGGGATCATCACCCGCCGCACCGGATCAGGTCGGTACGTCCTCGAGACCAGTTCCGCGCGCAAGCCCGCCAACCATGCTTCCACGCCCTGCTCCTCGATGCGAGCAAACGTCATCCCATCCACACCCGGCGCACCCGCATTGACGCGCGCGAGCCGATAGGCGTGGTCTAGGATGTCCTCGCGACAGATCTTGTCGTAGAGCAGATAGAAGCGGAAGGTGGGCTCCGCCTTCGCTTTGCAGTAGAGCTTTCTCTGAAGGCTCCGGATCTTATCAGGCGTTGTCAGGCTCATCACCAATCACCTTCACCTCACCATCTTCAAAAGCGCACCAGAAGTCGGGGCCCTTTGCTCCGCCGGCATTACTCGGCATCAACGCTCCTATTGCCCCGTCCGACTCCCGCCGTGACCACCGCCTGATGCGATGCTGAGGCCGCTACCCTCGTCCGCGACGGGTCTCCCCCTGTAACTGCGAACCACCCTTCCGACGTGCCGTGCCCACTACCCCGGCGGATCGCGTGGGTGCACGTGTCGATTGCTTCCCCACACGTGCGGCCTTCCCCAAATGACCGGAGGGTCGGCATCCGCATTAGAACTTTCGAGGCCTGCTCGGGCTTCACTCTGTTACGGCCCACCGGATCGCTCAGCAGCCCAAGGCCGCCTTCGTCGCAGGGCTCCGACCCAACCAGTTACCCGGCCGAGCCGCCTGCCAGCTTCCGGACCAATCGACAATTATCCGGGTGAGATCCTCCCTCACTGATAGTTCGCGCCCTCGGGGCGCACGGTCATTCTCGTCGTGCCCTTCCCATGAGAACTCCGCGCAGGCCGAACCGTCTCGCGCGCCGTAGCGGACGTCGAGAAAGCCCTTCAGCGCTCCGAAGGCAATTTCGCCGTCGGACTTAGCCTCGAAGGTGAGATGCGCCTCTTCGACAAGATCGAGGAAGTCGCTGTCCCAGTTGTGCATGTCGACGATGCACCAGCGGCCGGCAAAGGCCTTGGCGAACCCGGGTACCTAGCCATCAGCCGGCCTCCGCTATCAGCGTGGGCAGCCGCACCAGATTGTAGGCGGCGGCAGCGAAGGTAAAAGCCCATGCGACGCGATCACGGCCAGGAAGCTCGTCTTCTCTTGCCCTGCGATCATCTTGATCCAGCCCAATACCTCCTCGATGCGCTTGCAGATGCGCTGGCTGACGGTAGCCGCCGTGTCGGGTCGTTCGCTCGTCGATCGCAGAGCTGCGGCCGCTGGTGTTCTGTGCAATACGCGGCGTCACGTTCATCGAGCGCAGCTCGTTGACGACGTCTTCTGCATCGTAGGCTGTGTCGGCGCCAAGTGCGATCGCTGTCGGTCGGTCGGCACGAGGCTCAATCATGAGCAGCGCAGCCACTCGTTCGGCGTGCCCATCCGCCAGCGTGAGGCAGGTATCGACCAGCAGGCTGTGGCGGTTCTCCATCAGCCCATGCCCGATGAAGCACAGCTTCGTCTCCTTGCCTTTACCCTTGCGAAAGAGCCTGGCATCGGGATCGGTGGTCGAAGCATGGGTGTCGTTCGAGCGTCTCTGGCCATGGAAGTCCGCTTCGGCATTGCGCCCGCCGCCTTGCGCCGGCGGCTCGCCCGAGCCGTCCTTCGGCTTGACGCTCTTCATCGAGGCCCAGGCCTCAATCAGCGTGCCATCGACTGAGAAGTGATCGCTCGACAGAAGCTTCTTCATCTTGGGCTGCGCCAGCAACGCCGGGAGGAACTTGGCCGAGATATCGCCTTCCAGCAGCCGGTCGCGGTTCTTCGAGAACACCGAATGGTCCCAGGCTGCGTCGTCAACGCCGATTCCGACGAACCAGCGGAACAGCAGGTCGTATTCCAGCTGCTCCATCAGAAGCCGCTCCGAGCGGATTGAATAAAACCCCTGCAACAGCATTGCCCGCAGCAGCTTCTCCTGGCGGGATCGACGGCCGCCCAATCGGCGAATAGAGCGCGGCAAAACTCGCGCTCCAGCGCCGAAAGCGCCTCGTTCACAATCGTCCGGATCGCTCGCAGCGGATGATCTCGCCGCACGCGCGCCTCCAGGTCAACGTGCTAAACAGCTCGCCCGTTCGGTTGTCGCCGCCACGCACGCACCATCTCCGAATCTCATCGGAGCTAATGAATCACGGTCGTCGGTCGGCGGCGAGCGCCTTTTTCAACAGCCTGCTAGTGGTGTTTCATGCCGTGATTGACATCATTCTTTAACTCTTCACCAGTTACCCAGACAAGCCAGTTGTCCTCCGCAATATCCTCTTTCACCAAGTGTAGTATCGATCCACCGGGCTCATGATGGCGGTAGTGGGGAAGCCCTTTAGCCACCCGCCAGCGTGCCACAAGCGCACATAAGAAATCGGGAGCCCACATAGCAAACGACACGCTGTGTGTTATTCGGGCTATCATCCTCGGAAGGCCCTGTCCTCTGACGTCTCTGCGCACCCAAAGATCCCCGTTGTATGCCACTTTGCCGGCCATCTTCTTTGCGCTAGGTGCCAGGCAAGTACAATGATCCCGAGGATCTGCGTGTGCGACCGGATCAGTGTAGAACGCCCGTAGCGATTGAAGGTGCTCTGCAAAATTCGTGCGCGAAAGGTGATACAGTCGAGTGGCGTTTGTAAACACGACGCTTTCTTTCTTGTCGACGCCGACGAGCCAATATCCTTCACCTGGGTTGATTGTCGATCGGTCTGGCCGAAAATTTGGAAATGTTTTCCCCTTTGTAGGAGTGGCCTGCGTAATCGAGACATACTCTTGGAAATCGAATCCCATCAACAGCTTGATGCCTTTCTCGGCAGCGGCGGCATCGCACAACTGAATGGAACGTGAGAGGCGCAACGGAATAGACGCGCACATCACTGCCTCACTCTCGTCTACCGTCACAGGCTACCTCGTAGATTGCACGCGGGTAAATACTGAGTCTCCTGAACGACGCATGCCATTTGCACCCAACTCACACGGCGAGATGGGATGGGTGATGGGATCGCGTAGCCAACGGCCCGTTGGAGCGAGCGGCGGCATGCTGCGGAGTAGGGTATGTCACCATGACGGACCTCGAGCGGTCTTGACTCGACCATGATCGACATCAATGAAAGCCATCTTGAGCGCGTAGCACGATGCTATCGGTTAGCAGACAGATCTTTTACATCGGCTTTGTTGCAGCGATGAAGGCTAGGCACGAAGATCTCGGTGACGCGATCGTTTTGGGTTGCTGCCTCACTCTACGATCCTCGCCGTTCCCGCGGGCCAACGGAAGATCGGTCTGCCCCCTTCCCGAATGCAGCGGTCGTAGCTTTTGGAATTCCGCCTTGCGGCTGGCAAACCCTAGCGAGCCGGCCCCCGCCTCGCCTCAACAGCAAAACTGCTTCCGAGATCGGACGCAATGGCCTCGAGGCGGCGCCGCACGAACTCTCCCAAGGCGCCAGAGACGGAAATCTCATCAGTCCACGTCCCTCGATCATCATTCGGGCAGATCATCTAACCAGCAAGCGGTCTCGGTATATGGCCTAGAAAACACCTTTCCAATTTTGTCGGGACTCTTGTTCTGATGGTATCGCATATAAACGCGGCCATCATCGCCAACATCGAGGATCTCGATCTTTCCTGTATAGTGGGACATGATGTATTTGAATGTCTTTTCGATTCCCGCGAGACGTTGATTGACGCCGCGCGTAATCTCTGATCCGCGACGAAGCGGAACCTGAAAATGGGATGCGCCCTTCACCGGCCTTGCTTGGAAGAGATAGTACGGACGGACACCCATTTGGTGACACTTGGCAAACGTCGCTGCCAAAATCTCAGGATTGTCATTTACCCCCGCGAGAAGCACAGATTGATTGAGGAACTGCACTTCCTGTGCACGCAAACTGCGGATATTCCTCTCAGCATCGACCGAGATCTCACCGATGTGATCGAAATGTGTGACCAGAACCGCAGTCTTACCCGCATCACGAATTCGTCGGAAGAAGGCAGGTAGCGCGGGATCGTCGAATCTGTTTGGCTCGAACGCGAGGAACTTTGTGCCGATTCGAATGGAATTCAAATGTGGGATCGGGAGCAGATGTGTAAGAATTTCGTCGAGCTTTGCCGTGCTAAGAACGAACGGATCGCCCCCTGATAGCAGAACGTTCGTCATCTCAGGATGCCCACCAATATATTCCCCTACTTTCGCCACGTCTGGTACGATTTCATCGGATTCTCTGCCAACGAGTCGTTTGCGGAAGCAAAAACGGCAATATGACGCGCAACGGTTAGTCACGAGCAACAACCCGGTCTGCGCGTACTTGTGCTGAAGTCCAGGCAGGACGGTGTTGTCGTGCTCGCCGCTGGTATCAAACGCCCCGGGACTGTCGAACTCTTTAACTGAGGGCTCGACAATGTATTTTAACTGGTCGTAATAGCCACTGTGGGCGATCTGTTGACGATATGATCTTGTGACATGATGACGCGTGATGCTACTCGCTTGCAGCTCGGCCTCGGTCATCGTGCGAGCGCCTTCTATAAACTTGATGACTACACTGCGAAGCGGCGGATCTGATTTGTTGGGCGAGGAAGGGTTGAGGGCACCGCCAGAGGCTGCCAGTGCACTCGCTCTAGCGTCCGTGCTGTCTATTTGGATCAATGGAGGCGCTTTCATTTGAACTCCTTTGGCCGAAGAGCGCGGGACCCTCCGCGCAACGACGTAACTTCCCAGCAATCGGCGTGCCAGCAACAGGAGCGCCTCATCCGCTCACAATGGAGAAGCAAACGCGCCAATCAATCGAGCAACTTGTCTCGGTTGAGTCTGTCGGACTGCGCGCAACATGTCTCCAATCGGACACAAAAGGCCAAATGAGCGCACGAATGACCATCATTTGAGCCGTTGGCGCGCTCTCTAGTCGGTGATGGCGATAATGATTGTCGTCCCCCTGGCAATGCTCAACACAATGCTGCGCGCTGAGAGAGCAAGCCGCTGGTCCCGGGGAAGCGGAGACTGGACTGAGCACAGTGTCATCGAGAAGCTCAGAGTTACGATCAAGAAGCTGGCCGACCAGCGTTACGATAAGCCGCATAGTCGAGTTGCATCTCGCGGATCGAGCAGAACGCCGCGTACGGCATCAGATTGCAGCAGACGACAGGATCACTGCGATATAAATCGAGCGACGTGCGCCAGCCTGCTGAGGGCTGTCGGGCATACAAACCGCTTCTGGCGAGCGATTCAACTGAAGCATGGATGTAACCTGCGACAGCGAGGGGCCTTGAGTTGTCGACACTTCGAAGCTGTGCTCGCAGGCCGCCCACTCGCAGATGAATATTCCGGCCTGAACGCTTTGCATCGTCATTGCCTTGTCGGAAATGCACCTTCTCTCTCGATTGCGACTCGCGCGTGGCACCTGGAGAGCGCACTCCCACGCTTGGTAGGTGCGCACATCCGCGCGCCTAAGTAAGGTGGCGGTACGAAATCAAGTACGTCACCCTAAACGCTGGACTTGAACGATGCGCTCACTAGAAGGCCGAGGCATTCATGACCGCCACAATCGTCAGTCCTGCGGCCTCATCTCAACATGCGGAATGCTCGCAATGCGAGTCTGCGCGGCTCGTGAAACAGTCACTGATGCAGATCAAATTGGGAGCTGGCGACAATGCCGTTTTTCTTAGATGACGAATGGGATAATGCAGCATTGCATAAAATTTTCGTCATAACGAGCAAATATCGTTTCCGTCAGCTTATGTCCCGCCCGCGCGTCAATTCACTCAGCGCTTCATGGCGCGGCCACGGCAAAGGAGGGACATGATGGAGATTCCACAGACAGCTCTAAGGGATGATACGGTCGCGCGCTGCTGCTCTCTCCCGAAGCCATCCGGGATGGCGACCTGCCATCCTCACTTCGGCGAGCTGCTGCAGGGAGCGTTCGCCCTCGAGGACGGCAGGCACCGGCGGACGGTGCGTGCGTTGGTTTCAGTTCACATGCCGCACTCTGATGGATCGCAAGCCCGCGTGACGTTGGACCCGAGCCGCATAGGGAAATTCGAGCCCCAGGTCGGCGACACCGGTATTAACGTGATGCCAAAGCATTTCCACAAGTGTGAGCTCGCCGTTCGGCTTACCCTCGATGCTTTGGGAATGAGGAACATGGCAGCTACACTCAATGTTAGGACATTCGTCCCGGAAGGCGCCGGTATGGGCTCTTCCACGAGCGGCGTAGTGGCGTCCATTCGAGCGGCTGTTAAAGCAGTCGACGCCTACCGGGGATCCCGAGTGATTCCGGCGCCTCATCTCCAAGCGAAACTTGCGGTGGCGGCCGAACATGCTTGCGACTCGCTGATGTTCGACTGCACAAGCAGCACCATTCTATTCGCCCAACGAACGGGCAAGAGTATCCGTGTCTTCAACGGCCCTCTCCCGCAAATGCAGATTCTCGGGTTTGACACAGGGTCCTGCGAAGGCGGTATTGGAACCGATCGACTGCCGCGAGCGCGCTACTCGCGTGATCAGATCGCCGCCTTCGGGTGCGCATTGGCGGTCCTGGAGCGTGCAATTGCAGAGCAGAGCGTCGCACTCGTGGGCCGGGTTGCGACTTTCTCCGCGATACAGAGCGAGACCGCCATGCAGAACCCGCTCAAGAAGCCGAAGTTCAACGAACTCCTCAGTATCAAGGAAGACACCGGATCGGCCGGTGTTGTCGTTGCGCATAGCGGCACGGTTGCCGGCCTAATCTTTGACCCCCATCTACCCGACATTCGGAGCCGAGTGGCCAAGGCTAGAACCGCGATTGGTCGGCTTGGTTTCGATCGCCTCTGCACGTTTTCGACCCCATACTGAGGACGACTCGATGGCAGACATGCTCTCCGACGTTCTCGGCGCTCATGCACCCCTGAAGATCGTTTCATTGCGACCAGAAAACTTGGCTGCGATCGATTTCAGGCTCATGAAAGTATTTCCCGCCTTCAACATCATCGAAGCGGGCCTTCGGAACGGCGAGATCGGCCCAAACACGACGATTGTTGAAACGTCGAGTGGGACGATGGCCCTTGGTCTCGCGATCGTTTGCATGCAGTTCTCGCTCAAGTTACACATCTTCGGCGACCGCGCCATCGAGCCCCCACTTAAACGCACGATGGAGGAGCTGGGGGCTGAGGTGCACCTCGTGGAGGCAACAGCGTCCGACGCGAACATCCAGCTGCTCCGGAAGAATGCCCTTTTGGATTTTATGAATCGGACCGGAGCTACTTGGTCACGACAGTATGACAACCTCGGCAATCGCCTTTCGTATGCGCGTCCGGCTGAGGAAGCGATCAGGCAGTTCGGCAAGGTCGACATCCTGGTTGCAACGGTGGGCTCTGGAGGCTCGTCCTGCGGTCTTGCCCACTATTGCCGCGCATTCTTTCCCGAAATGAAACTCGTGGGCATCGACACCTTCGGCAGCGTCTTGTTCGGCCGACCGGCCGGCGAGCGCGATTTGCGCGGACTCGGCAACAGCATTCTTCCCGGCAACTTGCTTCACGAGGCGTTCGACGAAGTCCACTGGCTGGGCGCCAACGAGGCATACCAGGCTGCACACCGACTTCATCGCGAGACTTCGCTAAAGCGCGGTCCTACAAGCGGCGCGGCCTATCTTGTTGGCAAGTGGTACGCGGAGCGCTCTTCAAAAACCAACGTGCTCGCGGTTTTTCCCGACGACAGCAACCGCTACGAGCACAGCGTCTACGATCCCGGGTGGATGCACGCGAACGGCTATCAAGCCGAGCTCGCCGCGACTGAGCCGATCCTTGTCCGCCACCCGCTTCAGGCTGTTAACGGCTGGTGCCGTTTCGACTGGAGTCGCCGCTCGTTGGCCGACGTGATGGGCTAGCTTTCCCCGAACTGAAGCATACAAAAATGGCCAAATCAGCTGCGATCTTCATCGAATCCAATACTACAGGCTCAGGCGCCGAATTTATTCGGCGTGCACAAGAACTGGGTTTCGCTCCAGTGTTTGTCACCGCTTCCCCTGAGCGGTATGGCTTTCTGCCTGACATCCCAGACCTCGACCTCCGGACATGCGAGACGTCTTCAGAAACCGCTGTTACAGCCGTAATCGACAGCATCGCCACGGCTATGCCGATCGCGCTGCTAATGACCTCCAGCGATGTCTACCTTTACACGGCCGCGCTGCAAGCCAGACGACTCGGGCTCACCGGTTCGGATCCCGATGCAATCTCACTTTGCCGGGATAAGGCCCGCCAGGCTACCGCCTTGCGGGCGGCGGGCATCGGCGTGCCCGATAGCGCCACAGTAGGCGCCGACTGCGATATTCGCAACGCGATTACACAAGTGGGCTTACCTGCAGTCGCGAAGCCGATCAGCGGTACCGGCAGCATCGGGGTCAGCCTCGTGGAAACCGAAACAGACGCAATTGCGGCTTTGCGCGAGCTCCTTCAATCCACAAACGACGTGCGTGGCCGTTCTATGCAGCCCGGCGCCCTTCTGATGTCCTACATCGCAGGCGAGGAGTATTCCGTCGAGATCCTCGACAGCCAGATCATCGGGGTGACGCGGAAACATCTTGGTGCTCTGCCGCATTTCGTCGAGATCGGACACGATATACCAGCACCCATATCATCTCAGGCTCGAACGCAAATCGAACGTGAAGCCCTTCGCGCGATAGAGACCCTTGGTCATGTGAACGGACCAGCTCATGTCGAACTCCGACTACACCATGGCTGCATCACGATTATTGAAGTAAATCCAAGGCTCGCGGGCGGCTCGATCCCAAGCCTTTTCCGGCACACGACTGGTTTCGATCCGGTTCTCGCGGTCCTCCGCAGCCTGCTCGGAATGCCTTGGAGGCCCCCGGCGGAAGGCGATCATGGTTCGATTCGATTCATCGTGCCGGAGCGCCAAGGCTCATTCACGCTTCCTCAGAACTGCGAGCGTGTGGTCGACCGCTTCGGGCTGGCGGAGCTCGTTCTGTATCATACTTTGCCGATGCAATTCAGACGCCGCAACGATTTCCGGGATCGGATCGGTCACGTCATCGCAGTTGATGGCGATCCTGCTGCTGCTGCCCGGCGTGCCGAGGCCGCCGTCGCTTTCATTTGCAATGCATGAGGAGACAATCCTTGCAACATACTGGCCGCATCAAATCGACCCTTCATCCTGAAGCTAGCGCCATCGTCTTCGACAGCGATCTGCAGCGTGCAGCGAGCGACGAGCTGCCCTTTTACGCCGACATCGATCGAGCCCAAGCCATCATGCTTGAACGAGTCGGACTGATTGGCCGTGATCTCACCAGAAGGGTCCTGGTTGAACTGGATAAATTGCAGGCCGACGGATTCCAGAGCCTTGCGGCTTGCCCTGCGCCCCGCGGCTCCTATCTCGCCTATGAAGATCATCTTCGTTCGGTGATCGGCAAGGAGGCTAGTAACCTACATCTTGGTCGGAGCCGGAACGATATCAATGCGACCCTCCTGAAGCTTAAGCTGAGAGTACCGTATCAGGCGCTCGTTGCCGAACTGCTCAAACTTCTGCGAGTGCTGTGCGGGTTGGCTCGCGGTCACCTTGAGACGGTCTTTCCGCTGCACACTCACCGTCAGCCAGCATTGCCATCCACTTTCGCGCACCACCTGACAGCGTTTGGCAGCGCGCTCGCGCGGGATCTGGATGCTCTTCTGGCCGTGCATCCGCTTCTCAATGTTTCCTGCCTCGGCGCTGGCGCTGGCGGCGGCACCACCCTGCCCATCCTGCCGGAGTTGACCGCAAGGCTGCTCGGCTTCGTGATGCCGCCACTTAACTCTATCGACAGCGTGGCATCTCGCGATGTGGTTCTTCGCCTACTGGCCAGTTGTGCGATTCTCGGATCGTCCCTAAGCCGCATCGCCGAGACGCTGCTCCTGTGGGTCGGCGAATCCGGGCTGGCTAGTCTTCCGGACGAACTGGTTGGCTCCAGTTCTGCGATGCCTCACAAGCGCAATCCATTCCTTCTCGAGCAGGTCCAAGGCAAAGCTGGCGCGACAATTGGCTGCTTCGTTGCCGCAGTTACTGGCATGCATAGTACGCCCTTCACGAACTGCGTCGCTGTCGGAACGGAGGCTACTCGCCATGTCTGGCCCGGGATCGACCATTCCATTGGGGCGGTTCGTCTCATCCGGCTATGTTTCGCAGGCTTGAGTGTCTGTGAAGAGGCAGCCTCCGCTATGCTCGAAAGATCGTTCGTAAATGCCATGGAAACGGCGACCCGCCTCGCTGTCGACGGTGGTCTCGATTTTCGTTCTGCTCACAATGAAGTTGGGCAGCTGGTTACGACAGCCGTCGAGGGTGGCGCATCGAGCCTCGCGGCGATCATGCGAGATCGTCGGGTGCTCGACTCCGAGATTTCCCTGGCGCCAGAGGTTATTGCGGGAACGGCCCGAGCTGGAGGTGGGCCTGCTCCGGATGCCGTTGCGGCAGCACTGGACGAGTTGGAAACGGGCATAGAACGAGCAGCCGCGCTTTTGGGGGATCTCAGCGGTGGTTGGAGCCGGGCTCGAGAAGAACTTCGATCTGCAATC
This sequence comes from Bradyrhizobium nivariense, assembly GCF_029846715.1. GTDB lineage: Bacteria > Pseudomonadota > Alphaproteobacteria > Rhizobiales > Xanthobacteraceae > Bradyrhizobium. Next base: position 13,803 of record NZ_JARVWW010000076.1, read on the forward strand.
GCGAGGCTCGAGAAGTGAACGCTTCAACGCATCAACACGGGAAAACGAGCTCAACGATGAGACACGCGCCGGAGTTCACGGGCCCAACTTCCAAGACGCTGGCCGAGCAATCCGACAGGCGAGCGAAACCGGGTGATGTCACAGTCTCCGAAACAGAAGCAAAGCGCGACGGAACCCTCGTGACCGTGCTCCAGGGAGTGCGCGCTCGGGGCCTTGGCGCGGTGAGACGCCGGGCGCTGGGAACAGCGGCTGCTCGTTGCCCCCCCACTAGTTCACTAGCGACCGCGCTTCAATAACCCGACTAGGAGAGAGTTTCTATGGTAAAGCACGACTCACGTCCTCTTGGAATTCTCAACCTCGAGAGGGGAGCGACACCTCCCCCTCCGAGGCCCGGCTCGATACTCCATCCGTCGACGTTCGACTTCCCGATCATCTCGGAAACGGTCACCGGAGCTTGGGCGGATGTCGCCATGCGTGGTGAACCATCGCTCGAGCCCGCCACTATCGCAGCAGCCCAACGCTTGGCTGAAAGAGGCGCTGTTGCAATCAGCTCAAACTGCGCCTCCTTTATCCGTCATCAGAACGTCGTGGCTGTGTCGGTGAATGTGCCCGTAGCGACCTCGAGCCTACTGTTGTTGCCGGCATTGCTTAGCCAGCTGCCGTCAACTGCTAAAATCGCTGTCCTTTCGGCCGACTCGAGGAATTCCAGCGAACGCGTGCATCGCATTGTAGATGTCAGTCAATGGTCGAGATTAGTCATTGGCGGCATAGAAGGAGGTCAATTGTACAACAACGAAATGAAACGTCCGCCAGCATATACCGAAACCGCCGACATCGAGGCGGACGTCGCGGGCTGCGTTTCACGGCTCGTTGCTGCCAACCCGAACATCGCTGCATTTTTGTTGGAGTGCACCGCTTTCCCGCCCATCTCGCCCGCGATCCGTCGCATGACGAGCCGGCCTGTCTACGACATCGCGGGCCTCTGCCGGATGATGATGGAGTCTGTCGCTCATAATGTCGCGCATATCTGAACGAGAGTAGCATACCCATCATGATTGCCGAAGATGGGGTCTTGCTAGCGAATGCAGTGGCTTTAACGCTTGGCAAGGCCATTGCGATCGCGGGCGGACCGCATTGTGTGGCCATCGCTGACGAGGATGTCGTTCAGATGAACCCTCTCGGAGCTTGCGACGGCGGAGCCATGTTGAAAGCTGGATTCAGTTCCTCGCGCCGGTCGTCGTTTCCGCTGCTATCGGGGAGGCGACTCGAGCTGAGCTTGCCTCTGCCGCAGGCGGAGTATGACATGTTCGCCACCCCGAGCGTTAAGCGCGGCGCAACTGTGACAGCATGCCCCCCCAATCAATGCCTCTTGGCGAAGGACTAGTTATGCGGCCGTCAACTCTTCCGCTCTTCGGTGTCAAGGTCGTTGATTTCGGCCAGTACATCGCCGGCCCCGCAGTGGCGATGATCCTCGCCGATCTTGGCGCTACTGTCGTCCATATAGACCCGCTATCCGGTCCCCTCTGGGACAGCCCCGCCAATGCGACTCTTAATCGAAACAAGCTGATAGTTTCAGTCGACTTAAAAACTGAGGAAGGCCTATCTCAGGCGCAAACGTTGATCGCCGAAGCGGATATCGTCATCGAGAATTTCCGCCCGGGAGTGTTGAGCCGCCTCGGGATTGACTTCAGCGTCTTGCGCAAGACTCGCCCAGCCCTTGTTACCGTTTCCATTCCCGGCTTTGCTTCCAACGATCAACTCCGTCGCGAGTGGCGTGCCTTTGAGGCCGTCATCGGGGCGTCCTCCGGCTTGTTCACCGACATGGGGTTGAATCGTGTGTTGAGGGGTATCGACCCGTCGTTCTCGCCGCTACCCCTCGCATCAGCCTACGGTACGATGCTGGCCGTTTCGGCTACGGTGCTGGCGCTTCAGGCGCGGGAACGCAGCGGAATCGGCGACCAGATCGAGGTGCCTCTTGCATGCGCGGTCATGGAGGGGCTCGCATATAACTCGATTAGCATTGACCAGCTTCCGCTTCGCTACAAGTCGCACCGTGAGCGAGAGATCGCCCGACGGCGTGAAGTGGGCTTGCCGATGAACCTCTCTTACGAGGAGACGCAGGAGCTCCTCGATCCATTTGCCCGCAACTATAAATGCAAAGACGGGCGCATGTTCTTCGTCCTTTGCTCGGCACACAAGCATCATACCAGGCGCTGTTTGCAGGTGCTGGGCCTGTACGACGAGCTTTTGGCGGAAGGGCTTATAGAGGAGTCGAATACCTATCTTTCGGTGCGCGACTGGCGATCTGATGTCTCCCTCAGTGCGTCTCCCTTGCCGAAATCATGGGCAGACAAGATCGCCGCGCGAATGAAGGCCGTCTTTGTCACCCGCACCGCAACGGAATGGGAGCGCATCTTCGGGGAGGGGCGAATCCCCGCCGCGCCGCAGCGTTGGCTGCAGGAGTGGATCAGAGACGATCACGCAGAACGCGCGGGCCTGATGATCAAGGTCGATGATCCGGTGTATGGACGGATGATTCAGCCCGGACCTGTAGCCTGGCTGGAGGAAAGCGGGGAATTGATGCTAAGCCCCGCGCCACGAAAATGGGTCGCCTTCGATCAGGCCGTCGAAGCATTCTCGGCGCTACCTGCTAGGCAGTTGTTGGCACGCAAGGCTGATAGGTCGGCGGGATGGCTCGACGGTGTGCGCGTTCTCGATCTAAGCAATGTCATCGCCGGGCCGCACTCAGGATGCTATCTGGCTCGTTTCGGGGCTGAGGTGATCAAGATCGACCCAGCCAGCCCGCTTTTCGACAGCT
>NZ_JARVWW010000077.1 GCF_029846715.1 Bradyrhizobium nivariense
CGTCAAAACCCGCCGGAAGCTGCGCACTCACCTCCGGCCAATGATCCAAAATCTCAGGACGAATCTTCATCCCAAGCTTGAATCATATCGAGATTCTTTGTGTCCAGAGCTAAACCTAGCGCGAATGTCCCCAGCCCTCCCCCGCAGGCGGGGGAGGGGGCGCACCGTGTTCGTGGCGACAGCTTGGTCTCATCATGCTCTAGCCAAAGGTGTCCGCCGTGATGGTTTGAAACCAGCGCTCGGCTTCAGTCGCCTCGCGGGCACGCAGCTCGCCCGGCGCATCGACCGGGCTGGTCGCGCCGCCCTCGACCTCGGCGAAGATGTCGCCCTTGGGCTGGTAATTGCCTGCGAGTGAAAAGCCGTAGCCGGGTGCGACGGTGTTGTAGCAGACGCCTGTCAATCGCGGCGCTTCTGGCGCGCGGCCGGCAAGGAGGTTCACGATAGCGGCAGCGCAGGCCTTGCCCTGTGCGCCTGCAGCGGATGCCGATTTGGGAATGCCGCCGCCGAGGCAGGCATCGCCGATGACGTGGATGTTCTGAACGAGCTTCGACTCGAAGGTAACAGGATCGATCGGGCACCAGCCGGTGGCATCCGCAGCGCCCGCGATCTCGGCAATGCGCCCGGCGCGTTGCGGCGGAATGACGTTGGCGACGTCAGGCGTGTAGTTGCCGAATTCGGTGACGATGGTCCTTGTCGCGGGATCGACCGAGGTCACACGGCCGCCTTGCGACAGCCCGATGCGTTCGATCATGTCGCCGTACAGCTCCTTCCACGCCTTCTCGAACAGCCGCTGCTGGGAGAAATTGTCCTTGGCATCGAGGATGAGAACCTTCGAGCGCGGCTTCGTCGTCTTCAGGTAATGCGCGATCAGGCTGGCGCGCTCGTATGGCGCCGGCGGACAGCGCGAGGGATTGGCCGGAATTGCGATCGCGACGACGCCGCCATCCGCCATCGCTTCCAGCTGCCGGCGCAGCTGCAGCGTCTGCGCGCCGGCCTTCCAGGCGTGCGGCATTTTTTCCGACGCTGCGTCGTCGTAGCCGGGCAGGCCTTCGAAGTGGAAGTCGATGCCGGGAGAGAGTACGAGACGATCATAGGGAAACGCGGCGCCATCGGCTGCGATCACGCTACGCTTTTGCGTGTCGATGGTCGTCGCGGCCTGAGCGACGACGGTGATTCCCTCGGCCGCGAGCTTTTCGTAGCCGAACAGTTGCGCCTCGATGTCGCGCAGGCCGGCGATCACTTCGTTGCTGAGTGGGCAGGAGGTGAAGGTCTTGTTCGGCTCGATCAACGTGACCTGCAATCTCGCGGCGGCGCGCTTGAGCGCGCGCGCGCAGGCCGCGCCGCCAAAGCCGCCGCCGATCACGACGACGCGGCCCGCCGATTGCGCGCGCAGGATCGAAGGGACGGCGAGCGATGTGGCCGCGGCGGTGATGCCGAGGACGGCATCCCGCCGTGTCACCTGCGCATTCATGAATCTTGTCCGGAAAGTTGGCCGCGGCGGCCGTGTGGCCGCCGCGGCGTTTCTCAGGCGAAAGTGATGTTCTGGTCGCGCAGCGGCACCGAGCGGATGCGTTTGCCCGTCGCCGCGAAGTACGCATTGAGCACCGCCGGCGCCGCGACGCCGATGGTCGGCTCGCCGACGCCGCCCCAGAATCCGCCGCTCGGCACCATCACCGATTCGACCTTCGGCATCTCGTTGATGCGCATCGAATTGTAGGTGTCGAAGTTGGTCTGCTCGATACGGCCGTCCTTGACGGTGCAGCCGCCGTAGAACAGCGCGGAGAGGCCATAGACGAAGGAGCCGGCGATCTGCCGCTCCACCTGCGCCGGATTGACGACGTAGCCGGGATCGGTGGAGGCGACGATGCGATGCACCTTGATCTTGTTGCCGTCGGTCACCGAGATTTCGGCGGCGCCGGCGACATAGCTGCCATAACCCATCACCTGCGCGATGCCGCGATAGACGCCCTGCGGCGCCGGCGTGCTCCAGCCGATCTTCTCAGCCACGGCATTGAGCACCGCCAGATGCTTGGGGTGATTGCCCATCAGCTTGCGGCGGAATTCGAGCGGGTCCTGGCCTGCGGCCTGGGCCAGCTCGTCCATGAAGCATTCCATGTAGATCGCGTTGTGATTGACGTTCACGCCGCGCCAAAAGCCCGGCGGAACGTGCGGGTTGCGCATCGCATGTTCGATCAGGAGGTTCGGCACCGAATAGCCGAACGCGGCCTCGCCGGACTGGGCGACGCCCTGGAACGCGGCCGGATCCATGCCGTTCTGCAGCGCTTCGGGACGCAGCGAGAACAGGATCGATTGCCCGGACAGGCGGTAGTGCAGCGCGACCAGGTTGTTGTCGGCATCGAACGCGCCGGTCATCTTGCACTGGGTGATCGGGTGATACCTGCCGTGCGCCATGTCTTCTTCGCGCGACCACAACAGCTTGATCGGCGTGCCCGGCATCTGCTTGGCGATCAAGACGGCCTGGCGGACATAGTCGGTCTGGCCGCGCCGGCCGAAGCCGCCGCCGGGCATCACCTTGTGCACGTCGCACTTCTCCGCCGGCAGGCCCGAGGCTTCCAACGTGGCGGCGAAGGCCGCCTCGCCATTCTGCGTTCCGCACCAGACCTCGCATTTGTCCGCCGTGTAGACCGCCGTGGCGTTCATCGGCTCCATGGTGGCGTGGTTCTGGTAGGGATAGCTGTAGACGGCCTCGATCTTCCTGGCGGCACCGGCAATCGCCGCCTTGGCGTCGCCGTTCTTGTTGCCGACATAGGCCGGCTGCTCGTTGGCGAGGCCTTCGGTCAGCCATTTCGCAATCGACTCGCTGGAGACCTTGGCGTTGTCGCCCTCGTCCCAAACGATCGGCAGCGCCTCCAGCGCGGTCTTGGCGTGCCACCAGGTATCGGCAACGACCGCGACCGCGGTATCGCCGACCTTGACGACCTTCTTGACGCCCTTCATGCCGGCGATCTTGGCTTCGTCGAAGCTCTTCACCTTGCCGCCGAACACCGGGCAGTCCTTGATGGCGGCGTTCAGCATGCCCGGCAGCTTGACGTCGATGCCGTAGGTCATGGCGCCGGTGGTCTTGTCGGCGGTGTCGAGCCGCTTCACGCCCTTGCCGATCAGCTTCCAGTCCTTGGCGTCCTTCAGCTTGACGTCGGCCGGCGGCGTCAGCTTGGCTGCGTCCTCGGCGACCTTGCCGTAGGTCGTGGTCTTGCTTGACGGCGTATGGGTTATGACGCTGTTGGCGGCCGTGCATTCGGACGCCGGCACCTTCCACGCCTCGGCGGCGGCCTGGATCAGCATCACGCGCGCGGTGGCACCGCCCTTGCGGACGTAGTCGTGCGACGAGCGGATGCCGCGGCTGCCGCCGGTCGAGAAATCGCCCCAGACGCGCTTGCGGGCGACGCTCTGGCCGGGTGTCGGATATTCGGTCGAAACCTTCGACCAGTCGCATTCGAGCTCCTCGGCGACGAGCTGAGCGAGGCCGGTGAGCGAGCCCTGGCCCATCTCGGAGCGGGCGATGCGGATGACGACGGTGTCGTCGGGCCGGACCACGACCCAGGCGCCGATCTCAGGCGAGCCGTCGGCAGCGCGGACCACGGCGGGGCCGCCGAAGGGGATATCGAGGCCGATTGCGAGACCTGCGCCGACCGCGGCGGTGCCGATGACGAAGGCGCGGCGGTTCATCCTGGGAGAGACATGCTTGTTCATGTGGCGGCTCCTTACGCGCTTGCGATCGTGTGGATCGCTTCGCGCACCTGCTGGAAGGTGCCGCAGCGGCAGATGTTGGTGATGGCCTCGTCGATGTCGGCGTCGGTCGGTTTCGGCTTCTCGGTGAGGAGCGCCGCCACAGCCATGATCATGCCGCTCTGGCAATAGCCGCATTGCGGCACATCCTGGGCGATCCAGGCTTCCTGCACCTTGTGCAGCGAGCTGGCTGAGGCGAGGCCCTCGATCGTGGTGATCTTCTTGCCCACGGCCTCGCTGACCGAGACCCCGCAGGAGCGGGTGGCAACGCCGTCGATGTGAACGGTGCAGGCGCCGCATTGCGCAATGCCGCAGCCATATTTGGTGCCGGTCAGGCCGGCATTCTCGCGGATTGCCCAGAGCAGCGGGGTATCCGGCTCGACCTCGAGCGTGAAGTTTTTTTCGTTGATTGTTAGATTTGCCATCGCAAGTCCCCTGATTGGTCCAATCCACCGATTGGACTCAGCGGCGCAATGTGTCCGGCAAATTGGAACTGTTCAAATCAATAGTCCGAGGGGTGGCCGTCAAAGAGACCGGAACGTGCGGGAAGAATGTCGCGCGCGCGGGGTTGCGGCGTTGTGAACGGCGGTACAAATCCGCAGCCTTTGGTCGTATCGAATTAATTTGACTATCTCTGGGTATTGTACAACCTTTGGTTTGATGGATCATTAGTCCATCCTAAGGGAGAAGCGCCATGGGTCGCATCGTCACGATTGATCTCGAAAAAGTTCTTGCGTCAGGTAACGATCTCAAAGCGAAAACGCCTTCTGGACTCACGACACACGCGGACCTGCTCAGCCTTGCGAGCGACGTCAGCAAGGACCCGGTCTCGTATCTGAGCAGTGTCGGCGTTCAGCTCGACGACCAGACCGCGTCCATGCTGCGAAACAAGCTGGCCTCGCGGAGCGGCGGCGTACAGGCCGGCTCGATCCATATCGACATCCTCTGATCCGGCTTAGGCAGTAGATCATGATGGCCGGCTGACCGGTTCGCCGGGCAGCCGGGATATGGGGTCGTCGGCCATGGCGCTCGGCGCACAATATTTATCCGATTTCCGCGCGGCCAGGGTGACGCCTAAGAATCTCGTTTTGAACGTCACCCTGAAATGTCCGCTCAAGTGCTCGCACTGTTGCTTTTCATCCGACATGTTTCACGGCGGCCATCTCTCCGCCGCTGACGTTCATCGGTGCATTCAGCAGGCCGCGCAGATACCGTCGATGGAGATCGTCCATTTCGTCGGTGGCGATCCGATGCTGCATGCGGATATCGTGGCTGATGCCGTAGCGTTGGCCGCGTCGCTGGGCTTGCGCGCCGGCATCACCACGAGTGCGTTCTGGGCCAAGTCGCCCGCGCGCGCGATGGCGGCTGTTCGCCAATTGCGCACCGCCGGCCTTACAGAAATGACATTGTCTTACGATGATCCACACGCCGAGTTCGTGCCGCTGAACTTCATTGCCAATGCGGTCGCGGCCGCGCGGGAGTGCGGCCTGCTGCTCAGGATCGCGGTGGTGGTCGAGGCCGGCTCGCGGATCACCGCAGCCAGGCTGCGCGTCGACCTTGGCCTTCAGGATGAGCCCGGGATCAACATCTACGAAACTGTCGCCAACTCGACCGGTCGTGGCGCGGGCACGGATGAGGAAACGCGAGCGGGGCGCGTTCGTCACGCGTCGGCTTACCGCGGACCGTGCGAATCCGTTCTCCACACCGTCACAGTCGATCACGAGGGCGGCATCCAGCCCTGCTGCGGCGTGCTTCCTCACTACGATTCCCTGAAAGTCGGCCACATCGCGGACGAGGGGATCGAAGCCGCCATGCGGGCGGCCGCCGACGATCCTCTCTATCGGTGGATCAGGCTCGAAGGACCTGTCGCCATTCTGGCCGCCGTCACGGCCGACGATCCCGCGCCCATGCGCGTTGAGGATTTCGATGGCATTTGCACTGCCTGCGATCGCATCTTCCGCTCGCCGGAACTGCTGGCGCGCGTGCGCGCCGCCGCCGAGGCACGCCGGAACCAGATCGAGACCTGCGAGATCCTGCTGGACGGCCAGCCTGCGCCTGCAAACATCGTGGCGGTCCCATGAGCGTCGATGTCCTCTTCTGCTCGGCGCCGGTGATGTCCGTGGTGCGGCCATCGGCGGCGCTTGGCCTGTTGCAGGCGCTGCTGCGGCAGAAGGGCATTCGGGCCGAGTCGCTCTATCTGAACCTGCTCTTCGCTGACCGCATCGGGCTCGATCTGAACGAGCAGCTCGCGGAAAAGCTCCCGAGCCACCTCCTGGCGGGCGATTGGCTGTTTGGCGACTGCATCGGCACGCGCTCCGGCCGGCCGCAGGCGCAGCGCCACATCCGCGAGCTCGGCGCGGCGATCGAGCGCAAGGGGCTCGCGCAGCTCTACGAGATCCGCTGCAACCTGATCCCGTCCTTCGTGGCGGAAGCGGCCGACCGACTGCTCGAACGCAATCCCAAAATCATCGGCTTCACCTCGATGTTCGAGCAAACGGTCGCTTCGCTGGCGATCGCGGCCGCGGTCAGGGCGCGTGATCCGTCCGTCGTGATCTGCTTCGGCGGCGCAAATTGCCATGGGCCGATGGGCGCAGTGCTGCTGAAGAACTTTGCGCAGATCGACTATGTCTTCAACGGCGAAGCCGACACCGTGTTCGGGCCGGCCGTCGAAGCGATCCTGCGTGGCGAGCGGCCCCGCGGCATGCCGGGCTGCCTGTGCCGCGACGAGGCTGCCACGGGGGCGGCCACCGGTCCGACCGCGATGGACGCGCTGCCGATCCCCGACTACGCCGACTATTTCGCGCAACTGGCCGATTTGTCCGAAGCCGCGCGCGTGCGCCCCTCCATACCGTTCGAGTCCTCGCGCGGCTGCTGGTGGGGACAAAAACACCATTGCACCTTCTGCGGCCTGAACGGGGAGGGCATGGCGTTCAGGGCCAAATCGGCGCCCCGCGTGCTCCACGAGATCGAGACGTTGCATGCGGCGTTCGGGGTCGGACGGTTCGCAGCGACCGACAACATTTTGGGGATGAACCACATCGACGGCGTGCTGGGAAAGCTCGCCGAGCGTCCGTCGCACGGCTTTCGCTTCTTCTACGAGATCAAGGCCAACATGGACGAGGCGCAGCTCGAGAAACTGGCGCTCGCGGGGACGGTCTGGTTGCAGCCCGGCATCGAGAGCCTGTCCGATCCGGTCCTGCATCTCATGCGCAAGGGCGTGAGCGCTCTGCTCAATCTCCGACTGCTGCGCAATTGCCGCGAACTCGGTGTCGGACTGGTCTGGTCGATCCTGTACGGATTTCCCGGCGAGCCGCGCGACGCCTACGACGCCGTCGCCAAAATGGCCCCGCTGCTCGAACATCTTCAGCCGCCGGTCGGCTGCGGCCGTATTCGGCTCGACCGGTTCAGCCCCAATTTCGAACGTGCCGCCGAGATCGGCTTTCGCAACGTTACGCCGATGCCGGCCTATGGCGCGATCTATGAAGTCCCCGACGAGGACCTCGCCAACCTTGCCTATTTCTTTGAGGGAGACGCGCCCGACGCCGCGCGCGAGCAGGATTTGGTGGCGCTGAAGGCCGCAAGTGCGACGTGGCGCGCACGATGGTTCGGCCAGCCCTTCGCGCCGCAATTGACGATGACGGAAGTAGGCGCCGCTCATCTCGTCAGCGACACGCGGGCATGTGCGTTTCAGCCGTTCTATTGTCCGACACCGGTCGAGATCGCTGTGCTCAATTGGCTGCGCAATCCCTCCACACGGCCAAACGCCGTCGCGCAGTTCGCCGAGCGTTTCGACGCGGCATCGATCGAGGCCGCCATGGATGCGCTTCTGATGCGGCGGTTCGCGATCGAGATCGACGGCAGGATATTGTCGCTCGTCACCGAGGCCGGTCGAGAGATCTTCGATGCGGAGGCCCGAGCCGAGTTTCCGCTCGGTTTCGTGCTGCCGCGCGGACGTGTGGCGGCTCAGGATGAAGCAGGCGAGTTGCATGCAAGCCTGACGGACGTCCGCGATGAACCGGTCGGCCTCGAACGGGTGCAGCTATGACCGTCGAAGTCCGCCCGCTCGGCGACAAGTGCAACATCAAGTGCCGCTACTGCTATCAGGAGGGCATCCGCACCGCCGGCAATGTGCCGACGCGTTACGATCTCGATGCGATCATCGCGACGCTGGACAAATTGGCGGAGCCGTTCAGCCTGTTCGGCGGCGAGATCATGATGACGCGCCGGTCCGATCTCGAACGCCTGATGCGGTTGGGCTTCGATCGCCACGGCGGCGTCGGCATGCAGACCAACGGCACACTGATCGAGGAGCGCGACATCGAGTTGTTCAGGAAGTACCACGTACGCGTCGGCATCTCGATCGACGGGCCGGGACCGCTCAACGATGCCCGCTGGGCCGGCAGCCTGCCGGCGACGCGGCGTGCGACCGCGCGCATCGAGGCGGCGATCGAGACGCTGTGCCGCGAGGGAATGCCGCCGAACGTGATCGTGACGTTGAACCGGATGAACGCTGCACCGGATCGATTGAACGTGCTGTGCGCGTGGATCGGGTTTCTCGGCAGCCTCGGTGTCCGCAAGCTGCGCCTGCATTTGCTGGAACAGGATGAAACAGAAGCTGGCGAAGGCCTCGCGCTCACCGCGCAGGAGAACCTTGCGGCTTTGCGGCGGCTGCGCCGGCTCGAACAGGAGCTGCCGTCAGTCCAGTTCGACATCTTCGCCGAGATGGCCGCGATGCTCGGGGGCGACGACGCCCGCACCTCGTGCGTGTTCCATGCCTGCGATCCCTATGCGACCCGCGCCGTGGTGGGCGTCGAGAGCGACGGCCGGCTCGGCAATTGCGGCCGTACCAACAAGGACGGCGTGACCCATCTGCGCGCCGGCCGCGAGGCATTCGATCGCCAGCTCTCGCTTTACCGGACGCCGCAGGCCGATGGTGGATGTCAGGATTGCCGGTTCTTCCTCGCATGCAAGGGCAATTGTCCGGGCACCGCGATCGGCGGCGATTGGCGAATGCGCTCGATCGATTGCCCGGTGTGGTTCGGCCTGTTCGAGGACATCGAGACCGAACTTCAGGCAAAGGGGGAAACCGCGATCAGCCGATCGGAGCGTCGCTCCGAGCTCGAAGCGAAGATGATCGCGGCCTGGTCGATCGGCGACAATCCGAGCTTGCATTCGCTGCTCCAACAGGTGGAAACACCATGACGTCCGCGGGGCTGACAGGCTCGTTGACCTGGCCGCGCGCTCCGCTAGCGGCCACACCGCGCGAGCCCGATGTCGTCAAGGCGGCAGCGCAGCGCATCAGCTTCAGCGGCCCGCAGGCGCGCGCGCTCTGGCAGCCGCGTCTGGAACGTCTCAGGCATGCAGCGCTCGCGATCGAGCTGGAAATGGTACGTCTGAAGCGCATTCCGGCGACGGTGCTGTGGACCGGTTATGATGGCATCGGCGCCTTGACGGAGCGGGCACGCTCGATCGGCCTCGACGCCAAGCCGATCAAGGCGTCGCTCGGTTATGCCGCCGACTGGTCGCTTGAAGCGTCGATCGACGACCCGAAGCGACTGCTCGATTATGCCTTCCTGATCGGCGCTGCGCCGCTCGATGCATCGCTCGCCGAGCCGGCGGCAGATGATCTGGTGCAAGCGGCGATACGGTTCGGCTATCCCGCATGCTGTGCAACATCCTGGGCGGACTACCTTCGGCGCGGCGGAAGCGATCCGTTGGCCGGCATGCTCGCGCGCGGGGACAAGGCGGCTATGCATGCTCACGTCGCGCTGGCGGTGCTGGGATTGGGGCCGGTGAGGCATGCACCGTGTTCTGCGGATTGTTCCGCTACGCATGATCGTTCGTGTGCGTTTCTCGACCTCGGCCGCCAGCTTGGGTTTGTCGAGGAAATGAGCTGGCTTGACGAGATCGCGGATTGGGTGGTCGATGCGTCGCTGGTCAACGGCATCGCCGAGGTCACGACGGCTGCGTTCCGCTGCACATGGCTGTCTGACGAGGGCACGCCGCCTCGTCACGGCACAGCGGTGACACGCCCGGGAAAACGAGAGGGCGCGGCAGCCGCGACTATGAAGCCCGTGGATAGCGCCGACATCCTCACCGAAATCGGCATCGGATTTGAAGTGGCCGGCTTCGACAATCCTTTCGCCATGCGCTCGCGCTTCAGCACCGTGGTTTGGGAGCAGACCGCTGCGCTGCGCCGCGCTGCATCGGCCGTGCACGTCGGATGTGGCGATGGACTGTTGCTGGAGCTGATCTCCCAGACAAAGCCAAAGCTGAGATTGTGCGGCATCGAGCAAGATGCCGGTGCAGCGGAGGCCGCGCGCCGGCGCCTCGGTGCATCCTTGCCGGTGCTCGGCGGATCCAGCATCGAGGCGCTTGCGGCGTTGTCGCGTCTGGCGCCCGCTGGCATCGATCTCGCCTTCGTCGATCCGGAGCGTCTTGGCGACCGCGAAGGTCTTGCTGCCGTTTGCGCGATCGCGAAATCGGTGATCGTGATCGGCACCGACCGCTCGCTGCACCGGCACAAAGACATGGATACGCTTGCGGCAACGATGGGGATTGCTTTGCTGCCTGGACGCGCAGGGCGCGTGTCCGCGGCGCTCTCGGCGACGAGTGGCCGCCCGCACTGACCGGTTCGAAGGAGAGCTCGCCATGGATGCGACGTCGATTGACTGGGAACGCACGGCACGACCGCAAACTGACGGCTATGATACGGCCGTTGCGCTGGGCCTGATCGAAACCGAATCGACGCCGTGGCGGCCGCTGCCCCCGCGGCGACCTCCGGTGAATGGTGCGCCGGCGATTGCGGAGGGGAGAGTTGCCCTGCGCACCGAGGATCCACTGCTGCCCGCGCCGCGGTTTGTCCCCGATGCGCAACCTGTCGCGGCAATGGAACAGGCGCTTGGCTACGTCCGCCGCTGGCCGCTCGCTGCGAAGCAATGGCCTGATATCGTGCACACCATCCAGTGCTATCGCGACACCGAACAGCCGACCGATGGTCCCGGCCGCCTCGGCTCGGCTAGCCATTCGGTCGATGCACGGTTCGGCGTCATCGGCCTCACGGTCAATTGCCCGCTCGCGGCCGCGCAGGCGATCGTCCATGAGATGGCCCATCACAAGCTGAGGGCGTTCGGCGTCGCCAACGAGAATGCGGTCCGGATCATCAGCAATCCGCAAGACGAGCTTTATCCCAGTCCGATCGTGGTCGACCGGCCGCGTCCGATGACGGCCGTCCTGCACGCGCAATATTCGTTCATCCACGTCACCCAGCTCGACGTGCGTATGCTCGAGCAGGAAGACGACCCGCAGGTCCGCAGCGACATCCGTGCGCTGCTCGCGCGCAACGCTTCCCGGATGGAGACGGGGTTCGAGACGCTGCGGCAGCACGCCCGCACCGACGCGGCCGGCCGCGAGTTTCTCGGCGCGTTCCTCGCCTGGTGCAGCGACGTGCTGGCAAGCAGCCGGAAGATGCTGGTGACCGAGCGCTGCTGATCGATCGGGCCGGGTTCCAGGCTGGCCGCGGCGCGCACTCGTCCCTGAACGCCAATCCCCGGCTTGGGACGACGTCCCGCGGGTAAATGCCGGTTCCAGGCTCGATTACCGCTGCGCTGCGGCGACAGTTTGTCCCTTTTGCAGGGGGTGCAAGTCGGTGACGCTCTGCTACAGTGGAATCAAGCAAAAAGGGGTTCCATGAACGTACCGCAGCCTTGCAACGTCCTGATGCTCTATCCGCTGTTCTCGGCAGAGTCGTTCTGGAGCTTTGGCGAATCCTGCAAAGTGTTGGGCGTGAAGCGCCCCGCGGCGCCCCTCGGCCTGATCACGGTCGCCGCGATGTTGCCGAAGAGCTGGACGGTCCGGCTGATCGACTGCAACACGGCGTCCTTCGGCGACGAGGATCTTTCCTGGGCCGACGTCGTCTTCACCGGCGGAATGATGCCGCAGCAGGCCGACACGCTACGCCTGATCGACAAGTGCCGTGCCGCGGGCAAGCCGGTGGTCGTCGGCGGTCCCGATCCCACCTCGAGCCCCCACATCTATGAGAGGGCCGACTTCCAGGTGCTCGGCGAGGCCGAGAGCGTCATCGACGAATTCATCGCGGCCTGGGACGGCGGCGCACGCTCCGGCATCTTCACCGCGCCGAAATTCCAGGCCGACGTCACCACGACGCCGGTGCCGCGTTTCGACCTGCTGAAGTTCGAAGACTACCTCTATCTCGGTGTGCAGTACTCGCGCGGCTGCCCGTTCACCTGCGAGTTCTGCGACATCATCGAGCTCTATGGCCGCGTCCCGCGAACCAAGACGAATGAGCAAATGCTGGTCGAGCTCGACAGGCTCTACGCCATGGGCTACCGCGGCCATCTCGACTTCGTCGACGACAACTTCATCGGCAACAAGAAGTCCCTGCGGCTGTTCCTGCCCCAACTCGCCGAATGGCAGCGCGCCCACGGCTATCCCTTCGAATTGTCGACTGAGGCCTCGGTCAATCTGGCCGACGATCCCGAGCTGTTGGACCTGATGGGCCAGGCGAATTTCTTCGCCATCTTCGTCGGTATCGAAAGTCCGGATCCGGCGACACTGGTCGCCATGCGGAAGAAGCAGAACACGCGGCGCAACATCGCCGAGAGCATCCACAAGATCTACGCCGCGGGCATGCTCGTCACCGCGGGTTTCATCGTCGGCTTCGACAATGAGAAGCTCTCGATGGCGGATGCCATGATCGACTTCATCGAAGAGGCGGCGATCCCCGTCAGCATGGTCGGCCTGCTCTATGCCTTGCCGAACACGCAGCTCACGCGCCGCCTTGAGCGCGAAGGCCGGCTGCACCCGGGCCACGATTTGGCGCCGACCATCGGCGCCGATCAGTGTACCGCCGGGATCAACTTCGACCCGGTGCGCCCGTTGCGCGACATCCTGACGGACTACAAACGCGTGCTGGAGCACATCTACAGCCCGGCGGCCTATGCCAGACGGGTCGATCGGCTGATGACGCTGCTCGACCGTTCAAGGCAGCGCCAGGAGCTCGCCGAAGGCGACATCCGCGCGGGGCTCGGTGCGATGGAAACGGTGCATAAGGTGGTCACAGCCCTTCCCGAGGCGCGCGGGCCGCTGTGGCAGACCTTCATGAACTGCGCCAAGCGCGACACGTCATCGGCGCGGATCGCCGTGCAGATGATCGCTGCCTATGCGCATCTCGGGCCGTTCTCGCGCAAGGTCATCGCTGCCATCGATGCACGCCTCGCCGCGCTCGACGCGGAGACGGTCATTCCGGTCGCGACTGTCGAGGTGGCGGCGGCCCGACATCTGGCTTGAGGGTCTACTTCACCGCCAGCCGCAAAAAGCTCATCACGCTGCCGAGCGCGGCAAAGCCGGCGCCAAGTGCCAATGCGACGGTTGCGCCATCGTGACCGGCCAGCGCGAAGCAGAGGGCAGCGAGCGCCGCCCCTGTCGTCTGCCCCGTCAGGCGCGCGGTCGCGACGATGCCCGAGGCGCTGCCGCTGCGGTGAGGTGGCGCGCTCGACATCACCGCCTTCATGTTCGGCGCCTGGAAAAAGCCGAACCCCATGCCGCAGATCACCATCCGCCAGATGATGTCGGGGATAGCAGGATTCGCGGGAAGCATCGCGAGCAGCGCCATGCCGAGGCCGAGCAGCACCAGCCCGATGCCGCCCAGCAACCCAACGGCATGGCGGTCGGAGAGGCGCCCCGCGATCGGCGCCATGATGCCGACCACCAGCGGCCACGGCGTCATGAAGAAGCCGGTCTCGACCTGCGAGCGCCCGAGCACATCCTCGAAATAGAACGGCAGCGAGACGAAGGCGAGACCCTGCACCGCAAAGGAGCACACCGCCGTCGCCGCCGACAGCGCGAACATCGGCCGGCTGAACAGGTCGATCGGCAGCATCGGCGCCGGATGGTCGGCATGGCGGCGCGTCAGGATGAAGCCGAGCACGAGAGCCGTGACCAGCTCGACGCCCACGACCACCGGTGAGAGATTATGCGCGGCGCTGCCGATGCCCGTGATGAACAGGCCGAGGCAGGCCGACGCCAGGATCGCGCCGAGAAAGTCAAAGCCGTGATCGGCGCGCGGCGTCTTCGGCAGCATCGCAAAGCCGATACCGATCGCGACGAGGCCGAACGGGATGTTGACGGCGAACAGCCATGGCCACGGGCCGACCGCTAGGATGGCGGAGGCAATCGACGGCCCAAAGGTGAAGGCGGTCGCGACCACCAGCGCGTTGTGGCCGAAGCCGCGGCCGAGCATCCGGCCGGGATAGACGAAGCGCACCAGCGCCGTGTTGACGCTCATGATGCCGCTCGCGCCGAGGCCTTGCAGCGTGCGTGCGACCAAGAGGCTCTCCAGCGACCACGCCACCGCGCAGAACAGCGAGGCGATTGTGAACAGGATCAGGCCGCCGAGATAGATGCGCTGGTGCCCGACGATCTCGCCGAGCGCCCCGAGCGGCAGCAGCGTCGCCACCAGCGCGATCTGGTAGACGTTGACCACCCAGATCGACTGCTCCGGCGTGACATGCAGGTCGCCGGCAATGGCGGGCAGCGCGATGTTGGCGATCGCGGTGTCGAGCGAGGCCATCGCGAGCGCGGTGAAGATCGCGGCGATGGCCCAGCGCCGCTTTGCGGCCGGAAGGCCGTCGGCAATGGGGTGGTCGGTCTCGCGCGCGGCGGCAGGTAACGTGATTGTCATTGCGTTAGCGCGTTGCTCCGGCGGCGTGGCTGAGGGGACTTTTGGCATGTACTACGGCGCGGCCGCCTTCCACAGGCATATGCTTGCATGCGGTGTATGCGCGAAGGCCGGGCGATGATTCCGGGCGCTGGCGTATGATCGCGCGAGCTGCCGCAATTTCAGGGGATCGCCATGCACATCGTCGTTTTGCCCGGTGACGGCATTGGGCCGGAGATCACGACCGCGACATCGGGCGTGCTGCGCGCGGCCTCCGAGCGCTTCCAGCTCAATTTGCGGCTGGAGGAGCACGCAGTCGGCCATGCGAGCCTCACGCAGTTCGGCACCACGGTGCGCCACGAGCTGCTTGATATCGTCCGCGCCGCCGACGGCCTGGTCCTCGGGCCGACCGCGACCTTCGACTTCAAGGACGAGGCGCATGGCGAGATCAATCCGTCGCGGCATTTTCGCAAAAACCTCGACCTCTACGCCAATGTCAGGCCGGCGCGCACCTATGCGGGGCGGTCCGGCCGGGTCGGCGATTTCGACCTCGTCGTGGTGCGCGAGAACACGGAAGGGTTTTACGCCGACCGCAACATGGAGCAGGGCAATGGCGAGATGCTGGTCACATCAGATGTCGTGATCTCGCTGCGCCGGATCACGCGGGCGTGCTGCGAGCGTATCGCGCACGCGGCCTGCCGTCTCGCGATGAAGCGGCGCAAGCATCTGACCATCGTGCACAAGGCCAATGTGCTCAAGCTCGGCGACGGCATGTTCCTCGACATCTGCCGCGAGGCGGCGAAGGGCTATCCCGGCCTCGCGGTCGACGACATCCTCGTCGACGCCATGATGGCGCATGTGGTGCGCAACCCCGACCGTTTCGACGTCATCGTCGCCACCAACATGTTCGGCGACATCCTGTCCGATCTCACGGCTGAGCTCTCGGGTAGCCTCGGCCTCGGCGGCTCGCTCAACGTCGGTAACAGCCACGCCATGGCGCAGGCGGCGCACGGCGCGGCACCTGATATCGCAGGCCAGGACGTCGCCAATCCGGTCTCTCTGATCCTGTCGGCGGCCTTGCTGCTTGCATGGCACGGCGAGAAGAACGGCGCGGTGCGCTATGAGGAAGCCGCGCGTGCGATCGAGGCGGCAGTGGCGAAGGCGTTTCGCGAGGGCAGGGCGACGCGCGACGTCGGCGGCAAACTCGGCACGATCGCGGCGGGGGCCGCGATCGCGGAGATCTTGCAGGCGGGGTGAGTGGTCCTGCGGGGCCTTGCGTTTTTTTTTCTGGGGCCCGAAACAAAAAAACTCGAAAACAACCCCATGCACAGCAGAAGGCCCTTTGATCAATAAGGGATTTTCGAAACGCGCCACGACGACATTCGCCGCTGCCATGACGTTGACCCGTCGGGCAAAACACTGGCAGGATACTAGGATTGCACCGGTCGGCAAAAGACCAGTGTGTGCTCCGCGTGAAGGTGCGAAGTCCGCTCTCTGTGGTGAAGCGGATCTACGTGTGCAGCTCCGGCATTCCGCCTTCTGGCCCAGGCTGTGTGAAAACGTTTTTTCGTCCCCAAAAACTGCACGCAACCGGGGAAGATCCGCGTCGACACGACGGTCTGAGCATATTTTTGCTGTATCGAGTCTGGAATCAACCCGGGCGCAAC
>NZ_JARVWW010000078.1 GCF_029846715.1 Bradyrhizobium nivariense
CTGTCGACCGGGTCGTACGGCGGCAGTGAGGCGTCGGTTCGCAGCGCATAAAGCGCCTGCGCGCTCTTATGGACGCTGGAGAGCAACGCGTAGGAGGCAACAGCAACGGTGCTGATGGTGGCAAGCAAGCTCATGGGAATCGATCTATTTCAGTGAGATTGAGGAAGCGACCGGATCGCAAAGCCACGGTCATGGAGTGCTGGAATGAGCTCGGCGAGCGCCGTCACAGTCTGGTCGCGCCGACCAGCATGAGGGCAGCGTTCCAACTCGTCGGGAGGGCATCCGTCGTGCAGGAGTACGATTGCCCCCGGCTGGACCGAGGCCAGCACCGCGGCAACAATCGCCTCGACGCCAGGACGAGACCAGTCTTGCGGATCGACTGACCAGTGTAGGGCCGCCAGATCGGCTTTCGCCGACGCGGCAAGGGCCTCCTTGGTCCATATCCCATACGGCGCACGCACGTGCCGCACAGAGTATTGCGGGCAGCCCATTCTGATGACCTTGTTCGTCGTGAGGATCTCGTAGTCCACCTCATCCGGCATACATTTGGACAATTCCGGGTGCGTCATTGTGTGGTTTGCGATTTCGTGCCCTTCAGCAATGATGCGCTGGATCAGCTCCGGCTGGCCCGCTGCATATGCACCGATCACGCAGAAGGTGGCGGGGGCCCGATGCTGCGCCAGCACGTCCAGGATAGCCGGCGTGCAAAGCGGGTTTGGACCATCATCAAAGGTCAGATAGACGCAGTGCTCTCCGCCGGCCTCGGCGTAGTCGCTCCGCACTTCAGTCACGTCGTTTGTTGACGTCACAGTTCTGGCCCGTTCCGTTCAATCATCTCACCGGCCGGCCATTCGCTCATTGGCCTGGCAATCGGCAGAACGAGGCCGACCACGTCCTCCACGCGCGTCGGAGGCACAGTGAGATAGATATCCGGACGAGCGGACCGAACGCGGAGCCCTGGTAGAACAGTCGCCAATCCCTGTCGCCCGAGCAGTCTGGTAATATGTTTCTGCAGGGCAGATCGGACCGTGCCAAAGCCGAATGGCACGCCAAGATCTCGCAATACGGGATACATCACGCGGATGGAGTGGCTGATTCCGAGCCCCTCGAGATCCGGGCGCACCCCGTACAATCCGAGTTCAGCCACGAGAAGATCAACCTCACCAACTTTTATGAAGCGGCGCAGTGCGCCGATGTGAATCGCGACGCCACGATCATCGTAGCCGATTGCCCGAATCTCAGGCCTTGCGCCGGCCCAGCTTCGATGGCCTTCAAAGGGCTTTGCATTGAATGCCCCGGTCGGACCATAGGTCTTCCGGAAGAAGTCGGACAACTCAATATGGTCAGCAAGTTGAAGCTCATTCTCCCAGCACAGCCTCCAACGAACTGGAGGGCGCGCCGAAACACCTCGTGTGGACCCGGGCGCGATCATGTTCATAGAGAGTAATTCCTATTCATTATCTGGCTCCTGACGCAGGCCAGCAGTTCGCTACGTTCGAAAGGCTTGCTCAGGAACTGGAGTCCAGCTTGCAGGACTCGGCTCACGTGGTCTCCGGAGTGGTCTGTGAGCAGAACGGTGGGAATCGTGCCTCCGGATGCAACCAGATGATGGAAAAGCTCAAGGCCACTCATCACGCTCGACTGCATGTCCGCGATCAAGCACGACGTGATCAAACGGCGACCCGATTTCAAGAACCCGTCTGCGCTCTCAAAGGGTACGGGCACGTAACCCGCGGAAAACACCACGTCCGTGAGAGCTTCACGCACTGACCGATCTGCATTCACAATCGAGACGACATCGAGCGTGTGCGCAACTCGCATCAGATTCGCCAAGGACGCCTTCGTTTGCATGTTCCGCACCATTTCACCCCAGCAAGGACGCAATCCAATCGACCGCGGCCACAACACATTCGGCACCCGCAACCGGGAGGGTCCGACTGGACGGAAATCTACGGCCAAGTTGAGCGTTCGCTCAATTCTACGGCGGTACACGGCGGATATAGAATGGGTTGGCAGAGCCAAACGATGGTTTGCTCGTCGTATACGCCCACGCAAGTTTGCGGATCCGCACCGTCCGCACTCGGCGAGATATGGCTTGCGCAACATGCGCGAACCTGCGACCGCACGGTCCAGACGTCTTGATCGATCCCTTGCGCTGGGCTGAGACGCGCAACGATTTGTAACCATTCTGATTGATCTGACTTCTCGCTAAACCATCGTTTGCTATCCTCATTCGGTACAAACGGTAAAATCGATTGTATCGATAGAACACATTCACACCGTGGATCACTCAGGATTATGCGTTTCAAAGGCCTCGATCTGAATCTCCTCGTCGCGTTCGACGCCCTGGTGACGCAAGGCAACCTCACCGCGGCGGCAAGAAGCATCAACCTCAGTCAACCTGCCATGAGTGCCGCCGTTGCGCGGCTTCGCACCTACTTTCGAGATGAGCTATTCACAATGAAGGGGCGGAAGCTTGTCCCAACGCCGCGGGCTGAAGCGCTCGCAGCCCCGATTCGCGAGGCTCTCGCTCACATCCAGCTCTCCATTATTTCTCCAGACGGCTTCGATCCGTCTCAATCGAATCGGCGATTCAGGATCATCCTGTCCGACTTCATGACTGTCGTGTTTCTTCGAGGAGTCGTGGACCGTGTCGCGCAAGAAGCTCCAACGATCAGTTTCGAGTTGCTGCCGCCCGCAGAGGACCCCGATGAGCTTCTCCGGCGCGGTGAAGTCGATTTTCTCATGTATCCGCAGATGTTCATGTCGAGCGCGCATCCGATGGCGGCTCTGTTCGAGGACACTTTCGTTTGCGTGGGCTGCCCCATGAACAAGCAGCTAGCATCGCGACTCACGTTCGAGAACTACATGTCGATCGGGCATGTGGAAGCCCAGTTTGGGCGTTTCCTGAGGCCCTCGTTCCGAGAATGGCTCTTGCTCGAGCATGGTTTCAAGATACGCACCGAGATCGCGGTGCAGGGTTTTGGTATGATTCCGCCTATGTTATTGGGCACCAACCGTATAGCGAGCATGCCCTCAAGATTGGTTAGCCATTTCGCACAGACGATGCCGCTGCGGGTCATCGAACCTCCGCTGCGACTTCTCACATTCACCGAGGCCGTCCAATGGCCCGCCATTCATAATACTGATCCCGCAAGCATTTGGATGCGCAACATATTCTTGCAGCAGGCATCCACGATGGTCTCTCCATCCGAGACCAGCCAATGTCGCGGCCCGTCCTAGGATTGTTTGGGCCCGTTGCGACTTGCTCTCGGTTAACCGAGGACCTACGCCAGGCTCGAAGCTCCGGTTCTCTGATTGACGTTGGGCATAGTGGAAATTAGTGCGCTTTAAGCCCAGTTTGATCGGGTCGTCCGGCTCTACTGATGTGGCGCGCCGTGACGATCTTGCGCATCATACAGCTTGCTGATGGCGCAGCGCTAGACTTTCCGCTGATTCGGACGGGCCCGCATCATACGATGCATGCGCCAGCTTCAGAGTGCGCGAAATGATGAGGCCCATCTTGAACAATATTCGGCCTCAGCACCAAACCGCCTTCAATTGCGCGCCGCGTCAGGTTCAAGGCGACACCAGAGATCGAAGTTGCAGGGTGGACCTGGTAGCGCACCATCATCGCTGTTCGCCTGAACTGGCACATCTGAATGCCGTCAACGGCGATAGAGTTAGTCCCGAAGCGCGCAAGTAGCTACAGGCCTACATGGCTGGCGACCGACAGCGGCGTTTCCCGCTCGCTCGCGTCGAGTCAACATGTGCTGCCGAACGTCAATGTTGTCCACGATCGCGCCCGCCGGCTGGCGCAAACTCGGGAGGGCGGCGCAAGACTACGTGTCTTTTGCGCAAGGTCGCAATGGAAGTTGGGAACACTTCATCTCGACGGCGCTTATCTTCCTCTTGTTGTACGCGATGCCGCGCGATCGAGCGTAACTGCAAGCTTGCAGGCCGCAGGATAAACCCGGATCGAGCGACATCAGCTCGCGGCATTTTCCGGCTGCGCGCGCGTTGCGGTGAGGAGTGTTCATGATGAGGGGACGGCAACTGTGCCAACGCCCGCGTAAGCGCTCGCCGCTTTCCTTCGCCAAGCCTGCTCCTCCTCCAGCTTTCGATCATTTCGACCGACATGTTCACCCCAGCCACATCGGATTATAGGTGCAGGGTTCTTCTCTCGGATGTCGCGGCAATCGTGTTTTTTCGAAAGCTCGCGGCATGACTCGCGCGACGCCACCGCCGTCCATCTCGAGCTGCTGCCTCGCATCGCTGACCCCGAAGGGCTCCTTTGGTGTGGTAAGATGATTTGCCTATCTTACCCGAAGCATCTGTCCAGCGCGCACGCCAAAGCGATACTGTTCGAGGATGGAATTGAGTGAGTGAGCCGCCGGACGAGCAAGCCAGTCCCGCGACGGGGGCACTTCGAGCCCTATGTTCGACAGGATACTTGCGGCGAATTCGCCAGACACTGCCCCCCAGATTCGAGGGGTAGCCTTGGCTTGAGCATGGTCTTAAGATGCGCATTAAGATTCTCCTAAGATCCTCGTCCAAGCTATAGCTCGTTCTCCTTTACTATTGCGGACCCGTAGGGCGCGGCTGCCAGCAAGGCTCGCCAAGCTTTGTGCAAAGACTATGCCGCTACGGATCCTTGCACTTCTAGTGCATTGAATCTGGCGAGGCCGTCCGATGTACTGCGCTGCGCGACACTGATCCGGCACAGGTCTGGATATGGAGTTATTGCTGTAGGAGCCATGGCACGTCGTCTTTTCCCCGCGGCGTGACCGCGCGGTGGCGGGGGCACTCGTAGACCCGTTTTGAGCGCCTCCTCGTCTAGCGGATGCCGGAGCGCTCATTCGCGACTCGGTCCTCGATGGCGACCAACGTTTCGCCAGCCGCGCGAGATGCGCTTGCGTTGAGATGCATGCCGGAAATGGTTTTGAGGCCCGCCTTCCCTCATCTCCCGACGCTTTGCGGCCGCGGACTTGCGCTATTGAAGAGCAGCCATCATCTTGTGGCGTTCCAAAACAGACGTCGCCATGCGCGAGCAACGCCTTCGCGCCTACAATGCCATCTCAACAGGACTAGCAGAGGGTTTAAACACGCTGCTAGGCGCCTAGCCGGCGGACACGCCACGACGTGGTGGTAGAACTGATCTGCGATGATTAGCCAATCAACGCCCGGCTCGACGATAGACATCACAGCAAGGGTTGCGATCAAAAGAGGCCCATCTGATCAGATCAGATCAGATCAGATCAGGACTGTGTCTGGATCCGCCGTTTCGTGAAGCAGTATCTTAAGAAAGGGAGCTGCATGCACCTGCTTTCGCTTCTCGTGCCGATCAGACAGCAGTTAGCCACCGCTGCGGCAGTGTTTTGGATAAATTGCACAGTTTCGGCAAGCGAAGTCTTGGACAAACGGAAGCATACGCCGTGTTGCACAACGGCATCACGCGACTCCTCCCGTCACATTCTTTTGCGCACGTCGCCGCTCCGTCTCCTTTTTGCCCCACCACGGCCAAACGGCTTCGTCACGTGCGGCGCGAGTGCGACAATGAAAGGAGCCCTACTCTTGGATGAGTCGAGTGGAGTCTACGATCCGGAGGATCTCACGATGTTGGGACACCTTTTTGATCAGGCAATCACATGTCTGCCGACATGCATGCGAACCAGCGAGAACCGCGCGGCGATCGCGAGACTTGTTCTGCAACGCGCAGCGAGGGATGAATTGAGGTCGCTGGCGAATTTGATGCTTGCACTTGTGTCGGCCGTTTGATCAACAGCATGCTCTCAGTCCTTCTGCGGTTCGCAGCAAGAGACGCATCATTTAGATCATTGAAATAACTTGATTCTCACGTGACGTCAGGTTGTAGGCTTGAAAATTGAGGATCATGACAAACGCCACACCACGACGGCGCCGATGGCGCATTGGAGAACTTGCAGAAGCGACCGGCGTAACGGTACGCACTCTGCATCACTACGAACACACCGGGTTGTTGACGGTCTCGGAACGTACCGATGGCGGTCACCGCATGTACGATCGTGACAGCCTACAACGCGTCTCTCAGATTCGCGCTCTACGTGAGCTCGGCTTCTCACTTCCTGAGATCCGCAAAGCAATCGAGGGGCGGACGTCTCTCACGGACCTATTGCGCAACCATCTGGAACGGATCGAACTTCAAGTCGCGCGGACGACCTTATTAAGGGACCGATTGCGCAATATGACGACGCAAGGTGAGACACAAGTCAGTGTCGACGAACTGCCGGCCACGTTAGACGCCATGTCGCGGATTGAGAAGCGTACCCCCTCGGCGATCTGCACATGCGCCTCTAACGCTAGCCGCGAAGATCGGTGGCGAAAGATTCGCGACGAGCTACGAAGCTGTATGCATGAGGGCGAGTCTCCATGCAGCGAGCGGGCAAATGCGGTCGCGCGTCAGGCCCGTTCGCTCCTGACTGAGATTGCAGGAGTTGATTCGACTGTCTCAATGATACTCAAGGTGCTGACGCGATTGACCGAACCACACAATCTCGCTGGCTGGGATGCGAGCCTCATGCGATACCTCGATCTCGCCCTCGCCGCGCTGGAGGACCAGCTGGGAAAGAGTTGACGCACCCGATTGCCACTTCCTCTTACTGGAATGTCTTTAAACCCAATGAGCTGATGGCGATCCTCATCTGAGCGAGGATCGTTGGTCCGTAGCAGTTCGCCTCCGAATCTGCGTTGAGGGCACGGTTTGGGTCTTTCGCTCTGTAGATCCTGGCATTCACCCTCGACGAGCACGCTTCGAAGTACTTGATTCGTACGTAGCGTCACATTGTACCTTCTAAAAGCATTGACGCAGCGGCGGGATGACGGACAAAGCGCCGCCTAGATCGAGGGAGACTCCAATGATCGGCATAACTTTCGGGAGTTCTCGGTGAGAGTTCTCGACGAGAACAAGCCGGCGAATGGCCGTACGCGCGTTCCAAACGGCTCCTCGGCACAAGTCTGTCGAGCCCGGAAGATTGGCGAGTGTACCGGGTACCGGCAGGATGGTCGATATTGGTGCTGCCAGCCCCTAGACGACGGTTTGTCCTGACCAGTCCAGGAACGTCCATTCGTCCGTGACCACCCGATACTTACGGCTGAACCTGGCAACAACCTGAAGCCTATTCGTACTGGTCTGAGTTCGATTCAAACATCATTGCGCCGGACTGCTGTCGGGAGCTCCACATGTCGATTGTCCGCGTTCATAGACTTGCAACTGCTGCGCTCCTTTCCTTGATCCTGAGTTCGAATGCCTCGGCAAAAGATGTTTACATTGCTGTAGCGGGCCCAATGACGGGAAGCACTGCGGCGCTGGGCGTGCAGATACGCGACAGAGCGGCCGCGGCCGTGGATTCGATAAGTGCATCGGGTCTGCCGCCTGACACAAGGCTCGTATTGAGGATTGCCGTCAATGCATGCGATCCCAAGCAGGCCGTCGCTGTTGCTAGTCACTTAACAACTCACTGGATCAAGCTTGTCGTTGGGCACTTTTGTTCATCTACGTCAATTCCGACCTCCGATATATACGCCGAAGCCAAGGTGATTCAGATTTCATCGGGCTTGGCCAATCCCCGTCTGACAGAGCGTGACCTAACCACGCTCTTTCGGATTTGCGGCCGCGATGACCAACAAGGCGGGATTGCGGCCGACTACATCGTGCGGCATCACCAAGGCGCAAAGCTCGCGGTCCTCGACGACAAGAGTACAGCAGGTAAAGGCATCGCCGATATCGTTGAATCGCGGCTTCGTGCAGCTGGCGAGGACAGTGTTCGACAAAGCTATGCTGCCGGCGAGACGGATTACACCGCTCTGCTTTCGAGACTGAAGCGAGAGGTAATCCAGCTCGTCTATATCGTCGGCTATTACAACGAGATCGGCCTAATCGTGCATCAAGCTGCGGAGGCCGGCGCACGCCTGACCGTCATCGCCAACGATCCGCTGATGACAAGCGACTTTCTGGCCATTACCGGTGAGGCCGCAAACGGCACGCTCTTCACCTTTATGCTGGACCCGACGAAGAATGCTGCAGGGGCAGCCGCTGTCGCCAGGCTCAAGGCTTCGAGCCTATCTGCCGCGGGCGCGATGCAAGCATGGGCAGACTCGGTCAAACGGGCTGGCACCTTCGATCCTATGCGGGTCGCTGCGGCCCTAAGCTCGGGCTCAATCGAAACGGCTATTGGCGGGGTCCGATTTGACTCCAGGGGAGACAATGCCGCTCCTGGCTTCATCGTTTACCGCTGGCGCGACAATACCATCGAAGCGGTCGAGCAGAACTGGTCGCCCGTCCCAACACCGCACGGAGCGTTCGAATGATGAACCATCCTCGATATAGCGATTGCGCGCTGCTCACGTGCCTCGCGGTCGCCGCAGTCGCAGCATTTCTCACGCTCGCGGTAATGCTATCACAGCTGTCGTGCGCGCCCCTACGGCCGTCCGAAGAGTACGTTCCCATTCGCCTGGTGCCACTGCAGTGAGCACCACTTTCACATTCGTAAGGCCGACGAACATCGGCACCTTCTTCCAGCTGGTCAAACTGATGTGCGTCTCGCTCTCGGGAGTGAGCTGTCCGGGCCTCTTCAGAAGGAACGTACCATGTGGCAAGATATCAGTCGCGCGCAGTCTGTCTGCCGATTACGCAAGTTCAAGCCAAGTCTTAGAAGCGCTGTTCGGCCGAGTGGACGTGGCGTTCCACCCCTCCTGGAAGCAGGTGTTCGCTCAGACAACTCCGTGCCGCCTGACCCGTGCTGATCGCTACCGGAGCATCGAGACGGACTCTGATCCGGTGCGCGACCCTTAGATCTAAGTCTGCCGCCCAACACTCACATTCATGCACGCCTCGCGCTTCTCGGATCCGAATATAGCGCACGCACCACGCAGGCTCGACGAACGCCCTCAACTGCTCTCATCGACAAAACGGGAGAACACCAAATTGGATGCAAAGCTGCAGACTATGCTTTCCTCGCTCTCGCCGGTGGCTCGCGAATTGGATGCTCTGCCATCCCGACGACCCATCCCGGACAATGGTTGCGTGAAACTGAACACGAATGAGAACCCATTTCCGTTGCCTGGCATCGTGATGCGAAGCGCAATTGCAGCCCTTGAGTTGCAATACCTGTATCCAGAAGACGACAATGTCAGCTTGAGACAAGCAGCCGCAAATGCCTATGGCATTGCAACTGATCGCGTGATGGCTGGCAATGGATCGTCTGAACTCCTCAGTCTCATTTACAGAGCCTTTCTTGCCCCGGGGGACGGCATCGCAATGATGTCGCCCGGCTTCTCATTCAATCGCAAGCTTGCTATGTTGCAAGGGGCCCGCTTCATTGAAATTCCCTGGTCTGAACCTGACTGCTTGCCGATGGACGAGCTGCTTTTCGGTGCGGCTAAAGATGCCAAATTCATTCTGCTGGCCAATCCGAACAATCCCACCGGAACCTTCGTTCCGCTCGCTGAGATTGAACGCCTCGTTACACGATCTGACCGATTGATCGTATTGGACGAAGCTTATGTCGATTTCGCACCCGAGGACGGCCTACGCCTTGTTGAGCGCCATTCGAATCTTCTGGTCCTGCGCACGTTTTCCAAGAGTTATTCCGCCGCTGGCATTCGCGTCGGCTTCGGTTTCGGCCATCCCGAACTAATTGGGCGGCTTCGCAACATCCAGAACGTTTTCAACATGAATGTGGTCGCTCATGCGGTGGGCATGAGCGTCCTGGCGCATCGCGACGCTTACGAGGAGAACCATCGCCACGTCAGGCTTGAGCGGCAGCGCGTGGCGGCCGCCCTTTCAGACTTTGGGTTCTCTGTAACGCCTTCCCACGCGAATTTCCTCCTCGCCCGTGTGCCCGCAGGCCAGAGTGGCAGATGGTGGCAGGCGGCGTTGGAAGACCAAAAAGTCCTTGTTGCCTTCTTTCCGGATGCCGGCCTGGAAGAGTGCATTCGGGTTAGCATCGGTACAAAGCTCCAGATGGATGCTTTTCTTGCGGCTGTCGGCAGCATTCTTAAGAAAGTGGGATGCCGTGGCTAGTGGCCCCCTTCCACTCATGTCGCCGATCCCCGTTCGTGATCGATCCGGACGAACACCTGATGCAGCTTCGCGACGCAGCCGGCGTCAGTTTTCATCCAGTCAGCGCATTACGAGCTATTGAGAACGGCTTCGCAACATATGCAGCGCATTGCCAGCGAGCGCCTCTTGCACCCACGCAACCCGGCGGACTCCGGTCCTCTCTATGTAGGAGATAACTGAGTGAGAAACGTTCTTCCCTCAAACCTGACCTGCGGCATTTTTGATCATCTTGACGAGGACGGCCGCGGTATCGCCCGGCAATACGCGGACCGCCTCACGCTCGCGGAGGCCTACGACCGGCTCGGTTTCTATGCCTATCATCTGGCGGAGCATCATTGCACTCCCCATGGACTGGGTCCGTCGCCGAACTTGTTTCTGTCGAGCGTCATACAACGCACACGGCGACTTCGAGTTGGTCCCTTGGTTATGCTGCTCAACCTCTATCACCCGCTGCGTGCGTTCGAGGAGATCTGCATGTTGGATCACCTGAGCAGCGGCAGGGTTGAGGTCGGCCTTGGTCGCGGCTCCCTACCGATCGAACTGAGCTATTTTGGGGTTGGAGCCGACGTTGCCTCGAGCCGTTACGAGGAAGCTTCCCAAATCTTCGTTAGCGCGATGAATGGCGGCCCGCTCACATACCAAGGGCAACATTTTGCGCTGAGCGACGTTCCTTTGACGCTTTCACCTCACCAGCGTCCTTGTCCACCGACATGGATTGCTACAAATCGGCCAGAGTCCGCCCATTGGGCGGCGGCAAATGGCGCAAATCTGGCGTGCATGGGGCCTTCTTCTGCCGTTCGCAAGGTCACCGATCGCTATCACGCTCATCGAAACGCGGATCGTGACGCCAGCGGTTCAGCACCATTTCTCGCATTGCTCCGCATGGTCGTAATCGCGAGCTCTGAAGCAGCCGCCCGTTCCCTCGCCGCGTCAGCCTACGAAACATGGCTCAAGAGCTTTAAGTTCCTGTACGAGCTCAATGGCATCCCGCCTCCATCCAACCTACCCCTGACGTTAGATGCCGCGATTGAGAGTGAACTGTGCGTTGTTGGAACGCGCGCTTCGGTGCGCCAAACTCTTCTCGATCACGTAGAAGAGGCAGGCGCCAATTATCTTCTTTGCCAGCTCGCCTTCGGATCTCTGACACTGGATGCCTGCCTCAATACGGCAACTGCGATTCACTCGGAGCTCATAGCGGCAGACCGCTGACCGTGAGCCAACAGCGAATTCCGATAAATTCGCTCTTGACTAGGCAATAAATGGCAACACCGAGGCCAATGAGTACCGCAGCCGGATGCATCGGTCAGGCCGCTCTTATAGTTCAAATGGCTTTTACGCGCATGAGACCCATTCAACTACATCAGCAAACAGGAGGCTTAACGGCAAATAAATGGCCTGTCTCTCATTTTGCGTGCGTTGACATTGCCCGAGCAGTGGTTTGCTTGGACAGGTGAGCTGGCTCACGTTCATTCCGCTTTGGCGCGTCAGTTCGTCGATCGCATTCCACACGAATCCAAGGTGTGGCTTATCGCCCGAGCGGGACTGTCGTGACGCGGTCCTGGCAGCGCTCCGCTCAGACCGAAGAGATCGCGCGTAAGCTCGAGATCGTGCTGGCGGAATTGGTTTCGCTGCGCATTCTGCTCGCCGCGCACGGCATTAGCACCCCGCGACCTCTCGATGAGGACTACCTCACTGTTCAGCGGTTCGCAGCGATGAACCACATAAGCCCCGAAGCCGTGCTCTCTCGGATCCGCCGCGGCAAGTTACGCGCGGAGAAACGCGGTGGCCGGTGGTGGGTAAAATGCACGGTTTGCACAGCATAGCCGTGCAGGGACGAGGACAGTAAGACAGACGAAGTGAATCAATCCGAGATACGGACGCTGGCACAAGAAATGATATGTGCGTTTAAGTTAGCATTTCCTCTGAGCTCGACCAGACGGCCGATGGAGAGTCGAGATCGATCGAGGTCAACGTGGCGCACGACCAACGCACCTCCGCCAGATCGGGGGCTCGATCTCGATGCACCCATGCAATCACGAAACGCGTGGGCGCCCCGAGCACCGGGTATCGATGACCGCCGTTGCGTGACCGGGATCACTCAGTCAATTCCGCCTGGATAACTGAGCGATCCAGTGAACAAGCGGATAAGCATTGGACGCCTGGCAGGAGAAGTCCAACTCCGATGCCGCTGGCGGTTTGTCGCAAACAGAACCACCCTCCATGTCGGTTTTCGACCACCGCACGCGCCCGGGCTACGGCCTGGAGCACAGGAAAGATAAATGCCTTGCTCGCAAATCGCACGCTTTGCGAGCTTCCCTGAGCAACCTGAGTCTCACGCCCCTGGCAGAGAAATTGCACCCCAGTCATTCGCCTGTTTCAGGGTCGCCGCGCGCGCCGGTGTCAAACGGGAACAGATCTGATTTCGCTGGGATGGTCGCCAGAATCTGGCTGGAGAAGGAGATGGCAATGATGTCACCAAGACTGATGTCAGTCCTCGGTTCTATGGTAGCAGTCGAGCGTATGTTTTGGAAACTTCGAGAATTGATCGATGGTGACGGCTCGATCTCACCTGACGTTCGAGAGACGCTTCATGTAATGTTAGATGCAAAGCTTCTTTCCGCAAAAGATAAGATTATGAGCGACGCGCGCGCTGCGATCGACGCGACTCCTGATTTGCCGCAGGCGGTCCGCGACCGAGCATTCAGGTCGCTCGATTTTGCAACGAAAATGCTGATGACCAGCGAACCGCGCCGCACTCAGGATCCTCTTAGCGGAGTCGGTATCTGCAACGCTAATCGCAAGATGCATTGATCCATGCCCCGCTCCACCCATCGCCGGCCGCAACACTTGGCTGTGCACCGTTGATGTTGGCTGAGGCGCTTCGACTGAGCTCCTGAGGGGCTTTGAAGCTGCTGGAATCGAGCGACAGCGACCTCGCTAATTGAGGGATCTAATGTCTGCTGAGGCCGGCACGCTTGTTGGAACCTGCCGAAATGCTGAAGGCTCGAGTTTGTCTCAAGCATCCGGAAGGAGGCGCTCTCTGGCCATCTTTAACGTCCTCTGCGTCGAGCGAATATGCGATTCCCTTCAGGTCTGTAGCTTAATCATCAACAGGGCTGGCCACTCGTCGTCATCGGTGAATGGCGAGGGCTCGACTCTGTTCGTGGGAAGCAGTGCTCGAGTTGATTTAGTTCAAGCACCATGGTTCGCGTTTTCGCGAGATGGCTTCGATGCTTGGCGATGAGCTTCACCGAAACGAAGATCACGTGTTGAGCCAGTCTTCGGTATGCGCCTGATCAATTGGATCAAGAGGACCGGCTCACCAACCCGACGTCGATGAAGCCTTCTTGGCCCATCCGCAGCATGGATACCTCCCATCAAAACAATAGATTTTACCAATATTCTCCGAATCCACATAGCTAGCCGCCGGCTATAGCAAGGATGTTCGGGATCAGGCGCGTGACGACGTATTCGCGATTTTCAACGCAATGTGCGGATGACGAGCAAGCGCCAGCACATGATCACCCCTTGCGTCCAGATAGAGGCAAGTCTTGGTCTCGCTATCGTGGCACGCGCGAGCTTCTTGCATGCATTAATCTGGCTCTAACACCAGCCACGAGACAGCATGGGCAGCTCGCCTTCAGATCTCTAGCACTTAGCAGGAGCGGCGCAGCGCAAGCCGATAGCGAAAAGGGCGATCTAGCGCCGTTGGGTGCAGCGCTCTGGCAGCCCGATCCCGGATGGCCGCACTTGACGCGCACCGGTCCGGCGTCGCGTCGATCGTGAGTGCTTTGCGAGTCAACAAGGAACTGGAGTGTCTTTGATGCGAGCTCGTGGCCACAGCACATGCGTGCGCCGTACGGGATTCGGACCAAGGAGGCCCTCGCCGCGTCGGCGAAGGCCAAACTGGCAGCCCTGCACTGGTCAGTCGACCCGCACGACTGGTCTCGTCCTGGCGTCGAGGCGATTGTTGCCGCGGTGCTGGCCTCGGTCCGGCCGGGGGCAATCGTGCTCCTGCACGACGGATGCCCACCCGACGAGTTGGGACGCTGCCCTCATGCAGGTCGGCGCGACCAGACTGTGATGGCGCTCGCCCGGCTCATTCCAGCACTGCATGACCGTGGATTTGCAATCCGGTCGCTTCCTCAACCTAACCGAATAGACCAATGCCCATGACCTTGCTTGCCACCATCAGCACCGTTGCTGTTGCCTCCTACGCGTTGCTCTCCAGCGTCCATAAGAGCGCGCAGGCGCTTTATGCGCTGCGAAGCGACGCCTCACTGCCGCCGTACGACCCGGTCGACGC
>NZ_JARVWW010000079.1 GCF_029846715.1 Bradyrhizobium nivariense
GGGACTTGATGCCTGAGGGACTGACCCAAACGAAAACGCCGACTTCCAAAACCCCGGCCGGCTTCAAATCGGAATGCCGGCCGGTTTCATTTCGGAATGGTGGCCGGCTTCAAATCGGAACGATGGCGGGCTTCAAGTCGGAATACCCGGCCGAAATAAATCGGAATCCGCAAGCAGGACAACTGCAATCACGCAAGTCATGACTTGACCCTATGTACAATCGTCTTGCTATTGGTTGAGATTTCGAGGCCTTGCGCCGATTGCACGAGTTCGGCCGGAGAGAGCCGACAGAGCGCTTCGGCTGACACGGCATAGAGATTGGGACTGGGGAGGCAACTTGCCTTGTGCCAGAACAGTCCCAGAACTTCAGGCTGTACCTCGCATCGACGCAGTCGAAGCGCAGATCTTCTGCAAGGTGAGGCGTCTTGCGTGCGCAACAACCTCTCGCGAGGCCGCCCTCCGGTGAGATCGCAAACCAGCGACATTACGGTCACTCGCTAATGTGGTGGGCCTAACCAAGGTGCTTCCTGAAAAATTCGCTTGTAGGCCCAAGACGACTCAGCCGCATGGAATTGCCTCCGCATGCGGGCGACGCTTAGCGGACCTCCCTGCGCCTCCGCCAACGCTGGGCGTCCCCACACTTAAGGCTTCGGAAGGACGCGCTTCAGGTCTGCGGAAGCCGCGTGCGCCGCCACGTCCTGCGCGGTGCAGGGGCCGTTGGGAGTGGAAGCCCTGTCATCAGTATTCAAGCCTCTGCGATCTCTTAGAGCACGCCAGGAGGACGTTTTCGGGACGTAGGATGGAAACGCGCTCGTCACCTCGAGCACCTGGAACGTCCGTCCACATCGATAGACGCCGCTCAGGGCTCGGTTACCTGCCAGTTTGAACGTCGTCGACGCGTACGCAGGTGCCGGTCACGAAGTCCGATGACGGTGAGACCAGGAACAGCAAGGTGCTGTCGAGCTGAGCTGGATCGCCGATGCGCGGCCGCGGAAATCCCTTGGTGATATCGCCCACACGTTGCAGCATGCCATCCATCATCTCGGAGGAAAACGCTCCGGGCGCGATTGCGTTGACATTGATGTTGAACTTTGCCCATTCGACCGCAAGCGCCTCGGTCATGCGTACCACTGCGGCTTTGCTGATCGAATAGAGAGCGGCGCCATTGCCTCCATAAGAATAGGCCGACGACGACGCGAGATTGACTATGCGACCGGGAAGCTTTGCCGCGATCAAGCGCCGAGCGACCTCGCATGACAATACGTACGGCGCTCGCACATTCGTATCCAGCACGCGGTCGATCAGATCCATTGGCATCTTTGTCGCGCGCTGAGCGTCCGGGATGCCCGCATTGTTCACCAGGATCGTTACCGGCCCGAGCTGCCGCTCTGCCTCCGCGACGACCTTGGTCAGCTGATCCGCATCGGTCACGTCTAGCTGGAGCGGTACGGCCTTGCCACCGGCCGCGCTGATTTCCGCCGCGACGCTCTCGAGGCGATCGAGCCGCCGCGCCGTCAAGGCCACTTGCGCCCCGCATCGCGCGAGCGTCTTGGCGAATCGCACGCCAAGGCCTGCCGATGCTCCGGTGACTAGCGCGTTCTGGCCCTTCAGGTCGATGCAAAAATTCGGAAGTGCGTAATCCATGATGCGCTCACTCTTTCGTTTTGATATGCGGGTCAATCTGCACTCTTTCAGCAGCGGCGATCGCACCGAAACCATTAACGGTGCTGTCGAGGTCATTGGCGACGATGGCCACCCCCTCATTCGCAAACAGCTTTGTATAGGCCTCGCCGAGCCCGCCGCCAGCCCCGGTAATAATCGCCAACTTGCCGTCCAACAACCTCATCCTAGCCTCCACAAACATCTGGTTCGTGAGCACGGCATCGCTACCGAAGCACGGGTTGGTTTATCCTCGATTGCGATCGCGTTGCACACCACGACCTGACCCTGCGACGTGATCGTTGCACTTACGGGCCGCAAGAGGCCGCACGTCAGCGGCGGACGACAACGTACCATGAGCCGCCGCTTTCAGGCCCACTATTTCGGCGCCGCGGCCCAGCATTGAAGCCAAGCGCCCTGTCGACGCAAAGGACAGGCGTCCACGTCGAAGAACGAAAGCGATGCATCCTCCAGCGCATCAATGAAATGGACCCGCGGAGCGGGACCGCTTGAACCGGTTTGTTAGTTGGAAATTGACCGCTCCTGATCCCTTTCTATCACGCTGCCAGAGACTCTGTCTGCTGCAGTTGCTGTGGGCATGTGGTCAACGCGTCAGCGTTGTCCACCATGTCCACAGCCTTCGCGGCCTGCATCCGTTCGCGCCAGACCGCCATCGGCGTGCGATAGCCGTGCGCCTGATGAAGGCGACGATCGTTGTAGAAGGCGATCCAGCTCGCGACCCCTGCCTTGGCCTCGCGGCCATCGGCATAGCCCTTGAGATAGATGTCCTCATGCTTGAGCGACCGCCACAGCCGCTCGATGAAGACGTTGTCCATCCAACGACCGCGGCCATCCATGGAGATCTTGATCCCTGCGCTCGCCAACGCGCCGGTGAAGGCCGCACTGGTGAATTGGCTGCCCTGATCGGTGTTGAAGATCTCCGGCGTGCCATACTTCGCCAGCGCCTCGTCCAGAGCCGCCACGCAGAACGAGACGTCCATCGTGTTCGACAACCGCCACGCCAGAACCGCACGGCTCGCCCAGTCGATGATGGCGACGAGATAAAGAAAGCCGCGGCCGATGGGCAGATACGTGATGTCGGCCGCCCATACCTGGTTTGGCCGGTCGATTGTCACGTTGCGCAACAGATAGGGATAGATCTTGTGGCCTGGCGCCGGCCTCGTCGTGTTCGGCCTTGGTCCCAGCGCCGCGATGCCCATCTTGCGCATCAACCGCTGCACGCGCTTGCGATTGACCTGAAGCCCCTCAGCCTTCAGCATCGCGGTCATTCGCCGCGAGCCCAGGAACGGCCAGGCGGTGAACAGCTCGTCGAGGCGCCGCATCAGGGCAAGGTCGTTGTCGTTGGCCGGCCGTGGCGGCCGGTAGACCCCAGAGCGCGCGATACCAAGCAACATGCATTGCCGGCGGATCGACAGCGCTATGTCGGCGCGATCGAGCATTCCTCGACGGTCCGGCGTGCTCATCTTCCGGACCTCCGCGCTAAAAAATCGCGCTCGACTGTCAGTTGTCCAATCTTGGCGTGCAGCTTCTCGATCTCGCGTTCGCGAGCGTCCTCGCTCTCCCGCCCGACACCCGCGTCAAAGGCCCGGGCCGCCTGGTCCAGCAGTTGCTTCTTCCAGGCATAGATCTGGTTCGGGTGAACCTCGTAGCGCTGGGCCAGATCGGCCACCGTCGCCTGCTCCCGCACGGCTTCTAGCGCGATCTTTGCCTTCAGTGCCGCGTCGATCTTGCGTCTCGTCTTCGTCGTCATCATGCGCTCCGTCTATCAAACGGAGCAGCCCCTTCCAACTAAGCACGTGGTCCCAAAATCGGGGTCCATTTCATCAATGACGCGGCAACGTGGATCAGGTCATTAGCTCGGTGGGACGCTTCATGGCGGCTGTTCCGCTTTGCTCTCGATGCTCATTTAGAGTTCATTTAGCCCGCGTGGCGCTGGCCGTATTTGGCCAACGGGCGGATACACATTTGAGCCGTCAACTAGGATCATGTCGGTGCGACGTTCAGCAAGGTAGAGATAACCCTCAGCATCGAAATATCCGATATCCCCGAGACTCTCCCAGCCGCCGGGTGGACTGCGAGCCGTCGCGCCGCGCTAAGAATACGCCGCCCGCGAGCCCTCGGTCCGGCGCATGTAGATCTCGCCCACCTCGCCTGGCGGCAGCACGTTTCCGTCAGCGTCGAGGGCCTTCATCTCACCCATGCTTACACGACCGACCGATCCGCGCCGATCGAGCCACTCGCTTCCTGTGATGACGGTCATAGCTTGGCCCTCACTGCCAGCATAAAGCTCCATGACCACCTCAGATCCGAGCCAGTCAATGAAGGCCTCCTTGAGCCAAAGCGCACGGTGCAGCTAAGTGCCAAAGCGTGCGGAGAGAGCTGGTCCTCATTGCTTCTGGCAGTCGCCAGATCCGGCTCATCATAGTCGGAGCCAAATAAACCCAGGTAGCCCTGCGCCGTTCGATTTCTGCCAGCACTCCCTCGGGGTCAAAGCGCGGCATCAGCACTAGATGCGCATCGTGCGTTATCGCTTTTAGCGCGGCCCTGAACTGTGATAAAGCGGTGCAGGTATCAGAGCCGTCGCGCTTCGCCCGAAGCGCCAGAAACCTGGGTCAGCCGACCCGGCTGGGCTAGGCCTGGTAAACCGGAAAGTATCAACTTGGGCCGGCCCGTCGAGCCGCCGGATATCGGAGCCGTCAAGACCGGAGCCACGCGGTGTTCCAGTGGCCGATCGTCGCCCGAGAATGCGTCCTGGACGGTGACGCGCCGTCTGTCTCCTCCATGCCAGGCAAGGCGATCACGATCGGCGGATCGGCGAGATCGACGACAGCTTGCAGCTCACTTGCGGGCAGCCGGAATGACACTGGTTGGGGCGTCGCGCCAAGCTTCCAGACGCTCCAGCAGGCTTCGATGAAGTCGACTCCATTGGGTAGACCGATCGTAACGAGATCGCCGAGCTTGACGCCCAGAGCCTCCAGCGCACGGGCCATGCGGTTGGTCCGCGCCTCCAACTGACCCGACGTTAGGGTCACATCGCCGCAACTAACTGCGGACGCATCTGGTGCCGCTTGGGCGCGGCGGGATAACTTTTCGCCCAAGGAGATCATTTCCTCAGTCATCTTATGGACAAACGTCGCTGTCGTTCCAAGCGGCCTGCAACATATGACGGAAGCCGTTTAGGTGTTGCGTATGCCCCGAAGGCGCTCGGAGCGCCGCCGCAGCAGTTCGATCGTGGTCAGCATAGTGAGGGAGAACAGGATCAGAACCGTGGCGGCCGCTGTGATTGTCGGACTGATCGATTCGCGGATCCCCGAAAACATGACTCTCGGCAATGTGCGCTGCTCAGCGCTTGAGACGAAAAGCGCAACAACAACCTCATCAAAAGAGGTTCCAAAGGCGAAGAGCGAGCCAGTGATCATTCCCGGAAGTATAAGGGGCAAGGTGATCTTGAAGAAGACAGTAATTGGCGGCGCACCGAGTCCGGCGGCCGCACGGGTCAGCGAGTGGTCAAAGCCCATCAGCGTCGCGCTGACGGTGATGACGACAAAGGGCGTAGCCAGCGTGGTGTGCGCCAAGATCAACGCAGCATAGGTGTTAAGCAACCCGACATCGGCGTAGAAGAAATACACGCCGACGCCCGTGATCACGACCGGAACGATGATCGGCGAGATAAGCACGCTCATTACCGGCGCTCGCCATGGGAAGTTCGGGCGGCTGAGCCCAAGCGCAGCCAGCGTTCCCAGAATGGTCGACAGAAGAGTAACGGAAACGGCGACGAAGATCGAGTTGTGGAGTGCGCCTTGCCACCGCTCAGTCAAGAAGAACTCCTCATACCATCGCAGCGACAGCCCTGGCATGGGAAAGGTGAAGAAGGGCACGGAATTGAAGGACAGCGGGATGATCACGAGGATCGGTGCGATGAGAAACAGAAGCACCGCCCCGCATAGCAGCCTGTGGAGATAGTACCAGCCCCTCTCCATAGGAGAGGCATAGAGGGAAGCGGCCATCGTTCTCACCCCATCTTGATCCGCTCAACGCCGACCAGCTTGTTGAAGACATAGTACAGTAGCAGCGTCGCGGTGAGCAGGACGACGCCGAGCGCCGAGGCCATGCCCCAGTTGAGTTCCTCGCTGGTATAATAGGCGACCAAAGAACTAACCATTTGATCAGCCGGCCCGCCGACTAGCGCGGGAGTTATGTAGTAGCCCAGGCACAAAATGAAGGTCAGCAGGCATCCGGCGGCGATCCCTGGCAGGGTCAGCGGGAAGTACACTTTCCAGAAAGCGTAGAAAGGGCCCGCGCCGAGCGAGCGAGCGGCGCGGACATAGCTTGGTGAGACCGTCTTCATGACACTGTAGATTGGCAAGAGAGTAAGGGGCAGCTGAATATGGGTCATGGCCACGATCGTGCCGACGCGGTTGTAGATGAGCTCGGCTGGCTGCGATATGACATGCAGCGCCATCAAAGTATCATTAATGACACCGTGTTGCTGCAGGAGTACGACCCAGGCGGTGGTGCGCACCAATAACGACGTCCAAAGCGGCAGTACGACCATGATCATCAGTAGATTGCTGGACCTACGTGGCAATGTCGCCAGGAAATAGGCTAGTGGGAAGCCGAGCAGCAGAGTCGTGGCGGTTACGCCGATACTGATGCCAATCGTACGCAAGAAAACGTCGCGGAAGATCGCGTTCTCCGGCGGTGAAGCGACAATCTGTCCGTCAGGGCCATACTGGTAGTCGACGGCACGCAGCAGGTAAAAGGCCGTATACGCAGACGCTCCGCGCTTCAGCAGGCTCCAGACCTCGTGTTGCCCCCAAAGCGGAGTAATCTCGATCAGTGCCGCCTTGTAGGGGCCAACGGAGAGCGTGCTCGCCTTGCGGGTGCTCGATATCACCTCGCTGAGAGCGCCAGGCAGTTCATAGTTCATCCGTTTGCCGATCGCGCCAGCGGTCTTCTGCGCAAACGACAGCTTGAGATCTCCAGCGAGGGCGGCATAGACCGTCTCGTCAGGCAGGTCCTTTCCGTCCCAACCATTCAGCGCCGCCATGGTCCGCGGCATCAGCACCAGAAGCCCATCGTCGTGGACCGCGTTGAACATCATACGGCCGATCGGCAAAACAAAACCTATTAGGATGAACAGCAGGAGAGGCAAGACAAAGGCGAAAGTCTTCAGCTTGCGCGCGCGCTCAATCCGCTGCAGCTTGATCCGCAACGGCACGCCGTCGACGCTGCCAGCTATTTGGACGGCCATCGTCGCCATCGACCCCTCTCTCGGTTCGTCCCTCGGGTCCAGGGGGAGAACGAAAGTTCTCCCCCTTCGCTTTCTTCGGTATTATTTCGCTAGCCAAGCGGTGAAACGCTGGCGTAGCTGGTCGCCTTTGTCGAGCCAGAAGACGACGTCAAAATCCATCGCCTGGGCCGCATGCTCCGGCGCAGTTGGAAGGTCGGATAGGATCGCCGGATCGATTAGCTTCGTCGCCTCCGTGTTACCGGTACCGTAGGCGATATAGTGCGTCATTTCGGCTTGAAACTGCGGCGAAGCGGCGAAAGCAATAAACTTGTAGGCCTCCTCCCGGTGCGTAGTGCCCCTTGGAATCGACCACAGGTTGAATGTCGCAATTTGCGCGTCCCACATGATCTCGAAATGCTTGCCGGAGTTTTTGACAGCATCATAGATCCGGCCGTTCCACGCCGAGGTCATAACGACTTGGCCGTCGGCCAGTAATTGCGGCGGCTGGGCGCCGCTCGTCCACCAAATTACGTCCTTCTTGATGGTGTCGAGTTTCCTTAAGGCGCGCTCCACGCCTTCGGACGTCCTGAGGACATTGTAGACGTCCTTTTTGGCTACGCCATCGGCAATCAGCGCCCATTCGAGATTGGTATAGGGATCCTTATACAGTCCGCGCTTCCCGGGGAATTTCTGCAGATCGAACAGGTCGGCGATGGTCTTGGGACCGTTTGGCAGCTTGTCCTTGTCAAAAGCGACAATCGTCGCGGAGACATGAGTCGGCACTCCGCAATCATACTTGCCGTCTCCCAGGAATTTCGCCCGGTCAAGACCCAGCTTCTTCCAGTCGAGTGTTTCGAGGATGCCCGCGTCGCATAGCCTTACGGCCGCCGATTGATTGATGTCGACTACGTCCCAGCTAACCGTTTTCGTCTCGACCATGGCCCGGATCTTGTCGACCT
The DNA here is from genome assembly GCF_029846715.1 of Bradyrhizobium nivariense. Taxonomy (GTDB): domain Bacteria; phylum Pseudomonadota; class Alphaproteobacteria; order Rhizobiales; family Xanthobacteraceae; genus Bradyrhizobium. Next base: position 7,873 of record NZ_JARVWW010000079.1, read on the forward strand.
CGAAATTGTATTCGTCTTCGGTGATCTTGATCCCGGTGGCCTTCGAGAAGGGCTGGAATAGGGCCTTGCGCTGGCTAGCCTGGAGGGCTCCGCCTCCGGCGGTGATCGTGAGCTGATCGCCGGCGAAAGCAGGTTTTAGAGGGAACAGCGCGCTCACCCCCAGACCGGCTACGGCCAGAGCACCCGCTGTCATCAGTGACTTCCTCATCGTCCATTCTCCCTTCTATGCCCCAGGATGGCGGCGGGGTTGCCGAAGACGCAGTCTAGTTCGCTCAAGCCAAGGCGGCGGGCGATGTCACGGCGCGTCAAGCGCCCGACAATCCTCCGTTTTCCAACCGATGGTGATCTCTGCGCCGGGCTCGACCTGGGCCGCGGATTCCGAATTCGGCAGCTTGACCACAAAGTCATCATGGCCGCACGCTGAAACGCGGGTGCGGATATGATCGCCCAAATAGATGAGCTCCGTGACCCGCGCGCTGAAAACATTGGGCAGCGAGCCCGGCGTCGGATTAAGCTTCACTCGCTCGGGCCGCAACGACAGCACGGTTGGCCGGCCGACTGCCTCTACGTTGATGGCTAGCGCCCTCACATTCCAAGCTCCGGGAAGCTCCACCTTGCAAGTTGTGCCGTTCATCGCCACGACCTTTCCCTGCAGCCGGTTGTTTTCACCGACAAACTGGGCGACGAACGCATTCTGCGGCTGCTCGTAGAGTTCGGCGGGAGCAGCGAGCTGCTGGATGACGCCGTCATTAAACACCGCTATCCGGTTCGACATGGTCAACGCCTCCCCCTGGTCGTGCGTCACATAGACCACCGTCACACCGAGATGCTCGTGGATATGCTTGATTTCGAGCTGCATCTGCTCGCGCAGCTGCTTGTCCAGCGCGCCGAGCGGCTCGTCCATCAACACGAGTTTGGGATCGAAGACGAGCGCGCGTGCGAGTGCGACACGCTGCTGCTGTCCCCCGGAAAGCTGGCCCGGCCGACGCGCGCCAAACGCGCCGAGCCGGACCATGTTGAGCACCCGCTTGATCCTGACCTCGGCCTCGGACTTGCCAATCTTGCGTACCTTGAGTGGAAAGGCGAGATTCTCCTCCACGGTCATATGTGGAAATAGCGCGTAATTTTGGAATACCATTCCGATGTCGCGCTTGTGCGGCGGCATTTTATCGATTGAACGCCCCGCCAGTAGGATTGAGCCATGAGTGGGCGCTTCGAAGCCGGCGAGCATCATGAGTGTGGTCGTCTTTCCGGAGCCGGAGGGGCCCAGCATCGTTAGAAACTCACCCTGGGCGATGCCCAAGTTGAGATTCTTTACGACCAGCGTTTCTCCATCGTAGGTCTTCTGAACGCCACAAAACTCTACAAAGGCATTGTTCGCGCCTGGCATCGCCCCTCTTTCCTCCCCTGCGTGTCCTGGCGCTCCCGATAATGCGCCGCCGACAACGACCAGAGCGCTTTAACGTCTTGAGGGATCGCAACAGCTGCGTACCTTCGACCTTGTAAGGACACGCTTGCATGAGGCGCCTGCGGTAGTTTCACCGTTTCCTCACCTGCATTTTTGACTCACAGCTCACGAACGATATCGGACCATAGAGCTGTTTTTCACCAATCTCGGCGGCTGCGTCGGTGTAATTGTGCACCGAATGTTGTGCTTTCAAAGATTTTTCCCAGCTGCGGGCCAGCGAACCCTAGGTGAGCACGAACAGAGCACGCAACGATTGATGGACAGAAAGTGCTCAAACGCTGCGGCGCGAACATGATGTCATTCGAATAGAGCGCCCCGCTACCGAAGATCGACACTGATGCGGCTGCGCTCCGAGGTCCTCTAGCGAAAACACAGGCTCGAACGCTTCCTCTCTGCGCCGATATGAAAGGCCTCCGGCGGGCATGCCGGAGGCCTTCTTGGAGGTAACACTTAGATGAGTAGAACCGCTGCTTTTCTCCTTCCGCTAGCTTGATAGAGAAATCAGAAATTGCGTTGAGCTTTGAGCAGAAGCGTGAGGGCGTTCTGATCCTTCAGCTCGTAAGTAGTAGAGGGCTTGGCGATTGACGTCTGCACCGGCAGCGCCACCGTGCTTCCGCTCGCATACTTCTGGTCGAGCATTGTGTATGCGAGTTCGGCCGAGAAGGTCAGGCCTTTGACCGGAGTCCAACCCGTCCTCGTGCCTACAACCGCGTAGTTAAAATCGGGATTGCAGCCTCCAAGGCCAGTCGAGAGCGCGAGGCTCGCGACGAACGCGCCGCAGATATAACCTTTAGCGGTCGTGTTGTAGCGCACAGCAGCATACGCGCCGAAGAGGCTGGACGCCCATTGCGGGTTCCAGTTGTGGTTGTAGCCGCCTGAGATGCCATAGGTCGTGGTTAGCTGCTGGCTGGAGCCAGTCACGAAGACCGTGTCAGACACACCAGCGATGCCTACGCTCTGGTAAGCACCCGCAACGCCGGTACCTCCATACATCGCGTAGCTCGGTGCTCCCGTATAGTCGTGGAAGTTATAGCGGCTTGCGCCGTTCGTATAAACGCCTGTCACGCTGATCGAATCACCCGCACCAGTCGGGATATTCTTGATCGACAACGCCAGCTGACCGGCCCAGCCCCACTTATCATCCGGGTAACCGGTGACCTCGGTCGCGCCGTAGTAGGCAGCATGGTTATTATGCGCAGCGGCAGAGGCTTTGAAGTAGCCCCAAGTCTGGTCAACAGTCACGGAGGCGATGAGGTCTGGAGCCCTCGAACCGCCGAAGTCGTTGGCCCCGTACGCACCGGCGGCAAGTCCTGCGGCCGTCGCTGCGCTCACGTTCCAGAGAGCAAGTTGGCTACGGGAAACCGGATCCTCGGCCGAGAAGGACGCCGAGATGCCCTGTCCAAAATCAAAGGTGTAGGCGAACTGGAGCGTGGGATCCCAACCAGCGGCACCAGGCAGCTCAATGGAGTTCGCCGCATATTGGCCCCACGGAGTGCTAAACTGGGACGACGCTTTACCGAACGTAAAGCCCGCGAATTGCATGAACGCGTAGTAAAGACCGGGAGTACCCTGATCGACCTGACTACCAAGGGATGTCGTATACGACGTACCACCTGTCCCGGCACCGCTATAGGCTCCCCCGGTATAGGTCCAGGCGAACTCAGCGAACGTACGGAGCACACCGTATTCGGTCGCGGTGCGCGTATCGACGGTCAGGTCTTGACGAGCACGCCAGCTGTAATAATCGCTCAGGCGGTTCTGCGCGCCACCGACAAAACTGGTTGGCGCATCATAATGATAGCTCGTGCCGAATGTCGTTTCAGCGCGCAGATAGCCGCCCAATTTGATGCACGTGTCAGTACCCGGAATGTAGTAGAATCCAGCACCGTACAAGGAGCAGACCTTGACGTACTCGATCGCTTTCGCCTTGACGGGAAGATCGGCCGCCTGCGCACCGCCCATAGCGATCAGACCTGCCGCCGAACCTAGAAAGAGGCTCTTCGCCATCTTCATAAAAAAACCCTCCAGTTGTTTAACTCAAGAGCGGCTAGTCTCGCTTGGAGATTAGCCACCTCCGCCCCCAATCATTCTCGACCTACAGGGCCTTCCTCGAACACCACTGATAGATTGAACCAGTGACATCACGGTGCGGACCATTCCGCCGCTCGCGTGGTCAAGTTGACAGATTGCGTTACTTAGCGGCGTGAAAACTTCGTACGAAACGGACGAACGCGCGCACGCTCCGAGCCGGCGTGTTCTAAGCGCTTCACAAGCGTACGTTCTGTACCGTAGCTAGCAGTCAACGTACGTTTCGTACGTATCAATGATCTTCAGGCGGGGAGCTGCTATTGTTGGAAGTGTGTCGCGCATTTTCGTGCGCTTAGTGATGCGGACACTCGATGCGAGTGCTACACAGAGTGGGGCAACAGTTGGATGTTGACCTCCAACCCTTCGCTTCCGTCGCCAATGCAAACGGGCGCATACTCAGAACCGGCCATGCAGAGAAGAACGCGACGAGCCGTTTCGTGATGTCAACTGTGGAGAGTGAGGATCGCGGCCGATTTGATCAGCCGCACGGATCGATGCTTTCGAGTGACGGCAACGCGCCGCAAACAATCGGGGCGGAGTCTGAGTCGAGCGGCAATCAGGATGGAAGTGCTTTCCGTCCATATTGTCGCGCTATATCGATGTCATGTTCGCCATCGAACGTGAGATCAACGGTCTTGCGCCGCAGGAGCGCCTGCGCGTGAGCCAGGAGCGTAGCCGCGCCCTGATCTTTGAGCTGGAGGCGTGTTTGCGCGAGCAGCGACCAAGCTCTCCAAGAACAGCGACACGACGAAGGCGATCAATTACTGCCTCAATCGCTGGGATGCATTCACCCGCTTCCTTGATGACGTGCGGCTCTTCATGCGAACAATGCCGCCGAGCGCGAGCTACGAGCTGTCGCCGTGGGAAGACGAAATTGGACTTCGCGGGCTCCGATGAGGGCAGCACGCGCCGCGGCGATACACCCTCATCGCCACGGCGACGCTCAACGACATCGATCCGCAGGCTTGGCTCACCGATGTACTCGGCCACTTGCCAGATCATCCCGCCAAGCGCAATCGCGATCTCCAGCCTTGGATTTGGCGCCCTTAGAGCGTCGCTCACGCCGCCTGAGCGCAATCGGCTATCCGCCCAAAGCGACCTGCCCAAGGGCCTTCGCCGGATGCGTACGTCATTACGAAGACGCACCTTCGATATCGTGTTCGGAGATGCAAGAGGCGCGCTTGCGACCGCTAAAGCGACGTTAAGTGGGGATCCAAGTTACCTCGCGCGCCGTCGATAGCTGCAATAGCAGGCGCTGTTGGAGCATAAGCGCCAGCAATGAGCTTATAACAACTGCATGCCTTTTGTTCGAGACGGTGCCGATCCCCAATCTGCAGCACGCCACGCGTTTTTCGAATTAATCCTTGCTGTTCGAATCGGATCAGCGATTCCGTTACCCCCGCGCGACGCAATCCCAACATCAAAGAGAAGTAGTCATGTGTAATTGGAAGCACATCAGCATCGAGAGCATCGCTGGCCAAACAGAGCCAGGACGCGAGCCGCTTCTCCCGATCGTGTCGAACGCCGCACAATCCCGTCTGACCGCAATGCAAGTTCAGTGCTTGAGCATACCGAAGGAGGTATTCACGGATTTCGGAGCGTTCGGGCATGACGCGCTTCAAATCCTCGACAAGGATCCTGTGCGCGCTTCCAGGAAAGAGCACGACGGATTGATGCGTCGCAAGATGCCCTCCGGCCAAGAGCGAAGCGCCGACCGCACCCTGATGTCCTATTAACGCAGTTTCCAGAATGCTTCCCGCTGCGACGATCCTGAGCGAGACGAGGCCCGACTCTATGAAATAGATGTGTTCGAGGCGCTTCTTCGGTTCTTGCAGCACCATGCGTTCTCTCAGAACGACCGGCTCAAGGAACTCCCCTATTGCCGCGAGCTCCTGAAGAGAAATGCTCGTGAGAATCCCGTTTTTTACAAAGGGCCGCGTACTGGAGCGCACAGGACCAGGGCGGTGAAGCATCCGAGGTGTATCGGGTGCCTGCTTGAGAGCTGCAGCTTCGGAGCTATCGCGCCCGTCGAGGACGGACAGGAGATGATCGTTCATACTGCAGTCCGCCGCTTGATGAGTACAATTCTTAGGGGTCAACCCCTTTTGACCTTCACGGACTATTGATTCTGAGTTTTAGCAGCGGCAAAACTTCGTTTTGTGCAATCAGGGGCGGATTGACGACCAAATCCTGCGATTAAGCCGATACGTCCGACGTATTCCAGCGCGCGAAGTTTCCGCATATCAGCGTCTTACCTTGCGCGTAGCAGTCGCGGCCTCATCTCGCCGTCACGTTGCGCCGAGCTGGACCAACAAGCTGTGGCGGCGATATCAACTAGGGGATGCCCCGCAGTCCGCTCGCGCGGCGGGCACTAGGTTCGCTGTGGAAGGGTTTGTGGTTTCCTTGACCTCAAACGGCCGATCATCTGGGAAGTGGGGCTTGTTTACCGGGTGCCGTCCGGAATGCGGTTGGAATTCGGCTTGGCGAATTCTCCGGGTAACATGAAGTTATCGTTTCAGGCGGCAAGGTCAATTGGTTGATCGATGGGTTTTGTGGCGAGGGTTTGCCAGCCATCG
>NZ_JARVWW010000007.1 GCF_029846715.1 Bradyrhizobium nivariense
ACGGCGCGGTCATCATGATCATCGACCCCAACGGCATTGCCAAGGCGCTCGGCGCCGCCGGCTCCTCGGCCCATGACATGGCCAACGAGAAAGGGGCTCATCACATCGGATCGGGCGAGCAGACCACTTCGCTGCTGGTGTTCCGCGCCGGCTCGTCCCAGCCCAAGGCGGTCCCGCTCGGGCTCGTCACCCGCCTCGAAGAGCTTCCGGCCGACAAGATCGAGTTCAGTAACGGCCGCTACATGGTGCAGTACCGCGAGCAGCTGATGCCGCTGGTCGCCATGGAGAGCGTCACCATTGCGAGCCAGGGCGCCCAGCCGATCCTGGTGTTCTCCGATGACGGCCGCTCCATGGGCCTGGTCGTCGACGAGATCATCGACATCGTCGAGGAACGGCTCAACATCGAGGTCGGCGGATCCTCCTCCGGCATCCTCGGCTCGGCCGTGATCAAGGGCCAGGCCACCGAAGTGATCGACGTCGGCCACTTCCTGCCGATGGCGTTCGCCGACTGGTTCACCCGCAAGGAGATGAAGCCGTCGATGCACTCGCAGTCGGTGCTGCTGGTCGACGACAGCGCGTTCTTCCGCAACATGCTGGCCCCGGTGCTCAAGGCCGCCGGCTACCGCGTCCGCACCGCGCCGACCGCGCAGGAGGGCCTGGCCGCGCTGCGCGCGCAGACCTTCGACGTGGTCCTGACCGACATCGAGATGCCCGACATGAACGGGTTCGAGTTCGCCGAGACCATCCGCTCCGACAGCAATCTGGGCGCGATGCCGATCATCGGCCTCTCCGCGCTGGTGTCGCCGGCGGCGATCGAGCGCGGCCGTCAGGCCGGCTTCCACGACTATGTCGCCAAGTTCGACCGTCCCGGTCTGATCGCGGCGCTGAAGGAACAGACCGCGGGCGCCGCCGGCGCCTCCGAGCTGAGCCGGGCAGCGGCCTAAGAGCATGATCCGGAAAAGTGTGAAGCGGTTTTCCGACAAGATCATGCTCAAACAAAATGGCATCGATCAGGAGATACGCACATGACCAAGAAGACCCAGTCCGGCGAAGGCGCCATGGTCGAATACGTCACCGCGATGATCGGCGGCCAGCTGTTCGGCCTGCCGATCTCCCGGGTCCAGGACGTGTTCATGCCCGAGCGCGTCACCCGCGTCCCGCTGTCCTCGCGCGAGATCGCGGGCGTGCTGAACCTGCGCGGCCGCATCGTCACCGTGGTCGACATGCGCGCCCGTCTCGGCCTGCCCAAGCCCGAGGACGGCAAGGCGCCGATGGCGGTCGGCGTCGATCTGCGCGGTGAATCCTACGGCCTCCTGATCGACCAGATCGGCGAGGTGCTGCGGCTTGCCGAGGACGGCATGGAGGAAAACCCCGTCAACCTCGATCCCCGCATGGCCAAGCTCGCCGGCGGCGTCCACCGCCTCGACGGTCAGCTCATGGTCGTCCTCGACGTCGATCGCGTCCTCGAGCTCGCGCCCGAGATGATGGCGGCCTGATACGGCGGCACTGCCGCCGATGGACTTGCAATTGGAAGTGCCCCCGCAAAGGGGGTAGGAAGCAGAGGTTCACATGCGAACTTGTCTCGTCGTTGATGATTCCAGCGTCATCCGCAAGGTTGCGCGCCGGATCCTGGAGGGCCTCGACTTCCAGATTCTCGAAGCCGAGGACGGTGAGAAGGCGTTGGAAGCCTGCAAGCGCGGCTTGCCCGACGCGGTGCTGCTGGACTGGAACATGCCCGTGATGGACGGTTACGAGTTCCTCGGCCATCTCAGGCGCATGCCCGGCGGCGACCAGCCGAAAGTGGTGTTCTGCACCACCGAGAACGACGTCGCGCATATCGCGCGCGCGCTGCATGCCGGCGCCAACGAGTACATCATGAAGCCGTTCGACAAAGACATCGTGACGGCGAAATTCCAGGAAGTCGGCCTTATCTGAGCGACTGCCCGGAGGCTGAACGGATCCTTCGGCGTTGGTCTTCAACTGAACCGTTTCAGTCTGAGTTGGTGAGTAATGAGTGTTGCGTTCGCAGGTAATTCGACCCCGGGCTCGTCGCGGGAAGCCGGACCGTTGCGGGTGATGGTCGTCGATGACTCCGTCGTCATCCGTGGTCTGATCGCGCGCTGGATCGGTGCCGAGCACGACATGGAGGTCGCGGCCTCGCTGCGCACCGGGCTCGAGGCTGTCAACCAGATCGAACGCATCAACCCCGACGTTGCCGTGCTCGACATCGAAATGCCCGAGCTCGACGGCATCTCGGCGCTGCCGCGACTGCTGGCGAAGAAGCGCGATCTCGTCATCATCATGGCCTCGACGCTGACCCGCCGAAACGCGGAGATCAGCTTCAAGGCGCTGTCGCTCGGCGCGGCCGACTACATTCCGAAGCCGGAATCGACGCGCGAGGCGTCGGCTGCGGACATCTTCCACCACGACCTGATCCAGAAGATCCGCCACCTCGGCGCACGGCTGCGCCGCAAGCCCGCGGTTGCGAGCCCGCCGCTGGCGCCCGCGAGCCCGGCTTCGGCCGCACGTGGACCGGCTGTCGCGCGGCCTGCCGCGCCGGCTCCGGCCGGGCATGCGCCGTCGTCCGCGCTGTCCACGCGTCCGTTCTCGACCCAGGCGCCGAAGGTGCTGCTGATCGGCTCATCGACCGGCGGTCCTCAGGCGCTGATGGCGCTCGTCACCGAGCTCGGCCCGGTGATCGACCGCTTCCCGGTGCTGATCACCCAGCACATGCCGCCGACCTTCACCACCATCCTTGCCGAGCATCTGGCGCGCACGAGTCGGAAGCCGGCGGCCGAGGCGGTCGACGGCGAGCCGGTGAAGCCGGGGCGGATTTATCTGGCTCCCGGCGGCAAGCACATGCGCGTCGTGCGTAGCGGCGCCGACGTGGCGATCGCGCTCGACGACGGCCCCGCCGTCAATTTCTGCAAGCCCGCGGTCGATCCGCTCTTCACCTCCGCCATCGACATCTGGCATGGCGCCATCCTCTCCGTGATCCTGACGGGCATGGGCTCGGACGGCATGCGCGGCGGCAAGGACATCGTTGCCGCCGGCGGCAGCGTCATCGCGCAGGACGAAGCTACGAGCGTGGTCTGGGGCATGCCGGGTGCGGCGGCCAATGCCGGCATCTGCGCGGCGATCCTGCCGCTCAACCAGATCGGCGCCAGGGTCAATCGCCTGTTCGCGGGAGACCGCTCGTGACGCCGGTCGACTACGACTATCTGCGCAAGTTCCTGAAAGAGCGCTCCGGGCTCGATCTCTCCCCGGACAAGCAGTATCTGGTCGAGAGCCGGCTCCTGCCGCTGGCCCGCAAGGCGAGCCTGTCAGGCATTCCCGATCTTGTGCTGAAGATCAGGAACGGCGACGGCCGGCTTGCGAGCGACGTGGTCGAAGCGATGACCACCAACGAGACCTTCTTCTACCGCGACAAGATTCCGTTCGATCACTTACGCGAAACCATCCTGCCGGGCCTGATCCAGGCGCGCGCGGCGCGCAAGAGCTTGCGGATCTGGTCGGCGGCGTCCTCGACGGGGCAGGAGCCCTATTCGATCGCGATGTGCGTGAAGGAGATGGGCGCGGCTTTCGCCGGCTGGCGCATCGAGATCGTCGCGACCGATCTGTCGCAGGAGGTGCTGGAGAAATCCAAGGCCGGCGTCTACAGCCAGTTCGAGGTGCAGCGCGGCCTGCCGATCCAGCACCTGATGAAGTACTTCACGCAAACAGGCGAGCTCTGGCAGCTCAATGCCGACATTCGCGCCATGGTGCAGTTCCGCCAGCTCAATCTGCTGCAGGATTTCTCCCATCTCGGCACGTTCGACGTGATCTTCTGCCGCAACGTGCTGATCTATTTCGACCAGGCCACCAAGGCGGTGATCTTCGAGCGCATGGCGAAGGGGCTGGAGACCGACGGCACGCTGCTGCTTGGCGCTGCCGAATCCGTCGTCGGCATCACCGACGCGTTCCGCCCGATCGTTGACCGCCGCGGTCTCTATCAGCTCAACCCGACGCGCTCCGGCCGCCCGATGGGCGGATTGATGCCGCCGTCGTTGAAGGTGGCAGCGGCGCGCTGATGCTTCTTCCTTTTCCCACAAGGGGAGAAGGGAAAAAGAGCGGCCCTCACAGGATCGCATGCGGCAGAAACCGTGAGCCGTTGCCGGTGATCGGGCCCTCGTCCTCGCGGATCGACAGGCCGCAGGGTTCGTGATCCACCAGCCAGCTTCCCACCACCGGGTAGAAGCCTGAAAAGTTCGGCAGCGGTGACAATGCCTGCCGCACGAATCCTTCGGCGCCGTAGGGTCCTGCCTGCTCGTCGAGCGGTATTCCGCCGGATACCAGCGTGACATTGGCGCCTTCGCGCGACAGCAGCGGCTTGCGCACATAGGAGCTACCGAGCTCTGCTGCCCGCGGATCGTGCTCGAAGAACGCCGGCAGCAGATTGGGATGGTTCGGAAACATCTCCCAGAGCAGCGGCAGGATGCCCTTGTTGGAGAGCACCGCCTTCCACGGCGGCTCGATCCAGCGTGTCGGCGCGTCCCTGAGCCTTGCGCCGAAGGCGTCGTGGAACATCCATTCCCAGGGATAGAGCTTGAAGGCGAGCGCGATGTCGCGGTCGTCGAGATCGACGAAGCCGCCGGCATCATTGCGCCAGCCGATCGCCTCGATGTCGAGCAGCGTGGTAGCCAGTCCCGCCTGGCGCGCAGTGTCTTCGAGATAAGCGAGCGTGCCGGCGTCCTCCGCATTGCCTGTGGTGCCGGTGAGATGGACATGGCGGCCTGCTGCAATCTGCTTCCACGCTTCGATCAGTCGTTCGTGGATGGAGTTGAACTGGTCGGCCCGCGACGGGATGATGCGCCGTTCGATCGCCTGTTCGAGCCAGGTCCACTGAAACACCGCGGCTTCGAAAATCGAGGTCGGCGTATCCGCGTTGTATTCGAGCAGCTTTGCCGGTCCCTTGCCGTCGAATTTCAGATCGAGCCGGCCATAGAGGCTGCGGTCGTCGCGCGCCCAGCTCTCGGCGATCAAGCTCCAGAACGCGTCGGGGATCTTCAAGCGCCGCAGATGGCGCTCGTCGCCGATCACGCGGCCGGCGAGCTCCAGGCACATCGCGTCGAGCTCGCCGGTCGGCGTCTCGATGCCGCGCTCGATCTCGTCGAGCGTGAAGGCGTAATAGGCCCGCTCGTCCCAATAGCGCTCGCCGTCGATGGTGTGGAAGGCGAAGCCGCATTGTTCGGCGGTCTGCCGCCAGTCGTCGCGCTCGGGGCAGACGATGCGTTGCATGGGTCAGCCGCCGCCCGAGAAGCCATGACCAGACGAGCCGAAGCCGCCGCGGCTCACGCCGCCGGAGCCTGAATCGGACGACGTTCCCGACGAGGAATGGCTCGAGGAGTCGCTGCTGAAGAAACTCGATCGCGACGACCAGCGCGAGCTGCCGCCGCCGCTCGACGAGCTGCTTCTGCTGCATGCCGCGCTCGTCTGCCCGGGCACCGAGCCGGCAGGCGGGGGCTCGCAAGTCTGCCGCGGCATCAACGTGTAGGCGGTGGTGCCGACCGCGATCGTGCCCATCACCAGCAGCGCGACATGGCCGGAGCGCTTCACCGGCTGTTGCGGAGGCGGCGGCCCGGCCGCCGGCCGGCGTTTGCCGAACTGCTTGCTGGAGGGTTTGTCGGCCATATCAGTGGATCATGTCAGTAGATCATGCAGGCGGCGTTGAGCAGGCCCGCGGCGAGCGAGGACAGCCCGAGCCAGATGGCAGCTGCAAGTTCGCCGGCGGCAATCCGCGCCGACAGGTTCGGCACCGGCACCTTCACGAGAAAGAACACGACGATCTGGACGATCAGCGCGATCATCGCCCAGATCAGGCAGTCCAGCACATTGGCCGAATGCGCGATCGCGCTCACCAGCGGCGCCACGAAGCCCAGCAGGCTGAGGCCGAGCGCGATCGCCGCAGCCGGATCGTTGTCGCGGATCAGCTGGAATTCGTTATGCGCCGTGATGCGGGTGTAGGCGAACAGATACGCCACGATCGCGATCAGCCCGGTGCAGAAATAGACCAGGAAGGCGGGCAGGCCAGCCAGTGATTGCAGGATCATCGTTCCCCCATCGTGCAGCGACCATTCGTCGGCTGGAGGAAGATAGCGGTTCAATGGCGGGGAGGACGACGAGGCCGCGTTCGCGTCCCCAAAAAACAAAACCCCGCCATTTGCGGCGGGGTCCAGGCTGGGAGGAGCGAGCCCGAAGGGCTCGCGGCAGAAACCTGATCAGGCGGGAATGCGCTCTTCGACCTCGTGCGGCTCGCGCAGCACGTAGCCGCGGCCCCACACGGTCTCGATGAAGTTGCGGCCTTCCGAGGCATTGGCGAGCTTCTTGCGGAGCTTGCAGATGAAGACGTCGATGATCTTCAGCTCCGGCTCGTCCATGCCGCCATAGAGGTGGTTGAGGAACATTTCCTTGGTGAGGGTCGTACCCTTGCGGAGCGAGAGCAGCTCCAGCATCTGGTATTCCTTGCCGGTCAGGTGCACGCGCTGGCCGCCGACTTCGACCGTCTTGGTGTCGAGGTTGACGACGAGGTCGCCGGTCTGGATGACCGACTGGGCATGGCCCTTGGAGCGGCGCACGATCGCGTGGATGCGGGCAACCAGCTCGTCCTTGTGGAAGGGCTTGGTCATGTAGTCGTCGGCGCCGACGCCGAGACCCTTGACCTTGTCCTCGATGCCGGCGAGGCCGGAGAGGATCAGAATTGGTGTCTTGATCTTGGAGACCCGGAGCTGCTTGAGCACGTCGTAGCCGGACATGTCGGGCAGGTTGAGGTCGAGAAGGATAATGTCGTAATCGTATAATTTACCGAGATCGACGCCTTCTTCCCCCAAATCGGTCGTGTAGACGTTGAAGCTCTCAGACTTCAACATCAGCTCGATCGACTGCGCGACGGCGCTGTCATCTTCAATCAGCAAAACGCGCATGCCAGTTCCCCATAGTCGCCGCTCCTGGGCGTCAGGTCGGCCGCATTCGCGGCACACAACAAAACGCCTTTGAACAACTGATTCGGATCCTGACAACAGATGGTTAACAAATTCTGATTCTGGAACGCAAGCCCTGTGGATGCAATTTTCGTCGAATCGCCCTAAGGTCTTGTGTGTGAAGCAGCTTTCGTTATCCGGTTGCGTTCAAGTTCCACTTTAAGAGACGGGCCTAACCGACTCCCGCGACTCAGCCTTCTTCTGAAGGGGAGCCACGCTCAGTCACAAAGACAGTGACGCAATGATTAACGATGCGGGTAAACACGAAGTTAAGCGCCGTTCAGAAATATGGCGAAACTTAAGGTTTCCGCCGCGAAGCCCGGGATTACGAAGGCGATCACCTTATGAAGGCCCTCCTATGAAGGCTCTCTCTTAATGAAGGCTCTTGCCGAACAGATCGGCGACATCGACGGCGTCAACATTTATGGCCGCGTGGTCGGCGTGCGCGGCCTGATGGTCGAGGTGGCCGGCCCGATCCACGCGATGTCGGTCGGCGCGCGGCTCGTGATCGAGACCGGGGGCAACCGTTCCATCCCCTGCGAGGTGATCGGCTTCTCCGGCAACAATGCCGTCGTGATGCCGTTCGCCGGCCTCGACGGCGTGCGGCGCGGCTGCAAGGCGGTCATCGCCAATGCCGCAAATCAGGTGCGGCCTTGCGCGGCCTGGCTCGGCCGCGTCGTCAATGCACTGGGCGAGCCGATCGACGGCAAGGGGCCGCTGCCGCAGGGCCCGGCGCCGATGCCATATCGCAATTCGCCGCCGCCGGCGCACTCGCGCAAGCGCGTCGGCGCGCCGCTCGATCTCGGCGTGCGCGCGATGAACACGTTCCTGACCTGCTGCCGCGGCCAGCGCATGGGCATCTTCGCTGGTTCCGGCGTCGGCAAGTCGGTGCTGCTGTCGATGCTCGCGCGCAACGTCGATGCCGCGGTCAGTGTCATCGGGCTGATCGGCGAACGCGGCCGCGAGGTGCAGGAGTTCTTGCAGGACGACCTCGGCGAGGAGGGCCTGGCGCGCTCCGTCGTGGTGGTCGCGACCTCCGACGAGCCGGCGCTGATGCGCCGCCAGGCCGCGTATCTGACGCTCGCGGTCGCCGAATATTTTCGCGACGAGGAGCAGGACGTCCTTTGCCTGATGGATTCGGTGACGCGCTTTGCCATGGCCCAGCGCGAGATCGGCCTGTCCGCGGGCGAGCCGCCGACCGCCAAGGGCTACACGCCGACCGTCTTCACCGAGCTGCCGAAGCTTCTGGAGCGCGCCGGTCCGGGCCTGGGGGAGGGCGCCATCACCGCGATCTTCACGGTGCTGGTCGATGGCGACGACCATAACGAGCCGATCGCGGATGCCGTCCGCGGCATCCTCGACGGCCACATCGTGATGCAGCGTTCGATCGCCGAGCGCGGCCGCTATCCCGCCATCAACATCCTCAAATCCGTCTCCCGCACCATGCCGAAATCGGCCGACCCGCAGTTCTGGCCGACCATCCAGCGGGCGCGCCAGGTGATGGCGACCTATGCCGACATGGAGGAATTGATCCGGCTCGGGGCCTACCGCGCCGGCTCCAGCCCCGAGGTCGACGAGGCGATCCGCCTGCACGAGCCGCTGGAGGCCTTCCTGCGCCAGCGCAAGGACGAAAGCGCCTCGCTTGCCGACGGCTACCGCCAACTTGCGCAAATCCTCGGTAATTTGGAAACGGAACGCTAACTTTGTCCCGTCATCATCCCATCCCACAGAGTAGCAGAGCCGGTCTTGGCCCCAGTCGGGCCTGTGGGGCGACCGGTATTGTCCCACGTGCAGCCAAGGGACTTCTGGGGAGTACGAGTCGATGAAGTCACGTGATACCCTTATCCGCCTGAAGAAGTTTCAGGTCGACGAGAAGCGCCGCCGGGTCACCCAGATCGAGACCATGATCGCCGACTTCCAGCGGATGTCGACCGATCTCGAACGCGAGATCTCGACCGAGCAGGAGCGCGCCGGGATCAATGATCCCTCGCACTTCGCCTATCCGACCTATGCCAAGGCTGCCATCCAGCGCCGCGAAAACCTGACCCGCTCGGCCGACGAGCTGAAGGGCCAGCTCGACGAAGCCAAGGCCGCGCTGGCCGAAGCCTTCGAGGAGCTGAAGAAGGTCGAGCTCCTCGACGAGCGCGATCAGGCCCGCGAACGCGCCGAGGAAAACGCCCGCGAGCAGGCCGATCTCGACAGCATCGGCCTGATGCGTGCCCGCATGGGCGCCGTCGCCTGAGGCGCTAGCCGCCAGATCCGCGAGAATTTGCAAACCCGGACCCCAAGGGTCCGGGTTTTCGCATGTGCTGTCCACAGTGTGGCGGCGCGGCCCCTTGGTGGTCGGGTTTGTCGCGCGCTATGGTGGCGGAGTGCCAGGGCTTGTGCGGAACGCGACGGGCCGCGCATTGGGGGGCTGAATGCTGACGCCAGCAGAGCTGGTCGGGCTGATCGGGGCGGTAGCGCAGGGCGATCAGGCCGCGTTCGAGCGCCTCTACGTCGCCACGCGCGCGAAACTCTATGGCGTCGTGCTCCGTATCTTGCGCCGACAGGATCTCGCAGAGGAGGTCATTCAGGAGACCTACGTCAAGATCTGGAACAGTGCCGGCCGGTTCAATCCCGCCCTGTCGTCGCCGATTACGTGGATGGCGTCGATCGCGCGCAATCGTGCCATCGACATCGTGCGCAAGAAGACGGAAGTCTCCATCGAGGAAGAGCCGCAGGCGATGGAAGTCGCGGGCGACAGCCCCGATCCGCTGGCGCGGAGGGAGATGACCGAGGAATTGAAGCGGCTCCTGGAATGTATCGGCCGGCTCGAGCCGGACCGTCAGAGGCTCGTGCTTCTCGCCTATTACAACGGCTGGAGCCGCGAGCAATTGGCGGAGAAATTCGCGGCGCCCGTCAATACGGTGAAGACGTGGCTCCGGCGCAGCATGTTGGATATTCGCGAGTGCCTTGGACTATGAGGGCTTGGACTATGAGGGCTTGGACTATGAGGGCTTGGGCTATGAGGGCCTGGGCTATGAGAGCTCATACTGTGAGGGTGGGTCTGGACCGCAAGTGATGGCCTATACGGAGGACCATATCGCGCTCGCCGCGGAATATGCGCTCGGTACGCTCGACGCCGACGAGCGCGCGCAGGTCGAGACCATGATGGCGGTGGACAAGGCGTTCGCCGGGATCGTGCAGGACTGGGCTTACCGGATCGGCGTCCTCAACCAGATGGTCGGCTCGATCGAGCCGCGTCCGATCGTGTGGGAGAACATCAGGTCCGAGCTCGTGCGGACGGCCTTTGCGCAGGAGCCGCCGGCGCTGCCGGACGTCGCGCCGCCGCCACCTGTGCCGGAGTTTTCTTCGTTCGACACCGTGCCTCCGGAGCTGCCGCCGGAGGATATGCAGCAACCGGGGCCGCAGCCTCCCGAAGCGGAGCAGGGCGAAACGGCGCGACCGGCGTCCGATGCGATTCCCGACGTCGTGCCGATATTCATGCCGCAGGTCCATGCGCCGGACCCGGAGGTCGCGCGCGCGCCGCAGGCGCCGGTCGCGGACAACGGCAATGTGATCCGGCTCGAAGGCCGCGTGAAGCGCTGGCGCACCATCGCATCCGCCGTCGGTGCGCTCGCGGCCGCGCTGCTCGTGACGCTGTCGCTTCAGATCTTCCAGCCCGAGGCGTTGCCGGGCGGCTTGCGACCGGCAGCGCGCATCCAGACGGTCGAGGTGAAGACGCCGGCGCCGCTGCCGGCGTCGTCGCAATATGTCGCGCTGTTGCAGGGCCAGGGCGGCGGTCCCGCCTTCATCCTCACCATCGACGGTGCGACCAAGAACTTCACCGTGCGCAAGGTCGGCGCGACACCGGAGCCCGGCAAGAGTTTCGAGCTCTGGCTGATCTCCGACAAGCTGCCGCGCCCGCGCTCGCTTGGTGTGATCGGGGCAGGCGATTTCACCGCACGACCGGTGCTCGGTTCGTACGATGCCGACGTCGTCAACGGCGCGACCTACGCCGTCACCGTCGAGCAGGCAGGCGGCTCGCCCAACGGCCAGCCGACCTCGGCGCCGGTATTTTCCGGCAAGCTGATCGAGACTGTGCCGCCGTCACAGCCGCAGGCGCCGGCGAAGAAGTAGGTTTCCATTGTCGTCCTGGCGAAAGCCAGGACCCATTACCCCAAGAGCTTGACCCCAAGAGCTTGTTGCGAGAGTGAGCCGTGGCCACACGGGTGAGCAACCACTCACTCCTGGGGTAATGGGTCCGGATCGGCGCTCGCTCTGCTCGCTTGTCCTGGACGACACCGGGGAGGCATTGGACGCTTCAACATCGTCGTAGCAATGCCTGATCGGCTCCTGTCGCCACGGTCCATCCCGCCGTCGTATTCCGACAAATTCCGCCGAATCCACTCCCGATTTGAACCTCCGCGCATGTCGCGGCGTCAAATGCCCGGAATTTGCAGTCGGCGCCGCCGATCATGGTGCCGGAGAGGGGCGAGAAATCAGATGGATGCAGCGAAAACGTCGGGCATCTTCGTTCACCAATATGCGGGGCTGCCACACGGCCCGGCATTCGAACATTGGCGCGAGCGGACCTTCGGGTCCTGCGGCCTGGATATCGGGCCGAGCCGCGGCGACAGCATCGATTGCCGGCTCCAGGTCAGCGTGGTCGATAATATCGCGCTCGCCATTCCTGAAGGCGCCTCCGCGCAATATTCACGCACCCAGAGCCACCTTGCCGACGGCAGCGACGATCTCGTCCTGATCGCGGCACATGCGGGTCTCGTCCGCGTCGGGCAGAACGGCCATACTGTGGAGCTCACGCCGGAGCAGATGGTGCTCGTCGACATGGGCATCACCGGTACCGTCGGCCATACCAACGAAGATCGCTTCACCACCATCCGCATGCCGCGCCGCGCGCTGCTCGACATCAATCCGCGCGCCGAGGACAAGCTGTCGCGAGTGCTCTCGGACGGCGCGGTCGCCGAGACGGTCTTCCGCTACCACTCCCTGGCCGCGCATCACGCGCCGCATCTGGACGCCATCGGCCAGCGCCTCACCGCGCAGCACATGGTCGATCTCGTCGGCCTCCTGCTCGGCACCGATGCCGACCATGCAAGTCTGGCGCGCGGCCGCGGCCAGGCGGCGGCCCGTCTCGATCTCATGCGCGCCGACGTGATGGCTGCGCTTGGCCGCAACGATCTCTGTCTGTCCGAGATCGCCACGCGCTCCGGCCTGAGCCCGCGCCAGGCACAGCGCCTGTTCGAGCAGGCCGGAACGACCTTCACCGAATTCGTGCTGGAGCAGCGCCTGCTGCAGGCGCGCAAGCTGCTCGGCGATCCCCGCGCCAGGGCGCGCAAGATCAGCGACATCGCGCACTCATCGGGCTTCTCGGATCTGTCCTATTTCAACCGTGCCTTCCGCAAGCGCTTTGGCGCGACGCCGTCGGAACTGCGCGAGGCCTGAGCCACGCTGAGAATTTGTGCTGCGCGCCAGTACCATCGCAGTTGGTCCGCCCGGCCGGATCAGCTATATCTGTCGGTGCGGTCAGACGGCTCGATCGCTTTTCGTGTCCTTTTCGTTTCCTCGGGAAATGCAGTCAACGGACATGGCGCGTATCGTCGTGCTCGGCGCCGGATTTGCAGGTCTGTGGGCGGCCATCGGTGCCGCACGCAAGCGCGACGAGATCGGTGCGGCCGGCCGTGACATCGAGATCCGTCTCGTCGATCGCAATCCCTATCACAACATCCGCGTCCGCAATTACGAGGCCGATCTCAGCGATGTCGCGCTTCCGCTGCCGCAACTGCTCGATCCGATCGGCGTCAGTCACGGGATTGGCGAGGTCGAAGCCATCAATCCGGCACGGCGCGAGATTTCGCTGGTCACCGGCTGCGGCGACGAGACGCTGGCCTATGACCGGCTGGTGCTGGCGCTCGGCAGCGAAGTGATGCGTCCCGACATTCCCGGCCTTGCCGAGCATGCTTTCGATGTCGATACCTATACTGCGGCGCTCCACCTCGAGGATCATCTCAATTCGCTCGGACGCAGCGCGCCTTCGCCGGGGCGCTCGACGGTCGTCGTGGTTGGCGCCGGCTTCACCGGCATCGAGGTCGCGGCCGAGATGCCCGACAGGCTGGCGCGCGCCGGCATCACCGGCAGCCGTCGCATCATCCTGGTCGATCCCAATCCGGCGGTCGGCGCCACCATCGGCGCGCACGCGCGTCCTGTGATCGAGACGGCATTGGCCTCGCTCGATGTCGAGACGCGGCTCGGCGTCCGCGTCGTGTCCATCGAGGCCGCCGGCATGCGTCTGAGCTCGGGCGAGTTCATTGCGACGCAGACGGTGATCTGGTGTGCGGGGATGCGCGCGAGCCCCTTGGCGGCGAGCTTTCCGGACGCGCGCGATCGCCTCGGGCGCCTTCTCGTCGATCCCTTGATGCGGGTTGCGGATGTCCGCGGTGTGTTCGCGGCCGGCGACGTCGCCTCGAGCGTGGTCGATGGCTTGCATCCGACCGTGATGTCCTGCCAGTTCGCTCGCCCCATGGGCCGCTTCGCCGGCCACAATGTGGTCGCCGATCTCGCGGGCCTGCCGATGCTGCCGCTGCGGATCGACTGGTATGTGACCGTGCTCGATCTCGGCGGCTGGGGCGCGCTCTATACGGAAGGGTGGGACCGCGAAGTCCGCACCATCGGCGCGGCCGCGAAGGCAACCAAAGCGACCATCAACCGCAAGCGCATCTATCCGCCGCTCACCGGGAGCAAGGACGAGCTCTTCGCTGCGGCAGCTCCAACCGTGCAGGCGCCGCCGCCGACCTATGGGGCGCGGTAGTCTCGCCCGATGCTGCGGTGGGTCGGGGACAATCGACGCGCGCCTCGCAAGGACGAGCTTTATGACGCCACCTACAAGCCCTTGTGTTCCCTGACGGGCAAAACACCGAAAAGTCGGTCAATCCGCGGCGTTAAAAATATTCCACTTTACCGAAATTCGGAAACGGCGTATGTGTCGCCTCACTCCGGCCCAAGGAAGAGGGGCGTATCGCGATCGTCACGAACGCGGGCCGGACGGCGGTGGACGTGGGTCACATCGGCGCGAACGGCTTCGCAGGGCGGGCAACCGTGAGCGGAGTCCTCGCGCGCACGACCGGTGTGATCGGCGTACGGCAAAATCGTGTGGTCCTGACGCCCGGGGTCTGTGCGTCAAGTCTTGCGGTGATGTGGCGGCCCGACCGGGCGCGCGCATCAGTCATCTGCACGGCGACGGGGGCAATAGTGCATCGCTCCCCGGGGAGATCACGACATAAGCCGTAAAACCACTGCGCAGGGAAGGCCGGATGTTTGGCTTCACCTGTATGCCGCTGTGCAGATTTCGCTACTGCCTTTCGCACAGTGGACCGCGGGTGCCAGCCGGCACCCGGTCTTCCCTGCGCCCTTCATTTTGAGGGTGACGCGACCAAGCAAAGCTCGGGCGAACAAGCCGCGAGAGGGCGAAGGTGTGTCCATTGAAGATAGGTCTCGTGCCCCGGACGCTGCGCAGCACGAAGTGATGCGCTGCAGAGCCGGGGCCCATGCAGCAGCAAAGTGTCGTGGCACCCGGGGTCCCGGCTCTGCGCAGCAGCGTAAGAACGCTGCAGCGCGTCCGGGACATGGGATCGATGCATCGAGGCTACGCCACACTCCGATAATGTGAGCGCAACGACGAGGTTGAAGCGTGTGCAATTCAAATGAATCGCTACCCCCAGACATGAGAAAGCGCCCGTGGGGGGCGGGCGCTTTCTGTAGTCGACTTGGGGTTGGGGTCGTCTACATATCCACGTGGCGACTTTGGGGGGCTGGTAAAGAGCCGCGTGAATTCCTGAAACTCAGATCTCCTTAGCGAACGAGCGAAACGTTCGAGCTGGTGATAGCGACCGGCTTGCCGGCCTTCATGACGCGAGCGGTCTGGGTCAGGCCTTCGTCTGAACTCGTGCGCGCCGTGATCCCGAAGCCCGCCACCGCGATGCCGGCGACAAGGGCTACGACCACGATCTTGAGGTGGGTCGAGCGATCTGCGCTGTAAATCGAGTGGTTCATGAAGGCTCCTGCCGCCATCTACCCGAAGTAGTCGCCGCCCTGTCTGGGCAGGTTCATGCTTCTGGTGACCAACAACCTAGTATTGGGAGGATTCGTTCCCAAGGGGTCATCACAAGAGCGTGACAGGACGTGAAAGGCCGCGATCAAAAGCGGCGCTTTCTCGTGCGATTTCGCAATTATTTCAATGCTGTAATGTGCCTGAAAGGCGCCTTATCGGCCTTTGGTCGACAAGGCGCCGGAAACTCAAAAACCATTTGCCTGTGGCCAAAAAACATACGGCTTCTTAAGGCAAATCAGATGCTTCCGACCGTTTTCAACCTCGCCCTGGGGTGGATTTCGGCCTGCGACAGTACCGTCGTCTGGGCCCGGAACCGCTCGACCAGGGAACGCACGAAGGGACGAATTGCCGCAGAGGTGACCAGCACCGGGGCCTCGCCTTCGCGCGCGGCGCGCTCGAAGGCCTCGCGCACGCCGGTCATGAACTCCGACAGTTTCGAGGGCTGCATGGCGAGGCTGCGCTCCTCGCCCTGGCCGATGATGGATTCGGCAAAGGCTTGTTCCCAACGGGCCGACAGCGCGATCAGCGGCAGATAGCCGTTGTAGGAGGTGTTCTGCGCACAGATCTGCCGCGCTAGGCGGGCGCGGACGTGCTCGACCATGGTGGCGGGATTGCGCGAGAAGGCGAGCGAGTCGGCGATGCCTTCGAGGATGGTCGAGAGGTCGCGGATCGAGATGCGCTCGGCGAGCAGCAGCTGCAGCACGCGCTGGATGCCGGAGACCGTGACCTGTCCCGGCACGATGTCCTTGACCAGCTCGCCCTGCTCCTTCGGCAGCTCCTTGAGCAGCTTCTGCACCTCGCCATAGGAGAGCAGGTCCGACATGTTGGCCTTGAGCAGCTCGGTGAGGTGGGTCGAGAGCACGGTCGCGGCGTCGACGACGGTGTAGCCCTTGAGCGAGGCTTCCTCCTTGAGGCTGGCGTCGACCCAGGTCGCGGGCAGGCCGAAGGTCGGCTCGGTGGTGTGGATGCCGGGCACCTGCACCTGGCTGCCGCCGGGGTCCATGACCATGAACTGGTTCGGCCAGATCTTGCCGGTGCCGGCGTCGACCTCCTTGATCTTGATGATGTAGGTGTTGGCCTCGAGCTGGACGTTGTCGAGGATGCGCACCGCCGGCATCACAAAACCCATTTCGATTGCGAGCGAACGGCGCAGCGCCTTGATCTGCTCGGTGAGGCGGTCGGTGCCGTCGGGGCCGTTGACCAGCGGCAGCAGGGCGTAGCCGAGCTCGATCTTGAGGTCGTCGATCTTGAGAGCCGCGGAGATCGGCTCCTCCGCCGCAGCGGAGCCCGGTGCGCCCGGCGTTCCCGGCGCAGGTGCGGTCTTGGCAACTTCGTCAGCTCTGGCAGTCGCCCGGTTGCGGTTGCGGGCGTGCCAGGCGAGCGCGCCGGCGCCGGAGCCGAGCGCCAGGAAGGGGATGGTCGGGATGCCGGGCAGGGCAGCCAGCACCAGCATGACCGCCGCGGACATCGCGAGCGCCTGCGGATAGCCGGAGAACTGCTTCATCAGCGCCTTGTCGGCGGCGCCGGAAACGCCGGCCTTGGAGACGAGCAGGCCCGCCGCGGTGGAGACGATCAGCGCCGGCACCTGGGTGACGAGGCCGTCACCGACGGTCAGCAGCGTGTAGCTGCGGCCGGCATCGGCGAAGGAGAGGCCCTGCTGCGCCACGCCGATGATCATGCCGCCGACGACGTTGATGAAAACGATCAGGAGGCCGGCGATGGCATCGCCGCGGACGAATTTGGAGGCACCGTCCATGGCGCCGAAGAAGCCGCTCTCGTCCTCCAAATCCTTGCGCCGCTGCTTGGCGACCTTCTCGTCGATCAGTCCGGCGGAGAGGTCGGCGTCGATCGCCATCTGCTTGCCGGGCATGGCGTCGAGGTGGAAGCGCGCCGCGACTTCGGCGATACGGCCCGAACCCTTGGTGATGACGACGAAGTTGACGATGATCAGGATGGCGAAGACGATGATACCGATGACGAAATTGCCGCCCATCACGAAGCTGCCGAAGGCTTCGATGACGTGACCGGCGGCATCCGTGCCCTCGTGCCCGTGCGACAGGATCAGGCGGGTCGAGGCCATGTTGAGCGACAGCCGCAGCATGGTCGAGATCAGCAGGACAGTCGGGAAAGCGGAGAATTCCAGCGGCGCCTGGATGAACAGCGACGTCATCAGGATCAGGATCGAGAGCGTGATCGAAATCGCCAGGAACAGGTCCAGCACGATCGCGGGCAGGGGAAGGATCAGCACCACCAGGATGGTGAGGACGCCGAGCGCCAGCGCGATATCGCCGCGCTTGAGGATGTTGCCGATCTCGGCAAGGGTGGGGAAACCGGCGTTCGTGCCGCCTACGCCCTGTCCCGCGGTGACGTCGACCATGGTAGCTGCCTCTCCGCGCGACTGCCGTCCGCGCGCCCCA
This sequence comes from Bradyrhizobium nivariense, assembly GCF_029846715.1. Classification (GTDB taxonomy): domain Bacteria; phylum Pseudomonadota; class Alphaproteobacteria; order Rhizobiales; family Xanthobacteraceae; genus Bradyrhizobium. The sequence continues at coordinate 17,544 of NZ_JARVWW010000007.1, forward strand.
AATGTCTGCGCGGCGGCCGAAGGGCCGCCGTTCCGAAAGTGAGGTACCGCACTGGCGTCCACAGGGGACTCCCCGTTCTACGCGGCTGACGACACTCGACTCCACCCGGCAATTTTTGCCCGGTGTATGGTTAGCAAAGGGTTAACAAAGGGCGCGGCATGGGGGCGGACCGGAGTATTTCGGGCCGGTCAGGTTGTCATTCCGGGCTCGCGCCAGGGCGGCGCGCTCCGGAATGACCATGGTGGAATGCCGGCGGGCCTATTTCGCCTTCTGGACCTTCGTCACCGTGAACCCCGAGGCCGCCTCCTCGGCTTCAAAAGTCACCTTGTCGCCGACCTTCACCTGCTTGAGCAAGGCGGGGTCGTTGACGCGATAGACCATGGTCATGGGCTCATCCATGCCGAGGCTTTTCGCCGGTCCGTGCTTGAGCGTGATCTTGCCGGCGCCCTCGTCGATCTTCTTGACCTCGCCGCTGATCGCGGCGCCCTGGGCTGCGAGGGCTCCGGTGGCGAGGCTGACGGTCAGCGCCAGCGCCGCGGCGATGCGGATGATGCGATTCATGGGAGTTTGCCCTTGTTACTTCACGGTGACGTGGCCGACCATGCCGTAGTCGCGGTGGTCGGGAATCAGGCAGGAAAATTCGAACGTGCCGGCCTTGCTGAACTTCCAGAGGATCTCGGCCGTCCTGCTCGGCGCGAGCCTGACACCGTTGGGATCGTCGTGCTCCATGTGCGGATGCTTCTTCATCTCCACCGCATGCGCGAGATTCTCCTTGGTGGTGGCGAGCAGGAATTCGTGATCCTCCTTGCCGACGTTGCGCAGCACGAAGCGGATCTGCTCGCCGCGTTTGACCTCGATCCTGGCGGGTGCGTAGTCCATCTCGTTCAGCAGGATCTCGATGGTGCGCGCGGGCTTTTTGGGATCGCCGGGCTCGCCGGCCGAGAAGGTGCCGTGCCCGTGCTGGTCGTGGGCAAACGCCGGCGCGGTCGAAAGCGCAGCCAGCGCGAGACCGAGCTTGATCGTCTTCTTCATTGGTATCTCCAGTTGGTGGTGGTTGATCGAAACGCTCACATCTTCATCTTGTGCATCGGCGTCCCTTGTCGCCGCGCCGGCTCTGGGGCCGGCGGCGCGACCTCGTAGGCGACGGTGCCTTGCGGGAATTGGTAGGGGCCGGGATCGCGATAATCGTCGCGCGCGAGGCCCTCGCGGATCTTCATCACAGTGAACATGCCGCCCATCTCGATCGGGCCGAACTGACCGGTGCCGGTCATCATCGGCAGCGTGTTGTCGGGCACCGGCATCTCCATGTTGCCCATCGCCATGCCGGTCGAGCCCATGGCCATGCTGTCAGGCGCGAGCTTGCCGACGGCCTTGGCGAGATCCTTGCGCGACACGCCGATCAGGTTGCGCATGTCGTGTCCCATCGCATTCATGGTGTGATGCGACTTGTGGCAGTGGAACGCCCAGTCGCCGGGATTGTCGGCGAGAACGTCGAACACGCGCACCGCGCCGACCGGTACGTCCGTCGTCGTCTCCGGATATTGCGCGCTCTCGGGAATCCAGCCGCCGTCGGTGCAGGTCACGGCAAAGCTGTGGCCGTGCAGATGGATCGGATGGTTGGTCATGCTGAGATTGCCGATGCGCACGCGCACCTTGTCGCCGAGCCTGACCGGCAGCGGATCGATGCCGGGAAACACCCGCGCATTCCAGGTCCACATGTTGAAGTCGGTCATTTCGTTGACCTGCGGCAGATATGTGCCGGGATCGACGCGATAGGTGCTCATGACGAAGACGAAGTCGCGGTCGACCGGACGAAAGTTCGGGTCGCGCGGATGCACGACGACCATGCCCATCATGCCCATCGCCATCTGCACCATCTCGTCGGAATGCGGGTGGTACATGAAGGTCCCGCTCTTCTTCATCTCGAACTCGTAGACGAAGGTTTTTCCCGGCTGGATGTGCGGCTGGGTCAGCCCGCCGACACCGTCCATGCCGCTGGGAATGATCATGCCGTGCCAGTGCACGGTGGTGTATTCGGGCAGTCTGTTGGTGACGAAGATGCGGACCTTGTCGCCCTCGACGGCCTCGATCGTCGGGCCCGGCGACTGGCCGTTATAGCCCCACAAATTCACCTTCATGCCCTCGGCGAATTCGCGCGCCACGGGCTCGGCGACGAGATGGAATTCCTTCCAGTCGCCGTTCATGCGGAACGGCAGCGACCAGCCGTTCAGCGTGACCACCGGGCGGTAGTCCGGACCACCGATGGGGTGCAGCGGCGGTTGCATCACCACCTTGTCCATGTGCGGGGCTTCCGGAATTGAGGCGGCCTGCGCCCGGCCGCTGACGACGGATGCGCTGGCCAGCGCAGCGCTGCCCAAAAATCCTCGGCGGGAAAACATCGTGGCCTCCATGTCAGTGGCCGCCATCGGCAGGCGCTGCCGCGGCGATGGTGGTTGAATTGTCGCTGCTGGAAGCAGGTGCGCCGCCGCCGTTGACGGCGGTCTGCAACTCGGACTGGGCGAGGAAGAATTTTTGCCTGGCATCGATTGCACCGCGCAGCGACGCGAGTCGCTGCCGGGCCTCGGTGAGCAAGGCAAAAATATCGATCTGCATGCTGGAGAAGCGGAGCTGCATCTCCTCCGTGATGATCTTGCGCAGCGGCACGATCTCGCGCTGGTAGTGGCTCGCGATGTCGTAGCTGGATCGATAGACCCGATAAGCATCGCGCGCCTCGGAGCGCACATTGACGGCGCGCTCGGTCAAGCGGTTGAAGGCGAGATTGTAGGTCTCCGCCACCTGCCGCACCCGGACCTCGCCGCCGTCGAAGATCGGGATCTGGAATTGCACGTCGAAGCCGCGTTCGCGGAACGGTGCGCCGTCCGGATCCTTGGTGCGGCGGGAGATGCCGGCGAGATCAAGTAGGGTCACGAAGCGCGTCGCCTCGGTGAGGTTCAGCGACGTCGCCAGCGCCGTCAGTTCAAGCCGTGCGATCTGCAAGTCGATGCGATGGGCGACCGCGTCGGCTTCAATTGACGGCAAAGCCTGCGGCCGGCGCGGCAGCGGCGGCAGTTGATTGGGCAGACGAAAATCGAGACCGCCGTCCCACAGTCCCATCAGGCGCGCCAGCCTTTCGCGCGCGCTCGTTGCCGTCTGCCGCCCGGTCGCGAGATCGGCGGTGGTCTCCGCATAAAACACCTGCTCGCGGGCCTGGTCGAGCTTGTTGATCGAACCGGTTTCGCCGAGCTTGACTGCGAGCTGTGCGGTCGATTCCGCCGTCGCCTTTGCGTCCGTCAGCAGCACCACCATCTCGTTGCCGGCAACCGCGCGCAAATACGCGCGGCGGACATCGGCGGCGAGCCGCAACGTCGCCAGGGCCGCGCGCAATTGCGCCTGACGAAAACGGTCGCGGGCGATGTCGGAGCGGAACGGCAGGGTGGCGAGCGCGAGGATGTCGCCGACCACCTGGCGCTCGATTTCGCTGGCGCCGTTGCCCGAGATCCGCGAGATCGAGAACACGGGATTGGGCGGCAGGCTCTGCTCGACGAGATCGGTCTCGGCCAGCGCCAGCTCGTTATAAGCGGCTTGCAGTCCCTTGTTGTCGAGCAGTGCGATCTGCACGGCGGTGTCGGCGGTCAGTGTTCGCGAGAGCAGTTGGCGAACGCGCGCGTCGACCGCACCGGCTCCCTCAGTCGTTCGCACGAAGGCGACGTCCTTGTTGATGGTCTGGCTCGTCAGCTCCGAGACGGCATTCATGCCGCTGTCGGGCGAGAATGCGGCGCAGCCCGAGAGAGTGATCGCAGCGAGCACGAGCAGGCTTTGCGCGAGACGGTGTGTCATGGCGCGCTCCTACCGGTCCTGCTTGGGCTGCGGCGCGACGTTCTCGTTGCGCTCGCGCCATGGCGCCGGAGTCGCGGGCCGCAGGCTGGTGTACGGCGCAATTGCCGAACGATAGCCGGCGCGCGCGACCTTGGAGGCGGGATCGGCGGGATCAGCGCCGGCGACTTGTGTCGTTGCCGGCACGCAGCCGGACAACGCCAGCGCAACGGCGGTCAGCAGTGACCAATTAAATAGAAAGTGTCGTCCACGCGCCACAGATGCGGCGGCGGACTTCGCCCCGGAAAGCGTAAGCATGACTCATCCCTGATCCGTCTGAAGACCACAGGCTGCGCGCGCGCAGATGCGCGCTCGGCCTGACGTCGTCGCGTGTCAGATCAGGCGATGGGAGGGCGGTAGAGCAGGGGCGGCGCCGCGCTGTGCAGGCTGGCCACGATCTCGGGCGCGCAGGCGGAAACCGGCTGAAGCGGTTTTGCGACGCTGGGCAGGTCGACCGGCAGCGCAATCACGCACATCATCGCACAGCACGGTCCTGGCGTCCCCTTGCCGTCGTGATGATGTGGAGCGGGCGCGTCCTGCGCGGCGGTCCGGTGATGCGCATGTGCCCCCGCGTGGTCATGCGAGGAGTCGCCATGCGCATGGCTCGTCTGTATCTCATGGCTCGTCTGCATCTGATGATGCGCCGGCACGATGTTGCCGGGCACGAAATCGTCGCCAAGACACGGCGCCGGACCTTGACCCCAGGCGAGGCTTGCGGCCGGCGCGAGCACGCAAAACAGATAAGCGAGGGCAATGATGCGCCCCACCCTGATCCGCATCGATCGTGTCAATCGCAGCAACATTCCGCCGACATACGCTCCGCGCGGCAACGTTGCACACGCTGATTGCAAATTAATGGCAAAACGCGCGTTCGCCAAGCTTCTTCTTACCGCTGTGCACCGCGCATGCCCAATATCGCGCCACAATGCTTGACCCTGTGGCGATCCGCGGGCCATGGTCCGGCCCGTGCACGCCCCAAATCATTCAAGACAGACACCTGAGACATTCACCCCTGATTCGCGTCAGGCCTGGATGCGCCTTGTCATTGCGCTTCTGATCGGCTCGATCGGCGGCGTCGGCATGTGGGCCATCGTGGTCATGATTCCCGCGGTGCAGGCCGAATTCGCCGCCACGCGCGGCGCGGTGTCGCTGGCTTTCACTCTCATGATGTTCGGCTTCGGGCTTGGCGGCGTGATCGCCGGCAAGATCACCGACCGGTTCGGCATCGTGCCGGCGATGGCGATCAGCATCGCCTTCCTCGGCGTCGCCAATGTGCTCGCGGGTCTGTCGACCCAGCTCTGGCAGTTCGTGGCGGCGTATTTCCTGATCGGGCTCGGCACCTCCGCGACCTTCGCGCCGCTGATGGCGGAGGCCTCGCACTGGTTCGAGCGCTATCGCGGCCTTGCCGTGACCATCGTTGCGAGCGGCAATTACGTTGCCGGCACGATGTGGCCGCCGATTGTGAATTGGGGCATGCAGTCGATCGGCTGGCGCTACACGCACATCGGCATCGGCCTCGTCTGCGTGAGCCTGATGACGATCCTGGTGCTGGTCCTGCGCACGCAGATGGGCGACGACAAGGTCCGCAATCATGCCAATGCGCCGCCGCCGCGGGTCAACCTCAAGCTCTCGACCAACACGCTGACGGTGCTGCTCTCGATCGCGAGCATCTCCTGCTGCGTGGCGATGGCGATGCCGCAGGTGCATATTGTCGCCTATTGCGGCGATCTCGGTTTCGGTGTGGCGCGCGGCGCCGAGATGCTGTCGCTGATGATGGCCTGCGGCATCGTCAGCCGGATCGGCTCGGGCTATCTCGCCGACAAGATCGGCGGTATCCCCACGTTGCTGATCGGGGCATTTGCGCAAGGCTTTGCGCTGGTGTTCTACCTGTTCTTCGACAGCCTCGCCTCTCTCTACCTGATCTCCGCGATGTTCGGTCTGTTCCAGGGCGGCATCGTGCCGAGCTACGCCATCATCGTGCGCGAGGCGATGCCGGCCAGCGAAGCCGCAACGCGCGTCGGCATCGTGATCTTCGCCTCCGTGCTCGGCATGTCCTTCGGCGGCTGGGTGTCGGGCGTCATCTTCGACGCCACCGGCTCCTATGCGGCGGCGTTCGCGAACGGCGTGGCGTGGAACGCGCTCAATGTCGGCATCGTTCTGACGTTGCTGATCCGGTCGCGGATGAATGCGACGAAGGCGGGACCGAGTTTCGCAGCCTAGGCCTCTCGCCCTGCTCTCAACAGCGAGCAGCCGGTGATCTTGTAGCTGCCGTCGCTCTGCTGTTCGAGCGTGTAGAGCGCCTCCCAGGCTTCGCCATTGGCATCGACGATGTGGACGCGCTGGGCAATCGAATTGCCTTCGCTCTTGCTGTCGCCGAACTCAAAGCTCTTGTGCCGGTAGACCGGCGCGTAGCCGTTCTGCACCATGGACATGAAGATGTCAGGCGCAGGGAAGATCTCCCTGATCGCCGGCGCGGCGTGGGAATAGGCCCCCGCCGCATCGTCGCGGACAAAGGCCTGCTCCTGGGCGCGGATGACACCTTGTGCGGCTGCGACGTCGCCGGCGCGTGCGGAAGCGCCACCCAGCAGCGCGAATATCAGGACAAGGAGCACGCGCATGGCAAAACCTCGCTTGGTCATCCCGTCCAGCAAGGATATCGCCACGCGGATGTTCGGGCAAACGGCCTAATGTGACAGCGGGTCGAGGAAGGGCGTGTCGACCGCGCTGACATAGAAGATCACGACCCTAGTCTCGCCGGTTGTCCGATTGTAGCCGGTCATCGCCACGTTCGGCGGTTCCACCAGTGCCTCGCCGGCCTTGACCGTCAGCGGCGGCTTGCCCTCGAGCTCGAGCGTGAAGGCGCCTTCCAGCACGTACACAGTCACCGGGAAGCGGTGGCTGTGATAGGGCGTCTTGTCGCCCGGCTTGAACGACGCGGTGATGACCCGCACGGACTGCTTCTCGTCCTTCGGCAGGCCTTCAACCACTTGGCCAAGCACGAGATTCGGTTTGGCGAGACCCTGAGCCCCGTGGTCCTGCGCGGCGGCTGCGGCCGACCATCCCAGAACGATTGCGGCGCTGAGGGCGAAACGGGGGCGCATCCAAAATCTCCATTGTAAGTCGCTGAAAGCGCCAGCCTAGGTGCCGCCGTTCAGGCGCGGGAGCCGCAACATTGCGGCCAGCGGCCGCAGAAGTGCATAATCCCTTCATGTTCGACTGGAATGACCTCAAATATTTCCTGGCGGTCGCGCGGCACGGCAGTACTGTTGCTGCCGGCAAGGCGCTCGGCCTCAGCCAGTCGACCGTGCACCGGCGGCTCGAGGAGCTGGAGCGGCGGCTCGGCCGCGCGCTGGTGACGCGTCAGCCGAGCGGCTACCGCCTCACCGAATTCGGTCAGATCATGCTGCCCTATGCCGAGCGGATCGAAGCCACCATCGACGACTTCCAGCGTCGGACGATCGACGCCGAGCAGGACATGAAGGGCGTGATCCGCGTCACCTGTCCCGAGCCGGTCGTCGCCCGGCTCATCCAATCGGGCATCGTCGGCGACTTTCACGCGCTGCATCCCTCGCTGCGGGTCGAATTCGTGATGAGCGACGGCTACCTCGACCTGTCGAAGGGCGAGGTCGATATCGCTTTTCGCTCGGGCGATACCGACGACGAGCTGGTCGGGCGCAAGATCGCCGAGTCGATCTGGGCGGTCTACGCCAGCCGCGACTATCTTCACCGGCACGGCAGCCCCGATCGTGTCGAGGACCTCACGCCTCATTTGCTGGTCGGGCTGGACGAATCCCTTGCCAAGCATCGCGCCGTCAAATGGCTGAAGGAGGTCGCGCCCAATGCCCAGATGGCTGCGCGTGTCAACAGCGTGCTTGGCCTCGTTTCCGCGATCAAGTCCGGCGTCGGCATCGGTCCGCTTCCCGTCGCGCTCGGCGATGCCGAAGCCGATCTCGTGCGCGTTCTTGGCCCGATTCCGGAATTGACGCGAAGCTGGCGCATCCTGACGCATCCCGATCTCCGGCGTGTGCCGCGGATCGCCGCCTTCTTCGACTTCATCGTGCATCACCGCGAGGCACTGAGGCCGATCCTGACAGGATGACGCTATCGCTTCCGCTTCGCGGGTGTGATACGGCGCGGCTTGGGTTTCGCGACCGCCTGCACCCGCAGCCCGTCGACGAACACGTCGAGCATCCGCAGCACCGAGGATTGCCAGCCGGGCTGATCGTGCATGTAGCACATGCCGAAGAACGCGCGCAGCAAGTCCTCGGGACTGATGTCCGCGCGCATCGCGCCGGCCGCGGCTGCGCGATCGAGAAGCGAGCCGATCGCCTTGGTCAGGCGCTCAAAGGAAAAGGCATGCAACTCCGACCCGCTCTGCACCGCGAGTGCCAAGGCTGCCACCATGCCCTTCTTGGTGGCAACGAATTCGACGCCTGAGCGCAGCCAGCGCCTGAGCGCATCGACCGGATCCCTGGCGTTCTTCAACTGCTCGGCGAGCTCGCTGAGCTGCTCGACCTCACGCCGGTACACCGCCTCGAACAAATCCTCGCGGGTCGGGAAATGCCGATAGAGCGTGCCGATGCCGACGCCGGCGCGTTTCGCGACGGCCTCGAGGCTGGCCTCGGGGCCGCCCGCATTGAACACGGTCTTCGCCGCCTCGAGCACGCGTTCGCGATTGCGCACGGCGTCGGCGCGGGGTTTGCGAATCTGGTCGGCGTGGTCGTCCATGCCGGCAATGTAGATCACGAATTGGTTAGATTGAACCCTTGCAGAGCTGCATCGCGTTGTCTGCGCATGGGCTTTTGACGAATTCCAATATTTTTTGGCGGCCCTTGTTAAGCGGAGGCTGCCTCCGTATCTTCGCTGAGACGTTGGCCCGGATTATGTCCAGGCGGCGCGTATCGACGGCGGCCACGGCGGTGGCGCGCCGCGCGATCACTGATGTCCATTTCTGATCGGAGCCTTGTATGAACCACTCCATCAGCCTCACCGTGAACGGTGCGCGGCGCGAATTCGTCCTCGACGATCCGCGCGTCTCGCTGCTCGATCTCCTGCGTGAGCGCCTCCATCTGACCGGTACCAAGAAGGGATGCGACCGCGGCCAATGCGGCGCCTGCACCATTCTCGTCGACGGCAAGCGCATCAACTCCTGCCTCGCGCTCGCCATCAGCCATGACGGCGCCGACATCCTCACCATCGAAGGCGTCGCGCGCGGCGACCAGCTTCACCCCATGCAGGCCGCCTTCATCGCCCATGACGGATTTCAGTGCGGCTTCTGCACGCCCGGCCAGATCATGAGCGCCATCGGCATGATGAGCGAGGCGCAGGCCGGCAACGATCCCGAGCGCATCCGCGAATGCATGAGCGGCAATCTGTGCCGCTGCGGCGCCTACGCCGGCATCGTCGATGCCGTGCTCGACGCGCAGGCCGGCATGGACGAAGCCAATCAGAGGCGCTCAGCATGAAACCGTTCGATTATTTCAGGCCTGGCACGGTCGCAGAGGCCGTTGTTGCCGCCGCCCAGCCGGGCGCCAGCTATCTCGCCGCCGGCACCAATCTGCTTGATCTGATGAAGGGCGGCGTCAGCCGTCCGGATCGTCTGGTCGACGTCACGCATCTCGACGGGCTCGATCAAATCGAGCGCCTTGCCGACGGTGGTGTGCGCATCGGCGCACTGGTGAGCAACGCCGATCTTGCGCATGACGCTGACTTTGCAAAGTCCTATCCGGCCGTCGCCGAAGCGTTGCTCTCCGGCGCATCGGCGCAACTGCGCAATGCCGCGACCGTCGGCGGCAATCTGCTGCAACGGACGCGCTGTGCGTATTTCTACGACACGGCCAGCCGCTGCAACAAGCGCGAGGCCGGCAGCGGCTGCGACGCGCGCGATGGCGAGAACCGCACCCACGCCGTGCTCGGCTGGAGCGAAAACTGCATCGCCACGCATCCGTCCGACTTCTGCGTGCCGCTGGTCGCGCTTGACGCAATCGTCGAGATCGAGGGCCGAAACGGGCGGCGCGAAATCGCGCTCGACGAACTGCATCGCCTGCCCGGCGATACGCCGGAGCGTGAAACCGCGTTCGAGCCCGGCGACCTCGTCGTCGCGGTGCGTCTGCCGCCCGCTGCGCGCGGCTTTGCCGCGCATGCGCGCTATCTCAAGGTCCGCGATAGGACCTCCTACGCCTTTGCCGTCGTCTCCGCTGCGGCTGCGTTGCAGATCGAGAACGGAAAGATCAGGGAGGCGCGGCTTGCGCTCGGCGGCGTCGCCGCAAAGGCCTGGCGCGCCCGCGCTGCGGAGGACGTGCTGAGGGGCGTCGCGCCCACCGTGGCCGCTTTCCAGGAAGCCGCCCGGCGCGCGCTCACCGACGCAAAGCCGTCCGGCGACAACGCCTTCAAGATCGAGCTCGCGCGCCGCATCGTCGTGCGTGCGCTAAGCCTCGCCGCCGCCGGTACGCCCGCGCGCATCCCCGCGCTGCCGGCTTCTCCCTTTGCATCGACGTCCGGAGCCATTCATGCCTGAGCTTAATCTCACCAGCGCGCCCGCCCATCTGCGCCACGGCTCGAATATCGGCCAGCCTCTGACCCGCCGCGACGGGGTCCTCAAGGTCAAGGGCCAGGCGACCTACGCCGCCGACAACCATCCGCCCGGCATGCTGTATGCGGTGATGGCCGTCGCCGGCATTTCGCGCGGCCGCGTGACCTCGCTCGATGTCGCTGCTGCCAAGCGCCATCCCGGCGTGGTCGATGTCATGACATCGGACCACAAGCCCGAGCTCGCGATCGACCCCGAAATCAAGACCAATCCGTTTGTGTTCAGGATGGAGGTGTTGCAGAGCAATGAGGTCCGCTACGCCAACCAGCCGATCGCTGTCGTGATCGCCGAGACGCTGGAGGCGGCGACGGAAGGCGCGGCGCTGCTGGCGCCGCGCTATGAGACGCTGCCCGCGCTCGTCGGTCTCGATGCCGGCGACAGCTTCGTGCCGCCGGTCGTCGGCGTCGGCAACCCCACGGAAAATCACCGCGGCGACGTCGAGGCAGGCCTTGCCTCGGCCGAAAAGCAGATCGACGCGATTTACGAAACGCCGCCGCAATATCACAACGCGATGGAGCCGCATGCGATCGTGGCAAGCTGGGACGGCGACAAGCTGTCGGTCGACATGCCGACCCAGGGCCTGATGTTGTCGCTGGCGCGCATCGCCGAATTGTTCGGCATCGCGCACGACAAGATCCACATCCGCAGTCCCTTCCTCGGCGGCGGCTTTGGCTCCAAGGGCCTGATGGCCGGGCCGCAGACTCTCGGCATCATGGCTGCCAAGCTCATCGGCAAGCCGGTCAAGCTCGTGGTCCGCCGCGAGCAGATGTATGGCCCGGTCGGCCATCGCGCGCCAACGCGGCAGCGGCTACGCATCGGCGCCGATGGCGAAGGGCGTCTGACCGCGCTCGATCACCACGCCCGCACGGTGTCGAGCACGTTCGACGATTTTTACGAGCCCGCAGCGGATGCCTCGCACACGCTCTATGCGGCACCTGCAATCCGCACGTCGCACGACGCCGTGCGTGTCAACACGGGCACGCCGCTGTTCATGCGCGCGCCCGGCGAGGCGACCGGATCGATCGCGCTGGAGAGTGCGATCGACGAGATGGCCTGGGCCTGCGGTATCGACCCGCTCGCCTTCCGCCTGAAGAACTATGCCGAGGTCGAGCCGATCACCGGTAAGCCGTTCTCCTCCAAGGCGCTGCGCGCCTGTTACGAGCAGGGCGCGGCGCGCTTCGGCTGGGCGAAGCGACCGCTTCAGCCGCGGCAGATGCGCGACGATGCCGGCCTTCTGGTCGGTTGGGGCATGGGCACCGCGACCTTCCCGGCGCTGATGTTCCAGGCCGAAGCGCGTGCGGTGCTTCGCCGCGACGGCTCCGGTGCAATGGAAATCGGCGCACATGACATGGGGCAGGGAGCGTGGACGGCGCTCGCACAGATCGCGGCCGACGAACTCGGGCTTGATATCGACAGCGTCGAGTTCAAGGCGGGGTCGTCCGACCTGCCTGATGCCGGCATTGCCGGCGGCTCGGCGCATACCGCGACCGCAGGTGCGGCGATCCACAACGCCGGCGCGGCCGTGATCGCAAAACTCGCCGATCTCGCCACCAACGACGAGCGCTCGCCGCTGTTCGCTGCCGGCAATGCCGGCGTGATCGCGCGCGATGGCAGGTTGATCCGGCGTGACGACGAGAGCCGCGGCGAAAGCTATTCCGAGATTCTCGCGCGCGCCGGCCTCGCCGAGGTCGAGGCGCGCGGCACCGGCGCGCCGAATCCGGCGGCGATGGAGGAGTATGCGATGCACGCCCATGGCGCGGTGTTCGCGGAGGTGAAGGTCGATCCCGAACTCGGCCAGGTCCGCGTCACCCGCATGGTCGGCGCCTTCGCCGCGGGGCGCATCGTCAATCCGCGCATGGTGCAGAGCCAGCTGTTCGGCGGCATGATCTGGGGCCTATCCTTTGCGCTGCACGAGGAAGCCATCACCGACCGCCGCAGCGGCCGGATCATGAATGCCAATCTCGGCGAATACCATATCCCGGTGAATGCCGACGTGCCGCCGCTCGACGTCATCACGGTCGAGGAGCATGATCCGCATGTCAATGCGCTCGGCATCAAGGGGGTCGGCGAAATCGGCATCACCGGCAGCGCAGGCGCGGTCGCCAACGCCGTCTGGCATGCGACCGGCGTGCGTGTCCGCCGCTTCCCGATCCGGATCGAGGAATTGCTGACGCAGATTTGAGTCAGCGGGCGGAGCGAGCCCCCTCGCTCCGCCGTGGCGCGTCAGTTCATCTTCCTGCGTAGGGCCTTGATCGCCGCTCGCTGCGTCTCGATGTATTCGGCGATGGCCTTGCGCAGCTCGCGCGAGCGGAGCTTGTCGGCATCACGCTGAACGTCGTCGAGCGCGGCTTCGGCATTGGCGAGCGTGATATTCATCCGCGAACCCTTGTTGCGAAACGGCCACTACGGCTCGCAACATATAGTGGTTCGGCGCGCGGAAATTGAGATGGCTCAAGCTCCGTAAGACACCGGTGGCTCCGTAAGATTGCGGATGACGTTGACGCGTTTCAAAACGTCGGCGGCGTGCAGGCCGAGATCACTTCGCACGGCTTGCCGCCGACGCAGCGGAAGCGATGCGGGCGGCGGCTCTCGAAATAATAGGCATCGCCGGGATTGAGGATGCGGCGCTCGTCCTCGACGGTGACTTCGAGCTTGCCTGAAATCACGATGCCGCCTTCCTCGCCGTCATGGACCAAGTGAACGCGTCCGGTGTCGCTGCCGGGCTCGTAACGCTCCTTCAGGATCTGGAGGCTGCGACCGAACAGATTGTCGCCGATCTGGCGGTAGGAGATCGGCTTCTTGCCGACCTCGGTCAGCTCTTCTGAGCGGTAGAAGATCTTGCGCCGGCTCTCCGGCTCCAGCGCGAAGAACTCGGCGAGCCCCATCGGAATGCCGTCGAGGATGCGTTTGAGCGCTCCCACGGACGGATTCATCTGGTTGGATTCGATCAGCGAGATCGTCGAATTGGTGACGCCGGCGCGTTTGGCGAGCGCGCGCTGCGACAGCTTCTGGCGCGCCCGGATGAATCGCAGCCGTCCACCGATATCGACGCTCATGCCCTGGTCCAGTGTTGCAAGTGTTGCGGATCGCGCAAATATGGACCGGCAGCTACAGTAAAATCAATGGCTTGCAGGCCATCAGAAAAGGACTTGTTGCGCTTTTGAAGCCGTGGCTCTGCTATGCGGTCAGCAAAGGAGCGTAGCCGTGACCCTTCATCAGATTCCGAACACCATCAAGACCGATTCGTTCTGGATGCCGTTCACGGCCAACCGCCAGTTCAAGAAGGCGCCGCGCCTGTTCTCCTCGGCCGAGGGCATGCATTACACCACCGTCGACGGCCGCAAGGTGATCGACGCCTCCGCCGGCCTCTGGTGCGTCAATGCCGGCCATGGCCGCAAGCAGATCGCCGCCGCGGTCGAGCGGCAGCTGATGACGCTGGACTTTGCGCCGTCGTTCCAGATGGGCCACCCGCTGGCATTCGACTTCGCCGAGCGGCTCGCCGAGATCGCGCCGAAGGGCCTCGATCGCATTTTCTTCACCAACTCCGGCTCCGAGTCGGTCGACACCGCACTGAAGATCGCGCTCGCCTATCACCGCGCCAACGGCCAGGCGAGCCGCACCCGCCTGATCGGCCGCGAGCGCGGCTATCACGGCGTCGGTTTCGGCGGCACCTCGGTCGGCGGCATGGTCGCCAACCGCCGCGCCTTCGCGACCCTGCTGCCGGGCGTCGACCACATCCGCCACACCCATGATCTCACCCGCAACGCCTTCGCCAAGGATCAGCCCGAGCACGGCGCCGAACTCGCCGACGATCTCGAGCGCCTGGTGGCCTTGCACGGCGCCGAGACCATCGCCGCCGTCATTGTCGAGCCGGTGCCGGGCTCGACCGCGGTGCTGCCGCCGCCGAAGGGCTATCTCCAGCGTCTGCGCGAGATCTGCGACAAGCACGGCATCCTCCTGATCTTCGACGAGGTCATCACCGGCTTCGGCCGCCTCGGCGCGCCGTTCGCCGCCCAGTTCTTCGGCGTCACACCTGATATGATGACGACCGCCAAGGGCATCACCAACGGCACCATTCCCTGCGGCGCCGTGTTTGCGAGCCGCAAGGTGCACGACGGCCTGATGGTCGGCCCGGAGAACCAGATGGAGCTGTTCCACGGCTACACCTATTCGGCCCATCCGGTCGCCTGCGCCGCCGGTATCGCCACGCTCGACATCTACAAGGACGAAGGCCTGCTCACGCGCGGTGCGTCGATCGCCGACTACTGGCGCGATGCGCTGCATTCGCTCAAGGGCCTGCCCAACGTCGTCGACATCCGCAATTCCGGCCTGATGGGCGCAGTCGAGCTGTCGTCGCGTGACGGTACGGTCGGTGCGCGTGGCTATGACGTCATGGTCGACTGCTTCAATCGCGGGCTGTACTTCCGCATGAGCGGCGACTCCTTTGCGCTGTCGCCCCCGCTCATCGTCGAGAAGAGCCACATCGACGATATCGTCTCGATCCTCGGCGACGCCATCAAGCGGGTGGCCTGATAATTGCTCTCGCCGTTGCGGAGTTCCCCTCTTGCAGCGGCGAGCGTGATGCCGCGGGAGTTTGACCAAGCGTGAAAGTTCTGATCCTCGGCAGCGGTGTCATCGGTGTCACCTCTGCCTACTACCTCGCGCGTGCCGGCCATGAGGTAACGGTCGTCGACCGTCAGCCCGAACCGGCGCTCGAGACCTCCTTTGCCAATGCCGGCGAAGTGTCGCCCGGCTATTCCTCGCCCTGGGCCGGTCCCGGCGTGCCGGTGAAGGCGGTCAAATGGCTGTTGATGAAGCACGGCCCGCTGGTGATCCGGCCGAAGCTCGATCCGGTGATGTGGATCTGGCTGCTCAAGATGCTGCGCAACTGCACCAGCGAACGGTACGCGGTCAACAAGAGCCGGATGATTCCGATCGCGGAGTACAGCCGCGATTGCCTGCGCGATTTGCGCCGCGACATCGGCATCCAGTATGACGAGCGCTCGCAGGGCACGCTGCAGCTATTCCGCTACCAGGCCCAGCTTGACGGCACCGGTGAGGACGTCGCCGTGCTCAAGCAGTACGGCGTGCCTTTCGAGGTGCTGGGCCGCGAGGGCTGCATCGCGGTCGAGCCGGCACTCGCCGGCGTGAAGGAAAAGTTCGCCGGCGGCATGCGCTTGCCGCAGGACGAGACCGGCGACTGCCACATGTTCACCCAGGCGCTGGCCAAGCACGCCGAAGCGCTCGGCGTGCGCTTCATGTTCAACACCGGCATCGATCGTATCGTCACCGACGGCGCGCGCGTCAGCGGCGTCGCGACCAGCGCCGGAATGTTGCAGGCCGACGCTTACGTGCTCGCGCTCGGAAGCTGGTCGTCGCGGCTGGTCGCGCCGCTCGATATCTCGCTGCCGGTCTATCCCGTGAAGGGCTATTCGATCACGGTGCCGATCAAGGACGCCTCGGGTGCGCCGGAATCCACCGTGATGGACGAGAGTTACAAGGTCGCGATCACCCGTTTGGGCAATCGCATCCGCGTCGGTGGCACCGCCGAAATCTCCGGTTATTCGAGCCAGCTCTACGACGCGCGGCGCGCCACGCTCGATCACTCGCTGACCGATCTGTTCCCGCGCGGCGGCGATCTCTCCAAGGCGACGTTCTGGAGCGGTCTGCGCCCGATGACGCCGGACGGCCCGCCCGTGATCGGCCCGACGCAATATGCCAACCTTCACCTCAACACCGGCCACGGCACGCTCGGCTGGACCATGTCGTGCGGCTCCGGCCGCGTGCTCGCCGACATGCTGTCAGGCAAGAAGCCGGACATCGACGTCAGCGCGCTGACGGTGGACCGGTACAATCACCGGTTTGGGTGAGCGTTTCTCCGCTCCGCTAGTCTATCCCCGTCACCCTGAGGCGTGAGCTGCGCGGCGCAACGCGCCGTGCGGCGAGCCTCGAAGGGCGGCGGCCCGGCTGCATCGGAGGCCGTGCATCCTTCGAGGCTCGCTCCGCTCGCGCCTCAGGATGACGGGGCTGAAACTGTGATCGTGGAAGAAGGGGACTACCCCGCCCCTGTCACGCAATTCACCCACAGCACCGCCGCTTTCGCATCCTGCGCCGGATTTGAAAATCGGTGCGGCCGACGGCTCGCGAATCTAAAACTGTCGCCCGTCTTCAGCGACCATGTCTCGCTGTCCACCGTCAGCATCATCTCGCCTTCGAGCACGAGGCCGGCTTCCTCGCCGTCATGGGTGTAGAGCTCGTCGCCGGTGGAGCCGCCGGGCTCCAGATGCACCAGGAACAGATTGAGCCGGTTATCGGCGGTGGCGGGGCTCAGCAATTGCTTCGACACGCCTGTGCGCCAGAGTTTCAATTCGGGCCTCTGAAGCCCGCGCGTGACGACCTGGTCGGATGCGCCATCGGCGCTCGGGCTCGCGCCGAACAGCGCGGCGATGCCGACGCCGAGCACATCGGCGAGCGTGGCCAGCACGCGCAGCGACGGCGACGACAGGCCGCGCTCGATCTGACTGAGGAAGCCGATCGACAGCTCCGTGCGCGAAGCGACCGTCTCGAGCGAGAATTGCCTGATGCGCCTGAGATCACGGATGCGGCGGCCGACCGCGACATCCATCGCAGGCTCCGCCGCTTTGGCGATAGCCTTAGCCTTGGTCTTGGCCTTGGTCTTGGCTTTGGCCCTGGCTTTGGCCTTCGCCTTCACCGGCTTTGCAGCGGCCGGTCTGCGCATTCTTTTGCCACCGCTCACGTCAAACCGCTTCCTTCATGTGCATGAAAACCGCTTGCATCAGTCGTGAAAGTGTGACCAAATTTTCATATTGGTGAAAATAGGCCGAAACGGCTTGGCCCGCAACGTCTGCGATGACGACATTTGCGAGCGCCGCCATCGGCCGGACCCAAAGGGGAATGCGATGAAGCGTTTTGGTCTGGCCGCGGTCGCGGCGCTCGCGATTGCAGCAATGGTGCCGGCTTCGGCGCAGCAGGTGCTGAAGGTCGGCTCGACGCCGACAGGCATTCCCTTCACCTTCCTCGACACCAAGACCAACACAATCCAGGGCATCATGGTCGATCTCGTTACCGAGATCGGCAAGGACGCCGGCCTCAACGTGCAGATCGAGCCGATGGCGTTCTCGGCGCTGATCCCGTCGCTGACCTCGAGCAAGATCGACATCATCGCGGCCGCGATGTTCATCACGGCGCCGCGGAAGGAAGTCGTCGACTTCTCCGACCCGATCTACGCCTATGGCGAAGGCCTCGTGGTGCCGAAGAGCGACACCAAGGCCTATGCCACGCAGGATGATCTGAAGGGCGAGACGGTCGGCGCCCAGGTCGGCACCGCCTTCGTCGATGCGCTGAAGAAGTCCGGCCTGTTTGCCGACGTCAAGGCCTACGACACCATTCCCGACATCCTGCGCGACGTGAACACCGGCCGTCTCAAGGCCGGTTACGCCGACTATCCGATCCTCGCCTACAATCTGAAGCAGGGCGGCTTCCCCGAGGTGCGTCTCGTCGACGGCTACAAGCCCGTCACTGTCGGCTCGGTCGGCATCGGCGTGCGCAAGGGCGAGGCCGCGCTGCTCGGCAAGATCAACGCCTCGCTCGCGAAGCTCAAGGCCAACGGCACCATCGACAAGATCCTCGAAAAATGGGGCCAGAAGGCACAGGGCTGATCGATAGCGTCTGATCGATGAAGGCCCCCCGATGAAAGGCTTCTGGCACGACGCCGCCGAGTTCTTCCCGATCCTGATGAGCGGCGTCGTGCTGACGATCGTCGTCACCATCGGCTCGCTGCTGCTCTCGACGGTGCTTGGCCTCGTCTGGGCGATGATGCGGGTCTCCGGCATCCGCGTCCTGTCGATGCTCAGCGCCAGCCTGATCAATGTGATCCGTGGCATTCCGATCATCGTACTGTTGTTCTACCTCTACTTCGTGATGCCCGATCTCGGCGTCACGCTCAGCGCGCTGCAGGCCGCGATCCTCGGGCTCGGCATCGCCTACTCGGCCTATCAGGCGGAAAATTTCCGCGCGGGCATCGAGGCGATCGACAAGGGGCAGATCGAGGCGGCGCAATCGATCGGCATGGGCTGGTGGCTGACCATGCGCCGCGTCGTGCTGCCGCAGGCGGTGCGCATCGTGCTGCCGCCCTACGGCAACGTCATGATCATGATGCTGAAGGATTCCTCGCAGGCCTCGACCATCACGGTTGCCGAGCTCGCCCTTCAAGGCAAGCTGATCGCGTCCTCGACCTTCAAGAACACCAACGTGTTCACGATGGTCGCGCTGATGTATCTCACCATGAGCATTCCGCTGATCCTGCTGGTCCGTCACTTCGAGAAGCGGGCCGGCAAGAAATGATCGAGCTCCGCGACGTCCACAAGAGCTTTGGCGAGAACGAGGTGCTCAAGGGCATCACGGCGTCCGTCCAGAAGGGCGAGGTGGTCTGCATCGTCGGCCCGTCCGGCTCCGGCAAGTCCACCATTTTGCGCTGTATCAACGGTCTCGAAAGCTACGACCGCGGCGAGATCAGCGTCGAGGGATTGAAGGTCGACCGCGACGCGCCGTCGATCGTGAAAGTCCGCACTCAGGTCTCGATGGTGTTCCAGCGCTTCAACCTGTTTCCGCACCGGACAGTGCTGGAGAATGTCGTCGAAGGTCCGCTCTATGTGAAGAGAGAGCCGCGCGCGCAGGCACTCGAGCGCGGCCGCGCCCTGCTCACACAAGTGGGTCTTGCCGAGAAGGCCGACGCACATCCGCCGCAGCTCTCCGGTGGCCAGCAGCAGCGCGTCGCGATTGCGCGCGCGCTCGCCATGCAGCCCAAGGCCATCCTGTTCGACGAACCGACCTCGGCGCTCGATCCCGAGCTCGTCGGCGACGTCCTCGGCGTGATGCGCAAGCTCGCCGACGACGGCATGACCATGGTCGTCGTCACCCACGAGATGGGCTTTGCCCGCGACGTCGCCGACCGCGTGCTGTTCATCGACGGCGGCGTCATCGTCGAGCAGGGGCCGGCCAAGGCGCTGCTCAACCAGCCCCAGCATCCGCGCACGCAGGACTTTTTGCGCCGCGTGCTGCATCCGCTCTAACCGGTCTTCGCCATGAACGCGAGCCTGCCTCTGCCCCCGTCTCTCTACGCCGAGACCGCCGTCGCACCGGTTGCCACGCCGCCGCTCGACGTCGACAACACGGTCTCGGTCGCCATCATTGGCGGTGGCTACACCGGCTTGTCCACGGCGTTGCATCTGGCGGAGCAAGGTGTCGAGGCACTGGTGCTGGAGGCGCAGGAGCCGGGCTGGGGCGCATCCGGCAATAATGGCGGCCACACCAATCCCGGCCTGAAGCACGATCCCGATCAGATCGAAGCCGATTTCGGCACTGAGCTCGGCCGTCGCATGATCGACTTCTCCTACGGCACCACGAACTTCACCCACGATCTGATCCGCCGCTACCAGATCCCGTGCGAGGCGCGTCAGAACGGCACGCTGCGCGCGGCCTATAACGAGGTCAGCGCCGCCGCGATCGAGAAAACCGCGCAGCAATGCATCGCCCGCGGGATGCCGGTGACGTACCTGAATCGCGAGCAGTTGCGCGAGATGACCGGCACCGACCGTTACATCGGTGCCATGCTGGACACCCGCGGCGGCGATCTGCATCCTCTCAGCTACGCCCGTGGACTCGCGCGTGCTGCGATCTCGGCAGGTGCGAAGGTGCATGGCGAGACACCGGCGCTATCGCTGCGCCGCGAGGGTAGCCGCTGGCGCATCGAGACACCGCGCGCGGTGGTGCATGCCGACAAGGTGCTGCTCGCGACCAACGGTTTTACGGACGATCTCTGGCCCGCGCTTCGCCGCACCATCGTGCCGGTGTTTTCCTCGATGGCCGCCACCGCCCCGCTTTCCGACGAAGTCGCGCGTTCGATCATGCCGACACGACCGGTGCTCTACGAGAGCGGCCACATCACCGTCTATTACCGCATCGATCAGCAGAACCGCCTGTTGATGGGCGGCCGCGGCCCGATGCGCTGGATCAACTCACCCTCCGACGTCGCCTATCTCATGCGCTACGCCGAGCGGTTATGGCCGCAGCTCAAGGGCGCGGCCTGGACCCATGGCTGGAACAGCCGGCTCGCCATCACCAAGGATCATTATCCGCATGTGCACGAGCCCGCGGACAACATCCTGATCTCGCTCGGCTGCAACGGCCGCGGCGTCGCGCTCTCGACCGCGATGGGCGCGCAACTCGCGCGACGTCTGATCGGCGGCGACAAGGCGGAGATCGACATGCCCGTCACCGGCATCAAGCCGATCCCGATGCACGCTTTCTGGCCGGTGGGCGTGACGAGTGCGGTGATCGCGGGCCGGGTGCGCGACCGGCTCGGCATTTGAAGAAGGCGCCGCCCGTCACGAGCGACGCCTTGCATGAATGCAGATGGCGCGTCAGCAGCGGCTCTGTTTCCACAGCCCGGGAGGGCATCCCCCGCCGCGCCAGCCAACTTTCCGTCCGTGGTGCCATCCCGCCGGCGTGCCATGGTGATGATGGCCCATCGCATGGCCGTGTCCATGTCCATGCCAACCCTTGGCAAGAGCAGGATTGGCAAGCGTGAAGCCGGCTGCAATGATCAGCGACGCCGCGAGGGCGAGTTTCTTCATCATGTCCTCCATGAGGGCGAGCGCACTTGTCCGGTCAATGAACGAACCGCGCGCAGGTAAGTTCCCTGATGTGCAGGAGCGGCGGCGTTCAGCGTTCCGCCACCGCGTCGGCCCAGGGCTGGAAAATCTCGACTGCGCCGGAATTGGTGTCGCCGTCGCGCATCACCACGCTCGGGCAGGCAAATTTTTGCGGCAAGGACTGCACCCGCGCTTCCTCATAGTCGAATCGTGCCGCGAGCGTCTCGCGTGTTTCCGGCGGCAGCCTGATATCGCCGATTACGATCGCGCCTTCGCTGGCGTCGATGCGCGGTTGATGGATCGCGGCATCGAGATCCATGCCAAAATCCATCGCGAAGGACACGATCTGCATCACCGACGGCAGGATGCGGCGACCGCCGGAGGCGCCGACCGCGAGACGCTTGCCGTCCCCGGTCTCGGCGATGACGGGCGTGTAGTTGGTGAGGCAACGCTTGCCTGCTACGAGTGAGTTGGTGGTAGCAGGCGCCGGATCGAACCACATGATACCGTTGTTCATGGCGATGCCGGTGTGCGGCGTCACATACTTCGAGCCGAAGGATGACAGCAGCGTCTGCGTCACCGCCGCGATGTTGCCGTGGCGGTCGACCACGGAGAAATGCGTGGTGCAGGCGGGCGCCAGATATTCCGCGCCGAGCGAGCGCTTGCCGTCGGCATCGCCCATATCCTTGAGCCGCTGGCGATAGGCCGATTGCAGGGCGAGCGCATATTCGGCGTAGGCGGCCGCATCGGGCACGCTTCCCGGCTTCAGATTCTGCTGCAACAGGCGCAGCGCATGCGCCATCGTCGGTCCGGCCGTGAGCTCCGGCGTTGCAAACACCTTGCCGCCGCGATAGGGGATCGCCAGCGGCTCGCGCAGATGGGCTCGGAACGCGGCGAGGTCCTCCATCGACAGCGAGCCGCCGTCGGCCTTGATGTCGGACGCGATGCTCTTGGCGAGATCGCCCTGGTAGAAATCGCGCGGACCGGCGGCCGCGAGATGCGACAACGTCGCCTTCAGCGTGTCCAGCGGCAGTCGCGTCTCGGACTTGATCCCCCACGGCGCGCTCGGCGGCAGGCCGTCCTTCAAAAAAAATGCCGCGCTCGCGGGATAGCGCCGAAGATCGGCCGCCGATGCCGCGATCGTCAGCGTGGTCCACCAATCGACCAGCAGGCCTTCGCCGGCGAGTGCGGCGGCAGGCGCGACCAGATCTTTCCACGGCAGCCTGGCGTGGCGGCGATGCGCCTCCTCCATGCCGGCGACGACGCCGGGCACGGCGATCGAGCCGGGGCCGTGGATGTTGCGGTCGTCCTTCACCCGCGGCCAGGGAAACAGATCGGAAGCCGCGCCTTCGCCGCTGAGCGGATAATCGGCGGCGCGCAGGCTTTGCGGCGCGCACATGCCGTAGTCGATCACCTCGTAGCGATTTTCCGCGGCGCGGTAGAGCACCATCGCGCCGCCGCCGCCCATGCCGCTGTTCCAGGGCTCCAGCACGTTGAGCGCGAAGGTGGTCGCGACGATCGCGTCCACACAGTCGCCGCCTGCCGCCAGCACTTGCGCTCCCACTTCGGCCGCCCGCCGCGATTGCGCGGCGACGACGCCGCCTTTGGATTTGACGGCAGGCTTGCGGACGGTTTGGGCGTGGCTGAACTGATGAGGCATGATGTTGTCTGTACGTCTCGGCTTCGTTGCGCTGGGCTCCGCAATTGGCGGAGCGCGCGGAGAATGGCACATCGCCCCCACCGAGAACATCGAAAGGGAGGCGCGACATGGCTGGTGTGAAACAGGCGAGGGATGGCCAAGACGAGAATGCCCGGGCAGGCCCGGGCATCACGCGTTGAGAGACCGATCAGTGGGAAGCGGAAGCCGCAGGGCTCAGCGCGCGCGATCCAGCCGGCTCGCCCGATACTTGGCGTGCCATTTCGGGCCAGGCCCGCGCATGTAGTGAAGCTCGGGGCGGTAGGGATTGCCCGCGACCCGGATCAACGTCTGCCATTTGGCGGCGACGAAGTTCAGGGGCTGGCGGAGCAGGCTCAGTGACGCGAGCAACATGGCATCACCTCAGTGCGGCTTGCCGAGCATGGCAGTGAAGGGGAGGTCGAAGATCTCCTCGCCGTCGTCGCCGCTGACATGGATCACCCAGTCGCGCCAGTCCTCGGTCCCGGGCGTCAGGATCATCGAGCGCATGATCTGATCGGCACGGTCGCGGGCCTCGTTCAGATTGGCGACCGCAGTGCCGTGCCGGTCGACCAGCGTGCCCTCGGCATTGGAACAATGGAAATACATCTGAACCATACACGCCTCCTCAGAAAGCGATTGGGACGGCAAAGCAATACCACCCGAAGCATTCGCGAAACATTCGGGGCGAGCCCGGTAAGGGAATCTACGGACATTGGTCGGGACGAAGACCCCTGCGGGTTTGATCACAAGGGGGTGTTGATCAACTGGACGACGTTCCCGCGGCATGGAACAACTTTGGACGGAAAGTCCGGGAGGCTACCGTGAACCACCTCACATCTTGGCGTGAAAGCCGAAGCCTGCGCGCATGCGCGGGCGCCTTGGTGGTCCTGCTGACCCTCGCCTCGGTAGGCTCATCAGAACCGGTCCGCAAGAGCGGCTATGCGATCGGCACGGAGACCTGCGGCAGCACCGATCTGGCTTTTCCAAAAATCCTGATCGACATGAAGGCGGGATTTTGCGCCGGCCTCGTCGCCAGCGAGGAGGATCGGCTGAAATTCCCGCGCTCGATCATCCAGGTGCCCGGCCGTGACCTGTTCGTGGTCGCCGACATGGCGGGCTGGGGCCACACCGATGGCCGGCTGCTGCTGCTCGACCCGCGCGCACCCCAAGGCCAGCGGTTCAGGGAATTGCTGACCGGCGTTGAGTATCCGTTCGGCCTCGTGATCGGCCCGGACAAGAAGCTCTATGCCTCGACGGCGGAGACGATCTTCCGGTTCGATCCGCTCGCCGACAATCCACGCGACACGGTCGAGACCATCATCCGTCACATGCCCGGCCGCCGGATCACATTGCCCGACGGCACCAGGGTCGACGAGAGCGCGCATCCGCTCAAGCAGTTTATCTTTGATAAGAACGGCCGGCTGTTCGTCAATGTCGGCTCGCACAGCGACGACTGCATCACGCCGGCGCCGATCACGAAACCCTGCGCGGCGGCCGAGGGCGCTTCCGCGATGGCATCGATCTGGCTGTTCACGCCGCCCCCGGGCGGCATCTTCCCGGCGTTGAAGCCTGGCGATACCGACCCGCCGCACGTGGTCTATGCGCGCGGCTTGCGCAACTCGATGGCGCTGGCGCTGCACCCGAACTTTCCCGATGCCGGCTATGCCTTCCTGCAAGCCGAGAACGGCCGCGACCTGCCTGACATTTTCAAGCCGAACGAGGAGATCAACGCGATCGAGCAGGGCAGGCACTATGGCTGGCCCTATTGCTACGATCTGTCGACGCCGAGTCCCGAATTTAAGCTCGTAATGCAGTCGGGGATCTACAAATCGCTGTGCACAGCCAACGCTCTCTACAAGGCGCCGTTCTCGCTGCTGCCGCCGCACGGCGCGCCGCTCGCGATGCTCTATTATCACGGCGCCAAATTTCCGGAGCTGGAAGGCAAGCTGCTGGTCGGCCTGCATGGCTATCGCCCGACCGGCAGCCGTGTCCTCGTCTACGATGTTGACGATCACGGCTTTCCCAAGCCTGCCCCGGCGCCGGTGCGCTACCACGTCAGTTGCGCGGCTGATTCGACCCACAGCTTTCAGACCGGGGCCGGCGACGTCGCCGCCACGCCGTTCGAGGAGCTGATCGCAGGCTGGCACCGCGTCAACGGCGCGCGGCCGCAGGGCGCCCCTGTCGGCATGGCGATTGCCGAGGACGGCGCAATCTGGCTGGTCGAGGACAAGAACCAGACCGTGATCCGCATCGATCGCGCCGCGGGTGATCCTGCGCAGCCACTGCCCTGCGACATGCGCAGCCAGGCGCTGATCGATCAACTCGCGATCTTCGTTGCCAGGGACGCGCAAAACAGCATCCGCCTCACCATGCTGCGCAAGGGTCTCGTCGAAAAGCACTGCGTCGGCTGTCACTCGGATTTCGGCCTGAAGCCCGGCCAATCGGACGCACAGAAGGACGCGACGGTGCTTCGCTTCATGCTGTCGCAGGATGGCTGGATCTATCCTGACGATCCCGACTCCGGCAAGCTGCGCACGCGGCTTCGTGGGTTAGGCGCGGAGAAGCTGATGCCGCCGGGTGGCGAAGGCCTGCCGAAGGCCGAACCTGGTTACACGCGCCTGCTCGACACGGCGGATCTGCTGGTGTCAAAGATGGTTCCGGGCAACCGGATGCGGATCAAATCCGGCCCGCCGCAGCGCAAGTTCTTTGGAAAAACGAACAAGGAATGCGGCGAAATGCCGGCCGCCAAGGTCGTCGTCGTGACACAAAGGAACGCTGTAGACAAACCCGGCTTCAGCCGCTTCTTCCGGCCGGCCGATCCCTATTTGAATGGCGAGTGCAGCGACGACGATGGCTATTACATCCGGCAGGAATTTCTGGTGCCTGTGCAGTAGCGTTGTTCTCTTTCTTGCGACGGCGCCGGCTCGAGCGGAAACAAAACTGTTCGAAAGCGTGCAGGTGACGCCGCCGGGCGAATACACGTTTGGCATCGAAGGGCCGGCCGCCGATCTCGATGGCAATCTCTTCGTGGTCAATTTTGGCAAGCCCGGCACCATCGGCAAGCTGCCTGTGGGCGGGGCGGCGTCGGAGCTGTTCACGGCGCTGCCCGAGGGCAGCGTCGGCAACGCCATCCGCTTCGCGCGCGACGGCACCATGTTCATCGCCGACTACAAGAAGCACAACATCTTCGCGATCCCGATGCGAGCAACCGAGCCCGCCATCTGGTTTCACTCCGACGAGATGAACCAGCCCAACGACATCACCATCGCCCGCGACGGCACGATCTACGCGAGTGATCCGAACTGGAAGGGCAGGGAAGGCCACATCTGGCGCATCGCGAAGGGAGCCGACGGAACGGTGCAGGGACAGGTCATGTCGGCGCCGCGCGCGATGGGCACCACCAACGGCATCGATCTCAGCCCTGATGACAAGACGCTCTATGTCGGGGAATCCAGCAGCGGCCAGATCTGGTCCTACGCCGTCGGCGGCAACGAGCTCACCGGTCCAAAGCTCGTCAAGGCGTTTCAGCCCGACACCGTCGACGGCCTGCGCACCGACGTGGCCGGCCGCCTCTATGTCGCGCGCATCCTCAAGGGCACGATCACGTTGATGAAGGCCAATGGCGCGGTCGAGCGGGAGATTGCGCTGAAGGGCAAGGAGCCGACCAACCTCGCCTTCGGCGGCAGCGACGGCAAGACCGTCTTCGTCACCCAGCGTCAGGGCGGCTTCGTCGAGTCCTTCCGCACCGACCAGCAGGGCCGCGAGCACTGCCTCCAGCGCCGGCGCTGCTGAGATTCACGAGCGATCTGCTCCCGGCGCAGGGCACCGCGGCAGAGCCGGCATTCTTCTTGCTTGCATCTCGCTGCTGCGGAGATCAAGACATCTGTGGCCATCGAAAAGCATGCGACCACGGAGTGTTTGAGTGAAAGCCGTCCATACCGAACTGCATCGCAGCCACGATCCGCAATTCTTCCTGGTTCGCGGTGTCGTCAAGCGCACCACGGAGCAGCCTGAGCGTGCCGACCGCCTGCTCAAGGGGTTGAAGGACGGCAAGCATCAGCTGGTCGAGCCGATCACATTCGGGCAAGGCCCCCGCGCGCGCATTCACAGCCCGGAATATCTGTCGTTCCTGAGCGAAGCCTGGGACGCGTGGACCGCGCTCGGCGATTCCGGTCCGGAGATGATCGGCAACATCCATCCGGTGCGCCATGCCGCGACCTATCCCACTCACATCGTAGGCCGACTCGGCTGGCACAGCGCCGACACCGCGGCGCCAATCGGCGCGGGCACATGGGCTGCGGCCTGCGCCGCGACCGACGTTGCGGTCACGGCGGCACAGATGGTGATGGACGGCGAGGATGCGACCTACGCGCTCTGCCGTCCGCCGGGCCATCACGCCTATCGCGACATGGCCGGCGGCTTCTGCTTCCTCAACAACAGCGCGATCGCGGCGGCGCATCTGCGGCAGAGGCACGAGCGTGTCGTGATCCTCGACGTCGACGTCCATCACGGCAACGGCACGCAAGGCATCTTCTACGCGCGCCCGGACGTCTACACGGTCTCGATCCATGCCGATCCCGTCGCGTATTATCCTTACGTGTGGGGCTATGCGCATGAGCGTGGCGAAGGCCCCGGCCTCGGCACCAATCTCAACATTCCCCTGGCGATCGGCACCGGAGATGACGGCTACATCCAGGCGATGGACGTCGCACGCAAGGCGATCGAATCCTTTGCGCCCGGTGCGCTCGTCATCGCGCTCGGCCTCGACGCCTCCGAGCACGATCCGCTGAAGGGCCTCGCCGTCACCACGCCCGGCTTCCGCCGCATCGGCCAGGCCATCGCAAAGATGGGCCTGCCGACCGTGTTCGTGCAGGAGGGCGGTTATCTCTCGGATATTCTGGGTGCGAACCTGACCTCGGTGCTGGCGGGGTTTGAAGAGGCGCGGTGAGGGGGACTGCCTCCTAATCCTTGAACAGAATCTGCTCCAGCAGGTCGATCCGCCTGATCCGGATGCTGCTGCCGTCGATGGCAATGATGCGGCGGTTCTGGAAGCGCTTCAGCATCATCGTGACCCATTGCCGGGTCGAGCCGACCATGGCGGCGATCTGGTCATGGGTGATCTTGCGGCTAATGACGATGGTATCGCCGTCGGCAGCGCCATGAAGCTCCGACAAGGTGAGTAGGAACTGCGCCAGCCGTTCGATCACGGAGCGCGTGCCGAGGATCTGGGCCATCGAGGAGTAGCATTTGCCCTTGGCGATCAGGCCGTCGATCAGCGCCAGTGCGAAGCTTGGCATGCCGGTCAAGAGCTTTTCGAGCGCGGGCCCGGACAGCACTGTGATCTCGCAGGCTTCGATGGCGATGCCGGACCACATGTGAACGCCGCCGCCCGAGATCTCAGGGCCTCCTATGAAATGTCCTGGCGTCCAATAGGCGAGCGTGATCTCGCGCCCCGACGGCGCCGTGTAGTAAACCCGCACCTGCCCCCGACGGATGATGAAGATGCCGTCGTGACCGTCGCCCTGGCTGAACACCATCTCGCCCTGCGGTACCGTGATCGTGCGGCCGGCCGCGTGCACGCGCGCCTGCTCCGGCGCCGACAAGCGATCGAGGAAATGCGCGCCGGCGTTCAGTCCGTCGATCGTCTCGCTCATGAACAGCGCCGAGCTTGCGGTCTTGGCGCGTGCGCTGCGGCTCGGCCGCGACTTCTCGCGGTCGGTCCAGTCGAACTGGACGCCTGGATGAGGCCGGTCGGTGAAAGCGGCAGGCTCGGTCGCGGCAGCTTCCTTGAGTATGGTCATCGCAATCCGTCAGCTCTCAGATATTTTGCGAATAGGTAAGTGCGGGGGTGGGGCGGTGTCCATCTCTTTGCGATCGTTCCAAACCACTTAGCAAAGCTTGACATGCGCAGCGCGCGACAGCGAAACGATTCCCCTGTCGATGGCTTTGTCTTGAGAAAATCCTTTGCGCCGCTGCACGATTAATCTCGGCGCGAGCGGCAGCAACAGCGATGCAAGTAATTGCTTCAACCGCAGCGTCGCGCCTTCGATAGTCCCGCCGCGCGTTGCCGCCGGCACGGGGCCGGCCTCCGAGGACAGTTCGATGATCGATTTCAGCTCTTTGAAAATCAGTGCGGCCGTCGTGACCATGACGATCGCCATGTTCGGATCGTCGCAGGCGGAGACGATCCGGGTCGCGGTCGGGACGCAGGATACGACCATCAACTGCGCGACCGGCGGACTACTCATTCGCGAGCTCAGGCTGCTGGAAAAATTCCTGCCGCATGACGGCAAGTACAAGGATGTCATCTACGACATCCAGTGGAGGAACTTTACCAGCGGCGCGCCGCTGACCAACGAGATGGTCGCAGGCAAGCTCGATTTCGGCGCGATGGCCGATTTTCCGGGCTCGTTGAACGGCGTGGCTTTCCAGAAGGCGGGGCGCCGCAGCCTCTTCATCAGCGTGCTGTCCGGCAGCACCAAGGGTAGCGGCAACGGAATCGTGGTGCCCTCGAACTCGCCGGTGCAGTCGCTCGACGAGCTCAAAGGCAAGACCATCTCCGTTCCCTTTGCCTCGACCTCGCATGGCATGCTGCTCCGGGCCATCGAGTCCAAGGGCTGGAACCCCGAGACCGACGTCAACATCATCACGCAGGCGCCTGAAGTTGCGGGGCCTGCCTTGCAGGCGGGCAAGATCGAGGCGCATGCCGACTTCGTGCCGTTCGCGGAGCTGTTTCCGTGGCGCGGCTTTGCGCGAAAGATTTTCGACGGTGCGCAGGCGAACGCGCCGACGTTCCATGGCGGACTGGTCGATGCCGACTATGCCGACAAATACCCGGAGATCGTCGTCGCCTATCTGCGCGCCGCGCTGGAGGCAGACCGGTTGATCGCGGAAGAGCCGGAGAAATACAGCGAGCTGATCGCAAAGGTGACCGGCATCGAGGCCGAGGTCGATTACCTCTTCCACGGCCCGCTCGGTCTTCAGACCCGCGATGTGACCTGGAAGCCGGAATACCGCCAGGCCGTCGCCACCTCGATCAAGACGCTGAAGCTGCTCAAGCGCGCCGACAGCGATCTGGATGTCAATCAGTTCGTCACCGACAAGTTCATCCGGATTGCGACCGCGCAGATCGGGCGGGATTATGACGCGGAGTTGAAGAACTATGCGCAGCTTCCGCTGAAAGCCAAGGATGCGGCGACGGGTGCCGATATCCGCGACTTCACCCGCGTCGCGCAGATCTGGGTCAGGGACGAGCCTCGTGTGCGCCACTACGCCTCGCCTGAGAACGCGCTGAAGGCGCTCGCCGGACTGGAGAAGGAAGGCAAAGCCATCCGCGTCGTCTATGCCCAGGATCGTGAGAGCGGCATCAAGCTGTTCGCAAGCCAGGCCTGGTTCGTGCGGTCCTCCAAGGGCGAGTTGAACGCGTTTCTGCTCAAGCGGGCGGCCGAGCACTGGTCGAAGCAGAACGGCGGCGTGGTCCTCGATTTTAGCGCCGCGCGCGAGTCCCTCGTCGCGAGCCGGTGAGGCGATGAAGAGCGCACTTCAGACCAGCCGGCCCGCCGGCATCCGGTGGGTGGTCCGCGGCCTTTCGATCCTGGCTTGCGTCGGGCTGTGGCAAATCGCTTCGATAACTCACGCCAATCTGGGAATCGTCACCTTCCGCAACGTGCCCCCGCCGGTCGAGGTGGTTCAATCCGCCGTCACCCTGTTCCAATCGCCGAAGCTCGCGGCGCATATAAGCAGTAGTCTGTGGCGGGTCTTCGCAGGCTACGGAGCCGCGGTCGTGATCGGCGTGATCCTCGGTTTTGCGATCGGCCGCTCGCGCGCTGCGAGTGATCTGTTGCTGCCGCCGCTCGAATTGCTGCGGCCGATTCCGGCGGTGGCGTGGATACCGCTCTCGATCCTGATGTTCCCGTCGTCCGAGCTGTCGATGATTTACATCACCTTCATCGGCGCCTTGTTTCCGATCGTGCTGAACACGGTCCATGGTGTTGCCAATGTCGACCGCCGGCTGGTCGCCTCGGCGCGCAGTCTCGGCGCGGGCGGTCTCGCGATTCTCAGCGAAGTGGTGCTGCCGGATGCCGCACCCAGCATCGTCACCGGGCTCGCGATCGGCATGGGCACGTCGTGGTTCTGCCTCGTCACCGCGGAGATGATCTCCGGTCAGTTCGGCATCGGCTATTACACCTGGGAGGCGTACACGCTCCAGAACTATGCCGACATCATCGTCGGCATGCTGATCATCGGCCTGCTCGGGATGGGCTCGAGCTGGCTGCTGACGACCGCCGGGCGCCTTCTGATGCCCTGGCGCAACCCGCGGGTGGCGCGATGAACCTTCGGGTCGCGGATATCGACGCGAAGAGTGTTGGTCGCATCGACATCGCCGATGTCTCGATCTCGCTTGGTGAAGGCAGCGATGCGTTCGAGGCAGTGAGTGGCCTTAGCGTCGCGATTGCGCCGGGCGAGCTCGTCTGCATCCTCGGTCCCTCCGGCTGCGGCAAGTCCACGCTACTCGGCGCGTTGGCCGGACATCTGCAGATCACGGCAGGTCGGCTCACGGTCGACGGGCAGTCAATCCGGCGGCCGAGCCCCGATCGGGGAATGGTATTTCAGCAACATACGTTGTTTCCCTGGAAACGGGTCCGCGACAATGTTGCCTTCGGTCCGAAGATGCGCGGCCTGGCAAGAAGAGAACGCGACCTCGCCGCGGACTCCATCCTGAAGCTGGTCGGCCTTTCCGGCTTCGAGGCGTTCTATCCGGCGCAACTGTCAGGCGGCATGCAGCAGCGCGTCGAGATCGCGCGGGTCCTGATCAACCAGCCTCGGGTGCTGCTGATGGACGAACCCTTCAGTGCGCTGGACGCGCAGACGCGCGGCATGATGCAGGAAGTCCTGCTCGACATCTGGAGCAAGATTCCGACGACCACGGTCTTTGTCACCCACGATATCGACGAGGCCTTGTTCCTCGCCGATCGCATCGTCGTGATGAGCGCAAGACCCGGTCGGGTGATCGAGGATGTCGTGCTGCCGTTCGCGCGGCCGCGAAGCCAGGACCTCGTCACCGAACCCGAGTTCGTGCGCCTGAAGCGGCATGTCATGCAGCTCTTGCGGCGGCCGGAAGGGACCGAGCCGCTGGCGCGGCTCAGTCCGCTTGGGGTGACGTCCTAAAACATCCCGCTCGCCGCGAGCGCCTTGCAGACGTGCTGCATCTCGGTCTCGTCCGCGACCATGTCGAGCATGATCGTGGTCAGGCCCTTCGCGGCAAACGCCTTCAGCTTCGCGCCGATCTCCTCGTAGCTGCCGACGAGGTAGGGGCAGTCGGCCTGGAAGGTCAGGAACGGCAGCAGCCAATAGCCGTTGTCCGCGAGCTCACCGCTCTGGCCTTCATACAGCCGCCGCTTCCACACGGAGTCGCTGTTCTCCACGGTGAGCGCGAGCAGCTCGCGATCGTCGGGATTGTCGCGGAAACGCGCCTTTGCCGCCTGTCGCGCCTCCTCACGGCCCTCGCGGGCGAAAATTCCAAAATTCATGCCTGATACATCGAGGCCGCGTTCGAGATCGGGCGGCAGCATCTGCATCTTGATGCACCCGGTCTCCTTCGCCACGCGCTGTGCCGGCTCGGACTGGCCCGCGACCAGAAATTCCGGCATCAGCTCCGCCGGCAGGCGCGGCCGCAGTTGCAGATTGCTTGTGCGGTAGAACCGTCCCTCGAAAGTCGCCGGCCGCGGGCTTGCCAGCAGCTGACGCATCAGCGCGACGAATTCGCCGAGCCGGATATAGCGGTCGGCATGCGACTGCTCGTCGCCCAGCCCCTGCAGATCGCTGACCGCCGTCCCCGTGATCATGTTGAGATAGACCTTGCGGCCGTGGAGCTGCGCAAAGGACGAGACGAATCTTGCCGCCGTGAACGGGTGCATGTAGACCGGATTGACCGCGATCAGCGGCGAAGACCGCGTCGTCTCGGCCATGATGTGCTGGGCCATCGCCCAGGGCTCGACGAACACGTCGTTGCCTTCGAACAGCAGAATGCCCTCGAAGCCGTTGCGGTCGGCGAACTGCGCCACCCGCATCAATTCGCCGACATATTTCTTGGGATCGCGGTTGCGCGAAATCGCGGGAAAGACGCGCAGCCGCGGCGGCGTCATTCAGCCGCTTCCTGCAGCGGCCACGCATTGCGGGTGATGGGCAGGCCGCCGGTCGCGCGGGAGCCGTCGGCAATCGCCAGGCGATGCGAGGGCGACGGCGAGCAAAGCGAGAAGCGCCAGCCTTCCGGATCGTCGGCGATATCGGGCTTGAAGCTGATCTCGATGGCCTCGCGCGACACCTGCATCGCGAAGGCATCGAGCGGCAAATTGAGGCCGAAACCCCTGGCCTTCAGATAGGCTTCTTTCAGCGTCCAGTAGTCGAAGAAGCGCTCGATCGCGGCGGACTCCGGCAGTCCGCGCAGCGTTTCGACCTCTTCCGGCGCGAAGAACCGAAGCGCGGTGGATAGCGGAGCGACGCGCCGTGACACGGTCTCGACGTCGACGCCGACGGCTTCGTGCCTGGATACGACGCAGGCAACGCAGCCGTCGGCATGGGACAGGCTGAAATGCAGCGCGGTCGAGGTCTTGGGCGCTGCGACAAATGGCCGCCCGTAACGGCCGGCCATAAATGACCAGTCGGTGGGTGCGACATTCGGCGCGACGTGCGAGAGCGCAAGGCGCAACATCGCGTGCGCGAAAATATACTGCCGCTGGTGCCGCTCGAACTTGAAGCGGTCGGCTCGTACCCGTTCGTCGACCGAGAGCAGGCGCCGGCACGTATCAACCGCACCCGGCGCGTCAAAAGTCTCGATCAGTCCGACAAACAGTTCAATTCTGTCGTCTGCCATCAATTAGGCCCATGGCGTCAGGCCGGGGCCAAATCCCCTGCCATGACGGAAGAATCAACTGAGCAAGAATTAACTGAGCGGACCGCTTCTAGCGGTCCACTCGGGCGAATCCTTGTCGATTGCTGGCCGGTTTACGGGCGCAAGCTTGTGCGAGACCCCAACTCGACAGGCGAGCGGCCAAAATCTGAAAACTGAAGTCCGAAAACCGAAGCCTGAAGATTCGTGCGGCGTCCCGGCTGCAGAGCCTTACTTCTTCTTCTTCTTCTTCTTGGCCTTCTTGGCCCCGCCCAGCATCGAAATGCTGGCGTCGACGTCCTTCAGCGCGGACTGCAGCTTCTTCTTCTCGGCGCCGAGCAGCTTCTGCAGGGCCTTGCGGTCCTTGTCGCTCAACGAGGTGCCCTTGGTAAATTTGATGAAACCCATAACTAACTCCCCCGGTTGAAAATAATCGTCCAAATCAAAACGCGAGAATAATCTTGCGCGGTGGCGCCAAATAATCAAGATGCAACTTGGCTATTCGCAGCTTTGACGAGTGAACCCGTATTCGCCCGTGCTGTACGGCCGGTCATGCCGCCCTGCGAGCAATCGGCCGAGCGGCGCGTTGGGTTGGGCGACCGCCGCCCCGAGCAGTGCGACGAGATCCTCCATCCACTGGCCGACCGTACCGCCGTCGAGCAGCTCGCTCTTGTAATTGCATGAACCGGTGATTCCGGTCGGCCGCTCCTTGAGCATCAGCGACAGCCAGGTCGGGTCGATCGGCAGCACTGGCTGGCCTTCGCGCGCGATGTTGCCGATCGACCCTGTCGCGAGATCAGGGAGATCGAGCGGCTGGCGCAGCGGATTTTGCAGGGTGAAATAGACCTGGAGCAGCGAGGCTGGATCTACCCCCTCCTGCTCCAGATGGTCGGCCAGGATGTTGAACGGCAGTTCCTGCCGCGCATGCGCGTCGAGCACGCTCTGCCGGACCCGGGCCAGGGCCTGCGCGAACGACAGCTCCGGGGTGATTTGGGTGCGAACGATCACCGTGTTCTCGAACGGACCGACGATCCGGTCGGTGTCCGGCTGGGCGCGATTGGCCATGGCGGTGGCGACCGAGATGTCGTTGCGGCCGGTCCGCGCCAGCAGCAGGGCTTTCAGGCCGGTCAGCAGGCACATGAACAGCGTGCCATTGTGCTGGCCGGCAAACGCCGTGAGCCGGCCGATCAGGTGACGCTCGAGGCTGACCGGATGGTGCCCCGTGGACGCGCCCGGGCTTGATTCGCCCTCGAAGAGGGCGGCCGCCCCGCGCAAATTCTCCGTCCAGTCGGCCGCCTGACGGCGGGCGGCATCGGTGCCGCACCACCAGCGCTGCCAGCGCGCGACGTCCGAAAAGGCCGGCGGCAGTTTCGGCAGCGGCACCGAGGGATAGCCGGCCAACGCCGCATAGCGGTTGGACAATTCCTCGAACAGAACGCCGATCGACCAGCCGTCGACGACGGCGTGGTGCAGCGTCAGCAGCAACACATGATCGCCGTCGTGGAGCCGCAACAGCCGGGCGCGCAGCAGCGGCGCGTGCGTGGTGTCGATCGGGGCATAGGTCTCCTGTTCGATCAGGAGATCGATCTTGCGGAGCTCCAGGGCCTTGCGCCGCTTGTTGTTGTGGGGCTGACCGTCGCCGATCGTCTCGACAGTCAGGACACGGCCGAGGGCGCCGGGCGCGGCGATGCGGCTGACGGGCTCCCCGCCGCTCCAGCCGAAATGGGTCCGCAGCGATTCGTGCCGGCGCACGACGTCGTCGATCGCCTGCGCCAGCGCGGCCCGATTGAGCGGCCCCTGGAGACGGAAGGCGAAGGGCAGGTTGAACAGCGGCAGCTTCGGAAGATTCTGCTCGATCCGCAGCATCTGGTCCTGCGCGATCGAGAGCGTGGGAGGGCCGCTTTCGGCCAGGCTCGCTCTAGCCAGCCTTGCTAAACTTGCGGCCGGCTTGCGCGGCTTTGCTGCCACGGCCTCGTCGACCCGCCGGGCTAGCTCGTCGATCGTCGGTGCCTCGAAGATGGTCTTGATCGGCAGCGACACGCCGAGCGCCCGAGCGACGCGCGCCATCGCCTGGCCCGCCAGCAGCGAATGGCCGCCGAGATCAAAGAAATTGTCAGTCACGCCCAGGTTTTCGACCTTCAGCAGGTCGATCCAGATGTCGGACAGCACCTTTTCGGTGAAGCGCCGCGCCGGCACGGCCGCATCCGGTCCGGAGGCTTCCTGCTGCGCCGGCGCCAGCAGTGCGGTCCGGTCGATCTTGCCATGGGCATTGAGCGGCACCTGATCCAGGAACAGGAACGCGGACGGGATGGCATGGTCCGGCAGCCGGCTCTTCAGGAACTCGCGCAGCTCGCTGGCGCTGCTCCGGCTGCCGGACCTTGCGACGATATGGGCGATCAGCCTGACATCGCCGCTCATCTCGCGACGCGGCTCGACGATGCCGGCGCGCACACTCGGGTGGTCGGCAAGCGCGTTCTCGATCTCCTTGAGCTCGATACGGTAGCCGCGGACCTTGACCTGATGGTCGGCGCGGCCGAGGCATTCGATCGTGCCGTCGGCGCGGCGGCGGGCGAGGTCGCCGGTCCGGTACAGCCGGCTGCCGGCCTGGCGCGAGAACGGATCGGGCAGGAAGCGCTGCCGGTTCTGCGCGGGATCGTTGACATAGCCGCGGCCGATTCCGGCGCCGCCGATGCAGAGCTCGCCAGTCACGCCGACCGGCTGCGGCTGCAGGCTTGCGTCGAGCACGTAGAGCTGTGTGTTCGGCAGCGGCGCGCCGACCGGGACATTGCCCGTCGTGGTCGTCGGCGCCTTGGTCAGGCGATGCAGCGAAACGTCGTCGGAACATTCCGACGCGCCATAGGCATTGATCAGTGGCACTTTCGGACAGCGGGCGAACCAGGCTTTGCAGAGATCGATGGGCAGCGGCTCGCCGGTCGAGATCAGGAGGCGCAGCCTCGCAAAGGCGCGTCGGACCTGTGCCTCATCCATGCGATCGAGGATCACGCGCAGCAGCGATGGGACGATCTCGAGCACCGTGATGCCCTCGCGCTCGATCTCCCGCGCGAGCAAAATCGGGTCCCGCACGATCGCGGTGCCGCAGACATGAACGCGCGCGCCGACCATGGGCCCCGCGAGGAGCTGCCACACCGAGATGACAAAGCTCTGCGGCGCGGTCTGCGCGATCGCGTCCCGGGACGAGAGGCTGAGCTCGGAGATGAGCGAGGCCAGATGGTTCGACAGCCCGCGCTGCTCGATCATGACGCCCTTCGGCGCCCCGGAGGAGCCGGAGGTGTAGACGAGATAGGCGAGGCTGGAAGCCGCGCGTCGTGCCGCGCGGGCCGGCTTGGTCGCCCCTGGCGTGACCGCGTCTTCGAGCGCGGCCATTTGGATGCGCTCGACCAGCGGTTCGAGCAGCGCCTCGACGATGGATGACTGCGCGCGCCCGGTCAGCAGCACGCGGGCGCAGCTCGATCCGAGGATGGTCGCGAGCCGTGCCGGCGGCTGGTCGGGATCGAGATTGAGGAAGGCAGCGCCCACGCGCTGCACGGCGATCATCGCGGCGAGCAGGTCGGGGCCGCGATCCGCAAGCAAGGCGACCACGGCCTCGGCGCCGATGCCCTCCCTGGCCAGCCAGCGCGCGGCCGCCTGGCTGCGGCGCGCCAGCTCGCGATAGCTCAGGGATGTGCGGCCGTCCGACACCGCGATCGCGTTCGGCGTCTTCCTGGCCTGACGGTCGAAGCGTTCGCTCAGGTTGCCGCGCGTGGTGAAATTGGCCGGCACGCCCCGGCCCTTCGCCAGCAGCTGCCGGCGTTCGGCCTCGGTCAGCAGTGGCAGGTGCGAGATGCGCTGCTCCGGATCGGCGATGACGGATTTGAGCAGGGTCTTGAACTGAGCAGTCATGCCCTCGATCGTCGCCGCGTCGAACAGATCGGTGGCGTATTCGAAGAAGCCGGTGAAGCGGCCGTCGGCCTCGACCAGTTCGAGCGTGATGTCGAATCGCGCCACCTTTGGATCGATCTCGATCCGCCGCGTCGACATGCCGGAGAAAGGTGCCGCCTCGATCGAGGCGTTCTGGAGGATGAACATGATCCGGAACAGCGGATTGCCGTCGCTCCTTCGCGCGATCTGAAGCGCGCGCAGGACTTCCTCGATCGCAAGGTCCTGGTTGCGGTAGGCATCGAGCGTGACCTGCCGTACCCGTCGCAAGATTTCGCCGAAGCTCGGATCGCCGCCAAAATCGTTGCGCAGGATCAGGGTGTTGGCGAACAGCCCAATCAAGCGTTCGCTCTCGATCTGGTTGCGGTTGGCGATCAGCGAGCCGGTCGCGACATCCTCGTGTCCGGTGTGGCGGAACAGCAGGCACTGGAACACGGCGAGCAGGGTCATGAACGGCGTGACGCCCTGGTTCTGGCTCAGCGCGCGCAGGTCGGCCGACAGAGTCTTGGAGAATTCGAGATAGCGACGGGCGCCGTGACCGCTCCAGACCTCCGGCCTTGGCCGGTCGGTCCGCAGCGGCAGTGTGGTGATGCCGCCGAGCTGCGCCCGCCAATAGTCGAGTTGCTCCTTGGCGGCGGGCGTCTGCGCCCAGCTCTGCTGCCAGAGCGCAAAGTCGCGATACTGGAAAGCGGGCGAAGGCAGTGCCGCCACATCGTTCTTGCGCGCTGCCGTATAATGGGCGGCGAGTTCTTCCCAGAACAGCCGCTGCGACCAACCGTCGGTGGCGAGGTGATGGACGTTGACCACCAGCGCGTGGCTGCGATTGTCGAACGACAGCAGCGTGACCTTCAGCGGTGCCTCGCGCGCAAGGTCGAACGGATATTGCGCGAGCCCGAGCGCCTCACGCCTGATAACGGCGGCTCGTTTGTCCGCGGGGCAGGGCTTGAGCTTGATCCGCTCGAACCGTGGCGGCGATTGCAGTACAAGCTGCGCCGGCTCGCCCTCGCGTTCGATGATGATCGACCGCAGCGCCTCATGGCGCGCAGAGACCGCGGCGAGGCTCGCAGAAAGCGCGGCGACGTCGACCTGGCCCTTGAGGAGCGCGACTTCGACCACGTTGTAGTTGTAGCGGGTCGGGTCGAGCCGCGAGAGCACGTACATCCGCTGTTGCTGGAACGACAGCGGTGCGTCTGCTTCCGCGGCCTGGCGCCAGGCCGGCAGCATCGTTTCGCGATGGGTTGCGGCGGTCTCGAGCCGGGCCGCAAGCGCGGCGACCGTGGCGCAATCGAAGATGTCCTCGAACGAAAAGTCGACGTTGAAGCGTTCGCGCAGGCGCGAGCGCATCTGCGTCACCGCGAGCGAGTCCGCGCCGAGCGCAAACACGTCCTGATCGCCCCCGACCTGCGGCAGCTCCAGCAAATTGGCCCAGATCCCGGCGAGCTGGGTCTCCAGCGCGTTGCGCGGCAGACGGGCCCCGTCGCCGCCGCCCGCCGTTGCGATCAGCTCGGCGAGCGCGTTGCGCTTGACCTTGCCGCTGGCGCCTTTCGGCAGCATCGCCACGCCGCGGATCAGGCTCGGCACCTTGTAGGCCGCGAGTCGTTTCCGCGCGAACTGGCGCAACTGGTCCGAGGTCGCCTCTGAATTCGGCCGCAGCACCACGACGGCGGCGACGTTCTCGCCGAGCTTCTGGTGCGGGACGGCAAATACGCCGGCCTCCAGCACCGCCGGATGGCTGAGCAGCACCTCTTCCACCTCCAGCGGCGAGATCTTCTGCCCGCCGCGGTTGATGACGTCCTTGATACGGCCGACGATGAAGAGATAGCCGTCGGCGTCGAGATAGCCGAGATCGCCGGTCCGGAACCAGCCGTTGCGGAAGGCAGCCTGCGTCGCCGCCTCGTCATTATAGTAGCCGCGGCTCATGTTCGGTCCGCGCAGCATGATCTCGCCGTGCTCGCCGCTCGCGAGCGCGCGGCCCGTCTCGTCCATGATTGCGATCTCGGGGCCCGCGGCGCGGCCGACCGATCCGACCTTGCGCAGCTCGAACGGATTGGCCGCGATCTGCGAGGCCGCCTCCGTCATGCCGTAGGTTTCGAGCACGGGAACGCCGAACGTCGCCTCCAGCCCGTCGAGGATCGCAGACGCAAGCGAGGCCGAGGCGGAGCGGATCACGCGCAGCGACGACGATCGGGCGAGGTCCGGGGTCGCTTCCGCCGCCGTCAGCAGCGCGCGATGGATGGTCGGTACTGCCGTGTACCAGGTCGGTTGCAGCTGCCGCATCCAGCCGAAGAAGGAGAAAGCGTCGAAACCGTCGGTGCAGATCACGCTGGAGCCCGCGGCCAGCGCCGTCAGCAGGCCGGAGATCAAGCCATGGGCGTGAAACAGCGGCAGGACGTTGAGCAGACGATCGTGGGACGCGAGCGACAGCACGCGGCCGGCATTATAGGCGGAGAGGCACACATTGCGATGCGTCAGCGGCACCATCTTCGGCCGCGCCGCCGTGCCCGATGTCAGCAGGATGAAGGCGTCATCGTCGCCGCGCGAGGCGCCGCTGCTGTTTGCCGGTCCGACCGCCGATCCGACGAACGCGCAGCCGCCGAGATCGTTTTGCGGTCCCGGCACGAAATCGATCACCGCAAGATCGAGCGCCTTGGCGACATCGCGGCTCGCCGAGTTCGTATCAGCCCGGGCGACCAGCGCCGTCAGCTTCAATTCGCTGAAATAGCGTTGCAGCTCGTCCGCCGTCAGGTCGGGATTGACGGGAACGCAGGCGCAGCTTGATGCGATCGCGATCAGGGCCAGTGCGCTGTCGGCGCCGCGCGGCAGCGCAACCGCAACCCGGTCGGCAGGGGCAATGCCGAGCCCGCGCAGCGTGCGGACGAGATCCTGCGTCCGGTCGGAAAGCCCGCCGTAGTTGAGGACCGGCCGGCCAGGGGCGAGGAGGGCGGGGGCCGTCGGCGTCTTGCGGGCATGGAAATCGAGAAGGCCGCCGATATGCGCGAATATCTTCGTTTCGGCGGTCGTGCCGGCTGATCCCTGCGGCGCTGGGAGTGTGACGTCCGACAATTCCGTTCCCTTTTGATCCGATTGGGCTATTCTTCCAAGAACTAAGGGAACGCGTCCAGTCTGAGGTGAAGTTTTGGCCCCAAAATCTGTGGTTGAGGGGCCCTAAGCGCTTCGACGGAGTGATTGGTCGGGCAGAATCACCATGCTGGAGAATGAGCCGAGCACGGGAACGGAAGGCGGGCTGAAGCGCTGGCTCGAGGGCATCGGTCTCGGCCATTATACCGATCTTTTCGCGCAGCACCGTCTCGATCTCGACGTCATGGGGGACCTGACCGAATCCGATCTCGTCGAGCTCGGATTGCCGCTCGGCGATCGGAAGCGGCTCCAGCGGGCCATGACCGCGTTGTTCCGGGCCGAAACAGCGGAGAAGCCCGACGCGGCGGCGCGCCCGCAAATCCGGACGGAGGTCGGCGCGGAGCGGCGTCAGCTCACCACCATGTTCTGCGACATGGTCGATTCCACCTCGCTCTCGGTGCAGTTCGATCCGGAAGACGTGCGCGATATGATCGCGAGCTTCCGCGAAACCTGTGTCCGCGTGGTGAAGCATTACGAAGGGTTTGCCGCCCGCTTCGTCGGGGACGGCATTTTGGTCTA
Organism: Bradyrhizobium nivariense; assembly: GCF_029846715.1. GTDB lineage: Bacteria > Pseudomonadota > Alphaproteobacteria > Rhizobiales > Xanthobacteraceae > Bradyrhizobium. The sequence goes on from NZ_JARVWW010000007.1 coordinate 58,838, forward strand.
TTTCGGCTATCCGACCGCACATGAGGACGACGCCGAGCGCGCGGTGCGCGCGGGGCTCGAGATCGTGCGGGTGCTGTCGACGGCGCGCGCGATCGAGCCGCGTGGTGCGCTCACCCACTCACCCGCCGTCCGCATCGGCATCGCGACCGGTCTCGTCGTGGTTGGCGACCTCGTTGGACAGGGCACCGAGGAGCGCGACTCCGCGGTCGGAGAAACCGTCAATCTCGCCGCGCGCCTGCAAGGCCTGGCGCCGCCCAACGGTGTGGTGATTTCCGCCTCGACCCAGTCGCTGCTGAAGGGGAAGTTCGACTACCGCGATCTCGGCGTCCACGCGCTGAAGGGCATCTCGGAGAAAGCACAGGCCTGGCACGTCATGCGCGCCTCGCGGGTGGAGACCCGCTTCGCCGCCGCGATGGGCACGCGGCTGACCCCGCTCGTCAACCGCGAGGAGGAGATTGCGCTGCTGATCGGGCGCTGGCAGCAGGTCAAGGACGGCGACGGCCAGGTCGTGGTCAAGTTCGGCGAGCCCGGCATTGGCAAGTCGCGCATCATCCAGGAAATCTTCGAGCGCATCGCGGGCGATCGCCATGGACAGGTTTCGTTCCAGTGCTCGCCCTATTACACCTCCACCGCGTTCTATCCGTTCGCCGAGCAGCTCAAATTCTCTCTCGGTCTCGACCGCGAGGATGCGTCCGCGCAGTCGCTGGCGAACCTGGAGACCGCGATCGCCGCCGCTCATGGTGACATCGAGCAGGTTACGCCGCTGTTTGCCGCGCTGTTGTCCATTCCCACCGGTGACCGCTATCCGCCGCTTGAGCTGTCGCCGCAGCAGCAAAAGGATGCGACCGTCGCGGCGCTGGTCAATCATTTCCTCGGCCTTGCGCGCGAGCTGCCGTTGGTGGTCGCGTTCGAGGATCTGCACTGGATCGACCCGACTTCCCGCGAGGTGATCGACCTCCTGGTCGACCGGGTGCAGAACCGGCCGGTCCTCGTCATCATGACAGCGCGATCTGAATTCCAGCCGAGCTGGAACGCGCATTCGCACCTCACCACGCTGGTGCTGAACCGGTTGAGCCGGCAGCTGCGCGCGACGCTGGTCGAGCGCGTGGCGGGACGTGAACTTCCCAAGGAGGTCGTCGAGGAGATCATCGTCAAGACCGACGGCGTGCCGCTGTTCCTGGAAGAGCTGACCAAGACGGTTCTCGAATCCAACCTCCTGACCGAACGGCACGGGCGCTACGTGTTGTCGGGTCCGTGGCGGCAGCTCGCGATCCCGGCGACGCTGACGGACTCGCTGATGGCGCGGCTGGACCGGATGGGGCCGTTCAAGCGGATCGCGCAGATCGGCGCCACCATCGGCCGCGAATTCTCCTACGAGACGCTGCACGCGGTCGCCAACACGCCCGCCGAACAGATCGAGGCCGCACTCAATCATCTGGAAGAGGCCGGGCTGATCATGCGCCGCGGCCATCCGCCCGACGCGCTCTACTCCTTCAAGCACGTGATGATTCAGAACGCCGCGCATGCGAGCTTGCTACACAGCGAGCGGCGCAAGCTGCATTCCCGGATCGCCCAGGTGCTCGCCGAGATGTATCCGGAGAAGACCGAGCGCGAACCGGAACTGCTCGCGCATCATTTGACCGAATCCGGCCAGAGCGAGGGTGCCGCCAGCTTTTGGCTCAAGGCCGGCAAGCAGGCGGCCAAGAGCGGCGCCAATCTGGAGGCGATCGGCCATCTGCGCCGCGGCCTCAGCGTCGTGCAGGCCAATGCGCGCATGCAGGGCGCCGACGAGATGGAGCTCGAGCTGCGCATCGCGCTCGGCAACGCGCTGATCGCCGCCAAAGGCTATGCCGTGCAGGAGGTCGAGGAGAACTACATCCGCGCCCTTGAACTCGGCCAGCAGCTCGACGACGACGAAAAGGCCTTCGCCGCCACGCGCGGGCTCTGGGTCTGTCATTTCATCCGCGCCGATCTCACCCGCGCGCACGATCTCAGCGTCGAGCTGTTGAAGTTCGCCAAGCGCGAGCGGTTGAACGAGCGGACACAGCCGGCGCAGCAGACCGGCTATCTGATCGAGGCGCACCGCTCGATCGCGATGACCATGCTCTATCGCGGCCGCTTTGCTGCGTCCCAGCACCACCTGCACCGCTGCATCAACCTCTACAGCCCCGATCTGCACTCCGATCTGATGGAGCGGCACGGCACCGATCCCGGCGTCGTCTCGCTGTCCTATCTCGGCTACCTCCTCTGGTTCCTCGGCCGGCCCGACGCGGCGCGCCAGCACAGCGAGCAGGCGATCGCGAACGCCGAGAAGATCCGCCACCCCTTCACGCTCGCCTTCGCGCTCGTGTTCGGCGCCTATCTTTGCCAGCATTTGCGCGATGTCGAGGGCACGCGCGACCACGCCAACCGCGCCATGATCATCGCCACCGAGCACAATTTCCTGCACTGGAAGCAGCAGGCGGCGATCCTGCGCGGCTGGGCGCTGGCGCAGCTCGGCGAGGCCGATGAAGGCCTCAGCCAGATGCGGTTCGGCCTCGACGAATACGAAGCGATGGATTCCTGGCTCGCCGGCTGCTGGTTCCGCTGCCTGCTTGCGGAGGCCTACGCCAAGGTCGGGATGCGCGATGCCGCCTTGCGCGCGCTGGACGGCGCGCTCGCGACCGCGAGACGGACCGGTGATCACTCCTACCTCGCCGAAGTCTACCGCCTGCAAGGCGAGATCACCCTGTCGGGCGGTGATCCGGCATCGGTGCAGGAGGCCGAGGACCTGTTCGGCCTGTCGCTGGAGATCGCGCGCAAGCAGGGCGCGCTGTCCTGGGAGCTTCGCACCGCCGTCAGCCTGGCGCGCCTGTCGCTCGAAGCCGGCAAGCGCGAGCACGCAAGTCTCCTGCTCGCACCGATTGTCGGCAAGTTCAGCGAGGGCTTTTACACGCCGGACCTGAAGCAGGCGATGCAGCTGATCAACGAGCTCGGCGCGGACGCGCCGGTGCGCGAACAGGCCGATCCCGTGCCATGAGCGATCTTGCCGCCGCGCGCGCGCGTTACGTGGAGCTGATCGCAATACGCGAGCGGATCTCCTCACCGCGCCTGCTCGAAGCCCTCGCCACTGTTCCGCGCGAGGATTTTCTGGCGAAGGGACCCTGGCGCATCAAGAGCGAGGCGGCGCGCAGCTATCGGCTGACGCCAGATGCCGATCCCGTTCACCTTCAGGACAATGTGCTGGTCGCGATCGATGCGCGCCGCAAGCTCGACACCGGACTGCCGAGCCTGTGGGCGCATTTCATCGATTTGCTCGATGTCGGGGAGAAAGACCGCGTGGTCCAGATCGGCTGCGGGCTCGGCTATTTCTCGGCAGTGCTGTCGAAGCTCGTGGGCCCAAAGGGCAGGGTGCATGCAATCGAATGCGACGAGCGGCTTGCGGCGCGCGCCGCAACCTATCTTCGCGCCTATCGCAACGTCGCGGTCGTCCATGGTGACGGATGCGAGGACATCGGCGAACCCGCCAACGTGATCATCGTGCATGCCGGTTTTTCGTCTCCGCATCCGCTCTGGCTCCGCTCGCTCCGCCCCCGCGGCCGCCTTCTGGTGCCGCTGACCCAACGGGACCGCGAAGGCGCGGCCCTCAAGATCACGCGCAAGAGCAAGGGGTTCGAAGCCGAGGCGGTGCAGCGGATCCGGATCTTCCCCGGCCAGGGTCGAGGTGTGACCGCGCTCGACGACCGCGTCGCCGATTGGTGGCAGCGGGCGTCGGCCCTGGCCCCGCTGCGCTTTCGCGGCATCGAGCAGGGGCTGCCGTCGGATGGCTAAGGCTTCGTTTCATTTTACCTTGATTGCGAATGTAAGTATCCAACGCGTCTCGACGCCGCTATGACTGCGGCCTGATCGCCATACGAGCGCGCGCCATGCATTCTGTTGCCCTGCTGACCGCCAGCTACGCCAAGGATATCGAACGCTTTTCGCTGCTCAGCGAGAGCATCGACACCTGGTTGACGGGCTACACGCGCCATTATGTTCTCGTTAACGATGAGGATTTGCCGCTGTTCGCGCGGTTCGCTTCCGACAAGCGTGTCATCGTTCCGGCCTCGCGCTATTTGCCGAAATGGCTCCGGGCGCTGCCGCCGGCTCTCCAGTTCATCAGCAAACGGCGCGTCTGGCTCTCGCTGCTGTCGTCACCCGTCCACGGCTGGCACATCCAGCAGATCCTCAAGATCGCCGGCGTCCTCAACGCACCGGAGCAGCGCGTCTGCATCCTGGATTCGGACAATCTGTTCTTCCGCGAATTCGACGTCGGCCAATACGCCGGCGCTGAGAAGACGCCGCTGTTCGTCACCCCGAGGGACATCGGCGCCGATGCGCCCCTGCACGGCCTGTGGCTGCGCACGGTCGACCAGCTCCTCGGCGTGAAGGACAGGTCCTTCCCCGCGGACGACTATGTCGGCAACGCGCTGGTTTGGGACAAGGACACCGCGCGCGCGATGACCGACGCGATCAAGTCGGCAACGGGATTGAACTGGGTTCTGGCACTGTGCCGGAAGAAGAAGTTCTCGGAATATTTGCTCTATGGCCATTTCGTCGCGAACTCGCCGGCGCATCTGGCGACCCATCAGGTTACGGAAGACAGCATCGCGGTCTCGCATTGGGACGACACGCGCCTCGACCGTCCCGCCATCGAAGCGATGATGCGCGCCGCGTCGCCCGACCAGGTCGCGCTCTGCATCCAGTCCTATTCGTCGACCTCGATCGACGACATCCGCAACGTGTTCCGCCTCAGCTCGCGCGATCGTCGCGGTCCGAGCCTTTCGCCCGATCACATGGGCGACGAGGCCGAATTCGAGACGCCGAAGACGCGCTAGAACATGATCCGGAAAAGCGTGCAGCGGTTTTCCGAAAAGTTCATGCTCAAAATAAAGCCGCTTACACGTCTCTCGTGAACTTGCTGATCACGTCCATGAACGGCTTCGGCTTGAACTCGCCGTCGAGCGGCAGCGGACGGTTCGGCTGCTTGTCGGCGCGGGCAAAAGTGCCGTTGATCCAGCTATAGCGATCCGAGAGGCCCCAGGTCAGGATCGAGCGCACCGGGCCGCTGGTCGAGATCGCGGTCAAGAGATCATCGACGCGCTTGGCGACCATGGCGTCGCGCTCCGCCGGAGTCCCCGTCAGCTTCTGGTCGTCGACATCGAGTTCGGTGACGAGCACCTCAAGGCCCCAGGAGCGCAGCTCGGTGACGAATTCGGCAAGCCCATGGGTGTCGATCTCGAGCTCGGCATGCAGATGCGATTGCAGACCCACGGCGTGCAACGGCACGCCCTGGTCGAGCAGGTCCATGATGAGATTGCGGTACGCCGCGCGCTTCGCAATGAACGTGTCCTTCGCCGACTCGATGTCGTATTCGTTGATCGCGAGCTTGATGAAGGGGTCGGCCGCGGCCGCCGTGCGGAACGCCAGCGGAATCCAGCCGCTGCCCAGGTGCTGGGTCCAGAACGAGTCGCGCCGGTCTTTTGGACTGCGCGGATTGTCCGGGATCGGCTCGTTGACCACGTCCCACGACGTCAGCTTGTCCTTGTAATAGGAGACGACGGTGCCGATGTGGTCGACATAGGCGCGCTCGACGCCCCTGGCGTCCTTGATCTGCTTGGTCCAGTCCGGAATGTCGTAATACCAGGCGAGCGCGTGGCCGCGCATCGTCAAATCGTTCTGTCGGGCGAAGTCCAGGATCGCGTCGGCGCGCTCGAACGCAAATGTGTGCGCGTCCGGGCGCAGCATCGGCCATTTCAGCTCGAGCACCGGCACTACCTGCGTGCAATAGGTGCTGATGGCTTCGCCGAGCCTGGGATCAGCTTGCAGATCCCAGAGCGTGGCAGCGGCACCAAATCCCGGACGGCGCTGGGCGAGTTTCGACGCCGGCGCTGCGGACGCCGACGCGCCCGCCGCGAATGCTGCGGCGCTGCCGAGGAGAAACTCGCGTCTGTCCAGCCTGGACACGGCATTCCTTATCGAACCAACGCGCCATCGTACCAAGCGGCGCCTTGCAACGCCGGGGTTTTGCATCGTTGGGTTAACTTTGCCATCCGCCAATCATGGTTCCTTTCGGTGATCGCGCCCTCCCGCTCAGGGGAAGGCAAATTTAACGCTAACGCGCGAAAGCGGCCTCAAAGCTGCATTCGCCGCCCGATCTCCAGACTTATGTGACACTCTTGAGCGATGCTGCGGCGCAGTTTGTTCGCCCCGCCATGGTCCCATTGATGAACGGCCGTCACACTCGCAACAATGTTGCCGGTCCCGTGCTCGCATGCTGAACCGCCATTTCTCGATTTATCTCGTCGCCTACATCTTGCCTGCGGCCGTGGGCTTCTTTGCCGTCACGGCCTACACGCGGCTGCTGACGCCGGCGGAGTACGGCGTCTATGTCGTCGGCATCAGCCTGGCCGGCATTCTGGGCGCGATCTTCTTCGCCTGGATCAAGCTGTCGGTGTCGCGCTATCAGGCGATGTCGGCCGAGGTGGATTTTCGCGGCACGGCGATGGTCGCCTTCGCGCTGACGGTCGCGGTTCTCTGCGCCACCACCCCGCTGGTCTTCCTGTTCCGCAGCGATCTCAGCGTCGGGCTGCTGCTCGCCAGCATGTTCGTCGCGATCATGGCGAATGCCGTCGATGTCGGCCAGGAGTTCGAGCGCGCCAAATTGCGCCCATACAGATTCGCGGCGATCTCGATCGTGCGCAGCGTGTCGAGCGTTGGCTTTGGCCTGCTCGGCATCTGGCTCGGCTGGGGTGGATTGGGGCTGCTTGCCGCATTCGGCCTGGGTTCGCTCACCGGGATCATCCTGAACCTCGTCGGTGACCGCACCAGGATCGCGCGCTTCCAGCGCAGCCAGTTCATGCAACTCGCGCGCTACGGCCTGCCGCTGACGCTGGCCGGATTGTCCGTTGCGGTCTACTCCGCCTGCGACCGGCTCATTGTGGCTTATTTGCTCGGCAAGGACGCCGCCGGCATCTTTGGCGTCGCCGCCGATCTGCCGCGCCAGTTCATGGTCATGATCGCCTCCAGCGTCGCCGCGGCGACCGTGCCGCTGGTATTCCGGTCATTGTCGGAGAACAACAACGAGACGACGCGGGAGCGGTTGAGCGAGAGCCTCGAGCTGCTGCTCGTCGTGGTCGCGCCCGTCGCCGTCTGGCTGGCGCTCGCCGCCGACCAGGTCGCCGGCACGCTCGTCGGCGTCGACTTCCGCGCCGGCGTTTCGGCGCTGCTGCCGACCCTGGTGCTCGCCCGCTTCTTCGGCATCGCCAATCAGTTCTACGTGCAGATCAGCTTCCAGCTCGCCGAGCGGCCGTTCATGCTGGCGGCGCAGTCGTTCCTGACGCTGGTCGTCAGCGTGGCGCTGATGTTCGCGCTGGTGGCCGGCCATGGCCTCTACGGCGCGGCGCTGGCGACGCTCGCGACCGAGGCGATCGGCTTCCTCGTTGCCGTCGTCCTGATGCACCGTGCCCACCCGGTCCCGTTCGACCTCCACCGCCTCGCCGGCGTTGCCGTCTCCGCCGCGGCGATGGCGGCTGCCATTCTCGTTGCTCGATCGCAGGTCAATGGCTCCGGCCCCGTCCCGCTCATCGTCGTGAGCCTCGCCGGCGGGCTCGCTTATGCCGCCGCCGCCTGGTTGCTGAACGTCGCAAATGCCCGGACCCTGTCGCTGCGTTTCCTGCGAACCTTCAACCGCAAGGCGCTGGGCGTCTAGCATGCGTCCGTCGGGGGGCCTCGCCGTCCGACGTCAGGCCCTGGCCGCTGCGTCACCGAACCCGGACATTCTGCCGCAGCGATAGACCACCAGCTTCGGGCCAGCTTCGGCCGCACGCCGCCCTTCCGCCTGCGCCGACCGTCGTATATGAGAGATTTATCGCCGGAACGTGCCGAATGTCGCCACAGACGGAACGTAAGGCGGCTGCGATTTCTTAATGCAAAGATCGCAATCTGACACGTGATCGACACAAGCGGACCGGCATTTCGACCGAGGATGGCATGAAAAACCTGATGACAACGGCGCATTCCACCATGACGATGCGGCGTTGGGGGCCTCCCGGAATTGTGACGCTGGCCGCGATGGTCGCTTTGGCGGTGGCGGCCCCGGCCACCGCGGCCAAGCAGGCGCGCCAGCCGGCCGAAGCGGTGGCGCCACGCGAGGCGGGCGAGCCGATCATGGCGATCGTGTCGATCAAGAGCCAGCAGGTCACCTTCTACGACCCCGACGGCTGGATTTTTCGCGCGCCGGTCTCCACCGGAACCACGGGACGCGAGACGCCGGCCGGCGTCTTCGCCGTCGTCGAAAAGGACAAAGACCACCACTCGACCATGTATGACGATGCCTGGATGCCGAACATGCAGCGCATCACCTGGAACGGCATCGCGCTGCATGGCGGGCCGCTGCCCGGCTATGCCGCTTCGCATGGCTGCGTGCGCATGCCGTTCGGCTTTGCGGAGGGCCTGTTCGACAAGACGAACATCGGGATGCGGGTGATCATCTCGCCGAACGATGCGGCCCCGGTCGATTTCTCCCACCCCGCGCTGTTCATGCCGAAGCGGGAGGCCATTGAGGCGGCGCCGCACCGTATCGACAGGCTCTCCGGCGAGGCGGAGGAGGCCACCCGCGCGGCCGACGAGACCAAGAAGGCGGCGGCAGCGGCGGCGAAAGAGGCCGCCTCGCTCCCCGCTTCGCTGCGCAAGCTGGAACAGCAAAAGGCCCGCGCCGACGCCGAGCTCGCCTTCGCCGACAAACAGCTCGCGGCCGCAAAGACCGATGAGGCCCGGGTCAAGGCCGAGGAGCTGAAGCAGAAGGTGGCCACCAAGGCGGCGGACGCGGCGAGCCAGCTCGACGCCGCCAAGGCCGCCGCGCAGCCGAAGCGCGACGCCGTCGCTGCCACCAAGGAGGCCGCCAAGGCCGCAGCGACCAGGAAGGCCGATGCCGTGAAGACAGCGACCGACGCAAGGCTCGCGCTCGAGCCGGTCTCGGTCTACATCAGCCGCGCGACGCAGAAACTCTACGTGCGGCGGAACACGCACAAGCCGGCACCGGACGGCGGCGGCGAGGTGTTCGACACCAGCATCGAGGTTCCCGTCGCGATCCGCAATCCCGACCAGCCGCTCGGCACGCATGTTTTCACCGCGATGGCGAAAAACGACACCGGCCTGCGCTGGAGCGTGGTCACGATCGAAAATAGCGACGACGCCAAGGACGCGCTCGACCGCATCACCATCCCTCAGGAGGTATGGGATCGCATCGGGCCGACCGCATTGCCGCGCTCGTCGATCATCATCTCGGACGAGCCGCTGAGTGCGGAAACCAACTACCGCACCGAGTTCGTTGCAGTGCTGAGCAACCAGCCCCAGGGCGGTTTCATCACGCGCAAGCCGACCGCGCCTCCCATGGCGATGGCGAGCGATGACAGCTGGGACAATGGCGGTAACGGCTTCGGCTTCTTCTTCCAGCGCGATCCGAACCCGCAGCCCATCAATCCGCGCCGGCGCGGCCAGTATCAATATTATCAGCCGGCGCAGCCGATGCAGCGGGGCTTCTGGTAGGAGGCGGCAGATCGAAGCCCGCAATTACCGACGTGCTTCGATCACGATAGCCTGGATCTTGCCTTCGATCGATCCGGACCCATGGCGCGTTCGGATCGCCTCGGCAACGATGTCGGTTGCAGCCTGAAGCTTGCTGGCATCCCTTGCCTCGATCTCGCTGCGCAGCGGCGTGCCCTGGCAGAGCGCGATCGCGACGTATTCGGGCGACGGCGCGCGGCTTATTTCAGATCGCGTTTCGATCGATATGTCACGGAAGCCTGCGCGTTCGAGGTCGGTTCTGATGACGGCCTTGTCGTGATAGCCGTGCGGCGTCCGCGCCATGAAACGGGGCGGGTCGTCGGGAAACAGCTTTTCGAGCGCCACCGTCGCTTCATGCGTCAGCACATTGTCCTCGATGCGATCCCAGACGTTGAACACGAACGTGCCATCGCCCTTCAGGACGCGCTTCACTTCCCCGTAAGCCTTGACACGGTCCGGAAAGAACATGGCGCCGAACTGGCAGCAGACCACGTCGAAGGCGGCATCGTCGAAGGGCAGGGCCGACCCGTCGGCCTGGCGCCATGAGATGCGATTGTCGTCTGCCTGACGCTGCGCCGCGACCGCGAGCATCGGCTCGTTGAGGTCGGTCGCGACATAACGGACGTCGCGCGGCAGTGCCGCCGCCACGGCGCGCGTCACTGCGCCCGTGCCTGCCGCGATCTCGAGCAGCATGGCGGGAGACAGGGCCGCGACACGTCTTGCGATGTCGTCGGCGTAAACGGCGAAGATCAGCGGGACGAGATATTCGTCGTAGAGTTTTGGGATCGAGCCGGCGAAAACCTTGTCAGTGTTGGACATGCTTGCCTCGCTCCTCCAGCGTCATCGGCTCGTAGCGACTGCCGTTGAAGATGCTGAGCCGGCTTTCGACGCCGCTTGAACCGGCGTAGCAGCCGTAGCTCAGGGAGCGGACCGCCGCACGTGCGGGATCGGCGGACGTCAATGAGAATATCCGACCGGTGCCGCAATACAATTTCTATTTGGTGCTGGCCCGCGCTTCTCCTCGTCGCGGCAGGGTATAAAGGCCGACCGCCCCTATCGTTCGGGCGAAAGCGTCCGGCCGATCAGGTGGTCGAGCGAGACGCGTCCCGGCCCGTAGGCCATGATGCCGAGCGCCATCGCCGCCCAGGTGATGTGGATCGGCCAGCCGTCAGGCACAGTCAGCTCTACGATGACAGTCATGAACAGCAGTCCGAGCGCAGCAAACCGTGTGCCGAGGCCGAGGATCAGCAGAATCGGAAACGTGATCTCGCCGCACCCGGACAGGAAAGCCATCACCGTCGGCGCGGGATAATGATAGGGGCCGCCCGGCAGATGCAGCATAAATTCGTCGGTGAACAGCGTCACCGCGGTGTCGTTCAGCTTGAGGAAGCCGCCCCATTTCAGAATGCCGGAGCGCCAGAACGGCACAGCCAGCGCGACGCGCAGCACGAGCTGGACGATCGACGGCGATGCGATGGTTTGCACCAGATCATTGGCTCTCTCGATGAGCAGCCTGACGGTCGGCAGGTTTCCGCCTGCTGACAGGCGTTGATCCGCGATCATTGTGGGTCTCCAAAGGCAATTGAGGTGAATGCGCCGGCCTCGATCAGGCCGGAAATATTCGAGGCGATGTCGAAATCGGGCGAGGTTTCCAGCGCTGACGCAGCGGCCTCGCCGAGCGGCCGGCCCGACATCAGACTGGTCGCGAAGACCCCGCCGCCCGGTGGAAGGTGCCGGACGGTGACGTCGAATTCTGCGCGCGTGATCAGTGCGTCTTCCGGCGTGGATGCGTCAATGCGTTCGAAGGGCGCCGTATCGCGGTTGGCGGCAAAGATGGTCACCGCCGAGAATTGCGACCGCACGACGCGCGCCGCCGGGTGAGGGGTGAAAACGAGATCGCCCAGCCGGTCCGGCGCCACTGCCGAAAGCCGTGCCGGCGCGAGCGGCGCGGCGTCGCGTGCGTGATAGGCATCGAGCCAGGCCCGCTCGATGCGGGCGACGTCGGCGAGCCAGGGCAGCGGCCGCGCATGTTCGTAGGCCTCGATGAAAGTTGGAAAGTCGCGGCCATAGTCGAACAGCAGCGGTGAGATCGGCGGCGTCTGGCGAACATGGAAGCGCGCCATGGCGCGGAAGAAGTCGGGGCCGGTGATGCGCTGTACCGCCGGATAGATCGCGGCGAGCGCGTCGATCAGGCTGACAGTGACGTTGTTGCGGTAGACGGCGTAGCGTTTTCCGCCCGCCTTGCCGTTAGGCCCGGTCACCGCCGCAGGCACACCGCGCGCTGGATCAAGCAGTGCCGGTGCGAAGGTCGCGGCAAAGGACAGATCCTGCTCACGCGGCATGACGGTCTCCCGTCGGCGCGGGCTGATCGCAGCGATCGAGGATCGTCTGCGCGGCGGCGGCTTCCGCCTGCAGGACCGGCCAGTCCGGAACGTTGCTGTCCCACTCGATCAGCGTCGGCACGGCGCCGTGGCGCCGGACGACGATCTCGTAGAGCTTCCACACGGCGTCCGCGACCGGGCCGTCATGGCTGTCGATCAGCAGCAGATCGCCTTCGTCGTCGGTCTGCTCGGCGTGGCCGGCGAGGTGGATTTCCCCGACGCGGGACAGAGGAAAGTTCACGAGGTAGTCCAGCGCCGAGAAACCGTGATTGGTCGCGGACACGAACACGTTGTTGATGTCGAGCAGCAGGCCGCAGCCGGTACGCTCGACGATGCCGCGAATGAAATCAGTCTCGCTCATCGAGGACTCGCGGAAAGCGAGGTAAGTCGACGGGTTCTCCAGCAGCAATGGACGGCGGATCGCGTCCTGCACCTGGTCGATGTGGTCGCAGACGCACGCCAGTGTTGCTTCGGTATAGGGCAGCGGCAGGAGATCGTTGAAGAAGCTGGTCTCATGCGTCGACCAGGCGAGATGTTCGGAGACGAGCGCGGGCTGATAGCGTGCGACGAGGCTGCGGAAGCGTGCGAGATGCGCCTTGTCGAGCGGCTGAGGCCCGCCGATCGACATGCAGACGCCGTGCAGCGACAGCGGATGGTCGCGGCGGATCTCCTCCAGTGCGCGATGCGGCGGCCCGCCTGCGCCCATGTAGTTCTCGGCGTGAACCTCGAAGAAGCCGGCTTGCGGGCCGGCCTCCAGTATGGCCGGAAGATGCTCTGGCTTGAAGCTGGTTCCGGCAACGCCGCCGATCGGACGTGAAAAGCGTAGCGGCACGGCCGGCACGGCGGCTGGCTTGATAGCCGTGATCATGGTGCTTCTCCGCTTCTCCGCTTTCGATCTGTCGACGGGGTGTGTCGGTCGGCCGGCGTCAGACCGGCTTGAGCGAGCCCTTCTTGCCGCCCGGCAGGTCGATGTTGGTGCAAGTTCCGCCCTGGACGAATTTCCAGGCGTTGCCCTGGAAGTCGGTGGTCGAGGTGCCCTGGCAGGTCGTGCCCGGTCCGGCGGCGCAATCGTTCTGGCCCTTAAGTGCGACGCCGAAGCACTTTTCCTTCTTGGCGGCGACGGCGGCATCGGCCTCCGCCTTGGTCAGCGGGGCGGCGGCGGCGAGCGTTGCGAGCGCAGTTGACATGGCGCCGGCGAGAACGAGCGTGGTGACGGCGAGTTTGGCAGACATCGGCTTCTCCTTTTGAGATGGCATCGCTTTGCAAGCGAAAAGCGCATAGTCCTGTTCGCCTCGCTCACGGCCCGCGTTACATTCGAGCCGCTCACGAGTCCGTGAGACCGTTGGGTGAGCGCACACAGGCCCTGCACCAATTTGCGGGCAGGTGGCCGGCCAAATCCAATGCCTTGGCGCTATCGAGACGTTAGCGGCAGAGCATTGGCGGGTGCTGACCGGGCCTGCCAGACGTAACGAACGGCGGTGCTCCACGTAGAGCGATGTCAGGAACCACGCGCGGCCCGAGGGCGGAAGCAGCGATGAATGTCGATCCCGGACGGCAGTTTCACGCGATCGCCAGGCTGACGGTCAGCATTCGCCTCGCTGTCTCGGCGCTGGTCCTGACCGCCATCCTGCTGACGGCCGCCCTCTCCAGCCTGTTGTGGTGGCGCACGGCGGAGGCGACCAGCCGGCAGCTTGCCTCGACCATCAACGAGCAGATCGTGGCGGCGGTGCGCAAGGAAGTCTCGGCCATCGTCGACGAGGCGCGCGCCGCGCACACCGCGATCCGCACGCTGTTCCTCCAGAACGTGCTCGATACCCGCGAGGCCGACAAGCGTGAATTCGTGTTCCTGTCGCAACTGCAATCGCAGGCGACGATCTCCTGGGTCGCCTTCGGCTGGCCCGACGGGTCCTTCTTCGCCGCGCACAAGCTCGGCGACCGCCGCCTGGAAATGATGGAGATATCGCTGACCGATCATGCCGGCCAGCGCCGCGTCGACGAATATGACGTTGTTCCCGGCGATATCGAATTCGCCAATCGCCGCTTCGAGCCGACTGAGTTCCGCGTCGCTGATCAAGCCTGGTTCAAGGCCGGGCTCACCGCCGACGAGCCGCAATGGTTCAGGGTGCTGGACCATCCGACCGGCGAGCGGCCGTCGATTACCTTTGCGGGCCCAATCGACGTCTATCAGGAACGGCAGGGCGTCCTGGCCGTGGTCATCGAATATACGAGGCTCGCGCGCTTTCTGTCGCAGCTCGAGGTCGGGCGCACGGGAACAGCGTTCATCGTCGATCACAGCGGCGAGCTCGTCGCCGCGCCGGACAAGAATGCCGACGAGCTGCACCCTGCGCGCGGTGACACCGCGCTGCTCCCGCTGGCGCGCGTCGCGCTGGAAAAGGCAGGCGAGGCTGGCCGCAAGGAGGCTTGGCGGAGCCGGCTCACGTCAAGTGGCGCGGCCTATGAGGTCGCGCTCACGCCGCTGCCGTTCCCCGGCTGGTCGCTCGCGACCGTGATCCCGGAGGCGGAATTTCTCGGTCCGGTCGAGACGACGCTGCGGCGGCTGATCCTCGGCCTTGCCGTCGGCGCTGTGCTCGCGGCACTGGCCTCGGCCATGCTGGCGCGTTCCGTCATCGCCGCGCCGCTGTCGCGCGTCGTCGGCGAGCTTCGCCATGTCGAGGCTTTCGCGCTGGAGCGGGTCCGCCGCCATCCGTCGCGGCTCAAGGAGATTGCGAGCCTGTCGGGCGCGATCGCCGAGATGGCGGCCGGCCTCTCCGCGTTCCGAAAATTCATCCCGGCCGACCTCGTCCGTGCCCTGCTGCGCCAGGGCGTCGAGGCCCGGCCCGGCGGCAGCATCCAGGAGCTCAGCGTGATGTTCGTCGACATCGCCGGCTTCACCGGATTGTCCGAGCGGCTCGGCGATCGCGTGGTGCCGCTGTTATCGCGCTATCTCGACCTCGCCTCCGAGGCCGTCGTCGCCAATGGCGGCACCATCGACAAATTCATCGGCGACGCCGTGATGGCGTTCTGGGGCGCGCCGCAGCCGCAGGCCGATCACGCGCTGCGCTGCTGTCGCGCGGCGCTCGGCTGCCGCAGGGCCGTCGAGGCGTCGGGGCTTTCCGACGACCGCGGACAGCCTCTCCAGATCCGGATCGGGGTCAATTCCGGCCGCATGCTGGTCGGCAACATCGGTTCGGAGCTGCGCCTGAATTACACCGTGATCGGCGATGCCGTGAACGTCGCGAGCCGCCTCGAGGGCGCCAACAAATCCTACGGCACGCAAATCCTGATTGGCGACGCGACCGAACGTCTCGCACGCGGTGCCATCGTGACGCGCGAGATTGAGAGCATCGCCGTGTATGGACGTGAGGAGGGCTTCCCGGTCTACGAATTGATCGGACTTGCCGGCGAGAGCGGCGGTGAGACGCTCGACTGGATCGTCCGCTACGAACAGGGCCTCGCCAACTATCGCGCGCGCCGGTTTGCCGCCGCGTTCTCTGATTTCGAAGCCGTGCTGGATGAGCGCGGCCAGGATCGGCCGGCCGAACTCATGCGCGACCGTTGTCGGCAGTTCGTCGCCGACGCGCCCGATGCGTCATGGCGCCCGGTCGCGGCGCTGACGACGAAGTAGTCGAGAGACCCGGAACAGGTTGCCGAACGAGGTGGTCGGCGGGGCTGTTTTCCGCATCCTGTTCAGCCTCCGCAATCACGAGATTCAGTTGCACGTGATAGCCAATCCGCCTAATAGAATTGGACAAATGAACAAATAGCATGGTCGATTACCGAAAGGTGGGGCCATGGAGGAACAGTGCCCTGGGCGCACAGCGCGCGAGGGTGGCCCGAGGATGGAAGCGCAGCATGCCGCAGGCGGATGGTTTTGGTTTGGCAGGCGTGATCGGCATGCCGGTCGCGCATTCGCGCTCGCCCGTCATTCACAATTATTGGCTGAAGGCCCACGGCATCCGCGGCGCCTATGTGCCGCTCGCGGTCAAGCCGGAGCGGCTGGAAGATGCGCTCCGTGGACTTGTCGCGCTCGGCTTTCGCGGCTGCAACGTCACCATGCCGCACAAGCAGACGGCAATGCCGCTGCTCGACCGTGTCAACGAGACCGCGAAGCGTATCGGCGCCGTCAACACCATCGTGGTCGAACAAGACGGCACGCTCTCCGGCTTCAACAATGATGGCAACGGCTTTGTCCAGAGCCTGCGCGATGCCAAGCCCGACTGGCGCGGCGACGCCGGGCCGATCCTGCTATTGGGCGCCGGCGGCGCATCGCGCGCGGTGGTGGTGGCGCTGCTCGAAAACGGTGCGCGCGAAATCCGCATCGCCAATCGTACTCCTGAGAAGGCGCAGGCCCTTGCAAACGACTTCGGTGCCGCCGTCAGCACCGTCGCGTGGGATGCACGCGGCGCGGCGCTCGCGGATGCCGCCCTCCTCGTCAACTGCACCGATCGCGGCATGGTCGGCAAGAGCGCGCTCGAGATCGACCTGTCGCGCTTGAGGCCCGAAACGCTCACCGCCGATCTCATCTATACCCCGCTGGAGACGCCGTTCCTGGCTGATGCCCGCGCGCGGGGCTGCACCACGGTGAACGGGCTCGGCCTCCTGCTCAACCAGGCCCGGCTCGCCTTCAAGGCCTGGTTCGGAATCATGCCTGATGTGACGCCCGAGCTGATCAAGGCGATCGAGGCGACGTTCTGACACGCACATTCGGGAGTTCTGCGCCATGACACTGCCGGCGTACCCCAGGATCGACTGCCACGTCCACGCCATCGATCCCGTTCGCTTTCCCTACGGGGCTGACACGCCATACCGTCCGAGCGGGCAGGAGATCGCGCCCGCGGCGCAACTCATCCGCGTGTTCGACGCCTTCGATGTCAGGCACGCGCTGGTCGTCGCCACCAATACCGGTTACGGCAGCGACAGCCGCATCCTGCTCGACACGCTGAAGCAGGGCGGCGGCCGCTTTCGGGGTGTCGCCGTGGTCGAGAACGACGTCGACATCAGCGAGCTCGAACGCTTGAAAGCCGCCGGCGTGATCGGCGTCGCCTTCAACGTGCCGTTCCACGGCGCCGATTATTATCGCCATTCGGCGCCGCTATTGGAGAAGCTGACGAGCCTTGGCCTGTTCCTCCAGATTCAGGTCGAGCAGGATCAGTTGCTCGAGCTGCTACCGCTCATTGAAAAATCAAATGTGCGACTCGTGTTCGACCATTGCGGTCGTCCCCCGGTCGCGCAGGGCGTGAGGGGCAAAGCCTTCCGGGCGCTGCTGGCGATCGGCCGCGCGCGCGACGCGCATATCAAACTCTCCGGCTATTACAAGTTCTCGCAGCAGCCGCATCCCTACGAGGACACCTGGCCGTTCATCGCCGCGCTGGTCGAAGCCTTCACGCTCGATCGCTGCGTCTGGGGCTCGGACTATCCGTTCCTGCGCGCAGCCGAACGGCTCGACTACGGGCCGCTGCTCGCAGTGCTGACAAAACTGTTCCCGGATCCGGGCGACCAGCACCGCCTGCTCTGGCAAACGCCGGCAAAGCTGCTCGGCTTTGGCGGCGCGGCAGATCGAGCATAACAAGACAGCGGAGGAGACATCATGAGGCACCTTGCAGGGGCGGTCGTCATGGCGATCGCGGCAGCGCTGGGCGCAAGTGGTGCGCAGGCGCAGAGCACGGTCTACCTGCCCGATGTCATCGAGCTCTCCGGCCCCGGCGCGGTGTCGGGCACCAACTGGCGTGACGGCGTCGCGCTCGCCGTCGATGAGATCAACAATGCCGGCGGCATCTTGGGCCGCAAGATCGCGACCGAGCATCTCGACACCCAGAGCAACCCCGGCGTCTCGCGTGCGCAGGTGCAGAAGGTTTTGGACAGGGATCCCTATGTCGTGCTCGGGCCGATCTATTCCGGCTCGGTCAAGGTCAACATGGCGCTGACGCAAGCTGCCGAGATCCCGCAGATCGTCGGCGCCGAGGCCGCCGACATCACCACGCAGGGAAACCCCTGGGTGTTCCGCACCGCCTTCGGCCAGCAATTCTCGATGCCGAAGATCGCCAACTATCTGCACGACAGGCTCAAGGTGAAGACGGTTGCGCTGGTCTGGGTCAACAACGATTTCGGCAAGGGCGGCCACGACAATTTTGCGAAGGAGATGAAGGCCCGCAACATCGAGATCGCGGCCGACATCTCCACCGAGCAGGGCCAGGTCGATTTCGGCTCCGACGTGATCAAGCTCAAGGGCGCCAAGGCCGACGCCATCTTTGTCTACACCAACGAGGAGGAGAGCGCCCGCTTCCTGATCGAGGCGAAGCGGCAGGGTCTGGCGACGCCGCTGTTCGGCGAGACCACGCTGCTCAGCCAGAAGGTGGTCGAGCTCGCCGGCCCCGCCGCCAACGGCGTGCGCGGCCATGTCGGCCTTTCCGCCGATGCGCCGGTGCCGGCGATCGAGGACTTCACCAGGAAGTTCAGCGAGCGCTACAAGTACCGGCCCGACCACAACGGCATCAAGGGCTACAACGCCGTCTATCTCGTCAAATACGTCACCGAGAAAATCGGCAAGTTCGACAGCAAGGCGTTTGGCGCCGCGATGAAGGGCCTGACGCTGACGCCCGACAAGGCGCCTGGCATGCTGATGGAAGCGAGCTGGGACCAGAACGGCGACATCGATCGCGCCAGCTTCCTCGCCGAGATCGTCGACGGCAAGCAGAAGATCGTCGAGACGCTGCCGAAGCTGAAGGGCGGCAAGGGCGAGTGAGGGACCCGTAGGCACCCCGTAGCCCGGATGAGCGAAGCGATATCCGGGAGGTGGCCCCGCATGTCGCTCCGCAAAACCGGTTGGCAAAGTCGGCCCATCGCGCGCATGGTGTGCTGATGACATCAGCCCACCTGCGTTTCCCGGACGGCTCCAGAACATGAAAACCACGCTGCTGAAATCCGACGACTACGCCCGCTCGCCCTGGAAGAACGGCGGCGGCATTTTCACCGATATCACGGATGCCCATCGCGCTGACGCCCCAGTGAAGGATTGGGACAGCCTGCTGTGGCGCTTTGCTTCCACGCCGATCGTGGCGCCCGGTCCCTTCTCGTATATGCCCGGCATCGACCGGCTGCAGATGGTCGTCGGCGGACGCGGCCTGGTGCTGAAGGCGCCCACGCAGGAATTCGACGAGCGCGAGCCGTTCACGACGGTGCGCTTCACCGGCGAGCTCGAGATCGTCACCGAGCTCGAGGAAGGCCCGGTCGAGGTCGTGAATTTGATGGGCCGGCGCGGTACGGCGGAGATCGACCTGCTGGCGCTCAGGGAGCCCGGTGAGCGGCGATTGTCCGCCGGCACGCATCTGGTCTATGCGGCGCGCGGCGACTGCAGCATCCGTCTCGACGGCGCGGATTTTGCGATTTCGCACGAAAACACGTTGAAGGTCGAACTGACCGGGGCGTCGACGCTTGCGCTCGTCTCGGGGCTGGCCGTGCTGGGGTCTATCCAGATCGTCGGCTGAACAGCGTTCCTGCCCACCAGAGCGATGCGCACAATCCATGCAACTGGCTAGGTTGACGCCGTCGCGCCGGAACACGATATGTCGGTGACGCAAACCGCCGTCGAGGCAGACAATGAACGCGCCGCCAAACCATGCTTCCGTCCACTCCGACAGCGTCGTCGACTGGCTGACCAACGGCACGCGCGACGAGCGCTTCATCGACAACATTTTTGCCGAGATGTGCATCCGCCTCCAGCAGGCCGGCATTCCGCTGGCGCGGTCGACGCTGCACGTGCTGATCCACCACCCGCAATGGCTCGGGGCCCGCTTCATATGGTCCGACGGCATGCGCGAGGCGGAGATTGCGCGGGTCGACTATGACGTCCGCGAGCGGTCCGAATTCATCGGCAGTCCGGCCAACGAAATGTTCGACGGCGCGACCGAGGTGCGCGAGAATCTCGAACGGGACCCCGCGCTCGGCCGCAAGCACGCCCTCTACGACGAGATGCGCGCGAAAGGCCTGACCGACTATGTGGCCTGGCCGCTCTATCACACGCTCGGCAAGCGCCATCTCGTCACCTTCGCGACCAACCGGCCCGGCGGGTTCGACGACACCCATGTCGCGGCCCTCAAGAACATATTGCCGGTGCTGGCGCTGGTCAGCGAGATCCGCATCAAGAACCGCCTGGCGCGGACGCTGCTCGAGACCTATGTCGGCTCCCATGCCGGCGAGCTCATCCTGGCCGGCGCCACGCGGCGCGGCACCGGCACGACGGTGCGCGCCGCGATCATGATCTGCGATCTGCGCGAGTTCACGAAAATTTCCGACAACTGGCCGCGCGACGACGTCATCGATCTGCTCAACGACTATTTCGACGCGATGTCGGAGCCGATCGCGCGGCACGGCGGCGAGATCCTCAAATTCATCGGTGACGGGCTGCTCGCCATCTTCCCGCTGAGCGAGCCCAACGCCTGCGCAAACCTGCTGCATGCCGTGACCGAAGCCCGTCAGGCCATGATCGCGTTGAACGAGCGCAACAACGGGACCGGCCGCGCGCCGCTGAACTACGGCATCGGCGTCCATGTCGGCGACGTCATGTACGGCAATATCGGATCGTCCACCCGGCTCGACTTCACCGTCATCGGTCCCGCCGTCAACATGGCCTCGCGCCTCGAAGCTTTGACCAAGCAATTGGGAAAGACGGTGCTGCTGTCACGCGCGTTTGCGGATCTCGTCGACCGCCAATTCGATCTGGAGCGCGTTGGTGAGCACGGCGTGCGTGGCTTCAGCGAGCCGATCGAGCTGTTTGCGTATCACGGCTGAGGCGGGATGCCCGCGGTCACGCAAGCCTCCCCGATCGCAGGAAGCCGATATTCGACGATCACTGTTTGATCCGGTCCAGCTTCGACGGCCGGCTTCACCGGAGACGCCGCGTCACTCATGCGACAAAATTTGCCGGTCTCGCCGCACGCGTCAAACGCTTGGGAGTCCTGTTGCCAACGCAGGATTGTGTGACTACGCTCGGCGCCAGGCCCGCCCAAGCGTTTCGTCCAAGCGTTTTATCGATCGGCCGCACGTTCATGCCAAAATTCCTCCGCATCGGAATCCATCAGTCGAACATATCGGGTTACACGTCGAAGGCGTGGTGCGTCCGGCGCGTTGGCACGACGATCCTCCTGAAATGGGGCGCCGTGGAGGTCGAGGGCGCGGGCGACGAGCGAAAGGTCTACTGGACGCGTCTGCCGCAGGAGAAGACAATTCGCTGCGGCAGCGCGCAGCGTGCCCAGGATTACGCAAAGGCCGCGATCGCGCGGCGCCGCAATCATCGCTATGAACCGCTGGCCGGCGCGATCGTGCTCCGGCGCCGACCGGCCGGGGGCAACACTGAACTCAAGCGGGCGCTCGCCACGATCCTGATCGTCGACATCGTAGGCTCCACCGCAAAAGCCGCAAAGCTCGGCGATGCGCGCTGGACCAAAATCATGGGCCACTATTACGCGGCGGTCCGCAAGGAGCTGAAGAGTTCGCGCGGCAAGGAAGTCACGACGACGGGCGACGGCGTGCTGGCGACGTTCAAGGCACCGGCTGCCGGCATCAGTTGCGCGGCCGCGATCCAGAAGGCCGTGCGTACGCTGGGGCTCGAGATCAGGGTCGGGCTGCATGCCGGCGAATACACGGTCAGCGGTGGCGAAATGGTCGGCCTCGCCTTCCACATCGGCACGCGCGTCGCCGCCAAGGCGCGCGCCGGGGAAGTGCTGGTGTCGAGCGCGGTCAAGGAACTACTGGTGTCGCAGTCCGAGATCCGCTTCAGGGATCACGGCGTGCACCAGCTCAAGGGCGTGCCGGAGCGGTGGAGGTTGTGGCGGGTGGAGCATTGAGGGGAGGCCGGCCCGCGTTCCGGTCTGGCAGGCCCGCTATCTGCGTTCGAGTATCACAGCTTCCCAGAAATACCGCGACGCTTCGGCCTGCGCTTCGTACGCGCCCATCCCGATGTCGCGGAGAAACTCGGGCTTGTCTCTGAGATCCGCACGCAGCTCTGCTCTGAAACGAGACCGCTGCCACCATGTCACCGGCAGGCCGAAGATCGCGCGGATGCTAAGTCCATCAGCACCCGAGGCGAACCCCGTTGCCGGTATGACCGCCGCCCGCTCGGGACTGGCGGCTTGCGCCCTCGCGGGCGTCATTGTCTGCAAGGCTTGCGATTGCATGTTGTCAAAATCTCCGAACTAAATCGTGGTCGCCGGCGCGCGCCAAGCCGCTGACACGGCGCCGGCCTCTCACCCGGCGACAATGCTCGCCGCGGTGGTTGCCTGGCGCCCAGGAAACATACGGCCGTCGTGTCCGGCGTTAGTCCGGCGTGACAGAGCCGTTATTTTCTCCACGGAGACGTGACGATGTTCGAAATGCATGGGCTGGAGGGTGTCGGCCGCGCATTTCCGGCGTGATCCGGGGACGGCGCTCCGTCCCCGAGCCTTGCGGGAGTATTGGCCGATCTCGCGTGCAATGTTCCGAGGGCGTGCCCACGCCCGGATCGACGCCGTCACCTCATCTGGACGACGACCTTGCCCTTGGCCCGTCCCATTTCGAGATAGGCAAGCGCCTCTTTCGCCTGTTCGAACGGAAAGACCTTGTCGATCACCGGCCGGATGCGCTCCGCCTTGAGAAGCTCGCCGATCTCGGCGAGTTGCCTGCCGTCCGGGTGCACGAACAGGAACGAATATGAGGCGCCAATTTTGCCGGCGCGGCGAATGATCTTGCGGCTCAGCAATCGGAACAGCAACACCATGAAGACATTCATCCCCCGGGCGCGCGCGAACGCAGCGTCTGGGGGCCCGATCAGCGAGGCAATCGTGCTCCCCGGCGTCAGGATCCGAAGCGATGTCTCGAGCATGTCGCCCCTGATCGTGCCTAGCACCGCGTCGTAGTCCCGCAGCACCTCCTCGAATTGCTGTGTCTTGTAGTCGACCACCTCATCAGCCCCGAGGCTGCGCACCAGATCGACATTTCCCGTACTGGTCGTCGTCCCCACTTTTGCTCCGAGATATTTCGCGAGCTGGATCGCGAACGTGCCGATCCCGCCGGCGCCCGCGGGGATGAACACCTTTTGACCGGGCTTGAGACGTATGCGCTCCCTAAGTGCCTGCCACGACGTCAGGCCGACCATCGGGACGGAGGCTGCTTGCACGAAGTCCAGATTTTCCGGCTTGAGCGCTGCGGCATCCTCCGGCACGCGCGCGAATTCGGCGACGGCGCCGGTCGCGAGGTCGAAGATGCTGGCGAAGACGGCGTCGCCCGGCTTGAAGCGGGTCACGCGGCTTCCCACCTCGACGACGACGCCCGCCAGATCGCTGCCGAGCGTGGCCGGCAGCTGAAACTTGAGGATGGGCTTGAACGTTCCTTTCGGAATCATGTTGTCGATCGGGTTCAAGCCCGCGGCGTGAACTTGGACCAGAATTTCGTTCGGCGCGGGCGTCGGCCGGGGGATGTCGGCCAACGCCACCTGATCCGGCTTGCCGTAGCGCTTGAAGATGAGAGCTCTCATTTGTCCTCTTGGTCCGAAGGTTCTTCGCAATGGCAAGCTTGCGGCCGGTCGCGCACCGTCAGAAAGCCCGCGCGGTGCGGGTGGGCTGCGGTGCCGCCGGCGTATCAAGCCGCAAATCCTTTCGAATCCCGGCATCCACGAGGGCTGCGGGCGCAAACCTGCGCAGAAGTCGCAGGCGCTTGGCGAGGCTGCCGGCCGCGTATTTGAGCTGCGGGCGCGCCGCGCTTGCGGCCTTCAGCACGGTCTCGGCCACGACGCCGGGCTGTTCGGCCGTCGCCATCACCTCGTTCACCCTCCTGGTCACGCCTGCACGCGCCTCGCGATATTCCTCGAGCGTCGCATCGGGCTCCATGAAGTTCGCGTCAAATGGCGTCTTGGTGTAGGCGGGCTCGATCACCGAGACTCGGATGCCCCGCGTGCGCAGTTCATGGTCGAGCGATTCCGAATAGCCTGCCACCGCATGCTTGGTCGCGGCATAGAGCGCGCCATAAGGCATCGGGAGAAACCCAAGCACGGAGCCGATGTTGATGATGCGGCCGCTTCCCTGGCGCCGCATGTGCGGCACGACGGCGCGCGTCATCCGGACCAGGCCGAAGAAGTTCGTCTCGAAAATCGCGCGCGCCTGCTCCATCGAGCTCTCTTCCGCGCCGGCAGGGGCAACGCCGAAGCCGGCATTGTTCACCAGCAGGTCGATGCGGCCTTCGCGCCGGATCACTTCGCCGACGGCGGCTTCCACGGATGCATCGCTGGTGACGTCGAGGGACAGCATCTCGAACGCCTGCTTGCCGGCCTGTCCGCCCCGCCTGCTGGTGCCAAACACCTTGTAGCCGGCGTTCGCGAGCCGCTCCGCCGTGGCCTGGCCGATGCCTGAGGAGGCGCCGGTCACCAGCGCGATCTTCGGTTTAATCCTGTTCATAAGCCTCTCCAACGCCGCCATCCGGCGGGAAATGTTTTGATTACGGTCGTAACTATTGATATACATGACGATCGTAATTATAATTGTCAAGCCCCGTGCCCAAGTCCCCCGCCCAAGGATCGGTCCCATGCGCGTCTCAAAGGAACAGGCCGCCAAAAATCGCGAGCATATTCTCGAGACCGCCTCGCGCCTGCTGCGCGAGCGCGGCATTGCCGCCGTCGGTGTTGACGCTCTCGCCGAGGCGGCCGGGATGACGCACGGCAGCCTGTACAGTCAGTTCGGCTCCAAGGAGCGGCTGGTCGAGGAAGCGGTGGCCTATGCGATCAACGCCAAAGGCCAGGAATTGCCCGAGGTGTTTGAGCTCGACGACTATTTCTCGGAATACCTCTCGCCGGCGCATCGCGACGCACCGGCAAGCGGCTGCCCGTTTTCCGCCCTGGCTTGTGAGGTGTCACGCCAAAGCTCAGGCGTGAGGGCGCGTTTCACCGCCGGTGTGCGGGGCGTAATCGGCTTGCTGAGCAGCCGAATGGCCTCCACGCTGAAGCCACGCCAGCGCGACGACAAGGCGCTCGCGACGGCCGCCTCCCTGGTCGGCGCACTCGTGCTCGCCCGGGCCGTGAACGATCCCAAGCTGTCGGATGATATTCTTCGCGCGACGAGGAATTCGCTATCGGCGTGACAGCGCACTTAATTCAGGGGTCGTCGAACCGGCGAAAGCGGCGGAGTCATTGAGTGCACTTAATTCTAGAGCCTTCGACCCCGCGAAAGCGCCGAGAGTCATTGAGTGCACCGTAATTCCCTTTTCATACGATGAGGTCGCCGAGTTCTGCTCGGCTGCCGCGGGCGCGTCGGTGGAAATCCAGATATGGGATGCCGGCCCCGGCATCCCCACAGATCAGCAAGCAATGGTCTTTGAGGAATTCGTGCAATTGCAGAACTCTTGCGAGGGATCGCGCGCAAGGCCTTGGCCTCGGCGGCGCAGGGCCTTTCGACATTAGCCTCCTTACCGACGACGAAATACGACATCTGCCGTATCGCCCAGCGACGGAGACAACGATATGAAGCTTGGTCATCGGGCGAATTTAGTCTCGAGCATTCGCGTGAGTTCAAAAGGGAACGCCGAATCTCGCGAGAGCCTGCAGGACGGCGCTCGGAACAAGGCATCCCAAATCCCTTCGACGTCTGAAAAGGATGCACTCAGCGACAGTTCCTGGACGATGTGTCCGGCGGTCGCGTGCCTACTAGCGACGGCCGCGGATGAGTC
The DNA here is from genome assembly GCF_029846715.1 of Bradyrhizobium nivariense. GTDB lineage: Bacteria > Pseudomonadota > Alphaproteobacteria > Rhizobiales > Xanthobacteraceae > Bradyrhizobium. The sequence continues at coordinate 84,490 of NZ_JARVWW010000007.1, forward strand.
CGTTTGGGTATAGTACTTGGCATTGATTAGGGCTGGAAATTGGCATGTCCGCTTTGCCCCATTCCTCGGGAAGCGGACATGACCGGCGCCCGGAACGTACCCGATGCAACTGAAGGTGGACAATGTCCAATGCCTTAAGCTATTTTCAATGAACCTGACAGGTGGATCGAATGACTCTCCTTAGTACGGTGCGCAGTTTTTGACCGGACGGAAGAGGTAGCTGAGCAGTACCAATTTTTTGGAGAACGATCGCAATGACCAAGAATGCCGCTGACGAACTAAGCCAGAATCAGACTAGCGACGCTGCCACCGCACCTGACATGCCACAGAGTGGTAGGCAAGAAGTTCACGATGTCCTTCGCGATGCTTCGGACGAGCTTTCGCCTGTCAGGAACGAAGCGAATGGCTCGGGCAATTCAGAGCTCGACGAGTCTCTTCTTGACTCGGTAACCGGCGGAACGGTTTTCACCTCGTATAAGCCGCCCGTGAAGCCCCCCGGCTGGGGATGAGCTGAAGTCGAGGCGAACTGGGCGAGGTTTTGAAGCAGCAACACATCCGGCTGCAGCCGGATGTGTTGGCGTGCCGGACACCGGGTATTGCAGAACTCGGAGCCGACACGCCGGTCGTCGGTGCTCGGCGAGCGGTGCGCCGGTCAAAGCTCGTCCGCCAGGCCTGGCCAGCGAATTGCCAGCGATCGACGTGCGGCCCGGCGTATCTTTTCGGAGCCATGCTTGGTCGCAATGGCCAACAGCACCTCGGAAATATTGTCATCGCAGAGACGACCGGCCGCCTCCGTCAACCACTGCTGACCCAGGGAGCCGCCCACGAACGTCTTTGTGACGACGCTCTGTTCGAAGTCGAACAGATACTGCTCGCACTCCGGAATCGACGGCGGCAGGAGATTGAGTGAAATCGAGAAGTCGTCCTGCGGTGGCAACTGAACATGCACATCCTTCGATGCCCTATAGAGCATGACCTTATGTTCGGGCAGTGAGGTGCGCTCCAGGAATCTCAGATCGACCTGTTCTCCGGCTTCCCCGCTGCATCGACCATCGTGCTCCCAGATCTCGGTCTCGTATCCTCGGCCAAGGTACCCGACGGTGAGGAAATCATAGTTGTGATCATGCGCTTGCTCGAAGGAGAATTGAGGCTTGCGACCGTCGGCGCTTGTCCCATGCAGCATTCGACGCGGCAGCCACACATTGGCGCGAACAGCGAATTTCCCGGCCACACCACCCAGCATGATGGTTTGCGAATTCCAGCCGTTCGAGGGCTGGTAGTCATGGATATTCTTGAGCTCTCCAACGATATGATCGACCAGGAATTTTCGATTATTGGACAGCATCTGGAGATGCTCCCCATGAGATAATAGGACGTCGATCGAGAGATGATCGCTGCTCTTGTCGACGAGTTCGATAAAGTCGGACAACTCGATGGTATCGTTGCAAGCGGCGTCGAGTGTGATCGCCATTTTTCGTCCTCATCCAGCAGGCAGGTGTGATGGATATAGCTTGAGGAGAGCGCGATTGGCGGCGCTCCGCACATGGGGGTGAGGGTCCTCCAGCGCCCGGCGGAGGAGAACGAGGCCCTCTTGTTGGACAATCGCTGTGACCGCGCTTATGGCCGACCATCGCACGAAATGGTCGCCCGATTCGGCCGCTGCGGTAAGGACCGGCAAGGCCGATTGACCAGCCATTTGACCGAGGATTCCGATGGCGGTCTGGACGCGAGACGACATCAGGTTGGCGGCGGCGGCATATTTGGGCTCGAGGTTGTCGGCATCAAAATGCCAGATAACCGAATAGCGTGACTGCAACGACACCGCAAACACCTGGTAAGCATCGGCGGGAGGCTTGACCATCCTCAGTATGTGCCGACCCGCTTCGACTCCCAAGGCTTCCCCTTTGGGCTGACAATAGCGTCGAACGAAGTTCGGCCTTACTGACCGATCGAACACGTCATAACGGTGTTCGGCAGGCATCTCGAAGATGTCGAACTCCAGCGGGGGCGGCCCCAGATTTGCGCGGATATGATCGCTGCCATGACACACGACTTCGGCATGGCGGCTTCCCTGCGCAGAGGCAGCCTTGATCTTCGCCACCGAAATCCGGAAATATTCGCTGCGAAAAATCTCGATTTCGCTGTCAGACTGCACTTGATCGTAGTTACTAACGCGAGCGACTTGGGCGACCTCATGCGCCAAAAACGATGGTACAAATGGCGATTTGAAAAGCTTTTCAAATGCCTCGAAGTAGTTCAAGAACGTGGATGGGGTCAGCTCCCGCGTTTCCTCGATCAGGACGCCAAGATCCGGGAAGAGCTCTGAATTCTTTGCCGTCCAATTCTCGGCTACGAAAAAGGCCATCTCACCCCCTGCTACAACGCGGCTGAGACTAGTGATTTTGTATCGCCGGGTAAATCGGGGACCTGTGGGTTCATCCGAACAGCGTAGCCGTTGTTTTGCGGACGCCAAGGTAAAATTTTGGTGGCGGCGAAAGTTCGCTTACGAGTTGTCAGACGGCGCGCCATTCTGGCCCCGAATCCGCTTTCGAATATTTAGAAGCATGTCGCCCGTTAATGGGCCGTTCGATAAAAAAGCGGGGTGCCGTTTAGCTGCGCCACGCGTAGCCCGAAGGGCGAAAGTGGCTTGCCCAGCCGTAGCTCGCGGGCCCAGAGCCCGCCTTCGCCCTTCGGGCTCCGGCGCGGCAGCCGTCACTCGCTTCGCGAGCGAAGGCTGGTGGGCCCGGCAGGACTCGAACCTGCAACCAGACCGTTATGAGCGGTGGGATAAAGGACGCAATCGTCGATTTTCCAGCACTTTCGGTGGAATCAGACCGCGTTCGGCGGCGCAGAGCCTTTCGACATTAGCGTCCTGACCGACGGCGAAATACGGCATCTGCCGTATCGCCCAGCGACGGAGATAAAGCTATGAAGTTTGGTCATGGGGCGAATTTCGTCTCGCGCATTCGCGCTTGGCATTGTGATGAAACATGGAGATTGAATATGACCAACGGGCAGGACACGAATTCGAAAGGGCAAGCCGAGCCTGGTGAGAGCCTCAAGGACGGCGCGCCGAACAAGATTTCTTCGACGCCAGGGAAGGATGCGCTCAGCGACAGCTCGCTGGACGATGTTTCAGGCGGCAGCACTTGGCGGCCGTTCAGTACCACTGGCAAGGGGGGCTAGAAGGCACCTGAGCCGACGACGGCTCGAAGAGGTCACCTCTGCCGCCGCGATGTGTCGGATGGCCTTTGGCCATACATAATCAGCAACAATTCTTACAACAAAGCCATCTGACTTTGTGGCTTAACGATCAGCATTGATGAAACCAGAGATTGAATAACCGACGTCGCCGACCTAACCGACGGCTCTTTTGCGGCCGGCGGCATTTGACCGCCTTGAGACAGCCATGCCTGCCAATCAGGCATTGTGCCTCGTATGACGCGGCGGGGCTGCGGCCAAAGCGAGCGGACGATGTCGGAAAGCTGCTCTTGCGGCCCGATATGAGCGAACTCGACGTGGCTGCGTGAATGCCAGGCCGCGAGCACAATGAAGGTTTGGGTTTCAAGGCGTGGCAGTCAAAACTTCGCCCGCGCGGGCGGACAATCTCTGCTTGAAAAGACGAAAGCATTCCTGCCAAATCGAGCGCGGTCGAGGGCGGCTTGGGCGTTGGTGGGGACTGTATGAAGCGGGGGACGGAACGAATCTTTCGGGAAGCGGCCATCGAGCGGCTTTCGAATCCCGAACAGCTCGACCATGTCGTCGGCGTCACGCGCCCGTTCGACTGGATGGCCGCGGCCGCGCTGGCGCTGGGACTGGTCGTGCTGGTTGCCTGGAGCATGCTCGGCCGCATTCCAACCCGCGTGTCTGGCGATGGCATTTTGCTGAGCAGTGGCGGCCGCCTGGTCGACGCCGTATCCGCAGTGAGCGGCAAATTGGCCTCGCTCGACGTCGCCATCGGCGATGCCGTCCACCGCGATCAGGTGATCGCCCATATCGTTCAGACCGAGACCGAGCAACGGCTTCGGCAGGCGAGGGATGTCCTGCGCGAGCGCGAGCGCGAGCATGCCGAGCTCGCCGGTGCGATCGCGCGGGAGATCGATGCCAAGCTTGCCAACTATGCGGCCCAGGACGCCGGCCTCGCCAATGTGATCGCGGCTGCCGAAAAGCGCACCACCTACCTCACGGATGAGGTGGCCAAACTCGAACCCGCCGCGGCGAGCGGAATTGTCACGCGCAAATATCTCGAGGACCGCCGCGTCGAACTCAACAATGCGCGGGAACGCATCACCGACGCACGGAACGATAGTCTCAAGCTCAACGCGCAGCGGCTGGATCTGCAAAGCCAGCGTGAGCGCGATCGCATGCTGTCGGAATTCAAGGTCAATGATTCCAGGAGGGCGGTCGAGCAGCTTGCGGCCGAGCTGGAGCGAGGATCGCAAATTCTCAGCCCCGCTGACGGGCGTGTCGTCGAACTCAAGGTGTCCAGTGGCGCAGTGCTTGCCGTCGGTGCACCCGTGATCGAAATCGAGATCGCGGGGCAGGTCCTGGAGGCAACCATCTACATGCCGCCGGACCGCGGCAAGACCATCAGGCCGGGGATGGAGGTTCGTGTCGAGCCGGTCACGATCAAGCGGGAGGAATACGGTGCGGTTGTCGGCAAGGTGGTGGCGGTCTCGGATTTCCCCGTAACGCCCCAGGGCATGCTGGTGGACCTGCACAACGATGCATTGGTCAAGCGCTTCTCCGAGGGCGGCGCGCCCTATGCGGCGAAGGTGACTCTGGAGCGTGATCCGTCAACCTTCAGCTTGTATCGCTGGACCTCCGGCAAGGGGCCGCCGATCCTGCTCTCGAGCGGCACGATGACCCGCGCCGAGGTCACGACGCGCGAGCAGCGGCCGATCGATCTGGTGATTCCGCTGACGAAGCGGCTGACCGGAATTGGCGATTAGGATCGCCAGCGCATGACCACGTCATCGCACCAAGCCGACGACCAGCCGGGTTTCCTCGATCGCCTCGGCGACCGGATCACGCGCATACGGCGGCGTTGGGTCACTCCCACGGTGTTCCAGATGGAAGCGCTGGAATGCGGCGCGGCCTCCCTCGCCATGGTCCTGGCCTATCACGGCCGGTGGGTGCCGCTGGAAAAGCTGCGCGAAGCATGCGGCGTGTCCCGGGACGGCAGCAAGGCCAGCAACGTGTTGAAGGCCGCGCGGCAATTCGGACTGACCGCAAAGGGGTTCAGGAAGGAGCCGGCAACGTTGCATGAGCTGCCGATGCCATCCATCATCCACTGGAACTTCAACCATTTCGTGGTGCTCGAAAGGCTGGATGCGGATTGCGCCTATGTCAACGATCCCTCGATCGGGCGTCGCAAGGTCGGCCATGATGAGTTTGATGCGTCCTTCACCGGCGTCGTGCTGGCGATGGAGCCGGGACCCGACTTCGAGCCGGGCGGGCGCGAGCCCGATTTTTTTCCGCTGCTAAAGCGGCGACTGTCGAATTCGCTGGGGGCGGTGCTGCTGCTGGTCGCGCTCAGCATGGCGCTCGTGCTGCCCACCATCCTGGTTCCGACATTCGCAAAAATCTTTGTCGATGACGTCCTGATCAAGCATGTCGAGGGCTGGTTCACGCCCCTGCTGATCGGCATGGCGACGACAGCCGTGGCGCGGGCGCTGATGACGGCGTTTCAACAGTCGCTGCTGCTGCGCATCCAGACCAAGCTGACGGTGACGATGGTCAGCCAGTTGCTATGGCATGTCCTGACCCTTCCGATGGAGTTCTTCACCCAGCGGCACTCAGGCGACCTCGCCAACCGGATAGGCGCCAGCGAGCAGATCGCGCAATTGCTTTCGAACGGGGTGGCTGCCAACGCCCTGAACCTGATCTCGGTCGTCTTCATCGCCGTCACGATGGCGTTCTACGATGGTCTGCTGGCCGCGATCAGCATCGCCATGGCTCTCCTCAACGTTCTCGTGCTCAGGCTGGTCGCGCGCCAGCGCGAGGATCTCAACCGCAAGCTCGTCATCGAACGTGCCAAGCTCAATGGAAGCACCATCGAGATCATCCGCACGATCGAGACGATCAAGGCCGGCGGTCTGGAAGACGACGCCTTCGCGCGCTGGGCGGGGTTTCAGGCCAAGGTCCTGAACGCCGAGCGTGATCTCGGCGTCTACTCTACCTTCCTCGACACCTGCCCGATCTTTCTGACCGGATTGACCGTCGCGCTCGTGTTGGGCGTGGGTGGCTTGCGGATCGTCGATGGCGCATTGACCATCGGTGGCCTTGTCGCCTTGCAGGCCCTGCTCACCAGCCTGGTCGAGCCGATCAACGCGCTCGTGCAGCAGACCACGGCCTTCCTGGCCATCAAGGGCAATTTGTTCCGGATCGAAGACGTCTTCAACTATCCCGCCCGGCCCCTGGTGCCGATGGAGCGTGCGCCCGCCCGCATGCCCGCAAAACTGTCGGGCCGGGTCGAGTTGAAGGACGTTTCGTTCGGCTATTCGGCGCTCGAGCCGCCGCTGATCGAGGACTTTTCGCTGGTGGTCGAGCCCGGCTGCCGGGTCGCGCTGGTCGGCTCATCGGGCAGCGGCAAATCCACCGTTGGACGGCTGGTCAGCGGCCTCTACCGTCCCTGGTCCGGCGACATTCGCATCGACGGCTGGTCGATCAGCGAGATTCCCCAGGAGATCTTCACCAATTCGGTCGCCTATATCGATCAGGAGATCCTGCTGTTCGAGGGGACGGCGCGCGACAACCTCACGCTCTGGGACGACACTGTGGCTGAAGCCAGCGTGTCGCGGGCGCTCAAGGATGCGCTGATCCATGAGGATGTCGCCGTCCGCGCCGGCAATTACGATTGCCACGTGGCCGAGGATGGCAGGAATTTCAGTGGCGGCCAGCGACAGCGGCTCGAGATCGCGCGGGCGCTGGCGAGCAATCCTTCCGTGGTCGTCCTCGACGAGGCCACCTCGGCGCTGGATCCGATCGTCGAAAAGGCGATCGACGACAATCTCCGGCGCAGGGGATGCACCTGCATCATCGTCGCCCACCGGCTCAGCACGATCCGCGACTGTGACGAGATCCTCGTGATGAGCAACGGGCGGATCGTGCAGCGGGGGACGCATCAGGAGCTGCTCGCCGAGGGTGGTGAATACGTCCAGCTGGTGTCGAGCGAATGAGCAGCGCGTACCGGCCTCCCTCCCTCGAAACGCCGCCCTGGCGCGAAGGTGCTGTGTCCGGCCCGGTCGCACTCGAGAGCCATCGACCCTTGCCGATCGATGATGTCGATCTCGTGCTGCACATCGTGCGCGGCTATGTCGACCTGTTTGCAGTCAGGCAGAGTGCCGGCGGCGAGCCGAGCCGTCGGCATCATTTGTTTCGGGTCGAGCAAGGCGCAGTGGTTTTCGGCCTGCCCGGCGTCAGCGATGGACACGGGAATGCGATGGCCGTGATTGCGGTCGGCGGTCTGGAGTCTGAGGTCGTGATCGATCGTCGTGGCGGTTTTGCAGACCGGGACGCGATCGACGCATGGACCGCGCTCGTGTCGGGGATCATCGCAGCGTCTCCTCAAGGCACGGTGGTGCAGCCGGCCGCGATCGGCTCGCGATACGCCCTGGCATCCGGCGACATTCTCCGGCTGTCCGGCCGGCAGGTCGGCTGGATCGGGATCGAGCATGGCGCCATCGGCGTGATGGAGATGCCGCAGCCACATGGCGCCGGAGCGTGTCCCTCGCCGATGCCGCCGGGGACGTGGATCGTCGCCCGCGAGGATACGACCCTGGAGGTTCGGGAGAGCACGGCATTCCCGCTTGCCGCGATCTGGGCCGCCCTCGATCGATTCCATGGACGCGTCATGGAGAGCCTGTGTCGCAGGATTGACGAGGACACCCTCGCGGAGGCCGACCGTTTGCGCCTGGGCTCCGGTCTCAACCGGCAGCGCAGGACCAGCATTGTCGGTCGTCTTGCCGGCATCATCACGGCCGGGTCCGAGGCATCGCAGCCCGGCGCGGTCGGTGCGAGAGGTCTGCTCGCGGCCTGTCGGGAGGTCGGAGCAGCCATGGGCATTTCGCTCCGGGCTCCGGCCAATATGGCGTTGGACACAGATGATCTTGCCCGCACCGTGAGGATCGCCGAGGCGTCGCGGGTGCGACTGCGGCGCCTGTTGCTGCGGGCGGACTGGCAGACCAACAGTGCCGGTCCATTCGTCGCGTTCCTTGGGCAGGACCGGCGGCCCGTCGCGATCCTTCCCAAGGCCAGCGGCCGCCACGTCATCGTCGACCCCGGCGCCGGCACGCGCCGTGAATTGACGCGCGCAATCGCCGCCGAACTGGCCCCCGAGGCGGTGATGTTCTATCGCCCGCTGCCGTCGCGGGCCCTGACGGTTCGCGATCTCCTGAAGTTCGGCGCCGCGACGGTCCAGGGCGATTTCCTGCGGATCATGCTGGCGGCCCTGTGCCTCGGCCTGCTCGCGCTGGCGACGCCGCTCGTGACCAAGCTGCTGATCGATTCCGTGCTGCCGCGCGCGGAAGTCGACCAGCTCCTGATCTGTGCCATCGCGCTCATTGTCGTGACGCTGGTGGCCGGCGGATTCCAGATGATGCAGGGCGTCGCCATGCTCCGGCTCGAGAGCCGACTGGACTTTGTCTTGCAGGCGGCCATTGTCGACCGCCTGCTGCGGATGCCGACCGCGTTTTTCCGCGACTTCTCCGTTGGCGACCTCGCGGACCGCACGCTGGGTGTCGAAGCCGTCCGCACCATTGTCACCGGCCGCGCCATTCGCGGATTTCTGGCGCTGGTGTCCTGCGCTTTCAGTTTTGCCGTGATGCTCACTCTCGACATCAGGCTGGGCCTGTTGGCCGCAGCGCTCGCCGTGCTGCGCGTCGCAATGGTGGTCGCGATCAGCCTGGTCCGGCTGTCGGACGAGCGCGAGAGCCTTTATTTGCAGGGATGGCTGGAGGGGCTGGTCCTACAGCTCCTCACCGGCGTCGGAAAACTGCGGATTGCGAACGCGACCATGCAGGCGCTCTCGATCTGGGTCGAGCGCTTTTCGAAGCAGAAGCGCCATTTCATCGCGTCGCAGCGAGCGCAAAACCTCCAGAAGAGCCTCGATGCGGCGTTTCCCGCGTTGGCGACGCTGCTCATCTTTGCCCTGGCCCAGACGACATCGGGCGCGAGGCCGGTGCACGAGCTTGGGACGTTCCTGGCCTTCTATGCGGCGTTCGGGCTGTCGCTCGCCGCGGTCGGCGAGTGGGCGCTGGCGATCGGAGAGCTGCTGGTCGCCATCCCGCGGATCGAGCGGATCAAGCCGATCATCGCGACGGCGACCGAAATCAGCGACGAGCGGAAGTCAATTGGCGAGATCAGCGGCTCGATCGAGTTTGCCAATGTGTCGTTCCGTTATGGCGACAGCGGGACGCTGATCCTCGACGATGTCAGCCTCAGCGTCGGGACAGGAGAATACCTCGCCATCGTCGGCCCGTCCGGGAGCGGCAAGTCGACACTGTTCCGATTGCTTCTCGGCTTCGAGAAGCCGGAATCCGGCGTGATCTTCGTCGACGGCAAATCGCTCGAGACGATCGACGTCGGCCTGTTGCGCCGCGACGTCGGTGTCGTGCTGCAGAACTCCAGGCTCGCCTCCGGCAGCGTCTATGAAAACATCTGCGGCGCAGCCCGTCTGTCGATTGACCAGGCCTGGGAGATCGCCCGGCTGGCGGGATTCGACCGCGACCTCGAGGCCATGCCGATGGGCATGCAGACACTCGTTGCAGAGGGCGTCAACACGCTGTCGGGGGGCCAGCGCCAGCGATTGCTGATCGCGCGGGCGCTGGCGCATCGGCCGCGGCTCCTGCTGATGGATGAGGCCACCAGTGCGCTCGACAACCGGTCCCAGGCCATCGTCAGCGAGTCGATATCAAGGCTCAACTTGACACGTATTGTCATCGCGCACCGGCTCAGCACCGTTCGGTCGGCGGACCGGATTGTCGTGCTGGGCGGCGGCAAGATCGTGCAGACCGGCAGCTTTGCCGAGTTGATGGCGCAGCCGGGCTTGTTTGCGGATTTCGCGGAACGTCAACTGATCTGAAGCATGATCCGGAAAAGTGCGCCGCGGTTTTCCGAATAGATCATGCTCAAACAAGGAGCTAAAGCGCGATGAGGCGCTTTAGGGGTCACCGATATGCGCAAGGTCCTCTTCATATTCGGCGTGCTGAACGACTCCGACATCGACTGGATGGCCCGTACCGGCTCCCGCCGCGGCATCAGGCGGCAGGACGTCCTGATCGATGAAGGCGTGCCGATCTCGTCGATCGTCCTGCTGCTGCAGGGACGAATGGGCGTGAGCGTGGCCGGCATCGGCGAGATTGCCCAGCTCGAGGCGGGCGACTTCGTCGGTGAGATGTCGCTGATCGATTCCGCGCCGCCCTCGGCCACGGTGGCCGCGAAGGCCGATTCGGTTGCCCTGTTCCTGGACAAGCAGGTCCTCTCGCGCAAGCTCGCGGGCGACCACGCCTTTGCCAGCCGCTTCTATCGCGCTCTCGCCATCCTGCTGTCGGACCGCCTGCGCGCCACCGAGCGCAGGATGGCCTACGGCGAGCGGGAAGGCGGCCTCGGGGACGAAGCGACGCGGTTGAAGGACGAGCTTGATCCTGCCGTGCTCGACCAGGTGTCGATCGCGGGCGAGAGATTTGACCGGCTGCTCAAGCTTGTGGAGGAGGTCGCGATGAGGGGCGCCAGATCCTGAGATCGAAGCAGGGCCTTTCGAAGGGGGCCTTTCGACACTTCCCCGTGACCGACGACGAAATACGGCATCTGCCGTATCGCGGACAAATCGATCCAGCGGTAGCTTTCACCCCAAGCGCATGAACCAGACGGCGAAACGGGAAAACCGCTTTCCTAAGCCCTTGAATATTGAGAAAAGACGCCATCGCTGCGCCGCGCTTAGGGTTAGAAGATCATCATTTGAAGTGGAGATTGAACATGACAAATAGGCAGGACACGAATTCGAAGCCGGAAGTCGAATCTCTCGATAGCCGCGAGGATGCCGCTCAGAACAAGGCATCCCAGATCTCGACGTCGGAAAAGGATGCACTCAGCGACGGCTCCCTGAACGATGTGTCCGGCGGTCGCGTGCCTCCGACCCACGGGTTCTGACGTCCGGGTCTAGGGCTTGACATTGATTGGAGCTGGAGAAAGCCTCGGTCGATGCGAAGAAACAAAGGGCGAGCCCCGAAACCGTTTTCCCGAGCCCTTGAAATACTCACGACATAAGGCCGGCGTACCTTTTTCACGCCGGCTTGACCCGATCAGCATTGATGAAGGTGGAGATTGAATATGAGCAACACGCAGGGCGCCAATTCCAAAGGTGGAGCCGAACCTCGCGACCTGAAGGACGTCGCTGAGACCGAGATCTCGTCAACGTCCAACAAGGATGGACTCGGTGACAGCGCCCTCGACGATGTGTCGGGCGGCGCCTGGCCGAGCACCACGATCAAAACCGGTATCGTCCCTCCGACCATCTGATCTCCAGCGACAGCGGCTTCGCCGTTGCGCGGGGGGCGACGGCGCGACCGGTTTGGATATTGCTAAGTCTTTACGATGACCGATGGTCCGGCGGACCATCGGTCATTTCATTTTTTGCATTGTGGACGTTCGTCCCCGAGCGTGGAGCGAGCAGGTCCATACCTTTTGCGAGAGCATCACCGCACCCCCGTGCCCTTGCAGCGCTGGCACTTCACCACCTTGTCGCCCTTCTTGAGCAAGCCTTTGCCTTCGCAGTTCTTGCATTTCTGCTTCTTCTTGATGTTCGGGCCTTTTTCACTGACCATGGAGGTCTCCTGGCGCGAGAGAGCGGTCTTGTGCGGGTGCTCAGCGGAACAACCGAGCGGTGCCGAATAAGCTCTACACTTATGTCGGCTTCGGCACCACCAACACCGGCACGCTTCCGTCCACCAAGTATTGCAGTTTAGCACTGTCGCCGTAATTCCGAGAGGTTTGAGTTTCGCTGACGCATCGAACTGAACGTGCCTTCAGCGTATTTCCGTAAGCCGTGTTTTTTGCTATGGTGCCACCTTTGATTGGGAGGGCGACCGGCATGCTCGGTCCGGCTTTTATCGAGACGAACGTTCGCTACGCTTCGATGCGACAGATCCACGTTGCCATTGAGTGCTATCAACAGCAGCATTGGGAATGCGCTATCACTCTTGCATCTGCGGGCGAGGGCATGTTGCCCGATACGACCACCCTCACTTCCGCCAAAAGGTGAAAGAGTTCGCCGCCGGCCTGCCCGAGGTGGAAGGCTTCTCCAATGATCCGAATGAGGTCATCAACTGGCTGAAGCACGGCAACTACAAGAAAGAACGGCGCGAAACGCTCGCGATTGAAAACAGCGAACCGCCGGTTATTATCTGGCGCGCGATTACGAAGTTTTATGCCACTTTCAACGAGGTCTCGCCGCAAATGCAGTCGTGGCAAACCTCAATGCGAGAGCGTCTCATCGCCGATGGTGTGAAACCGAAGTCGCTATAGTTATTTGCGATCGTTGCGACGGTGCAAAAAGCAAAAGCTACTAGGCGACTGCACGCCGAGCAGCTATTTTCGCGTTGGCTGTCGTCGCCCGCGACGGACCTGACGATTTCGTCGGGGTAACCGTGCACGTTGCGCGGGCTGGGCAGACCGGAAACGGTTGTCAACCTGATCCAGCGTATCTCGAGCCGAATACGCGTTAATGGCGAGCAGTTGCTCGAAAATTTCGAGACCGGGCAACCGCGTTTCATCGTTCAAGCGATGAAGCGTGATGGCAATATCTACCAATTCCGGTGCAATCGACGCGTGCGAGGTGCGGACATCGCCCAAATCGCTATGCCACTTGTCGACCAACCCCTTTACGATGGAGGCAACTAAAGTTGCTTCGTGGGGCAACAGCGTCTGCAGCCTCTCTGTGACAAAATGGGATCCAAAATTCGGCTGTCGCGGAATCTCGCTTGCGATCGCTTGTAAGACTAACACCCAATCCGGATCAGGAGAAATTTCATCTACCAATCGGAATAGGTCAATAATAGCAGTCCACGTACGCTCGCCAGCCTTATGAGCAAGGTCGCGGATCAATATGGGAGCATTCTTGTTATCGGGAATATCTGCCCACACGTGAATGGCGGCATAAGCCGCCCCAACACGCATTGGGGAATCGCTTTCGCTTTCGAGAATTCCCCGCACCATTTCCGCGGGCCACTCTAAATCTTGATGCGTAAGCCAAATCAGCGAGCTAAGTTCGCCATAGGCTTGCCGCGCATACTTGGTGGGGGAATCCTTCCAATCGGAAATGATATCGCGGACCAAGTCAGGCAGAGTCCAGTGGATGTGCGCGAAAACTAAAATGGCTTCGTGGCTGGTCGCCAGTGCTGGATATTTCTTGAAAAGAGCCCTGTAGAATGCAGATAGCTCAGACTTCTTTTCGGTCCGCATATACGGGAGCAGTCTAAATAGGGCTTTCCAGACCTTTTCTTCTTCGGGTCGTTCGAGGTGTTCGCTGAGCACCCCCAAAAGGCGGTCATAGTTCTTCCGTTGCAGATAAATCCGGGCGATTGTTTCAAGAATGGGAAAATTGCCATGGGGCAATATCGATAAGCCGCCCATGCCCCAAAGAATGCTGCGACTCTCTTTTTCTTCTTCAATTTCCTTTGCGTCTTCGTTTTCGTCTTGGGCCGACTCGGAGTCGCTTTCTTCATCCGCCACCGGGACAGCGGCAGAACTCAGCCACCCCTCAACGATAGAAAGCGTTACGTCATCGATGATGGTTTCGCGGTTGATTAGCTTTTCAATCGCGCGTGCGACGCTATCGCGGTATTCTTCGGTGGAGAAGCCACGGCTGTCGAATTCTTTGACGAGTGGCAGTAACAAGGAGGCGTCGACCGTCTCTGCCATTGCATCAATTGCATAGCCAACTGCGCGAGCTCCCATATCGGATGTGAACTGACGCATGAGTTCGATTGCACGACCTGGATTATTCTTAGCGAAGTCAGCGAACGCTCTCGACAGTTGCACGTTCCCGCCATGCCGCCAATTCTTCGGATTGTCCCATCCGGTCGCGTCCGGAAGCTCCTGAAACGCGTTCAGGATGTCATCATCAGCGGCGCGCGCCATTGCGTCGGAGGACATAGAAGGACCGACCCATGAGGGACCGTAGAACGTGGCACCTCGCCTTGGAGACGCAAATTTTCGCTCACCCTCTTGAACCAGTGTAACGGCTACTGGTGGCCGTTTCTCCGTAGGCAAACACGCTGCAAGCTCATACCGAGTTTGTTCAACGAGCTGATAAAAGTACTGGCGAGATTTTGCGTCCCGGTCGCTGTTCGGACGAGGAGCATAACTGAGTAGACCTGCAATGAATTTATCGATTTGCTCAGATGTCCAGAATGGACTTACCGCTGCAATTAAGCGCTTTGTTGTTTCCGATGCATCTTCGAGATTTCCAAGATGGAAGCGGCGCTCATCCCCGAGCAGAAAATCCAATGCGAAAGAGGCATACGTTTTCGGTTGCGTGGAAATTGCGTGAGCAAGAACTCTTTGCGCAGGAGCAGCGTCTTCAGTCTTCGCTTCATTAAACCAGGTCATGAAAGCAGCGGTATCCACGACCGCAAACTGTTCTACTGCCGAACGAAGCCCTGCTAAGAGGGACGGCTCGGGCAGATCGAGAGTGCCCTCACTTTCGAACCGAAAATCCAAATTGTATGAAAGAGGGTAGTAAAACTCTCGCGTATTAACCTTATATCGTTTGACCGCTTCCAGAGCCTCATGAAACCATGGCCATATCGATCTTACGAAAAACGCGGGTTCTGATTTGCCAAGTGCTTCGAGGGTCTCCCAGCCTTCAGAGTGCTCAATGACACGTTCTATGGCTTCTGCAGGCGAGGACATATACGCAGCTAGTCCGGTCGCATCCTCGTGGGTATCTATTGAAACCTCGCGCGACTGCGCTTCCGCGACTGCTTTTTTGAGCAACACGTCCAGCCGAGAGCGGACTAACTTAATTGCCATAGTTGGTCGACTCGTACCCACGGTTGAAACCATGTGGTCGAACGCATAGGCATCAATGTTGATGCGCTCCACTATCGTCGTGGCAAGCGCTAGTTCGCGATCGGACCAGTCAGGGTTGTCCTGCAATACATACCAGGCAAAGTTGTCGAACTTCGTGTCAGGGAGCCAGTTCTTCTCCATAAGCTCGATAACTTCGTCAGAAGCGTGCTCCGCTGCACGTGAGAGAATTGCCGAAGCGATACCTGCCTCGGCAGGGTCTGTCATCGCCCTAGCGATTTCGGTGTTCATGAACAGTTCGAACCATCCGGGGCTGCGTAGGATTGCTTGGAGGGCCGACCTCCGGTCAGGCGAACCCATAGCGTCCTTCATGATCGTTACTTCGGAGGCTACCGGCACATTCTGCTGACCGATAAATTCGATAACCAGGTTTCTTAGATGCGGACGCAGATTCGGAAGTGCCCAGATTGCTCGCAACTCATGCTCGTACGTGGTAGCTTCTACTCCGCGCAAATATGTTAGAGCTGCCCATAGTTTCGGGCGGACAAAAAGAGATGCAACACGGTCCTTTATGTATCCGGAAAGCCGCCCGTCAGCTTGAGCGAACGAACGCGCCAGAGCGAATTCAAAGACCGTTTGGTGAGAGAATCCGATACTCCCCGGCGAACCGGCCGAGGTCGTTAGGATTCCTTCCGCTAGCAGCGTTTTCAAATCCTCATTATCGGCATCATACCGGGAGCGTGCGAGCCATAACGTTTCTTTGCCCGCCATATCCTCCGCGATCCGGCCAGCGAGGGTCGCAGCCCGGCTTCCGTCCGGGCGAGTAAGAATGCGTTCTTGCCAAAGCCGCTCAAGCATTTTTTGATATTGATCAAATGCAACCGACTTTGACGCATCAGTGAGCTTGAGGAGTGTTGCCAGGGATTGTGGTGAACGAATTACCTGTTGCGCATCCGCGGGCCATCCCGCCGCTTGGATACCATGCGATTCCAGAATTTTGAGAACTTCACTCCAAGGCGGGAGGTCTAAGAACACGCTCTCCGCCTGCACAGATTTCAAGCGCGTATCATGTTCATACTCAAACCGACGCGCAGAAACGACGACGTAGAGATTAGGTTGATTGCCGAGAGCTCGAATCAAGCTCAGCAAAACACTCAAGCGGCCTGTGCGCAGGTCGACATAACCAGCAAGGGCGTCTAGCTGATCAATAATGAGATAAACCGGCCCGCGACGGGAGAGACGGGTGAGTATGCGTGTCGGCAGATCCGACAGACCAAGATCGCGCCTCAAATCGTCTTCGTTTGTGATATTCGTGGCTAGTATATCGGCCTTGATTGCCAGGAGCGGAATTCCTGAATTCCTCAAGCGATCCGCAAGTGCTGCCAACAAGGCGGTTTTGCCTGAACCAGGCTCGCCGATCACCGCTTTGGTCCGACCTAGATTGTCGGACGCGCGTTCTAGCAACTGATGAAGCTCTGGGCGCTCGATGACCGTCCCGTCTGGCAGCGATCGAGGCCAGCCTAAGACCGAGCGTGATGCCCTGAGCAGCTCATCGATTTCCTGACGTGATCGCTCGAAATCCTCTCTGCTGGCGACTCCGAGAAGCTTGGCTTCTGTTTTTTCCGAGAGAGAGGAACGCAATTCGGGAGATTGCAATGTAGCGAAGTCACGTTCTTTTACGCGGAGGAAAAGATAGAACGAACCGGCTTGGCTGCCGACGATTTCGATAGTTGGATTGCCCGTAATGTTCCGAATGACGTCGAGGATGACTTTCTGACGATCTTGAGGGAAATCCGCCTCAGACCCAGCGAAGCTCAGGACAGCGATAGAGGTCTCGGCATTGACGTCTTCTGCAGTTGATGCATGTTGGTAAGGTGAAGTGTCGGGTGAGCCAAGATCCTGCGGTGCCTGTTCAATCTTGCTAGGTGCGTCCACGACATCGGTCCGCACAGGTGCGCGATGGTTGTCCCCCCAATAGTCCAATAGCTCGTAGGCAAAAGCGGCGCCGTGGGCGGCAGCTACTGGCTGATGAATCTTGTCTAACTTTGGGTTTTTGCCAGCCCGGTCATCCGATATGCCCCGGATAATGATGCAAGGTGTTCTTCCTTCTTCCTCGGCGGCGAAAATCGCTCCGTACCCCTCCATCTCGAGGGCTGTCGCATCCTGATAGTTGCTTGTGATGTGATCTTCGAGGGCAGAAGAAGGGTCAGCCGAGACTGCTTCGATAGAAACAATTGGAGCCGTTTTTGCGGCGGGCGGGAATGGCGTCGGGTAGAACTGATCGCCGGGTTTCACGCCGCCGTACGGCGGTTGGAGGCGCAATTGCCAAGTTTCATCGCGGACTACTTTTTTCGCAAGACGAACAAGCTGCGGGTCAATTGGTAGGCTGCGTGCCCGGCCTTGAAATTCTCCTGGGCGGTATTTTCCGGCGTAAGGCCAATAGACGTGCTCGGAGATGACTACGCTGCCAATCGGAGCATCGTCTGGCTTCCGAGTTGCTGCCACGCCGACAAATAGAATCAGTTCAAAAGGGCCGAACTGAAAGCAGGCATTGGTTACGATTGCCTGTGACACGTGGTTACCCGCGCCACTCTCCCCGACGACCACCAACCATTCGGAGCTGGAACCACGAAAATGGCCGATCTCAAAAATGTTGTGGTCTCGGCCTTCGCAAGAAGCCCTATGGGCAGCATGCGCCCTGACCGCGGCCATTTCCAAAGGGAGCGCCGTGATAACGAGTACGCGCCGCCAACCCTTACGGTCAGCCTCGGCTAAGACTTCGGTGGCATCGTCGAATTTCATCTGCAGTCGGCACTTTGCCCATCAACGCTGCAGAAGAAATCGAAATGCGCTCCCGCCAGCTTGGGTTGAACTTTCATCAATACTGCACGGTAAGGGCAAGGTCGATGCTTTATTGAACTGCGACCGCTAAGGACGAAGCGAGGTCGGGATCTCAATGTTGGGGGTGTTGGGGGGCGGCGTCCGCTGGGCTTCGGTGCGGCAGTCTTCCCTCGCTTCGCTTTTCATGTGTGGCGGCTGGCTTCGCAGCAGTTCGTCCGTCTTCGCTCTCACTTCGTTCGAGCTACGCCGGACACCACGCTTCGCCCCTCGTTCCCCGCGCGGCTGCGCCACGCGTAGCCCGCAGGGCGAAGCGTGGTGGGCCCGGCAGGACTCGAACCTGCAACCAGACCGTTATGAGCGGCCGGCTCTAACCATTGAGCTACAGGCCCCGCCGCGAGACGGCCGCGGAGGCGGCCGGCAACGGTGCGCGGTTCGTTTACAGGGACGGAGGCGGGGGTGCAATGCTGGCTCTGGCGGACGGAAGCGCCAGCGCGACAATGGCTGAAATTTTCGAATACCCGAATTTGGCGATAATGCACTTATAGTCCTGTTTTGCCCGACGGGTCAAATCGCCCCCGCCAAGGTTCGTTCTTTTGATCCTGTAACCCCTTGTAATCGCTAGCCTCGTCTACTGTGCATGGGGTTGTTTTCGCACTTTTTGATGGGAGGGGGCGTCCCGGTCCCCTCCAATGTCTTGCTGGCGCGCTGCAGGCTCGCAGCTGATCGCCGGCGCTAATCCACTGACACCCCCGCGAACTCCACCACCTTGCGCCACTTCTCGGTCTCGTCGGTGACCAGCTTGCCGAACTCGGCCGGCGTCATCGGCTTGGGGATGCCGCCGGTCTCGGCGAGGCGCGCGACCAGCTTCGGATCCTTCAGGGCCTCGTTGACGGCGTTGTTGAGGATCTCGACGATCTCGCCCGGCGTGCCCTTCGGCGCGGAGATGCCGTAGAAGCCGACCGATTCGAAGCCCGGCACGGTCTCGGCGATCGCGGGCACGTCGGGCACGCTCGGCCAGCGCTGCGGCGAGGTCACCCCTAACGCGCGGACATTGCCGCCCTTCGCCTGCTCGAGCGCCGAGGGAAGGTTGTCGAAGATCAGCTGCACCTTGTTGGAGATGATGTCGGGGAACGCGATCGCCGAGCCGCGATAGGGCACGTGCACCATGTCGCACTTGGTCATCACCTTGAACAGCTCGGCCGACATGTGCACCGAGGTGCCGTTGCCGGACGAGGCAAAGGAGATCTTGCCGGGATTGGCTTTGCAGTAGTCGATGAACTCCTGAACCGTCTTCGCGGGAAACGCGTTGGAGACGACCAGCATGTTGGTGAGCTGCATGATGCTCGCGACCGGCACGGTGTCGCGCAAAAAGTCGAACGGCAGCTTCTTGTAGAGCGAGGTCGAGATCGCGTTGTTGGGCGCGACGAACAACAGCGTGTAGCCGTCCGGGGCTGAGTTGATCGCGGCGCCGGCCGCGATGTTGCCGCCGGAGCCGGCGCGGTTCTCGACGATGAATTGCTGGCCGAGACGGTCCGACAGCCAGGCCGCCATGATCCGCGCCACGATGTCGACCGGGCCGCCGGCGGAGAAACCGATGATCCAGTGCACGGGGCGGTCGGGATAGCCGGCGGCGGAGGCGGGAGCTGCGGCGCTGAAAAGCGTTGAAAGGAAAAACAGCCCGAAAAAACCGTTACGCAAAATTCGCAACATGAAGCCTCCCATTGTTCTATTGTCTTTGGGTGACATGCTTTCACAAAATCGGGGCGCTGCCTACATCGTCGCAAGTCGATGTTGACGCGCCCCCGCCGGGACCGACCATGAGATTCGCAATCACCATTCTTCTCGGTGTGGCGCTGCTGTTGAGCTCCGCCGCTGCTCAAACCGGAGGCAAGGCCATTCCGACCACGACACTCAGCCTTACGATCAGCCTTGGCACCGCGACGCCCGGCGGCGGCTTTCCGCTCTACGGCAACGCCTTTGCGCAAGTGATGAACGCGGCCGATCCGCAAGCCACCATCGTCCCGCGCAACACCAAGGGCAGCAACGAGAACATTCCGCTGCTGGAGAAAGGCGAGCTCGATCTCGCTTTGGTCGCGGGCGAGCCGGCCTATGAAGCCTTTGCCGGCATCGGCCGCGCGAAGGTGCGGCTGAAAATTCTCACGGCGATCTATTCCAATCCCGGCATGTTCGTGGTGCGCGCGGACAGTCCGTACAAGACGATTCCCGATCTCGTCGGTCAGCCCGTCGCATTCGGCGCAAAAGGCTCGGGCCTGCCGATCCTGGCGCGCTACGTGCTCGATGGGCTCGGCCTGAAGCAGGACGAGGATTTCAAGGCTGTTTATCTCGACCGCGCCGGCGACGGCCCCGCGATGGTCGAGGACGGAAGCGTCGCCGCGCTCTGGGGCGCCGGCATCGGCTGGCCCGGCTTTGCCGCGATGGCATCGACCGCGTCAGGCGCGCGCTTCATTGCGCCGAGCGCGGAGGAGATCGCGCGCATCCGCGCCAAACATCCGTTCCTGAAACCGCTCACCGTGCCGGCCGGCAGCTACCCGAAGCAGTCCGAGCCGATCGCCTCGCTCGGCTCCTGGAGCTTTGTGCTGACGCGCGAGGATTTGCCTGACGATGTCGCCTACCGGCTGGCCAAGACGCTGCACGGTGTCGAGGCGACGTTCTGCAAGCAGCTCGCGCAAGCCTGCGAGACCACGGCCGCGAACACGGTCGCGGCCGCGCCGAAGCCGGAGCTGATCCATCCCGGCGTGATGAAGTACTTTCGCGAGATCGGCGTGATGAAGTAGGGCACGACCCCAGCCATGGCGATTTTTTCTCTCGCGCGTCGCCACACCGTCACTTCTTCACCATCGCACACGCCGGGTCCGGCGGCCCAAACGCCTTGTCGCCCGAGATCGTCGTGAGGATCTTGTAATAGTCCCACGGATATTTGCTCTCCTCCGGCGTCTTCACCTGCACCAGCCAGAGGTCGTGCACCATCAGATTGTCATCGCGTAAGCGGCCGTTGCGGGCGAAGAAATCCTCGATCGGCTTTTCCCGCATCTTCGCCGCCACTTTGAGCGGATCGTCGGTGCCGGTTTCCTTGATGGCGTTGAGATAGTGCATCACGCTCGAATAGACGCCGGCCTGCCACATCGACGGCATCTTGTTCATCTTGGCGAAGTAGCGCTTCGACCATTCGCGCGTCTTGTCGTCCATGTCCCAATAGAACGACGTCGTCAGTAACAGCCCCTGCGCTGCCTGCAAGCCCAGGCCATGGATGTCGGTGATCAGCGCCAGCAGCGCCGCCATCTGCTGGCCGCCCTTGAACACGCCGAACTCGGAGCCGGTCTTGATCTCGTTCATGTTGTTGGGCGGACCCGCCGCGATGCCGATGATCTTGGCCTTGGAGGCCTGCGCCTGCAGCACGAACGAAGACAGGTCGGGCGTTGCCAGCGGCGGCCGCACCGAGCCCAGCACCTTGCCGCCATTGGCGGTGATGACGCTGGAGGCGTCGCGCTCCAGCGAATGGCCGAAGGCGTAGTCGTCGGTGATGAAGAACCAGCTGTCGCCGCCGCGCTTGACCACGGCGTCCGCGGTGCCGACCGCAAGCGCGCGGGTGTCGAACACCCACTGGATCGCATAGGGCGAACAGAATTTGCCGTGGAAATCCGCGGTGCCGGTCGAGTGGGTGATGAACAGCCGCTTCTTCTCGTTGGCCATGTTCTGCACCGCGAGCCCGACCGCGGAAACCGGCACGTCGACGATCAGATCGACCTGGTCGACGTCGTACCAGCGCCGCGCGATGCCGCCGCCGATGTCGGCCTTGAGCTGGTGGTCGCCGACGACGATGCTGATCGGCTTGCCGAGCACGGTGCCGCCGAAATCGTCGATCGCCATCTGCGCCGCCGTCACCGAACCCTGGCCGGTCGGCGCGGAGGCCGGGCCGTTCATGTCGGTGAGCACGCCGATCTTGACGATGTCGTCGGAAACCTGCGCCGACGCCGCATCCGGCAGCAGCGTTGCCGCCAAGAACGTCGCTGCAAAGCCGGCAGCGACCGGCAGTCCAAATCTCGTTGGCTTCACGCTTGTCCTCCCCTGATCCGGCGCGTTGGCCGGTGTTGCTCGCCGGGTATGGCCCGGCTGAATTAGTTTCTTTTGCAACTATTTCGGGGCGGGCGTCAACCTCAGGCCGCGAAGCGGATTTGTCCGGCGGGCGAGGGATCGTAGCCGGTCAGCTCCTCCGCGCGCTGCCGCAACCGGTTTTCGCTGAGGAACCGGATCAAGGCCTGCATGGCGGGGCGAAAATAGCTGCGCTGCCGCATCGCGAGGTCGAAGTTCTCCCAGACCAGCGGCACGAAATCGAGGCCGGCCGAGCGCGCTGCCGCACGTGTCGCGATTCCGCAATCGGCTTGTCCCGCGCGGACGATTTCGGCGAGATCCGGTCCGGTCAGGGCCGGCGTCTCGATCCGTCGCAAATCGCGCGTCGAGGCGCCGGCCCGCGTCAGCAGCACATCGAGTAGCATCTGCGCGCCCGTGCCCTGTTGCCGCATCGCCATCCTGGCACCGAGCGCGAGCACGTCGGAGAGACCGCGCAGCCGCTTGGGATTGCCTTGCGGCAGCACGAGACCCTGCTCGCGGCGCACGAACGCGACCAGCAATGCATCATGCAGGTCCGGAGCGTCACGCAGCGCCGTCGCACTGGCGTCGGCGGCAAGATTGCCCTCGGCATCGAGGCTGTGGAAGTGCATTGCCACTGCCATCACCTCGTCGCGCTGCAAGCGCTCGAGCCCGCGCGCGCTGCCCTCGCTCATCGATCCCAGGCCCGAGCCGGATTCGCGCAGACTCCAGTGCAAAAGCTCGTCCTGGCTGCCGCCCACGACCGGCGGCGGCTCCGCGATCAGCATGCCGGCCGGACGCGCCAGTCCGGACAGCACCCAGAGGTCGAGCTCGTGCCGCGGGAAGAGCCACTTCCCGGTCACCTTGGTGCAGGGGATCGCGCCGGTGGTGACAAGTTCGTAAAGCTTGCGTTCGCCGAGCCGAAGATAGTCGGCGGCTTCGCTGGTCGTCAGGAATTCCATCCTGCATTCCTATGCAAATTCTTGCTTCTTTTTGACGTTCGACGCAGGTGGAATCTGCATTTCAAGTTCTGTCCGCCAGGACCATGCCCGATCATCTCGTTGCTTTGCAACATATCCTCACGCGCGATCTCTGCTTTGGTGAACGATCCTGAATCGCCCGCGTGGTGCAGACCCTGCGGCTGTCGCGCCCGCAGTAGCAGTCGACATGCCGCTCCGCGCGTTGCCGAAATTTCCCGAGTTGTCGGCGCGCAGCGCGGGGCGAAGTCTGCCGCCGATAGTGGCTCGACCCGCGCTCTATCTGTTGTTGTCCGCATCCGGAGCTGAACGAGCAAACGCGTCACGAGTGCGGCGCAATCGATCATCATCATGGCCGCGTCATAGCCAATAGGAACCCGATCATGGCCGCCCGCCGCCTGTCCGTTGCATTCGCGCTGCTCTGCGGCCTTGCCGTGGGGGGTACGGCGTCATCCGCGGAGGACCGCGCGATCGTCCTGGCCTCGACCACGTCCACGCAGGAGTCCGGCCTGCTCGACCACCTGCTGCCGATCTTCCGTGACAAAACCGGCATCGACGTCACGGTGATCGCGCGGCGCGCCGATGAGGTGCTCGACGGGGCGCGAAGGGGCGAAGTCGACGTCGTGCTGATGCATGCGCGGCCGAAGGAGGAGAAATTCGTTGCCGACGGTTTTGCCGCGAAGCGCTTTGACGTGATGTACAATGATTATGTGCTGATCGGGCCGAAGAGCGATCCCGCCGGGGTGAAGGGCAAGGACATCGCGACCGCGCTGAAGGCGATCGAGGCCAAGGGCGCGCCGTTCGTGACGCGCGGCGACCGCTCGGGCACGCATGCCGCGGAGCTCGCGCTCTGGATCGTCGCCGGCATCGACATCGCGAGCACCAAAGGCGGCTGGTATCGCGAGGCCAAGCAGGGCATGGCCTCCGCCCTCGATGCAGCGCGCGCGGCGAACGCCTACGTACTGTCCGACCGCGGCAGCTGGATCGCCTTCAGCGAGCGCGGCGATCTCGACATCGTGGTCGAAGGCGACAAGCGGCTGCTCAATCAGTACGGCGTGATGCTGGTGAACCCCGCGAAGTTTCCGAACGTGAAGAAGGAGCTGGGGCAAGACTTCATCGACTGGCTGATCTCGCCGGAGGGGCAGGCGGCGATCGCCGGATACAAGGTCGACGGACAACAGCTGTTCTTCCCCAATGCGGACAAGTCGGGCGGCTGATCTTGACAGCGCCGGCGGTTGCCAAACCGGGCGATGCATGGTCCATCATGGCGCATGACCCAGCGCCTGCCGTCATCGCTGACGCCGCTCGACACCGCGCTCGCCGCGTTGCTGAAGGGGCTTGATCCGCTCGCGCCGGTGCAGTTGCCGCTGGCTGAAGCGGCCGGCTGCATCGCGGCGGGCAATCCGCTCCTTGCGGCCCAACCGCCGCGCGACGTCGCTGCCGCGGACGGCTGGGCGTTATGCGCCAATGATCTGGTCGGCGCGTCGTCCTATTCACCGCTGCTTCTGACAATGGCGCCTGTTTGGGTCGATGACGGCGACGCGATGCCGGCGGGATGCGACTGTGTGCTCGATGCCGACGCAGTCGACATGTCGGGCCCACTCGCGCAGGTGCTAGCGGAGGGCGTACCGGGGCAGGGCATCAGGCGCGCCGGAAGCGACATCGACGGACGCACGCCTGCCGCGGCAGAGGGGTGTCCGGTCGGTCCTGCCGCTCTGTTGCTCGCGCGCGCCGCCGGACTGGACCGGCTGAGCGTGCGTCGTCCGCGGCTGCGCATTGTCAATGTATCGGGCGCAATTGAGACCATGCATCTGATTGCGGACATCGCACGCGCCGCAGGGCTGGATGTGCAAACGCACCAGGCCGGCGCGCGAGACGCGGTATCGATCGCGGAGGCGTTCGGCGCGCCCAGCTGCGATCTCCTGCTCACGATCGGCGGCAGCGGCGTCGGTCGCAAGGATGCCGCCGTGACGGCGCTGGCCCAGCGTGGTGATGTGATCGCCCATGGTCTTGCGCTCCAGCCTGGACGCACCGCCGCGATCGGGCGGCTCGGAACGGTTCCTGTCGTCGCCTTGCCCGGATCGCCGGATCATGCGCTTGCGGCCTGGCTCGCGCTCGCGCTGCCGCTCGTCGACCGGCTGTCGGCGCGGCTGCCGCGCCGACAGATGACCTTGCCGCTCGCGCGAAAGATCGCATCCAGCGTCGGCATCGCCGAAATGGCCCTGCTGGCCGAGGAACATCATGCGTGGGTGCCGCTTGCGGTAGGCGAATGGCCGCTCCAGGCGATTGCCCGTGCGGATGCATGGCTGCTTGTTCCCGCCAGCGACGAGGGATTTGCAGCAGGCGCGCCGGTCGATGCCTATCTGATGCGGGAATGATATGGGTTTTGGCATGACGATGATCCCGCAATCGCAAGTCCGCAGCGCGCTCGAACAGGAGCAGTTCCTCAAGATCCTTTCCCGCGAGGAGGCGCTGGCACGCTTCGAGGCCGCGCTGTTCCCGCGCGCGATCCCAAGCGAGGCCCGCAAGCTCGCCGATGCACTCGGTACGGCGCTCGCTGAAGACATCACCGCGCCGATCGACGTGCCGCCGTTCGACCGTTCCAATGTCGACGGCTTTGCGGTGCGCTCGGCGGACCTTGCCGCGGCCGGTGAAGGCGCGCCGGTTCGCCTCGGGTTGAACGGCGAGACCATTCACTGCGGCACCGTACCGGCGCTGCAGGTGGCGGCGGGAACCGCAACGCCGATTGCCACCGGTGGTCCGCTGCCGCGCGGTGCCGATGCCGTGGTCATGGTCGAGCACACCCAACCGGCCGGCTCTGATGCGATCGACGTCCGTCGCGCTGCGTCCCCCGGGCAATTCGTTTCCTATGCAGGCTCCGACATCGCGCGCGGCGAGGCGCTGCTGCGCGCCGGCACGATGATCGGCTCGCGCGAGATCGGCATGCTGGCGGCCTGCGGCATTGCGGACGTGAATGTCGCGCGAAAACCGCGGGTTACCGTGATCTCCACCGGCGACGAATTGGTTCAGCCCGGCGAGGTGCTCGCGCCCGCCGCGATCTACGACACCAACGGCGCGATCGTCACTGCTGCGATCGACGAGAACGGCGGTGAGGCGGTTTTCCTCGGCGCCATTCCCGACGACGAAGCTCAGCTCGAAGCCGCGATGCGCCGTGCGCTGGCGGATGCCGACATGCTGGTGCTCTCCGGCGGCACGTCGAAGGGCGCGGGCGACCTGTCTCATCGCATCATCGGCCGGCTCGGCCAACCCGGCATCATCGCGCATGGCGTTGCGCTCAAGCCCGGCAAGCCGCTGTGTCTTGCGGTATGCGACGGCAAGCCGGTGGTGATCCTGCCGGGTTTTCCGACCTCGGCGATGTTCACCTTCCACGACATGATCGTGCCGGTGCTGCGCAAGATGGCAGGACTGCCGCCCCGCTCCGATGCCAAGGTGAGCGCGACCGTGCCGGTGCGCATTCCTTCCGAGCTTGGCCGCACCGAATTCGTCATGGTCTCGCTGGTCGAAGGCAAGGACGGCTTGATCGCCTATCCCTCCGGCAAGGGTTCCGGTGCGATCACGTCGTTCGCACAGGCCGACGGTTTTCTGCGCATCGACGCGCTCGCCGACCAGATGCTGGCCGGGACCGAAGCCGAGGTGACACTGTTCACGCCGCATGCGCGGGTGCCCGATCTTGTCATCGTCGGCAGCCATTGCACCGGCCTCGATCTTGTCACGACGCAACTCGCGCATGCCGGCCTGACCGTGCGCTCGATCGCCGTCGGCAGTCTCGGCGGACTCGCGGCGGCGCGGCGCGGTGAATGCGATCTGGCGCCGATCCATCTGTTCGACGACAAGAGCGAGACCTACAATACGCCTTACCTCGTCGAAGGACTTGAGCTCGTGCCGGGCTGGCGGCGGATGCAGGGCATCGTGTTCCGCAAGGGCGACAAACGCTTCGAAGGCCATGGCGCGAAGGACGCCGTCGCCGTGGCGCTCGCGGATCCCTCCTGCATCATGGTCAACCGCAACCAGGGCGCCGGCACGCGCATTCTGATCGACCGGTTGCTCGGTGGTGCGCGCCCGGAAGGCTATTGGAACCAGCCACGCTCGCATAACGCGGTGGCCGCGGCCGTCGCACAGCACCGCGCCGACTGGGGCATGACCATTGCGCCGGTCGCCCATGCGGTCGGCCTCGGTTTCATTCCGCTCGCAGAAGAGCATTATGACTTCGCGCTGGTCACAGCGCGCAAGCAGCGGCCGGCAGTGCAGGCCTTTCTCGATGCGCTCGGCTCGGACGAGGCGCGGGCGGCGCTGGAGCGGGCGGGATTCCGGCGCGCGTAAAGCTTGATTAAGACGCCGCATCCAGTGCGGCCAGCCGCTCAGCTTCCGCGATATCCTCGGCCGTGTTGGCATTGAAGAACGGGTCAAGCGGCTCGGTCGGCCACGTCACCGTCGCGAGAGGGTAGCGCGTGGTCCAGCGGTCGATCTTGCGGAGGTCTTCGACCACGAGCGCGTGGCGGAGTTCATCGCGCAGGCTTACGCGCCACAAGCCGATCACTGGATGCGATTGGCTGCCTGATGCCGCAACGGCGAGCTCGGCATTCGCCGCGATGCGTTCTTCTTGCAAGCGTGCGACCAGATTGCGCGGCAGGAACGGGCAGTCGCCGGCGGCGCTGAGCACCCACTCCACCTCAGGTCGGTTCGCTGCGGTCCAGTCGAGCGCGGCAAGGATGCCGGCGAGCGGGCCGGGAAAGCCGGGCACGTCGTCTGCAACGACCTGCAAACCGAACGCGGCGAAGCGGGCGGGATCGCCGTTGGCATTGAGGATCAGCCCGGTACATTGGGGCGATAAGCGCGCGATCACGCGTTCCAGGATGGTGCGGCCGCCAATGATACGCATCGGCTTGTCGCCGCCACCCATGCGCCGCGCGAGGCCGCCGGCGAGCAGCACGCCCTGCGTGGTCGGAAAGCTAGTCGTCACCACCTTCACCCTTGCGCTTGTGCTTCGCCGATTCCTCCTCGACATAAGCGAGGTTCTGGTCGTAGACGATGCGCTCTTCCCCCGACAGCGCGATGAACCGCTTTCCGCGTGCGCGCCCGACCAGCGTCAAGCCCACCTGCCGGGCGAGATCGACGCCCCAGGCGGTGAAGCCCGAGCGCGACACCAAAATCGGAATTCCCATGCGGACCGTCTTGATCACCATCTCCGAGGTGAGCCGCCCCGTGGTGTAGAGGATCTTGTCGGATGCATCGACGCCGTGGCGGTACATCCAGCCCGCGATCTTGTCGACGGCGTTGTGACGGCCGACATCCTCGGTGTAGCAGAGCGGCTCGCCCTCCCTGCACAGCACGCAGCCGTGGATCGCACCGGCCTCCAGATAGAGCGAGGGCATGGTGTTGATGGTCTGCGTCATCTGGTAGAGCCAGGAGGTGCGCAGCTCCGCCGTCGGCAACGCGACGCTCTCGACCGCCTCTAACAGATCGCCGAAGGCGGTGCCTTGCGCGCAGCCCGAGGTCTGCGTGCGCTTCTTCAGCTTGGCTTCGAAATTGGTGTGGTGTTCGGTGCGCACCACCACCACCTGGAGGTCGTCGTCGTATTCGACCTCGGTGACCGCGTCATTATATTTCAGCATGTTCTGGTTGAGCAAATAGCCCAGCGCCAGATATTCCGGATAGTCGCCGATCGTCATCATGGTGACGATCTCCTGGGCATTCAGGTAGAGCGTCAGCGGTCGCTCCATCGGCACCTTGATCTCGACCTTGGCGCCGGCCTGGTCGGTCCCGGTCACGCTCTGGGTCAGGCGCGGGTCGCCGGGGTTCGGGACGATCAGGGGCACCGGGGCTTTGTCGATCTTCATCATGGCTACGACGTTAGCATGACATTCGGGTCAAGCCGAGATAAGCATGGCGGTGAAACGCAATGACGGGGAGAGGCCGGAGGTTCCATCGGCTGGCGAGCCATTGGCGGAGATCGAGTTACGATGAAAGTCATCGGCCTTGCAGGCTGGAGCGGTGCAGGCAAGACCACGCTGTTGACGCGGCTGATCCCGCATTTCAACGCGCTGGGCTTGCGCGTCTCGGTCATCAAGCATGCGCATCACCAGTTCGACGTCGACGTGCCCGGCAAGGATTCCTGGCGCCATCGCGAGGCCGGCGCGGCCGAGGTGCTGGTTGCGTCGTCCAACCGCTGGGCCTTGATGCACGAATTGCGCGGGGCGGCCGAGCCGCGGCTGCCGGAACTGTTGAGCAAGCTGTCCGCTGTCGATCTCGTCGTGGTCGAAGGGTTCAAGCGCGAGCCGCATCGCAAGATCGAGGTGCATCGCGCCGTCAACGACAAGCCGTTGTTGTTTCCCGATGATCCCGGAATTTTCGGGATCGTGGCCGACGTCGCCATTGAAACACGACTGCCGACCGTCCATCTCGACGATATCGCCGCCGCGGCGGAATTGCTGCTGCGAGCGGCGATGCCGGTCGAAGAAGTGGTCGCGAAAAGCGCCGCGATGCGCTGACGAGGCACCATGGCGCAATTGTCGGACGATTGTTTTGCCTTCGGTGGGCCGATGATGTCGGTCGGCGAGGCCGTTGGCCTGATCACGACGCGCGTCAATGCCATTGCCGATCTTGAGACCGTGGCACTCATCGATGCCGACGGGCGCGTGCTGGCGCACAATCTCGCAGCGCCCCTGCCGCTGCCGCCGTTCACCAACTCCGCCGTTGATGGCTACGCCCTGCGCAACGCGGACCTTCCGCAAGCGGAGGATCGCGCATTCCCGCTCGACGGCCGCATCCAGGCCGGCGGCCTTGCACAAGCGCCGATCAAGGCCGGCCACACCGCGCGCATCTTTACGGGCGCGCCGATGCCGCCGGATGCCGAAACCGTCTTCATGCAGGAAGATGTCCGCATCGATGACGCCGGCCGAATCGTGCTGCCGCCGGGGCTGAAGCCGGGCGCGAATGTCCGGCCGGCAGGCGAGGACATTCCCGAAGGGCACATCGCGCTGCGCGCAGGCCAGCGCCTGCGGCCGCAGCATGTCGCGCTCGCCGCGGCGTTCGGCCTTGTCAGGCTCGATGTCGTCAGGCGCGTCCGTGTCGCGGTGTTCTCGACCGGGGACGAGCTGGCTTCGCCAGGCGAGCCGCGCGCGGCCTCGCAGCTCTTCGACTCCAACCGCTTCATGCTGATGGCGATGTTGCGCCGGCTCGGCTGTGAGGTCAGCGACCTCGGGATCTTGCGCGATGAGCGCAACGCGCTCGCCAATGGCTTGAAGCAGGTGGCAGGCAGCCATGACCTGATCCTTACCACCGGCGGCGTCTCGACCGGGGAGGAGGATCACGTCAAGGCAGCGGTCGAAAGCATCGGCTCGCTGGTGTTGTGGCGGATGGCGATCAAGCCGGGACGGCCGGTGGCGATGGGCATCATCGACGGTACGCCGCTGATCGGACTGCCCGGCAATCCCGTCGCCAGCTTTGTCACCTTCGTGCATGTGGTACGGCCGACGGTGCTGGCGCTTGCGGGCAGCCTGCCGGAGCCGCTGTTGCCAATCCCGGTGCGCGCGGCATTCGCCTACAAGAAGAAGATCGGCCGACGCGAATTTGTTCGCGCCTCGTTGCGGCGCGGAGAGGATGGCGCGTTGGAGGCGGTCAAGTTTCCGCGCGAGGGGGCTGGGCTGTTGTCGTCCCTGGTCGAGACCGACGGCCTCATTGAACTCGGCGAAGACATCACGCAGGTCGAGCCGGGGCAGGGTGTAGGTTTCTTGTCCTATGCCGATCTGCTCTGAGTCTTGGCGTTGTCTTGGCGCTGTCTTGGCGTTGACGCCATCGACCCCTCCCGCCATGTTGCGCCCATGACCAGAACGACGCTCGATCTCACTGGATTGAAATGCCCGTTGCCCGCCCTGAAGACGCGCAAAGCGCTGAAGCCGTTGCAGCCGGGCGATCAGCTCGAGGTGTACTGCACCGATCCCCTGTCGGTGATTGACATCCCGAACCTGATCCGCGAGACCGGCGACACGGTGGAGATCACCGAGCGCAACGACGCGCGCATCGTGTTCTTGATAGAAAAAGCAAATGGGTCGATAGGCAGCGCCAATGCTGTGCTGCGTTCTTAGGCGCGTTACCGCGCTGATACCGACCTTTTGTCTATCGACATCGATCATGGCTTCTGCCCAAATTGACTCTGTCCGCGCAGGCGCGGAGGTTGAGTCTTGTCTGCAGTGCGAGGATCAACGGGCCACCCACGAAGCCTGCACGTCGTATCGGGCATAGAGCCCCTCGTGAGGGGTTAACTTTTCAGACGCGCGTAACGATCCTGGCGCGTGTCGGGTGATTGTGCGGAGCAGCAGGGGCAACAGCTGCACCGCAATGGGCTGAGGACAGGATGCTAGCGGCAGGCTGCTCAGAAGGGCGGCTGCAGGGGAGGAATGCATGACTACAATCGAAAGCGCTGCAAGGATTTCAGGTGCCGGCGCAGGTTTTCTGGATCGCGAGCGGACCATCGCGACCGCCGGGTTCAACCGCTGGCTGGTGCCGCCGGCCGCGCTGTGCATCCATCTCTGCATCGGTATGGCCTATGGCTTCTCGGTGTTCTGGCTGCCGCTGTCGCGCGCGATCGGGTTGACCGCGCCGAAGGCGTGCGCAGACATGTCGCTGTTTCAAGAGCTGTTCACGACCAGCTGCGACTGGAAGGTCGCCAGCATGGGATGGATGTACACGCTGTTCTTCGTCGTGCTCGGTCTTTCTGCCGCAATGTGGGGCGGCTGGCTCGAGCGCGTCGGGCCGCGCAAGGCCGGCTTTGTCGCCGCGCTGTGCTGGTGCGGCGGCCTCCTGCTCGGGGCCATCGGCATCTATCTCCATCAGCTCTGGATCATGTGGCTCGGCTCCGGCGTGATCGGCGGCATCGGCCTCGGCCTCGGCTATATCTCGCCGGTGTCGACCTTGGTGAAATGGTTCCCGGACCGGCGGGGCATGGCCACCGGCATGGCCATCATGGGCTTCGGCGGCGGCGCCATGATAGGATCGCCACTTGCCAGCGTATTAATGGACGGCGGCAGCTTCCTGAAAATCAATCTCACCTATATCGGCGTCGACTACGTACGCGATTTCACCTTTTCTGGCTTGAAGAGCTCTGTGGATGTCGGGGCCTGGCAGACCTTTCTAATCTTGGGCGCGGGGTATTTCGTCTTCATGATGATCGGCGCCTTTCGTTATCGCCTGCCGCCGGCCGGCTGGAAGCCAGATGGCTGGACGCCGCCGAGCGAAAAGAAGACGATGATCTCCGAGCATCACGTCCATCTTAACAACGCGCACAAGACGCCACAGTTCTGGCTGATCTGGGGTGTGCTATGCCTGAACGTGTCGGCCGGGATTGGCGTGCTGGGAATGGCCTCGCCGATACTCCAGGAAGTTTTCGCAGGTAAGCTGATCGGCCTTCCTGATGTCGGCTTCAACGCATTGAGCGTGGCGCAAAAGGCGCAGATCGCCGGAATTGCGGCTGGCTTTGCCGGACTGCTGTCGCTGTTCAACATCGGCGGCCGTTTCTTCTGGGCGTCGCTGTCGGACTATATCGGCCGCAAGAACACCTACTATACGTTCTTCATTCTCGGCATCGTGCTCTACGCGCTGGCGCCGACATTTGCGGCGATGGGCTCGAAGCTTCTGTTCGTGCTCGGCTTCGGCATCATCCTCTCGATGTATGGCGGCGGCTTCGCCACTGTGCCGGCCTATCTTGCCGATATGTTCGGAACCCAGTTTGTCGGCGCCATCCATGGCCGGCTGCTGACGGCGTGGTCCTTCGCGGGCATCATCGGACCCGTCGTGGTCAACTACATCCGCGAGTTCCAGCTCGCGGCCGGCGTGCCGCGCGACCAGCTTTACAACACCACCATGTACATCCTCTGTGCGATGCTGATCGCGGGCCTGATCTGCAACTATCTGATCAAGCCGGTCGATCCGAAGTGGTACATGAGCGAAACCGAGGTGGCGAAGGTCCAGGCCTCGATCGGTGGCGCCAGTGGCGGTCAGACCGGGTCATTCGGGATCGGCACGGGCGGCTTGGATGGCAAGGCCGCGCTATTCTGGGCGTTTGTCGCCATTCCATTGGCTTGGGGCGTATACAAGACGCTCGAAAGCGCAGTCAGAATTCTCTGATCGTAAACCCACGCTGCCGCGAGGTGCCCAACGCAGTACCTCGCGGCGCTCGCCTTTCCAGATGATCAAGAATGTGACTTACCAGATGATCAAGAATGTGACTTAGGGGGACTTTTATGCTTCGCACCCGAATTTGCCTTCGAATTTGCCTTGCGGCCGTGTTGCTCGTCGCTGGTCTTCATACCGCATCCGCGCAGACGGCAACGACACCGGCGGCGCCTGTTGCAACGAGCGAAGCCAAGCCGGGCAAGATCAAGCTCACCATGCAGAAGCTGAAGGATATGAAGGCGAAGTGGTCCGCCAACAAGCCGAAGCTCAAGGCCTGCCGTGCCGACGTGAAAGCCAAGGGCCTCGCCGGCGACGACCGCTGGTTCTACATCGAAGAGTGCATGAGCAAGAGCTGAGATAAGGTTTCAGGTCGCGTTTGCGTAAGGGGCATGGCGGGGCGGCTGCATGGCTCCTAAATCACTATAAAGGCGTTCTAATTTTCCTTGCATCTGGCATACCAGAGGCTAGAGTTGGTTGGAGCGAGGCTTGAATCCGTGGGAAGCGCGCGACGCTGTTCCCAACGATCAGGGCTGGACATGCAGGCTATTCGCGATAGCGACCCGGCCTAAATTCATCGCGCATTTGAGGAGAACGCGGCGTTTCCATGAGCAGCAACGACGACGTTCACAAGGTCAGGGAATTCGAGCATCCGGGCGAGGGGCGCCGGCGTGCCAAGTCCACGCCCAAGGGGCGACAGGTCGACCCCACCGCCGCGCATGAGATCGAGCAATTGCTCGGCGATCGCCCGCGGCGGCGCGATCTGTTGATCGAATATCTGCATCTGATCCAGGACAAATACCGCCAGATCTCGGCGGCGCATCTCGCTGCGCTCGCCGACGAGATGAAGCTTGCCTTCGCCGAGGTGTTCGAGACCGCAACCTTCTATGCGCATTTCGACGTGGTGAAGGAAGGCCAGCCTGATATCGCGCCGCTGACGATCCGCGTCTGCGATTCGCTGACCTGCGCGATGCTTGGCGGAGAGAAGCTGCTCGCCGATTTGCAGAACGCGTCGGGTCCCGGCATTCGCGTCGTGCGCGCGCCCTGCGTCGGCCGCTGCGATACGGCGCCTGCCGCGGAAGTCGGACACAATTTTGTTGACCACGCCACGGTGGCCAATGTCGTGGCGGCCGCGAAGGCCGGCGACACTCACGCGCATCTGCCGACATATATCGGCTATGACGCCTATGTCGCCGGCGGCGGCTACAAGCTGCTCAATCGCCTTCGCTCGGGCGAGCTACCGACGGACGATCTGCTAAAGGCGCTCGACGACGCCTCGCTGCGCGGTCTCGGCGGCGCCGGCTTCCCGACGGGACGCAAATGGCGCGCGGTGCTAGGTGAACCCGGCCCGCGGCTGATGGCGATCAACGGCGACGAGGGCGAGCCCGGTACGTTCAAGGATCGCGTCTATCTCGAAAGCGATCCGCATCGCTTCCTCGAGGGCATGCTGATCGGCGCGCATGTAGTGCAGGCCTCGGATATCTACATCTACCTGCGCGACGAATATCCGGCATCGCGCGAGATTCTCGAGCGCGAGATCGCAAAGCTTCCGGCGGGCGGTCCGACGCTGCACATGCGCCGCGGCGCCGGCGCCTATATCTGCGGTGAGGAATCCTCGCTGCTCGAAAGCATCGAAGGCAAGCGCGGCCTGCCCCGGCACAAGCCGCCTTATCCGTTCCAGGTCGGCCTGTTCGGCCTGCCGACGCTGATCAACAATATCGAGACGCTGTGGTGGGTGCGCGACATCGTCGAGAAGGGCGCCGACTGGTGGAAGGGCCATGGGCGCCACGAGCGTCATGGCCTGCGCAGCTTCTCGGTCTCGGGCCGCGTGAAGACTCCCGGCATGAAGCTCGCGCCGTCAGGGATCACCGTGCGCGAGCTGATCGACGAATATTGCGGAGGCATGGCCGACGGCCATCAGTTCTACGCGTATTTGCCGGGCGGTGCGTCCGGCGGCATCCTGCCGGCGTCGATGGACGACATCCCGCTCGATTTCGGCACGCTGGAGAAATATGGCTGCTTCATCGGTTCGGCCGCGATCGTGATCCTGTCGCAAAAGGATAGCGTGCGCGCGGCGGCGCTGAACCTGATGAAGTTCTTCGAAGACGAGAGCTGCGGCCAGTGCACGCCGTGCCGCGTCGGAACCCAGAAGGCCGCGCTGCTGATGCAGAAGCCGGTCTGGAACCGAGCCTTGCTGGAAGAATTGAGCCAGGCGATGCGCGATGCCTCGATTTGCGGTTTGGGTCAGGCGGCATCTAACCCGCTCTCCACCGTGATCAAATATTTCCCTGACGAGTTCAAGGAAGCGGCCGAATGACGAAGATTACGTTTGAGCTCGACGGCAAGCAGGTCGAGGCCAAAGCCGGCGAGACGATCTGGCAAGTCGCAAAACGCCAGGGTCGCGAGATTCCGCATCTGTGCTATTCGCCGGCGCCCGACTATCGCCCCGACGGCAATTGCCGCGCCTGCATGGTCGAGATCGAGGGCGAGCGCGTGCTCGCGGCGTCCTGCAAGCGGACGCCATCGGTCGGCATGAAGGTGAAGACCGAGAGCGCGCGCGCCGTTTCCGCGCAAAAAATGGTCATGGAGCTGCTGGTCGCCGATCAGCCCGCGCGCGAGACCTCGCACGATCCGGAATCCAAATTCTGGCACTGGGCCGAAACCACTGGCGTCACCGAGAGCCGCTTCCCCGCCGCCGAGCG
Organism: Bradyrhizobium nivariense; assembly: GCF_029846715.1. Lineage (GTDB taxonomy): Bacteria > Pseudomonadota > Alphaproteobacteria > Rhizobiales > Xanthobacteraceae > Bradyrhizobium. Next base: position 120,335 of record NZ_JARVWW010000007.1, read on the forward strand.
TTGGGCGACCGACGCCAGCCATCCGGCCATGCGCGTCAATCTCGATGCCTGCATCCAGTGCGGCCTGTGCGTGCGCGCCTGCCGCGAGGTCCAGGTCAACGACGTCATCGGCATGGCCTACCGTAGTCATGGCTCGAAAATCGTGTTCGATTTCGATGATCCCATGGGCGAGTCCACTTGCGTCGCCTGCGGCGAATGCGTGCAGGCCTGTCCGACCGGGGCCCTGATGCCGGCCGTGATGCTGGACGAGGCGCAGACCCGTGTCGTCTATGCCGACAAGAAGGTGGATTCGCTCTGCCCGTTCTGCGGCGTCGGCTGCCAGGTGACCTATGAGGTCAAGGACGAGAAGGTGATCTATGCGGAGGGCCGTGATGGCCCCGCCAACCACAACCGACTCTGCGTCAAGGGCCGTTTCGGCTTCGACTACATCCACCATCCGCATCGGCTGACCAAGCCTCTGGTGCGGCTGCCGAATGCGAAGAAGGATTCCAACGACCAGGTCGATCCGGCCAATCCTTTCACCCACTTCCGGGAAGCGACCTGGGAGGAAGCGCTCGACATCGCCGCCAAGGGCCTCGTCAAGATCCGTGACACCAATGGCGTGAAAGCGCTGGCCGGCTTCGGCTCGGCCAAGGGCTCGAACGAAGAGGCCTATCTGTTCCAGAAGCTGGTGCGCACCGGCTTCGGCTCCAACAATGTCGACCACTGCACCCGCCTGTGCCACGCCTCGTCGGTTGCTGCGTTGTTCGAGGGCCTGAGCTCGGGCGCGGTGTCGGCTCCGTTCGCTGCCGCGATGGACGCCGAGGTGATATGGGTGATCGGCGCCAATCCGACCGTGAACCACCCGGTCGCGGCAACCTATATCAAGAACGCCGCCAAGAATGGCGCAAAGCTCTTCGTTATGGACCCGCGCCGGCAGTCGCTGTCGCGCCATGCGACCAAGCATCTGCAGTTCAAGCCGGGCTCCGACGTGGCCATGCTGAACGCGATGATCCACACGATCATCACCGAAGGGCTGACCGACGATCAGTACATCGCCGGCTACACCGAGGGTTTTGAGGACCTCAAGGAGAAGATCAAGGAGTTCACGCCAGAGAAGATGGAGGCGATTTGCGGCATCCCGGCGCAGACCCTGCGTGAGGTCGCGCGAACCTATGCGCGGGCGAAATCGTCGATCATCTTCTGGGGCATGGGCATCAGCCAGCATGTCCACGGCACCGACAATGCGCGCTGCCTGATTGCGCTGGCGCTGATCACCGGCCAGGTCGGTCGTCCCGGCACCGGCCTGCATCCGCTGCGCGGCCAGAACAACGTGCAGGGCGCTTCCGATGCCGGCCTGATCCCGATGTTCCTGCCGGACTATCAGCCGGTCGGCCGCGACGACATGCGCGGTGCCTTCGAGAAGCTGTGGGGCCAGGACCTCGATCCCGTGCGCGGCCTGACCGTGGTCGAGATCATGAACGCGGTCCACGCCGGCGAGATCAAGGGCATGTATATCGAGGGCGAGAACCCCGCGATGTCCGACCCCGATCTCCAGCATGCGCGCCAGGCGCTCGCCATGCTCGATCATCTCGTGGTGCAGGATCTCTTCGTCACGGAGACTGCTTTCCACGCCGACGTCATCCTGCCGGCCTCGGCGTTTGCTGAAAAGGACGGCTCCTTCACCAACACCGATCGCCGCGTGCAGCTCGCGCGCCAGGTGATCAAGCCGCCGGGCGAGGCGCGGCAGGATCTCTGGATCATCCAGGAGATCGCCAAGCGAATGGGCCTGCCCTGGAATTATGCTGGTCCCGGCGAGGTCTTCACCGAGATGGCAGAGCTGATGCCGTCGTTGAAGAACATCAGCTGGGAACGGCTGGTGCGCGAAGGCGCGGTGACCTATCCGGTGGACGGTCCTGACAAACCCGGCAACGAGATCATCTTCACCACGGGATTCCCGACCGCGAGCGGCCGCGGCAAGATCGTGCCGGCCCACGTCATCCCGCCGGACGAGATACCCGACGCCGAATATCCGATGGTGCTCTCGACCGGCCGCGTGCTCGAACACTGGCACACCGGCTCGATGACGCGCCGCGCCCAGGTGCTCGACCAGATCGAGCCGGAGGCGGTCGCCTTCATGTCGCCGAAGGACATGCACAGGAAGAAGCTTGCGCCCGGCGATTTCATCCGGCTCGAGACCCGCCGCGGCGCGGTCGAGGTCAAGGTGCGTTCGGACCGCGACGTGCCGGAGAACATGGTGTTCATGCCGTTCTGCTACGCGGAAGCGGCGGCGAATTTGTTGACCAACCCGGCGCTCGATCCGTTCGGCAAGATTCCAGAGTTCAAGTTCTGCGCGGCCCGGGCCGAGCGCGCGGAAATGCGGGACGCGGCGGAGTAGGTACTGGGCCGCTCCGATACCGGCCCAGTACACCGGTGTCGTCCTGGCGAAAGCCAGGATCCATACCGCGTGATCCGTCGATTGCGGATTGTCGCGGTACCGGACCGAGAGTTTTCGCCAAACCTCACCCTGGGGTAATGGGTCCTGGCTTTCGCCAGGACGACGTTGGGAAAAGATCGCGCCGCGAGATCCAGAGCATCATTGTCTCGTCGCTTCGCTCCCCACGGCGACGGTGCTAAAGCATGATCCGGAAAAGTGCGAAGCGGTTTTCCGAAAAGATCATGCTCAAACAACAACCTAAAGCGCGATAATGATTCATCCTCATCTCATCGCGCTTTAGACATCAGGCATGTCCAAAGTCACCCCAGCCACGCGCGTGCTTGCGGCCGCCGGTGTTGCCTTCACCGTTCACGCCTACGAATATGATCCCGACGCCGAAAGCATCGGCCTTCAGGCCGCGTCCGCGCTCGGCGAAGACCCGGCGCGGGTGCTGAAGACGCTGATGGCGCTGGTCGACGGCAAGCCGGTCTGCGTGATCGTCCCGTCCGATCAGGAGGTCTCGATGAAGAAGCTCGCCGCGGTCGCCAACGGCAAGTCGGCGCAGATGATGAAGCCGCCTGAGGCGGAACGTGTCACCGGATACAAGGTGGGCGGCATCAGCCCGTTCGGGCAGAGGAAGGTCGTGCGCACCGTGATCGAGCAGAGCGCGCTCCCGCATGACTATGTGTACGTCAATGGCGGTCAGCGCGGACTGCAGGTGCGGCTCAGTCCAGGCGATGTGCGGGACGTGTTGAAGGCGATTGCCGCAGAACTGGTAGCTTGAGCGTCTCGCTGCTACTGCTTTTGCAACAGCTTCAGCCGACAGCGCAGCGCTTCGCGAATGTGCGCGCGCGCGAGCTGCTCCGCTTTGTCGCCGTCGCGAGCCGCGATGGCGTCGATGATGGCCTGGTGCTCGCCATGGCTGGTCGAGGGGCGACCCGATACGGTGAACGTGGTTGGACCGAGCAGGGCGATCCAGTCCTGCAATTCGCCTGACGCGTTGTCGAGATAGCGGTTGCGCGCGGCGCGGCAGATCGCTTGGTGGAACGCGCGGTTCAGTCTCGCCATCTCCGCCGCGTCGGTCGCGGAGGCCTCAACAAAAGCCTGTTCGATATCCCTGAGTGCATCGACCTCGGTCGCTGAGGCGTGTTCGGCGGCCAGACGCGCGGCGGCGCCTTCCATGATCTCGCGCATCGCGTAGAGTTCGAGCACCTCGGAAATATCGAGGTTGCGCACGATCAGGCCGCGGCCGCCGGCAGGTTCGACGAAACCGCGTGCCGCGAGCCGGCCGAGAGCTTCCCGCACCGGCGTGCGGCTGACCTTCAGCCGCTGGGCGACCTCTTCCTCGCGCAGGCGGTCGCCGGCGCGGTAGCTGCCGGCCTGGAGAGCTTCGCAGAGCGAGCGGAACACGGCTTCGCCCAGCGCGACACCGCTGCCGCGCGCGATCGATCCGCCTGCCTTTGCCGGGCGTCTTGCCATGCATCCTCGTGGGCTCGCCACTCGCATCCTGCCCATGCAGGGACGGTGCTTGCCGGATCACTGTATATCTTTGTATACAAAGGTGCGCAACGGCCAAACGGATTGACCGGGGGCCGCCGGCGGGCAGAATGTCTCCAACTTCGTCGCATCGGGCAGACGGCATGAGCAGAAAATACGATGTGCTGGTGATCGGCGGCGGCAACGCGGCGCTGTGTGCGGCGATCAGCGCGCGACGCGGTGGGGCCTCGGTGCTCGTGCTCGAAGGCGCGCCAAAATTCTATCGTGGCGGCAATACGCGCCACACCCGCAACATGCGCTGCGCCCATGACGCCGCAACCGAGATTTTGACCGGCCCCTACACCGAAGAAGAGTTCTGGGAGGATCTGCTGCGCGTGACCGGCGGGCAGACCGACGAGGTGCTCGCCCGGCACATGATCCGGGAGTCCAAGGACATTTTGAACTGGATCGTGGAGCAGGGCGTGCGCTGGCAGCCCTCGCTCGGCGGCACGCTGAGCCTGGGCCGCACCAACTCCTTCTTCCTCGGCGGCGGCCGCGCAATGCTGAACGCGCTCTACCTCACCGCCGAGCGGCTCGGCGTCGATGTCGAATATGACGCCGAGGTCACCGACCTCGTGATCGATGACGGCATGTTCCTCGCCGCGCGCCTCGAGCAGCCGATCAAGGGCGAGACCGAGATTCGTGCGACGTCACTGGTTGCCGCCGCCGGCGGGTTCGAGGCCAACATCGAATGGTTGAAGCAATATTGGGGCGATGCCGCCGACAATTTCCTGATCCGCGGCACGCCCTATAATCGCGGCTCGATCCTGAAGATGCTGCTTGCCAAGGGCGTGCAGGAGGTCGGCGATCCCACCCAATGCCATGCGGTCGCAATCGACGCCCGCGCGCCGAAATTCGACGGTGGCATCATCACAAGGCACGATTCGGTCGTGTTCGGCATCGTCGTCAACAAGCACGCGCAGCGCTTCTATGACGAGGGCGAGGATATCTGGCCGAAGCGTTACGCGATCTGGGGTCGCCTGGTCGCGGCGCAGCCCGACCAGATCGCCTACATCATCTTCGATTCCACCGTCGTCACCTCGTTCATGCCGACGCTGTTTCCACCGATCGCCGGGCAGACCGTGGCTGAGCTCGCCGGCAAGCTCGAGCTCGATCCGGCTGCGCTGGAAAACACGATCACCGAGTTCAATGCCGCGGTGCGGCCCGGCACGTTCGATCATACTATTCTGGACGATTGCCGCACCGAAGGCATCACACCGCAGAAGACGCATTGGGCGCGGCGGATCGAGACGCCGCCTTATCTCGCCTATCCGGTGCGGCCCGGCATAACATTCACCTATCTCGGCACGCGCGTGACCAGGGAGGCGCGGATGCTGATGGCTGACGGCAAGCCGTCGGCCAACATGTTCGCGGCCGGCGAGATCATGGCCGGCAACGTGCTCGGCAAGGGCTATGCGGCCGGCATCGGCATGACCATCGGCAGCGTGTTCGGGCGGATCGCAGGACGGGAAGCGGCGAAACATGCACGGAACTAGGATTCTCGACGAAGCCGACCGTCTGATGACGGTCTGCAATTCCTGCCGTTACTGCGAGGGCCTTTGCGCGGTGTTTCCCGCGATGGAGATGCGGCGCGCCTTCTCCGACGGCGACCTCAACTATCTCGCCAATCTCTGCCATTCCTGCGGCGCCTGCTATGTCGACTGCCAGTTCTCGCCGCCGCATGAATTCAACGTCAACGTCCCGAAGACGCTCGCGGTGGCGCGCGCCGAGTCCTACGCGGCCTATGCCTGGCCACAGGCGCTGTCCGGCGCCTTCTCGCGCAACGGCCTCGTCATCAGCATCGTCACCGCGCTCAGCATGGCGGCCTTCATTCTCGGCTTCGCCGCCCTGAACGACCGCGGCGTGCTGTTCGGCGTGCACACCAGCCCCGGCGCGTTCTACAGACTGATGCCGCACAATGCGATGGCCGCATTATTCAGCGCCGCCTTCCTCTATGCGATCCTCGCGCTGGTCATGAGCGTGCGTGCGTTCTGGCGCGACATCGGGACGCCGATCGGCGGCCGCGCCGATGGCGGCTCGATATTCCAGGCGATCCGCGATGCGGGCGAGCTGCGCTATCTCCACGGCGGCGGCGTCGGCTGCTACAATGAGGACGAGAAGCCGACCGACCGGCGCAAGCTTTTCCATCACCTGACCTTCTACGGCTTCCTGCTGTGCTTTGCCGCGACCTCGGTGGCCACATTGTATCACTATCTGCTCGGTCGCGAGGCGCCCTATCCGTGGTGGGATTTGCCTGTCGTGCTCGGCACGCTTGGTGGCATCGGTCTCATCGTCGGGCCGATCGGCCTTTTCGCGGCCAAGATGCGGCGCGATCCGGCGTTGCTCGACGAGCAGCGCTATGGCATGGATGTCGGATTCATCGCCATGTTGTTCCTCACCGGCTTCACCGGCATACTGCTTCTGATTCTGCGCGAGACTGCAGCCATGGGACCGCTGCTCGCACTGCATTTGGGCGCAGTGTTCGCGCTGTTCATCACCATGCCCTACGGCAAGTTCGTGCACGGCATCTATCGCTTCGCGGCGCTGGTGCGCTATGCGCAGGAGCGCCGCAGCGAAGCCGGGTCCTGAGATTTGGATGATCGGAAGCGACCGTCGCGCAGGAAGGCAATCGTCTGCGCGATCGCGGCGGCGTGACGTGGAAGTCCGGTATGGGACGTCTTCACGATGATATGGTCAGCCATGCCGGGCAGCATCGCGCGTTGCACCGAGACGCGTCCGTCATTCGGCTTCGGCAGAACGAAGAGACCGGCAACGGGATCAATGAAGCGGTTTCCCGCGATCACGCCGACGGAATAGTCCACGGCGGGCAGGGCGTCAGACCCGGTCGTGGCCGTGGTGGTGAGCTCGAGCCCAGCCGGGCCGTAGAACGCACGGTAGAGCCGAGATCCGCGCAGGAGATCGGCCACTTCGCTGCCGCTGTTTGGCGTGCCCAGCATCACCACGCCGGCAAGCCGGTCCGGCCGGTATTTTGCGATATAGGCGCGCGTCACGAGGCCGCCCATCGAATGCGCGACGAAATGCAGGGGTGCATCACGTTCGGCGAAGCGGGCGACCTCTGGGTGAATATCATCCGCGAGCGCCGTGATCGGTTTGCGGCGGCTGGCATAGTCGATGTTGAGCGTCGCGAACCCGGTTGCCCGGAGCGCCCGTTCAAGCCTTTTTAGGGATGCCGAGGTTCGCGCGATGCCGTGAAGCAGAACCACTCCCGGGCATCGCGCCTCGCCTGATTGAGGCGCTTCGTACATCTCTCTTACGCCACTTCGCGCTCCGGCGCGGACGCCTGCTCGCGGGCCATCGTCGTTGCGGTGACGTAGTCGGTCTTGCCGGTGCCGAGCAGCGGCACCTTGTCCACCACTATGATCGCCGCGGGAACGGTCAGCTCGGACGCGCCGATCGCCTTGGCCTGGCCCTGCATCGCACTGCGCTCGGCACCCTTCTGCGTCGTCAGCAGCACGATGCGCTCGCCCTTGCGCGGGTCCGGGATCGACACGGCGACTGATGCGGCCTGCGGCCACAGGGTCGTCGCGATGCTCTCGACCGCCGACAGCGAGACCATCTCGCCCGCGATCTTGGCAAAGCGCTTGGCGCGGCCCTTGATGGTGATGAAGCCGGCCGCGTCGATCGCCACGATGTCGCCGGTGTCGTGCCACCCTTCGGCGAGCGGTTCGAGCACGCCGGGATTTTCGGCCCTGAGATAACCGAGCATCACGTTCGGTCCGCGCACCGAGAGGCGTCCGCCTTCCTCGATGCCGGGGACCGGGTCGAGGCGGCCTTCCATCAGCGGCGACAGGCGGCCGACCGTGCCGGGACGATTGGCCATCGGCGTGTTCATCGCCAGCACCGGCGCGGTCTCGGTGACGCCATAGCCTTCGAGGATGCGGATGCCGTAGCGCTCCATGAAGATCTGCCGAGTGCGATCCTTGACCGCCTCGGCGCCGGCGATCACGAGGCGCAGGGTGCGGAAGTCGTAGGCATGCGCCGAGCGCGCGTAGCCGGTGAGGAAGGTGTCGGTGCCGAACAGGATCGTGGCGCCGGTCTGGTAGATCAGCTCGGGCACGATCCGGTAGTGCAGCGGCGATGGGTACATGTAGATCGGAATTCCCGCGAGCAGCGGCATCATCATTCCGCCGGTCAGTCCGAAGGAGTGGAACACCGGCAGCACGTTGAACACCTTGTCATTGGCGTTGGCATCGACCCGCGCCAGCGCCTGTGCGGCGTTCGCAAGGATATTGCGGTGGGAGAGCACCACGCCCTTGGGCGTGCCTTCCGAGCCCGACGTGAACAGCACGACGGCCGGATCGCTCGCCTGGCGGACGACGCGCGGCGCGGTGCCGGCGAGCAGGCCCTTGATCTTGTCGGCCGTGCCGATCGAAGCACGGACGTCCTCGAGATAGACAACGCGCGCCTCGGCGGAGATCGCGGCCATCAGCTTGTCGAGCTTGCCCTTCTCGATGAAGGCTTTCGACGTCAGCACGGTCTTGACCTGTGCGGCCTTCATGGCGGCGAGCACGTTGACCGGGCCGGCCGAGAAGTTGAGCATCGCCGGCACCCGGCCGATGTTTTGCAGCGCCATGAAGACGACGGCGACGCCTGCGGAATTTGGCAGCAGCACGCCGACATTCTCACCGACTGCGGTGCCGTTCTCCAGCTTCCGACTCAAGACCTGCGCGCCCAGGATCAGCTTGCGATAGGTCAGCTTGGTGCCGAGCGCGTCCTCGACGATGACCTTGCCGGTGTCGCGGTCGCGATAGGCGTGTCCGAGCGCTTCGAAGAGGGTGTGATCAAGCATGGCGTTCTTCACCATGGCATCGATCATCACGTCCTGAAGCGCGGCGCCCGCGGCGTTACGGCGCGCCTTGCCCTTCAGCGACGGGTCGACCGGAAGGTTGACCGGCGGCAGGATGGTGACAGTCACCCGCGGAAACCACGAGCGCTTGATCTGGCTGCCGTTGAGATAGCTGAGATGCGAGCGTTGGGCGCCTTCGATGCGAACGGGCACGACGACCGCGTCGGCCTTGTCCGCGATCATCGCGGTGCCGTCATAGACCTTCATCAGCGAGCCGGAGACGGTGATGCGTCCCTCCGGGAAAATCACGACCGGCTCGCCGGCGGCGACGAGCTTGATCAGGTCGCGCGCGGCCAGCGGCTTGGTCGGGTCCATGGTGTAGTGCTTGACGACCCGCAGGAACGGCTTGGCCCACCAGGCCTTGGAGATGCCGGTATCAACCGCGAAGCTCGCGTCGATCGGCAGCACGGCGTGCAGCAGCGGGCCGTCGATCAGGCTGACATGGTTGGGCGCGATCAGCATGCGCGTGCCGGCAGGCGGCAGATTCTCGAGCCCGCGGATTTCGGTGCGGAATAGCGCGCGGAACAGCAACCCGCCGAAATCGCGCACGCCTTCCTTGCCCCACTTCGTCAGCACGAACCAGACTGCGCCGAAGCTGGCGACGCCGAGGCCGAAGAAGATCCAGCCGACGTGCAATCCGCCCGCCTGCAGCAGCGCGACGAACAGCGAGCCGGCCACCATGAAGGCGGCCTGCAGCACGTTGCCGGCGGCGATGATGCGGGCGCGCTCGGTGGGGGCGGACCAGGCCTGCACGGCGGCGAAGGACGGCACGACGAACAGCCCGCCACCGAATGCGAAGGCGACGAAGTCGATCAGCATGCGCAGGCCCGCGAACGACGTCGCGAAGTCGGCCGCTGTGATGTCCTGGCCCTTGGCGGTCACGCCGATCGCCCAGGCGAGATCGATGCCTGCAAACCCCATCATGATGGCGCCGATCGGCACCAGCGCGAGGTTCGGGCGGACGTGGCTGAGATTCGCGGCGAACAGTGAGCCGATGGCAATGCCGATTGCGAAGATCGCCAGACACAACGTCACCACGCCCTCGGTGCCACCGATGACGTCCTTGACCAGCGCCGGCAGCAGCGAGAGCACGATGGCGCCCACCAGCCAGAACCAGGAGACGATCACGGTGCCGTCCCACAGCCGGTGGTCGGCGTGCAGCGTCTTCAACAGGCCGAGCGTCGAGGTCCAGGGATTGGCGTTGACGGGCAGATCGGGTGCGGACGGCGTGGTCGCGGGAATGCGGGAGGCGAAGGCCCAGGACAGCAGGGCCAGCACGACCACGGCCGATGCGACCCAGCCCATATGCGCGGAGCCGGCCACGAACTGGCCGCCGGCGACGGTGCCGAGCAGGATGGCCATGAAGGTCGCGCCTTCGACCAACGCGTTGCCGGTCGCCAGCTCTCCAAGCGCGAGCTGGTCCGGCAGCATGGAGTATTTCACGGGGCCGAACAGGGCGGCGATGACGCCGAACAGTGCGAGCGCTGCGAACAGCAGCGGCACCGAATGCAGGAAAAAGCCGGCGGCTGCAAAGCCCGCGGCGAAGATCTCGGCGAATTTGAGCCGTCTTGCGACGACGGATTTGACGTATTTGTCGGCGAGCTGCCCGCCGAGCCCGGACAGGATGAAATAGGGGAAGATGAAGACGGCGCCTGCGACCGTCACCAGCGCATCGCCGTGGCCGGTCGCGGCACTGTAAAGCAGGATGATGACAAGCGCGTTCTTGAGCACGTTGTCGTTCAGCGCCGAGAAGAATTGCGCCCAGAACAGCGGCGCGAAGCGGCGTGACGACATCAATTCCCTGATCATGACTAGTCCTGTTTTGGAAAGGCTGCCTGAGGTTGATACATTCGGTTGGACGTCGGGACCAGACGATATGCGACAGGCAATTGCGGGTGATGACGATCGGCCCGCTCTGCGCCTTTACGTTCCGATCCTGTTGGTCTCCGCGTGGTGTCGTTTGGTTCGCAAATGGTTTGCTCGCGGCCCTATCAAACTTCGGCAGGGAGGCCGCGTTGACCGGGATATCGCGCCGGGCGGTGAGGAAAAGCTGAACCGCATCGTCGAAGGTCGCGGCATCGGCCGCGAATATCGGGACATGGTAAGTCCTTCATTGCAACCTGATATTGCATTCGAGGCGACCACCAACGTGGCGGCTGCGCTCGCCTCAGGTGAGATGGCCGAGACGGCGAAAGGGTGAGAGGCGGCTGAGCAAGCTGAAGCGGCGGCCCTCATGACGGGCACGGCCGCGGTTGGCCCGCCACATCCGGAAGGTCGCGCGGCGCTCAGTCAGGACGCCGGCAATGTCGCAGGCATTTGCGATGCGATCGATCGGCGCCATCGCGAACCGCAGGAGGGCGCGGCCAAATCCGGTCACGAGAGCTGTGGCGTCATCGACGAAGGTGGAGGCGATATCAACAGCGAGGATTTGCATTTTGCAGGTCTCCGGGTTAACTTGAACATTGTTCAAATGAGTATCCTGAAAATGAACAATGTTCAAGAAGAATCGCTGCGAGACCGAAAAAAATCTCGCCGGCGGCTGCAAATCGTGGAGATCGCCCGCAGCATTATTGCGACTAAGGGGCTGAAATCATTAAAAGTTCGAGACGTCGCGGACGCCGCCGGCTGTTCAGTTGGCAGCGTCTATAACGAGTTCGGCGACTTCGACGGGGTGATCCTGACCGTAAATCGGGAGACCGTTCAGGCGCTGACGGTGCGGCTGGGCCAGGTTCCGGCCGCGGATCCCGTTCGCCAGCTCTACGGGCTTGCCGCGACCTATCTCGAATTCTTCGCCAAGCACGCCAATCTGCTGCGCTCGCTGTTCGAGCATCGGATGGAGGATGACCGCCCTTATCCGGATGACATCCTTCAGATGGTGATGGACGCTTTCGCGCTGATGCATCCGCCCCTGGTGCGGCTGCTTCCGAATGCAGACGACGTGCGGATCGCGCTGCTGTCACGCACCCTGTTTTCCGCGGTGCATGGAATCATCTCGCTCGGCCTCGAGGAGCGCATGGTGGCCGTGCCGCCGCAGATGCTGCGCCAGCAGGTCGAACAGTTCCTCGACGCGCATCTCGCCGGTCTCGGGATTCTGCCTTTGCGCTGACAGAGCCGAGCAGCGTCAGGCGCGCGCAGCCTCGCGCGGCCGGGCCGTAACGACGACGACGTCCGCTCTCGCGCTGTCGACCTGAACCCGGTTGCGGCCCTTGTCCTTGGCGCGATAGCAGGCTGCATCCGCATGCCGCATCGCGTCCTCGAGCGTGGTGTTGCCGTCTGCGATGCAGGCAACGCCGATGCTGGCGGTCACCGCAAAGCAGCGATCGTCCCAGGCGAAACTGAACAATTCGAGCGATCGCCGCAACCGTTCGGCGATGTCGACGACGTTCGAGGGCGGGCACTGCGGCAGGATCAAGCCGAATTCGTCACCGCCGAGCCGGGCCACCAGGTCATGCGGCCGCCGGTCCTGTTGCAGGAGGCGCGAGATCTGGCAGAGCAGGCGGTCGCCGGCGAGGTGACCGCAGCTGTCGTTGACGTTCTTGAACTGGTCGAGATCGAGCAGGATCAGGCCCAGCGAACCCGCTGCCGTGTCGTCCAATTCGCTTTGCAGGCGCGCCTCGAACGCACGGCGGTTGGACAGGCCGGTCAGCCAATCGTGCGATGCCTGCCAGGTCAGGCGATCCTTCTCGGCATGCAAGGCATCCTCGAACGCCTGTCGTTGCAGCACCAATCGCCGCGTGTGCCAGATCAGGAGCAGGATCAGCGTCACGGCGGTGACGATATTGACGCAAGTCAGCGTCGCCTTGATGGCGCGGGAGCCTTCGCCGAGGACAGTGGAGAACCGGTTGGCATGCACCGTGAACTGAATGTTGAGCTCCGAGAGCCGCGACGACAATAATTGCAGGCGGTTGCTGTCCTGAACGGGTCTGTTCTCCAGCTCTGACCGGATGACCTCGCCGAACACGCTCAGCTCCAGCAGCATCGGGTCGGTGGCGGTCCACTCGCGGATCGCCTCCTGGAGGAAGCTGACGCGATTGAAGTATCGGAACAGCCAGATCAATCCCGGCACGTCATCCGGATGGTTGCCGCCTTGCAGGAAGCCGATGCGGGCGGCCTCGACGTCGACCGGATCGCGCTCGAGCGCCCAGCGCGCGAACTCGTCGCCGATGGGGACGGCAAGCGAGGTCTGGTATTGCGCGAACTGGCTGGCGTCGCCCGAATGCAGATAGAGATTGAGGAAATAGACGGCGTTCTTCTGCGAGCGCGACCACATCGCCTCGCCCGCGACATAGGCGCGGACCGAGGACATCACCTCCAGGCTGAATCCGGCGATCGTGGCCTGCAGCACGACGACCATGACGAAAGGCGAGACGAGCTTGATGACATGAAGGAAACTTCGTCCCTTCGTCGACGTCGCTGTTCTGCGAAACACTTTGCGTTCCCCAAGTCGCTCGACGACCCCAGCGGAGCGATCCGCTCATAACGCGTATTACGCGTGAAGGGTGCCTAACTCGCCTTGACAATGCCGGGAGATTGCGTCGCAGGGTGAAGGCGTTGTGAAGCGGATGCTCGCAGATCGTCGCAAATGCCGTCGAACCGGAACTGACGCGGCATCGGCGAGCCGATGTCTCGAATTCGTCTCGCGCAGTTTACTCGATCGAGAAGAATCGGCTTGGTGTTGGAGCGCTTTCAAGCGAAGTGGATACCGGTTGGCGTGAAGAAAACGCGTCAATGCAGGAGTCTGGAGCTTCGGTTCCGATTCAATCAGAACCGATAATGCTCTAGACCAGCACCGGCTTGCGCACCCGACCGACGTCGCCGAACACGCGCAGGTAACGCTCGATCTCCGAGGGCAGGCCGGTCGCCTTCTCGGGATTGTCGGAGAGCTTGACGGCCGGATGTCCGTCGACCGACGACACCTTGCAGACGATCGAGATCGGATCGAGATTGATCGAGTCGTCCGGCGGGCAACCGACGAAATCATTGGTCAGATTGGTGCCCCAGCCGAAGGAGAGCCGCACGCGGCCGCCGAAATGGTGATAGGTCTCCTCGATCGAGCCGACGTCCATGGCGTCGGAAAACACGAGCAGCTTGTCCCTGGGATTGCGGCCCTTCTGCTCCCACCATTTGATGATCTCCTCGCCGGCCTGGATCGGCGGCGCGCTGTCGGGACGGAAGCCGGTCCAGTCGGCGACCCATTCCGGCGCATCGCGCAGGAACACCTTGGTGCCGAAAGCGTCGGGCAGCGCGATCAGGAGGTTGCCGCCATAGGTCTGGCGCCACTGGTCGAGGATGCGGTAGGGCGCCCAGCGCAATTCCTCGTCGTCCTTGGCGAGCGCCGCGGCGACCATCGGCAGCTCATGGGCGTTGGTGCCGATGGCTTCGAGATCATTGTCCATCGCGAGCAGCACGTTGGAGGTGCCGATGAAGGACGGGCCCAGGCCTTCCTTCACGGCCTCCACGCACCAGCGCTGCCAGAGGAAGCCATGGCGGCGACGGGTGCCGAAATCGGAGAGCCGGAGGTTCTCCAGCTTGCGCAGCCGCTCCACCTTGGTCCACAGCTTGGCCTTGGCGCGGGCATAGAGCACGTCGAGTTCGAAGCGGCCGCGGTCCTTCATCGCTGCGCGCGAGCGCAATTCGTTGAGGATGGCGAGCGCAGGAATCTCCCACATCGTGGTATGGCTCCACGGCCCATGGAAGTGCAGCTCGTACTGGCCTTCGACCTTGCGCAGCTCGTATTCGGGCAGCCGGAATTCGGCGAGCCAGCGGATGAAGTCCGCCGAGAACATGTGGGTCTTGCCGTAGAAGGTGTTACCGGCAAGCCAGATCAGCTCTTTCTTGGTGAAGCGGATGGTGCGGGCGTGGTCGAGCTGGGCGCGCAGCTCGCCCTCGTCGATGATCTCGGCGAGCCGTACATGGCGCGAGCGGTTGATGACCGAGAAGGTCACCTGCTGATTCGGGTAGGCTTCCCGAATCATTTGTAACATCAATAGCTTGTAGAAGTCGGTATCAAGCAGGCTGCGGATGATGGGATCCAGCCGCCAGCTGTGATTGTAGGTCCGGCTTGCAATGTCGGTCACGGTCATGAGGGAATTCTAGCGTGGCTGCCCCTGCGCAACCAGTGGGTTTGGCGAAGGGCAGGGCACCGCCTGGCACCCGGCGAGGGTGCAACCCCGGGGCCAAGCACGTCAGCTGCGGTGAAATAATTCCTTGGTCCGGCGCAGCGGCGCCGTCAGCCTCCAGGAGGTCGAGCTTCGGACCGCCGCCAGTTGCGCACGCGCATCGTCCCTCTCCGCCAAAAATCCGTGCCGTTCGGCCGCAACGTGCGAGTGAGTCAGAGCCGGTGGTTTTGCCTCCCTCGCCGTAACGGAACTGGCCGCCGATGTGCCAGGGAGACCCGGCGAAGCGATGGTCGAAGCCGATTGCCGCTTCCCAACCGACCTTCGGCGTCTGGTCGAATAGGCCGACGGGGCCGGGACCGTAAGTGCTGGACACAGGATCCCCGCCGCTCCAGATCGCGCCGCCTTCGATCCAGGCCCTGAACTGCCCCGGGCCAGCAAGCGGTGGCGCCTTGACCGGCAGGTCGGCAGGCATAGGCCTGCAAGGGTTTCTGGCCTGTTGCGAAACAGCCGCCACGGCTGGGAATGCGGAGTTGTCCTAGTGCGACCGGGCTCCGGTCCTGGCAGGTTCGGTCATTGCGTGTGCGCCTTGCGATTCCAGCCGCGTATTCTCTTCGCGCAGCTGCTGGTTCGCGCGCAACGCGGCGTTTTCCTTGCGAATTGCGGCGTTCTGCCTTTCCAGCACCTCGAGGCGCGCATGGACGTCTTCGATTTGTCCGGCGGTGGCGCTGGTGGCCCTCAATGCCGCGATCGCGCCGAGCATAAGCGCCGCAAGATTCTTTTTCATTATATCCACCTCGTCGCACCAGTTGCGCGACCGTGGCGCGGAAACGCGGACCGTGCATCAACCGTTCGGTTGAACTCGACCGGCTACCGCGCTCGGAGAGTCGTTTCCGGATTTGAGTGTGGCCTATGCGCCGCAGCCGGCGTGTTCAGCCGCCCGCGGCCGTCGCCGTGATGATCTCGAGCTGGTTCCTGATCCAGCGGTGGGCCGGATCCTTCTGATAGCGCTGGTGCCAGACCATAAACATCGGCAGCTCGGCCAGGGTTCGCGTGCGCGAGGCCAGCGGTATCCGCGTTTGCGCGAAGCCGTGCATCACGCCGGGCGCCAGCAGGCTCGGCATGCTCGCCAGCATCTGCGAGCCGCGCAGGAAGGACGGCACGCCGGAGAAGCTCGGCACGGAGATCGCGATGTCGCGGTGGAAGCCATTGGCCGCCAGCCGGCGATCGAAGTCGAGCCGCTCATTGTCGGTGTAGACCACCGTGATATGGCGCGCCGCGAGATAGGCGCTGCGGCTGGCCGGCGCGGCACGCGCCTTGGCGTCGTAGTAACAGACGTAATGGTCCTGGAGCAGCCGCTTCTGCACGATGTCCACGCCGGATGGCGGCAGCGGCGTGATCAGGAGATCGCAGCGGTTTTCGCGCAGCATCGCGGGCGAGGGCGACTGCGAGGGGATCACGCGCAGGTTCAGGTTCTTCACGCGTGCGGCGACATGATCGAAGAACCGCGGCAGCAGCAGGTCGCGCTGAAAGTCATTGGCGGCGATCGTCAGCGACAGCTGGGCCTGCGCCGCCTCGAAGCTGACGCCGCCGGCAAAGCTGCGCATCTCGTCGATCAGCGCGCGCGCTTTCGCGGCCAACGCCTGGGCGTGCGCCGTGGCGACGATGCCGCGGCCGGATTTTGCGAACAGCGGATCGCCCGCGATCCGCCGCAGCTTGTTCAGGGCGTGGCTGACCGCCGATTGCGTCAGGCCGAGCCGCGTGGCCGCTGCCGTCACCGAACCTTCCTCCAGCACGGCGAGGAACAGTTCGAGGGCGTGGCCGTCGAGGGCCAAATGATCGATTTTTTTCATGGAATTCATTATAATCGATCTATTTATCTTGAGAATAGACCGTCCCATGGTCGCCCGATAAGCCGCGCGCCCGGACCGGGACGCCACAGGGAGAGACAACGCCGATGAATGCCCAGGCGCCAGCCTTGCGGGATCCCCGCCTCAACCGCCCCGAGCCGTTCACGCTGCTCGGCGACGGCGGTTTCTTCCAGCGCGACCGTTCCATGCATCCGACGGCGCACGCGCCAGGCTACAAATCCTCGGTGCTGCGTTCACCGCGCCAGGCACTGTTGTCGCTGGAGAACTCGGTCTCGGAGATCACGGGGCCGGTGTTCGGGCACAACGACCTCGGCCCGCTCGACAACGATTTGATCCGCAACTACGCCAAGGACGGCGATCCTGTCGGCGAGCGCATCATCGTCCACGGCCGCGTGCTCGACGAGACCGGGCGCGGCGTGCCGAACACGCTGGTCGAGTTCTGGCAGGCCAATGCCGGCGGCCGCTACCGGCACAAGAAGGACACCTATCTGGCGCCGATCGATCCGAATTTCGGCGGTTGCGGCCGCGCGCTGACCGACGACACCGGCTACTACTATTTCCGCACGGTGAAGCCCGGGCCCTATCCCTGGCGCAACTACGTCAACAGCTGGCGTCCCGCCCACATCCACTTCTCGGTATTCGGTTCGGGCTTCGCGCAACGCCTGATCACCCAGATGTATTTTGAGGGCGATCCCCTGATCTCGGTCTGCCCGATCCTGACGACGATCCCGGACAAGGATGCGCTCGACCGCCTCGTGGCACCGCTCGATCTCAATGCCTCTACGCCGTTCGACTCGCTCGCCTACCGCTTCGACATTGTCTTGCGTGGTCAGCGCTCCACTTACTTTGAAAATCGCACCGCAGGGAACTGAGTCCATGCCGCAGCTGCTCAACTATCTCAAGGAAACCGCCTCGCAGACTGCCGGGCCCTACGTCCATATCGGCCTAATCCCGGCCATGGCCGGCTTCGACATTTTTGAGAAGAATTTTTCCAACGTGCTGGTGACGCCGAATACCAAGGGCGAGTGCATCACACTGGAAGGCAACGTGGTCGACGGCAGCGGCACGCCGCTGCGCGACGTGCTCCTGGAGATATGGCAGGCCAACGCGGCCGGCCGCTACAACCATCCGGCCGATCGCTCCGCCGGCCGGCTGGAGGAGGATTTTCGCGGCTGGGGCCGCGCCGGCTCGGATTTCGAGAGCGGGCTGGTGACGTTCGACACCATCAAGCCCGGCGCCATCACAGATAAAGCGGGCCGCAAATGCGCGCCGCATGTCAACCTCTGGATCGTCGCGCGCGGCATCAACATCGGCCTCAACACGCGCCTCTATTTTTCGGACGAAGAGGCCGCCAACGCCATCGATCCCGTGCTCAACCTGGTCGAACCCGCGGTGCGGCGCAAGACGCTGATTGCCACGCGCAACGAGCGCGCCGGCAAGGTCGTGTACTCCTTCACGATCAATTTGCAGGGGCCGGAAGAGACTGTTTTCTTCGACGTCTGACGATCCGACGTCGTCCTATGGGATCATTCCACCCGGTCGCCTCGATTGATCTCCGCGTGCGGTGAATTGCGGTGGTTGTTGACGCATCTCGCGCGATCCCGGCCGGTCCGCCGGATCGCGCCCCACACTTGCCTTCAGTTCTCCCAAGTCAATGAAGATGTCCGCTTGCCGGCGCAGTTCGTCGGCGACCATGGGCGGCTGGGTGGCCAGCGTAGAGACGACTGTTACGCGCACGCCACGGCGTTGCACGGCTTCCACCAGCGAACGAAAATCTCCATCGCCCGAGAACAACACGATCTGATCGACGTGCTCGGCAAGCTCCATCGCTTTCACGGCGAGTTCCACATCCATGCTGCCCTTCACCTTGCGGCGGCCGGTGGTGGCGTCGACGAACTCCTTGGTGAGCTTGGTGACGACGGTATACCCGTTATAGTCGAGCCAATCGATCAACGGGCGGATTGACGAATATTCCTGATCCTCGATGACGGTCGTATAGTAGAAGGCCCGCAGCAACACACCTCGGCCGCGAAATTCGCCGAGCAGACGCCTGTAATCGATCTCGAAACCGAGCGCCTTGGAGGTGGCATGGAGATTGGAGCCATCGATGAAGAGTGCGATCTTCTCAAACGAAGACATTATGCACAAATCCCAAGTTTCGCATGGAAGCCGGCAGTTTCGACCGCGAAGGCCCGATGTGTCGGCCGGAAAACAAAAGTCGCGGCGGGCCTAAAAAAAGCGGCGCAGACGACCGGACAGGGGGTGGCCGTCTTGCGCCAAGGTTAGGGAGGTCTCATGCCCACCAGCGCCAGGGCGCCGAATGCAGCCACGTTAAGGCGCGCGCGTTCCAGGCTCAATTGTACGGAGGTAAACGGCCCATATCCAAAGGGTTGGACGCTCTATACGAAGGTAAGTGGGAGGCGCCGGCCTGCGGCACCATTATCGGGCTCCACGCACCGCTGTATTTCCATGGAGCTGCGCACGGAAGGCGCGCGGTGATAACCCGGTCGTTGCGGTGTAGACCCGGCTGAAATAGGCGGGGTCCTCGAAGCCAAGCGCATAGGCGATCGTCGAGACCGGCAAATTGGTATAGACGAGGTTGCGCCGCGCCTCGCGGATCAGCCGGTTGAGGATCAGGTGCGAGGCGGTGTCGCCGGTTGCTGCCCGCGTCACCCGGTTGAGATGGGTCGGCGTGATCGACAGCGCGTCTGCATAGTCCGCAACGCTCCAGCGCTCCAGATGATGCTGTTCCAGCAGCGCCTCGAAGCCGCGGAACAGGCCGGTTTCGGCCGTTCCATTGTCGCCACTCTCGCTCACGAGCGCGCGCGCCACGAGGCCGATCATGGCCGCCGACAAGGCGCGCAGCACATGCGCGCGGCCGAAATCGCGCGCGGCATGCTCGGCAAAGATTTGCTTCATGGTGGCCCGGATCTGCGGCGTGCCGCGCACCACGGCCGATCGTGACAAGGCGCCGCGCAGTCCTTCTGAGGCAAGCAGCGCCTCGTCCAATATTTCCGCGGCGATGGTCAGCACCCAGCCCTGGGTGTCAGGCACGAAACGGAAGCCATGGACGTGGCCGACAGGCACGTTGACGATTTGCATCGGCTTCAGCTGCATCACGCGCCCATCGAGCGTCGCTTCGCCGCCGCCGCGCTCGACCAGCAGCACCTGCTGCAGCCGGGCATGGCGGTGCACGGCCAGCGTCCAGTCGTGCAGCACCGAGCGCGACGCGATCGTCTCGCAATGCACGACGTCGGGCAGGTCGCCGGACTCGCCGAACAAATTGTAGACCCGGATGGCCGGGGCAGGGGCTGTGCTTCTCATGTTCGAATAGTACAAGACAAAGACGAAACCCTCCATCGGTCAGCGGCGCTGGATCTGCAAAAAAGTGCCGAGGAGGACGCAAAAATGAAAGTTCAGGTCTGTATCATCGGCGGTGGGCCGTCCGGGCTGCTGTTGTCCCAGCTCCTGCACCTGAAGGGCATCGACACGGTCGTGCTGGAGAAATACAGCCGCGACCACGTGCTTGCCCGCATCCGCGCCGGCGTGCTCGAGCACGGCTTTGCCAGGCTGATGCGCGAGGCGCAGTGCGGCGAGCGGATGGACCGCGAGGGCGAGATTCACAACGGTTTTGAGATCGCCCATGAGGGGGTGCTCTCACACATCGATCTCCACAAGCATTCCGGCGGCAATTCGGTGCTGGTCTACGGCCAGACCGAGCTGACGCGCGACCTCTACGAGGCGCGCGACCGTCTCGGCGGCAACGTCGTGCACAATGCCGAGGACGTGACGCCGCATGACCTGACCTCGGATCGGCCTTACGTGACCTATCGTTCGAACGGCGAAACTGTCCGGGTCGATTGCGACTATATCGTCGGCGCCGACGGCTTTCACGGCGTCAGTCGCAAATCGATCCCGAAGGACGTGCTGCGGGAATATGAGAAGGTCTATCCGTTCGGCTGGCTCGGCGTGCTCTCGCGCACGAAACCGGTGTCGCCGGAGCTGATCTACGTGAAGCACGTGCGCGGCTTTGCGCTGTGTTCCTTGCGGTCGCAAGTGCTGAGCCGCTATTACGTCCAGGTGCCGCTCACCGACAAGGTCGAGGACTGGTCGGACGACGCGTTCTGGGTCGAGCTGAAGCGCCGCCTGCCGGATGATGTGGCTTCGCGGCTGGTCACGGGACCGTCGATCGAGAAGAGCATCGCGCCCTTGCGCAGCTTCGTCGCCGAGCCGATGAGTTACGGCCGCCTGTTCCTCGCCGGCGATGCCGCCCACATCGTGCCGCCGACCGGCGCGCGCGGGCTCAACAGTGCTGCCTCCGACATCTATTATCTCTACCACGCCATGCTCGCGCACTATCAGAACGGCGATGATTCGGGTCTCGAAGGCTATTCCGCCAAGGCGCTGGCGCGGATCTGGAAGGCGCAGCGCTTTTCGTGGTGGATGACCATGATGCTGCATCGCTTCCCCGACCGTTCCGAATATGAAGATCGGCTTCAGCAGACGGAGCTGGAGTATCTGTTCTCGTCCGAGACGGCGCAGCGGCTGCTCGCGGAGAATTATGTGGGGCTGCCCTTTTAGGACGCCGCTACTTCCCTTCCAGCGTGTTCACCGGCGTCCAGTCGGCCGGCGGTGGGTTCGCCGCCAATGCCCGGGCACGCCTGGCAAAATATCGGCACGGCGGATCGTCGCCGGCCGCGCTTTCGAACAAATCGGCGGCTTGCGCGAAGTCGCGTGCCCGCCAGCACGCAAGACCCTTGGCGTAGATTGCCGCGCGCACGCCTTGCTCCTGCGTTTCCCGGTTCATGTCCGCCAGCGGCTCGTACACCCTGATCGGCTCGTCACGTCCCTGCACTCTGACCGTATCCAGCTCGCGCCAGGTATAGGTGCCGCGGCTCTGGCTCACTGTCATTTCCGAGGCCATGATCGTCGTGCCGAAATATTTGTTGGCGCCTTCAAGGCGCGAGGCGAGGTTCACGGTGTCGCTCATGACGGTGTAGTTGAAGCGCCGGCGCGAGCCGATATTGCCAACCACGGCTTCGCCGCTGTTCAGCCCGATGCGGTGAGCGAGGCGGCGGCCCTGGAACGCGGGGTGGCTTCGGTTCAGTTCTTCCAGCTTGTCGCGGCATTGAAGCGCGGCAGCGATCGCGTTGCGTGCATGATCGGGATCGTCGGCCGGGGCGCCGAACATCGCGACGACGGAATCGCCGATATATTTGTCGACATAGCCGCCATGGCTTTCGATGATGTCGGTCATCGCGGACAGATAGTCGTTCATCAATGCGACCAGCTCGCCCGGCGTCATCTTCTCGGCGATCGAGGAGAAACCGCTGAGGTCGGAGAAGAACATCGTGATGTTGCGCATCTCCCCGCCGAGCGCCGGCATCTTGCCGGAGGCAACCATGCTGTTGATCACTTCGGGCGCGAGATAGAACGCAAAGCTCCTGCGCAGGAAGCGTTCCTCGCGGTCGGCGATGACGAAGCGGTAGCCGGTCATCATCGCGAGTGCGGCGAGACTCGCAAGCACTGGCTCGGTCAGGGGGAGGGCAAACGCATGGACGAAGGTGCCGACGGCGACGGCGGTGTAGGCGGCGGTCAGTGCGAGCCAGGTGAGCATCGCGCCGCTCGGGGCGAGCAGGCAGGCCGCGCAGGCAATGATCGCGGCGAACACAATCGTCAGAATCATCCGCAGCGGCAAGCCGAGCTCGGTGACGGCGTCGTGCTCCATCAGATTTCGGACCACCGTTGCGTGAACGAAAACGCCGGCGATGTCGCTGCGGGCCTTCTGCGCGGTGCTCGCCGGCGCGGGCAAGGCGCATCGTTGCGCCGGTGTCCCGTCATATCCGCCGGACAAGTGCATCGAGGTCAACTTGCGGTCATCGAAGGTGAGGATGCTGCCGAGCAGCACGACCTTGCCGTCGAAGGCGCGGCGGAAGAAGTCGCGGTCGCCTTTTTCGACGCAGGCGCGCAGATCGGCGAAGGAGAAAGTTGGAATGTCGCGGCCCTGCCCTCGAAAATTGAGCGTCAGCGTATTCGGCACCGCGCTCGGAATTGCATAACGGGACAATTCGGTCGCACCGTACGGTGCAATCCCGGGCTTTCCGCCGAGCGCGCGCGCGGCGAGCTCGACCGCCATCGTGGGAACCGGCTTGCCGTCGATGGAAAAGCTCAGCGGCATCCGCCGGATCACGTCGTCGGTGTCGGTATGGACGTTGAGGGCGCGGACAGCGTTCTTCACCGCAAGTCGCTGTGCGGGGTAAGGCGCGTCGGGATGGTCGTTGCTCAGGATCTCGCCGAGCACCAGCTTGCCGTTGTCGGAGAGTTGCAGCAGCGCGATCAGGTAATCCCGGTCAAATCCCTTCATGCGGGCGCCGAGCGGCGCGTCGCCAAACGGGATTTCCGATTGCTCGATCGAGCTCGGAAAGATCACGTCGAACCCGATCACCTTGGCGCCGCCGTCGGTGATGCTCCCGAGCACCCGGCCGATCTCGCGCGTCCATGTCTGGGTCGGCGAGCCCTTGAACGGCGGAGTGTCGTAGGTCTCGCCGTCGATGGCCACGACGACGACCGGCGATGTCGCGGGATCGCGGTAGTCGCCGACGAGCTTGCCGCGCAACGCCGTGAGGATGTCGAGCGAAAGGCCTTGCAGCGTGCTGAGCGGCGGGGACGTCAAGACCGCGCCCGCAACGAGCGCGATCAGGATCGCCGCAACGATGTCCCGTCCCCCGATCCTTCGCATCGCCGCGTCGCAGACCGCCTATTCGAGCCGCAGCAGGCGGCCGACGATCGGCGTCGGCGATGACGTGGCACTGGCATCGACCTGGAAGGCGTAGCGCTTGGCGCCGAGAATGGCGAGATAGCTGCCGCCCGGGGTCAGCGACTTTCCGGCCTTGGCGAAGTCGTAGAATTTTCCGCCGATCATGATGTCATTCACCAGCGGGACGCTGATCGTGGGCTCCTTGCTATCCGTGCGTTCGATCACCAGCGTGCTGCCGCTCTTGGCTTGCACCAGCGGCGCGACGCCGTAGAGCGTCGGCAGCTTGGCCGGCGCGCCCTTGGCGTCCGAGCGCATGGTGCGGAAGGTGGTAGCCGCACTCTGGTTGGCTTCGCGTTCGGACAGTTTAGCCGCATTGGTATCGCAGGGGACCTTCTCCCGCTTGACCTCGCCGAGCTGCACGGTGCTCTGCTCGGCGCCGACCAGGACGACGCCTTCGCTGATGGTCTCGCGCTGGCAGGATTTGAGATAGCTGAGCGTAATGCTCGCCTTGGGCCCGAGCTTGATGATCTTGCCCGGCGCGACATAGTCCATGAACGCGATGCCGTCGACCTTGCCTTGCACATCCTCGACGATCGCGGCCGGGGTCTCCGCCAGGGCGGGGACCGCAAGACAGAACGCGCCGACAACGGCGCCGATCAGGCTTCTCATGGGAATTCTCATCCAGTTCGACTGATATATTTGCAGGTCCCGTCCTGGTCCGATGCTTAGCAGCGCAGCGGCCAGGCAAGTGTGACCGGAATCACTCTTAGATATTGGTGCACTTTATCAGGAAGAGGTTCAAACCGGTGACCGGAGAAACCACAGCCCAGGCAAGCTGTTGGCCGGATGGATAATGTCAGGCGGCTGGGACCGCCTCAGGCGAACGGTCCTCGACCGGACGGCTCTCTGCTGCAGTCTCTATAATGGGAGCGAGCGCGGCCTCGGCCTTCTGGTACGGCGTCGCTTCAAGCTGCCAAACGAGGTCGGCACGCCAATCGTTCTTACCGCGTTATGCAACGAGGTCCAGCTTTCTTGCCCGCTGCACGGCGGAGCGTGCGCCCGCCCGCGTCGGCTCCGTACATGGGCAGCAATTTGACCGGTTGGTTTTGCAGGTTGTTAACCGTGGCGGAATACGCGCCGCATCGGTCATTGTCGCGCCCCAGAGTTGGTTGCACATACGTATGAATTCTACGGCGGATGTTTTCATGCTGAGAGACGGCAAATATGCTGCCTGGTTCCGGACCCCGCGCGGTCAGGGCACGGGCCTTGTGGAATTGGTCGAGGGCCGGATCTCGGGCAGCGACAGCTTCTTCACGTATGGCGGCTCTTATCGAGTCGACGAGCAGCGCTTCACGGCCGTTCTGACCACGCGGCGACATGCCGAGGGGCCGCCGACCGTGTTCGGGCCTGACGAGGTCGAGCTCAAGCTCTCGGGCGTGTGCCGCGGTGCGATGGCGACCTGCTCGGGAACGGCCAGGGAAGCGCCCGACGTGACGTTCGAGGCGACGTTGATCTACAACCAGGAAGATGCGCCGGCCAGCGACGCCCGATCTGCGGTCGTGAAGCTCAATGACAAATTGCCCAAGGGCCTCGACAGTCGTTCCCGGCCGCGCCATCCATTCACGCCGCGCAAAGCTCCCCTCTCTTATGGCGCCCCTGTCTTAGCCTTGCGTTGACGCTGTTGTCGCGAAAACTCGGTGAGACCGCACTGCGGCAATCCTGCTTTTAGAGATGCAATCTAGGTTGAGGCCCACAACAGAAGACGGACAGGGACATGCCTCAGATCTGGATGACATACGACGAACTGGCAACACTCAGCGGTTGTAGCGCAGCCGAGGCCAGGACGCAGGCGCTGCATCAGTCGCTCGATCGCCGCAAGAGCCGCGACGGGAACACCCGCGTCAAGCTGAACCCCGCCTTGATGGCCCGGTTCTTCGAGACCATTCGTGAAGCCGAATTCGACCTCGATGATGCGGTCGCGGCGTTGCGCGATACCCATCGGCAGATGTCCGGCGTTCTCGCGACCGAGCGGGCAAGCCTCGGGCGCGGAGTGGCGTAAGCCGGCCGCTCCGGCAGCGATCGCCACTTCCTTCGAAACAAAAAGCTCAAGCGCGATGACGATTCATTCCAATCGCATCGCGCTTCAGGACGGTGGTCGCGGCAAGAAAGCCAGAATGGTCTGAGCCAGAAGCACGCCGACCGTGCCGCCCGCCGCCTTTTGCAACACGTCGATCAAACGGGGATCGCGATCCGGCGTCACCGCCTGCAACACCTCGAGCCCGATTGCGACGGCGATCACGAAGGCGCAAGCCAGCTTGAGTCGTCCCGGCAGCAGGAATGACAGCAGGAAGCCCAACAGGCCGTAGGCGCTGAAGCGCTCGATCACCACGACCCAATAGGCTTCCGCATGGCCCACGAGCGCCGGCCTGCCCGCGAGCTTGGCGAGCGTGGCATAGATGATCAGCGCGAGGCAGATTGCCGCGGCTGCGATGAGATGGTTGCGGCGCATGGCGCCAGCATAGCCGGTCGAGCGCCGGCTGCTTTCGAAAGCGGAGAACATCGTTAAGGTTCAAAAACTTTCGAGGGCATGAACCGAGGTTCGCGGGCGACCTGAAGCGTCCGCAGGGATCGACGTTCAACGCCGATTGTAGGACCAGCCCTTGTCGACATCGGTCGGGTAGTGGGCCGCGAAGTATGGATTCTTGAGGCAGTTTTGCGCAGGATCATAGATCCGGTCCGCGCATTCCCGGTAATTCAGGAATCTGCAATCGAAACCAAAGGCACACCATGGCGCGCCGTTCGGAAATCCGAACCGCACGGGGACTTGCGCCGACGCCACTGAAGGCAGAGCCAGGAGCAAAGCTACGGCGAGTGCGCGGGACATCATGATGCGTTCCTCCAACAACGACCGAGCGGTATCGAAGCCAATCGAGTGACGACTGTCCGCCGGAACGGGATGACATTCAATCTTCATCGCCGGATAGCTTAACATCGAGGCGCGGAGAGATCGAGAGCGTTGAAGGCGTTCGGGCTGCGTCGATCGGGGTCTTCGGTTCCTGGATCGATGAGGCAGACGCGCCCGTCCATGACGCGTCGCGCACGGCCGGCGCGACGGACGCTAGCTCTTCTTGGAGCTCTTGGATTTCAGCGACAGGCCGAGGCGCAGGGCCATGCGCTTGACCGCGTCGGGCGAGCGCCCGAGAAGTTTCGCCGCTTCCTCCAGCGAAGTCGAAGACTTGGCCAACTCCATCAGCCGGCGGTCCTCCTTGAACGACCAGGGCCTGCGCGCCATAACCGAATTCATCCTCTCGTCGACACAAAGACAAAGCCGCCAAAGCGGACCCACGTGCGCTCGACGGCTTTGCTTGGGTGGGGCCGGGCTTGGGGAGCCCGGTGCGAAGATGGATATGCGATCCCGCGGCGTTCGCAACAAACAACGCCGGTTAAGCTAACCGCTCAACCTTACCGCGATGAATCCGCCGGCTGACGTTCCGTATAACCACGGAGTTTTTCCGATGCGCGCGCTCCGAACAGCCCGGTGGACGGCGGCTGATGGATCATTGGCTCATCGAAGACGGAAGGATCTGCTTCGAGACCATCGCGGTGGCGGCGTCGAGCCGAGAACCGGTTCACCTTGCCGGGACCAAGCCCTTCATATGTTCTCGAAGCCTGCGCCAATATCCTTGGCAATGGACGGGGCGCGGCGGGTGCGGGCCGGTCCTGCGGGTGGCGGACGTCGTGCCAACGGGAGACATCGTCCCGCCGTGATCACTTACGCGCGACTGGGAATCGTCGTCGCGGCGTCACGTCGCGGAATCAACGTGAATTGAATCATCGCATGGCGTTGATCGCAATGGCTTCGATCGGGAATCGATCCAATCGCGACGCATGCATGCAGCAGCGATCTCGATGAGCAGCATTGCGCTTCTCTCGGACGGCTCGTCACGAGATCGTCGAATTCGTTCGGCTATGGTCGCGCGCGAACAACCACGAACAAATCAGAAGACCGAGATGCTTCAGAAAGCGCGAGCGGCACTTCCTCTCTCGAAGATCAGGGAGCGGGCATTTGAGGGCGCGTTTTTCAGCGTTGCGCTGATCGCGATGGCGGGCTGGGTGTATTTCATCACGCTGTTGCTGGTGAGATTGTTCCTCTGGTTTTTCGGTTGAAGCGCGCCCCCGGTCACTTCGCGGTGCACATGCTGCCCAAAAAATCGCTGGCTTGGCGAGAAAATCAGCGGCGCTCATCATGATGTCGACACAACTCGAAGATGAGAATGTCTTGCCGGATGAAATAGCAAGGGTCCGTAAAATAGGGATATCCGAGAGGCAGCGGTTCTGATCTTCGCTGCGATCCTGGAGCGCCAGAACGTATCATGTGCCGGAGCGTTACGCGCTTTCAGGGGGTAACCGAAGTGCCGCGCGAGACGTAGTTCCGGCATATGCAGAGCACTGGCAGTGGAGGCAGTCATCCCGGATTACGTTAACGCGCGTCAGACATTGTTTGCCGGGCGCGCGCTCACCAGCGTGTGCATGGTTCTTGCTAGTGTCTGATGGTCCTTCCTGATGGTCCTTGGTGCATGAATGAGGCGTCAATGAACTGGCTGGTTGCCCTGGTCGTCCCAGATACAGGCTTGTCGTTTTTGTTCGAGCCTAGGGCCGCCGTTCTGACGGTTTGACCTGAGCGAAGAAGGTGGACACCAATGACTAATTTCGAGAATAACGCGCCGCGGCGGTATTTCGTCGATGAGGTCGGCAGGCGCGTTCTGATCGGGCTCACGCTCGAGGAAACTTCCGAGTTCGAACGGCTGGACGTCGAGCCGGATTGCGATCGGGCGCTGGAAGGACGCATTGAACATGGTTCTCACGCGCTTGCCGGTGAGAGGCGTTGGCGGGAGCTATACGCCAAGCATGAAGGCGCCTGGAGAGTTTGGATGGCGCGAAGCCGCATCGATCAACCAAATCACGCCCAGCTTGACTAGTCCGAACGATATCATTCAAGGCTATCATCCAAGGCACGATCCTCTCGATGCATGGGTAGCCTGGATCGGCGTCGGGCAGTCGCGCGCTCGACAAAAAACTAAGCGCCTTCGCCCTCGTCAGATGGTGCGGGGAAAAGCTTTGCGAGGCGATCCAGCCCCATCCCGCGTTCTGCGGTATCGAGAGCGCGCCGAACGACGACGTGCCTGAATTTCCATTCAGGACCTTCAAATTGGTCTGAAGCCCAAATCTGCGGCCTGGGGCGACCGTCCAAGCCGCGAATCCAGACGAAGTAGTAGCCGTCCATCCTGCTCGTAAGTCCCTTTCGCAGTTCAGGGCGATCGACCGCTACTCAACGGTCTTGCACGTCGATCTTGGGCGAGTTTGTCGCGAAGGGTGGTCGATGCCGACTAACCTAAGCCGATACGTTTGTGCTGATAGCCGCGGTCGAGAATAGCTTGCCACCACCTCTGATTGTCAAAGAACCATCGAACCGTCTTGGCCAATCCGCTTTCGAAGTTCTCGTCAGCACGCCATCCAAGTTCACGTTCGAGCTTTGTCGCGTCAATCGCATAACGGCGATCGTGACCAGGGCGATCGGCAACGAACGAAATCAGGCTTCGCCGAGAACCCGTCGCACCTGGTGAAATTTCGTCCAGCAAATGACAGATGTTTTCTACCACGTGCAGGTTGGTGCGCTCATTTCGCCCGCCAACATTGTACGTTTCGCCGACCACGCCGCGCTCGAGCACAAGGGCGAGTGCCCTGGCGTGATCTTCGACATAGAGCCAGTCGCGAATGTTCTTTCCGTCGCCGTAAACCGGCAGCGGCTCTCCTGCGAGCCCCTTGATGATCATGTGGGGAATGAGTTTCTCGGGAAAATGATAGGGTCCGTAGTTGTTCGAGCAATTCGTAACCAACGTCGGAAGTTCATAGGTTTCGTGCCAGGCGCGGACCAAATGATCGGACGATGCTTTACTCGCCGAGTAAGGCGAGTTCGGTGCGTAGGATGTTGTTTCCGTGAAGTAGCCATCCTCGCCGAGCGAGCCAAACACCTCGTCGGTTGAGATATGAAGAAACCGAAAACCAGAGCGGCGGTCCGGCGACAAACCTCGCCAATGGCGGAGCGCCTCCTGCAGCAACGTGAACGTGCCGACGATGTTGGTCTGGATGAATTCCCCAGGACCATCAATCGAGCGATCGACATGGCTTTCGGCGGCCAAATGCATTACCGCATCAGGCTGATATTTTTCGAACAGTTTACGGAGTGACAGCGCTTCGCAAATGCACTGCTTCTCGAATGCGTACCGTGGATTTGCTTCAGTGTCAGGGAGCGATTCGAGATTTGCCGCGTAGGTAAGCTTGTCGATATTGACGACGCGGGCGTGCGTATCCCGAAGCAGATGACGGACGACTGCAGATCCGATGAAACCTGCACCGCCCGTAACGAAAATCGTGGAGCCTTCAAAGCGCATGAATGGTTTGCCTCAGTCGGATGCGTGAGCGGCGAAGGAGCGGGCCACCGATTGCAGGTACTCACCGTAACTGCTCTTGGCGGTCTTCTCGGCAACCTTTGCGAAGGCGTCCAGAGAAATGTAGCCACGCCGCAAGGCGATTTCTTCGGGGCAGGCGATGCGCAGGCCCTGACGTTGTTCGAGGATCTGAACGAAGTGACTGGCCTCGACCAGCGAAGCGTGTGTTCCCGTGTCGAGCCAGGCAAATCCACGCCCGAGCACCTCGACGAAGAGGTCGCCACGGGCGAGGTAGGCGTTGTTCACGTCGGTAATCTCAACCTCTCCCCGTGCGGAAGGTTTGATCTTTGCAGCGATGTCGAGCACATCATTGTCGTAAAAATACAGGCCGGTTACAGCCACGTCGGACTTCGGTTGCTTGGGCTTCTCTTCGATCGAGCGTGCGCGCCCGTCACTGCCGAGTTCAACCACGCCATATTGCTCAGGCGAGTTGACCACATATCCGAAAATCGTGGCGCCGTTCTTTCGCAAAGCTGCCTTCGCGAGCATTTCCGGCAGGCCATGCCCGTAGAAGATGTTGTCTCCCAGGACCAGGGCAACGGAATCCGACCCTACGAATTCGCGGCCGACGATGAAAGCGTCGGCAAGTCCGCGGGGAGTTTCCTGACTTGCATACGAAAACTTGACGCCGATCTCCGATCCATCGCCCAGCAAGCGCTGAAACAGTGGCTTATCCAGAGGCGTCGAAATGACAAGAATGTCGCGAATTCCAGCGAGCATCAATGTCGACAGTGGATAGTAGATCATCGGCTTGTCGAAAACCGGGAGCAACTGCTTCGACACCACTGTCGTGACGGGATAAAGGCGAGAGCCTGTTCCGCCAGCGAGTATAATTCCCTTCATCGGTCCTCTCTGGTTTACCGGTCTGAAAATATCAGATAGTGTGCGCTGCACAAGACTATTATACGAGCCGAGCTAAAGTCGCAAAATGAACGTTATCAGGACAGATTTGCCGGAAGTTTTGATCATCGAGCCGAAGCTATTCGGCGATCAACGCGGCTTTTTCTTGGAATCGTACCAATTCGAACGGTATGCGCAGAACGGTGTGACGCGACCATTCGTGCAGGACAATCTCTCACGCTCGCGTTATGGAGTTTTGCGCGGCCTTCATCTGCAGAACCCGTTCACGCAAGGCAAGCTCGTTACGGCGCTTCGCGGTCGGGTTCTCGACGTTGCAGTTGATGTTCGTGTTGGCAGCCCAAACTTTGGGCGTCATGTTGCTGTCGAATTGAACGAGGATAATCGCAGGCAATTGTGGGTTCCTCGTGGTTTCGCGCACGGCTTCGCCGTTCTCTCCGAAACGGCAGATTTCTTCTACAAATGCGACGAGCTCTACAGCCCCAAGGACGAAATCTCGGTGCGATGGAACGATCCGGCGATCGGCGTCGACTGGGGCGTTGCAGATCCCTCGCTTTCGCCGAAGGACGCCGAAGCGCCACTGCTGGCAGACGTGAAGAACCTCCCGCGGTATGGGGAGGTCTGACGTGAGGATACTTCTCACCGGCGCTGCGGGACAGGTGGGTGGCGCTCTGCTCCCGTTGCTTCAGGCGCGGGCGGACGTTGTTGCCCCGACGCGTGAAGAGTTCGACTTGTCGCGACCGGCTGAGCTTGCGGAAAAGTTGAATCGGATCGAGCCGGACCTGATCATCAATCCGGCCGCGTATACCGCCGTTGATCGCGCAGAAGACGAACGCGATCTGGCATTTCGGGTCAACGCTGAATCCCCCAAAGCCATCGCCCAGTGGGCAGCGCAGCGACGCGTGCCGCTCGTCCACTTCTCTACCGACTATGTCTTCGATGGCTCAGGCGATCGGCCTTGGCGCGAGGACAGCATTCCGCGTCCTCTCTCGGTCTATGGTGAAAGCAAGCTCGCCGGAGACGAGGGGATCGCGGAGGCGGGCGGTCTGCATTTGATCGCACGTACATCCTGGGTCTACGCCGCCACTGGCGCGAATTTTCTTAAGACGATCGTGCGGCTTGCGGGTGAGCGGGAACAGTTGCGAATTGTTGCCGACCAGATCGGCGCTCCAACGAGCGCGAACGCGATTTCGCAAGCGGTCGTTGCGATGCTGCCGCGGTCTGACGAGAACACTTCCACGATGTTCGAGCAGCGAGGAGGTGTCGTCAATCTGGTTTGCGCCGGCGAGACCAGTTGGCACGGTTTTGCGACCTCGATCGTTTCCGGGCTGAAATCGCGCGGCGCCAAATTCGCCGTGAAGGAGATTGTTGCGATCGGTTCAGGGGAGTTTCCTGTCAAGGCGACGCGCCCATCCAACTCGCGCTTGGACTTGACACGCCTGCGCCAACGGTTCGACATTGCAATGCCGACTTGGGAGCAGGCGCTCGATCGAGAGTTGGATGCTCTCAAGGAACCGATCTGAACGCTGTTTGGATTGGTTCATGGCGGGATCGGGAGCAGAACGATCGCCGGCTTTATACTTTATTAACCATCTTGGATCCATTTTCTGGTCTGTCCTTTCGAACCGGAAATGCGCGCATGTTCCAACTGTTCCTGCGGGCCCGCACCCATAGCTTCCTGAGAGATCGTTTCGGGGGGGAGCAGACCTTCCGCGCGCGCTCGCCCGAGCGCGACGCCGAAACCGATCACACGCGCATCGAAGCGATCATGATCGCGATCGAGGATGCCCTGCACGCGGCGGAGCGGGAACAGTCGGGCCTGAACCGCCGGGTGGAAGACGTGCTGGCGCGTGCCGCCGTGACTTTCGGCAACGGCGATGACGAATATCTCGAGCGCGAGGCGCTCGACAATCACCACCAGGATCTGTTCGACACGGAGATTCTGAACGGCCAGCGCAGGCTCAAGGAGCTCGGCGCCTCGATCGCTCATTTCAGGTTCCTGAAGGCGGCGATGCTGAGCCGCTTTCCGGAGTACAGGCCTCCGGCAAGCTCCGCCAATTAAAGGGCGGCGCGGCGCATGACGCCTCGGCGAGCCGTTGCGGCTAGATCGCGAGCATGCTGTTGCCCTGGATGGACAGCAGTGTCAGATTTCCGGTGGCATAGGCCCCGGTGTCGATGTTGGCGCGGTTCTCGAGCAGCTCGGCCTGCCGCACCGGCGTGTGACCGTGCACGACGTATTTGCCGAAGCGCCTCTTGCTCTGGAGGAATTCGTCCCTGATCCACAGCAGGTCCGCTTCGCGTTGTTCGGAGAGCGGAATTCCCGGACGCACCCCCGCATGGACGAAGAAGAAGTCGCCGCATGTGAACGTCGGCCGCAACTGGCGCAGGAACGCGATGTGCTCAGGCGGCATCGCGGATTTGAGCTCGCGCACGAGATCGGACTGCTCGTCCTTGCTGAGGCCCGGCGCGGCCGACACCCCGTACGACATCATGGTCTGGAGTCCGCCGATCTGAAACCATTCGGTGGCGCGCGAGGGATCCTCCAGCACCGAGGTGAAATAGGCTTCGTGATTGCCCTTGAGAAAGACGGTGTTGCGGTGGCGGCTGCGCCTGATCAGGAGATCGAGGGTGTGGCGGGAGTCTGGACCGCGATCGATATAGTCGCCGAGGAACACCTCGATCGCGCGATAGGGGCGGCTGTTCGCCATGTCCGCATCGATGACGGCGAACATCTGTTCGAGCAGATGCGCGCAGCCGTGGATGTCGCTGATCGCATAGATGCGCACGCCGTTCGGTAGCTTCGGCCGGGGCGAATTTGGAGGCGCGGTCGTGGGCATGGGGTCCAACTCTTCAGAGACCTTCGCCCGAGATGTCAATACATTATCGACGAAATCGGGCCGCCACGGGTCGCTTTTTTCTCCACCTCTGCTCGTGAATGCTCATTCGGGCGCCTGATCGATCATCCGCGGGCTCTCGCGAATCGTCGATCCCGGCGCTCTCCCGCCGAATTAGCCGAAGCTTTGGCTGTCGAACGACGGCGCGACCTTGCTGCGATAGGCGGCCGCCCGCACGCGGAGCAGAACCGCGCCGCAGACATAACCAAGCTGGAGCACCACCGCAAAGACGAGAATCGTAACAACGGTGTGAGCCGAATCATATCCCTGCCAGGCCGAGCCCGCACCGAGGATCGCTGCACCGAGAACGATGGCGGGCGGCAGGATGAAGACTCGGAATCGGCCTCCCAGCAACGATCCGATCAGCAGGCTGAAAACGACTACGGTACTCACGACACAACTCCCAGAGTTGGTCACGAGTGTTAATGGCCGCGGGCTAATAACGGCTTAAGCGGCATGGTTGAACAGCCGTTCAAATGCGCGCGACAATCTGCGCGAAAATGACACGATTTGACGGAAATCGCGGCGTATTGCCCGCATAATTGTCACGTGTGTGACAGCAGTTTGTGCATCCTCTCGCTGCGATGCTGCGTTGCGCGAAAATCGATTTGATTTTTTCGGTGCACTGCCGCAATGTCGCTTTGTTTAGTTAAGATATACTTCGGGCGCACGTCGAAAAAAATTCGGATCGATTTACTCGCAATTCTCCATTGCGATGCGTGACGAGGCAGCGAGGTTCGGATGGCTGTAGCAACTTACGGTTCGGAAAACTATTATTCGGGTATATCGAACCGACGCGGTGCCCTCCAGAGGCCGCTGCAGGTGGCCTTGATCGCCGGTGACTTCGTAGCGGTGCTGCTTAGCTATTTCGTGGCGAGCGGTCTTTATCGCGTCTTCGTGGTCGAACAGGATTCGTCCGTCGGCGCAGGTCTCGTGGTCGGCGCGGTGTTCGTGACCATCGCGTACTTCCAGGGTGTCTACGATCATCATCGCCTCTTGAGTACGATCTGGCAGCTGCGCAAGGCTCTGGCGGTCTGGTTGATCTCGCTGACCATTCTCGCGGTCGAGGCTTTTCTGCTCAAATCGTCCGCGGATCTATCGCGCGGAACCACCCTGTTGTTTGCTGCAACCGGTGGCGTTGCCCTGGGCGGTCTCCGCGTGCTGTGGCGCCTGGCGCTCACGTCGAGCTATGCCAAGGGTCGCCTGGTCGACCGGAAAGTGGTCCTGCTCAGCCTCAAGCCCCTCGATTTCACATCGAGCCGCTTCAAGGATCTGCGCAAGCACGGCTTCAACGTCGTGCGGCATTTCGTGCTCGAGCCTTCCGAAGAGGGTGCCGGCTGGGATCGCGAGATTCGCGATATCGTCCGTCAGGCGCGCACGGCGGATGTGGCAGAATATCTCCTGGTCGTCGACTGGGACGAAATGCCTCTTCTCCAGAAACTGAGCCAGCATCTGCGCGTGGTCCCCCAGCCGATCCGCCTTCTGCCGGATTTTCCGATCGCCGACCTGGTCTCGCGTCCGTTCCAGCCGGTCAGCGGCACGGTCGCGATCGAGATCCAGCGTGCGCCGCTAAGTGCATTCGAGCGCGCGCAGAAGCGTTGCCTCGATATCGGCCTTGCCTCGTTCGCGCTGCTGTTGCTGGCGCCGCTGCTGGTGACGGCCGCGATCATGATCAAGCTCGATTCGACGGGCAGCGTGATCTTCAGGCAGTCCCGACGCGGCTTCAACGGCAAGCAATTCCAGATCTGGAAATTCCGCTCCATGACGGTGGCGGAGAACGGTCATGTCGTCACGCAGGCGACCAAGAGCGACGTCCGGGTGACACGGGTCGGTCGCGTGTTGCGGCGGACCAGCATCGACGAGCTGCCGCAGCTCTGGAACGTCCTTCGCGGCGAGATGTCGCTGGTCGGACCGCGCCCGCATGCGCTCGCCCACGACAATTACTACGACCAGCTCATCAGCAATTACGTGTACCGGCATCACATGAAGCCCGG
The DNA here is from genome assembly GCF_029846715.1 of Bradyrhizobium nivariense. GTDB lineage: Bacteria > Pseudomonadota > Alphaproteobacteria > Rhizobiales > Xanthobacteraceae > Bradyrhizobium. The sequence continues at coordinate 156,153 of NZ_JARVWW010000007.1, forward strand.
CCTGACCGGTTGGGCCCAGGTCAACGGCTTCCGCGGCGAGACGCCGACCATCGATCTGATGGAAAAGCGGGTCGAGTACGACGTCTGGTACGTCAGCAACTGGAGCATCTGGCTCGACATCAGGATCATCCTGAAGACGGCGCTGGCGCTGATCCATCAGGAAGCTTACTGAAAAGCGCTGTGCGCAGGCTTTCCTTCCAGCTTATATCGATCGTAAACCGATGGGGCGCTTCGGCTCGCCTCGCGATCGCCGCGACCAGCAACACCAGGGCTAGTTGTCGCGCAAAAAGCGCGGACGGTCGTCTGGCGGATAGCATCGATGCTGGATATTGCCCCCGGCGTCTCGAACGAGAAACCAGAAGGCCAGCCTCTCGCGTTCGGAGACGTCGCAGGTTAGATCCAGAAGTCTGCTCCGGACCGGCGTCGGGGATATGATGAACAGCGCGGCAGCGCTGCTGATTAGCCGGTCGTGGAAGACGTCGTTGAAGTCCTGCACTGCGGCGTCGGTCAGCGCAGGCGGCAGGGCTCCGAACGCCCTAAAGGCCAGAGGCACGCGCATCATCTGCAGCCAGACTTCATGCGGCGCCAAGCGGTAGGATTGGCCGAGAAACGCGACGGTTCTGGCTGTTAGCCCGTCTTGGCGGGAGCCGGACCAAAAGGCCCCCAGCCATCCAAGCGACTCGGTTGGAGCGCATCCCAACAGGATCCGGCTCATTAATTGGACAGCATCAACATCCGCATCCGCCTGTGCCAGGTCGGTGCCACGGACGCTCATGTCGGCGGCCGACAATTGCAGGACGAGAAGTTCCCGAAGGGGCTTGGGTTCGCACTGACGCTGCGCCGCTGGCAGGTTCATCTTCACGATCTGCCGCAGCAATGGCGCGTCGTAGTTTTCGCCAGCGGCAATTTGCCTTGCAACACGCGATACGGTTGGATCCGCAACGTTCGGGATGGTCGATGCCACCCACGCGAGGGCCGATCCCGCCAGCAAGAAATTGGCGCCTCGTGCGAGCAAGCGTGAACCGCTGGACGGGCCGACCTCGTTTTTAGGCTCCCTCGACATAGTACGCGTTGTAGTGCGAGCCTTTGTAGCCTTCGATGCGCTTCAGCATCTTCGGGTTTGCACCGTTGAGAACGGCGCCCAGCACCTTCTTCTGGATGCCTTCCGAGCTCGACATCGATTCCTGCACGGCCGTTCGCGTCGTGCGACCCCATTCAATGATATAGACGAACGCGTCCATGAGATGGCTGATCGCCTTGGCGTCGGTGACCGGCATCACCGGCGCCAGATCGATGACGATGTAGTCGTATTCGTTCCGGAGCAACGACAGCAGATCGGCCATCGCCTTGGAGGCCATGATGTCGGCGGAGTTCACCATCCGCGAGACGACAAAAGAAGGCAGGAAATCCAGTCCGGTCTCGGCGCTGCGCCGGATGTGGTGTCCAACTGATTGCGGATCCTTGAGAGACTCGAGCAGCCCGCTCTTGGCGGTCGGGTCGAGTTCCTTTGTCAGCGAACGAGTATGAAGGTCGCCGTCAATCAGCAGCACACGCTTTCCGGTGAACGCGGTGAGGTGGGCGAAATTGGCTGAAACCGTCGTTTTGCCTTCCTTCGGAAGAGAGGACACGATGCCGATGATCTTCACCTCCCGAGACAGGCGGGCGAGGTCGATAGATACCTTAATGTTGCGCATGGTCTCGGCATAGCGCGAGAAGGGGTGATCTATTACGTAGCGGGAAAGCGGGCCGTTTGCCCCGAGCGGCGGGCTATCCGGCGATCGCGATCCGCGTACGCTCGGCAAGCCCATCGGCTTTGTGCCGATTGCGGGAAGTACCCCGAGGCATTTGACGCCGAGCTCGTCCTCGACCTCGCTCGGAGCGCGCAGCACATCACTCAACATCTCTCGAGCAAATGCAGCGCCCAGGCCGAAGCAAAGGCCACCGAACAGGGCTCCGATCAAAGAGAGCACCGTCTTGGGGGAGCTCTTGCGATCCGGCTTGACGGCGGTAGCGATGATGCGGGATTCGCTGATCGGGAAGCTCAGGTTCTGCATCGCCTGCTGTTGCTTCTCCAGGAAGCTGTTGTACAGGTTGCGGTAGGTGTCAGCCGCGCTCTCGAGGTCGCGCAGCTTCACCTGCGCCTGTCCGGTATTGCCGGCTTGGCTGACCAGATTCTTGAGGTTATCTTCCAGCGACGTCTCGCGGCTCTTGGCGATTTCGTAATCGCTGCGATAGGCATCGCCGATACGCTTGACCTCGTCTGCGATCGACTTGCGCAGCTCATCCATGCGATTGGCGAGATTGACCGATGCCTGATGGGTCTTGCCGTACCGGGTCGACCAATCAGAATACTGCGCCGACAGATCGAGATATTGCGCGCGCAGCCGGGTGATCACGGGATTGTTCAGCGCGTCGGTGACCGTCGGCTGGGCAAGATCCTTGTCGGTAATCGCCTCGATGCGGTCCAGCCGTGCCTTGGCCTCGGAGGTGGCCGCGCGGGCCTGAATGAGCTGTGTGTTCACGTCGGTGAGTTGCTGCTCGTTCATCAGGCCGCGGCTGGTGCCAACGATATTGTTCTGGCTCTTGAAGGTCTGCACGGCGCGGTCGCTGATGGTCGCCTGCTCGCGCAACTCGGCGCTGCGCTGCTGCAGCCATTCGCTGGCGCGCTTGGTGGACTGATACTTCGCGTCGAGGGCGCCGACGATATACGCATCCGCGATCTCATTGGCGATCTGGGCCGCCTTGTCGGCGTCCCGCGAGCGGAAGCTGGTCGACAAGACGTAGGTCGTCAGCAGGCGCTCGACCTTGAGGTTGTTTTCAACCGCGGCGACCGTTCCGCGTTCGATGCGTTCCTTCGATGCCGGCCCGTCCGATCCGAAGAGTCCGATGACCTTTCCGATAATAGCTGGCAGCAGCCCCGGATCCGAACCGTTGAACTCCGGATCCCCCGTCAGATTCATGCGACGGACGACGGACCGAATCAGGTCGTCCGAGGTGATGATCTCGACCTGGCTGTCGACGAAGCCCGGGTCGATCAGCGCGTTGGACGTGCCGTTATCCTTGTCGAGCACCTGCGTCTGGCGGGTGTCCATCAGGATGCGCGTGTTCGCCGTATACATCGGCGTCGCCGTCAGCAGGTAAATGAGGCAGATCGCCACGGCGACGCCGACAACCCCCGCGATGACAGGCCACTGTCGGCGCAAGATGCCAATGATGCGCTCGAGGCTGAGAGTCGATCCCGCCAAGTCTAAAGCGGACCTCTCTTGCAGGTGAAATTGCTCTCTGGGCTGATACATCTGAATGTTCATCGACCTGACGTGAGATTATTGGGGGAGCGGCGCAGGAGCAAACGGATCACCGACATCCGTACTCCACTCGCCGGTCATGAGGCTGTTCGCAGGACCAGTGGACTTTTTGGTTGGCGAGCCTGGCGCGCCTCCCGCCGACGGCGACGCGACCGAATTCGGATTGAATTCGACGGCCTCGAGCTCCGCGGAGTAACCGGCGCTCACGGCCGAGTCTGCCAGCTTTTGTACGAACTGGCTGATCTTCTGGGCATTCTCGGCCTTGCGGGGCACACAGATCAGCTGCGCCCGGCGCAGCGCCATGCCGATCGAGGTCCGCTCGACATTGGCGGACTCGCTGACGAGATCGCGCACTGCCGACAGGATCGTTATGTCGCTCACGATGTAGGCGGCGAGGCGACCCGTAAGCTTGGTGCGGTCGCCGCGGACGTCGCGGTCGCGCAGCAGCGACGTGGGCTCGGTCTGGAAGACCTTCAAGATCTCGGCGGGCACACGCTCAGACTGCCCGACACATTGCGCTTCGCAGCGGCCGGCCGCGCATGCCAGCATCAGCATTGCGAGGGCAGGTGCCGCACCAAAACCGCCCGAGAAACCACCCGAGCCGCGATTGGCAGACTGTCGTCGTTGAGGCAGGGCCAAATCACTCATTGCCTTCATTCAAATCGCCGCAAGACTTCGCTTAAACCGAGTGTCGCGCTTAACTATGTCAAATTCTTGTGCGGTGCAAAATATAGTCTGAAACCCCGGCAATTCATAGCGAATTTCACAATACGAATGACCTGATGTGAACAGGTACACGACAACGCCCGCGGCGAGAGCCACGGGCGTTGATATACACGACCCTCTTAGGAAGTGGGATCTGACGCTCAACCGATCAGAGCGACGAGCCCGAGATCAGCGCGAAGCGCCTGTCGTGAAGCCTGCGTCCGTGATCGCCGATGTTCACCCAGAAGCGCGGGTTGGCACCGGACTGCATCGAGATCCATTCGTAGCCGAGTGAATTCCAGGGGCTAATGCTCGAGGATAGATTGTCCAGCACCACGTCACCATCCGAAAGCCGTGCCACCAGGACCAGGTGACCCTGTCCGCCGTCGATCCGCACAACCGCAAGACGAAGGGCCGCCTGCGGCCATCCCATCGCGATCAATTGGTGTCGCTTGGTAACTGCGTAGTCGTTGCAATCACCGGCTGACGGTGAGACCGTCCAGTTTGCGGTCACCGGATCCGTCGGCTTGCGCATCGGCGCAATGGATTCGTTGACCGAAAGATTCACCTGACGAAGCATCGCCATGGCGGTGTCGGCAGGCGGCAGTTTGCGCTCGCTGGTATCGGTGCCGCATTCCGCATCGTTCTTCATGCAGAACTTGACGAAGTTCATCGGAGCAAGTGCGTTGTCGAATTCTTCGATGAACGAAGCTCCGGCCGGACGCTGTGTGCTATCCGATTCGGCCTTTGCGATGTTGCCGGCGCAGGCGATGAGGGCTGCGAGCAACGGCGCGTACAACAGTTTCATGTCATCCCCCGTTATCCGTCTTTCTTGACGCAACAGGTCTCGCACAAAGTTTTTAGAGCGGGGTTCCCCAAACCTCTAAAATTGAATGCAAATGACCGGCCACGTGTGCGCGCGGCCGGCTTGGTTAATCAATAGGCTGAGGTTGAATTGGTTCCGGGCTAGCGCGACGGGCTAGTGGCCGTGAGCGACGAGGTCCCGGTCGATGCCGCGAACAGGGTCGTCGTCGACTGAGAAACCGGGCCGGCTCCGGCGGAGAACGAGGGCGGCGGAGCCGGGCTGATCGCACCGCCGGCACGCGGTTCCGCAGCGGCAGCCTGTCCACCGCCTGCGGTTGTATCGCCGTTGGCGTCCGCGCCCGTGATTGCCTCGGTCGGGATGTCGCCCGTGATGCTCGTGAATGACTGGATCAGCCCGGGCTTATCCGTCTTCAGCACGACCTCTTGGATCTGCTGGGCGAACTGGGGCTGCGTCAGCACGCAGACCGCGGCGGCAGTGCCCATTCCGGCGCCAATCGCGCGGCCCTGGTCATCCGAACTCGCCTTGGCGAGTGAGCCCATACCTTCCAGCGTCTCAGGCCGATTGGTCAGCATGTCCCGGATCTGGGAGGCGAGACCGCCTTGACCATCCTTGAACTGGCTCAAAAGAGCCTCGGGATTGCCGAGGAATTGAATTGCCCGCTCAGAAGTCACCGCGTCGGGATTTGGAACGCAACCGTTCTGTGCTGCGAAAGTAGACGTCGCTGCTGTCATCGCAAGCAAGGCAGCCCCGAGCCCCACGGATTTACGCATTCGACTCCCCAACCATGCAATCGAGTAAAGTTTGCTTCAACATATTGCCAAAACCGCAATTACGCTACTTTTTTTGCTCGGATGACGGCCTGCTTTGCGCCAGCCCGCAGCCGGTGATCGCCGCAAAAAACACACCGAAGCCTGGAATCTGCAACGAGAAATCGATGCTCGTATGCAAGAATCCAAGCGTCGCCACACTTGCGCCGATAATCGGTATGTAGCGGTCACGCCGCCGATGCAAGCTTCCATTTAACAAATGGTAAAGATACCAGAGACATGTGACTATAATCAAACAGGCGGCAGGAAGGCCGAGCTCGACTGCAAGCTCGAGCGGCGTACTGTGCGCGCGGTCCCAGACTCCGAGACTGCCGAGTGAATCCGGCCTGTAGCCGGGAAATGCGCTTTCGAAGTTTCCGTAACCGATCCCGAGCAGCGGATGCTCCTCGATCATGGTCAGTACGGTTCGATACATCGTGAACCGCTGTTCATCCACGAGGCCGTAAGTCAGGATTCGCCCCGCCACTGCGCCGCCGACGAGCTGAAACAGCAACAGCGCTGCCACTGCGATTGCTGCGAGCCAGCCCCAGCGGCGAAGCTTGCCGATGCGCAGCGGTGCGAAAAAGAGGGCGGTCGCCATAAAGACGGTCAGGATCAGCAGCAGAAACCCCGCGCGCGAGCCTGTCATCGCCGTTGCAACCAGGCAGACGACAAAGCCGCCTCCCAGCGCCACAGGAGAGGACAGATAATATGCGATCAATGCGGTCATTTGTTGCGCAGGCGGTCGGTTCGGCCGATCCTGGCGATAGATGAAGCGCAACAATGGCAACAGAAACAGCAGCGCGCAGCTCGCGAAGAAGGTCGCAGCCGTGTTTCTGTTGACGAATGTGCCCGTGACGAAGCCGATATAGGCCTCCTTGCGGCGGAACAGGAGCGAGGTCGGATCGCCGATCCCCGCGAGGATTCCGTAGAGAGCATAGGCAAACCCCGTCCAGGCGAGGATGCGCAGCAGCTGTCGCGCATCCTCCGCGTCGGTGGCGATGTAGACGGCGCGCGTGAAGGCAAGCACCAACAACAGTGGATAGCCGAATGCGAGCCATGGGCCGTTGGCGGTGATCGAGACGCGGCCGGGCAGATCTGCTCCCACCACGCCTCGCGCCACCACCCATGCCGCATCGACCCCGTGAAGGGGTGAGTTCGGCCATAACTGAACCGTGATCACGGCCGCGACGATGACGAGAACGGCGAACAGTGGCAGCAACAGGTAGAAATCATCGAGCGTCGCGCTGCGCAGATCGGCGGTGGCGAGGCTGAACGCGAGCAGCATCGTCCAGATGCAGATCCACACCGTCTCGGCGGAGCCGAACGGCAGCGGGGCCAGCATGAACACCCCGATCGCCGCAAACCGCGAAGCCTTATACAAGATCAATCCCCGAGGGCCGCACCGTGGCTCCGCATTCAGTTCCCGAAGCTCGGTGCTGTTTTGCCACATTCGTGCCGAATGAATAGGTTAATTGCACAATCCGCGAACACGCAAGGCGAGCAGCCTTAGCCGAAAGGTGTGTTACGCGGCGAGCTTCTTGTTCTGGAGATGGCAAGCTGCACGTCCTTGGGGCACGCGGCTGCTTCATTAACCGGTTGCCGGGTGCATTGCCTCCGGCAAATTAACCGTCGCGCCACTGCTTTCGATATGGGCGACATCTCCAATCGATATGCATGCGACGAGTGCGGGCGGGACATTGTATTCACGTCGAATGCCCGGTAGAAATGCTGCACTGCAAGGTACTAGGAAATTGCCGTGACGGTGCCCGCTCATCGCGAGAAAGCGCATGTCCTCACTCTGGACAGCATTCGGGGAATTGCCGCGGTCACCGTGGTGATTCACCATGTAATCCTGATGCCGACCTTCCTCGCGGCGTTTCCGAATCGTGCGTGGGTCGACTGCGCGTTCTTCCGCAGCGGCGGATTTCTGGTCGATCTGTTCTTCGTGCTCAGCGGCATCGTGTTGTCGTTGAGCTATCTTCAAACCGATTTCGGGCGTTTCTCCCTGCGCGATTTCATGGTTCGACGGTTCGCGCGGGTGTATCCGCTGCACATCGTGATGCTTCTCGTGTTGCTGCTATTCCGTCTCGCGCGCATCGGGCTTGGGCTGGTGATGGCGGGCGTTGTCGTGACCGCTCCCGCGGCTTTTGAAGTCAACAACGGCTATTCGTTTTTCCTGAACGTCTTCCTGCTGCACTCGCTGGGCTTTGTTCATTACCTGAATTGGAATGCGCCGAGCTGGAGCATCAGCGTCGAATTCTACACCTATCTCGTGTTCGGCCTGATGCTGCTGGCCGCGCAACGATTTAATTCGCTTGCCTGGTTTTATTTCGGGGCCGTCACGCTGACGATCGGCAGCTGGTTGATTCTCACAATGGTGATCACGACACCTCAGTTGGACGTGCAGTTTGATTGGGGGCTGCTGCGCTGCTTCACCAGCTTCTTTCTCGGCGTGCTCACTGTGAAAGCGGTCGAGGCACTGCCGCGCGACATCAGTCCCGCTTTGCAGGGTGGTATTCAGTTTGCGGCCGTGGTTGCAGCCGTGGCGCATGTATCCCTGACTGAAGCCTATCCGTGGACCAGCTATCTTGCGCCCGTAACCTTTGCCGTGCTTCTTGGCTCGCTACTGGCGTTTCCGAAGGCCGCTGTTGTTCCCTCCATGCTCACGATCAGGCCATTGTTATGGCTCGGTCAGCGGTCATACTCGATCTACATGGTTCACGCCTTCGTCGTGCTGCTTGCCGAGTATTTTGTTCGCGCTGCGGGCAAGCCGGTGGTGGACAGGCTGGAGGCGATCCATCCAGGATTGGCGCCCACGCTCAATCTGCTGATTGTGCTCGGCGCCGTACTCGCTCTCTCGCAATTGACATATCGCTGGATTGAATTGCCTGGGTCCAGGCTGGTGCGGAACATCTTCCACGGAGCGGTGGCGTACTCGCCGGCCCCGGCCAAGCCTTCTACGCGCCTTTCGAGCTAAGGACGAATATGACGACGACAACGCTAGCGCTGCGCCGGACAATGCCGCTGTTGCGATTTCCGCTGCTGATGTGGGGGGCGTTCAGCCTCGAAGCCGTTGGGATGGCTACATATTTCCTGCGGGACGATTTCTCGGCCGCCGCGCGATATTATCTCTACATTACCCATTTGAGCCCGCTATGGTTCGTGCCGGATGCTTTCGGTTTCATGTGCCTCTTCCTGTTCATTTACCGCTGCATCATCCAAAATCGCAGCATCCTGGCCGTGGTCGTACTGCTGTGGATCTTCCTGTCGCTCGGGATCGGCTATCTCTTTCTGGGCAACGTCACGGCGTTCGCCTCGGCGTTCAAGATGATCCTGCCTGTCTTCATCGGCTTCAGCTTTTGCGATGCGGACACAGCTGCCTACAAGAAGCTTCTGTTATTGATGTCGATACTGTTCTACGTATCGATCTTCGGCGTGATCCTGTCGGCCTATTGGAAGGCGCCGTGGGTCAATTACACCTATGAGGCGTTCGGCGTTAAGCGGCAGGCGGGGCGACTGTGGTGGGCAGGCTCCGAGCAACGGCTCTCCGGTTTTTGCGAGGACAGTACCGTCGTCAGCCTCTTCATTCTGGTTGCGTACGTCATGACCTCGATACGAAAGAACGTGTGGTGGTGCCTCTTTTTCGGCGGGGCTGCCTTTTACGCGTTGAAGTTGACCACGAGTAAGACGACCATGGGCGTTCTCGCCATGTATCTAATTGCGTTGCTCGTCATCCGAGCAATGCCTGAGAAGATGCGCTTCCCGACCCTGAGGATGTTGGCGGTATCATCCTATCTCTCGATTCTCGTTCCCATCTTCTTGATCCTGGTCTTTGGCGGGACGTCGGTCGGTGCAAAGGATTTTCTCTTCAGCCTGGTCGACCGCATCAACAACAGTTGGCAGAAGCCGTTCATCTTCCTGTCTCAGTTGATGCCGGTCGGTTACATCACCGGATGCGGCGTGGGCTGTTTCAACTATCCGATGAATCAGTTTTCAAACCTGACATCGTATTGGGTGCCGGTCGATAATTTCTATCTCGTCACCTTTCTGATGTTTGGCGTGCCTTTCGTCGCCTTCATGTTCTTCGTCATCCGTGCGACGTTGCTGACGACCGACATCTACAAATTGTCCCTCACATTCGTGATGAACATCTTCAGCATCACCGTGGCCGACTACGGGCCGGCGTCGGGCCTCTTGCTGATGTCGTTCATCTTCAGCGACGTGTTCTCCCGGCGGGCTTCCTTTGTTTTCCAGGGAGGAAAGTCGAATCGACGCTACGCGTTGCACGCGAATCCGCCCGCTCAGGACGCGCCTGCACTGGGCGGAGCTGTGCCCAGATTAAGTGGATCGGGCTGAAGGGCCGGCGATGCACAGGCGACTCGCATTCATAGATACCTTGCGCGGCATCGCTGTTCTGTCGGTGCTGCTCCAGCATGCGCTGGAGCAGATCGTGCTGAACCAGGCGGCCGGCGACTACTATCGAGTCTTCCACAATGCGGTCGGCGAATATTTCAATTTCGGCCGGTTCGGCGTCGTGCTGTTCTTCTTCGTCAGCGGCTTCGTGATTCCGAACAGTTTTCCGAACAGCTCTGCGCCGATCCGGGACTTTGCGATCAGCCGCTTTTTCCGGCTTTACCCGGCCTATTGGGTGTCGATCGTCGTTGTCCTGCTCATTGCGCCGACGATGGAGGGGAAGACGTTTCCCCTGTCACAGATCCTTGCCAACATCACCATGTTGCAGATGTTCATGAACATCCAGAACCTCAACATCGGATATTGGACGCTTGCCGTTGAGTTGATCTTTTATGTCGGATGCATCGCGCTGTTTGCGATCGGGCTCCTCAAGGCGCGCTGGACCGCGATTTGCATCATCGTCGCCGCCTCTCTGACCGCAATCATGGCCTTTCCCTTCGTAAAAGGTCATCTTTTCTGGGGCTTGCTCGAACTCATGTTGGACCTGACGGCGATGTTTCTCGGCAAGGTGGTGCGCGATGCCGCGATCGGCGAGCGCCTCCAATGGCGTCATGTCGCGATCTGCACGCTGCTTTACGTGCTCTATGCGGCCGCCTGCGCATATCGGCGCTATGGGCTGGACTATCAGGATAATTTCTTCTGCGCTTACGGCATGGGGGCCGCCTATATCGGGGCTGCCGTCGTGTTCCTGGCGTTTGCCGCTCTCGGCGAGCGCGGGGCCTCGGGCGTCCTGTCCTTTGTCGGCCGTATCAGCTATTCGGTCTACCTGATAGGGCCCTACGTGCTGGTGGTGATCGTGCAGTATTTCGGAACGGGTCAGAGCCCGGGGCAATGGTCTCTCTTTGTAATCGGAGTTGGTGTGGTGTCGATCTTGGTCAGCTGGTTGAACTATCTCGCCGTGGAGAAGCCGATGGTGACCTTTGGTCACCGGTTTCGTTCGCAGGCATTTACCGCGGTCGCGTTTCAGCCGTCACTGCGGGGACAGGGGGCCGAATGAACAGCCAAAGCGAAAAAACCTACGCGGAGTCCGGCGGCGCGTTCGTGCCGTCAATTCAGGGATTGCGCGGAATTGCTGCGCTCACCGTCCTGATCTGTCACTTTCGCGACATGCCGAAGGTGGGCATGCCTGACGTCCCCGGCGCAGGCTTCCTGCCGCCGATCTGGCCGTGGCTTCAGACCGTGCTCAACACGGGCGGGCACGGGGTCGAGCTGTTCTTCATGATCAGCGGCTTCCTGATTCCGGCAAGCCTGGTGCGGCATGCGTCGATCGCGAAGTTCATCTATGACCGCGTTCTGCGCATCATGCCGCTCTTCGTTATCCTGCACCTGACGCTGTTCGTGGTCGGGCCGTTCGTCGGGTACAAGTTCTTTCGCGGTTTGGATCTCCCGAGCTATGTCGAGATCTTCATCGCCAACCTGTTCTTCCTGCAGAATGCGCTGGGCTTGCCGATCGCCCAGCAGAACGCCTGGACGCTGACCTATGAATGGGCGTTCTATATCTGGTTTGCGCTGAGCTTCGGCGCGATCGTCCGGTTCAAGAGCTGGTGGCTGGCGGCACCCATGATGGTGGTGGCCGTGATCTGCCTTCTCTATTGGCCGATCGCCGCGTTCTTCGGTATCGGCATGCTTTTCAGCGCCACCAACATCCGTATTCCTGCGTCCGGTCCGCTGGGGCTGGCTGCGGGCCTGATCTGCTTTGCCGCGATGTACGCAGCGCTCGACCTCTTTCACCCGTTTGTCAGCCTCATTCCCGGCTTCTTCTTGTTCGGGATGGTGCTCGCGCCGGGGTCCGGCGTCTCGACGGTCCTCAGGGCGCCGGCGCTGCAATATCTTGGCAAGATCAGCTACAGCTTCTACCTGGTCCACCCCTTTATGCTGTTTCCGTTGCAGATGATGGGTCTGAAGCTGGTCGACCGCGGATACGATCGATGGCTGCTGTGGTCTGGCTTCGTGATCATCGGGACGGTGCTGGTGCTGATCGCCAGCGCCATGAGCTATGAGCTCATTGAGGTCCGCTTCCGCCGTCTGATCGACAGCACGTTCCGAAACGCGTTGTTTGGAAAGAGGGCGGAGCGCAGTCCGGCTTGATCTGGATCCTCGAACCGGGGCCAGCGCCCGGCACGGTCAGGCGGGCCTCTGGTAGAACCGGCGCAGCCGAAGCGCTGGTTTTTCAATGACGTTCCAGGAGAAAGCAGCAAAGCCGAGCGTCAACACCACGACAATCGGCAGGATCACCGCCAGCGAAAGGCGGTGATCCGGACCCAAGACACGCTGGAAAATGTCGATCGTCGCCTGCGTGATCGGGAAGCCGTAGAGGTAAATGCCGTAGGAGAGATCCTGACGGAACAGGCGGTCGAACGCGCGAAAGCTCTTCATGCCGATGTAGATCGTGCAGTAGGTCAGGAATATGCCCGCAAGTGGCAGCAGCACGTTGAGCCACATGATCACCGCGTAGCAGGCGGCGGACGTCGCAAAGATGGCCCAGTGAATCGGCACGTATCGGGCGTGCAGGCGGAACACCATGCCGAAGAAGAACATGAAGACGAGATACCAGCCGGCTAGCCGCGTCGAATCGTGCCGGACATTGAAGGTATTGGGGTCGATGAAGTAGGCGACGAGCTCGGCGAGCAGCGCGGCGCCGACGAGGAGCGTGATCCAGCGGATCTTTCCTGCCTCGCTCGAGATCATGCGCCCCAGCAGAAGCGCGAAGGCGAAGACGTAGCACCAGAGTTCCCAGGGTAAGGTCCAGAGATTGGCGTTGACCATCTCCGGCCAGGGGTTGTGCAGAAACAGCCCGGGCAGCTCGAACGTGACGTGGCCGACGATGTTTCCGAAATAGCGGAAGAACTGGTACTCGGACAGATATTGCGACACTGGCAATTGCGTCAGCAATGGCCCGACCACGAGGGCGCAGAGCGTCACCTCGACACTGAGCGCCGGGACGATCCGCAGTACGCGGTTGATGAAGAACGTTTTCAGATCCGGATTCTTGATGGCGCTGCCGGTCACCAGGAAGCCGCTCAGCGCGAAGAACATCCCGACCAGCGCAATCAGTCCGGGTCTGAGCAGTTCCTGGATGATTTCGGATGCATGCAGGTGGCTGAAGGTCAGGGCCGTCAATCCACCCATCTTGTCGAAGGCGGCGGCGCCGGGATCCTTGAGCACATAGACCGCCATTCCCGGTTCATCGAGCTTCTTGACGAAGGCGGCGCCGGCGAACAGGCCGGCAACCGCGACACGGCAGTGATGCGACAGGATGACCAGCGACAGCAGGTGCCGCATCATGTTGAAACCCGGCCCGAGACCGTTGTTCTTCGCCAAGATGGTTTCCGCGGTCTCCCACCGCGCCAGGCTCGACTGGATGGTGTCGGACAGCCGCCGGAAGCGCGATGGGGAGAAGGAGCGCTCGCGGCCGAGGGCGCCCGGCAACGAAACGGTTGCGAGCCCTGCGTCTCGATCCGGCTGCGACATTCTCGTACGGCCTTTCATACGTCAGTTTTGGCGGCATCAGCGGATGCCACGGAGTTGAAGCCAATTGATGGCCGTGACGGTGCCGAGGCCGGGTTGGCATAGCACCGAATTGCAGTTTTAGCCCAACCGATGGCCGTTATGCGACGATCGAGCGGCGTCGTCCCAGCCTGCGGCAATAACCAATGAGCGGCTGTTCGACATACCAATGGATCAGGATCCCGGCGATGACCGACGCGACCACCGCGAGAATGACGAAGAGGGCGGATGGCAATGGATTGTGGAGGCGGGCGGAGATCTGAATCAGCACGACCGCGGTCGCCGCGTGGGTGAGGTAGATCGAATAGGAGGCGTCACCGAGCAGCATGCCCAGGGAATGCAGCGGTCCCGGCTTTTCGGTGGAAACGACCCCCAGCCAGACGACAATCGTGGCGAACAGGGTCCACCACACGGCTCGGAGCCCGTTGTCTTCCGAAAGCATGATCCCGACGACAACCGTCCCCAGCGTCGTCGCCGCAACGGTGAGCGGAAATGCTGCCGGGAATCGGCTGCGAACCAGCGGATGGCCCTTGAGCCACAGCAAGCCAAGCGCAAAGCCCATGCCGAACTGGAGGTTTGGCATCATGATGTTGCCGTAACCGATCACGGTCGCCAGGGCGAGACCCGTGCTCTCCGGTTGCAGCAGTTCCGGCCATGGCAGTAGACGTGCCGTCGCGTACCAGGCCAAAGGGGCCAGAAACCACGCGATCAACACATAAAACCGAGGGCGTGGCTGAAGCATCGTCAATGCGAATAGAATGTAGAAGATGAACTCGTGCCGGAGGGTCCAGACGACGTGTGGCCGCAGCTCACCGATCGGCCAGAGCGCCAGCGCCCTCAGGCCGGGGAGAGGATCGAGTTTTCCGGAGCCTGCCAGCGACAGCAGATTGTATCCGATCACGCATACCCACATGAATGGAATGATGCGCACGAAGCGCCGGACAAAGAACTCCGCAGGTGTGCTGCGGGCCGGGCCGAATGAAACAATCGTGATGATGAAGCCGCTGATGACGAAGAAGATCGCGACGCCGAACAGGCCGGTCTCCGCGAGCGGGAAGGGGCTCTCGCCGTAGGACGGCGGAAGGCTGACCAGCCAGTTGACGTGCCAGATCACGACCAGAATGGCTGCAAAACCGCGCAGGTATTGAATTCCCGGCACGATTCCGCCTTTGGGGGACCGTGCGCCCTCGATATCCGTCAATGTCGCCTCAATGCCGCGCTGGATCTCGATTTTACCGATCGCTGCAGGGATCGGTCAAACCCTGATTTTTGGGCGCAATGATGATGTATGAGGCAATGACGTTGCGGCCAGGCGATCGCGTGCGAGCGCGCCATGTCCAGGATGGCGGGTTCTGCGCCCCGCTGTTCCCTGATTGCGTGCGGCGAGGTGGAACTCCGCCGCACGCATCCTCGCTCGATCAGACGAACAGGAAGTCGTTGCTGGTCAAGTTCGCGGCGACGACGTTCTTCAGCAAGATGGAGTCGTTCGCCGTGACGTGGACCAGGGTGTCGGCCCCGGACTGACTGAACTGGAGACCGCTGTAATCAGTCGCCATGAGCTTCGCGATCGCAACCGTATCGTGGCCCGTCGCCGATCCGGCATGAAAGCCGTTCACGAGGTCGTTGCCGCCGCCGAAGGAGACCGTCGTCGATCCGACGCCGGCCACCGCGAAGGTGTCGTTTCCGGCGCTGTCGGCAAGCGTGATGCCCGCGATCTTGGCCGACGAATTGTGCGTGCCGTCCGAGTTCAGGATGTCGACATAGGCAAGGTTGCCGGCCGTGTTGTAGGAGTCGTGCTCCGTGCTGCTCGCGTTGAAGTAGAAATTGTCGTGCGACCCGTCGGCGTTGTTGATGTACATCTTCGCCTTGACGCCGTCCGTGTAAACGGTCGTGGCGTTCGAGCCGTCCGTGTTCTGAACATAGTCGCTGGCAATCTTGCCGCTCGAATAGGTCTGGGTATCCTTCGAGCCGTCGGCATTGGCGATGTAGACCGACGTCTTCACGCCGCTGCTGAAGTTGGTCGTCGTGGTGTTGCCGCTGGCCTTCGCCACCGTCTGGGTCACGCTGCCGGTCGTATCGTAGGTGGACGACAGGGTCGAGCCGTCGGTGTAGTTCTGCACCTCGGTCGTCTTGTGACCAGTCGAGTCGTACAGATCCGTCGTGATGCTGCCGTCCGAGTTGACGAGCTTGGTGTATTGCAGGGTGCCGTCGGCGTGCAGGTCGGTGATCGACGTGATAGTGCCGTCCGCCTTGCTCTGCTGGATCTCGGTTGTATAGGCCTTACCCGTGACGTTGAAGAACGTGTTGGTGTGCGTGCCGTCGGCATGCGTGTCGTAGGTCGCGGTCTTGATGTCGTTGCTGTAGACCGTGGTCGACGACGAGCCGTCGGTGTCCTGGATCAACGTGCTGGTCAGGTGGCCGGATGTGTAGAGATCGGACTCCTTCGAGCCGTCGGTGTCGGTGATGTAGACCGACGTCTTCACACCGCTGCTGAAGTTGGTCGTCGTGGAATTGCCGTTGGCTTTCGCGACCGTCTGCGTGACCTCGCCGGCCGCATTGTAGGTGGACGTTAGCGTCGAGCTATCGGCGTAGTTGATGACCTCGGTCGTCTTGTGGCCGGTGCTGTCATACTGGTCGGTGGTGATGCTGCCGTCGGCGTTGACGACCTTGGAGTATTGCAGGGTGCCGTCCGCGTGGAGGTCCGTGATCGCCGTGATGGTGCCGTCGGCCTTGGTCTTCTGGATCTCGGTCGTGTAGGCTTGGCCGGTGATGTTGTAGAAGGTGTTGGTGTGGGTGCCGTCGGCGTTGGTGACATACACCTTCGATTTCACGCCGCTGGCGAACACCGTCATGGTCGACGACCCGTCGGTCTTCTGCACGAGATCGCTGGCGATCACGCCGGCTGCGAACAGCTTGGTTTCCTTGGTGCCATCGGCGCCGGTGATGTAGATCGAGGTCTGGACGCCGGCGCTGAGGTTCGTGGTCGTGGTGGTGCCGTTGACTGCCTTGGCCACGGTCTGTGTCACGACCCCGGAAGTATCGTAGGTCGTCGTGACGCTCGATCCGTCGGTGTAGTTGCGTACCTCTGTGATCTTCTGGCCGGCCGTATTGTAGAGGCCGGTGGTGGTGCTGCCGTCCGCATTGGTGATCTTGGTGTACTGCGTCGTGCCGTCGGCATGCAGATTGGTGAAGGCGGTCACCGTTCCATCGGCCTTGGTCGACTGGATCTGCGTCGTATAGGGCTGGCCGGTGATGTTGTAAAAGGTGTTGGTGTGGGTGCCGTCGGCGTTGGTGACATACACCTTTGATTTGACGCCGCTCGCATAGACCGTCATCGACGAAGACCCGTCGGTCTTCTGGACGAGATCGCTGGCAATCACGCCGGCCGTAAACAGCTTGGTTTCCCTGGTGCCGTCGGCGCTGGTGATGTAGATCGAGGTCTGGACGCCGGCGCTGAGGTTCGTGGTCGTGGCTGTGCCGTTGACGGCCTTGGACACGGTCTGTGTCACGACGCCTGAAGTATTGTAGGTCGTTGTGAGGCTCGATCCGTCGGTGTAGTTGCGCACCTCCGTGATCTTCTGCCCGGCCGTGTTGTAGAGGCCGGTGGTGGTGCTGCCGTCCGCATTGGTGATCTTGGTGTACTGCGTCGTGCCGTCGGCATGCAGATTGGTGAAGGCGGTCACCGTTCCGTCAGCCTTGGTCGTCTGGATCTGCGTCGTGTAGGGCTGGCCGGTGATGTTGTAGAATGTGTTGGTGTGGGTGCCGTCGGTATTGGTGACGTACACCTTGGATTTGACTCCGTTGGCATAGACCGTCATCGTCGACGATCCGTCGGTCTTCTGCACAAAATCGCTGGCGATCACGCCGGCCGTGAACAGCTTGGTTTCCTTGGTGCCGTCGGCGCTGGTGATGTAGATCGATGCCTGGACGCCGGCGCTATAGTTCGTCGCAGTGCTCGCACCACTGGCAGCCTTCGCGACGGTCTGCGTCACCGCGCCGGTGGTGTCGTAGTTCGTGGTCAGGCTCGAACCGTCGGTATAATTGCGCACCTCCGAGGTCTTTTGACCGGCGCTGTTGTAGAGATCCGTGGTGGTGCTGCCGTCGGCGTTGACCACCTTGGTGTACTGTGTCGTGCCGTCGGCGTGCAGCTGGGTGATGGAAGTCATCGTTCCATCGGCCTTGGTGGTCTGGATCTGAGTCGTGTAGGCCTGCCCGGTGATGCCGTAGAACGTGTTGGTGTGCGTTCCGTCGGCATTGGTTACATAAACTTTGGACTTCAGGCCGTTGGCGTAAACCGTGGTCGTGACGGTCTTGTCGGAGGCGGCAACCGTCTCGCTCGAGATGCTGCCGTCCGAATTGTAGTTGATGGTCTGCTTCGCGCCGTTTGCGCCGACGATCACTTCCTGTGTCTTCACGCCGGCCGCATACAGGATCGTGTCGCTGCTCGAGTCGACGTTGACGAGCGATTTGCTGGTGATGACGCCGTTGCTGAAGTTCGACGTCTGCGTTCCCGTCAGCGTTCCGGTCGTATCGAAGAATTTCGTCTCGCTCCAACTCGTCGTGGAGGTCGTCACGGAAAACGAGTAGCCGCCCTGAATGGCCGCAAGGGCGTTTCCGTAGTGCGAGATGATGTAGTTCATCGTCGATACGGACGCGACGGGGAGAACGTGGGTGTCCGTGAGCGTGATCGACTGCAGGGCAGTCGAGGCGGAGAGGTCGGCGAGCTCCGCGACGATTTGGGCAGCCGTGCCAGTGACGTCGGTGGATTGGGTCGGACTTGAGGCCGCCCTGGACGTCCCGTCGATCTCGATGATGATGGGGTGATCGCTTACGGGAATCGTGAACGAGCTGGCATTGGTGTAGGTTGCGATCGGGTCGGTCCCGCCGGTCGGATCGTAAACCTTGATGGATTGATGCACGCCATCGAGCTGAACCGTGACGGTCTGCGTCGGGTTGCTGATCTCGGTGTTGGTGTAGGGATTCCAGACTTTGGGTTCCGCCCAGACGACGAGATCGTAGGCCCCGTTGCTCTTGCCCAGCACCATGCTGTTGCCCGAGTCCGGCATGTTGCTGAGCGTATAGTTCAACGGGCTCGTCGGCTGGCCGCTGCCGGCTCCGTCGTCGTTGAGGATCGTCGTCAGGTTATGGACCGCGGTGGCAGCGAGCTTGGGCGTCCCGTCGTCGTAGAACAGTCCGAAATGGCTCTGCGGATCGGTATCGCTGCTCGACGAATTGCGATCGAGCAATTCATAGAGATAGGTCGTGCCGACGCCGTCCTTGAAGGCGTCCATCAAGGTGTTGAGGATCGATTTCGCCTGAACCGATTCGTTCGCGCCGAGGAACGGCGTGGTGCTCAGTGTCGTGTAGCCGGTTTCAGTGATGACCGAGGGATCATTCGGCGAAACGGAGCTCGCGAGCTTCAAGGCGGCGGCCAGCGCGGCCTGAGGCGTGGTTCCGGTGCTGACGTAAGCGTGGGAGTTGGCGTAATCTGACGACGCTCCGAGATTGCCGAGCTTGGCGAAATCCGCGGGGTCGTCGTAGGCGAGCGTCAGATTGTAGACGGGGATCGTGGCGAGCGAAGCGTCTGCCTTGATTGCGCTGTAGAAGGCCTGCTGAAATTGCGCCGCGGCCTCGATTGTCGAGCTGCCGTTGTAGCTGAAGGCCTGGAGATTGACCTCGTTCAATCCTTCCAGCGCAATGATGCTGTTCGGGTGCGCCGCCTGGAACGCATCGAGCGCATCAATGTATTGCTGCAGACCTGCGGCGCCCGTTGCCGGAACCGAAGATGAGACGCCAAGATCGAATTTGTAGCCGGCGTTCGCGAGACCATCGAGTACGGGCTGCGCGGCCGGAATGTTCGTCACGCTATCACGAAGTGTGGTGACTCCGAGATATTTGAGATCTGCCTCGACCAGCGCGAGGTTGTTGTAGTTGCCCCACGCATATGACAGGTGCGTGTTAACGCCGATGGAGCTCGTGAACGCACTCGCCGATAGAACGGATTGATCAGTGCTGGTGATGGTCGCCATGATTCACTCTGGTGATGCCCGCTGTTGGTTATTGCGTAGCGGCAGAGTTTGTCAGTGACGTTAGAAAGAAGGCTAAAGATGTAGATAACGGCGGCTTTTCGCGGGAAGAACTGCAAGTATTTTCGGCACATTGCGCGATACTGCTTGTTCCTCACAGGAACTCGCCGCGATTGCCTAATTACGATTCAGTATTGGCCCGTTGTTCTACGGGATGTTCCATGACAGCGACGTGAATCGTCCGCGCAAACGAAAACGATTCGTCGCGCGCTAATGCGCGGACGCGTTGTTCGATGGTGATGCGCCGGGCAGTTGATACTCGGTTCGCCACCCGAGTCGCTGTGCGTCGCCGTCGGCAATGGCTTCGAGCAGCGGACGAAGCGCCTTTCGGGCACCATTAAGGCTGCGGTAAGCCAGGATTGCCTCGATCGCGAGCAGGCCGACGTAGCTCGTTCGGTTGATGCGATAGACAATCGGCGAGGTTGTATACCGTTTCTCAATCAAGATCCGGTTCCGGCAGGCATAATAGAGACGCCACGCCGGAGCGTCGGGGCTGACGAGCGCGCTGCGCGCGCTGACGCTCGGCTTCGTGTCCCAGGATTCCTCCGCGTCGTTGATGCAACCGACATCGGTCAGATAGATGGTCACGCCGGCGTCCATCAGGCGCAGCGAGTAGTCGTGGTCGTCGCTATAGAGGACGAACTCCATGTTCGGAGGCGAGACCCTCCGGACGGCGCCAATCGGCAGCAGGAGCCCGCCATAGGGAGCGGTCTCGATCCGGCGCAGATGGAACCCCCCGTAGTTCTCCGGAAGACGTTCGCCTGTTCGCCTAATCCGGCGCCATAGTTTCGAAGGAAGCGAGGCAAGATGAAAGTTCAGGAACGAGTTGGCGCGGATGGCCACGGCATTCTGATCGGCGAGCAACGTCGGATAGATGCCTCGATGCCTGCGCAATGCGCACAGCCCGATATCGTCCGTTGCGCCGAGCGCCGTATGCAGCGCAAGCAAGCGGTCCAGGAAGCCGTCCTCGCCGACATTATCGTCGTCCAGAATGAGAACGAAGCCCACATCGTCGTCCTCGATCCGCTGGGCCGCGGTGATGCCGGCGTGAAAGCCGCCGGCCGATCCCAGATTTGAAGCGAGCCTGATGACATCGACGGGGGGTATGGTTGCGAAATCGTCAACCGTCACCGGCCGGTTGCATCCATTGTCGACCACGATGACACGCTTGACCGCGGGGCTGGCCTGAACGGCGGCAACGGTCCGCCGCACCAACTGCTCGCGTCGCCCGTAAGTCACGATGACACATGCGACCGAGCGCCCCGCTTCGGTCGAGCGATTGAGGACGATCGGCGGCTTCGATTCGAGGGGAGCGTTCGACAATTTACTCTCGCTTGGCGTTAAGTCGTTCCATTCGGGCGACTTTATAGATACTCAGTCGAATTGGAACGGCAATTCCTACAGCAATTTTTGCCACAAAAGCGTGCAAACGTGTTGTTCGCTCCGACAGCGGCTGCGCTTTGCCGGTGAGAGCCTATTGTGATCATATTGTGAAGGTCGGTCGCGCAGATGCAGGTGATGATGGATCGGAATCGGATGCATGCAGTTTCTCGGGCGCGCGGAGGCGCAATGGTCCTGGCAATAAAGAGAGTGTTTCTGGCCGCACTGTTGCTTGCACTCGGTCTGGCGACATTCGTCGAGAATGCCAGCGCAGGTCCGCTCACCTGGGGGGTCGACGGCCCGGACGCACGGCGCGCAGACCTGAAGGCGATCTTCGAGGTCATGCGAGCCCGCGGGCTCATGCAGTACAGGGTCGGTGCAAATCTTGCGCGGGACACCGATCCCTACGAGGTCCAGATGTACCGGGACATGCTGGCGCTGGCCAAGACCTACGGAATCACGCTCAAGCCGATATTGGCGACCCCGTTTGCCTGGGGGGATCGCACCGATGGCGGCAAGTATCCGGCCGGCGACTGGAATGCGCTGTATCAGCAGGCCTATTCGAGAACTTACACCTTCGTGATCAATTTTAAGGATCAGATCAACGACTGGGAGATGGGCAACGAGATCAACCTTCTGGCGCTGGATTCCAGCGGCAAGAAGCTCTACGGCCACGGCTGGACCGCCGAGGAATTCGACATGCCGGTCATGAACGATTGGGTCGCGATCCTCAAGGGCATGTCGGATGCGATCGACAAGATCAATCGCGAGAACGGGCTGCATTTGCGGCGCGTGCTCAACACCACGTCGACGATGTTCGGCTTCCTCGATTTCATGGCGTCGAAGGGTGTTGGATTCGACGTCATCTCCTACCACTATTATGAATCCCTGAATCAGAATCCAAACCGCGCCTGGGGCGGCAGCAGGCAGCCCTACAATCTGTTCAAGAAGCTCGCGACGTATGGCAAGCCGGTCGTCTTCAATGAGGTCAATTGCGCGGAGATCTACAAGCCGGCTTACGAGAACGAAGCCGGCAAGCCTCTCACCGAGGCGTGCTACAAGAGCCTGCATGCCACTTTGAGCTTCATCGCCAATCAGGTCGATGCCGACGTCGAGAGCGTGCTGATCTACGAGATGCTCGACGAGCCGAAGAAGGCTCCGCCGGAAAACCGCTTCGGCCTGATGTATGACATCAACACGCCGAAGATCCCGCTCTATATGCTGTCACGGTTTGCGGGAAAGGGCCTGGCGCCGCACGAGGCGGAGGAGCTGACCAAGCGAGGAATGTAGGCGCGGCACGTGCCGCGCCTACGGCAACATTCGGCTTAGATCCAGAGCCACGGACAGACGGTGTCCAGTGCGACCCGGATGTAGAACTTCCAGATGTTGTCGGTTGCATATCCCTTGTTGTCGAGGCCGCGGATGCCGCTGACGAGCGGCACCGTTCGGAACCGTGGAACGAATTTTGACGTTCTCGGCGCCGCCTCGAAATCGTCACGCAACGCCTTTTCGGGGAACGCCGCGGCGGACGTCTTCTCGTAGAGCTTGCACTTGCCCTGGAGATATTGGCGATAGCCGGCGGTGGTCCACGCCATCATGTACATGTCGACCACCCTTTTGGGGTAGTTCCGCATGTTGACGTAGAAGTCGAACGCTTTCGGGCGCTTCTGGATCAGCTTGGCAAGGTTCAGGACGATGTAGCGGCCGGTCACCTTCCAGATCGGCGTGTCGGCGCCGCATTCCCTGATGAAGCGCGAATTCGCCATCGCGTGGTCGAGCAGGAACAGTTCGCCGTAGCCCCGGCCGTACATCTGGGGATAGTCGAGCCCCGGAAAGGAAATGAACTCGATCTTGTCGGCGATGTTCAACTGCTCGGCGATGGCCTTGAGACTGGACAGGTCGGATTCCGAGTTCTCGACAAAGACGATCTGATCGATGCACTGGCCGACCAGCCGGCCGTAGAACCAGAGCGCGTCTTCGTAGTCCTTGCGGCGGAGGGCGGGATCTTTCCGACCGAGGCTTCGCACGTCGGCTTTCGGCGTGATGGTCGCCGTCATGAGCAGAATATTCATGGGTCCTTTCGATGTCATCTCATCAATCTTCCGCGGTCTGGCGCGAGACGTTCCGGCAATGCTGTCGATGGCTCGTCGAAGTCTTGCAGGTTTGTCCGATGGTGTGAAGGGTTCCAGGCCGTTCGCGCGGGCGGCCATCGAACGGGATGCTAGGTGGCAGCGACGCGCTCCTTGTTCAGTTTGAGATCGCGCAGGCCGAGCAGGCTCCGTGCCAGTTGTCGATGAAATAGCAGATAGCTGATCGCGATCGTCAAAACGTATGCGGTCGTGCCAAGCAGCCAAGCTGACTTCGGCGTGGCGGCCATCTCCATGACGCGATTTGCAGCAACGAGACCGAGCATCGTGGCGACCGTTGCGGGCGCAAGCGCCTTGAGCAGATCGAGCACCGGCAGCTTGGTTTCCCAGCAGGTGATCAGCATCGTGGCGACGGACACGATGAGCGTCACCGCAAGATAGATCTTGATGATCCCGATGAGCCCAAATCTCAGGCCGATGACGAACGCCACGATGGTCGAGATGCTGTTTGCGGTCGACACCCAGAATTGCAGCTGAGCTTTGTCCCGCGACAGCAGCATGGCGCCGCTATAGGCGGTGATCGACTGCGCTGCGCCGGCAATCGACATCAACCCGACCAGCGGAATGATGCCGGTCCACTTGGCCGGAAAGAACGCGGTGAAAAGATAGTCGGCGCCAAACGTGAGATAGAGCATGCCGGGAAAGACCACGGCGGCCGTCAGCGACAGCACGCCGCAAATGATCTCGTTGCGCTCCTGCAGCGATCCCTTTGCGGCCTGACGGCTGAGGGTCGCCATGAGGACGCCGCTGCCGGGCCAGGTGATCACCATCAGCGGAAGGATCATGATCTGGTAAGCCAGACCGTACAGACCGACGGCTGCCGCGCCCACGGCACCGCCGATCAGGACGTTGCCAACCGCGCGACCGGCAAAGTTGAGCAGATTGCTCGCCAGCACCCAGCCGCCGAAGGTCAGGATCGAGCGCACGCGGCCCCATTGAAAGTTGAGCTGCACATCCTTTCTCGCCATGATGGCGAAGGCCGCGGCGCGAACGATCTGGACGACGACATAGTAGGCGACCAGTGCCCAGACGCCCCAACCCATGAAGGCGCCCAGAACGCATGTGAGCACCGACACGATGACGGCGATGATCTCGACGCTCGCCACGACCTGGTAGCGCAGGTGCCGTTCGAGGACGGCACGCGGGCCGAGGGCGGCAATGGAGAGCACCACCGAAATCGACAGCGTGGCCAGCACGCTTCCCAATCCCTCCATCTCGAGACCGGCGGAGAGAGGCGCGGAGATGACGGCCAGGATCACGGCACAGAGCAGGCCGATGGCGCAGATCAGCGTGATCGCGGCGCCCGCGTCGTCCCGATCGAGCGTCGGCCGCTGAACCATGGCGCTCGACATGCCCAGATCAGTCAGCAGCGCGATGAATCCGACGAACGGCAGTGAAAAGGTGACGAGACCGAATTCGGCCGGTGCCGCGAAATACGTCATCATGACGGTCATCGCGAACTGCAGGCCGGATTTGAGAACGTTCATGCCAGACATCGACAGCAGATTTTTCAGCATTACGTCGATCTCCGGGCGCCACGGGATGACACCCACTCAGGTTCCATACGGCCCAGCCCTGCACCCGCGCGTTTATCTCGCACATGCACAACTGGCAAGACAAGCAATCGGGCAGCAGGCATTGCCAAGTTATTGGGCAGGCCATTTTCATTCTGGGGAGCACGCGGCGTCACGCTATCGTTACACATCCGCTCGGGATGCGCCGGCAGCCTCGAGGAAGCGCCCCTTCCACACGAGAAGTGCGACGATGACGGTTGCGGCCACGATCTTCGCAACCAGCGCAATCGCAGACGCCGAGGGCACGGCCGAAAATGTGCCGATGAAGGCGGCGCCCGCGACGGATGCCGCGACCAGCCCCCATCGCGGCGTTGCGCCGAACCGCACCATTGGTCCGGCCGCGAGCGCGATGACGATCGCGGTTGCGACGATCGCACCGACCAGGACATAGGTCGGCGCTCCCGTGATCGCTTGCGTCGGCACCGCCACGGCCAGGACGAACAGCAATTGGCACAGGGCGACGACGACGAGACGCGTGGCGGACTTCGCCAAATGGGGGACGATCGCGAGCGTGGATTGCAGATGGCAGTGCATGAAGTAGAAGCCCGCTGCGGCCGCCGAGGTCTGGAGAAAGCTTGCCAGAATGGGCGCCGGAACGAACAATTGTGCTGCGTCCGGCAGAAAGCCGATCAGGCCTCCGAGCATCACCAACGTGGCGCAGATGATGAAATCGAGCAGATGCGCGACGGCCGCGCGGGAGTCGTCGGCACTGCCGCGCTCATATTGATGGACAACTTCGGGATAGTTGACGGTGTGGATGGCCGCGACCAGCACTGCAAACGGCCGCTGCAGCAGGTCGATCGCCATCGAGAAGCCTGCGGTGACCGCGGGAGCGCTCGCACCCAGCGCTGAAACGACGACGAAGCGTATCGAGACCGGGACCGAGAGGTGGAGCACCGAGGCGCCGGCGGCGAGCATCCCGTAGCGGGCGAAGCCGCTCCAATCCTCCAGCAAGGCCGGACGCGTCACCTTCTGGACTGTTTGGGGATGCAGCAACTGGCCGGCGATCAGACTGCCGATTTGCGCGCCCAGCATGCCGAGCAGCGCCGCGTGCGCCGTGCCATTGAGCAACGCGCCGGCCGTCGCGCCGGCCACCATCAGCGTGGCTCTCAGAATGAGGAGAAACGCGGCTGCGCCAAGCCGGTGCGAGACGCGGACAACCATGAAGTGGAGATCCGTCGCGCCCTGGGCCACGGCAAGCGCAAGGCCGACCAAGCCTACGCTCGTGGCGATCGGAGTCGCGATCGAAACGGCGAGGCCCCCGATCACCAGAAGCGCGAGCGCGCAGGCAAGCGCGGCGCCGAACAGGGAGGATCTCAGTCGGGCCGCGTCGTCCTGCATGGCGGCAGCCAGAAAGCGCACGCCGGCCAATTGCAGCCACTCGAACATCAGCACGCTGAGCAGCTGACTGGAGGCGAGCGTGAGGGAGAAATTGGCGTAAGCGAGCGGCGAGAGGATACGGCCGAGCAGAAAGATGAGGATGATCGCCGCCGCACTCTGGTAGACGACACCGACAAGCGCGAACAGGCGGGTCATGGGATGTTCAGGCTGCGGGCTGAAGCGCAGGATAGAACGGGCTCATTGCGCAAACCGGTCATCCCAGGGCTACTGCTTGTGCCGGCTCAGGAGCTCGAAGGCGTCGCGATATTCGGCGATGACGTCGGTGAAGGTCCGATGGTCGTTCTTCTCGTTGAGCTTGTCGACCATCGCCACCAGCTCCTCGGGATTCGACATGATGCGCAGAATGCTGTCCGCGAGCGACTTCGGATCGGGCGCGGTCAGCCAGCCGACGGCACCGCTCTTCACGGCCTCGGGAATCCCGCCGAATTGCGTCCCGAGGAAAGGCTTTCGCGCCGCCTGGGCGTCGGCGACGACGAGCGGACCCGGCTCCTCCCAGATCGGCGGAATCACGACGACGTCGATCTGACGGTAGAATGTCTCGGGCTCGACGAAGCCGAGAAATTCGATGCTCGCCTTCGGAGCCATGGCCCTGAGCTCGTGCTGTATCTCCGCGTCTGCGACGCCCGCGATGACAAGGCGCACGCGGTCATGGGGAAGATAGGCGAACGCCTTGACCAGATTGTAGATGCCTTTTTCTTCGGTCAGACGCCCGATGAATCCGAGGGTCAGGACGGGCCCCGCGGAATGCTTCGAAGGCGCGGAGACCGGCATCGTCGATGCATGGGAGATGACCTTGCGCAGCTGCGTATCGGCGAACAGCCCCGTTTCCAAATGGATGTCGAGGATGCGCTGGCTCACGCCGACGACGCCGCGCAGATATCTGGTTGCGCTTCGGCGGTTGATGGTCAGCAGCCTGCAGCTCATGCAGCTATGCTCGCAGGCTTTCCCCTTCGAGAAGCGCGAGCACCGCGGGCAGGTTAGGTAGTAGTCGTGCAACGTGTGGAGCACCGGCACATTGAGCTCGGCCGCCGTCTTCCATACCGCCGTGGTGAGGCCCGAGAGGTTGTTCGAGTGCAGCACGTCGGGCTTGAATGCCTTGATTCTGCCGGCCACAAGTTCGGCGCTTTGACGCCAGTCCTCCGTCGCGTGCCACAATCCGCGCGCAGGCGCGCTTCGCTGTCCGGTGAAGGGCCGGTAGATGTTCTGGACCGGCGCCGAGTACACGTCGATGCCGTTGCTCGTCTCCATCGCCTGTTCAGGCAGCGAGGCGGCGCGAACGACTTCGACGGCATGGCCACTCTTCACAAGGCCTTCGGC
This sequence comes from Bradyrhizobium nivariense, assembly GCF_029846715.1. GTDB lineage: Bacteria > Pseudomonadota > Alphaproteobacteria > Rhizobiales > Xanthobacteraceae > Bradyrhizobium. Next base: position 183,683 of record NZ_JARVWW010000007.1, read on the forward strand.
AATGCGACGCACGAATATCTCGGCCCCGCCGACCACCTTCGGTGCGCCCGGTGTCGGGTACAGTGACGATGTGATCAATATCCTCATGGGAAAGATCTCATCCAATAATCGTCTGTGAACGAACCCCGAGAGCCCTTCTCATCTTTCTCCATCGGTGTTCGTGCTGCCTTCTAAATAGACGTCGAGATATTGTCCGGTGACAGCTTCCGGTGTGAAGCTGGCTGCAAAGTCAGGCCGAGGCGGAAAAGTCTGCTTCCATTTTGGCGCTTCGCTGATGGCCTGCTTCATCAGTTCAGCGAGTTTGTGGAAGTCACTTGGCTCGTACGAGCCGAGTGTCGCCGAGAAATGAGAGATTTCTGGTATTCCGCCGGCCGTAGAGCAAATGGTCGCACGTCCGGCATTGATGCTTTCTATCAGTGTACGCGGCAATGGCTCCGGCCAAACTGAGCTAATGAGGCAAACATCCACGGCGGAGTAAAATTCCGCGGACTTTACGAAGCCAAGCCATTTGATTCTCGGATTATCATACTGTCCCTTCAGCTCTCTCACATAAGCATCAAGGCCCTTTCCGGCGATTTTGAGTTGCCAACCCGAATCGGGGAGCAGGGAGACGGCTTTAAGGACGACATCGATGCCCTTTTCGGGCTCAATCCGGCCGATAAAGCCGAAAGTCAGGTCGGCGTCCGGAGACGGCGGGGCAAGTCCCGCGCTGACGTCCGCGATGTTGTAGATCACCTTGTGAGGTACGCCCGAGAAGAAGCCGGGTTTCAGGTGCCGCTCCTGCACGTACTGGCTGTTGGAGACCACCGCATCAACCATGCGCGAGGCGTAGAGATATGGCACGGTCATCGTCTTGCATGCCAGGCAGCGCTCCTTGCACGTGTCGCCCTTGCTGAACAGCGTCGACCGTTTGCAGATGAGCGAGTAGTCGCGCAGCGTATGGACGACGCGGATATTGCGGCGCTTGGCCTCCGCCCACAGCGACACGGAGAATCCGGTCAGATTGTTGGTGTGGACGACATCCGGCTTCTCGGTGTCGAGAATCGCGCCAAAGCGCTTGGCTGCACGCCTATTCCAGGTATCCCGCAGGTGCCATCGCAGTCGGTCGAGCCGCGGCGGCTTCCGCGTCTGTCCAAACGGCCAGTATGTATTGTCGATCTGCACCCGGTAGGTGCGGATGCCGTTGCGATCCCCGACAGAGACGTCGCCCGCCTTCTGCAGGCAGACGACGGCGACCTGGTGGCCGTTGCGCATGAAGGCTTCTGCGAGCAGCGATACCGATACCTCGGCTCCACCCATGATGTCGGGAGGATAGAGGGTGTTCACGATAAGTATCTTCAACGATCGCCTCTTGCGTTGATCGTAGACGGGGAGCGCACCTCGCTTGCCACGCAATAGCTGGCTCTGCAATCGCATTCGAGCCCAAAACGGCGTGAACGATCACGTCGGAATGAGGCCGAAATAGTCACACGATATTCAAGAAGCGGGCCATGACATCCTGCCCGGACCTTCGCGCGTGGCGAGATCCGGGCAAGAGAGAGGCTCGAGCGTGGCCGTTACTTGGAGTTGACCACGACGCTGGAGACGTTCGACGCGTTCGTCGAAGCTGCGTCCAGCGGGGCCATGACCTTGATGAATTCGGTCGATGGCGATTCAGCGACCGAGATTACGTCGTGATCGCGCATCCTGAACGTATCAGCCTGGAACCAGCCGTCCGGCTTGCTCATGTCGAACTTGTAGACGGCCGGGACGGTCTTGGTCGGGAACTGCGACACGTCGACACCGATCTGCTGGAGTAGCGGCTTCGGCTCGAAACGATAGACGTAGATCGACTTCGAGTCTGCGCGATTGCCGTCGAGACCGCCGGCCTTCGCGAGCGCCTCTGCGAGCGACATGTTGTCGTTCTCGAACGTGAAGCGGCGGTTGTTGGTGCCGCCGATCGAACCCGGCGACGGCGTCGAGCCGAACGCCATGTACACCCTGGGAATACGGGTGAGGAAGACGACGTCGCCAGGAGCCAGCAGCACGTCCTCGCTGGGATGATGCACGACCGATGACATCGACTCGTTATAGGTGCGGCCCTCGCGCTTGATCGTGATCGTGCTCTCGTAGGAGGGGTATTTCGGGCCGCCGGCGCGCGCGATCGCGCCCATCAGGCGGATGCCGCCCGGGTCGACCGGAAAGCGCTGCGGCGAGTTGACTTCGCCGAGCACGCTGATCTGGTTGCCGCGCTGCTCGGCCACGCTCACGACGGCCTGCGGGTCGATGGCGCGGTCCTTGAGACGCTCGCGGATGATGTTCGAAACCGCGCGCGGCGTCAGTCCGGCGACCTTGACCGACCCGGCGTAGGGAATGTTGATGTTGCCGGACTGGTCGACCTGCTGCCGCGGAATCTCGACGAAGTTGCCCGGCCTCACGCCCGCTTCGCGCGGAATGAACAGGCCGCCTGCCTGCGCCTCGTAGACGGTCACGGTGACGATGTCGCCGATGCCGATCGTGACGTCGCGATAATTGCCGCCGGGGAGGCGGGAGAACACCATTCCGGAGGAGTCCGTGAACGCGTTGGTCGCCTGAAGGATCGCCGGATTGACCGGCATCAGCGCATAAGCGAGTGGCGCGGTCGGTTCGGTGACGAGCGCAGCATTCGTCTGCGTGGCAACGGCATCCGGAGAATCCAGCGGAATGAAGCCCGCGCAACCCGCCAGCGACATGCTGATCGCAGCGACAGCCAGGATTCGGCTAATCCCGAAATCAAAATTCAAACGTTCGGTTTTAGCCACCGCTATCCCTCATACTCACCTAAAATCGGAATCACCGTACAAATCCCGTGCTGCGGAGTCACTGCTGCGTCTTCGACTTTATGGTAAAGCACTTATGGCTGTGACCTTATTGCAACTTGTGAACCTGGATACACGTGCAAACCGCTGTTCAAAATTTGTGCTGAGCGTCCTCTTTAATAAGCAGTTCGCAAGCTGGACATACACGTGTCAGATCGATGTCACGATTGAGGCCGCGGTCGAACTTGTGAGCAGCGCGCGGCGAGGGACCTGGACATGCGGCGGCGTCGTCGCCGGATGACATCGCCATAAACTTCAAGTGTTGGACCCGGGCTTGAGTTACTCTGCGTTGTGTTTTCGCTGCGGTGGGGAGGACGTTTCGAGCGGAGGTCACGCCGGTTGATCGGAGCGATATTTCTGCGACGGGATTCCACCTCCGTTAACGCTTAGATTTGGAAGCTGGCGTCACGCTGGCGTCCGTAAGGTCTTCCTAATCCTGATCCGGCTAGTGGTCGGTCAACCAAAGGGAAGGCGAAGACCATGTTGCACACCGGATCACTGCTGTTCGCGGCCGGCTTTCTTACCTGCGCGATGGCCGTCATGTTTGCAGTCGCGTGGTCATTCTCGGACAACCGCGTGACCGACGGCGACTTCACGCAGGACGATGCCCGCCGGATGGCTTGATTGGCAGGTCGCTAGGATCGCAGATTGTTCGGGAAGTCGGACCGCAGCTCCGCCTGCTGCCCGGATTCGCTTGTCCGCATGTGCAGGACGTCGGCATAGACCTGACTTAGGGTGCGGTGGGTCTGCTCGATGTCGTAGAGGCGGGTGAAGCGCTCGTATCCGGCCCGGCCGACCGCAGCCAGATCCAGCCGGGTCGCGCGCTGAAAACCTTCCATCAGCTTTTCGGCCGAGACCTCGTCGCACAGCACGCCCGTCGCACCGTCTTCGACGATCTCCGGCAGGGCGCCGATGCGGAATGCGATGATCGGCTTGGCCGCCCGCATCGCCTCGATGGCGACCAGGCCAAACGCCTCCCAGCGTGACGGAATCGCGATCATGTCGGCCTGGTCGAGCTCGGCCTCGATCTGGTTGCGGTTCATCCAGCCCAGCAGCGAAACGTTGGCAGGCAAGTCGCTTCTGCGGAATTTGCTGACGACCGAAGCGCCGATGATGCGAACGTCGAGCATATTTCCAAGCGCGCGGGCCGCCTCAATGAGGAGATCGTACCCCTTTTGGCGGTCGAGGCGTCCGATGAAGAGGACCTTGATCTTGTCCGACCGCCACGGCGCGGCGCGCTGGTCGAGCACGGGTCGCTGTTTGGAAATCCCGTTGTGCACAAGAACCAGGCGATTCGCCGCGATTCCGACCTGCATGGCATCCGCCCGCTCGCTTTCCGAGATGCAGACGATGCGATGGGTGAGCTTCGACAGCACGAGCTCGGTGAACTTCGTGACCTCGCGGCTGAGGCGGCCGGTCTCGCGGCCGAAGGCCCATCCGTGCGGGCAATAGACGATGCGCGAACGCCGATAGGCCAGCCAGAGCACCGGGCGCACCACAAGGCCTGCGAACGACGAGTGAAGATGGATGATGTCCGGCCGAAGCTGCCGGACCGCGCGCATCGTCGCAAAAAGCATGCGAAACAGGCCGACCGCGTTACGGCCGTCGCGCGGAAACGTGGTGACGGCATCATCCTCGATGTTCACCAGATCGCCGCGATGGTCGGACGGAACGACGTAGTTGACGTTTCCACGGCCGAAGCTCGCGCTCTGGTGCGGATGCAGCTCGTTGAGATAGGTCGCGATGCCGCCTCTGACCGTTTCGGCGATGTGCAGAACTTTCAGGCCGCTGGACAACGGTCATTCCTTCCTTGCCTTGCAGACGCCAGATTTTGCGGACGCACGTCTAACGCCTCCAAGCAGCAATAATTGGGCCGCGTCATTGTTTCGGGCCGGATGCGGGTTTGGCGAGGAATTCGAGCATCGCTGCGGCAGACTTGGCCCAGGAATATGTCATCAGGCGCTTTCGCTGCTTCTCCTGTTCCGCCTGCGAAATCCGACCGAGTTCAATTCTTTCGTGCATCCGTGCTGACAGCTCGTCTGCGTTGAGCGGGTCGAAATAGGCGGCGGCGTCGTCGCAGGTCTCACGCACCGCAGCCGCGGAACTCGCGATCACCGGGCAGGAGAAGTACATTGCCTCGAGGGGAGGTATGCCGAAGCCCTCGTAGAGGCTCGGAAACACGAACGCCGCAGCCCGGGAGAACAGCGCGGCGATCTCCCCGTCCTTCAGCCGCCCGGCGATGATGACGCCAGCCTTCGATGCGGCGGCTGCGCCTCCAAACACCTTGCTGTTGTCGCCGCCCACCACAACCAGCGGAAAATCGGCCCGGCCAAGCCGCTCGGCGGCGCGAATGGCCGTATCGACATTCTTGTTCTTCGTCATCGAGCCGACGAAGAGGAAGAACTGATGGGGCGCAAGATGCAGCTTGTCGATGATCGAGAAATCGGGCGCGACGGTCGCGAAATGTTCTGCGCTGTTCGGAATAACGGGGATCGACGCCGGAGCCAGCGACAGTGCTTCGGCAAGTTCGTTGCGTGAAAACGCGGAAACTGTTGCGATCGTTGCTGTTCGTGCCAGCAACTGGCCGAGGGTCCGGTGCAAAGCGAGGTAACGCCAGCTGAAGAAGTCCGGCCGCCGGAAAACCTGCGCGTCGTGAATCACGACGAGATGATCGCGGTGGAGCACGGGGCCGGAATTGGCGAGGCTCACGAGACGCGTACCGACGGCCGCGCGCGCCAGATCGACCTGGTCCCACGCGTGCCCCTGCAATGATCCGACCTGCTTGACGTTGATGCGGCGAAGACCGGCGAGCCTTTGCGCATTTGGCGGCGCCAGGATTTGCCAGTCTGCATCCAGCAGTTGCCGCGGAGCTTCTCCGCTCGCGAGCAGGCCATCGATCGCCTTGACGATTTCGGCGGCGTAGCGTTGCACGCCCGTTAGCGACTGTGACAGGAACCTGCCGTTGATGGAGAGTTTCAAAGCCGATCTTTTTCTTTGCGGATTCTGCGGGTGTCTACGCGAATGTTGCCTCAGGACTAAGCATTCGCGCCGAATATGCGATCTATCACGTGTAGCACATGTGGCGCTATCGTTCGAACGTCCTCGTGGGCGGATAGCATGCGAGGATGCATGACACCATCATGTTTCCTACACATTTCGATGCGCTTACATGGACGCGCTCGGTTTGATGATTGTCGTGATCGTCCAAACCTTGTCTCTTATGTCTTGGTCTGGCATTGCTTCGCGGAATGAACGAGGTGACAACTTTGCGGCCAGTGATCGTTACCGGTGCTGCCGGTTTTATCGGAATGCACGTTTGTGAACGGCTGTTGGCACGTGGCGAACAGGTCGTTGGCATCGATGCCCTCACGCCATATTACGATCCGGCGCTGAAGCGTGCGCGCCTCGCAACGCTCGAGCACCGTCCAGGGTTCAAATTCTACGAGATCGATCTTGCAGACTTCGCCGCGGTGACGCGTGTGTTCGACGAGGTCTTGCCCGATCGCGTGGTGCACCTTGCGGCGCAGCCCGGCGTGCGCGCGTCGATCGACGATCCCATCACCAGCATCCGCGCCAATTGTGATGGCTTTGTCACCGTGCTCGAAGCCGGCCGGCGCCACGGTCTGGCGCATCTCGTCTACGCCTCGTCGAGCTCCGTGTACGGCGCCAACCGCACCTTGCCGTATTCGACCGAGCATTCGGTCAATCATCCGGTCAGCCTCTATGCCGCGAGCAAGAAGGCCAACGAATTGATGGCGCACACGTTCGCGCATGTTCACAAGCTGCCGGTGACCGGTCTTCGCTTCTTCACCGTCTATGGTCCATGGGGCCGGCCCGACATGGCCGCCTGGCTCTTCACGCGCGCGATCTTCGCGAATGAGCCGATCAAGATTTTCAACAACGGCGATATGTGGCGCGATTTCACCTATGTCGACGACATCGTCGAGGGTGTGATCCGCACCCTCGATCGGCCCGCGACGCCGAATCCCGCGTGGAACGCCGAGCAGCCGGAAAACTCGACGAGCTATGCGCCCTATCGCGTCTACAACATCGGCAACAACAGGTCAGTCAAACTGATCGAGTTCGTCGAAACGCTTGAGAAGATCATCGGCAAGCCGGCGATCCGCCAGCTCTTGCCGATGCAGGCCGGCGACGTCCTGGAGACGCGCGCCGACATTTCCGCCCTCCAGCGCGACGTCGGTTTCGCGCCATCGACCCCGCTCGCGGACGGTCTCGGCCGCTTCGTCGAATGGTATCGAAAGTACCACGGCATGTGATGCCGCGACCGGCGACATATGCGTGTTGCCCGGGAAGGCCGGTTCTTACGCTGGTTCTTGCGCTGGTTCGTGCGCTTTTGGCCGCCGGCGACCTTGTCAGCTGGCGCGAACGGTGGTTATCCCGTCTTCTGAACCACTTTCACGGGAACCAGGCGCAGGCCCATGGCTGAGCGGATCGCTCTCATCACCGGCATTACGGGCCAGGACGGCGCCTATCTCGCCGAATATCTGTTGTCGCTCGGCTATGTCGTGCACGGCATCAAGCGGCGCTCGTCCTCGTTCAACACCGCGCGGGTCGATCATCTCTACCAGGACCCGCATGTCGGCAACGTGCCGTTCCTGATGCACTACGGCGACATGACGGACTCGACCAATTTGATCCGCCTGGTGCAGCAGGTCCGGCCGACCGAGATCTACAATCTGGCCGCCCAGAGCCACGTCGCCGTCAGCTTCGAGAGCCCGGAATACACCGCCAATGCCGACGGCATCGGCGTGCTGCGCCTGCTGGAGGCGGTCCGCATCCTCGGCATGGAGAAGGAGACGCGGTTCTACCAGGCCTCGACCTCCGAGCTCTACGGCCTGGTGCAGGAGATTCCGCAGAAGGAGACGACGCCGTTTTATCCGCGCTCGCCTTACGGCGTCGCCAAGCTCTACGGCTACTGGATCACGGTGAACTACCGCGAAGCCTACGGCATGTTCGCCAGCAACGGGATCCTGTTCAACCACGAGAGCCCGATCCGCGGTGAGACCTTCGTCACTCGCAAGATCACGCGCGCTGTCGCCCGCATCGAGGTCGGTCTCGAACAGACGCTCTATCTCGGCAATCTCTCCGCCAGGCGCGACTGGGGCCATGCCCGCGACTATGTCGAGGGCATGCACAAGATCCTGCAGGCCGACAAGCCCGACGATTTCGTGCTCGCCACCGGCGAGATGCACTCGGTGCGCGAGATGGTCGAGTTGTCGTTCGCGCAAGTCGGCCGCCGCGTCGCATGGCGCGGGGCGGGCGTCGAGGAGACCGGCGTCGATGAGAAGAGCGGCAAGACTGTGGTGAAGATCGATCCGACCTATTTCCGTCCGACCGAGGTCGATCTCCTCGTCGGCGACGCCAGCAAGGCGCGCGAGGTGCTCGGCTGGAAGCCGAAGCGGAGCTTTGCAGAGCTCGTCGCGGAGATGATGGCGAGCGATCTGGCCGAGGCAAAGCGGGACGCGGCGAGTGGCAAACGCACCGTTTGAGCTGACAGGCAAAAGCGTCTACGTCGCCGGCCATCGCGGCATGGTCGGCAGCGCGCTTGCGCGCCGGCTCGAACGGGAAGACGTCAAGCTCGTCACCGTGGACCGCCGCGAGGTCGATCTCTGCAACCAGGCCGCGGTGTTCGACTGGTTCGCGCGCATGCGGCCGCAGGTGATCTTCCTCGCCGCGGCAAAGGTCGGCGGCATCGTCGCCAACAACACGCTGCGCGCCGAATTCATCTACGACAACATCGCGATCGCGGCCAATTTGATCCAGGCCGCGCATCAGAACGGCGCCGAGAAGCTGATGTTTTTGGGCTCGTCCTGCATCTACCCGAAGCTGGCACCACAGCCGCTGCGCGAAGATTCCGTGCTATCAGGCCCGCTGGAGCCGACCAACGAGCCCTATGCAATTGCAAAAATCGCCGGGATCAAGATGGCGGAGGCCTATCGCAGCCAGTATGGCAGCGACTTCATCAGCGTGATGCCGACCAATCTCTACGGCCCCGGCGACAATTATCACCCCGAAATGAGCCACGTGGTCGCGGCCCTGATCCGCCGCTTCCACGAGGCGAAGGTTTCGGGCGCGAAGCGTGTCGTCGTCTGGGGCACCGGCACGCCGCGGCGCGAGTTCCTTTATGTCGACGACATGGCGGATGCCTGCGTGCACCTGATGAAGACCTATTCGAGCGCCGAGCTGGTCAACATCGGCACCGGCGAGGACATCACCATCGCCGAGTTCGCGCGCATGGTCGCCGAAATCGTCGGCTACACCGGCGAGATCGGTTTCGACAGCTCGCGTCCCGATGGCACGCCACGCAAGCTGCTCGACGTCAGCCGCCTCGCCGGGCTCGGCTGGCGCGCGACGACATCGCTTCACGATGGCTTGAAGTGTGCATACGCGGCGTATTTGTCGCATACGTAGAATGCAGCAAATGCATGTCGCGTGTTTCAGGAGTTGTCCGCAACGCCTGTCACGCGCGGCGGCTAAGGTTTATTCGGTTCGAGAAGCAACCTGCCCTAATGTTGGGCGTGCGGCCGGATAGAGAAATGTCTAGGGTGTTCAGTGGAACATCCGTCTTCAACGGAAAGAGTTTTTCATGCGAATCGCGATGATCGGAACGGGCTATGTGGGACTGGTGTCCGGAGCCTGCTTTGCGGATTTCGGTCACGACGTCACCTGCGTCGACAAGGACGAGAAGAAGATCGCTGCACTTCATCGCGGCGAGATCCCGATCTACGAGCCCGGGCTCGACGAACTGGTGGCGACCAACGTCAAGGCCAAGCGGCTTGAGTTCACCACCGACCTGTCGAAGCCGGTCGCGGATGCCGATGCCGTGTTCATCGCGGTCGGCACGCCGTCGCGCCGCGGCGATGGCCACGCCGATCTGTCCTACGTCTACGCCGCCGCGAAAGAGATCGCGCAGTCGCTGTCCGGCTTCACCGTCGTCGTGACCAAGTCGACCGTTCCGGTCGGCACCGGCGACGAGGTCGAGCGCATCATCCGCGAGACCAACCCCAAGGCCGACGTCGTCGTCGCCTCGAACCCCGAGTTCCTGCGCGAGGGCGCGGCGATCCGCGACTTCAAATTCCCCGATCGCGTCGTCGTCGGCACCTCCGACGAGCGCGGCCGCAAGGTGATGGGCGATATCTATCGGCCGCTGTCGCTGAACCAGGCGCCGCTGATGTTCACGGAGCGCCGCACCGCCGAGATGATCAAATACGCCGCCAACGCCTTCCTCGCGACCAAGATCACCTTCATCAACGAGATCGCGGACCTCTCCGAAAAGGTTGGCGCCAACGTGCAGGAGGTCGCGCGCGGCATCGGCCTGGACAATCGCATCGGCACCAAGTTCCTGCACGCCGGCCCGGGCTTCGGCGGCTCGTGCTTTCCGAAGGACACCAAGGCGCTGATCAAGATCGCGCAGGACTACGATGTGTCCTTGCGCATCGTCGAATCCGTGCTGGCGGTCAACGAGAACCGCAAGCGCGCGATGGCCCGCAAGGTCAGCCAGGCGCTCGGCGGCTCGCTGCGCGGCAAGACCATCGCCGTGCTCGGCCTCACCTTCAAGCCCGACACCGACGACATGCGCGATGCGCCGTCGATCCCGCTGGTCACGGGCCTGATCGACATGGGCGCGAAGGTGAAGGCCTTCGATCCCGTCGGCATGGAGCAGGCCAAAAGCGAATTGCCCAACATCACCTATTGCGAGGATGCCTATTCCTGCGCGGAAGGCGCCGATGCGATCGTCATCGTCACCGAATGGGTGCAGTTCCGTGCGCTCGATCTGGACCGGCTGCAGGCGACCATGGCCCAGCCCATTATCGTCGATCTCCGCAACATCTACCGCCCCGAGGAGATGGCCGCCGCTGGCTTCGTTTATGAGAGCGTCGGACGTTCGAGCGGGCCGCGCGACGGCTAGCCACGACCGCTCCGCATCGTTCGGTCGAAGTTACTTTCGGTCGATTGTTCCTCGGGCGGGCGGAGCCGATGACTACTCCCGGGTGGATATGTCAACGGCTCCGTTTTTTTGGTCGGCCCGCTCGGAAACACCGACGATGCGACCGCTAGTCGATGCACTTGATCTTGTATCCATCGGTCGTTGTCGACTTGCCGGACTCTAGAGGCTGTGGGCGCGGCGCCCCCCTCCCGAACATCAGGCCAGGCGCCTTGTCCTTTTACATTACCCGCTAATAGCAAGACGAGGAGCAAGAGCCCAAGTGCTCCGACGGAGACAATCAGTTCGGCGAGAAAAGGGGCGGCACCGTGGCCGAAAATCGCGCGCTCGGCCCTTTGCCATCCGACCGGTGATCGTGCTGCAGAGGGGGTAATTTCAGGACGTCTGCTGGGCACGACGGACAACGACCGATCAGACGGTGCCGTTTCTTTCGATTTTGAAGGATCGTTTATTGCTGCTGAGCTTCTGTTCCGTTGTCCCGGGACAACTTGCGACCCAATGACGGGGCTTCCGCAATGACCTCTGCCGCGCTTGCCGCCCAAAGTTCCCTTGCGACAGGCAGGGGGGATATTTGCAGATTCGCCCACCACGCTCTTTCGTCGCCGTTTCGATGCAAAGCCTGATGATGTGAGCGGCACAGAGGCACAGTAAACTGATCGCTTACTTTGCGGCCTAGCGTTCTAGGTTGGGCGAACTTCAGGTGATGTGCGTCCGAAGGGGATCGCTTGCAGACCAGGCAGGGATGCTCGCGAACGAAGGCGAGATGCACCTTGCTCCTTTTGCGCGGTGGTTCCTTGGGGATGGCGAGGCCGCTTTCGACGGCCGCTTGTACAGGCTCAGCTTCGTCTACTTCGGTACCAGCCGGTGGGCTTTGGGCGGCGTCGGAAGCCAAAGCATGGACGGGATCCTGCGCCGGCTGTCTCTCCCCTGCGATCGCCATGGGATGGGCGGCTAGCTCCAACCGTTCCTGGTAAGCTGCCTCAACTAATAGAGCGTCGACCTCTTGAAGGGTGTTTTTGATGGGTAGGCTGATCTTGGCCCAGGCTAGGAGATCGTCGGTGCCGGCAAGCTGAGCCAGCAACTGCTCGCGGAGCGCGGCTGAATCCTGGGCCCCCAAAATTGGCGGCCGGTTCAAGACGCCTTTGGGCGGCTTTCCTTTCGATGGTGGCGACGGTCGCGGCTCAGTAGAGGCCGGTGGTCCGGCAATCGCATCGGGCGCATCCAGATCGTCCTCGCCTGCGATCCCGACCAGGGCAAATAAGGCATAACGGCGCGCATAGGTTAGCGCCGCCCCCATCCTGTGTGGCGCCTCGACATCCTTTCCGGAGCAGACCGGCAGGTCGGATGAGATCCATTCACCGGAAGCGTGAGCGAGCAGAGTGGTGAGATGGATCTGACCGGTGGCCTGCTCGATCCGGGTGGTCTGGATGGTGGCAATCTCCTGCTGGCTCAGCGTCTTGCGGACGATGTCCAACCCCGATGCCAAGGAGGCATAGCGAAATGTTCGGTCATCCTCGCGCGGGAAGGGCGAGCGAATTGTGCCCGTCAATGTCTTCTCCGGGTTGGTCAACTCGGCCTGGGCCTTGGCCAACGCTCCTGCAATCGCGCCAATACGCTCACTGGACTGATGCACGAGCCGCCTCCATCGGTAGAGCTTCAAAGCTGATTGCGCCCGACTTTGATCGCTTGGCTTTGATGCCGTGACCAATCGCTTCTTTGGCGTCTTCAGGAACGAGCTTCTTCAGCTCAGCCTTGGCGACCTCGTGATTGGCATGAGCTTCGCGAGTGCCGACATATGTTGCGGCTAACTCAGCCCAGGAGTTGGACGAGGCCATGTCCACGATCTTGATCGCCTCAAGTCGTGGGCGTGGCGTCTCGATCCCGAACAGGTGAGGCGTTTCGCCGGTTTGGACGCACCGCCAAAACTTCTCCTCTGCGGTCAGGAGGAGGTGCTGATACAGCGGATCGGCATGGATTGTGATCTCGACCCACTTACCGCCGCCCGTGATGATGGAAAGCACCGCTGAGCGCGCTGCGATCACCCACATATTGTGCTGAAGCTGGGCCATGTGCTTGTCGGCGGCTGCTTCCTCGGAGAAATTCCAGGGCAGCATGAACTTGGCCTCATAGACCGCACCAGTCTGCTGAACGCGGCCGTCCAGCGTCGCGCCCATCCATTTGTGGACCGGATGCCTTACCTTGCGCTGGACGTCGCTAACGATGTGGCCGCTTGTGCGCTCGTACCAGCTCCGGTTGAGGTCCTCGGTGATGCTGCCGAGTTGGACGATCAGGTCGTTGCTGAGGTCCAGGGGCAAGGCCTCCCCACGCTTCTCACGCCAAAGCCTGATCAGCTTGTCCTGGTCGTCTCCCATGATGATCCGGGCATCGGATCCTCCGATGAATGTGCGGCGGTCAGCGTGCATATCGTCCTCCATTGAAATAATTTATATAAAAACATATTATTTATATGCTTATAGTTTTCAAGAGGGGAATTGAAGATTTTCTTTGCTTGCTGCATATGCCGGAAGATGAGCATCACCCCAGCGCAATGTCGTGCTGCACGAGGTCTTGTCGGTTGGACGCAACAGCAGCTTGCTGAGCAGGCCGGCATTGGCACCGTCGCTGTGCACCAATTCGAGGCCGGTGCTAGTCAGCCTCGTCGCGCAACGCTGAATGTTGTGCGTCGAGCATTCGAGGCAGCTGGCGTGGAGTTCATCGACCCAAACGGTGGTGGCGCGGGCGTTCGCTTTCGAGACCCATCTCGGTAGGCGGTGACAGTTTGCGGTTCGCAGCTCTCGAAGGGGCCGTTCATTGACGCGGTGCCTCCACCCGGGGCGGCGATGTGGAGTCCTGATTGATGACGCTTGTGCCGCCGAGTCCCAGAGCTCCTTTGCTATCGGTTGAAGCGAGATCTGCATGTTGGCCCCCATGCTCTCTCGATGCCATGCCGGTGCAGAGCTTGATGATGAGATCGGCAAAGTGAAACAGTGAATCCGTCGCTGAGAATGGCGGGTGCGCTGGGGTTCGTCTTCGCAAACGGGGCGCGCGTACAGACTATCGCCAATGCGGGTGGCCTTTTCGTCTGGAGCAAGGTCGAGCATACTCGTTCAACGCCTGCGCATCTTGGTCGCGAAATACTTGAAGAGCGGGGGCTTGCTGCCCATTGGCGACGGCGGAGGCATATAGTTGAGACCGACCGCGTCAACCAAGCTCCGCATGCCGTCCGACCAACCGAGCAGCTCGATCATTGAGCGGCGATCGAGCTGTTTGTCCTGGGCCCATCCCTCCGTGAGATCTGCCAACCCGGATAACTCATCGCCCGAGAGAGTGGCCAGACGGGAGATGGATGGCGTCGCGTAATAGCGCCGTATGGCTTCGGCTTCGGACGTGCTTATTGTCCGTTTGATTTCCCCTCGGGCTATAACTGAGCTCAGGATGTCGGCAGCTAATCGACGCTGCCTTTTTCTCTTCACTAAACGAGTCAGTTGCTCCCCTTGTTCGAGGAAGTTATCCATTTGCATCCAAAAACTTTGGCTGAAGTCGCGATGAGCGTAGGGAAATGCCGCGACCAGACACGCATATTGTCGGGCGCATTCGAGGATTGCCTCATCAGAGTCGGACGTCGCATCCGGCACTGCTTAGTGCTCCCGGCAAGCTGTTTCAAAATGGTAGAAACTTGCCTCTGAGAGATGGCCGTCGGCGATTAATCTTCCAATATCGCTGGAGAAATTAGTTGGGGGCCGTTGGCTGGGCGAAGACTCTATCTTTGCGGCTAAGACGTAAGGATTCGCCTGTTGGTAACATTGCCTTGGTTCAAGAGTTTGCTACGACATTTCCTTGTGGATTGCTTCGGTCTCGGGTCCTTGGCGTTCGCAAACCGGCTTAAATAGCATTTTTGCATTCGTTCTGCGGACTGGCAATGCCAACTTACCACAAAGCGCAACTCGACGAGATGTCCATGCCTTTTGTGGAAGTATGGGACCTTATGCGCAAAGGTTTGGAGCCTGTCGTACGTCGCGTCCTGACGAAGCTGAAGTTCTATAAGGAGCGGGACCTCGAACCTGTCCCCGCTGAAGTGCCCCTTTCTGATGAGGAGGAGGCCGAGCTTCGACCTGTGGTCTCAGCATTGACGGTGGCCGCGGTGCTGAGTGAAGAAATGAAACTTGGCCCCCTCGTCTCAACGCTTGCGCGTGTGCGTAAGAGGCCTGGCCTCTTCCGTCAAGGTGCGCTTCCGGCTGCTGTTTTGTGGGAGCTGGCTCAAGATTATCAACGTGATTGGGAGCCGCCCGGAACATTCAGCATGGACATTTGGGGCAGCGAGCAAACGGCCGTTCCCTACATCCGAGTTGCCCCAAACGATGAAGCCGTTGCGGCCGCAGCAGCTCGCGGGCTGGAGCGTAATCAAAAGACCCGGTCACCTGGTCGTCCCGACCACCCTGCGCACCAGGAGCTCGCTAAACGGCTTGCTGTCGTTTTTGGAAAGAGCGAGCTAGGATTCGCGCGGTGCCTGCTCGTCGTCGATTGCAAGGACGGCGTGCGGTACGCCGAGGGAGGTGCATTCTTCGACTTCTTGAAATTGGTTCTCCCGCCCCTGCGCGACTTCTTGAGCGAGCGGCGCTTGCCGCCGGTCACCACCGAATCAATTGTGCGGGCTGCCCAAGCGTACGTAGCCGAGCGCCTTGCGGCCCATCCGCCATCCACACCCGATTATTCCCACGGGTCCAAGACTGAGCTTTCTGACTGACATCCCTACAGTGATTGGCTCCACGTATCACAAGGAGTCAAATCATGTTCGACGAAAAGTCTTCACTGTGCGCCGCTGACGCGGTGACGGAATTGGCCGGCGTTGCTGATCAGGACCCGTCGAATCACGTTCCGCAAGCCAATCTGTTTGCCAGCGCTGAGCAAGCTCTCGCGAACGCTCCTGATGCAAAGGCTACCGTCGCTCCCGACGCCGAAGGCCCCCTCTTGAAGGATGCCGGAGAGAAGCAGGACGAGGACGACGAAGAAGCGGAGGTGGGAGCGGAGGACGAGCAAGAGGAAGATGAGAAAGAGGAAAGCCTCGAGGATATCTACCTAGGTCTTCAGGAGGACGAAGAGACCCGCAACTACATGCCTGACTTTATCAAAAGAATGCTGGACAATCCGCCGTTGCCGGCTGGCATGACGATCGATTTCTTCCGTAACATCCATACCTCCGTCGCCGAGAGCATGCTGCCCCACCGTCCGAAGTCGGACCTGGAGTTTCTCGCGGTTTTCAATGCTACCAAGGCGATCACGCGCCTGATGTGGCTCGACGACCTCATCAATCGTCTCGTCCACAACAACCGCCGCGAGGCGGTGGAAGCCTTGCATCACAAGCTGCACGCAGTTGTGCCGTCCTCGAAGAAGGAGAAGGACGAGCATGACCGTTTTGCGAAGGAAGTTGCTATGGATTACTTCGCCAGTCCCGATCATCGCCAGAAGTTCAGCTCGAGCCTGGAGCGTGGTGGCTTTGGCGCCGACGCAGTCGACACCGAGGCGTTCCAGCGCTCCCTTCCTGGGTTGGGGAAGATCGAGACGATGCGGAAAGCAGCGATCCGGGAACGCGATCAGGCCTTGAAAGAGCTCGAGCGAGCCTATTCCTCCCGTGATCCCGAGCAGCGTATGCCGCTCAGTCTTGCTGCAATGCGTAATTTCTTCGACGAGATGCGGGAGGAGAAGAAGTTGGAGCGGCAGGAACGCATGCTGGAGGAATCCAAGAAAGCGGCTCAGGATGGCGACACGTAAGCAGATCGCAGCAAACCGACGCAATGCGGCCCGAAGCACCGGGCCGCGAACGCAAGAGGGCAAAGCGCGCTCGCGAATGAATGCGCTTCGCCACGGACTAGCGGCCAAGCAGCCGGGCTCAGACGAGACCTGGGATCAGCGGTCTTCGGCCACACCCGCGGACATCTTCGCGCGGATCGTTCAGATCGAGAATGAGCGCCTTAAATTGGCCAGCTCCACTGAGGAACTGCTGACAGCTCAACTTCCGCAGCTGGTTCTTGAAAAGCTGGAGAGGCTTTCCGCCTTGGACCGCTATCTGCAGCGCGCTCTATCGATGCTGACAAAAGCTGCCGAGTAACGTAACACCGACGGCGATTTCTCTGAAAGTTCAGTATCATGGAGCGCGCTTGTACGACATTTGGGTTCGTTCTGCGCAATGGCCCCCGACGCGCCCTACCCAAGCCGGAGGACGGTCATGACCGACGACACGCACACGATCCGCAGCGGCGGGCTTACCGCGACCATCAAGGCGCAAGGCGCCGAGATGTGTTCGCTGACGAGCGATGCCGGCATCGAATTCGTCTGGCAGGCGGAGCCGGCCTGGCCGCGCCATGCGCCGCTGCTGTTTCCGATCGTCGGGCGTCTCGCCAACGACGAATTGCGGCACCGGGGCAGGACCTACCGGATGACCCAGCACGGCTTCGCGCGTGACAGCCGCTTTGCGTGGGCGGAACGCGGCGAAAGTCGCTGTGTCCTGGTGCTCGAAGACAGCGAGACGACGCGCGCGCTCTACCCCTTCGCGTTCCGCCTGGTTGTGACCTACACGCTCGATGAGGCCGGACTCGACTTGGCGCTGAAGATCGTCAACACCGGCGAGGAGACGCTGCCGGCGTCGGTCGGCGGCCATCCCGCCTTCAACTGGCCGCTTCAGGCTGGATTGCCGAAGGAGAGCTACGCGCTGACCTTTGACAACGAGGAGTCATCTCCGGTTCGCCGTATCGACGGCGGGCTGCTGCTTGCGGCAACGGATCCGAGCCCCGTCCGAGGCGCTGTGCTTCCTCTGTCGGAATCCCTATTCACCATCGACGCCGTGATCTTCGATCGCATCAACAGCCATGCGGTCCGCTATGCGGCCGGGCCGGACGCCGGACCGTGGCTCAAAATGTCATGGCGCGGTTTTCGCGAGCTGGGCGTCTGGTCGAAACCGACAGGCGCGCCGTTCCTCTGCATCGAGCCCTGGCGCGGCTATGCCAGTCCCGCCGGCTTCGATGGCGAGTTCAGCGACAAGCCGGGCCTGATGCACATCGCAGCCGGCGCAGAAGAGCTTTTGTCATTCCGGATCGAGGTCGGATCGTCCTGAGGCCGGACGGCCTTCGCGCATCTATAGTTCTCAGACCTCGATCCGCGTGAGGTCCTCGCCGAGCACGACAGGACCCGAGTAGTCCCGCCTGACGTCCGCGAGCAGCGCGCTCAGCATGGAATCGTTGGTGCGCGGCCGGTGATGGGTCAGCGCGAGCTTCTTGACGCCGGCCTTGGCCGCGACCTTGCCGACCGTATCGCCGCAGGCGATCGTGAATTTCGCAAGCCGTCGCAAGTGCTCGTTGTTGATCTCCGGCGTTGCGAGAAAGCAGCACTGGACCAGCAGGTCAGCTCCCTCTGCCAGCCGCTCGAGACCAGGGCAGGGCACCGTGTCGCCGGAAATCGCAATGACCTTGCCCTCAGCCTCGAAGCGGTAGCCGAGACACATCCAGCGTGCGAGGAAGGCCGGCGGCAGGTCGAGACCGTCGCCATGCGAGACGAGCTCGGCGCTGATCTTCCAGCGCCCGGTGTCGAGAACGGGGCCCGGTATAATGTCCGTCGCCACGACCGGTTTCCAGCCGCCGAAGCTCGGCTCGCCCTGATCGCGCCAAGTGATGTCCTTGTCGTAGACCTGCGTGACCAGCGTATTGACGAGCCGTTCGGTATCCGGCGGTCCATAGATGCGCAGATCGTCCTTGCGCCCATGCAACCATGAATTGAGCATCACGTCGTAGAGGTCGCCGATGTGGTCGAAATGGTGATGGGTGAGAAAGACCGTGTTGACGGAGCCAAGCGGCACGCCGGCCTTGCTGAGCTGCAGCATGACGCCGCGGCCTGCGTCGATCAGGATATTTTCTTCGCCGAGCCTGATCAGCGTGGTCGTCGCCATGCGGCGCGGGTCCGGGCGCGGGCCGCCGGTGCCGAGCAGTATGACTTCCATGGCGCCTACTCCTGGTGCGGACTTTTCGGGCCGCACAGTAGATTTGAAGCTGTTGGCGGGGCAAGCCGCCGTGCGGCCACCGAGGCGCGGGACGCTGTCCCGCACAACTTCCGCTTGTACTGCATGGCGCCGCACATAATGCGCGGGATGAGAATTGTGGGCCAATTCATACTTAATGCGTCAAGAACGTGACCAATATTGTTTGGGCGTCACAACACGCCTAGTATTTCCGGCAGGCAATTTCGGGGGGCTCGAATAGGTCGTGAATGTTCGTTCACAGGACATCGCATTGCGCGACGACTTGAATTTTCAGGTCGGGCCGCAGGCACACGGGACATCCAAGGTCGTGGCTGATTCCGCACTTCAGGAATTGCGTGCCGCTGGCCGCGAGCGGCTGATCGTCGTCGAAGACGATCCGGTGACGCGGACGATGCTGGTCGGTTATTTCAGCGAGAACAATTTCGACGTGGTCGGCGCCGGCTCCTGCGCGGAATGCCGCCAGGCGCTGCGGGCGCGGACCGATCTCGTCTTCCTCGACGTGCAGTTGCCTGATGGCGACGGCTTCGATCTCGCCAAGGAGATCCAGGCGACCAGCAACGCGGGCATCATCTTCGTGACGCGCCGCGACACCGACGTCGATCGTATCCTCGGCCTCGAGATCGCGGGCGACCATTATGTCACCAAGCCGATCAATTTGCGCGACCTGCTCGCGCGCGCGCGCAGCGTGCTGCGGCGGCGCTCGATCGACCGCAAGGCGGCGCGCAACCACAATTCGATCGCCTTCGGCGACTGGATCATCGACCTGACGCGGCGCGAGCTGCTCGGCAGCGACGGCAAGCCGGTGGCACTCACGCGCGCCGAATTCGACCTGCTCGCGGCCCTCGTCGGTGCCGACGGCAGGCCGCTCAGCCGCGACTATCTGATCGAGGTCGTCAGCAACCGCCAGGCCGAGGTCGACATCCGCACCGTCGATGCCTTGGTGGCGAGGCTGCGACGCAAGCTCGTCGGCAGCGGCACGCCTGTCATCACCACCGTCACCGGTGTCGGCTACAAGCTCGCGCTCAGCGAGCGCCTCTAGATTCACCGGCCGAGAGATCTGATCGCCCTCGCGCCTATCGCGCGCGGGCGCTCTGGTCCGTCAATGTCCTTTGCGCAGCACCGGCCAATTTGTCGTCGATCGCATAGAGCGTGCAGGCGGGCGACCATTTCATGCAGGCGCCAAGCGAATCGCGCTGGGCGTCGTCGGCCGTCGCGCGCCCCGAACGCCAGCCGTATCCGCCGTTCGGCGACACCGCAAAGGCCTTGTGCAGCATCGTGCTGGCGAGATAGCGCGCGAACTCGCCCCTCGCGGCCTCATTGAGCTGGCTCGGTGGCGGCAGCGGATCGGGCGGGCTCAGGATATCATGGCCGAGGGAGCGCTCGCGCAGGAAGGCGTCGAGATACGGCGTCCATTGCGGGCGGCCCACGACCGAATAGAGATAGTGGCCGTCGTCGCCGTAAGGCGGCGCCGCGACGAATTTGGCATTGCCGCCACCGGTGCGAAATCCGTCATGGAGGCGGCGCGCGAGATCGGGACCGAAGTACGAATCGTTGGTGGCATAGACCCACAGCATCGGCACGCGCGAAGTCTTGCCGAAGGTGGCGAAGGCCTGCACCAGCCCATCGGGATTGCAGACGTCGTCGTCGTCGCGCGAGCCGCGACCGCCGGCAAAGCTGACGGCGGCGACGAGACCCGCCGGCGCCTGCGCGGTCAGCGCGACGGTGGCGAGCCCGCCGGCGGAATGGCCGGCCGCGATCATGCCCGATGTCGTCACGTCCGCCCTGCGCGCCATCGCGTCGATCGCCGCGCGCAAATCCGCCACCGCGACCGCCGCCGCCGGCAGATAAGCGGCATTGGCGCAACCGCCGACGCTGTCGACGCGCCCGCCTGGCGAGGTGCCATAGCCGCGCCGCATCACGATCAGCGCGGCAAAGCCGCGCCGGGCATATTCCAGAGCGATGCCGTAATATTTGGGCGCGGACATCGTCGCGCGATCGTCAAAACTGCGCGGCGAGCCGTGGCTGAGCAGCGCGAGCGGATAGCGCTTGGTCCCGGCCGGGCGGACCAGGAACGCCTCCAGCCCCTGCGGCCTGGCCTCCGCCATCGGGATGCGCAGGTCCTCGGTGTAGAACTCCGCGGCCATTGCATCGGGCACGATGCCAGCCGTCGCAAGCCAGGCAATCAGAACAACCAAGAGCCTCTGAAACAGCGTCATGCCCCGACTCGAAAAAGCCCCGATCGAAAGACCATAGCATGATCTCGGGAACGGCCGCTCCATCGCGCGTGTTGTGGTTTGGCGGGGGCCCGGCCGATGCTATGGTATTGCGCAATCTCTGTACGACAGGACGAGGGTATATCCAGTGGCTGATGTTCATCCCGCGGCGGGCAAGCAGGCTTCGCCGGACGCGCTCACCAACATTCCGCGGCTGGTGACGGCCTATTTCGCTGGCAAGCCCGACGTCGCCGATCCCGCGCAGAGGGTGGCGTTCGGCACCTCCGGCCATCGCGGCACCTCGTTCAAGAACAGCTTCAACGAGGGCCATATCCTCGCGACGACGCAGGCAATTTGCGATTACCGACGAGAAAAGGGGCTGACCGGTCCACTCTTCATCGGCATCGACACCCATGCGCTGGCCGAGCCGGCGCTGGTCAGCGCCGTCGAGGTGTTCGCGGCCAACGGCGTCGACATCATGATCGACAAGGACGGCGGCTACACGCCGACGCCGGTGATCTCGCACGCGATCCTGACCTACAACAAGGGCCGCACATCAGGCCTCGCCGACGGCGTCGTCGTCACGCCCTCGCACAATCCGCCGGAGGACGGCGGCTACAAATACAATCCGCCCCATGGCGGGCCGGCCGACACCGACGCGACCTCCGTGGTCGAGAAGCGCGCCAATACCTATCTCGCCGATGGCCTCAAGGGCGTGAAGCGCATCGACTACGCCAGGGCGCGTAAATCTGCGAACGTCCACGCCTACGACTTCATCACGCCCTACGTCGCCGATCTCGGCAATGTCGTCGATCTCGACCTCGTCAAATCCGCCGGAATCAATATCGGCATCGATCCGCTCGGTGGCGCCGCCGTACACTACTGGCATCCGATCATCGAGCGCTACGGCCTGAAGGCGACGGTCGTGAACGAGGCGATCGACCCGACCTTCCGCTTCATGACGGTGGACTGGGACGGCAAGATCCGCATGGACTGCTCTTCGCCTTACGCGATGGCGAGCCTGATCGCGATGCGCGACCGTTTCGACGTCGCTTTCGCCAACGACACCGACGCCGATCGCCACGGTATCGTGACGCGCACCGGCGGCCTGATGAATCCGAACCATTATCTCGCGACCGCGATCGCCTATCTGTTCGCGCACCGCCCGAACTGGGGCAAGGATGCCGCGATCGGCAAGACTGTGGTGTCGAGCTCGATCATCGACCGCGTCGCCAAGAAGCTCGGCCGCAAGCTGGTCGAGACGCCGGTCGGCTTCAAATGGTTCGTCGATGGGCTCGTGAGCGGCGGCTTCGGGTTCGGCGGCGAGGAGAGTGCAGGGGCCTCGTTCCTGCGCCGTGACGGCACGGTCTGGACCACCGACAAGGACGGCATCATCCTCGGCCTGCTCGCCGCCGAGATCATGGCGAAGACCGGCCGCGATCCGAGCCAGCTCTTCAACGACCTCACCGCCGAACTCGGCGTGCCCCATTATGCGCGCATCGACGTCGCCGCGACCACGCCGCAGAAGAACATCCTGAAGTCCGTCACGCCGGAGCAGCTCGGCCTGAAGGATCTCGCCGGCGACCCGGTCCGCGCCACGCTCAGCAAGGCGCCCGGCAACGGCCAGCCCTTCGGCGGCATCAAGGTCGAGACCGATTTCGGCTGGTTCGCCGCCAGGCCGTCGGGCACCGAGGACGTCTACAAGATCTACGCGGAGAGTTTTAGGAGCACCGAGCACCTGAAGCGGATTCAGCAGGAGGCTCAGGCAGGGTTGGCGAAGGTGTTCGGGGCGTAGTCGTCGAGCCAAAGCACCGCTCCCGCCGTCCCTCCAGGGGGGGGGACTCGCCGCATCAACAGGTGCCATCACCCGCGAAAGCGGGTGATCCAGTACGCCGTGGCGTCAGTTAAGTGAACCAATGATCGCCGCGGCGTACTGGATTCCCCGCCTTCGCGGGGAATGGCAGCGGAGCAAGCATGTATACACACGATCCAGCATTAAGGTATTATAATACGCAACATCTGGCCTTGAACGATTCCATCCCTCAGCTATTGTATACATAACGTATTCAACAAGCCTTGGGAGTGAGACCGGTGACAAAGCCCTTCCCCATGAACGCCTGGTACGCCGCCGCCTGGGATGCCGACGTCAAGCCGGCGCTGCTGCCGCGGACGATCTGCGGCAAGCATGTCGTGATGTATCGCAAGGCTGATGGCTCGGTGGCCGCGCTGGAGGATGCCTGCTGGCACCGCCTGGTGCCGCTGTCCAAGGGCCGGCTCGAAGGCGACACCGTCGTCTGCGGCTATCACGGCCTGAAGTACAATGCGCAAGGGCGCTGCACCTTCATGCCCTCGCAGGAGACCATCAACCCGTCGGCATGCGTCCGCGCCTATCCCGTGCTCGAGCGTCACCGCTACATCTGGCTCTGGATGGGCGATCCCGCGCTCGCCGATCCCGCGCTGGTACCCGACATGCACTGGAACTACGATCCGGCCTGGGCCGGCGACGGCAAGACCATCCACGTCAATTGCGACTACCGCCTCGTGCTCGACAATCTCATGGATCTCACCCACGAGACGTTCGTGCACGGCTCGTCCATCGGCAACGAGGCGGTTGCAGAGGCGCCGTTCGACGTCACCCATGGCGAGAAGACGGTGACGGTGACGCGCTGGATGCGCGGCATCGAGGCGCCGCCGTTCTGGGCCAAGCAGCTCGGCAAATCCGGCCTCGTCGACCGCTGGCAGATCATCCGTTTCGAGGCTCCCTGCACCATCGCGATCGACGTCGGTGTCG
Organism: Bradyrhizobium nivariense; assembly: GCF_029846715.1. Lineage (GTDB taxonomy): Bacteria > Pseudomonadota > Alphaproteobacteria > Rhizobiales > Xanthobacteraceae > Bradyrhizobium. Next base: position 207,516 of record NZ_JARVWW010000007.1, read on the forward strand.
CTCCGACCGGCACCGGTGCGCCCGAAGGCGACCGCTCGCAGGGCGTCAACGGCTTCGTGCTCAACACCGTCACGCCGGAGACGGAGAAGACCTGCCATTATTTCTGGGCCTTCGTGCGCAACTATCAGATCGGCGAGCAGCGCATCACCACCGAGATCCGCGAGGGCGTCACCGGCATCTTCCACGAGGACGAGCTGATCCTCGAAGCGCAGCAGCGCGCGATGGACGAGAACCCCGATCGCATCTTCTACAACCTCAACATCGACGCCGGCGCGATGTGGACGCGCAAGCTGATCGACAAGATGGTGGCGAAGGAAAACCCGCCGCAGCACCTCCAGGCCGCGGAGTAGCGATATGGCCGAGCGCGAGGTCGACCGCTCCGTCTCGCAGACCGTGAAGGCGCAGCTCGCGCTGCGTGACCAGCTCCTGTCGGGCTCGTTGCGCCCGGGCGAGCGCATCTCCGAGCTCCAGGCGGTGGAGACGACCGGCGCCTCGCGCACCCCGGTGCGCATGGCGCTGGTGCGGCTGGAGGAGGAGGGCCTCTTGGAGGCGATCCCGTCCGGCGGCTTCATGGTGAAGGCATTTTCGGAGCGCGACATCTCCGATTCGATCGAGCTGCGTGGCACGCTGGAAGGCCTCGCCGCGCGCTTTGCCGCCGAGCGCGGCGTTTCCGCGCGCGAGCTCGAGCCGCTGAAGGAGTGCCTTGCCGCGATCGACGAGTTGCTGCGCCAGGTCCCGATCTCGGTCGACGCCTTCTCGTCCTATGTCACGCTGAACGCGCGCTTCCACGCGCTGCTCACGGAATTGTCGCGCAGTCCGCCTTTGATCCGCCAGATCGACCGCGCCTCGGCGCTGCCTTTCGCGTCCCCGAGCGGTTTTGTGATGGCGCAGTCGGCCTTGCCTGAGGCGCAGCAGATCCTGATCATAGGGCAGGAGCATCATCGCGTCGTGATCGACGCCATCGAGAACCGCGAAGGCGCCCGCGCCGAAGCGATCATGCGCGAGCATGCGCGGCTCGCGGTCCGCAATTTGCGGCTTGCGCTGCGCAACCGGACCCATCTCGACCTCCTGCCGGCGCTCGCGCTGATCAAGTCCGCAACCGATTGAGGGGAGTGCTATGCGCTTCATCGAAACCTGGATTCCGGCCACGCTCGTCTCGACGCGCGATCTTGCGCCGGGCATCCGCGAATTCCTGATCCGGCCGGACCAGTTCGACGGCGCCGCCTATCCGGTCGGCAGCCACATCAATGTCAGCGTGACCATCGACGGGCAGCCCGAGACGCGGTCCTATTCGCTGGTCGGCGAAGCCTCGTCACGCGGCTTGAAGATCGCGGTGCGCCGCGCCGAGGATTCGCGCGGCGGCTCGCGTTACATGTGGCAGCTCGCACCGGGCGCGCGGCTCGACATCACCCAGCCCGCCTCGCTGCTCGCAGTTGATTGGGCGCGCCAACATTATTGCCTGATCGCCGGCGGCATCGGCATTACCCCCATCCTCGGCGCCGCGCAGGCGTTGGCCCGGCGCGGCGCTGACGTCACGCTGCATTATGCCGTGCGCTCGCGTGGAGAAGCCGCTTACCTCGACGATCTCGCTTCCATGCTCGGTGAGCGCCTCGTCGTTCATCCTGGCGACGAAGGCCAGCGGCTCGATCTTGATGCGCTGTTTGCCGCGCTGCCCAAAGATGCGCTCACGCTGTTCTGCGGCCCGATGCGGATGCTGGATGCCGCGCGCCACGCCTGGATCGGCGCCGGCCATCCGCTTCCCGACCTCCGCTACGAGACCTTCGGCTCCAGCGGCACGCTACCGACCGAGACGTTTCGCGTGCGCCTGAAGGGCTCCAATGTCGAGCTCGAGATCCCGCGCGAGCGCTCGATGCTTGACGTGCTCAATGCCAGCGGCCATGACGTGATGTACGATTGCAAGCGCGGCGAATGCGGCCTGTGCGCCATCGACGTCGTCGAGGTCGATGGCGAGATCGACCATCGCGACGTCTTCTTCAGCGACCATCAGAAGCAAAGCAACCAGAAGATCTGCGCCTGCGTCTCCCGCGCCCGCGGCACCATCACCGTGGACACGCTGCTGCGCGCGGATGCGGTCTGACCAAACGAGGCGTGTCCTAGCCTACCTAAGTATGTCACTTCATACCTGCGCGCGATGGCGGCGACCAAGGGCTTGGTGTTACCAATACATCCAGAGTGAAAAAGCGACGGAACCGGCCCTCCGAGCCGGCAGTTGCGGGATAGGGCCGGCGGCGTAGCGCCCACCGGCCTTTTTTCCGATCTAGCGGCGCTTTGCCGCTCAACTGATGCTTACTGCCACGGTTGGTGCAGAGAGTACGCCATGAGAAACATCGCCGATCTCGTAATGCGGTTCTGGCAGGGAAGCCAGCCCGCGTCCAATACTCAGGTTGCGGTTATGGCTGAAAACCGAGATCGATCCAGCATGGCTGATTTTGTCCGGATCCTGCAGGCCTACGATCAAACCCAGTAGGGCAGGAGTTAGGGGCGACCGCGCAATCAGGGTCATAAGCGGTCGATGACGACCAAGCGGGGCGGCTTCCGCTTTACCCTTGGAAGCCGTGTTTATGAGTACAGGCCCTACGCCGCGTGGATCGCCCGGAGCTTCTTCCGGTCCAGCAGCGCCAGAACCTGCTCGGCCGGCACCGGCCGGCTGACGAGATAGCCCTGCACTTCGTCGCAACTGATCTGGCGCAGATATTCGAGCTCGTCGGCAGTCTCGACGCCTTCGGCGACCACGCCGATGCGCAGGTCCCGTGCCAGCGAGATCACCGATTTCACGATCGCGGCGCAGTCCGGCTGCACCAGCATGTCGCGGATGAAGGACTGGTCGATCTTGATGCGGCTGAACGGCAGCTTGCGCAGATAAGTCAGCGACGAGAAGCCCGTCCCGAAATCGTCGAGCGCCACGGTGACGCCGAGTTGCAGCAGCGCATTGAGGACCGACGCGGCCGAGCCGTATTTCGACAGCAGCATCGATTCCGTGATCTCGATCTCGAGCCGGTGTGGGGCGATCTTCGCGTCCGCAAGCGCCTGCACGATGATCTGAAGGATGCCGTTGTTGTGAAACTGCGCGGCGGAGAAATTCACGGCGACGCGGATTTCCTCCGGCCAGTCCGCCAGCGTCGCGCAGGCGCGCCGGATCACCCATTCGCCGATCTCGTGGATCAGCCCGGTCTCCTCGGCGATCGGAATGAATTCGCTTGGCGGCACCAATCCGCGCTGCGGGTGCTGCCAGCGCAAAAGCGCCTCGAAGCCGGTGATCCGGTTGTCGCCGAGATCGAGGAATGGCTGGAACACCAGAAACAGCTCGTTGCGCGCGATGGCACCGGCCAGGTCCGATTGCAGCGCCTTGCGATCGCGGGACGAGCGGTCGTCGGCTTCCTCGAAGAAGCAGACCGTGCCCGGCCCGGCCTTCTTGGCGCGGTAGAGCGCGGCGTCGGCATTCTTCATGACGTCGAGCGGCGTGGTGCCGTCCCGCGGCGCCAGCACGATGCCGACGCTTGTTGCGCCGACGATCTGTCGGCCCTCGATCGGGAACGGTTCGGCAAAAGCCGCGACGAAGCGCTCGGCGATCTCCAGCGCATCCTCCGGCCGTGCCAGATTGGCCATGACCAGCGCGAACTCGTCGCCGCCGATGCGCGCGACGTGCTCGGCCGCGCGGGTGCAGCGTTGCAGCCGGCCTGCGATTTGGACCAGGAGTTCGTCCCCGGCCGGGTGGCCGAACTTGTCATTGACCTCCTTGAAGCGATCGAGGTCGAGCAGAAGCACCGCGAATTCCTCGCCGGACAGGGCCAGTCGCTTCAGCGCGGCATCGAGCGTCTCGTTAAAGGCGAAGCGGTTGGGCAGGTGGGTCAGCGGGTCCTGCCGGACCGTGCGCTCCGCCTCGATCTGCCGCATCACGCGCCGTGCGAACACGAACGAATTGACGAATACGCCGCGCAACAACACACTTCCGTAGACGACGACGAGAAAGGCGATCAGCAGAAAGGCGAGATCGCCGTTCCTGCCGAGGCAGATGGCGATCCCGACGAAGATGGGCGCCGTGAAGGCGATCGCTGCGATCGGGATCGTGGCGAAGGCGAGCGCGCCGCCGGCCAGCATTCCCGAGCAGAGGCAGGTGATGACGAGCTGGCCGCCGGTCGAAGCGTCTCCGAAGAAGGCGACCGGGACGATGCCCCAGGCGGCGCCGAGCAGAAAGGCATTCCGCACCAGCCGATGCATGGCGCGGCGCGAGACGAATTGCGGCTTGGTGATGCGGCGCGCGGCGTGGGATTGCAGGCCGAACGCGATCGCGGCGCCGGCGACAGTGACCGCCCAGATCAGGGCGAACATCCGGTCGGGTGACTGCCACAGCGCGATGGCCAGCACGGCGGCGTTGCAGGCATTGGCGAGCATGATGCCGACGGAATAGCCGAGCACCAGCGACATCTGTTCGGCGCGGATATGGCCGGCCACGGCTTCGTCCGTTGCTGGACCGCCAAAGGCCGACAGATCGCCGGCGAACAGCCGCGCGAAATAGGAGGTCAGTTGGGTCCGCATTCCAGTGCCTGCAGCAGCATCGGCCGTTCGTCCGGCTCGGACCTGAGAATTCGCTGCAAACCTTTGACGAACTATGAATTATCCCCATTGGCACGGCGCGCCGCGGCCACTTCTGCGTGTCCAAGCCGCGATATCGATAACAAATCGATACAAATGCGCAGCGCCGGCGTTACCGCGGTCGCGGAACTCGGGGCGCTGAGGCTTTCACAGGATCCTGGCCGGGCTTAGCTGGCGTCGCAGCGCAGATTTCATGGGCACCAAAGCCCGCCTATCAGCTGTGATGATCAGGGCGCCGCTAGACCTCGTCAGAAACTGGGATCTCCGGGGGCGCCATCTCACAGCTTGTTTCGGTTCTTGCTCGCTCCCTTCAATTTTGGAGCGTCCGGCGTCGATTTCGCCCAATCTGCCATTTGCATGCAGGTAAGCAGGTCGACATAGCTGTCACTGCCGCCAGCCGTCGCTTCGCCTTCGCATCGGTTTCGAAGGCTGTCGGAGTTCGTGAGCCATACGGAATGAAGTTGTTGCAGCGCGGAATTTTCGTCGCGCATGCAATCGTCGTAGGACTGCGCCAGATCCAGGCCCATCGCCTTGTCAGTGGCTACGGTTGCCTTGCAGGTCGCCTCGACATTGAGTTGAGGGACGCGTTCGCTGACTGGAATTGTTGTTTGGCCGCCTATCATCGCCAAGGTCAGTAATACAATCTTCATGCAGAACTCCCCGGTTGAGATCTCACTGAAGCAATTTCATCAGGCGACAACCGAGCGGGCATCGTATTGATCTGAATCAAGGGGAACGAAGGAGATTGTCTCTCCATATTGCGCGAGTAAACACACTGACCAGCACCGAGACAGTTTCGGACAACCAGCCCGATCGCGCGAGCCACGCTGCAAGGCAATACGCTGAGACCTTCAATGTTCAGACCCTCGAACGCGATCATTCCGACGGTAACAAGGTGAATTGAACGAAGTCGCAAATCAGAGGTCACCAAATCAGAAGAGGAGGATTCGACATGTTCGGGGAATTCTGACGCTGACAATTTCTCTTTGCCTCGGTGCGGCGGCCGTGCCTGCCGCGCGGGCGCAGGGCGCTGCACCGGCCATCACCGAACAAGAGGCGCATGCCATCGCAGTGGATGCCTATGTCTACTTTTACTCGCTAATGTCGATGGACATCTCGAGAAAGCAATTCACCAACGGCACGACCGATTTCAGAGGTCCGATGAATACCTTTGTCAACGTGCCGGAATACCCCCCGGCCAATTTCAAGGGCGTGGTGCGGTCGAACTTCGACACGCTGTATTCCGTCTCCTGGCTGAACATGACCAAGGAGCCCGTCGTCATCTCCGCACCAGATACAAGTGGGCGCTACTATCTGCTGCCGATGCTCGACATGTGGACCGACGTCTTCGCATCGCCCGGCTGGCGAACGACGGGCACCAAGGCCGGCACGTTCCTGATCACGCCCGCGGGCTGGCGGCCCGATCTGCGCGACAGGTTCGCGGAAGAATTCAAGCTTCCGAGCGACACCCAGCGCATCGAAGCGCCGACGCCCTATGTCTGGGTGATCGGCCGCACCAAGACGGATGGCCCGCCCGATTACGATGCCGTCCATAAGATTCAGGCCGGTTACAAGGTCACGCTGCTTTCCGAGTACGGCAAGACACCCAAGCCGGTCGAGTTCAAGCCGGACAAGCGTCGACTTGAAGACGCCGCCGAAGGTCCAGGTCGATACCATGTCGGCCGGCGTGTACTTCGCCGGCGCCGCAGAACTGCTCAAGCTTCACCCGCCGCACGCTACCGATGAGCCGATCATCGCGCAGATGAAGAAAATCGGCATCGAGCCCGGCAAGAGTTTTGACATCGGCAAGCTCGATCCGGTGTTGCAACGGGCGCTGGAGACCGCCCCACAGGACGGCCAGAAGCTGATGGCTTGGAAAGTGCCGACAGTGGCGCGGGTCGCAAATGGCTGGTCGATGAACACCGATACGATGGGTGTCTACGGCAACTACTATTTGAAGCGGGCCATCGTCGCCCAACTTGGGCTGGGCGCGAACCTGCCTGAGGATGCCATCTATCCGCTCAATCTCGGCGACGAGACTGGCAAGCCGCTGGATGGAGCCAACAAGTACACAATTACGTTCGAGAAGGGCGCTGCCCCGCCGGTCGATGCCTTCTGGTCGATCACGCTATACGACCCGGAAGGTTTCCAGGTCGGCAATGCGCTCAACCGTTTTGCCGTGAGCAGCTGGATGCCGTTCAAGTACAACGCAGACGGGTCGCTCGATATATTCTTCCAGAATGATAGTCCGGGCAAGGACAAGGATGCGAACTGGCTTCCGGCGCCGAAGGGAGCCTTTAATCTGACCGTGCGCCTCTATAGCCCGAAGTCCGATGCGCTGACCGGAAAGTGGAATCCGCCGCCGGTCGTGAAGACGCAGGCCGGAACGGTGGGCTTGGCTCAATAAAGTTGATTTGAGCGCCGGCGCTTTGGCGCCGGCGTTCGACCGCACGAGCACAATGGCGATACGGCTTCCCTGGCCCAGGACCGAAGCACCGTCGATCCTGCCTCCGGGCGAAGGGACGTGGTAGCCGCCGGGCGTGAAGCTGGTCTCGGAGAGACAGTCCGCGGCTCAGCGTCCCAACTGCTTGGGGTCGTAATAGAAGCGTTCCTCGACGAGCTCATCGCCGCGCCAGGTCTGCCAGGCAATCTCTTCCAGCGTCCGCGTGACGCCTTCGGCATTGGTAAAGCTGAATTTCCAGCGTGTGGCGACGTTGTCGCCCTCGATCAGGCTCGGCCCGATCCGCATCGCCTTGACCTCCTTGAAGGCTGCGAGCACGCCGCGCTCCTTGGCCGCGAGCTTGTCGCGCCCGACCATGGGTTCGGCCTGGTTTTCATGGGTCGCGGCGTCCGGGGTGTAGTAGTCGAGGATCGCTCCGACGAAATCCCCGTCCTCCAGCCGCTTCGCAAAGGCTTCGACGACATCACGGCTCGGCATGGCACACCTCTCGAATAAAACCGACTGTTAGTCGGTAAATACCGACCGTTGGTCGAAAAGTCAACTGGCAGCACGCGTCCATTTCGATTAGAGCAGACCCATGGCGAAACAGGCGGAGCGGCGGGCAGCGACATCAGAGGCGATCCTGACGGCGGCGCGCCGCCTGTTCGGGACGCAAGGCTTTGCCGCGACGACGATGGACGAGATCGCCGAAGCCGCCCACGTCGCCAAGGGCGCAGTCTATCATCACTTCAAAACCAAGGAGGCGGTGTTCGAAGCGGTGTTCGACCAGGTCTCGCACGACCTCGTCGCCGAGATCGACCGCACCGCACGCGCCGAGAAGGACGTGCTCGCTGCGATGGTCGCCGGCACCCAGCATTATTTCGCCGCGACCGCCAAGGGCCCGACCGGCCAGATCATCCTGCGCGACGGCCCGGCCGTGCTCGGCTGGGAGCGCTGGCGCGAGATCGACGCCAAACATTTCGGTGGCAAGCTGCCGCGCGCGATTGCCGCCGCGATGGAGGCCGGCCTGATCGCGCGGCAGCCGGTCGAGCCGCTGGCGCGGCTGCTGCTCGGCGCGGTCACGGAGGCCGCAGTCGCCTGCGCCGGACGCGCGGATATCGCAAGGGCAGGCGCGGAATATGCCCGTGCGTTCAAATCGCTGGTCGAGGCGCTGCGCCTGCGCGCATGATTGTGCGCAGTCCACCAGCCTCCCGCCATGGCCTCTTGCTCGTGGCCATCGCAGTCGCAAGCCTGGTTTTGCGCCTCATGGACTGTCCTGTCGGTGGTCGCCGAGCTTATTTGGTTTTGAACGTCCAGGTCGCGCGTAGCTTCCGCGGGCAAGAGGCCCAAGTTTTCCGCTCTTTTCCTACTTGCAGTCGCGGCAGATGGTCAGCTTGCGCTTTAAGACCTCATCTTCTTGGTCGACCGATTTCTGCCCCGTGGCGCCGCTTGTCTCCACACTGGGCTTGGAGGCTTTTGCTGCGCGTGACCTGATGGGGCGCGCTGCCTGGCCTGACGTGTCACCGTCGTCGACGGTGCCGGCACTAAATCCATCGTAGTCGGTGACCGGTTTGGGCGACGGCGGAGGCCCGCTCATCAACGGTGCAGATGAAACCTCGGACGCCCTCGACGGGAGAGCATTGTTCGTCGCTGATGACGGCTCGCTATTGGGCTTTGCCGGGGGCCTGGAATTTTTGGCGGTCGCTCGTGGCGGCGGAGCTTTTGGCGCAGCCATTGGCGGCCAAGCGCTGTTGGCCGCACCTTGTTCAGTCGACGGCGGAGCAAGCGAAATCGGCGGAGCAACGGACTGGCCTCTTGCGCTGCCCAGCAGCCAAACACCAACAGACAGCAAGCCAAGGGCAAAGAGGGTCGCGCTTCTCATCCGCGTCCTTCAAACGGCTTTCTAAATTCGGCCTGCGGGACGCATAGTGCGTCGCACGATCACGTCATGGTTGGGGACCCATTCCTCCGCGGTTGAGTCCCAATGATGGGTGTCGTCGAAGTGTTTCCAGGGCGGCCGGCCTGGTTCGCTTACACCCTTCTGTCGTTTTGCGTTCAGTGCGCTGAGCTGGACGACCAGTGCCCCAGCTGTCGTCACCCATTCGCGAGCCCTATATCGGGAGTTCCATTTGATTATCGCGAGCATCGGATGCCTCCTTCAAAGTAAGAAGCCGTTGCCATCTTAGCCCGGGCCAGGAACACGGGCGTGTAAGGTACTTCACAGTCAGCCAACATCTTAGACATAGCGGCGCGCGATCCGGCACGCGTGGACAACGTCAGGGCATAAGCGACGCCGAATAGGCGACCAGCGCAATCATGTCTCCGATGCTGAGATTTTCAACGACCGGTTTCATAAGTTCGCTGTTGGCCCCTTTCCGCGCACCCGATCTGAAATCGTAGAGCTGCCGAAACATGTACGTTGGCGAACGGGCCGCAATCCCAGGCGCGGCGGCGGTCCCTTTGAGGTCAGGACCGTGACAGGCCGCGCACTGGACGCGCAGATCGCTGCTTGCCGCCAACGCCCGCCCTTTCTCAATGCTGCCCAGCGGGACATAGGCGATGAAGCGAGCGCGCGAGTCCCGGCTGACAAAATGTTCGACGTTCTCCGGAATCTCGATGATACGCTGGCCGATTGGCTCCTTCTCGCCGTCATCGATCCGAGCCAGAAACAAGTCCCTGACATGTGTCTTCGGGACGGTATCGGTTTCTGTGACCGCAATATTCGATCTTGGCTTGATTGACGCAAAATAGTCCGCGGCTTCCCTGAGTTCCTGATCGGTCAGCCCTTTCGACGCCTTGGTCATTAGGTCGGTGGCGACGCGCGGCACCGAGTTCGTGCGCGCGCCCGTCTTGAACTCCATCGTTTGCCGGATAATGTATTCTGAGGAAAGACCAAACAGGCTGGCATTCTCAGGGCCGCCCGGTCCGTCCACCCGGTGACAGACGCCGCATGCGAACACGTCAGGCCTTCTGCCCGTCGCCACGATAGCCGGCATTGGCGGATGATCTTCGGGATGCCAGTCGGGCGCGGCGAACAGATCGCGCAGTTGCGTAAGGGTGAAACCGGCGGTGCTGTCCGGGACTTGCCTGATCGTGCCATCATCGGGTGCGCGTTGAAAATTCGGCGGGTTCACCGGATAGGCCCATGCCGGTGGGCTGTCTTCGCTGTGGGCGGACGACGCCGCTGCGGCAAGCAATACGAACGAAAGCGCCAAAGGCGCATTGCAAAGTCTCATGGCTCTCGACCTCCGTGCGTGTCGGGGAAGCCAAATTGTTCTTTCCAAAGACGAAGATCGGAGGCGGCGACCTTAACACTCGCGAGGCGACGGACGCCGCAACTTCTCCGGCCTCACTCCAGAAGAGCATTCAACGCCGGGGACTCGATTGCGTCAATGCGCGATTGAGCCGCCTAGCCGTATTGCCATTCCGCAGGCCAAAGGGCGGCAATGTCGCTCGTGGGGATTGCAGCGAGCCTACAGATCGGCCGCTGGGTGCAAAGCGAGCGAACTCGCGGCGCGATGCCTTGAAGAGAGTTTCGTCGATAGGGTGGCATTACAACACCGGCAGAATTTGCACACCGCCTTGATGAGCAGTCGCTATTCATTAGGCGTTGGACCTGAAGCGGAGTAGGACTCTTTATAGCAGGCAAGCGGATCGCTTGCCTGACAGCTGCAAGACGGCGATGCACCGAAGTCACCGCCTCCATTTAAATGGCAGCACAGTGCCGTCGGTAGGCAAACTCTTTCAAAAATTGCTGCTCCAAACACGTCATGAAATGCAGCCAAGCACAGCCTGCTGACGGCGTCGCGCGCGGCGGGTTACCTTTTGTAGAGGAAACCACATGAAGACGAGCAATGCAGTTCTCAGCGCATTAGCTGTGGCAAAATCCACTTATGTCGCGGCTACCATATGGGTCGCTCCTTCCACTCTCATCAAATCAGCACATCTCCTTGAAAGGATCGGACTTGCGGCGGTTGGGGGCTCGTGCGGCCTGTATGTGGCCGCAGCATTGATGCGCCTGGAAAACCAAATGTTTGGAAGCGGCTGGTTCATCTTGTTGATGATGCTCTACGGAGCCTTCAGCTTCTATATCGGCATCGATTTGCCTGGGCGTCCTGCTGACGGATCGGCTTCGAGACCACCGGAAGAGCGAAACCGCGGCACGGATGCGGCTGAGATCTTCAGTGCAGCAGGCACATTCGTTGCCGCGATTGCGGCATTTCTGTCTGTCAGCATGATTGTCGTTGATCAGGTCCTGTCCGAAGGTTCGATCATTCTGATCGCATGCTGTTGGGCGATTGGTTCTTCGCTTCAAATTGCGGCCGGCTCCATCGCTCGCAACGGCGCGCTGGAATAACTTCCGCTGCAATTGCACTGACGCCACCGGTCTCTTTTTGAGCGGTATCTGCAGTTGCCCTTACCTATCCGCACGCGGGCGCGTATGTGAGCTGACTTGTCAACGAAGCCCAATCGCGCAACGCTGTTATTCAACAACAAGAAAAAGTCATTCTTCGGATTTCAACGCAAATAATGGAGGATGCCGATGAAGTACATGATCAGCTGGTTCGAGCGTCCGCAAGGATCGCCTATGGAGTACGAGAATGCCCAGAAGCGGATACTGGAGGTTTTCACTCAATGGAAGGCGCCTGACAATTTCAAGATCGAGTCGTTCGTTATACGAGTAGGCGACTGGGGTGGATATATGCTGTTGGACTGCGAGGATCCGTTGGCGGTTCACAAGTTCTGCTCGATGTTGCCTGCGTTCGAATTCCAGGCACGACCCGTGGTTCCCGTCATGGACGCTGTCCGGGTCGAACTTGAAGCGATTGCCTTTCGCGATGGACTCCAACGCAGATGATATTCGAGAGTATCACGGCAACATTCGCCTCGTGAGAGCCGGTGGCATTGGTGTTGAACTATGCGGGATCGAGAGAACGGCACTCAACTTGAGTGCCGTTTTTTCTTGGGCCTTCCTGATCAGGCTGGCGCGGCCAGGACGAATCCCGCATTCAATGGGCTGAGAGGCCGACTTTACGTACAACTAGCCAATGTCGCGTGTGGGTCAAAAAGGCGAAATGGCTGGAATGATCAGCCTAAGTCTGCTTCACCTTGGAAGCAGAGACATGTCACGTTTACAAGTACAGGCCCTGGCAACAGATGACCGCAACTTCCTCCCTTACGCCCTCCGACCCTGAGTTCGACTACGTCATCGTCGGCGCCGGTTCTGCCGGCTGCGTGCTCGCCAACCGGCTGTCCGCGAACGGCACGCACAGCGTGCTGCTGCTCGAAGCCGGCCCGAAGGATTCCAACATCTGGATCCACGTGCCGCTCGGTTACGGAAAGCTGTTCAAGGAAAAGACCGTCAATTGGATGTACCAGACCGAGCCGGAGCCCGAGCTGAAGGGGCGTCGGGTGTTCCAGCCGCGCGGCAAGACGCTGGGTGGATCGAGTTCGATCAACGGCCTGCTCTATGTCCGCGGCCAGCACGAGGACTACGACCGCTGGCGTCAGCGCGGTAACACCGGCTGGGGCTATGACGATGTGCTGCCCTATTTCAAGAAGGCCGAGAACCAGTCGCGCGGCGCCGATCAATATCACGGCAGCGGGGGTCCGCTCCCGGTGTCCAACATGGTCGTGACCGATCCGTTGTCGAAAGCCTTCATCGACGCCGCGGTCGAGAACGGATTGCCCTACAACGCTGATTTCAACGGCGCCACGCAGGAAGGCGTGGGCCTGTTCCAGACCACGACGCGCAACGGTCGCCGTGCCTCGACGGCGGTGGCCTATCTCGGCCCCGCCAAGACGCGCGGCAATCTCAAGATCGAAACTGGCGCGCTTGGCCAGCGCGTGCTGTTCGAGGGCCGTCGCGCTGTCGGCGTCGAATACCGTCAGGGCGCGAATGTACGCCGCGCCCGCGCGCGCAAGGAGATCGTGCTGTCGAGCGGCGCCTACAACTCGCCGCAGCTGCTGCAGCTCTCCGGCGTCGGTCCCGCCGACCTGCTGCGCAAGCACGGCATCGACATCGTGCTGGACGCGCCGGGCGTCGGCCACGACCTCCAGGACCACATGCAGGTCCGCATCGTGATGCGCTGCTCGCAGAAGATCACGCTGAACGACACCGTCAATCATCCGCTCCGCCGCACGCTCGCTGGCGCGCGCTATGCGCTGTTCCGGAAGGGCTGGCTGACGATCGCGGCCGGCACGGCGGGCGCCTTCTTCAAGACCAGTCCGCGGCTGGCTTCGCCCGACATCCAGGTCCACTTCCTGCCGTTCTCGACCGACAAGATGGGCGAGAAGCTGCATGATTTTTCCGGCTTCACGGCGTCGGTGTGCCAACTCCGTCCCGAAAGCCGCGGGACCTTGCGTATCAGAAGCGCCGACCCGACGGTGCCGCCGGAGATCCGCATCAACTACATGTCGACCGAGACCGACCGCACCACCAACGTCGAAGCTCTGAAGATCCTGCGCAAGATATTGAACGCGCCGGCGATGAAGCCGTTCGTGGCCGGCGAGTACGATCCCGGGGCGAAGGTATCCACGGATGCCGAGCTGTTGGATTATTGCCGTGAGCGGGGTAGCACCATCTACCATCCGACCTCGACCTGTCGTATGGGCAATGATGCGCTCGCGGTGGTCGATCAGCGGCTGAAGGTGAGGGGGCTCGAAGGCCTTCGCGTGGTCGACGGTTCGATCATGCCGGACCTCGTGTCGGGGAACACCAACGCGCCGATCATCATGATCGCCGAAAAGGCCTCCGACATGATATTGGAGGATGCGCGGTAATTCGCGCGTTGAAAGGGACCAGGGCTTGGCTACGCGATTCAAGATCGGCACACGCAAGAGCGCGATGGCGCTGGCACAGACGGAAGAGATTGCGCGCCGCCTGACCGCCGCCATGCCCGATCTCGACGTCGAGATCGTCAAGTTCGACACCACGGGCGATCTCGACCAGACCAGCAAGCTGTTGCCCCATGGCGGCAAAGGCGGTGCCTTCGTGGCGCAGATCCGCGCCGCCGTGCTGTCGGGCGAACTCCAGGCGGCGATGCATTCGCTCAAGGACATGCCCGGCAACGAAGACACGCCGGGCCTCGTGATCGGTGCGACGCTTTCGCGCGATCCTCCCAATGACGCGCTGGTGCTGCGTGACGGCGTGACGCTGGACGCGTTGCGCCAGTCCCGCGGCAAGGGTTTTAAAGTCGGCACCAACGCCGTGCGCCGTGCCGCCTATGCGCGGCGGTTGTTTCCTGAGATTGAGGTTATCCACTTCCGCGGCGCCGCGGACACGCGCGTGCGAAAACTCGACAATGGCGAGAAGCAGCGCCTGCCGGATGGCGGCGCGGTGGGACCTGCGGATGCGCTGATCATGGCGGGGTCCGGCCTCGACCGCGTCGGCCTTTCGCAGCGCATCGCCTACGAATTTCCCGCGACGGAGATGTTGCCGGCGGCGGGCCAGGGCATCGTCGCGGTCGAGTGCGCCGTGCAGGACTGGCAGACAAGGCAAATCCTCGCATCGATCGACGATCCCGCCGCACACGCCTCTGCCGATGCCGAGCGCGAGGTGCTGTGGGTGCTGAACGGCCATTGCAATTCGCCGATCGCGGGCTTTTCGACCATCGCAGGCGATCAGATGTCACTGACCGCGTCCGTGCTCGATCTCTCCGGAAACACCATCATCGAGGCTTCGCGAGTGGGTCCCGCCAACCGCCCCCGCGAACTCGGCCGTGCGGTAGGGCTGGATCTGTTGGCCAAGGGCGCCGCGGAAATCATCGAGCGTAGCCGGCCGCGCTAAGCTCTTACCGAAATTATCATGGGGGCGATGATGGTATCATGCGCCTGTTTTGCCCGACGGGTCAAACGGCCTCGTGGCGGGCGCTCGAGCCATGCCAGCCTAACTTTTTCAATGACTTGTCTACTGTGCATGGGGTTGTTTTCGCGTTTTTTGTTTTTCCGCTCCCCCAGGCGCAAAATAAATCAGCCGCGTACGCGCTTCAGCATCTGCTCGACATGGGCGATCGGTGTCTCCGGCTGGATGCCGTGGCCGAGATTGAAGATCAGCGGCCCTTGCGAAAAGTTCGCCAGCACGTTGTCGACCGCGCGGTCGAGCGCGGCACCGCCTGATATCAGCGCCAGCGGATCGAGATTGCCCTGCACGGCGACTTTGCTTTGCACGCGCTCGCGGATGAAAGCCGGCTCCGCGGTCCAGTCGATGCTGACGGCGTTGACACCGGTCGCCTCGACGAAACCGGGCAATTGTGCACCGGCCCCGCGCGGAAAGCCGATGATCCTTGCGTCCGGCACCTTGGCGCGCACGCCTTCGATGATGCGGCGCGTCGGCTCGACCGACCAGCGCGCGAACTCGGCAGGCGGCAGCACGCCGGCCCAGGTATCGAAGATCTGCAAGGCGTTGGCGCCGGCCGCGAGCTGCGCCAGCAGATATTCGATCGAGTTCTCGACCAGCACGTCGATGATCTCTGCGAACGCCTCCGGATGCCGGTAGGCCATCATCCGCGCCGGCGCCTGGTCGGGCGTGCCGTGGCCGGCGACCATGTAGGTCGCCACCGTCCATGGCGCGCCGCAGAAGCCGATCAGCGCGATCTTGGAATCGAGCGCGCCGCGCACGATCCGCAGTGCCTCGAACACGGGCGCGAGCTTGCCGAAATCGGCGTGCTTCGCCAGTGTTGCGACCTTGGCGGGATCATCCAGCGGTTCGAGCCGCGGGCCCTCGCCGACCTCGAAGCGCACGGAACGTCCGAGCGCATAGGGGATCACCAGAATGTCGGAGAAGATGATCGCCGCATCGAAGCCGAACCTCCGGATCGGTTGCAGCGTCACTTCGGCGGCAAGTTCCGGGTTGAAGCAGAGATCGAGGAAGCCGCCGGCCTTGGCGCGTACCTCACGATATTCCGGCAAGTAACGGCCGGCCTGCCGCATCATCCAGACCGGTGGAATGACTTGCCGCTGGCCGGAGAGGACGTCGATGAAGGGTTTTGTCGCAGACTGGGGCACGAACGGTCCTGAAGATTGTTACGGCTCCTGATACACCGCCGCGGCCCCGAGCGGAACAGGGGAACCAGCGCAATTGGACCGCGTTGACCAGCCAACACGGAGGAACGGAGGAAGAGATCATGGCTGAGACATTCAACCCCGCCCCGCATGACAAGCACGCCGACGATCTGCACGAAGCGCTCGCTGCCGACCGCCACGCCAAGCTCGATGCCGGGCTGAGGGATACCTTCCCGGCTTCCGATCCCGTGAGCGCCGCCCAGCCGACGCCCTCGAAGGCCGATGCGGATGCCGACAATCTCTCGCTCTGGGACAAGGTTAAGGCCATCTTCGGCTAGCGGTGCGGAGCGCCGGATTCCGATAGGTTTGCTAATGCCTTGTTAGCAATGCGCTGATCCCGGCATCCGTACGACTACGGGAAACCGGGGACATCACCGCATATTCCTGCGGGCGTTTCAGAGTTCAATAACAGAAGCAGCAGAGTTTCCGGTCATCGGAGAATTCTGCCGCATGAGTGCTGTGACCCAAAGAGCCGGATGGAGCCGCCTGCCGCTGCGGGCGGCTGCGTTCGTCGTGCTGACCTGCGTGACCATCCTCGGCGTCAGCGGCTGGCGCGAATGGGCGGCACGCGACGCGGTGCTCAAGGGTGCCGAAACCGAGATGGCGAACGTTGCGCGCTCGCTGACGCAGCATGCCGAGGACAGCCTCGATCTCTTGGATTCAGGCGTCGTCGGCGTCGTCAGCCGGCTGGAGATGGACGGCACCGAGCCGGCCACGATCGCCAAGCTCAGAAACCTGCTGGAGGCGCGCAAGACGGCGATGGAGCGCGTGCACAGCCTCGCCATCATCGACGACCACGGCAACTGGTTGACCTCGCCCGGAACGATCAGCTCGACGTTCAACGACGACGCGTTTTTCCGCTATCACCAGCTCTCCCCGAAACGAGAGCCCCATGTCGGCCGTCCCGTGAAGAGCCTGCTGGATGGCGAATGGGTCGTCACCTTGTCGCGGCGCTTCAACAAGCTGGACGGCAGCTTCGGCGGCGTGGTGCTCGCGACCATCAGCGCCAACTATCTCTCGCACTTCTACGAACAGTTCGAGATCGGACGCAACAGCTCGGTGGCGCTCGTGCACGGCGACGGCATGATCATCGCGCGCAACCCCAGCAACGACAAGTTCGTCGGGCGTAGCGTCGCCGACACGCCGCTGCTTCGCGACCCGAGCCTGCAGCGGCCGGGAGGCGCCTATCATTTCAAGTCCCCGTTGGACGGCGCCGAACGCGTCAGCTTCTTCAAGCGCAGCAGCCGTTACCCTCTCATGTTGCTTGCCACCGTCGACAAGGCGGAGCTGCTCGCGCCTTGGCGCGCGGACGCGATCTCCCGGATGCTCTACGTGCTCGCGCTGGTCGTTCTGATCGCAGTCATCGGAGCCGTGCTGGTGCGGCAGTTGCAGCGGGGCCAGCGCATGGCCGCCGCGCTGGTCGAGAAGGAAGCGCATTTCCGACTGCTTGCCGAAGGCTCCAGCGACATGGTGACCCGTATCGGGCTCGACGAGCGGCTGCGCTATGTCTCGCCGTCGTCGATTCGCGTCGTCGGCTGGCGCGCCAATCAACTGATCGGAACGCCTGCGCTCGCCGGCATTCACGCGGACGACCGGCCGCAGGTCCAGGCTCTCGTTGATGCCATGAAACGCGGCGAGAAGGAGGAGGCGCGCGTCACCTATCGCAACGCGCACCGGCAGAATGCCGAAGTCTGGCTCGAATCGACCATGCGGGTGACCCGCAAGGACAATGGCCGCGTCGACGGCGTGGTCGCGATCTCGCGCGACATCACCGAGCAGAAGATGCTGGAGACCAGGCTCGAAACGCTCGCGATCGAGGACAGTCTCACCGGGCTCGCCAATCGCCGCCGCTTCGACGAACGACTGAAGGAGGAATGGGCGCGTGCCTATCGCGACCGCTCCAGTCTCTCTTTGCTGATGATCGACGTCGACCACTTCAAGTCCTACAACGACGAATACGGCCATCCCGCGGGCGATGCCTGCCTCCGGCTGGTGGCGCAGATCATCGCCGCCGAGATGCAGCGTTCCGGCGATCTGGCGGCGCGCTACGGCGGCGAGGAGTTCGCCGTGCTGTTGCCGAACACGGACGCCGCGGGCTGCGCCCGGATCGGCGACCGGATTCGACGGGCGATCCGCGATGCGGGCCTCGTCCACACCAGCAACCATGCGTCCGGCTGCGTCACCGCTTCGCTCGGCGGTGCAGCCTGCCGGCCGGCGCTGGAGCGCACGGCCGGCGTGACCTCGCTCGTCGAGGCCGCCGACCAGGCGCTCTATGCCGCGAAGGAGGCCGGGCGCAACCGGCTGATGATGTCGGGCGAGGTGACCAACCTCCTGCGCAGGGCGTCCGGTCAGTAACGCCGCTCAATAATGCGGCGGGCGCTCATTGGCCGCCCCCGGCGCATTCGCCTCGGCCTCCTGCAGCCGCTCGCCGAGCTCTGCGATCTTCCGCGTCAGCGCGTCGATCTGCTTCCACTGCGCGGTGATGGTCTGGTTCAGCGTCTCGATCGCGTCGTCCTGATAGGCGAGGCGCGTTTCCAACGTGTCGATGCGCTCGCCGAGCGTCTTGATCTCATTCGTCACGTGCCGTGTCCTTGTCCCGTTCGCGCAATCCAAATTCTCGCAAGCCAAGTTCTTGTAGACCAAGTTCTTGCAAACCATGGCCGAGCGCGACGCGCTCGTCGAACACGAAGCATTCGCCGCGCCAGCGGCTCTGCGCCTCCGGCACCTCTTCCAGATATTTGAGAATGCCGCCCTTGAGGTGATAGACCTCGGCAAAGCCGCGGGCGAGCAGGTGCGCGCTCGCCTTCTCGCAGCGGATGCCGCCTGTGCAGAACATCGCGATCCTGCGATGCTTTGCCGGGTCGAGTTCAATTGCGGCAAAATCCTTGAACTGGCCAAAGCTCTTGATGCCGGGGTCGAGCGCGCCGTCGAACGTCCCCATCGCCACCTCGAAGGCGTTTCTGGTGTCGAGCACCAGCGTGTCGGGGGCCGCGATCAGCGCGTTCCATTCGGCCGCATCGACATAGGTGCCGACCTGCCGGGTCGGATCGGCGGCTTCGTCGCCGAGCGTGACGATCTCCTTCTTCAGCCGCACCTTGAGCCGGCCGAATGGCATCGCCTTGGCGGTCGAGAACTTCAATTCGAGATTGTTCAACCTGCCGCCGAACATGTCGCCGTGCGCGAGCTCATGAGTGAGAGCGTCGATCGCCTCGCCCGCGCCCGCGACCGTGCCGTTGATGCCCTCCTGCGCGAGCAGCACGCTGCCCTTCAGCGCCAGGCCGGCGCAGAATGCGCGCAGCGGCTCGCGCAGTTCGCGGTAATCGGGCAGGGCCGCGAATTGGTAGAAGGCGGCGACTCGGGTGAGCGAATTCTTGTCCGGCATGGCGCTCGTTTAGCAGGCGGCCGGCGCCCAGAAAACCCGCATGGTTTCGGGCAGCAAAAACTCTATACGCCCAGCGGATGGCTGCCATTTCCCTGGTATGCCAGCATTGCCCCGGCGGACCGGAATGTGTCATGTAGGCCCGGTTTTTCCGACCCCGGCGCGCCATCCGCGCGAGACGCCCAACGAGAGCAAGAATTCGATGAGAAACTTCCATTTCCCCGGCAGGTCCACGGTCCACGCCACCAACGCGATGGTGGCGACCTCGCATCCGCAGGCGTCGCTCGCCGCGATCGAGGTGCTGCGCGAGGGCGGCACGGCGGTGGACGCGGCAGTCGCCGGCTCAGCCATTCTCGGCGTGATCGAGCCGCAATCGACCGGCATCGGCGGCGACTGCTTTGCGCTGATCCAGCCGCGCGGCGAGGGCAGGATCATCGCCTATAACGGCTCCGGGCGGGCGCCGAAAGCTGCCAACGCCGACTGGTATCTCGAACGCAAGATCAACTCCGTGCCGCTGACCTCGGCGCATGCGGTCTCGATCCCCGGCGTGATCGACGCCTTTGCAACCGTCTTGCGCGATCACGGCAAGTTCGGCTTCGACCGGCTGCTCCAGCCCGCAATCAAGGCGGCCGAAGAGGGCTATGTCGTTGCCCCCCGCATCGCCTTCGACTGGAAGAACCAGTTCGAGAAGCTGAAGGGCGGCACCAACACCGAGCGTTACCTGCTGCCGCACGGCAAGCCGCCGGTGGCCGGCGACGTCATCCGCCAGGCCGAGCTCGGCAAGACGCTGCGGGCGATCGCCAAGGACGGCCGCGACGCCTTCTACAAGGGCCCGATCGCGGAAGACATGGTGGAGACCCTGCGCGGAATCGGCGGCCTGCACACGCTCGACGATTTCGCCGCGCATACCACCGAGACGACGACGCCGATCGGCGCGATGTACAAGGGCTACGACGTCTGGCAGTGCCCGCCGAACGGACCCGGCCTCACCATGCTGCTGATGTTGAACATCCTGTCGCGGTTCGACCTGACGAAATACGCGCCGCTTAGCATCGAGCGTTTCCACCTCGAAGCGGAGGCCGCGCGCATCGCCTACATGCATCGCGAGCTGCATGTCGCCGACCCTGATCATATGCAGGTCGAGGTCTCGAAGATTCTCGCCAAGGAATTCTGCAACGAGCACATCGACAAGATCCGCATGGACGGCATGCTCGACCTGCCGAACGTCGCGCCGCCGATGAATCCCTCGACCATCTACATCACGGTCGTGGACAAGGACCGCAACGTCTGCTCCTTCATCAACTCGATCGCGCATTCGTTCGGCTCGGCCATCGTCTCCAACAAGACCGGCGTCCTGCTCCAGAACCGTGCCGGCGGCTTCCGCATCCAGCCCGGCCACCCGAATTGCATCGCCGGCGGCAAGCGCCCGCTGCATACGATCATGCCGAGCCTGCTCACCAAGGGCGGCCGGTCCGTGATGCCGTTCGCCGTGATGGGCGGACAGTATCAGCCGGTCGGCCAGACCCATCTGGTGACCAACATCCTCGATTATGGCTGCGACGTGCAGGAGGCGATCGACATGCCGCGCGGCCTGCACTACGAGGGCAAATACCAGCTCGAGGACAGCGTGCCGGCCGATATCGTCGAAGGCCTGAAGAAGCTCGGCCACAAGACCACCAGCGTGGTCGGTCCGCTCGGCGGCGCCCAGGCGATCTGGATCGACTGGGACAAGGGCACGCTCACCGGCGGTTCCGATCCGCGCAAGGACGGTTGCGCGCTGGGCTATTGATCTTGGCCATTGATCTTGGCGCGGGACGAAGTTCCGCTCACAAGATCAGGAAAAGTTGACGAAGGGGCGACGCGGCAATTGCTGCGTCGCCCTTTCCGTTCGGAACGGAGCTCATTGCCCCAAGTTGACGGCGGTGAGCGGTGCAGGCGTGCGCTGCTTTGTTTTGAAGTGGCGGAGGCCGTCCCATGTCCGACAATTCAAGTTCCCGATCATCCGGATTCGATCGGCGCGCCTTCATGGCGGGCGCCGCAGGCACGGCGCTTGTTCCAATGACAGCGCGTGCGGCCGCGCAGGATGCAAGAGCGCCCGGTGCACAGGATCCGGCGCTTCCCGTCGATGTCACGCTACGCGTCAACGGCAAGGACAAGCGCCTGCACATCGACGCCCGCACGACGGTGCTTGACGCGCTGCGTGAACATCTCAAGCTCACCGGCAGCAAAAAGGGCTGCGACCACGGCCAGTGCGGTGCCTGCACGGTACTGATCGACGATCGGCGCGTGGTGTCGTGCCTGACGCTCGCGCTCGCGGCCGAAGGGCTGGAGATCACGACGATCGAGGGCCTTGCCACCGACGATCACCTACATCCGATGCAGCAGGCCTTTGTCGATAACGACGCGTTTCAATGCGGCTATTGTACGCCGGGCCAGATCATGTCCGCCGTGGCCTGCGTCAAGGAGGGGCATGCGGGCAGCGAGGCCGACATCCGCGAATATATGAGCGGCAACATCTGCCGCTGCGCCGCCTATCCCAACATCGTCGCCGCCGTGAAGCAGGCCGCGCCCGAGATCATGAAAGGTTAGGCGCATGCGACCGTTTTCGTATCAAAAGGCAACAGACCCTGACATGGCCGTGCAGGCGCTCAGCACTGCCGCGGCTGCAAACAATCCGCTGACGCAGGCTACGGCGCAGCCGCTTGCGGGCGGCACCACGCTGATCGACCTGATGAAGCTGGACGTGATGCGGCCCACCGCGATCGTCGATATCAATCCGCTTGCGCGCGGCTGGTCGGCGATCGAGCCGGGCAGTGACGGCTTGCGGCTCGGCGCGCTCGCGAGGATGTCCGACGTGGCCGTGCACGCCGAGATCCAGCGCAACTATCCGGTGATCGCGAATTCCCTGAGGCTCGCCGCCAGCGCCCAGCTGCGCAACATGGCGACGCTCGGCGGCAACGTGATGCAGCGAACGCGTTGCAGCTATTTCCGCGATGTCTCCTATGAGAATTGCAACAAGCGCAATCCTGGCTCGGGCTGTGCCGCAATGGATGGCGTCAATCGCATGCATGCGGTGCTCGGCACGTCCGATCAGTGCATCGCAGCCTATCCCGGCGATTTTGCCCAGGCGCTGATCGCGCTGGATGCAGTGGTCGAGATCACCGGCAGGACCGGCGCGCGCAACATGTCGTTCGCAGACTTGCACAAGGCACCCGGCAGGACGCCCGACATCGAGACCACGCTTCGGCCGGGTGAGCTGATCTCCGCCTTCTCCATCCCCGGCCGCTGGCCGCGCTCGGTGTATCTCAAGGCACGCGACCGTCAGTCCTACGAGTTCGCGCTGTCGTCGGCTGCGGTCGCGCTCGACGTGCAGGATGGCACGATCAGGGACGCGCGTGTCGCGCTCGGCGGTGTCGCCACCGTGCCGTGGCGGGCGCGCGAGGCGGAGGCGCTGCTGAAGGGACAGAAATTCGATGACGGTCTGGCGCAGCGTGTGGCCGATGCCGCCTTCGCCGACGCCAAAGGCCGCCAGCACAACGGCTTCAAGATCGCGCTCGGCAAGCGCGTGGTGGCGCGCGCGCTCCAGCAAGCCGTAACGATGGAGATTTGATCATGACCGCTGCAGCTCCCGAGCCGAAAGCAAACATGGGCCAGCCCGTGCCGCGATATGACGCCGCCGCAAAGGTCACGGGCCGCGCGACATATGCGTCCGACATGCCGCTCGACAATCCGGCCTATGCATTCCTGGTCACCAGTGCCATCGCCAAGGGCCGCATCGACGGTTTCGACCTCGTCGATGCCAGAGGTGTCCGCGGCGTGATCGACATCGTCACGCACGAGAACGCTCCGAAGCTGAAGGAGTCGAAGCTGTTCAGCAATGGCGGCTATGCCGGCACCACGATCCAGCCGCTGAAATCGGCCGACATCGCCCATGACGGCCAGATCATCGCTGTGGTCATCGCCGAGAGCTACGAGGCGGCGCGCGAGGCCGCCAATCGCGTCAAGGTCAGCTACACGCCCATGGCGCCGAGCGCGAGCTTCGAATCGCCGGGAACGACCACAGCCGCGGCGAAAGGGCAGAACGCGCAGTTCAAGGAAGACCCGGCGGTCGGCGATTTCGCCAAGGCGTTCGACGAGGCCGAGGTCAAGCTCACCGCCTCCTATGACACGCCGACCCAGCACCACAACCCCATGGAGCTGTTTACGACGAGCTGCGCCTGGATGGGCGACAACCTCGTCATCTACGAGGGCAGCCAGTATGTCTATGGTCTGAAGAACGGCGTCGCCGAGCAGCTCGGTATCGACGCCGAAAAGGTCCGTGTCGTCAATCCCTATGTCGGCGGCGGCTTTGGTTCGCGCGGCTCGATGACGCCCCGCACCGCCATCATCGCCAGCATCGCCAAACACCTGAACCGGCCGATCAAGCTGGTGCCGACCCGCGATCAGGGTTTCACCATCGCGACCTACCGGGCCGAAACGCGCCATGAGATCAGGCTTGGTGCTGGTCGGGACGGCAAGCTGATGGCTTTGAGGCATGACGGCGAGGAAGTTTCGTCGCGTCCGGATGCCTATTGCGTTGGCGGCACCAAGACGACGACGCGGCTCTATGCCTGCCCGAACGTCGCCAGTCTGGTGTCGATCGTGCGCGCCGACCGCAACACGCCGGGCTTCATGCGCTCACCGCCGGAGGTGCCGTATCTCTTCGCGCTGGAGAGCGCGATGGACGAGCTCGCGGTGAAGCTGAACATGGACCCGGTCGAGCTCCGCCGCATCAACGACACCACCAAAGAGCCGATCGGCGGCAAGCCCTATACGTCGCGGTCATTGATGGCGTGCTTCGATGAGGCCGCCAAGGCGTTCGGCTGGTCGCAGCGTTCGCCGCAGCCGAAATCGATGGCGGACGGCGACTGGTTGGTCGGCTATGGCTGCGCCGCCACCTGTTATCCGACGCAGATGGCGCCGTCTGCCGTGCGCGTCCGCCTCCAGCGCGACGGGCGTACCCGGGTCGAGATCGCCGGTCACGAGATCGGCACCGGTGCGTATACCGTCATCGCCCAGACCGCGGCGGAGCGGCTCGGCGTGCCTCTGGAGAAAGTCGCGGTCTTCATGGGTGACAGCGACCTGCCGCCCGCGCCGGTTGCCGGCGGCTCGAATTCGACCGCCAGCACCTGCTCGGCGGTGATGATGGTGTGCGATCAGATTCGACAAAGGCTGTTCAAGGCCGTGATGCCGAGCGACAGCCTCGCCGACAAGGCCAAGGAGACTGTCGGCATCAGTCAGACGCCGAGCACGCAGGCGGCGAAGAGCGATCGTCCGCTCGATCTCGAGAAGGCCTTCGACGCGCTCGGTGTCGGCGTCGTCGAGGAATATGGCGAGTGGAAGCCGGAAGGCGCGCCGCTGGATTCGTTCAAGGCCATGCACGGCGGGCACGCGCGGCTCGTCGGCGGTCACGCCATGCAGGACAAGATCGCCTATGCTTTCGGTGCCGAGTTCGTCGAGGTCCGCGTCAACCGCTTCACGCATGAAATCCGCGCGCCGCGGCTGGTCGGCGCCTTTGCGGCGGGCCGCATCGTGAATCCGCGCACGGCGCGCAGCCAGCTCATGGGCGGCCTGATCTGGGGCATGTCCTCGGCGCTGCTGGAGGCCACCGAGATCGACGAGCGCAATGCGCGTTACGTCAACGACAATCTTGCCGACTATCTCGTGCCAGTGAATGCCGACGTGCCCGGTGTCGAAGTGATCCTGCTCTCCGAGCAGGACGATCACATCAACCCGGCAGGCGTGAAGGGCCTCGGCGAGCTTGCCAATGTCGGCACCAATGCGGCGATCTGCAATGCGATCTATCACGCCACGGGCCAGCGCATCCGCAAGCTGCCCGTGCGGCTGGAAAATATCGAGGCCTGAGGGGTGGAAACGGCGTCGACGTTGCGCTAGACCCCTTCCGCCTCAAACGTAAGGTGTCTTATGCAGCGTTTACAGCGCGTGCTCCTCGCCATCATGTCGGCCCTCGCGATCACCGTGATCGCCGGCGTTTCCACCACGGCCTCGGCCCAGACCGCAGGAAAGACCATGACCACAGCTTCAGGTTTGCAGATCACCGACAGCGTCGCCGGCACTGGCGCTTCGCCCAAGCCCGGCCAGATCTGCGTGATGCACTACACCGGATGGCTCTACGAGAACGGCCAGAAGGGCAAGAAATTCGACTCGTCGGTCGACCGCAACGAGCCGTTCGAATTCCCGATCGGCAAGGGCCGCGTCATCGCCGGCTGGGATGAGGGTGTTGCCTCCATGAAGGTCGGCGGCAAGCGCACGCTGATCATTCCGCCGCAGCTCGGCTATGGCGCACGCGGCGCGGGCGGCGTGATCCCGCCGAACGCGACGCTGATGTTCGACGTGGAATTGCTCGGGGTGAAGTAAGCCCGCAAACAAAAAGACCGGCCTCTCGGCCGGTCTTTTCGCTTTCAGTCGTGTTTGTCTCGATGCTGGACGCGTTATTCCGTCCCGCGCTTGGCCGCAGCCGCGGCGCGATCGACCGCGTCCTTTGCGGCCTCCTTGGCATCGCCCATGGCCTGCTGGCCCTTGCCCTTCACTTCCTGGACTGCGCCTTCGCCCTTCATGCGGTCGGACCCGGTGGCTTCGCCGATACCCTGCTTGGCCTTGCCCATTGCCTCGTTGGCGGTGCCCTTGATTTTGTCGCCCGTGCTACCCATGAAACTCTCCTGGCGGTTTGCTTACTGAGACAACGTCCGACGGCTATGAGGGTTCCGATTTTGGTATGGCTCGCGCACGCGGCTTTGGGGTAGTTTGCCGCGCACGGAACCAACAGAAAGCAAGTCCCATGACCGGCCATGACCATTCGCATTCCCACCATGACCACGATCACGACGATCGCTGGAAACATGACGGCGTGCGCGTCATTCCCGGCAACCAGCTCGATACCAACGTGCCGTCGACGGCGGGCATGGACCGCGCGGCCGCGATCAATTTCGCGCGCGTCGGCGCGCAGAAATTGTGGGCGGGCACGGTCAGCATCAAGCCCGACGCCAAGACCGGCGCGCATCACCACGGCCATCTCGAAAGCGTCATCTACGTGGTGAAGGGCAAGGCGCGGATGCGCTGGGGCGAGGCCCTGCAATTCACCGCGGAGGCCGGCCCCGGCGACTTCATTTTCGTGCCGCCCTACGTGCCGCATCAGGAGATCAACGCCAGCCCGGACGAGGTGCTGGAATGCGTGCTGGTGCGCAGCGACGGCGAGGCGGTCGCGATCAACCTCGACATCGAACCGGTCGAGAAGCCCGAGACCGTGCTGTGGGTCGATCCTATTCACCGCGATCCGAACGAGAAGAAGTAAGGCTGCCCAAGACCGCGCGGGGGGCGATGCGACAGAACCCCGCAGGTTAGGGGGTGAAAAATATCCGGAAGCGATGTCGGGTGGCTGCCCAGCCATCCGTCCTTGGGCAGAACCCCGCCCAAGGAGCTTTCGATGCCCAAGATGATTTTCGTTAATCTTCCGGTAACCGACCTCAAGCGCGCCACCGCCTTTTACGAGGCGGTCGGCGCGGTCAGGAATCCGCAATTCAGCGACGATACGGCGAGCTGCATGGTCTTTTCCGAGACCATCTTCGCCATGCTGCTGACCCACGACAAATTCCGCCAGTTCACACCGAAGCCGATCTCGGATGCCAGGATATCGAACCAGGCGCTGTTCTGCCTGTCCGCGGACAGCCGCAACGAGGTCGACGATATCGTCGATAGCGCCGCGGCAGCGGGCGGGGCGGCCGATCCCGGCCCGAAGGACGAATACAGTTTCATGTACGGCCGCAGCTTCGAAGATCCGGATGGCCACATGTGGGGTGTGAACTGGATGGACATGGCAGCCTTCGCGGCGCAGTCCGACGTGGCGAACGCCTGATCTAAGCCCACGACACCAAGAATCTGAAGAGGAGTATTCACGATGTCCAAGCTCGTGCCCTGCATGTGGTTCAATGGCGACGCCGAGGAAGCCGCGAGCTTCTACGTCTCGCTCGTTCCGAATTCGGCGATCACGCACGTTCAACGCAACGTTTCAGATAATCCATCCGGCAAGGAAGGCTCCGTGCTCGTCGTCGAATTTACGGTGGCCGGACAGCCTCTCGTCGCGCTCAACGGCGGCATGAAGATGGAATACACCCATGCGCTCTCGCTCATGATCCATTGCGACGATCAGGCCCAGGTCGACAGCGTCTGGAATGCCTTCCTGGCCCATGGCGGCAAGGAAGAGCAGTGCGGCTGGCTGCACGACCGTTACGGCGTGTCATGGCAGGTCGTGCCGAAGGTGATGTTCGAATTCCTCTCGAGCCCCGACAAGGCGGCTGCCGCACGCGCGATGCAGGCCATGATGAAGATGGTCAAGCTGGATGCGGAAATCTTGCGCCGGGCGTTCGAGGGCAAGTCGGCGGCGTGATGCCTAGGGCCTTGCCACACACTCGCTGTCATCGCCCGGCTTGAACCGGGCGATCCAGTATCCAGAGACGCTCGCAATCGAGCCGAGACGCCGCGGCGTACTGGATGCCCCGGTCAAGCCGGGGCATGACGGCGGAATTCGAGGCGAGATCTCGCGCTAATAATTGATCCGCAGCCCCACGCCGCCATGGATGGTATTGCCGACCGGCTGCGGGCCGAGCGTGCCGTTGGCAAAGAGGTCCACGATCCAGCCCTTCTGCACGCGGAAGCCGAGCCGGCCGCCATATTCGAACCAGCCCTGATTGCCCATGGTCGGTACCACCATGCCATCGCCGGTCACGGTGGCGACGATGCCGCTGTGGCTGGCGAATGACTGCACCCAGCCGCCGTTGATGTTGGCCTCGATATTGCTGCCGTAGAGATGCGTCCACTGGCCGCCGATCTTGACCAGGCTGGTGCGGTCGGTGCCGGTCGCGATGCTGGCATCGAACGGGTTGAATGCCACCGCGCTGTCGGTATAGCCCGAGACGCGCTGCCAAAGCTGCCAGACCTCGATCGAGGCGGCGACCTCGTCGCGGGGCGACACGCGGCTCATCCAGCCGGCGCGACCGTAGACGGCGTAGTTCGCGGCATTGGTCGAACTCGTGACGCTCACCGGGCCGAGGCTGGTATTGTAGCTGCGGGTGTAGCGTGCCCTCTCCCACGGCGTCAGGATCGTGCCGATGTCGAAGAACGGGCGCGATGAGCCCCAGTCGGTGAAGTCATAGCGCAGCGCGAATGCGCCGATCGGTGCGCTGGTGATGTTGTAGCCGCCCTCGCTGTACTGCGTGTAGGCAATGCCGGCGAGCAGCGACAGATTGTTGGTCAGCTCCTTGCGGCCGTGGATGCCGGCCGAGAACGAGCCGGCGGAGCCGAACGCGCTGATGCAGTCGCTGCAATTGACCTGCTCGTTGACGCCGAGCAGCACCGTGCCGAGCACCCGGTTGGTGATCATCTGGTTGAAGCGCTGGTTGGCGAGGCCACCGATCGAGTTGCCGCTGGAATCCGCGCCGGTCGGCGTCGGCGTCGGGCTCGGCGAGGAGGACGGATAAGGGCTCGGCGACGATGACGGGTAGGGGCTGGGCGAGGGCGAGGGGGTTGGCGTCGGCGAGGGTGAATAGGTCGGCGACGGGGAGGGCGTCGGCTCTCCGCACCCGGATTCGCACGTCGCCGCCTGGGCTGCCGCCGGACGGGCATCGAACGCGACAAACGCAAACGCAGCCACGATGGTCAGCACGCTCACGAGGACGAAGCGCCTGACGTTGAATATCTCCATCATCAGCGCCCGCACAGCATACCGTCGTCATTGACGGTGGGCGTGATGGTCGGCGACGCGTCCGCATATTGGTTGACAGCGCACAGCCCCGCGTTCGCGGCGCAGGTCGCGGCAAAGGTCCAGGGCGGCGTATTGGCCTTGGTGATGCCGACCTTGCCGCCGGTCGAGGTGATGATTGCGGTGTCGCCGGGCTGGGTGAGCTGCACGCACTGGAAGCTCAGCGTGCAGACGGTGGCGGCGCCGTCCTGCAGTACGACGACCGAGCGGCCGCGCTGGGACAGGATATCGAGCGTGGTGCCGCGCACGCCGATGGTCGCGAGCGGCGTCGTGATCTTGTAGGCGGTCTTCTCGGAATGTCCGGTGACGAAACGGAATGCGCCGGTCGTCATGCGGATCGCGACGTCGCGATAACTGTGCTCGTCGTTGAAGACGGTGCGGTCGAGCTTGAGCGTGGCGCTCGGGCCGAGCGACAGATTGGTGCTGTCGGCCATCACGAAGCGTGCCGCGCTGTCGGCGCCGGTGCGCACGGTCTCGTCGCGCAGCATGCTGTCGCCGACGCTGATCGGCGTCGAGGTCGCGGCCACGCGCACCACGTCGTTCTGAATCACGACAGCTTCACCGACGCGCGTCTGCGCCTGCGCGCAAGGCGCCGCGCATAAGGTGGCCGACAACAGCGTGGAGAAAAGCCAGAAACGCAAATTCATTTCGCAACCGATCGATGTGTCCCTGATCGTCCGGATCGCGCACGCTTGCGATGTGGCGGAATTATCACAAGCGGCACGGGACCTGCGTTATGCTTAGTGACAGTTGCGGCAGAATGCGTTCAATGAAAACCGCGATCTCTATTATTGTCCGCGGTGACGCAAATTTGCCACGCAAAATATCCCCACAAATGCCGCTCGACTTGCCCGCGGGTCCGAAGGTGTCGCGGAGCGCAGTAATCGCTGTCGCGATTTTCCTGGTTGCGCATCTCGCGCTGCTGATCGGCTTGACGACGCCGGAGAAGTTCGTCTTCGACGAAGTGCATTATGTGCCGGCGGCGCGGCAGATGCTGGCACCAGCGATGTCGCAACCGATGCTCAACCCGATGCACCCGCCGCTGGCCAAGGAGCTGATCGCGGCATCGATCGCGGCTTTTGGCGACAACGCCCTGGGCTGGCGCTATCCCGCGACATTGTTCGGCGCGCTCGCGATCGTCGCGATCTATCTGTGTGGCCTCGCGCTGTTCTCCGCGCAAGGGCCTGCGATCGCCGCCGCGCTGATCGCCGGCTGCAACCAGATGCTGTACGTGCAGGCGCGCGTCGCGATGCTCGACATTTTTGCGCTCGGCTTCGGCCTGCTCGCGATTGCCGCCTTCATGCATGGTTTTCGAAAGGATCGCCCGCATGCGTTGTTTGTGCTCGCCGGCAGCCTGTTCGGCTGTGCTGCGGCCTGCAAATGGAGCGGCCTGTTTCCGCTCGGAATCTGTATCGTCATCGTTGCGGTGATCCGCCTGATGCAGGGCTGGCGCACGCTGTTTGCCGACGCGAAGCCGGGGGATTGGTACCGGCCCGATCTCTGGCCCGATTTCCGGGTGCAGCATGCCGCGCTGTGCTTTGCCGTGCTGCCGGCACTGACGTATCTCGCCGCGTTCGTTCCGCTCAACGGCTTGTCGCTATCGGACCTGATCGAGGCGCAGCGCCGGATCTTCGCCGATAACACCACGACCGCGATCGCCGGCCACACCTATATGAGCGCGTGGCCATCCTGGCCGTTGCTCGCGCGACCGGTGTGGTTCCTGTTCGACAAGACGACGGAGAATAACGTCTCGGCGATCGTCTTCCTCGGCAATCCGCTGGTGCTGTGGCCCGCGCTACCCGCGCTCGCGGTCGTGTTGCGCGATTTCGTCGTTGCGCGCCGCTGGGATGCGTTCCTGATCGCTGCGTTCTATTTCGGGTCCTGGCTCGCCTGGGCGTTGCTGCCGCGCACGCTCGGTTTCATCTATTACTATCTGCCGGCCGCGACCGTGGCGTCGCTGGCGCTGGTCTACGTGTTGCGCCGGGATGGCCTGCCCCGCTGGCTGCTGTGGGCCTATGTCGGCATCGCCGCGATCGGTTTTGCGGCCATGCTGCCGGTCTCGGCCGCCTTCGTCGGCACGTCGATGCAGACCTTCAACCGGCTGATGCTGTTCCAGAGCTGGATCTAGTGCCCGCTGGCGTGCATATCCTTGGTAGAATTGGCTTGCTGGAATCAATCGAAGCGTGTGGACTGGCCGGTATCGTCGGAACTGGAGACACGCCGGGTGAGCAGGGAAAGCGGCATTGCCTGCAGCGCCGGGGAACGCGGCGCGGAGCTGACGCAGCGTCTGCTCGCCTTCAGCCGCAAGCAGCTGCTGCGACCAGTAGAGACCGAATGCAGCAAGCTCGTCGATTCCATGCACGAGCTGCTGCGGAGGAACCTTCGCGAGGACATCGTGATCACTACCCATTTCGATCCGGGTCTCCGGCACGCCTTCGCCGATCCGGTGCAGCTCGAATCGGCGATCCTCAACCTCGCGCTCAACGCGCAGGATGCAATGGCGTCCGGCGGTCGCTTGACCATCTCGACGGCGAACTCGTCGCTTGATCCCGGCGACCACAATGCGCATCCCGACGTCGCCCCCGGCGAGTACGTCGTGATTGCCGTGACCGACAACGGGTCGGGCATGCCGAGGCGCGTGCTGGAACGTGCGTTCGAGCCCTTTTTTACCACCAAGGAGGTGGGCAAGGGCAGCGGGCTGGGGCTCAGCATGGTCTACGGCTTTGCCAATCAGTCCAACGGCCATGTCACGATCTACAGCGAGCCGGGCCTCGGAACGACGGTCAGGATCTACCTCCCGGCCGCGATGGTGAAGGCGCAGGGCGCGCCGCTGGCGGTTGAACGGGAGGTGGCGCAGAGCGGTTCTGAAACGGTGCTGATCGTCGAGGATGATCCGTTCGTCCGCTCCTATGCCGTCATGAGTCTGCAGAGCCTGGGCTACCAGGTCATTTCGGCAGTTGATGGCAAGGAGACCTTACAGAAGCTCGCGGTCACGCCGCACGTCGATCTCCTGTTCACCGACATTGTGATGCCGGGAGGCGTCAACGGCTGGGAACTGGCGGGCCTTGCGCGCAAGGCAAAGCCAGATCTGCGCGTGCTGCTGACGTCCGGCTACGCCCTGGAAACGCTGGCGGCGAACGGCCACGTCCGGCAGGGCGCCCTGATCCTGGAAAAACCCTATCGCAAGGCGGAGCTTGCGCGCCTGTTGCGGGAGGCTCTCTCCATGCCGGTGTCGGTCTGAACTGCGTTCAGCGGTCGGCCTGCCGCACGAGCGGCAGGCGGTGAGGTCGTCGTTAGATCATTTCGATGCCGTCTTGTTGTCCATGTTCACGACCTGGACGCGGCGGTTGATCGGGTCGGCGCCGTTGGCGGTATCCTTCAGCTTGGTCTTGCCGTAGCCGACGGTGACGAGATCGGTGCCGGTAAGGCCATAGTTCTGCACCAGGTACTTCTTGATGGTGTCGGCGCGACGTTCAGAGAGGCCCTGGTTGTAGTCTTCGCCGCCAACCGCATCGGTATGGCCGGCGACCACGAAGGTCGAGCCCTTGAGCGACGGGTCGGACAGCGCCTTTCCGAGCGCCTGCACCGACGGCACCGATGTCTTGGCGATGTCAGCCGAGTTGTAGTCGAACTGGATTTCCAGATCGATCTTCGGCTTGGTCGCCGCGAGCTCGGCGATCTGCTCGCGTTCGCCCGTCGAGAGCGAACGGGTGGAGCGGTTGCGCACGGTGTTCAGGAATGTCGATTCCTTGGCCTGCACCGCCGGATCGGCCTGCGGACCGGCGGAGAGGCCGCGGGTCGCCGGCTTGGGCTTCAGCGCATCCAGGATCTGGCCCGCGGAGACGTTGTTGTCGCCGGCCAGGGCCAGCCCCGCCGTCATCGACAGTGCCGCGGAGAGAGCAATCGCCTTCAGTCCAAAAAACTTATCAAAACGGGTCATTGTCGTATCCTCGCTGTTACGCCTGATGGCGATTTGATGCTGCGAGCATAGGGAAGGTTCAAAGGGCCTGATGTGATCCTCGTCACGTTCAGAAATGGCCGAAATTCCATCCGTATTTTAGCAGCCGAACCGGTCGGCATCCATCGCATTCAGCTAGCGGCAGTGGCCTACCGCCGGTGCAGCATAACGTCTGCGTCGGGAAGTAACGCTGTCTCATTCGATCCGCGAAAGCAGCGTATAAATCCTTCACGTCTTTTCGAATTGGTCTTCCGCGACTCGCTGGACTTCGGGCCGTAGCGGGTACAGTCTCCTTGCCATTGCTCGTCACCAGCGGTTATTGCCGATTGCGTCAGCCGCCCGAAAAGTAGCCGTCGCAGCGTCTCTCAGCTCGGTTCGAGCAGCAGAAATCCCCGGGTGATCCAGATCACAGTGCGTCGTTGTGAACTGGATCAGATTGCTCTCATCGGATCGGCTGAGGCTGATCCGAGAGCAGCGAAGAAGTTTGGATCAGGGGAGAATGATCATGCGCTTCTTGATCGCAGTAATTTCAGTCGCAGCATTTCTCGTCAGCGGCAACGCAGCTTTCGCCGACAAGCGCGTCGCCTTTGTGGTCGGCAACGCCGCCTACAAGAATGTCCCGCAGCTCCCCAACCCCGCGATCGATTCTAAGGCGATGGCCAGGGTGCTGCGCAATGTCGGCTTCGATGTCGTCGAGGGCTCCAACCTCACCCGCGACGCCATGACTGCAAAACTCTTGGAGTTTGGCAAGAAGAGCGAAGCCGCCGATGTCGCCGTGTTTTTCTATGCCGGCCACGGGATTGCCGTGAATGGTGTCAACTACCTGTTGCCGATCGACGCAGACCTGAAATCCGAGATCGACGTCAAGCTCGGCGCGGCGATCAATGTCGACATCACGCTCGATCAGACCATGGGGGATGCGAAGGTGAAGCTCGTATTCCTGGATGCCTGCCGTGATAACCCTTTCGCGGCAAAGATCCGATCGGCCAAGGCCACCCGCTCCGTCAATGTACAGACTGGCCTCGCCGAGATGAAGTCGGGCGAGGGCACGCTGATTGCCTTTGCCACCGGTCCCGGCCAGACCGCGCTCGACGGCGAGGCCGGCACCAACAGCCCGTTCACCCGGGCCCTCGTCGCCAACATTGCCCAGCCGGGCGTCGAGATCCAACAGGCCATGACCAAGGTTCGTGCCCAGGTCAGTGACGACACCAGCAAGGGCCAATTGCCCTGGGGACACACCAACCTCACCGGCAACGTCTATCTCAATCCCGTTGGCGCGTCGGCCGCGGCCACGATCGATCCGTCGAACGCGCCGGTGTCGGCCGCGACCAAGCAAGGCTCCGACATCGAGCTCGAGTTCTGGCGCTCGATCAAGGACACCAACAAGGTGGAAGAGCTCAACGCCTATCTCACCAACTATCCGAACGGCACGTTCAAATCGATCGCGCTCGCCCGTATCGCGGCGTTGCAGGATGGACCGTCCAACACCACCCGCAACCTGTCGGCCGGGATCGATCCCGCGACTTTCACCGAAGAAGCCAACCAGATGTCCGAAGACCAGATCGGTCTCGACAAGGGGCAGCGCCGGGACGCGCAGCGCCGCCTCACCGGGCTCGGCTTCGACGTCAAGGTGACCGGGAAGTTCGACGACGAGACCCGTTCCGTGATCAAGCGGTGGCAGGCGGCACGTGGCTATCCCGCCACCGGTTACCTCAACAAGCCCCAGCACAAGGCTCTGCTATCGGAGATCGTTTCGACCCGCACTGCCTCCTCCGAGCAGGCAGACGATGAGCCGGCGCGTCGCCGTTCCTCCGGTGGTGGCGGCCGGCGCCATTATAGTAGTGGCGCCGCCGCCCCGACGGGCGGCCCCGGAGGTCTGCTCGGCGGCATGATGGGCGGATTGTTCGGCCGCCGCTGAGAGGCCAAGGGCGACGAGGAGGCGGCTCAATCCGGGCCACCTTCCCTGTTGGAAACCTGCGCTCACCCTTCGTCGCAAAGCCGTCGTCGCATGGCCTGCCTGCGAACAAGAATTTGGCCAGATGCGCGCCTAGCAAAGCACTTCATCCGGCAACCGCAGATAAGAGGAGCCGAGTTCCATCCAGTGCCGAGGCCAAGTGATTACCAGCTCTATCGCAGTGGCCCGCCGGATCGGACTGTGTCCCTGAGCTCCATGCCCATCTACATCGGCGCGGCAATGATCGCGGTGGCGATTCTGCTGTCGACGCTGATCACGGGGCTGACCTCCCGCTATGTCGGGCTTGAAGGGCCGACCGACGAGAACATGTGGCTGGTCGATCGTCTCACTGGCAGCGTCTATCGCTGCCAGGCGGAGGAGCGCGGCAGGGCCTCGTGCGAGCCGGACGTCGCCACGGGTAGCCTCGGTGACCGGTCCAAGGCGCCCAAGGGGGGCCGCTGAGCCCTCTGCCTTCGCACCGCAACAAGAAAATTGTCTTCTCCACGAAACGTCTTCGCCAGCGAATACGTAATTGCGAAGGCCGGCATGACGCCGGTTTCGTTTTACGGAGGAGACTTTTCGATGAAGATCTTGCTTACAGCCGCAGCTTTTGTCGCGTTCGCCGTTTCCCCTGCATCGGCCGCGATGATGGCGTGCACCAGCGACAACATGATGAAGTCCGCCGCCATGATGGGCGGCACCGCGGATACGCCGGCCAAGACGGCCATGAACAAGGAAATGGCCATGGCCAACACCGACATGAGCAACGGCAAGATGAAAAGCGCCTGCATGCACTACATGAAGGCGCAGAAGGCCATGTCGATGAAGTAGGCGCGGGTCGCGCAACCATCCGGCCGCGCTGTCAGCAGATGGCAGCGCGGCTTTTCTTTGGCCGCTGCTTTGCCGTCTCCTTTCTCCTGGCGCGAATCCCGCTACATTCCTTCCCGCAATGTCCCGCGCGCCCAAACCGCTTCCACTCACCACGACACAAGCCCGGCAGATCTGGCTTCATGCCCAGCGGCTGGATGAGCGCGCGCCGTTCGGTGACGGCGCGCAGGCCGTCGCCGACGCGGTCGCCCATCTCGGCTATGTGCAGATCGACACCATCAACGTGATCGAGCGCTGCCATCACCACATCCTGTTCAGCCGCATCCCGTCCTACCGCCGCGCCGATCTGCGCGACGCCCAGAGCGTGGACAGAAGCGTCTTTGAATATTGGACGCATGCGCTCTCTTACGTGCCGGCCGGCGACTTCCGCTTCTTCCTGCCGGCGATGCGCGAGCACCGCCGCGAGGGTCACAAATGGTTCGCCTCGGTGAAGCCTGCCGACATGCGCAAGGTGATGCGGCTCCTTCGCGCCGGCCCGCTGACGATCCGCGACATCGAGGACGACGTGCTCACCGAGAAGGAGCATCTCTGGCAAAGCCGAAAGCCCTCGAAGCGGGCGTTGCAGCTCGCCTTCTATACGGGGGCCGTGACCATCAGCGAGCGCCAGGGCATGCTCAAGACCTATGAGCTGATGACGCGCCATTTCGGCTGGGACAAGCTGCCGAAGCCGGCGCCGGCAAAGGACATTACGGCCTATCTGCTCGACCGCGCGCTGCGATCGCAAGGCGTGGTGAGCCTCGATTCGGTCTGCCATCTCGACGCGCCGCGCAAGACGGCGGTGGCCGGCCTGATCGCCTCGCGTGTCCGCCGTGGCGAGCTCGTGCCTGTCGCCATCGACGGTGCCGGCAAGCAGGAGCACTGGGCGCTGCCGGCTGCGCTCGAGCCGGGCGAGCGCGCGCCGCCTGATCTCGTCCATATCCTCTCGCCGTTCGATCCGCTGATCATCCAGCGCAAGCGCACCAATCTCATTTTCGGCTACAACCATTTGTTCGAGGCCTATGTGCCGAAGGCCAAACGCAAGCTCGGCTATTTCGCGCTCCCCGTGCTGGTCGGCGACGAGATCGTCGCCGCGCTCGATCTGAAGACCGACCGACAGGCGAAGAAGCTGCTGATGCAGAAATGGACCTGGGTCGGAGAGGGGAAGAAGACCGCGGGGCGCAAGGAACTGAAGCAAAAGATCGAAGAGGAGCTTGATCGCTTCGAGGGGTTTCAACTGGCGGAGTAACGACCGTAAGGTGGATTAGCGCAGCGTAATCAACCTCTTTCGCTTCCGCGGAGGCAAACAGTGGTGGGTTACGCTGCGCTAATCACCCTACGCATCGCGGTGAGACGGTCGATCCAGACGCCAAACACAATCCCGATCGCATAAGCGACCAAATTCCACAGCGAAAAAATGCGCCCCAACAGCAGCGCGCCCGCGGTGGTGAGTCGAAATGCATCGAGCCATGGCGCGTGCACCAGCCGGGAGAACTCGACCACGACCGCGATCACTATCGCGATGGCCGCCATCTGCGTCCGCGACAGCCGCGGCAGCAAAACTCCGACCAGCAGAAACACCATCGTGGCCCACAGCAGCGAGCCACCATACTTCACGATGAAGGCGGGCAGGCCGAGCGGAAAGCCGTACCAGCGCAGCGAGAGTCCGCAGGCGATCACCGCGAGCGCCAGCCCGGCGCGGATCAGCGATGTCCGTAACGGCGCAACAGGTTGATCCGGCTGCGCCCCTTGCATTGCTCGCTCCATTGACTCTTGGCCCATGATGCTCAAAACCGGCTCTCAGCCAATAAAAGCAACAACCCCGGGGGGAAGCCATGAGCCACACCACGACCTATGCCGGTTCGACCGGCGCCGCCAAGTCGGAAATCGAGACCTCGACCATCCGCGCCATCTCCTGGCGCCTGATTCCGTTCCTGGTGCTGGCCTACTTCTTCTCCTATCTCGACCGCGTCAATCTCGGCTTCGCCGCGCTGACCATGAATGCGGAGTTGAAGTTCACGCCGCTGATCTTCTCCTGGGGCGCCGGCATCTTCTTCATTGGCTATTTCATCTTCGAGGTGCCGAGCAATCTGGCGCTGGAAAAGTTCGGCGCCAGCCGCTGGATCGCTCGCATCATGGTGACCTGGGGCATCATCTCGGCGCTGATGGCGCTCACGAGCGGCGTCACGAGCTTCTACGTGCTGCGCTTCCTGCTCGGCGTGGCCGAAGCCGGGTTCTTCCCCGGCATCATCCTCTATCTCACCTATTGGTATCCGGCCGAATATCGCGCCCGCTTCCTCGCGGCCTTTGCCATCGCCGTTCCGGTCTCGACCCTGATCGGCGCGCCGATTTCGGGCCTGCTGCTCGGGCTCGACGGTGCGATGGGCCTGAAGGGCTGGCAGTGGCTCTTCATCATCGAGGGCATCCCTTCCGTGCTGCTCGGCGTCGTCACCTGGTTCTATCTCACCGACAGGCCGGAGAAGGCGGACTGGCTCTCGGCCGAGCAGAAGGCCTGGCTCAAGTCCAGGCTCGATTCGGAAGTCGCGGCCAAGCAGGCGGTAAAGCATCTGTCGCTCGGCGCAGCCTTGTCGTCGCCGAAGGTGATCGCGCTCAGCCTGGTCTATTTCGGCTTCGTCGGCGCGCTCTACGGCATGCAGTTCTGGCTGCCGCAGATCGTCAAGGCGTTCGGCCTCACCAACGCGCAGACCGGCTTCGTCACCGCGATCCCGTATCTGTTCGGCACCATCGCGATGATCCTGTGGGCGAGGCACTCGGACGCCACGCGTGAGCGCGTGATGCATGTCGGCGCGCCGCTGCTGCTCACCGCCGCTGCGCTTGCCGTCTCCTCCTATCTCACC
This sequence comes from Bradyrhizobium nivariense, assembly GCF_029846715.1. Lineage (GTDB taxonomy): Bacteria > Pseudomonadota > Alphaproteobacteria > Rhizobiales > Xanthobacteraceae > Bradyrhizobium. The sequence continues at coordinate 246,460 of NZ_JARVWW010000007.1, forward strand.
GATCCTGCCATGACCATGGTGGTGCTGACGGTCGCCGCGATCGGCGTGTTCTGCTGCTTCGGCGTGTTCTGGACCCTGCCGACCGCCTGGCTTTCCGGCACGGCGGCGGCCGGCGGCATCGCCCTGATCAACTCGATCGGCAACCTCGCCGGCTTTGGCGGTCCTTACCTGATCGGCTGGGTCAAGGAAGCCACCGGCCAGACCTCGACCGGCCTGCTCGTGCTGGCAGTCCTGCCTCTGCTCGCCGGCATCCTGGTCTTCATCGGTGGCCACGACAGCAAGCACGAGTTCGCCGAACAGGCGCGGTAGCCTACGTCGCCCTGGCGAAAGCCAGGGCACATACCCCGTGGGCCCTCTTGGGGCGCGCGGGGAGACGGCTTAGGCGTTGGCAGCCGTTCTTTGCGAACCGGCCAGCCCGAGAAAGACGAGCATGGCGCGGTTAAGGCGTACGACGTCCTCATCATCGAGGCGCCCAACACGCGTCGCGACCTTGGATTTCGGGACCGTCGTGATCTTGTCCACCATGAGCCGTGAAGGAGCTCGAAGGCCGTTGCCTTCGTTCGGCTCAACTTGCAGCCGGAATAGAGGCGCTTCGGTTCCGTCGGTCGTGAAGGCGCAGATGGTGATTGAGTCCGTGGCGTCAAAGCTGTCGTCCTGCACAATGACGAAGGGGCGCGGCTTGCCTGCGTAGTCCTTGCCGCCTGCCACCGTCCAGATATCGCCTCGCTTCATTCGTCGGCCCAATCCGAAATGGCATCGATGAAGGCTTGGTCCTCGGATTCATGAGCGCTGGTTGCGACCGCAAGGGATTGGCGGTGGGCTTCGGATCGGAAGGATGCCGAGCGAACATCCGGCACCCAAATCTGGATCGGCCGCAGCCCTTGTGCGCGCAGTCGATCTCGGTGCGCTCGCACCTTCACACGGGACGACCGGGGCTTTGAGGGGCCGGGCATTCGCACTCCATCGGTTACATGTAACCTTAGCATGCAATACTGCGCCTCGCCAGCGGACCCGCCGGCGATTCTTGCCACCCCTTAACGATCACGCTTTTCTGATGACTGACGATTATTGACTTTCATCAGTGATTAGTCGACATTCCTCTCATTGCAGCCGCGGAGTGTCCTTCGATGTTCGTCCGGTCAGTTTTATCCAGCTATTCCAAGCTCCTGGCAGGTGTGTCGCTGGCCCTGATGGCTGCCGCCCTGGCCGGGTGCAATGACACCGTTGCTGAAAAGGCCGAGCCGCCGCGGCCGGTTCTGGTCGCAACCGCCCATTATGATGCCGAAACGCCCGAGCGCAGCTTCGTCGGCACCGTCAGGCCGCGGATCGAGAGCGATCTCGGTTTTCGCGTCGCCGGCAAGGTCGCCAAGCGTCTGGTCGAGGTCGGCCAGACCGTCGAAATCGGCCAGCCGCTCGCGACCCTTGATGAGGTCGATCTGAAGCTCCAGGCCGAGCAATCCGTCGCCGAGCAGACCGCTGCGACCGGCGTGCTGGCCCAGGCCGCCGCCGCCGAGCAGCGCGCCAAGGACTTGAAGGCCAAGGGCTGGACAACCGACGCCCAGCTCGACCAGAGCCGCGCTTCCGCCGACGAGGCGCGTGCGCGCCTGAATCGGGCCGAGCGCTCGGTCGAGCTGACCAACAATTCCCTTTCCTACGCGACGCTCAACGCCGACGCCCGTGGCGTCGTCACCGCAACGCTGATCGAGCCCGGCCAGGTGGTTGCCGCAGGCCAGACCTCGATCCGTGTCGCCCGCTTTGCCGAGAAGGAAGCGGTCGTCGCGATCCCTGAGACGCTGGTCGGACGTGCCAAATCGGGCGCCGCCAGCGTCACTCTTTGGTCGGAGCCGGGCAAGAAATATACGGCCCGGCTGCGCGAGATCGCGCCCACCGCGGATCCCGCCACGCGCACCTATCTCGCAAAGTTCTCGCTGCCCGAGGCCGACGACAAGGTTTCGCTCGGCATGACCGCGACGCTGACGCTGTCGGATGCCGCGACCGAGCGCGTCGCGCGGCTGCCGCTGTCGGCGCTGTTCAACGAAGGCGGCAAGCCGTCCTTCTACGTCGTCGACGACAACGGCGCAGTCACACTGAAGCCGGTGGCGGTGAAGTCCTACGAGAGCAACGATGTCGTCATCACCGGCGGGGTCGAAGAGGGCGCCAAGATCGTCGCCCTCGGTGTGCAGAAGCTCGATCCGAGCCAGAGGGTGCGGATCGTGTCGTCACTGTCTTTCTAAACGTTTTTACGAGTTCGTCGTGTGAGGTGAGTTTCGGCCCAAGCGCAAATGCTGGGGCTGAAGCGGCGAAGCGATCCAGAACCTGCCCAGCCCCCTGGATTGCTTCGCTGCCTCGCGACAACGAGTTGAACAGAGTGGCTGTCGTTTTTTTGTAACCGGATCATCTTTGGAGAGTGCGATGAAGCGCTTCAACCTTTCGGCCTGGGCCGTCAGCCATCCGACGCTGGTCCTGTTTCTGATGGTCATATTGGGCGTCGCCGGCTTCTTCTCCTATCAGAAGCTCGGCCGCGCCGAGGATCCGTTCTTCACGGTGAAGGTGGTCAACGTCTCCGTGCTCTGGCCGGGCGCGACCGCGCAGGAAATGCAGGCGCAGGTCGCCGATCCCATCGAGAAGAAGATCCAGGAGCTGCCTTACTTCGAGAAGGTGCAGACCTATTCCAAGCCCGGCTTCACCGCGCTCCAGGTAACCTTCCGCGACTCGACGCCGCCGAAGGACGTGCCGTATCTCTTTTATCTGCTGCGCAAGAAGCTGGCCGACGCGCAGGGCCAGCTGCCCGCAGGCATTCTGGGACCCGTCGTCAACGACGAGTTCTCCGACGTCGATTCCATCCTTTACATGATGACCGGCGACGGTGCCGACTACGCCCAGCTCAAGAAGGTCTCGGAGGGTTTCCGTCAGCGCCTGTTGAAGGTGCCGGGCGTGACCAAGGTTGACGTCTACGGCAACCAGGATGAGCGCATCTTCGTTGAATTCTCCCATGCCAAGCTCGCCACCCTCGGCATCACGCCGCAGGCGCTGTTCGATTCGCTGGCCAAGCAGAACAACGTCACGCCGGCCGGCACGGTCGAGACCTCGTCGCAGCGCGTGCCGCTGCGCGTCACCGGTGCGCTCGACGGCGCCAAGGCCGTGGCCGAGACCCCGGTCGAGAGCAATGGCCGCGTGTTCCGGCTCGGCGATATCGCCACCGTCACCCATGGCTATGTCGACCCTTCGAGCTTCGTCGTGCGCCAGGAAGGCAAGGCCGCGATCGGTATTGGCGTCGTCACTGCCAAGGGCGCCAACATCCTCGATCTCGGCAAGGAGGTCGAGAAGGCGACGGCCGAATTCATGAAGGCCGTGCCGCAGGGCGTCGACGTCAAGCTGATCGCCGACCAGCCCAAGGTGGTCGAGCACGCCGTCAGCGAATTCGTGCACTCCTTCATGGAGGCGCTGGTGATCGTGTTGTTCGTGTCGTTCCTCGCGCTCGGCTGGCGCACCGGCATCGTGGTCGCGCTGTCGGTGCCGCTGGTGCTCGGCATCGTCTTCATCGTCATGAACACGATGTCGCTCGACCTGCACCGCATCACGCTCGGGGCGCTGATCATTGCGCTCGGCCTGCTTGTCGACGACGCCATCATCGCGGTCGAGATGATGGTCGTGAAGATGGAGCAGGGCTGGGACCGCATGCGTGCGGCGTCCTTTGCCTGGGAATCAACTGCGTTTCCGATGCTCACGGGAACGCTGGTCACGGCCGCTGGCTTCCTCCCCATCGGCTTTGCCAATTCCGCCGTCGGCGAATATGCCGGCAGCATCTTCTGGATCGTGGCGATCGCGCTGGTCGCGTCCTGGTTCGTGGCGGTGATCTTCACGCCCTATATCGGCGTCATGCTGCTGCCCAACATCAAGGTGCACCACAATCACGATCCGCACGCGGTCTACGAGACCCGCATGTACCGCGGCCTGCGCGCCATCGTGCAATGGTGCGTCAACCACCGCATCACCGTGGTGGTTGCGACCGTCGGTGTCTTCATCGCCTCGATCGTTGGCTTCGGTCACGTCCAGCAGCAGTTCTTCCCGCTGTCCGAGCGCCCTGAGTTGTTCCTCCAGCTTCGCCTGCCCGAGGGCACCGCCTTCAACGTCACGGAGAAGGCGGTGAAGAAGGCCGAGACGCTGCTCAAGGACGACAAGGACATCGAGACCTACACGGCCTATGTCGGGCAGGGCTCGCCGCGGTTCTGGCTCGGCCTCAATCCGCAGCTTCCGAACGAGGCTTTCGCCGAGGTCGTCATCGTCGCCAAGGGCGTCGAGGCGCGCGAGCGCATCAAGGCCAAGCTCGAGAACGCCGTTGCCGACGGCGCGCTCAACGAGGCCCGCGTGCGCGTCGACCGCTTCAATTTCGGTCCCCCGGTCGGCTTTCCCGTGCAGTTCCGCGTAATCGGCCCCGACGCCAACAAGGTGCGCGAGATCGCCTACCAGGTCCGCGACGTCATGCGGCAGAACAAGAGCGTCAAGGACGTCCAGCTCGACTGGAACGAGCAGTCGCCTTACCTCAAGCTCGTCGTCGACCAGGACCGCGCCCGCGCCATGGGCCTGACCCCGCAGGACGTGTCGCAGGCGCTGTCGATGCTGATCTCGGGCTCGCAGGTCACGACCGTGCGCGACGGCATCGAGAAGGTCGGCGTGGTCGCGCGCGCCGTCTCGTCCGAACGGCTCGACCTCGGTGCCGTCGGCGATCTCACCATCACCTCGCGCAACGGCGTGGCCGTGCCGCTGCAACAGATCGCCAAGATCGAGTATGCCCACGAGGAGCCGATCATGTGGCGGCGTAACCGCGACATGGCGATTACCGTGCGCTCCGACGTCGTTGACGGCGTGCAGGCGCCCGACGTCACCGGCCAGATCACGCCGAAGCTGAAGGCCATCAAGGACAACCTCGAGCCGGCTTACCGCATCGAGCCGGGCGGCGCTTTCGAGGAATCCGCCAAGGGCAACGCCTCGATCTTCATTCTCTTCCCGCTGATGGTCATGGTGATGCTGACGCTGCTGATGTTCCAGCTTCAGAGCTTCTCCCGCCTGATTCTGGTGTTTTTGACCGCACCCCTCGGTATCGTCGGCGCCTCCCTCGGGCTCAACATCGCCAGCGCTCCGTTCGGCTTCGTGGCGCTGCTCGGCCTGATCGCGCTCGCCGGCATGATCATGCGCAACGCGGTCATCCTGGTCGACCAGATCGAGACCGACGTTTCTCATGGCTTGACCCGGCGCGAGGCGATCGTGGAGGCAACCGTGCGCCGCGCCCGACCGGTGGTGCTGACGGCGCTCGCCGCCATCCTCGCCATGATCCCGTTGTCGCGCTCGGCGTTCTGGGGTCCGATGGCGATCACCATCATGGGCGGACTGTTCGTTGCGACCTTCCTGACCCTGCTGTACCTGCCGGGCCTCTACGCCCTGTGGTTCCGCAAGAGCCTGGATGAGGCTGGTTCTGCCGAGCAGCCTGCCGCGCTGCAGCATGGCAGCGATGGCCGTCCCGCAATTCCGCTTGCTGAGGCGGCTGAATAAGTGAGATGAAGTACTGATTGACGAGTCCTGACAAGATGACACTGGTTGCTGAACATATCGAAGGCGACACCCGGGATCGTATTCTCGAGGTGGCCGAGCGGCTGTTCCGCCAGATCGGCTATCAGAAGACCACGGTCGGCGATATCGCCAAGGAGCTCAGGATGAGCCCCGCCAATGTCTATCGCTTCTTCGAATCGAAGAAGGCGATCCACCAGGCGGTGGCCCGTTCGCTGATGGGCGAGGTCGAGCTGGAGGCGCAGCGGATCGTGGCCAGGCCCGGTCCGGTGCTCCCGCGCTTCCGGGATCTGCTCAACACCATCCATCGCATGAATACCGAGCGCTATGTCGGTGATAACAAGCTGCACGAGATGGTCGAGATTGCGATGCAGGAGGACTGGGACGTCTGCGTCGCCCATATGGAGTGTATTGCCGGGGTCATCGGCCAGATGATCGCGCAAGGCGCGGCCTCCGGCGAGTTCGAGGCGCCGGACCTGCAACTGGCCGCCCTCTGTGCCTGCACCGCGATGATGCGCTTCTTCCACCCCCAGATGATCGCCCAGTGCGCCACCAAGCCGGGCCCGACCATCGACCAGATGATCGATTTCGTCATCGCGGGCTTGTCGCCGCGGCACTGACGCGGCGGCGTATTTCCCTCTATAAGCAGCTCCACTGTCATTCCGGGGCGGTCCGCTGGACCGAACCCGGAATCTCGAGATTCCCGGGTTCGATGCTTCGCACCGCCCCGGAATGACGGAAAGCGGAGAGGCAAGCGCGGTGACCGACAAAGACCTGTACTTCAAAGACCTGTACTTCTACGAGCCCGCCAAGGGCCACGGCCTCAAGCACGATCCCTTCAACGCTATCATCGCGCCGCGGCCGATCGGCTGGATCTCCTCCCGCGACACCAAGGGCCACGTCAACCTCGCCCCCTACAGTTTCTTCAACGCGTTCGCTTACGTGCCGCCGATCATCGGCTTCTCCTCCACCAATTGGAAGGACACGGTCGAGAACATCCAACAGACCGGCGAGTTCGTCTGGAATCTCGCCACGATGGATCTCGCCAGGCACATGAACGCGACCGCGGCACATGTCGCGCCCGAGGTCGACGAGTTCGAGGTCGCGGGCCTGACCGCCGTGCCCGGCAAGCTCGTCAACGTGCCGCGCGTCGGTGAGAGCCCCGTCGCCTTCGAATGCAAGGTGTCGGATACCGTCCGCCTCAAGGGCGCCGACGGCAAGGAAGCCGATGCCTGGCTGACGCTGGGCGAAGTCGTCGCCGTCCACATCGACAAGGCCATGATCAAGGACGGCGTCTACCAGACTGCGGCCGCCCGCCCGATCGTCCGCGCCGGCCGCCGCGGTGATTATTTCGAGATCAAGCCGGAAAACATGTTCGAGATGGTGCGGCCGGATTAGGCCGGCCGACCTCGTCGCCCATCCCCCTCCCGGAACTGCCACCACGCCCCGGCCGTTATGGCCCCTGGGCGGCCGCCCGGCCGCGTCAATTCGCGTCTTTTCGCAGGCGAAGTGTTCACCTCCGCCGGCCACTTTCCGCTAAAATGCCCGATAACCGCGCCGATGCATGAGGTCCGCCATGAGCTTCCGCCGCGATACCATCACAAAACCGATCTTCTCCTGGGCCCGCGGCGTGCTGCCGGCGATGTCGGACACCGAGCGCGAGGCGCTGGAGGCCGGCGACGTCTGGTGGGATGCCGATCTCTTCACCGGCAACCCTGATTGGTCGAAGCTGCTGAAGGTCCCGCAGGCAACGCTGACCGACGAGGAGCAGGCCTTCCTCAACGGCCCCGTCGACGAGCTCTGCGCCATGCTCGACGAGTGGAAGATCTTTTGGGAATTGCGCGACCTGCCGCAGGACGTGTGGGCTTTCATCAGGCGCGAAAAATTCTTTGGCATGATCATTCCGAAGGAGTTCGGCGGCCTCGGCTTCTCGCCCTATGCCCATTCTGAAGTGGTGCGCAAGATCTCGACCCGCTCGATCGCCGCGGCGGTGACGGTGATGGTGCCGAACTCGCTGGGCCCCGGAGAGCTCTTGATGCACTTCGGCACCAAGGAGCAGCGGGAAAGCTGGCTGCCGCGGCTCGCCGACGGCCGCGACATTCCCTGCTTCGGTCTCACCAGCCCCGAGGCCGGCTCTGACGCCGCCTCCATGGTCGACACCGGCATCATCTGCAAGGGCATGTTCGAGGGCCGCGAGGTCGTCGGCCTCAGGCTCAACTGGCACAAGCGCTACATCACGCTCGGTCCGGTCGCGACGCTGCTTGGCCTTGCCTTCAAGGCCTATGATCCCGATCATCTCGTAGGCCAACAGGATGAGCTCGGCATCAGCGTGGCGCTGATCCCGACCAATCTACCCGGAGTCGAGATCGGCCAGCGCCATCTGCCGTCGATGCAGGTCTTCCAGAACGGCCCGAACCGGGGCCGCGACGTCTTCATTCCACTCGACTATGTCATCGGCGGCCAAGAGCGGCTGGGGCAGGGCTGGAAGATGCTGATGACGGCGCTCGCCGCCGGCCGCGGCATCTCGCTGCCGTCGCTGTCCGCGGCAGGCGCCGCCTATGCCGCCCGCGCCACCGGCGCCTATGCCCGCATCCGCGAGCAGTTCGGCATCTCCATCTCCAAATTCGAGGGCGTCGAGGAGCCGCTTGCGCGCATTGTCGCCACCGCCTATCAGCTCGATGCGGCGCGCAGGCTCACTTGCGCCGCGCTGAATGCCGGCGTCCATCCCGCCGTCATCTCCGGCATCATGAAGCTGCACGCGACCGAGCGGATGCGCACCGCGGTCGACGACGCCATGGACATCCATGGCGGCAAGGCCGTGATCGACGGTCCCCAAAACTATCTCGGCAATCTCCACCGCGCCGTCCCGGTCGGCATCACAGTCGAGGGCGCCAACATCCTCACCCGCAATCTCATCGTGTTCGGGCAGGGCGCCATCCGCGCGCATCCCTATCTGCTCGACGAGATGAATGCGCTTGCCGATACCGACCGTGAACGCGGGCTCGCCGCCTTCGACAAAGCGTTCTGGAAGCATGTCGGCCACAGCTTCGAGACACTATTGCGCGCGTTCGGCCGGAGCTGGACCTTTGGTGCCTTCGCGCTTGCGCCCGATGCGGGCGACGCCACGCCATTCTATCGCCAGCTCTCGCGTTACTCCGCGGCGTTTGCACTCTGCGCCGACATGGCGCTGCTCACGCTCGGCGGCGCGCTGAAGCGCAAGGAGATGTTGTCGGCGCGCTTCGGCGACATCCTGTCCGAGCTGTATCTGCTCTCGGCCGCGCTAAAACGCTGGCAGGACGAGGGCCGGCAGAAGGAGGATTTTGCCGCGCTCGAATGGTGCATGGCGACGGGCTTTCGGACCATCGAGAACCGGCTTGCGGAGATTCTCGCCAATCTGCCCAACCGTTTCGTCGCCGGCATCCTGAAGCTCGTGGTCCAGCCCTTTGGCGCCCGCGTGCTCGGTCCAAGCGACCGCGTCGTGCACCAATGCGCAAGCCTCGTGCTGGAGCCGTCGGCCGCGCGCGATCGCCTCACGCCGGATCTCGCCCATGTCGATGATGATGGCGGCTTCGCCCGGCTGGAGCGCGCGTTCAAGCTGGTCGCAGGCACGGACGCAATCGCCAAGCGCATGCGCGCGGCGCATATGAGCGACTGGAAGGATGCTGTGGCCAAGGGCGTGATCACGCAGGCCGAGGGCGAGCAGCTCGCCGCGGCTCGCGAAGCTGTCGCTGAAGTGATCGAGGTCGACGATTTTGCGCCGGAGGCGCTGTCGCCGATTTACAAGAAAACCGGCGGCGTGCATCAGTTCTTCCAGGAACTCGGTGAACAGAGGGCGGCGAGCTGATGGCACGACCGGTTTTCATCGTCGACGGCAGCCGGACGCCGTTTCTGAAGGCGCGCTCGGGGCCGGGGCCGTTCACGCCGGTCGATCTCGCCGTGCAATGCGGCCGGCCGCTGCTGGCGCGCCAGCCATTTGCGCCTGGTGATTTCGACCAGCTCATCCTCGGCTGCGTCAACGTGATCGCGGACGAAATGAACCCGGCCCGCGTCGCGGCGCTCCGGCTCGGCATGGGCGAGGACATGGTCGCCTTCACGGTGCAGATCAATTGCGGCTCGGGCATGCAGTCGATCGACACCGCCTACCGCTACATCCGCGAAGGTCATGCCAACATGATCCTCGCCGGCGGCACCGAGGCCTTGAGCCACGCGCCGCTGGTCTGGCCCAATTCCGGCGTGCGCTGGTTCGCCGGCCTTGCAACCGCAAAGAGCGTCGCCGCGAAGCTTGCCGCAGCCTTCAAGCTGCGGCCGCGCTATCTCAAGCCGATCATCGGCCTCGAGCGCGGGTTGACCGATCCCATCACCGACTTGAACATGGGCCAGACTGCCGAAGTCGTCGGCCATCTCTTCGGCATCACCCGTGCCCAGTCTGATGCCTATGCTGCCGAGAGCCATCGACGGCTCGCGCACGCGCAGGCGGAAGGTTTTCTCAAGGGCGAAGTCGAGACCGCGTTCTCCCGTGACGGAAAATTCTTCGAGCACGACGATGGCGTGCGTCCGGACTCGACGGCCGAGACGCTCGCAAAACTGAGACCGGTGTTCGAGCGTCCCTGGGGCCAGGTCACCGCCGGCAATTCCTCGCAGATCACCGACGGCGCCTCCTGGGTGATCCTTGCTTCCGACGAAGCGGTCGCCAAGCACAAGCTGACGCCGAAGGCTGTCATCGTCGACAGCAACTGGGCCGCACTCGATCCTGCTATCATGGGCCTCGGTCCCGTGATGTCAGCGACGCCGCTACTGAAGCGCAACGATCTCACCATCCAGGATGTCCAGACCTGGGAGCTCAACGAAGCGTTCGCCACCCAAGTGCTCGGCTGTCTCGCCGCCTGGAATGACGACAAATTCTGCCGCGAGATTTTGGGGCTCGACGGCGCGGCCGGCGAGATCGACCGCGAAAAACTCAACGTCGATGGCGGCGCCATCTCGCTCGGGCATCCCGTCGGTACCTCCGGCAATCGCATCGTGCTGCATCTCGTCAACACGATGAAGCGGCTCGGCACGCGGCGTGGTGTTGCCACGGAATGCATCGGCGGCGGGCTCGGCGGCGCCATGCTGATCGAGGCGGTGTGACCATGGATTCCAAGATCATGACCGCGCTCGGCGATCGCGTCCTCACGCTCGGGCCGCAGCCGGCGGCAGACGGTCCCTACACGCACTTCAAGCTGACGCGCGACGCCGACGGCGTTGCCTGGCTGCTGTTCGATCGCGCCGATGCCAGCGCCAACACGCTGACCTCGGACGTAATGGAGGAGTTCGACGCCGTGCTCGCGGCGATCGAGACCGAGCGTCCTGCCGGCCTCGTGATCCGCTCCGCAAAACCGTCCGGCTTCATTGCCGGCGCCGACGTCAACGAATTCCGTGGCGCCCGCGATCCCGACATGGTGGAGACGCGGATCCGCGCCGCGCATGCGGTGGTCGACCATCTGGAAGCGCTGAAGCTGCCGACCGTTGCGGTCATCCACGGCTTCTGCCTCGGTGGCGGGCTCGAGGTCGCGCTCGCCTGCCAATCGCGCATCGCCATCGACGGTGCGCGCTTTGGCTTCCCGGAGGTGATGCTGGGCCTGCATCCCGGTCTCGGTGGCACCGCGCGTTTCACCGCGTTGGTCAATCCGACCCAGTCGATGGCCTTGATGCTGACCGGCAGCACCATCGATGCCCGCCGCGCCAAATCGCTCGGCCTCGTCGACACCGTGACGCAGGAGCGCCACGTCCGCAACGCGGTGAAGGACGTGCTGTTCGGTCGCTTGAAGCGGGTTAAGCCTGGCCTGCTCACGCGCGCGGCCAATCTCGGACCGGTACGCGGGCTGCTTGCCCGGCGCATGCGCTCGGAAGCCGCGAAGGCCGCGCCCCGCGAGCTTTATCCGGCGCCTTACGCGCTGATCGATCTCTGGGAGACCCATGGCGGCAGCAAGGCCGCGATGCTCAGGGCAGAGCAGGCCTCATTCGCCAAGCTGATGGTGACGCCGACCGCGCAGAATTTGATCCGCGTGTTCTTCCTGCGCGAGCAGATGAAGAAGGCGGCAGGCCCCGGCAACACGGTCAGGCATGTCCATGTCATCGGCGCGGGCGCCATGGGCGGCGATATCGCGGCCTGGTGTGCCGGGCAGGGGCTGCGCGTCTCGCTCGCCGACATGAAGGCGGAGCCGATCGCGGGTGCGATCAAGCGCGCCGCCGAGCTCTATGGCAAGATCATCCGAAAACCCACCGATGTCCGCGACGCGCTCGATCGCCTCATCCCCGACCTGGACGGGGAGGGCGTCCGAAACGCTGATCTCATCATCGAGGCGGTGCCGGAGAAGGTTGAGCTCAAGCAGAAGGTCTATGCCGGGCTCGAGCCGCGGATGAAGCCAGGCGCGATCCTCGCGACCAACACCTCGAGCATTCCGCTCCAGGATCTGCGCACGACGCTGGCGCGGCCGGAACGCCTCGTCGGCCTGCATTTCTTCAATCCGGTGTCGCGGCTGCAGCTGGTCGAAATCGTCAGCCACGACGGCAACGACCTTGAGGTGCTGAAGCAAGCGCTTGCGTTCGTCGGCGCGATCGACCGTCTGCCGCTGTCGGTGAAGAGCTCGCCGGGTTTCCTCGTCAACCGCGCGTTGACGCCCTACATGCTGGAAGCGATGGTGATGCTGGACGAAAAGACCGACCAGCGCCTGATCGATGCCGCAGCCGAGCAGTTCGGCATGCCGATGGGACCGATCGAGCTGGCCGACCAGGTCGGGCTCGACATTTGTCTTGATGTCGGCGACATGCTGCGTACCAAGTTCGGCGATCTCCTGCCGCCAACGCCGGCCTGGCTGCGCGAGAAGGTGGTCGCCAAGGGCGAACTCGGCCGCAAGACCGGCAAGGGCTTCTACACCTGGAAGGACGGCAAGGCGGAGAAGGCGCCGTTGCCCGAGACCGGCCCGCGCGTCACCGAGCAGATGATCGACCGCCTGGTGCTGCCGATGTCCAACGTCTGCGTCGCCGCTCTGCGCGAGGGTATCGTCGACGACCCCGAGGCGGTCGACGGCGCAATGATCTTCGGCACCGGTTATGCACCGTTCCGTGGTGGTCCGTTGAACTATGCGCGCGCGCGGCGTGGATAATGTCGTATCCACCTTGCGCGCGCTGGCCGGGAGATTCGGCGAGCGCTTTGCGCCGGATCCGGGCTGGGATAATTTCAAGTGAGCAGATATCGAATGAGAGAGGCATGAACGAACAAGCCAATACCGGGCCGGGCGGCGATCTATGCATCCGGACGCTGGCGATGCCCGCCGACACCAATGCGAACGGCGACATCTTCGGCGGCTGGCTGCTCAGCCAGATGGATGTCGGCGGCGGCGTGTTTGCGTCCAAAGTCGCGAAGTCGCGCACGGTGACCGTCGCGATCGAGGCGATGAATTTTCGCAAAGCCGTCTATGTCGGCGATCTCGTTTCGGTTCACGCCCACCTCGTCCGCGTCGGGCGCACGTCCATCACCGTGCATCTGGAAGCATGGGCGCTGCGTCGCGGGGAGCAGCTTCCGTTCCTCGTCACCGACGGCAACTTCACCTACGTCTCGATCGACGAGCACGGCCGCCCGCAGGCGGTTCGGCCGACCGACACTGCGATCGCGACGTAATCGCGCGCGACGCTCTCTCCATCTCGCGAGGACGTGCAGCATTGGCCAAACGCGGCGCTTCCAGGTCAGCGCGTCGCGGCTTCGCCAAGAACCAGTCATAAAACGGATGAGGTCCCGGCGTACTCAATTGCCCGTCGATTCGGGTGGAAACCGGCTGATTTGCTCAAGGAACCTTTGGGCACGGATGCCGTTATTTGCCCGCACTGAGGAATCCACGGACCATGCCGGACAGCTACATCATCGAAGTCAATTCGCAGACCGCAGGTATCGTCGTTCGTTCTCAAGGAGGCTACTGCTTCTTCGCCTCGTCCGACCGCTTCAACCGTCTCGAGGGCCAGATCTTCCGCAACGCACGCGAAGCCGAGCGCGCCGCGCGCAAGCTGGTTAACGGTGATGTGGAGGAGGCGGCGTAGTAGTCCGGGTCCGCGCCTTTCGGCGCGTCCCGGAATGACGTCGTTGTTCACAACTTCGTCGCTGCCCGCGACAACAGCTTCCAGTCGTCACCCTGCTTCTGCCAGTTCATCAGGATGTGAAGGTTGGTCGGCACTTTCTTCCCATCGGCCGCCATCTCCTGTTCCGCCACCCAGTGGAAGCGCACGATCGCGGCGGGGCCGACGACCTTGATGGTCGGGTCCTTGTATTCGACCGACAGGAATTTTGACTTGCCGTCGGTGGCGTTGGTGACGAAGGTCGCCTTGTCCTCGACCTTGCCGTTGGAATGGCTGTAACTCACCTCGTCGGCGCAGAGCGCGCCGAGCGCCTTGGGATCGGCCGCGATCTGGGCGAGGCGGAAGGCCTCGACCTTCTTCGCCACGGCTTCCTCGTCCGCCGAGGCCGCCAGCGCCGGTGTGAGAGCGAGCGCGGAGACGGCAAGAGCTGAGACAGCAAGAGTCGAGAGAGCCAGATCGCGTCGGTTGATCGTCATCGTTTCCTCCTTTTTGATCTTGCATGGAGTGTTGCAGCCGCCCGCGACTTTGTCGAGTGTCGCGTTGCCGTCATGTGCATGCGCATTGCGTGATTGGTGCGGTATTGATACGTGTTTCGCATCGATGTGACGCGCACTCTGGAAAGTACGGAAATGATCGAAGCCAATGGAGGAGCGATGGGCCGGGCGCTGCTGTTCGACATCGACGGCACGTTGGCCGATACGGATTTTCTTCATCGCGAGGCATTCCATCGCGTCTTCGGCCCGCGCGGCCATGTCGTGGACGACGAGCGCTTCAAGCGCGAGCTCCAGGGCTTCTCCAATGTGTCGATCGGGGAGCGGTTTCTGCCGGACGAATCGCCGGAACGGCGCGTCGCGATCCTCGGCGAGAAGGAGGCGATTTTTCGTGACCTGGTGGCCGGACAGATCGTGCCGCTGCCGGGCCTGATGGCGCTGCTCGACCGTGCAGATAGCGCCGGCATTCCCATGGTGGCCGTGACCAACGCGCCGCGTCTCAACGCCGAGCTGCTGCTGTCCGGCCTCGGCATCACCGAGCGGTTCAAGGCGATCGTGATCGGCGACGAGCTGCCGCACGGCAAGCCGCATCCGCTGCCCTATCAGGAAGGGCTGCGCTTCGCCGGCGCCAGCGCGGCCGCCTCGATCGCGTTCGAGGATTCCCGCTCCGGCGTGCAATCGGCCGCGGCCGCCGGCATTCCGACCATCGGGATGCGCACCACGCTCGCCCACGCCGACCTTGTTGCCGCCGGCGCGGTTGCTTCTGCCAGCGCTTACGATGATCCGACGCTGGTGGCGCGCCTTGCCGTCGCGATGGCGTGGTGAGGACCTTCGTCCGTTAACCGTGATCGGCGCGCGCATTGACCGGGCGCGCGAACCGCCGCACCATGCGTCTTCCAGATTTGAGGCCATCGCCGTGACCGGACTGACCCATCGCCAAGCCGAAATCCTCAACATCGCGCGGGCCTCGGGCCGCGTCATGGTCGAGGAGCTGGCGCGCCGGTTCGAGGTCTCGGCGCAGACCATCCGCAAGGATCTCAACGATCTCTGCGAGCGCCGCTCACTGACCCGCATCCATGGCGGCGCTATCATCGCCTCCGGCGTCGAAAACCTCGCTTATGAGGCGCGGCGCTTCGTCGCCGCCGACGAGAAGAAGGCGATTGGAGCTGCGGCCGCATCGCTGATCCCGAACGGTTGTTCGCTCTTCATCAACATCGGCACCACGACCGAGGAGGTGGCGAGTGCGCTGACCTCGCACGAGGACCTGCTCGTCATCACCAACAATCTCAACGTCGCCATGCTGCTCTACCGCCACCCCCGGATCGAGGTGGTGGTCGCCGGCGGCACGGTACGGCGCGCCGATGGTGCGGTGGTTGGCTCGACCGCGACGCAGCTGATCGGCCAGTTCAAGGTCGACTACGCCATCATCGGGGCGTCCGCGATCGACGAGGAGGGCGCGCTGCTCGATTTCGACTATCGCGAGGTGCAGGTGGCGCAGGCCATCATTGCCAACGCCCGCAGCGTCATGCTGGTCGCCGATTCCACCAAGCTTCGGCGCAGCGCCCCGGTGCGCATCGCCCATATCAGCCAGATCCAGACCTTCGTGACCGACCAGGAACTGCCCGAGCGCCTCGCCACGATCTGCCACAGCAAGGGCATCGAGGTGATGGCGGCGATGCCGAAGGGGGCGGACGTTGATGATGCTCAAGCCGAGGCACAAGAAGCGCCCGAGGCCGCGCCGGTGGTGCGGCTGAGATAGAATTTTATGCTTCGTCCCACGGATCAAGTGTGGGGACGTCGAATGCCGCGAAATCCTTCACATTGCGCGTGACGAGCGTGAGGTTGTTGGTGAGCGCGGTCGCAGCGAAGAAACCAGCCATCACGGACAGTGCGACGCCCCTGCGGCGGCGCTGTTCCATCAGGTCGCCCCAGCGCTCGGCCACCGCGTGGTCGATCGGAAGGACGCGGTCGGCGAACCGCGATGGCAGATCATGGGCGAGCCAGGCGGTCAGTGCTGCGCGCCGACGGCCGTCATCCAGCAACGCGATGCCGCGGCGAAGCTCGGCGATCGAGGCAACGCTGATGATCGCACGATCCTCGTCGATCGTATCAAGCCACGCCAAAACCTTCGGGGAGGGCGCCGGCCGCTGAACCTCCGACAGCACGTTGGTGTCGAGGAGCAAATTCACGGCATCTCGTCGCGTGGTTCATCCTGCACGCGTTCAAGCTGGAGGCCGGCGTCGCGCAGCGGCGAAGCCAGCAAGAATTCGGCGAGCGTGCCTTTGCGCGCGGTCTTTCGCGCCCATTCGTCGGCGGAGACGATCACGGCATTGGGCTTGCCGTGACGGGTGATGATCTGAGGCCCGGTTTGGGCGCGGTCGACGACCTCGGACAGCCGTGCCTTTGCATTGGCAAGCGTCCATGTGTCGTCAGATCGAGAGGTATCGGGAGCAGTGCTGCGTTCGGTCATATCATCAAGAACCACATTGACTATTATGACTATAATTGGCGGCCCCATGACCGTTCAAGAGCGATGTGCCCTCGAATTGCCGTCCAAGCCGCCTACTTCCGCCTTGTATTGCCCAAGGAAAAAGTTCCGGTTTCGCTTGTGATCGCCTCTCTTTCATCTTGCTTTCGTTTTTCAGTGTGATCTAATCAAAAACGAAAGTAACCGCTCGATTGAACGGGCGGTCGCCGGGGGATGCGTCTGTTGGAGCGTATTTTCGACCTCGCCATCATTGGAGGCGGTGTTAACGGCTGCGGCATCGCGCGCGACGCGGTGGGCCGCGGCAACACGGTTTTCCTGTGCGAAATGAACGATCTGGCGAGCGGGACGTCGTCCTGGTCGACCAAGCTGGTGCATGGCGGCCTGCGCTATCTCGAATATTACGAGTTTCGGCTGGTCCGCGAGGCGCTGATCGAGCGCGAGATCCTCTGGGGCATTGCGCCCCACATCATTCGCCCCCTGCGTTTCGTTTTGCCGCACCATGCGGGCCTGCGGCCAGCCTGGCTGCTGCGCCTCGGCCTCTTCCTCTATGACCACATCGGCGGTCGTCATCTGCTGCCGGCGACCCGTTCGGTCGATCTCAGGCGCGACGAGGTCGGTCGTCCGCTGATCCCGAACCGCTATACCCGTGCGTTCGAATATTCCGACTGCTTCGTCGATGACGCCCGTCTCGTCGTGCTCAACGCGCGCGACGCCGCCGACAAGGGCGCCGAGATCCGGACCCGCACCCGCGCCACCGAGATCCGGCAGTCCGACGGCATCTGGACCGTCAGCATGATCGACACGCTGACCGGCGCGCGCTCGTCGATCCAGGCTCGCGCGCTCGTCAATGCCGGCGGTCCCTGGGTCGAGGACGTGCTCGGCCGCGGCGCCGGCGTCAATGCCAAGGCCAAGGCCAAGGCCAAGGTGCGCCTGGTGCAGGGCTCGCACATCGTGGTCAAGAAACTCTACGACCACGACCGCGCCTACATGTTCCAGAACGCCGACGGCCGCATTATCTTCGTGATCCCGTACCAGGACGATTTCACGCTGATCGGCACCACCGACCGCGACTATGACGGCGATCCCGCCAAGGTGAAGGCGACGGCCGAGGAGATCCAGTATCTCTGCACGGCGGCAAGCGAATATCTGGCGAAGCCGGTGACGCCGGAGAACGTGGTCTGGACCTATTCCGGCGTGCGCCCGCTCTATGACGACGGCGCAAGCGAAGCCAAGGCCGCGACGCGCGACTATGTGTTCGAGCTCGACATGCCCGGCGGCGTGCCGCTGCTGTCGATCTATGGCGGCAAGATCACGACCTACCGCCGTCTCGCCGAGGAGGCGCTGGAGCGGCTCGCACCCTATCTTCGCAGTGCGAAAGCGCGCGAGGGCTGGACCGGCAAATGGCCGCTGCCCGGCGGCGACATGGGCGTTTCCGATGTCGACGGCCTGATCGCCGAGCTTCAGCGCGGCTATCCCTTCCTCAGCCACGAGCATGCGCGGCGCCTCGCGCGCGCCTATGGCACGAAGGCGATCAAGCTGCTCGGGGATGCGAAATCGGCCGCCGATCTCGGCCAGGCCTTCGGTGCGACGCTGAGCGAGCGCGAGGTCCGCTATCTCATGGCCAACGAATGGGCCGTCACTGCCGAGGACATCGTCTGGCGCCGTTCCAAGCTCGGCCTGCGACTAAGTGCCGACGAGATCGCAGCGCTTGACGACTGGATCAGGACCCATGCCGTGCAGCAAAGTCCCCTGCTGGAAGCGGGAGGACGCTCATGACGGTGACACTCGATCACGTGACCCGGACTGTCGACGGGGTCCCGCACATCCGCGACGTCTCCCTGACGCTCGAGAGCGGCACGCTCAACGTGCTGCTCGGACCGACGCTGTCGGGCAAGACCTCGATCATGCGACTGCTCGCGGGCTTGGACAAGCCGACATCGGGCAAGCTGCTGGTCAATGGCAAGGACGTCACTGGTGTCGACGTCCGCCAGCGCTCGGTCGCCATGGTCTACCAGCAGTTCATCAATTACCCTTCGCTGTCGGTCTACGAGAACATCGCTTCGCCATTGCGCGTGCAGGGCAAGCCGCGCGCCGAGATCGAGGCGCGCGTCGCGGAAGCCGCCCGGCTGCTCAGGCTCGAGCCGTTCCTGAAGCGCACACCGCTCCAGCTCTCCGGCGGCCAGCAGCAGCGAACTGCGATGGCGCGCGCATTGGTGAAGGGCGCCGATCTCGTGCTGCTCGACGAGCCGCTCGCCAATCTCGACTACAAGCTGCGCGAGGAGCTGCGCACCGAGCTGCCGCGTATCTTCGAGGCGTCCGGCGCGATCTTTGTTTATGCCACCACCGAGCCGACCGAGGCGCTGCTGCTCGGCGGCAACACGGTGTGCATGTGGCAGGGGAAGGCGCTTCAGATCGGCGAGACGCCCAACGTCTACCGTCATCCGCAGACCTTGCGGGTCGCGCAGGTGTTTTCCGATCCGCCGCTCAATCTCGTCGGCATCGAGAAGAAGAACGGCTCTGTGCAATATGCCGGCGGCGCGGCGTCGCCAGCCTCCGGTCTGTATTCGTCGCTGCCCGACGGCGCCTACCGGGTCGGCTTTCGCGCGCACCAGCTCGCTCTCGCCAACGGCCAGGCCGATCGCCATGCCTTCCACGCCACGGTGACGGTGACCGAGATCACCGGTTCGGAGAGTTTCGTGCATCTGACCCGCGACGGATCGAACTGGGTTGCGGTGCTGCACGGCGTGCACGAGTTCGAGCCCGGCCAGACCATCGACGCCGTGCTCGATCCCACCGATGTTTTTGTCTTCGATGCGGCCGACCGTCTGGTCGCCGCACCTGCCACAGCGTTTTCAAGCGAAGTGCCTGGCGGTTCGCGTGAAGAAAACGCGTCAAAAAATAAAAGCTCTTGAGGGAGATGCGACATGGCCCGCATTGACCTCGTCGATCTCGCGCACTCCTACGGCGGCAATGATGCGCCGCAGGACAGCTTTGCACTGAAACCTGTCACCATGACCTGGCGACAGGGCGGCGCCTATGCCCTGCTCGGGCCGTCCGGCTGCGGCAAGACCACGCTGCTCAACGTTATCTCCGGCATCATCACGCCGTCGCGGGGGAGAATCCTGTTCGACGGCCAGGACATCACACCGCTGTCAACCCAGAAGCGCAATATCGCCCAGGTGTTCCAGTTTCCGGTAATCTACGACACCATGACGGTGGGGCAGAATCTGGCGTTTCCTCTGAAGAACCGCGGCGTGCCGAAGGCCGAGATCGACAAGCGCGTCGCCGAGATCGGCCGCCTGCTCGACCTCGAACCCTATTTGAACCGCAAGGCGACGCGGCTCACGGCCGATGCCAAGCAGAAAATCTCGCTCGGCCGCGGCCTGGTGCGCGCCGACGTCGCCGCCGTGCTGTTCGACGAGCCGCTGACCGTGATCGACCCCGAGCTGAAATGGCAGCTCCGCTCCAAGCTGAAGGCGCTGCATCGCGAGCTCGACCTGACGATGATCTACGTCACCCACGACCAGACCGAGGCGCTGACCTTTGCAGACACCGTCGTGGTCATGCATGACGGCCGCGTCGTGCAGAGCGGCACGCCGGCCGAGCTGTTCGACAAGCCGGCGCACACTTTTGTGGGCTATTTCATCGGCTCGCCCGGCATGAACATCATTCCGGCCGAGGTGAGCGGACGTGAGGCGCGGATCGAGGGCCACGTCATCGCGCTGAACCGCAGCTACGACAATCTGCCTGATGGCGCCAAGATCGAGATCGGCGTCCGTCCCGAATTCGTCGAAACCGTTGCGCCGGCCCCCGGTCTGCTCAGCGCAAACATCGAACGCATCGACGATCTCGGCCGCATCCGCTTTGCGCGTGCCCGCCTCGGTGATGCAAAACTCGCGGCGCGCGCGCCGGCCGGCTTCACCAGCCCGGACGGCACAGCGGGGCTGAAATTCGATCCGTCGCACGTCCACGTTTATGCCGACAGCCTTCTGGTGGAGGGAGTCGCCTGATGGACAAGACCGTCAACCAAAAAGCCTGGTTCCTGGTGCTGCCGGTGTTCCTGGTCGTCGCCTTCTCGGCAGTGCTGCCGCTAATGACGGTGGTCAACTATTCGATGCAGGACACCTTCGGCAACAACCAGTTCTTCTGGAACGGGGTCGGCTGGTTCAAGGAATTGCTCGATCCTTCGACCGACCTCGGGGGCCGCTTCCTGGCCTCGCTCGGCCGCAATCTGTTCTTCTCGATGGTGATCCTTGCGATCGAGGTGCCGCTCGGCATCGTCGTCGCGCTGTCGATGCCGCGCCAGGGCTGGACGGTCGCGGCCTGCCTCGTCATCCTCGCGCTGCCGCTGTTGATCCCGTGGAACGTGGTCGGCACGATCTGGCAGATCTTTGGCCGGCCCGACATCGGCCTGCTCGGCTATGTCCTCAATGCCATCGGCATCGACTACAATTACGTCTCCAACGACATCGATGCCTGGGTCACCGTCATCGTTATGGACGTCTGGCACTGGACCAGCCTGGTCGCACTGCTGTGCTACGCCGGCCTGAAGTCGATTCCCGAAGCCTATTACCAGGCAGCTCAAATCGACGGCGCCTCGCGCTGGGCTGTGTTCAAGGCGATCCAGCTGCCGAAGATGAACCGCGTGCTCCTGATCGCGGTGCTGCTGCGCTTCATGGACTCGTTCATGATCTACACCGAGCCGTTCGTGGTGACCGGTGGCGGACCGGGCAACTCGACGACGTTCGTGTCGATCGAGCTCGTCAAGATCGCGCTCGGCCAGTTCGACCTCGGCAAGGCCGCCGCGCTGTCGCTGGTCTACAATTTGATCATACTGATCGTCTGCTGGATCTTCTACACCGTCATGACCAATGCCGGCGCCGAACGCAAAGTGCAGGCGGAGAGCGAGCCGGCGGCGGAGCCCAAGCTTTCGGCCGGGCTCAAGCCCGTGACTGCGCTCAAGCCAAAGGAAGGAGTGGCCTGATGCATTCGATCCCCGGCCGTCGCCTCATCATGGCGTTGTTCTTGATCTTCCTGCTGTTGCCGATCTACTGGCTCGTCAACATGAGCTTCAAGACCAACGCCGAGATCGTCTCGACGATGACGCTGTGGCCGCACGCCCCGACGCTCCAGCACTACAAGCGCATCTTCACCGACGAGAGCTGGTATTCCGGCTATATCAACTCGCTGGAATACGTCGTCCTCAACACCATCATCTCGATCTCGGTGGCGCTGCCGGCGGCATATGCGTTCTCGCGCTACCGTTTTCTCGGCGACAAGCATCTGTTCTTCTGGCTGCTGTCGAACCGCATGGCGCCGGCCGCGGTCTATGCACTGCCGTTCTTCAACCTCTATTCGGCGATCGGGCTGTTCGATACGCCCTGGGCGGTCGCGCTCGCGCACTGCATCTTCAACGTTCCGTTGGCGGTGTGGATCCTGGAAGGCTTCGTCTCCGGCGTGCCGCGCGAGATCGACGAGACCGCCTTCCTCGACGGCTATTCCTTCCCGCGCTTCTTCATCAAGATCCTAGTGCCGTTGATCGCGAGCGGCATCGGCGTCGCCGCCTTCTTCTGCTTCATGTTCTCCTGGGTCGAGCTGCTGCTCGCGCGCACGCTGACCTCGGTGCAGGCCAAGCCGATCGCCGCGATCATGACGCGCACGGTGTCGGCCGCCGGCATGGACTGGGGCCTGCTTGCCGCAGCCGGCGTGCTTACGATCATCCCGGGCGCGCTCGTGATCTGGTTCGTCCGCAATTATATCGCGAGCGGTTTCGCGCTCGGTCGGGTCTAGGGAGGCATCAATGGAATCTATTGCATGGATGGCCTGGACGCCGCCGACCGCGATCTTCTTTGTCGCGCTCGCCTGCACGCTCGCGGTGATGACCTGGCTTGGGGTGGCCTATCCCGAAGCCGAGCGCGTCGGCGTGCTGCGCATCCCGACCACGCGCGGCGACCGTCTGTTCATCTCTCTGATCACGGCCGCCGTCATTCACCTTCTGTGGATCGCCTTCGCCGGCACTGACGCACTGGCTACGCTGCCGATCGGCGAGGATGGTGTTGAAATTTCGAGCCTGTGGCTCGCATCAGGAATTTCGCTGGCCACGGCCGTGCTCATTTTTCGCACGGTCTAGCCCGCGAAGGGACGGCCAGATCCGGGACCAACCCGGGCCTGTACAAAAGTTTGTCGCTGCAACGGAGGAAACAACATGCGACGTTCTAGAAGGAAGGGTCCGCTGACCAAGGTCAGCTTGCTGAGCGTTTCAAGTGCGGCAGCCATCATAGCCGTATCGTTCGCCGTCTCGGCGCCGGTTCGCGCCGCCGACGACGCCGCGATCCAGAAGTGGATCGCGGAATTCCAACCCTCGACGCTGTCGAAGGACGAGCAGAAGGCGGAGCTGGAGTGGTTCGCCAAGGCCGCCGAGCCCTTCAAGGGGATGGAGATCAATGTCGTCTCCGAGACCATCACGACCCACGAATACGAATCGCAGACGCTGGCGAAGGCGTTCTCCGAGCTTACCGGCATCAAGCTCAAGCACGACATCATCCAGGAAGGTGACGTCGTCGAGAAGCTGCAGACCCAGATGCAGTCCGGCAAGAACGTGTACGACGGCTGGATCAACGACTCCGACCTGATCGGCACCCACTTCCGCTACGGTCAGACCATCGCGCTGTCGGACTACATGACCGGCGAGGGCAAGGACGTCACCGATCCCAAGCTCGACGTCAACGACTTCATCGGCAAGTCGTTCGGCACGGCGCCGGACGGCAAGCTCTACCAGCTGCCCGACCAGCAGTTCGCCAACCTCTACTGGTTCCGCTACGACTGGTTCACCAACGCCGACTACAAGGCCAAGTTCAAGGCCAAGTATGGTTACGAACTCGGCGTTCCCGTGAACTGGTCGGCCTACGAGGACATCGCCGAGTTCTTCACCAACGACATCAAGGAGATCAACGGCGTCAAGGTCTACGGCCATATGGACTATGGCAAGAAGGACCCGTCGCTCGGCTGGCGTTTCACCGACGCCTGGCTGTCGATGGCCGGTAACGGCGACAAGGGCATCCCGAACGGCCTGCCGGTCGACGAATGGGGCATCCGCATGGAAGGCTGCCGTCCGGTCGGCTCCTCGGTCGAGCGTGGTGGCGACACCAACGGTCCGGCCGCGGTCTACTCGATCACGAAGTACCTCGAGTGGATGAAGAAGTATGCTCCGCCGCAGGCCCAGGGCATGACCTTCTCCGAGTCGGGTCCGGTGCCGGCGCAGGGCAACATCGCCCAGCAGATGTTCTGGTACACCGCCTTCACCGCCGACATGGTGAAGCCGGGCATTGCCGTGATGAACGCGGACGGTACGCCGAAATGGCGTATGGCTCCGTCGCCGCACGGTTCGTACTGGAAGGAAGGCATGAAGCTCGGCTATCAGGACGCCGGCTCCGCGACCCTTCTGAAGTCGACGCCGGCGGATCGCCGCAAGGCGGCCTGGCTCTATCTCCAGTTCATCGTCTCCAAGACGGTGTCGCTGAAGAAGAGCCATGTCGGTCTCACGTTCATTCGTGAATCCGACATCTGGGACAAGTCGTTCACCGAGCGTGCGCCGAAGCTCGGCGGCCTGGTCGAGTTCTACCGTTCGCCCGCGCGCGTGCAGTGGACCCCAACCGGCAACAACGTGCCCGACTATCCGAAGCTGGCACAGCTGTGGTGGCAGAACATCGGCGATGCGTCGTCCGGTGCGAAGACGCCGCAAGCCGCGATGGACTCGCTTGCCGCCGCCCAGGACTCCGTGATGGAGCGTCTGGAGAAGTCGGGCGTGCAGGGCGCCTGCGGTCCGAAGCTGCATAAGAAGGAGTCGGCCGAGTACTGGTTCGCCAAGGCCCAGAAGGACGGCACGATTGCTCCCCAGCGCAAGCTTGCCAACGAGAAGCCGAAGGGCGAGACGGTCGACTACGACACCCTGATCAAGTCGTGGCCGGCGACGCCGCCCAAGCGCGCCTCGCTGCAGTAAGCTACGTCTCATAACCACGAAAGGCCGGGAGCGATCCCGGCCTTTTTCTTTTCTCGCCTCTTCCGCTTGCGGGGGAGAGGAAGAAGAACTACTCCGCCGCCTCGGCCGCTTCCAGCGTCGGGTAGTCCGTATAGCCCTTGGCGCTGCCGCCATAGAACGTGTTCTTGTCCCAGTCGTTCAGCGCCACGCCCTTCTTCAGCCGCTCGACCAGGTCGGGGTTGGAGATGAACGGCTTGCCGAAGGCGATCAGATCGGCCGCGTTCGCGTCCAGCACCTTGGTGGCGAGATCGAAATCATAGCCGTTGTTGGCGACGTAGGCGCCGGAAAAACGCTTGCGCAGGCCCGCATAGTCGAATGGCGCGATGTCGCGCGGACCGCCGGTGGCGCCTTCGACGACGTGGAGATAGACGAGCTTCAGCGCGCTGAGACCGTCGACGATATGGTCGTACAGGGCTTGCGGGTTCGAATCCGAGATGTCGTTGGCTGGCGTCACCGGCGAGATGCGGATGCCGGTGCGCTCGGCGCCGGCTTCGGCGACGACAGCCTTCGAGACCTCCAGCGTCAGCCGCGCGCGGTTCTCGATCGAGCCGCCATAGGCATCCGTGCGCTTGTTGACGCCGTCCTTGGCGAACTGCTCGAGCAGATAGCCGTTGGCGCCGTGGATCTCGACGCCGTCGAACCCGGCCTCAAGCGCATTCTTCGTGGCGCGCTTGAAGTCGTCGATGATCCCAGGAATTTCGGAGAGCTCGAGCGCACGGGGCTCGGAGACGTCGGCGAAAGTGCCGTTCACGAAAGTCTTGCCCTTGGCGCGGATCGCGCTCGGCGCCACCGGGGCTGCGCCATTCGCCTGGAGGTCGACATGCGAGATGCGCCCGACATGCCAGAGCTGGATGAAGACCTTGCCGCCACGCTCGTGCACTTGATCGGTGACCCTGCGCCAACCGGCGACCTGATCCTTGGAGTAGATGCCGGGGGTGTCCTGGTAGCCCTGGCCCTGTTGCGAGACCTGGCTTGCCTCGGTGATCAGGAGGCCCGCGGAAGCGCGCTGGCCGTAATAGTCCGCCGCAAGCGGGCTCGGTACGAATGTGCCGGGCGCGGCGCGGTTGCGCGTCAGGGGCGCCATCACCAGGCGGTTGGCCAGCGTGATCGGGCCGAGCTTGAAGGTCTCAAACAATTTGGTCGGACGGCTCATGGGAAATGCTTCCAGGCGATGAGAGGTCCGGAACACTTGTGCATCGCGGCAATCGGCGCAAGGGAGGAGCCATACCGAAAGTGCAGGCGAGATGCGCAGCCAGGCCGCGCAGCATAAAGCACGTGCAATTTCAGCCGCGGCAGCAGATTCGATCTCCGCCGCGGCCGCATGATCGATCGGATTTCAGTTCGCGCCGAGGAAGTCGCGCTTGCCGATCTCGACGCCGGCGTGGCGCAGAAGGCCGTGGGCGGTCGCGGCGTGGAAATAGAAGTTCGGCAGCGAGAACGCGCTCAGGAATTGCTGGCCCTTCATGGTGATGGACTTGTCGGGGCCGGCCGGGAAGGTGACGTCCTTGGTGTCGGCGCCCTCGAACTGCTCCGGCTTGAACGATTTCACATAGTCGATGGTCTTCGCCAGGCGCTGCTTCAATTCCGCAAAGCTGGTCTCGGTGTCTGATGTGGAGGGCACGTCGCTATGGGTCAGCCGGGCGCAGCCCTTGGCGGCGAAATCGCTGACGAGCTGGATCTGCTTCGACAGCGGCAGCATGTCCGGAAACAGGCGGGAGCCCAGCAGGACGCTCGGTTCGACCTTCTTGGCCGCACAATGCGCCTCGGCTTTCGTGAGCAGGCCGCTCAGGCTGTTCAGCATTTGCAAATAGGCGGGGACGACGGCGTCGTGGAAGGACATGTGATGCTCGCTCTGTGGTGGGAAATTTCAGGAGAAACCTGAGCCACTCACATGGGAGCGTCATGGAAGAATACAATCGCGCGAGCGGCTTGTGCAGTGCGAAAATTCTATCGCGCCGGCTTGTGGTGCTATCGGTGCCACACCCTCGCTGTCATCGTCCGGCTTGACCGGGCGATCCAGTACTCCGAGGCAACTGTGATTGAATCGATAGGTCGCGGTGTACTGGATGCCCCGCTTTCGCGGGGCATGACGACGGTAGATTATTTAGCGGATCGTCGCCGCCGGCTGTGCCTGCGCCGTGCCGCCGCGCATCCGGGCCAAAAGCTCGGCGGTCGGCCAGGAATCGGCGGGCAGGCCGTATTTGACCTGCATCGCCTTCACGGCGGCGCGGCTCTGCTGGCCGAGCACGCCGTCGATCTTGCCGACATTGAAGCCAGCGCGGACCAGGAGCTGCTGCAGGTCCTTGAGCTCGTTGAACGGCAGCTGCGCCACCGGTTGGACCGGCTTTCGCATCGCCGCTGCGCCCGCGATGCGCGAGGCGAGATAGCCCGCAGTGGTCGAATAGATCAGCGAGTTATTCCACTCGGTGTAAGCCGCGAAATTCGTGTACGCCATGAAGGCCGGACCAAAGCGTCCCATCGGCAGCAGCACGGAGGCCGCGAGATTGTCGTTCGGTAGCGGCCTGCCGTCGGGATAAGTCACCCCCAGCTGCCCCCATTTCGAGCGTGGCTGCTGCACGGTGAGATCGGTCTGATCCCACGGCAGATTCTGCGGTACCTTGATCTCCTCCAGCCACGGCTCGCCGCGCCGCCACTTCAGCCCGTTGGCGATGTAGTTCGCGGTCGAGCCGATCACGTCGTCCTCGCTGCGCAGGAGATCGCGTCGTCCGTCGCCGTCATAGTCGACCGCATAGTTGACGTAATGCACGGGCAGGAACTGGGTCTGGCCGAGCTCGCCGGCCCAGGAGCCGATCATCTCGTCGGGTGTGAGATCACCGCGGTCGATGATCTTCAGCGCGGCGATGGTCTCGTTCACGAACATCTCCGAGCGGCGGCAATCATAGGCCAGCGACACCAGCGATTTCAGTGTCGGCAGATTGCCCATGTTGACGCCGAAATCGCTCTCCAGGCCCCAGAACGCGGCGATCACCGCCGGCGGCACGCCGTATTCCTTTTCGGCGCGCGCGAACGCAGCCGCGTGTTGCTTGATGTGCTGCTGGCCGTTCTGCATGCGATAGGGCGCGGCCATGCGGCCGGCAAATTCGGTGAAGAGCTGGCCGAACACGCGCTGGCCGCGGTCGCGGTTGACGATGCCCTGGTCGTAGACGAGGTAGGGCGAGACCTCCGCGATCGTCCGCTGCGACACGCCGGCGGCCACCGCCTGTTGCTTCACATCGGCCAGGAAGCGATCGAAGTTCGCCCCGTTATGGCACGACGCCGCGCGCGGGGAAGCGGCGGTCGCCCTGGAGACCGCGGGCTTTGCGGGCGGCGGCGTGAACTGGGCGGAGGCAGGAAGGGCGAAGGCGACCGCGATCGTTGCGACCGCAAGGCGAGAACCAAGACAGTTCATCGGCATCAATATCTCTGGTGCTGGGCAGATGAGCGCTAAGCGGCCAATACGGCGCGCTTTGTGGCGAGCGGCAATGCGATCAAGCGGAACAATGTCTTTGGATAGAGGTAATCTTCGCCAGACTCATCGAGGATCCGCAGTATGCCCTGTTTCTCGGCTGCCGGATCGCGCAATGCCTCATAGATCTTGCGCTTCTCGAGAGAGGCTGCGTAGCCCTCGTTGTTCACGCAGATCACCAGTTGCTTGCTTCGCGACTTCGTCATGATTGTAAGAACAAGTTCTTGATCTTGAATTCCTTGCGACCGATACCGGCAGCTTCATACCAATGTATCTCAGCGAGGTGGGTAGAGCCATCGGATAATCGCACCCGAGCAATGCCCTTGCGCTTTCGCCGGCGCCCCCGCCCATAGATTCGCCGCAGCCGGGCGATCTCGCGGATGCCCGAGCCGCTGGCGAAGGTTTCGACCTCGGTGATCTCGCCGAGAATCTCGAAGTGCATAGCCTCGATCGTGCCCTTGTGTTCCGGGCTGGGTCAATAGCCGCGGCCCCGCGACGCACCTGGAAACCTTGCGCCGGGGGCGGGGTCGTCCCTACCTCATGCTTGCCGGCCTGCAACGCCTCCAGCGGCAACGGCCGGCCCGGGAGACGGCCATGAACTATCTTCGTACCGCAATGCTGCTCGCAGGCCTCACCGCCCTGTTCATGGGCGTCGGCTATCTGATCGGCGGTGCTAGCGGCGCCATGATTGCGCTCGTCATCGCAGCGGCGACCAATCTCTTCACTTACTGGAACTCCGATCGCATGGTGCTCAGCATGTACGGCGCTCATGAGGTCGACCGCAGCAGCGCGCCGGAACTGGTCGGGCTCGTCGCCGAGCTTGCGGGCCGCGCTGGCTTGCCAATGCCGCGCGTGTTCCTGATGGACGAGCCGCAGCCCAACGCCTTTGCGACCGGGCGCAATCCCGAGAATGCCGCGGTTGCCGTCACCACCGGGCTGATGCAACAGCTCAGCCGCGAGGAACTCGCCGGCGTGATCGCGCACGAGCTCGCCCATATCAAGCACCACGACACGCTGCTGATGACGATCACGGCGACCATTGCCGGTGCGATCTCCATGCTGGCGCAGTTCGGCATGTTCTTCGGCGGCAATCGCGACAACAACGGCCCGGGCATCGTCGGCTCGATCCTGATGATGATCCTTGCCCCGATCGGGGCCATGCTGGTGCAGATGGCGATCAGTCGTACGCGCGAATACGCCGCGGACAATCTCGGCGCACGCATTGCCGGTCAGCCGATGTGGCTGGCATCGGCGCTGGTGAAGATCGAGGGCGCTGCGCATCAGGTGCCGAACGTCGAGGCGGAGCGAAATCCCGCCACCGCGCACATGTTCATCATCAATCCGCTGTCGGGCCATGGCGTGGACAATCTCTTTGCCACCCATCCCTCGACGCAGAATCGCATCGTGGCGCTTCAGCAACTCGCAGCCGAGCTTGGCGCGCAGGCGTCGCCGTCCGTCGGTGCCAATGAGAACTATCCGTCGCAGAGCCCGTGGGGCCGCTCGTCCTCGCGCGGGCCTTCAAGTGGTTCTGCACGCGACCCTGCACGTGGTCCTGCACGTGGTCCTGCACGTGGTCCTTGGGGCTGACGCGGAAGCGGCTGGAATTTGCCCGCTTTGTGACCTGTCTCACACAGGCTGGTCCCGCCCGGTGTTAACACCCTGGCGAGACTGTTCCTTCGAAAGGGGATGCGTGGCCGGCGCTCTGCCTGCCGCGGTCGAAGATGACCAAAGCTGCGGTACCATTGCTGATCGTCCTGGGCGTGCTCATTGGCCTGTCCACGCACACGGTCGTCAATTGCGGGGACGAGGACGATCCCGACATCTGCTCGGCGGTGATCGGCTTCTCGCCGCTGCGTGGCTCGCTGATCGCTTTCGCCTATGAGGGGCGCGGACGGATCGCGCTGCGCCATGGCGACTGGCGGCGGGCCATCACCGATTTCGACGAGGCCATCCACCTCAATCCCAACCGGGCCTCGCTCTATCGCGATCGGGCGCTGGCGCGCCGGCAGAACGGCGACCTCGAACTTGCCATCGAGGATTACGACGAGGCGATCGCGCATGATCCCAGGCTCGCAGCGCCCTATCACCAGCGCGGTCTCGCGCTCGCCGCCACCGGCGATCTCGATCGCGCGATCCTGAGCTACAACACCGCGGTCCGTATCGATCCCTCGGATGCGCAGGCCCGCCTCGACCGCGGCGTGGCATTCCTCGCCCGCGGCCAGGCCGACGACGCGCGCGCCGATTTCGAGGCCGCGCTGGCGCTGCCCGCCGGCAAGGATGCCCGCACCCGCGATGCGGCGCGCGCAAAACTCGCCGAACTGGCGAGCGCCGAGCCGACCCCGCTCGCCGCGCCAAGAAGGTGAATGGAGTTTCTCTCCCTCTCCCCGTTCTTACGGGGAGAGGGTTGGGGTCATTCGCGCTAGGTTTAGCTCTGGACACAAAGAATCTCGATATGATTCAAGCTTGGGATGAAGATTCGTCCTGAGATTTTGGATCATTGG
>NZ_JARVWW010000080.1 GCF_029846715.1 Bradyrhizobium nivariense
GCGATGTACGAAAACAGGCCGCCCTGGTCCTTAAACCTGCCGCGCATGATCGCCTCTGACGATTCGAGATGGATAAAGTGAATCATCAAGCCCCCTCCGTGGCGAGGGGGTTCTTCAGCAGACTGCTTAGCGACGCTCCTGTCCCACAGGCTTCAGCTTCTCACCGACCACCTCAGCAGACGACTTGAGGAAACTCGCCGGCACGCCTTGTCGCGATCCGGTTGACCAGCCGCGCGCCGAGCTGGCGAGCTTTCAGTCGAGAGGCCGGCAGGTTTCCGCCCTCAGCCAGTATTGCCGGTTTGCGATCGTCACAATTATGATCTACTATAGGTAGATTATGTACGGGATGCATTTTTAAGGAGATTTATCATGCGCGGCAAACTATCGGTCGGCCTGACGGCGGCGCTCGCCCTCTTCTTCGGGATCACTGGGGAGGCAGCGGTCGCGCAGAATACGGATGACGCGGCGTTGAAGAGCATGAACGCCTGCCTTTCAGGGCCCTCTCCCGGTTCCGAGAAGGATTTCATGATGGGCCTCAACCCCGCGCTGAATGCGCCGGACCGGATATCGTGGTGCATCTTCCTGTATGTGAATTCGAACGCGGCCTCGACCGGCAACAACAACGCGCTGTTCGAGACCTGGGCAACGGACAACGACACGTTCCAGACCACCCCATCCTGGCCAGGTCCGGGAACCGCCGAAAAACCGCTGCACCAGCCGGTTTTGCGGCAACTGATAGGGCAGCCGCAAGGTGGGCTCACGCCTTTCGTGCTGCCGTTCTCGTCGACCCAATGCCAGGCCGGGCAATTATGCGTCGGCGAGGAGGTGCGGCGGAATCGTGCGACCTTCGATTTCATCAAGGACAACAAGCTGTTCAGCCGCGCCGGCTTGAAGGCCTATGACAAGGCGATCGTGTTCCCGGCGGATTCGATCGAGGTCAAGGCGAACTGGGTACCGGTCAGCCAGCTCGCGCAATTCCTTGGCAATAGCGGTGCACCGGTGGACGCCAAGCTTTATCATCTCAACACCGTGTCCGAGAACGGCCAGCAGATACAGTACGCGCTAGTCTCGTTTCACATCATCTCGAAGATGGTGCCGAACTGGACCTGGGCGACGTTCGAGCACATGAACAATCCCGGCCGCTGTGACGTGCTCGGATGCGCCGACACGTTCGGTGCCACCCCGCCCTTGATGCCGCCGCACGTGCCGGACAACACCAGCCCACACACCGGTGAGCAGTATCCGAACTGCACCAAGTCCGCCGCGCTGACGGCATTGTTCAAGGATGCGAAGATCGATGCAGCGTTCGCGAATTATTGCCTGAAGGGCAGTCAGACCGACTTTACCGACGCGCAGGGCGTCAAGACGCGGCTCGGCAACTCGGTAACCGAGGCCGGATTCCTCGACACCGCCTCCTGCATCAGCTGCCACGGCAACGCGGCATTCTCCTTCGTTACCGGAGGCTGGGCGACCAATCGCGTGTTCCTCTTCAACAGCACGCCGATCGCGGCGGTCGGCCCGCCCGATGCCGGCCAGTTCTGGCTCTTCCCTGACAAGGATCCGATGCGGCCCCGGGATGCCGCAATCTTCCGCTCGTCGGACTTCGTGTGGTCGATTCCGTTCTGCGCCGTCGATGACACCACCGGCAAGTCAAACTGCGTCACCAAATAGCCGCGGCATGAACGACCGCGTCGTGCTGGCGGCGGGCCGCCAGCTAAAGCCAAAGGAACGGCTCACAGGCGCACCCGACGCCGGAACGCGCATCACGGTGGGGCTCTATCTCAAGGACCCCAGCGAGGCGCCGTGCCGGCCGGGTAGCGCGGAAGATTTTGCAGCGCTCGACAAGGTCACCACGCGCGAGGCGCTCACGGAGCTGCGCCGAGCACGGTATGCGGAGGTCGCGCGCGAGGCCGTGCGCTTCGCCGGCCAGCATGGACTGGAGGTCACGGACATCGATTTCGCGAAACGCCGCATCCGACTGACGGGTACTGTCGTCCAGATGGCGGAGGCTTTCGGAACGGAATTCGTTGGTCTGCGCAGTGGCCGGCGCGCCTGCCGCTCTCACCTCGCACCGATCGGGATTCCAAAATCGCTGGCGCCGTGGACACGTGGCGTGCTCGGGCTCGACAACCGGCCGCGAATTCGCCGCCGGCTGCGCGCCTTTGCCGTCAACGCCCCGAGCACTGCGGGAACGGGCATGTGGCCGGCCGACATCGCCCGGCTGTACGGGATCGCCGCCCCGTCCCGTGGTGCCGGCCAGTGCATCGGCATCATCGCGCCCGGCGGCGGCTATCTGCCCGATGATCTCGTCCTTGCCGCGCAGCATACCGGCGCTCCCTTCCCGGCCATCACCGAGATCAGCGTCGATCTCGGGCGCAACAAATTCGGCGGCGGGACGCTCGCCGATCAGGAACTCGCACTCGATCTCCAGGTGGCCGGAGCCGTCGCGCCTGCCGCGCGGCTGGTGGTCTATTTCACCGATAATTCCGAGCAGGGGCTCGCCGACGCCGTGCTCACCGCTGTCCATGACGATACCAACCGCCCCAACGTCATCTCGATCAGCTGGGGCGCTTCCGAACTGGATTGGTCATCGTATCAGCAGGCCACGGACATCTTCAGCGATGCACTCGCCGACGCCATGAGACTGGGCGTCGTGGTGACGGCGGCGACCGGCGACATGCTGGCAACCGACGCGGTCGACGACGATCTCGTGCACGTCAACTTTCCAGCGTCATCGCCTTATGTGCTGGCTTGCGGCGGATCGAGCATCCAGCTTGCGGGAGGCGCGATCTCCTCGGAGGTGGTGTGGAATGACGGCAACCGCGGCACCGGCGGCGGCATCAGCGAGTTGTTCGATATTCCGGAGTACCAGCAGGGCTTGGTCATGCCGGCCTCCTTGAGTACCGGCAAATCCGGCCGCGGCATTCCCGACGTGGCGGCTGCCGCCGCCGAGTTGAACGGTTACCGGATCGTGGTCAACCGGCAGCAGATCCTGCAAGGCGGCACCAGCGCGGTTGCGCCACTTTGGGCTGCCTTCGTTGCTCTCATCAATGCCGAGCGCGGCAGTGCGATCCGCCGGATCCATCCCATCCTTTATGCGGATGCATCCCAGTTCCGCGGCATCGTCACGGGCAACAACAAGATGGGTACGCTCGGTTACGACGCGGGACCCGGCTGGAACGCCTGTGCTGGACTCGGTGCGCCGCTCGGAACAGCAATTCTTGCCAAGGCGACATCGGTCTCATGAAGCATGATGGCCCGGCTTACGCCTCGGCCTTCGCACCACCGCTTCTGCAAACGACCTGAACACCTCACAGCCGCCCAGGCTCCACGGCACGGCCTCATCCCGCCGTCGACTTTATAGGGACGGCGGCGGGATTGACACTGAGCGGCATGTGAGCGGACGGCTACACGATCCCCGCGGCAACCTGGCCGCGCAGGCGTTCGAGTCCGAGCAATGTCTCCGCACAGGCCGCCGCGACCTCGACGCCCTTGATCGCAAAATGCCTGCGGAAGAAATCGTAGTGCACCTCGGTCTCGTGGAATTGCTGCGGCGTCAGCACCGCGGAGAATACCGGCACCTCGGTGCGGAGCTGCACGTCCATCAGCGCTTTGATCACGGTGTCGGCGACGAACTCATGGCGGTAGATGCCGCCGTCGACGACGAGGCCGGCCGCGACGATCGCGGTGTAGCGCCGCGTCTTGGCGAGGATCTGTGCATGCAGCGGGATCTCGAACGAGCCCGGCACCTCGAACACGTCGACATGATTGAGATGGCGCACTTCTGCCTCCTTCACGAAGGCGATGCGGGCCTCCTCAACCACGTCGCGGTGCCAGCAGGCCTGCACGAAGGCCACCCGCTGCGGCTTTGCGAAGCGCGGATGGTCGGGCGCCGGATCCTGCGGAACCGGCGATCGGGTTGTTTCAGAAGTTTGGACTTGGGACGTTTCGGCTTGGGGATCTTGCAACATCTGATTCATGGCTTTCCTCAGTTAAGGACCAGAATCAGGGCACACGGAACGACAAACAGCCGCATCCTGCGATGCGTCTGCCACCGACCGTTCTCTTTCATCCGGACTTTAACCGTCGGCTTCGGAGTTGCACCGAATCTGCTGACCCTTCCCCTCGGCAAATCCTTTTCAGGAAACGTCTGGGGGAAGGCGCTCGCGGGCTTGGGCCTTTGGGGCCCTTACCGCCGGTGGGGACTTTCACCCCGCCCTGAGAACATCGGCCGTCCGGGATGAACGGCCTGACGGAAATATGACGCCGGTTGGGGGCCGCAGCAAGCCTGTTCCGCACGGGAAAACCGCATGGTCCCATGCCGGGATGGCGGGCGCGGCCCTCTCGCGGCGGAATTAACGATTTACGCGCGGTCCGGGAGTCCGATTCCGGTTTGTTCTTTTCGTTAATAATTGTGGCCGAGATGAGCTGTGGACGAACGAGTCATGGCTTGTGGACGGACTCGGCAGCCAGTTGCGCAGATTCCGCAAATCACATCACTTGATCCGCGACAAGCCCGCGCTGATCCCGAGATCGCGAGAGCGACTCCGAGGAGATCGCAACAGCGACTCCGAGGGATCGCCTTAGCAATATTTAAGGGAGCGCGCGCCGGACCAACCGCGTGCGTATCAAAGACAACAAAAAGGCAAGAGGTCGAGACGGCATGTCCCTGCTCGAAGGCACTATCGATTCCAAAAACCATCCGCTCGCGGTGGTCGAGGATATCGCCGCCAGCAACAACTGGCCGTTCGAACGTTCCGGCGAAGACGAACTCACGATTGTCTCCAAGGGACAATGGACCGACTACCAGATCTCCTTCACCTGGATGGGCGAGATCGAGGCGCTGCATCTGGCCTGCGCGTTCGACATGAAGATTCCGGTTGCGCGGCGATCGGAGGTCCAGCGGCTCGTCGCCGCGGTCAACGAGCAGTTATGGGTCGGGCACTTCGACCTGTGGACCAACACCGGCATGATCATGCACCGGCAGGCCCTGGTGCTGCCGGGCGGGCTCATCGCCTCCACCGGCCAGTGCGAAGCCATGCTCGCCGGCGCCATCCACGCCTGCGAGCGCTATTTTCCGGCGTTCCAGTTCGTGGTGTGGGCGGGCAAGACCACGACGGAAGCCATGGACGCGGCGATGTTCGATACGGTGGGCGAGGCGTAGGGCGCGCTGCTCTCCACCGCGTGACGAAGGCAGGCTCCCTCCTCGCCGTATCTCGCGATGCTTGTTGCTCTGCCCTCCATCCACTAGAACCCCTCGGGGGCAATGGGTCCCGGCTTTCGCCAGGACGACGGATGCATTGGCAGCAGCGATGGCGAACAGCACTCTCAAGAACATCACCGGTACCATCCTTCTCGCCGGCGCCGGCAAGATGGGCGGTGCGATGCTGACCGGATGGCTGGCGGGCGGGCTCAACCCGCGCCGCGTCGCGGTGATCGATCCGCACATCTCGCCCGAGATCAGTGCGCTTGCCGTGAAGGGCGTTGCACTCAATCCGGATGTGACGACCGGAACGGTCGAGACGCTGGTCGTCGCGGTCAAGCCGCAATACTTCCGCGAAGCCGGCGCCAAGCTGAAGCCATTCGTCTCGGACAAGACCGCGGTGGTGTCGATCATGGCGGGTACCACGATCGCCTCACTTCAGGACGTATGTGGCGGCGCCGTGGTCCGCGCGATGCCGAACACGCCGGCCGCGATCGGCCGCGGCATCACGGTGGCTGTCGCCGCGAACAACGTCAGCGCACAGCAACGCGCAGTGGCCGATGCGCTGCTGCGCGCCACCGGCTCGGTCGAATGGATTGACGATGAGAGCCTGATGGACGCGGTCACCGCCGTGTCCGGCTCGGGTCCCGCCTATGTGTTCCTGCTTGCCGAAGAACTCGCGCGCGCCGGCGTGGAAGCGGGATTACCCGAAGCGCTGGCGACCAGGCTCGCACGCGAGACCGTGGCCGGCTCCGGCGAGCTTCTCCACCAATCGGAGCTGCCGTCGAGCGCGCTGCGCCAGAACGTTACCTCGCCCGGCGGCACCACTGCCGCAGCGCTCGGCGTGCTGATGGGCGAGCCAGGCCTGCGCGATCTGATGATCCGCGCGATCGCGGCGGCGACGCAGCGGTCGAAGGAATTGGCGAAGTAGCCGATCGTCATGGTGAGGAGGCGCGAAGCGCCGTCTCGAACCATGCAAGCCCGGCTCTCGCCTGTGGCCTATCCTTCGAGACGACCGCTGCGCGGTCTCCTCAGGATGAGGGCAGAGCAAGCGGCTCCTACGTCCCCAGCCGCTTGTTGAACATCGCGACATTGACGAGCCCGCGTGCGTGGCGGCCTTCGCCGAGCTTGCGCGTGCCCTCGAAAGCCTCGACCTCAAAACGAATGACGCGGCGTTCGACCGCGACTACTTTTGCGGTGGTCCGCACCGTCGCGCCGACGGGGCTTGCCGCAAGATGACGGATGTCGACCTCGGTGCCGACCGTGACCCAGCCCGGCTGAAGCGCCGCGCGGATCGCATCGCCCGATGTCATCTCCATCTCCAGAATCATCATCGGCGTCGCATAGACCATGGGCATGCCGGGCACGAAATGCCCGACCGTGCGCTCCACCGGTACCACCAGCGTGCGCTCGGCGCTCATGCCGACCTTGATGAAGTCGCGTGCGTCCATGCTCGCCCCATCCACATCGTCGTCCTGGACAAGCGCAGCGAAGCGGAGCGCCGATCCGGGACCCATTCCCACGACCGTCTATCGTTGGCACGGTCTCAACCACGACCTCCGGCAACAACACAAAGCTGGGCTAATGGGTCCTGGCTTTCGCCAGGCTTTCATCTGTGGTTGCCGAACCAGCGGTGGCTACTTCTTCGCAGCCGCCGCGCGCTCCACAAACGTCTTTCCGCCCTTCATCTTATGAGCGAGCGGGGCTTCGTTGATCTGGATGACGACGGCATCGGCATCGACGCCGAGATTCTTCACCAGCGCCTGGGTGATGTCGCGCATCATGCCGGCCTTCTGATCGTCGGTGCGGCCCACGGCCATGCTGACAGTGATCTCGGGCATTTTTCTCTCCCTTGGGGCCGAACACCGGCCATTGACAGTCGCCATCAAACAGGACGTGGATGCCCGGGACAAGCCCGGGCATGGCGGCGTCAGCGAATAGCTAGCCCCAGCTCACGTCATGGCGCGCCAACACCTCGCGCACTTTTGCGACGAGGTCGGCCTCGCTGCACGAGAACTGCGCCGGGCGGCTCTCGCGCCATTCCTGGTTGGAAGCGATCGCGGCCGCCGCCTTCGCGCCCTCGATCAGATCCTTGATCTGCACCTCGCCGCGCGCTTTTTCATCCGAGCCCTGGATGATGACGCAAGGCGCATTGCGGCGATCGGCATATTTGAGCTGGTTGCCCATGTTCTTGGGATTGCCGAGATAAAGCTCGGCACGAATGCCGGCGCTACGCAGACTCGCGACCATCTTCTGATAATCGGCGACGCGGTCGCGGTCGAACACGGTGACGACGACGGGGCCGAATTCGGGCTTTGTGTCGAGCTTGCCGAGCAGCGTCAGCGCGGCCTGAAGCCGCGACACGCCGATGGAGAATCCGGTCGCCGGCACCGGCTCGCCGCGGAAGCGCGAGACGAGACCGTCATAGCGTCCGCCGCCGCCGACCGAGCCGAAGCGGACGGGGCGGCCCTTCTCGTCCTTGGTGTCGAGCAGCAGTTCGACCTCGTAGACGGGGCCGGTGTAGTATTCGAGGCCGCGGACGACGGAGGGATCGAGAATGATTCGATCAGGACCA
This sequence comes from Bradyrhizobium nivariense, assembly GCF_029846715.1. Classification (GTDB taxonomy): domain Bacteria; phylum Pseudomonadota; class Alphaproteobacteria; order Rhizobiales; family Xanthobacteraceae; genus Bradyrhizobium. The sequence goes on from NZ_JARVWW010000080.1 coordinate 7,779, forward strand.
TATCCAGAAGCTCTAACGAGTCGTTCGATTTCCTCGAGTTCTTTGCGGCCTTGCTGTCCGATCTCGCTGTCGCGCAGCCTGATGTCGATCTGAGCAATCTTCTCATCAGCATCATCGACACGCTCAATAACACTCGTCACCAGAGCAATATCAGCGGGCTTCAGTCCGGCCCCCTTGGTGAAGTCGCCGGACTCGTCCTTGCGGCCCTCTCCGAGGAGTTGTTGGACTCCCGAAAGTCCCAGCCGATCGAGCTTGTCGATCGCGCGCATGATCGTGAGCCACTGTCCGTCACCGGCGATGCCGAGTGCGTCGCGAACACCGTCCAACACTTTTCGGTTGTTGACCTTCACCACGTAGGAGCCGCGCGCGATCCCGAGCGCCTCCATCGTGTCCGCCGCCATCATGCAGATCTCCGCATCCGCCGCCGGCGTCGCCGATCCCACAGTATCGGCATCGAACTGCATGAACTGGCGGAAGCGGCCGGGGCCGGGCTTTTCGTTGCGGAAGACGTAGCCGACGCGATAGCTGCGATACGGCAGGACCAGACCGTCGGTCCCGTAGCGCTCGCCGACATAGCGCGCGAGCGGCGCGGTCAAATCGTAACGCAGCGAGATCCACTGCTCGTCGTCGTCCTGGAACGAGAACACGCCCTCGTTCGGACGGTCCTGGTCGGGCAGGAACTTGCCGAGCGCATCGGTGTATTCCATCGCCGGCGTTTCCACGGGCTCGAACCCGTAGAGCTCGTAGACGGCGCGGATCTTCTCGACCATCTCGCGCGTCGCCCGGATCGCGGCGGGATCGCGATCCTCGAGCCCGCGCGGCAGGCGCGCCTTCAGTTTCTGCGGTTTTTTGGGTTTTTCGGCCATGCGCGGCGTTTACCAGCCGACGCGCGAAGCGGCAACTGCCGGCTTGCGCCTACGGCTGCTCCATCCGCGCCCTCAGCGCGTCCGCATCCGCTTTCGGCAGCGACTTCAGCGTCGGCTTGATGGTTTCGCCGCCGACGATCTTGCCGTTGCGCATGAACATCCAGTCCGAGATGTCGGCCTCAGCGAACTCGACCTTGTCGCCTGCCCGCTTGCCCGGCAGATCGCGCGGCTCGTTGGCGAAGAGGCCGGAATAGGTTCCGTTCGGTAGCTTCTTCACCTCGGCCATCCAGATGTGCTCGCCGCCCCGGCGGGTCGAAAAGCGCACTTTCAGGGAATGCCCGGCCTCCGACGGCTTGGGCGCGTCATACGAGGCCCAGAAGGTGGGAAGCGTGCCACGGGCGCGCGCGATTGCGGTGTTCATCTCCGGATCGGTGGTGCGCACATCGACGATCGGCGAGCGGTCTTCCGCCACGACCTCGTGCGCGGGGCCGATGGTCAAAATGCCGAACACGGAGACGCCGGTAATTGCGGCAGCAACCGCCCATTTGAGGGGCTGGGGGAGTTTGGAGGCCATGATCGCGATGTCCAGGATGCTTCGATATGTCGAAGCTTTGTCGCGGGGTCGTACAGGTGCGTTCATGCCGATTGGCGTTCCCCGGATGCTGCGCAGCGCACTGCGCTTGCGGCGCGGTGCGGTGCTGATCCGGGGCAATCTGTAGAGGTATGGTCCCGGCTCTGCGTCGCGTCACTGCGTGTCGCGCCGCGTCCGGGACACGAGACCTCAATCCACCTTGCGGATCCAGTTGTGCGGATCGTTGGTGCGGCCGTACTGGATGTCGACGAGCTGCTTGCGCAGGCCCATGGCGACCGGGCCGGCGGCGCCGCCGCTGATCTCGAAATCGCCGCTCACCGAGCGCACCTTGCCGATCGGCGAGATCACGGCGGCGGTGCCGCAGGCAAACGCTTCCTTGAGCTTGCCGCTTGCCGCGTCCTTGCGCCACTGGTCGAGCGAGTACAGTTCCTCGCGCACGGTCTTGCCGGCATCCCGGGCCAGCGCGATGATGGAGTCGCGGGTGATGCCGGGCAGGATGGTGCCGAGCGGCGGCGTCGACAGCGAGCCGTCCTCGAACACGAAGAACACGTTCATGCCGCCGAGCTCCTCGATGTAGCGGCGTTCGACCGCGTCGAGAAAGACGACCTGATCGCAGCCGTGCTGGATCGCTTCGGCCTGCGCCCGCAGGCTCGCGGCGTAGTTGCCGCCGCATTTGACCGCGCCGGTGCCGCCGACCGCGGCGCGCGTGTAATTCTCCGAGACCCAGATCGACACCGGCGCAGGGCCGCCCTTGAAGTACGAGCCGACCGGCGAGGCGATCACCGCAAAAATGTATTCGGACGACGGCTTGACGCCGAGGAAGGTCTCGCTCGCGATCATGAAGGGGCGCAGATAAAGACTGCCCTCGCCGCCCGGCATCCAGGCGCGGTCGATGCGCACGACCTGCTCGACTGCCTCGATGAAGACGTCCTCGGGGATCTGCGCCATCGCCATGCGGTCGGCCGAGTCCTTGAAGCGCCGCGCGTTGGCGTCGGGGCGGAACAGGTTCACGCCGCCGTCGTCGCGCTTGTAGGCCTTGAGGCCTTCAAAAATTTCCTGGGCGTAGTGCAGGACGGCGCCGGCCGGATCGATCTGGAAATTGGCGCGGGCCTCGACGCGCGCCTCGTACCAGCCGCCCTTGGCCTGGTCGTAGCGGACCACCGCCATGTGGTCGGTGAAGACCCGCCCGAAGCCGGGGTCGACCAGCTTGGCGACGCGATCCTTCTCGGGGGTCGGATTGGATGCGGGCTGGATGTCGAATTTCATGCTCATGTCCTTGCCTCCCGCTGCCGGTGGCGGCGCTGTTTTGGCGCCCACCTGCCCTGATTTGGGCCCGGCTGGCTTGATTGGTTTCTGGCCGGACCGCCGCCAGCCTTGTTACGGCCGGGTTCCGTGGCCAGCATGTCACCGAGGACATGCTTTTGCGGAAGGCGGAAGTCCAGTATGTTTTGTCGAAATGCCGTTCGACAATCGCACGGTAGATCTGCTCCGGCCGTCGCCGCCTGTCTGGCTCTCTCCGGCCGCCCTGCTTCGATGCCCACCCGACGCGAAACGATCTAAAGTTTCGTGCGGATTGATCGTTTTGTAACATTGAAACCAAGATACGTCAATATGCCTGACATAAATTTCGCGACTCCCTCTCAAGACGCTGCCGAGCCTCGGCCGGCCGCAGACGACGGAGGCAATTTGCGCTGGGATATCATCGAACTGCTGTTCTTCGCCTATCGCGATTTCGTCGGCGATCCCGACCAGGAGCTGGAGGCGTTCGGCTTCGGCCGGGCCCACCACCGCGTCATGCACTTCGTCTATCGTTATCCCGGCCTCAAGGTCGCCGATCTCCTCGACGTCCTGCGCATCACCAAGCAATCGCTCGGCCGGGTGCTCAAGCAGCTCCTGGACGAGGGCTATATCGTGCAGAAGACCGGCGACAATGATCGCCGCCAGCGCCTGCTGTTTGCGACACCGAAGGGCGAAGCGCTGGTGCAGAAGCTCGCCGGCCTCCAGACCACGCGGATCACCAAGGCGCTCGCCGAGATGGCGCCGCAGGATGCCGAGACCGTCAAGCGCTTCCTGCGCGCAATGATCGACCGCGACGATCCGGACAAGGTGCTGGAAACGATCTTCGCCACCACTGTCAATCAAGACAAGGAGTGACCGTGCCGCTCGCTGCCACGCTCGCCCGCCCGCCGGCACGCCCGGCCGACGATGCCCCGCATCTGCTGCTGGTCGACGACGACCGCCGCATCCGCGATCTGCTGTCGCGCTTTCTCGCCAGCGAAGGCTATCGCGTCTCGACCGCCGCCAGCGCCAGCGACGCACGCGCGAAGCTCATGGGCCTGCACTTCGACCTCTTGATCCTGGACGTCATGATGCCCGGCGAGACCGGCTTCGATCTCGCCCGTTTCATCCGGACCTCGTCCTCGGTGCCGATCGTGATGCTGACGGCGCGGCATGAAGCGGAAGCGCGCATCGAGGGCCTGCAAATCGGCGCCGATGATTACGTGGCAAAGCCGTTCGAGCCGCGCGAGCTCGCGCTGCGCATCAACAACATCCTCAAGCGCGCCGCGCCGCCGCCGCAGGCCGCAGCGGTCGAGAAGATCGCGTTTGGCCCGTACGTCTACCACCTCGACCGCGGCGAATTGCGCCAGGGCGAAGACGTCATTCACCTCACCGACCGCGAGCGCGAGATGCTGCGGATCCTGTCGGAGACACCGGGCGAGACCGTGCCGCGCAGCGCGCTGACCGGCAATGGCAGCGTCAACGAGCGCGCCGTCGACGTGCAGATCAACCGCCTGCGGCGCAAGATCGAGACCGATCCCGCCAATCCGCTGTTCCTCCAGGCGGTGCGCGGCATCGGCTACCGGCTGGTAGCCTCGCCATAAAGCAGTGAATCGCCACCGATGAGCACGATCGATACCGGGCTGACGCTGTTGAAGAGCGCCGCCGGCCGCGTCTCCGCCGCCAATGGCTGGATGGGCAACGCGTTCAAGGGCTGGATGCCGACCGGCCTCTATGCCCGCGCGCTCCTCATCATGATCGTGCCGATGGTGATCCTGCAGTCGGTCGTCGCCTTCGTGTTCATGGAGCGACACTGGAACACGGTGACACGTCGCCTGTCGGCCGCGGTGGTGCAGGACATCGCCGCGCTGATCGACGTCTACAAGGGCTATCCTCAGGACAGGGATCGCGACCAGATCCGCCGCATCGCGCAGCAGCGCCTCGGCCTCGTCGTCGATTTCCTCCCGGCCGGCGACATGCCGCCGCCGGGACCAAAGCCGTTCTTCTCGCTGCTCGACCAGACGCTGTCGGTGCAGCTCGGCCGCCAGATCGGCCGCTCGTTCTGGATCGACACGGTCGGCCGCTCCAACCTCGTCGAGATCCGGATCCAGCTCGACGACGCGGTGATGCGCGTGTTCGCGCAGCGCAGCGCGGCCTATGCCTCGAACTCGGAGATCTTTTTGTTCTGGATGGTCGGCACATCGTCAATCTTGCTGATCGTCGCGGTGCTGTTCCTGCGCAACCAGATCAAGCCGATCCTGCGGCTTGCCGACGCCGCCGAAAGCTTTGGCAAGGGCCGGGAGGCACCGAATTTCCGCCCCAGGGGCGCGCGCGAGGTGCGGCGCGCGGCGGTCGCCTTCCTCGAAATGAAGTCGCGCATCGAGCGCACGATGGAGCAACGCACCGCGATGCTCGCCGGCGTCAGCCACGATCTGCGCACCATCCTGACGCGATTCAAGCTCGAGCTGGCGCTGATCGGCGACAACCCCGAACTGGAGGGCATGCGCAAGGACGTCGACGAGATGTCGATGATGCTGGAGGACTACCTCGCCTTTGCCCGCGGCGATTCCGGCGAGCAGTCGCAGCCGACCGACATGGCGCAGGCGCTCGAAGAGCTGCGTAGCGACGCCGAACGCCACGGCCACGCTGCGACCGTTGCCTTCCACGGCCTGCCCGTGGTCACGGTGAAGCCGGCCTCGTTCAAGCGCTGCCTCGCCAACCTCGTCACCAACGCGGCGCGCTACGGCAGGACCATCGCCATCGCCGGCCAGCGCGATCACCGTTATTTGACCGTCACCGTCGACGACGACGGGCCGGGCATTCCCGCCCATTTGCGCGAAGAGGTGTTCAAGCCGTTCCTGCGGCTGGACAATGCGCGCAACCAGGACGAGGGTGGGACCGGCTTGGGACTCGCGATCGCCCGCGACATCGCTCGCTCGCATGGCGGCGACATCACGCTCGGCGACAGCCCGATGGGGGGATTAAGGGCGAGCGTGCGGATACCGGTGTAGCTTTTCTTACCTCGCCCCGCTTGCGGGGAGAGGTCGGATCGCTCTTGCGATCCGGGTGAGGGGGTACAGTTACCTCGACGATCGCGCGTGCGGAGAGAGGCCCCTCACCCCACCCCTCATTCGCGCTAGGTTTAGCTCTGGACACAAAGAATCTCGATATGATTCAAGCTTGGGATGAAGATTCGTCCTGAGATTTTGGATCATTGGCCGGAGGTGAGTGCGCAGCTTCCGGCGGGTTTT
>NZ_JARVWW010000081.1 GCF_029846715.1 Bradyrhizobium nivariense
AGGCCGGCGACGGCTATGTAGGGCTGGAGCTCTTGAACCTAGGCCTGACGACATTGCCCGCCGCCCTTCCGCCGGGGCTCCAGTCGCTCAACGTGAGCGACAACGAGCTGGTGCACTTGCCTGACACCCTCCCGTCCCAACCTGATAGCGAAGGAGGCCCGCACCGCATCTCCGACGCAATGTCGGACCAGCAGAAGACGCGCGAAGCGACGGTTGCCATCGCCGGCGCGGTGGTTGCCCGCGCCGGCAATCTCGACGAATTTTCGGATCCAGGGTTGGCCGATTTGGTGAACGGCTTCAGCAGATGGTCGGAGCAGCAGAAGACGCGTGAAGCGACGGTTGCCATCGCCGGCGCGGTGGTTGCCCGCGCCGGCAATCTCGACGGATTTTCGGACCCAGGGTTGGCCGATTTGGTGAACGGCTTCAGCAGATGGCCGGACCAGCAGAAGACGCGTGAAGCGGCGGTTGCCATCGCCGGCACGGTGGTTGCCCGCTCCGGCAATCTCGACGGATTCTCGGATCAAGAATTGGCCAATCTGGTGAACGGTTTCGGCAAGTGGCCGGAACAAGAAAAAGCACGCAAGGCGATCGTTGCCATCGCCGGCGAGCTCGGTTCCAAGGGCCGTCGCTTCAGTACTTTCAGCACGCCTGCGCTAGTCAGGATCGCCAACGGTCTGTCGCGGGGTATCGAGGAGGGAGAGACCGCCGGCGAGGTCGCCGAACCCGCCTTGCTGAAGGACCGGCTGCATCAGCTGGCGCACTACCTCCAATATGCCGAGGATCGGCTGCAGCAGGCCGATGTCCATGCCATCGCGAGTATATTCAAGGCGTTGGGCAAGGCGCAGTTGTTGGACGATCTCGGTGCGCTGGCACAGCCGGGGCTGGACAGGCTCGAGGTGTTACGTGCCGCTCCCGGGTTTAAGCTCGACAACAACCTCGAGACGATGGGCAATCTTTGCGCCTCCCTGCTGCCACTAGCTCGCAGCCCGAAGCCGGTGTTGCGCTGGCACCGCAGGTCGGCGCTGAACCTGCTCAACGCCATCCAGCCGGTGGTGGAACACAAGATCGATGCCCATCTCAAACCAGGCCAGGCCGAGCGCACCAGCGGCGCCAATGCAAGCCGCTGCCCGGCGCTTTCGATCTATCAGGTGCTCAAGACCCGGGCGGTGCTTGAGACGCTCTACCGGCGACCCTATGTCGACGGCGACGAGCTCGCCTTGCAGGCCAGGCAGCACGAGCTGCACGGCAAGACCAGGCAGATCCTGGACAGTGCCCGCGCCCTCATCTACGCCGACCTTTCCTACAAGAGCTGGAGCGTGATCGCCGAGATCGAGGCGAAGGAGCCGCTCGAAGCGCTCGACACCTTCATGGCGCAGAACGCATCGATGATCCAGGCCCAGCATGCAGCCGCCAGCTTCGATGTCCATCGGGTCCTTCAGGCCATGGACCACGAGCCGAGACCGCCGCAAGGCGATGCCGGACTGATGCGGCGGCCGCGGGTGGTCGACATGCAAGGCCGGCCGCTGGCCGGCGAAGGCGAGTTGCGCTATTCCATTTTCCACCGCTTGACCTCGGGCGCGGTGAAGGTGGTGGCGGTGCAGCTAAAGGGAACTCCGACTGGCGCCATGCTGACACGTACGTTCACCGTGGAGGGCGTGCCCTACCGCATGGACCTGTTCGGCGGCAGCAAACTGAAGCCGCCGCAAAAGAGCCTGAACCAGCTTGCCTCTCACCTGCCCTTCGCGGCCGAAGAGGCCCCAAGCGGCAAGCTTTTGGCGATCCCCTATGCCGAGACGGCTCCGGGTACGGCGTTTGAGCAGCTGTCGCGGGCCTGGGCGCCGTTCAAGGAAGCCTATTACTATACCCAGCGCCGCGGATTTGCCGCGCCGCCGGGCCTCCCCGACGTTGGCCCGCATGATTATGCGCTGGAAGGGTGCTTCAAGCTGTCCCTTCTGCCCGACCGCCCCGCAGGCGCAGTGCATCCCTTCCGGTTCGAGGGGCGAGACGGCGGGATCGCCTTGCGGCCGCATGACGGCTGCGGCTTCATCAGGGCCTCACTGGCCGAGCGCATGCCGGCCATTGCCCGGGCTCGCCACGACGCTCCCGAGCGGATGCCTGCCTATGCCGATAAAGGGCAATCGGCGGTACCGCCCTCCGCGCTGCAACATTATCCGCGCAGCGTTGAGGTGGCACAGGAGACCAGCGAGAAGGCTCGGGCTTGGCTGGAAACCCATCAAAGCCTCACCGCCGAGGAGCTGTTCCGGACGGTCGCGGGCGGGCATATCGAGGGTTCGGGTGCTATCGCCGTGCCGTCCAGCGACGAATGCCTGCATGTGCCGACGGGCAAGAGCAAGACCTTGACCCGTGACGCTGGCGTGCTTGTCGGACGCTCCCCCTATGACAAGCCCAACCTGCGCCCGTTCGCCGCCGACCGGGTCAGGTCGGCGCGCGATGGCGATCGGACCGCGGCGTTCCTGGATCGGTGCGTGGCCTTCCAATACAGCTTCAACGTCGCGCACAGGTCGGGGGCTGGGCTTGCCGCCGACGATCCGACCTTCTTTGCCAAAGGCATCTTGATCGTTGTGCCCGACGAAATGTGGCCGGCGGACTTCGCCGAGCGCGGGGTCGTGATGTCTGCCGAGGACGTAAAGTGCCATTCGCGCTGGCTGGAGGAAAAGGACCGGGTCAAGGCCGACACCGCGCTCGAGTGCGTCGGCATCCTGCAGGCGACGGAGGTGTTCGCGCCCGGCTCTTTGGTTGCTGTTCCGAGCGCCGAACAAAAAAAGCTCGACGGCGATTTTGACGGCGACCCCGTCGTCATCATCGGCGACCGGCCTCGACTTTATGAGCATGTGCGCCAGTTCGACGCGCAGCTGCAGGCGCGCGGCATCGCCTCGATGAAGCCGCCGAAGTCGCACACGCCGGCCATTGAGAAAGGCGGCTACCAGTTCAGCCGGTCCAAGCAGATCCTGTCGGCCACCGGGCTGGTGCTGGAGACCTACAGTTGCCTGCAGCGCAACGTGCTGGCGCAGCCGCTGGAGGCGCAACGCTGGTTTGCCGAGCGTGCCATCTTCGGCACCTACGAGGGCATTCATCCTGAGCTCAAGGCCGACATCCGCGCACTGTTGCAGGAAGATCGGCCGGATGGTCAGACCCTCCGTGAGCTCATCGCCAGGGCGGGGGAAGACAGTAAGGCCGCCAGGCATCCGGTGGCTTGCGAACTGGCCGCGTTGCTAGTGGCCGAGCTCCAGGACTGGAATCTGCAGCTCAATAGCGAGCCGGCTCATGAGCAGTCGGACGTCAAGCAGCAGTTAGCGCGATCCGTGGCCTCAACAGGCGCGAAGCCTGCCGTCAGCGCCGACGCCGGCGCGCTCTTCCCGAAACTCAGCGAATCCTATCCGGCAACCGCTGACGCCAGGAAGCGCATCGACTTCCTGCTCAACCACTACCAGCCGCGCATTGATCCGCGGCCCGACGGCTACAACCCGGACGATCTGCATGAAAGCGCCATCAATCTGTTGAGCGTCGGCATCAAGGTCGGCACGGACGCCTACAAGTCCGATACCGGTGCGCGGGTGTTCATGCAAAAAACCACCGAATTGCAGCGGCTCTTGGAGCGGAGGCCGGGCTTCAAGTCGGCGCCCTACGTCAAGGCGCAGGCGGCAAAGCTCCACCAGGGCCGGTTCGACGTCGATGGCAGCCTGGCGGATCTGAAGGACAACCCCACGCTGGCGGCCTCGGTCATGGAGGCCTCGATCAGACTCGCCGTCGAAAAGCGCATCCTGCCCAGCGCCTTAGCGATCTCGGCCGACGACGACCCCACCAGCAGGATAACGCTGAGCAGCGAACAGGCCCTGGAGCGCGCCAGGCTCGAAGCCGCCCCCGCCGAAGCGCAAGAAAGCGCGATTACCGAAACTGTGCATGCGGTTGCCGAGCTTTTGCGGCAGGACGGCATCGAGGTGAAGGTGCCGCATCTTGACCAACGGTCGCGCGGGCAGGTCTGGATAGGCGACGAGTTGACCGGCCAGAGCGTGAGCGCGGCGCCGGAGGCCCAACTGGTCACCAATGCCGTGCGCCATGTCTTCGAGATCCCTGACGAGGCTTTTACGCGCGCCTTCAGGAAGGCGGCACTGGCGTTCGAGGAGCGGGACTGCAGCGAAGTCGAGACCACCAACTGGTTCATCAGGATGGACACGCCGCGTTTACGCGGCGTTCACACGGCGTTCAGAACCGCGCAGAACTATCGCTTCGAGGTCGAGTTCCATACGCCGGCCAGTTACCGGGCCGAGCTCGCGCCGCGCGCACAGAGCGAATGCGAGCTGGTCCCCATTCCGCGCGGTGCCTGGGAGATATTACACTGGGGCTCGTCAGGAGAAAGCAGGTCGAGGGCGGCAGGGACCTCCAGGTCGCCCACCGTCGCAAGACAACAGATTGCGCTCGCTCGCTCGCCGCAAGCCGGCGAGATCCTCGCGGCCCTCGGTACGCGGCCGGTCGTGCTCGTCGGCATGCCGGCGAGCGGCAAGTCGACCATCGGCGCTCAGCTTGCCAAGGAGTTGGGGGTGGAGTTTGTCGACATCGATAAGCGTATCGTCGCCGAGCACGGCAATCTGATGGGGATGTTCGCCGACCCTGGCCGCGGCGAGGCGCACTTCAGGGACCTGGAGACCAAAGAGCTCGCCAAGCAGCTGGAGAGAGGGCCCATCGTCATCGCAACCGGCGGCGGCTGCTTTGGCAAGGAGTCCAATCAAGCCCTGATCCTTAATAAGGCGAGGTCGATCTGGCTCGACACCGAGCTAAAAGAGCTCCGCCGGCGCCTCAAGAAGGACACCAGCCGGCCGCTGCTGCAAGGCGCCGACATCGAGCAGAAGGTTGACCAGCTATACGAAGAGCGCAGTCCGTTCTACCGAAAGGCCGATATCAGGTTGCCCCTCGTCCCGCCCTTTCAAAAAGACAAGAAGGACGCCCGCATTTGCGTGAAGGAACTCTACGCATTCCTGTGCAGCGACAGAGAAGCCGCTCTGCCCGCTGCCGAGATATCACATGTCTCCGGTGCTTCCGGCACCGCCATCAGCATGTCCCCAACAGCGCAGCGCATGCACGATGATCATCACAACGGCTACGATTGCGGGGCGGCGTCGTAGAAACCATCCCGGCGCCGGCGGCACCATTGAGTGAAGGGGAACTGCCGCCGCCCCTCGACACCCTCGCCGCCGACCCGCAGCCTTTGCTGGCCGGCAGTAACGCACGAGCGGATTTAGCGTCTTCGACGAGAAGCAGAGAACGCTCGAGTCGAGGACGATAAGCTTTAGGCGGCAACAATCAAGGGTTCTTTCGCAGGTTTGGTGCAGGGTGCGGGTTCGCGCCGAATGCTAATAAAAGTGGGAATCCCATGCATAAAGTCGTGAGAAGCCTGATGGCCGAGTAGATCCGGCCTGGATGACACAGGAGGATTCGCCGCACAAAGACGAACCGCCGGTGCTGGGTCGCGAGCCAAATCCTGGTGATAGATCGGGAAGGATCAGCTCCGAGTCTAAACGGCATCGTCAACTTAATGAAGCGTGGGTACTGATGTGTGCGATGACGGGCTATGACAGAGCGTGACCCACTCTACCGCCGCGCCATCGCTTCCCGAGATCATCGCCCATGCTGTCTGGCTGTATTTCCGGTTTCCTCTCAGTTTGCGAATGGTCGAGGACTTGCTGGCGGCACGAGGGATTGTTGTCTCGCATTAGACAGTCCGGCTTTGGGCAGAGTGCAAATTCCGAGGCATGTCGCCCCCTTGTTCCGAGATGATGTCGCCCCCTGATTGGGGTGTTTGTCGGGGGGCCTCTGGTGACGTTCGTCCTTTCAGGTGTGCTGAGAGGGAAGGAACGCAATGCCAGCGGAGAGATTGAAGATGCGGCGTGTCCGCGAGATTTTGAGAGACAGATTTGAGGAGGGGCTCGGCCACAAGTCGATTGCGCTGCGTGTCGGCGCTGCTCCCTCGATGGTGCGCGAGACACTTCGCCGTGTGGAGATTGCCGGTCTTTCGTGGCCGCTTGGCGATGACGTCAGCGATGCTGTGCTGGAAGCAGCACTTTACAAGTCCTCCGGCACGAAGACGGGGCACCGTCGCAGCGCCGAGCCGGTTTGGGCGCATTTTCATCGCGAGCTGAAGCGCAAGCACGTGACGCTTCAGATTCTGTGGGACGAGTATATCGGCCTTCACCCTGATGGATATCGTTATAGCCGCTACTGTGATCTTTATCGTGGCTGGGCCCTGAAGCTGCCGGTGACGATGCGCCAGGACCATGTTGCCGGCGAAAAGCTGTTTGTCGATTATGCCGGCGACACGGTGACGGTGGTCATCGACAGATTAACGGGAAAGACGCGACAGGCGCATCTACGCCGAGAGAGTCCTCAAGGCTGAAGTATTGGAAGGTTGAGGAACACGAACCGGTTAACCCACATCTGAGGGCTGGAATGTCGCCTTCGCCTACACGGCTTAACAGGCGAAATGCTGATGATGACGCGTGAGACGTACGCCAGCGTCATCCCGACACGGACGAACACGTAGGCTGTCCGGGACAGCCATGGGGAGAATGCAGCCAGACCATGGCATCGGTACATGATCGGCTCGTCGCGGCGGCGATCGGTAAGGCCCCCTAGGTGAGGCTTCTCCGCCGCAAAGGCTTCGTTGACCACGCATTGTGCGCGCGCCATTGGGAACGCCGCCGATCGCCTCGAAGGCCGCACGTGACAGCGCAGGAACGTCTGCATGCCGGTGCCTCGGAGCGAACCTCGAATGCCGGAAATGGCGTTGGCCGCAGTTCACGAAGCAAATTCGTGACGGCGGGATAGCCAGGTGCCGTCGCGGGGTTGGTAGGAATTGAGTGTGGCGTAGGTCTGGGGTGATCAACCTCGAATCATCCGGCGTTGAAGCGTCGGACTGGAGACCACGCCATGACGAGCACTACCACGAAGCCTGATTCTTTGCAGCCTGCGGCCGATATGGCCGGCGATGTTTTCGACAACTGGTTTGATCCGCTTGAGGCCGAAGTGCGGGCTCGATCGCGTGAGTTCATCGAAGAACTGCTCCGCGGCGAGCTCGAGGCGGCACTTTCGCGGCCACGTTACGGGCACATCCCCATGTCCGGCAATGAAGGAAGAACGAGCGTTGCGGGCCGCCGCCACGGCAGCCGGACGCGATCGCTGACCGGCACGTTCGGGCAGATCGAGACCGCGGTGCCGCGCGCCCGTCTGACCACTGCCGATGGCAAGACGACCGAATGGAAGAGCCAGACGCTGCGGGCCTATCAGCGGCGCACACTCGCCGCCGACGCGCTGATCGCGAGCACGTATCTCGCTGGCACCAACACGCGGCGAGTGCGTCGCGCGCTCGCGGCCTTGTTCGGCGAGACGGTCGGCAAGGACACGGTGAGCCGGACCTGGCGCAAGGTGAAGAGCGACTGGGACGCCTGGCACACCCGCTCGCTGACTGGAGAGCCGATCGTGCGCCTGATCCTCGACGGCACCGCGGTGCGCGTGCGGCTCGACCGCAAGGCGACCTCCATCTCGCTGCTGGTCGTTCTCGGCGTGCGCGAGGACGGCCAGAAGGTGCTGCTTGCGATCAAGCGATCAAGAGCATGGGCGGCGAGAGCGGCCGAGGCCTGGCGCACTGTCCTTGCTGACCTCATCAATCGCGGACTGCGGCGTCCGGAATTCCTCATCGTCGATGGCGCGCCGGGGCTCGACAAGGCCATCGCCTCCGTCGGGGACGGCGTGCCGGTCCAGCGCTGCACGGTCCACAAGCACAGGAACCTGTTCGCACATGCCCCAGAGCGGCTGCATGACGAGATCACCGCTGATTACAACGACATGATCTACGCGACGACGCCTGAGGAGATCGAAGCGCGCCGCAAAGCCTTCATCCGCAAATGGAGGCTCAAGCATCGCGCCGTCGCCGACAGCCTGGAGGAGGCAGGAGAACGCTTGTTCACCTTCACGCGCCTGCCGCCGAGCCAATGGAGCAGCGTGCGCACCACGGATGAGATCGACAAGCAGTTTTTAGCGGGCTCCGGAAGATGCATTCTTTTGTTCGACCGCGCCGCCGGCATTCTTCCGTCCCGACCGCCCTTCTCGCAGCTGCCGCGCGCAGGGGCGGTCAAGGCTGGCCGCAGTTTGCGGCCACCGCAAGGCTCGGCCTTGACCGGCCCGAGCACGGCGGCATCCTCGATCGGATCGGGACTGGAAAGAAGCAATGACTCACCGGCCCAGTGTCCCAGGGGGATGGGAACCAGCTCGAACGGCGATTGTTATTGACCTCGTGGCGAAGAGCGGCGCGTCGGCTGTAAGCGTCGCCGGGCAGCCCTATCTGTGTCCTGCCGGGTTGAGGCGCCCGCGCGCCTTTTCTTTTGGCGGGCGCGGGCGCCAAGCTTCGGCAAAGTGCTCGTACCTTCTCTGCGCTTGCTCGGCGACGTGCATCTCCTGATCGCGGAGTTGTTTGATATTATACGCGTGGGCAGGGCCGCGCGTGTTGCCTTTTTTCTGCGGTCGGCCACCCTGTAACTCCATGCCGCGCATCTTGTGAGCGACAAGACTGGGCCGGGCCCAGAGGTAATCCTCTTCGTTCGTCAGCAGATGCCAGCACAGGAAGGTCAGCTTGCGCGCTACGGCGACGGCGGCCACCTGATGGCCCCGTCTGTCGCGGATGCGCACGAAGAAAGCGTGGAGCGGTCCGTGTGTCTTGGCGGCAGCCCAGGCGGCTTCTACCAGCATGGCCCGGGCGTGACTACGTCCGACCTTGCTGATCCGTCCGTGATGAGCGGCACCGGTGCACACGCGGATTGGGCCCGAAGTAGCTGACCAGTTTCTGCGGGCTCTTGAAACGCGTGATATCGCCAATTGCCGCCATCAACCCGGCCGCCACCGCCAGATTGACGCCGGTGATCGTCAGCAGCCGCCTGACCGAGCCGTCGTCGAGGCTGTTTGTGGCGATCTCCCGATCGAGGATCGTGAGATCGTCGGCGAGCCGATCGAGCTCGCGCACATGCCGCTCAATAGCATCCCGTTCGTCGTCGGGTACTGGCTGGTGCGCCAGCCAATCGCGGCCGCGGCCGTTGAATAAATCGGCGTGCGGACATTGTGGGATCAGGTGCGCGTGAAGGATTGCGTGCACTTCGTTCTTGATCCGGGTCCGATGCCGCACGACCTGGTAACGCCGGGCGATCAGCCTGCGCAGCCGTTCTGTGGCCGCGTCCGGCGTCCAGATTTCCGGCAGATAGCCGGCCGCGTACAAGCTGGCCAGCGTGCCCGCGTCGACCTTGTCGGTCTTCACATGGGCATGCGCGATTGCCTTCACCTGCAATGGGTTGGCGATGACCACCCGCTTCACGAACGGCGACAGCACCCGTGACACCGCCATGCAGTTTCCGGTCGCTTCGATCACCACCTCGTCTATCGGTTGAAGGCTTTTGCCAAAGCCTTCCAGTGCCATGCGGGTCATATCGACGCGACCGGCCGGTCGAAGTCTGCCATCTCCCAGAAGACCACCTCGCCGAAAGTTCGGTGGATATCCATTCGGATTATGCGTCGCATTTACACCTCCTGTCATATGACGGGAACGGTGGGCGACACGACAACTACGGATCCGCGCTCACGGCGCAACCGGGCTAGTCGTAGAGGCGGCCAGCTACTAACTCGAGCTCGCAGCTCATCGTACGCATCGGCCTGCCCACACCTTCGCGTGCTCCCGGTGCCTCTGTCCCGGATGGTCGCACCATACGCCGCGATCTTGAAAACCGCAGCCGAACATCAGCACCGAGAATCTTATACCGGTTACCAATGCAATCGAGCGGCTGCACGAAGAGTTCAAGCGAAGGATCAAGACGCAAACCGTGCTGCCGTCAGCAGACACCGCAGCCATGTTGTTCTGGGCGCTGCTCGCCTCTGGACAGATCAACATGCGCAAGGTCGATGGATGGCAGACGCTCGCCGTAAAGCCTGGCAATCAGCCGATTGACCTCGCAGCCTGAAACGATACCCTAAATGTTCCCGGAGAATGCGCCACACCCCACTTCCAACCACTTCTCCGACGGCACCCTTGGCGGGGCTCATGCCATAAGTTGTCTGAGTTCTGTGAAGCAAAACGTTATTGACGATGTGGAGTGCGGCTTCATTCGTAACCAGAAGAACGCCGCCGAGAGGGTGCGCACGATGCGCTTCTTGAGGCGGGCGGGCATCCGTCGTCGGCACATCCCAGACCGTTTTGAGGTTCGAGGCAAGAACGCCGAGCGAAGCTGGATCAGCAATGGCTGCGGGCGTCGCCGCATCATGCATGGCGATCTTGCCTCGATCTCTGCCGCGTTAGCGAGCGCCCTGTTCCAGCTCACTCGCCACCAGACGGTTCGCAGGGTCAGCGGCATCGTATTGCCGGAAGATCCGGTCGGCGGCATAGCGCGCGACCTCGAGGTCGCGACTAAGAGCATCGCGCACCTGAATCCCGCCGTTCCCCGGCTTCCCTGGCGGTAGCGGTTGCGCGGCGATAGCCTCGGACCGACAACTCCAAGCAGTGATTCCTCGATGGCATCATCGGCGCGCAGTCCGCCGAAGGCGATGCAGTGATGACCGCCATTGTCCATCCAGGCGCGGCTGCAGCTGTAGCGCAGGATATGGTTTTCTATGCCGGAGTAGGGGAGTGTGAGCTTGCGGCCGCAGCGCTTGCACCGGATTAGACCAGCCAGCCGCGCTTCACCATGCTTGGGCGCGCCGTGATGCCGACCGGTGGGAACGTTGTTGCTGACCATTGTGCAGATCGCCTCGAACCTCTCCCAGCTCACATAGCCCTCGTGGGTGTTGGGCTTCAGCGCCCGCCGTCGGTTCCGCGCCTTGCGGCGGATCTTCACGCTCGGCCCGCGATGCTTATCCCGCCACCACAGCTGACTTACCATAGGCTGCGCGTTTCGCGGGATCGTGAGCACGGATTTCAGACGATCGTGAGCACGGATTTCACCGCATCATGAGCAACGATTTCAGAGGATCGTGAGCAGCGATTTCAGGCGATCGTGAGCACCTTTTGGCGGTGCCGGACGCTTCGACCGACAACTCAACCGGGCTACGGATTTCTCATTCAACCGATGAGGAAGCCTGATGCCTACCCAGAGATTGTCGATGCGCCGGATCAGAGAAGTTCTACGTTTAAGGCACCAGGGCCTGACCGAGCGCGTCATCGCGCGGACGTTGGGGGTGAGCAATGGCGTCGTCCATGGTTACGTGCGGCGTGCCCGCCTTGCCGGGCTGAGCTGGCCGCTGCCGGAGGGCATGGACGACGGGGGCCTGGAGCTGCTGCTGTTCCCGGCGCCGACGGCAGCCTCGCAAAGCGACCGGCGACCGGCCCCCGATTGGGTTTATGTGGAGAAGGAACTGCGCCGTCGCAGCGTGACACGGCTGCTGTTGTGGGAAGAGTATCGCGCCGCCAATCCCGACGGCTTCGGCTATACCTGGTTTTGCACGACCTTCGAGGCCTGGAAGCAGCGTGCGCGCCCGAGCATGCGTCAGACCCACATCGGCGGGGAGAAGGTGTTCGTCGATTTCGCCGGCGACACCATCGACATCTTCGATCCCATCACCGGCGAAGTGCGCGCCATGAAGCTGTTCGTCGCGGCGATGGGGGCCTCGAACTACACCTACGCCGAGGCTTGCCCAAGCGAGAGCCTGTCCGACTGGATCGGCGTGCATGCCAACCTGTTCAGGTATCTCGGCGGCGTGCCGAAGTTCGTGGTCTGCGATAATCTCAAGGCCGCCGTGACCAACCCCGATCGTTACGATCCTGGAATCAACCGAACCTATGCCGAGATGGCCGGCCATTACGGCACCGCGATCCTGGCGGCGAGGCCAAGGCGACCAAAGGACAAGGCCAAGGTTGAGGTCGCCGTCCAGATCGCGCAGCGCTGGATCCTGGCCCGCCTGCGCAATCAGCGCTTCTTTTCCCTGGCGGAACTGAACGCTGCCATCCACGTCCTGGTCGGCGAACTCAACGCCCGCCAGATGCGCGGTTTCGGCTCCAGCCGCGCCGAACTGTTCGCCGAGATCGATCGTCTCAAGCTGGGAGAACTGCCGGACCAGCCCTATGTCTTTGCGCGCTGGAAGCGTTGTCGCGTCGCCCCCGACTACCACGTTGAGATCGACGGCCATTGGTATTCTACCCCTTACCGTCTGATCCGTGAACTCGTCGATGTCCGCATCGCCGACAAGACCGTCGAGATCTTCCACAGGGGTCAGAGGATCGCGAGCCACGCCCGTGCGCCCAACCGCCGCGGCCATACCACGATCGCCGATCATATGCCGAGCGCCCATCGCCGCTACGGTAAGTGGACGCCGGGAGGGCTGATCGCGGCCGGCGAGAAGATCGGCCCCTCTGCCGCGGCGTTTTTCCAGGCCGTCATCGCGGCAAGGCCTCATCCCGAGCAAGGCTTTCGCACCTGCCTCGGCATCCTGTCGCTGACCAGGAGCTACGACAATGCGCGCGTCGATGCGGCCTGCCGACGCGGCATCCTCATCAAGGCTCGCTCCGTCGCCTCGATCCGCTCGATCCTCAAGAACGGCCTTGATCGCGCGTTCCTTGACGAGACATCCAACGATCAACCCCTGCGCCACCGCAACATCCGCGGTCAGGGCTATTTCCACTGAACCATGGAGATCTCAATGCTGACGCATCCCACCCATGAACGGCTGATCGCACTCGGCTTGACCGGAATGGCCAAAGCCCTGGAGGAGCAGCGACGATCGTCAGATCTCGATGCCTTGTCGTTCGAGGAGCGCGTCGGATTGCTGGTCGATCGCGAAGCCGCCGAGCGCGACACCAAACGTCTCACGACCCGCCTCAAGTTCGCCGCGTTGCGCCAAAGCGCATGCGTGGAAGACGTCGATTTGCGTACGCCACGCGGCATCGATCGCGCCGTCTTCGCCAGACTCGTCGGCGGCGACTGGATCGACCGCAACGAGAACCTGCTCGTCACCGGGGCAACCGGGCTCGGCAAGAGCTGGATTGCCTGCGCCCTCGGCCACAAGGCCTGCCGCGACAATCGTTCGGTCCAATACCATCGCGTCCCACGCCTGTTCGAGGCTCTCGCCCTCGCGCGCGGCGACGGTCGCTATGGCCGCATGCTCAAAACCCTCGGCCGCGTTCAACTCCTGATACTCGACGATTGGGGGCTGTCGGTTCTCAATCCGCCCGAACGGCGCGACCTTCTCGAGATCCTCGATGATCGCCACGGTCGCGCCTCGACCATCGTCACCAGCCAGATCCCCGTCGAACACTGGCACGACATCATCGGCGAGCCGATGACTTCATGATGCCTCCTTCTTCGACCGCTTGGTGCGTCGTACTCGATGACGAAGCTGACTGATTTGTTCGTCTGAGAGCTCGATCTGCCATGGCTGACCTTTGGCTAACTGA
>NZ_JARVWW010000082.1 GCF_029846715.1 Bradyrhizobium nivariense
GTGCTCCGAACAATTCATCGCTAGCCATCGTGGTCTCCTGCGAATCCGCCATCGCCAGAGAATCACACTGCGACGGCTTTCGGCTATAGTGCTCGATGAGCCGTCGAATAGATCACACCCTCTGAGGAGCCCGCCTAAAGCGGGCGTCTCGAAGGATGGGCTGCTCTCAAATGCGCCGACCTCTCCCGCTTGCTTGCGGGAGAGGTGCAGCGAACTCGTGGTTAGACTTATGCGCTCACACCGACGCCGATCGGGCAGGACACGCCGGTGCCGCCCAGGCCGCAATAGCCGGCGGGATTCTTGGCCAGATATTGCTGATGGTAGTCCTCGGCAAAGTAGAATGCGCCGACCGGTGCGATCTCGGTGGTGATGGCGCCGAGACCTTTTGCAGCAAGCGCCTTCTGATAGAGCGCCTTCGATTCATCGGCCGCTTTCTTCTGCGCGTCTGAATACGTGTAGATCGCGCTTCGGTATTGCGTGCCGACGTCGTTGCCCTGACGCATGCCCTGCGTCGGGTTGTGGCTCTCCCAGAACGTCTTCAACAGCTTCTCGTAGGAGACCTTGTTCGGATCGAGCACGACCAGCACCACTTCGGTGTGGCCGGTGCGGCCCGAGCAGGTCTCTTCATAGGTCGGATTCGGCGTGTGGCCGCCGGCATAGCCGACAGCGGTGGCGTAAACGCCATCGCCGAGCTCCCAGAATTTGCGCTCGGCGCCCCAGAAGCAGCCGAGCCCAAACACCGCCTGTTCGTGGCCGGCGGGATAAGGTGGCTGCAACTTCGTACCGTTGACGAAATGGGTGGTCGCGGTCGGAATGGCTTGCGCACGGCCCGGCAGCGCTTCCGTAGCGCTCGGCAATGCGGTGGTCTTGCGCATGAACAGCATGGACGGATCTCCGGGGAACGAGCTGTCCGTCGCCCGGGCCAAGGCAATCAGCAAAACGCTCGGGCGGCGTGCTCGCAATCAGTTGGGAATATAGGTCTTTACGCGTGAATGGGCAGCCTTGTTACGCGGCCGCCCGCGAGGCTCAGTCGCGGGAATTGAAAGCTCAATCCCGGGAATTGAAAGCTCAATCCCGGGAATAGCCGATCAGCGGCTTGCGCGGGCGGAACAGGATCATCAGGAGGATGCCCAGAATGCCGAGGACGGCGAAAACCGGCTGATCCAGCACCAGGCGGACCACCGAGGTCCAGAGCCAGGGCGCCTTGGCCTCGACCCAGGTCCGGAATGCCGTCTGGCTGGCCTGATTGATGTCGTTCCAGAACTGGCCGAAGCGGGTGAACCGCAGGGTCTGGTCGGCCACCCAGCGGGCGCCGTCATAGACCATGAAGATGAACCCGCCGGCGAGCAGCAACAGCCCAATCAGTCGGAAAAAGCCGCGGATCATGCCTCACCTTATATGGTCGTCCGATCGGACGACCCTCGGAACGCCGCCAGCCAATACAAGGGAGACGGCAGAAATTCAACCTCTTCAGGGCGTTACGGCACTCATCCAGGCCGCCGCGGGCCGGTTTTCCAGCCCGAGAAAGCGTTGACGGTGCCAAAGACCCTCTCTATAAGGGCGCCAACTGGCGGCGGGCGCAATCCTGCCGCCGCTGTTCTTTGAGCAGTTGCAGGCTCCTTGAGCTTACAGGCTCTTTGGGCCTCAGAGGCAGCCGCAAGGCCGTCGCTCATGTTCCGGGAACAGCCTAGCAACCGAACACCATAAATCCGAGCGTCGATTACGCGGTCAAGCAAGCCGGCGCTACCCGACCAAGACGCGACCGGTACCCGCAAAGGACATTGAGACCATGGCCAATACCACTTCCGCCAAGAAAGCGACGCGCAAGATCGCCCGCCGCACCGCCGTCAACAAGTCGCGCCGCACCCAGATGCGCGGTGCCGTGCGTAACGTCGAAGAAGCCATCAAGACCGGCGACCGCGCCGCCGCCGTGACGGCGCTGGCGAATGCCGAACCCGCTTTGATGCGCGCCGCCCAGCGCAACATCATTCACAAGAACAATGCCAGCCGCAAAGTCTCGCGGCTCACCGCGCAGATCGCCAAGCTCGCCAAGTAATCAGGCGAGTAAGCCGGCAAGTGATCTAGCGAGCATTCGTTCGATCGGACGATCCGGTCGCACATCACACGCGTCAAACAGCCCGGCATCACGCCGGGCTTTTTTGTTGCCTGTCATATTCACGCAAGCGGCCACACGGCGACCGATCCTCGATTGGAGGATTGCGGCGTCCGCACCGTGATGCGGTAATTCTACCTGTGGGTGATTTTGCAACAGCGGAAACCTTCACCGCGGTGCAAAAAACCCTTGCGAGGCGGGCTCAAGTTGAATTCGTGTGCCTGCGAGTTCTGCACACCGTAGTTTCACCGGATCGCGACACACGGTGGAGTTACCCTGTGAAACGAGACTCAAAAAACGATGTCTCGCTAATCACTTATCGACATAGTGACGCCAAGCATTTGGAAAATTCGCCCGCGCGTCGCGCGCGTGACGCTTTTGTAAAAAATTTTTGGCAGTGGCGGAGAATTGTCACATGAGGCGCGGCGCCTTCGATTCTGTGCACGAATCCAAAAACTTGCTCTGAAGCCTGTGCACAAGTCGCGCGCGGCGTTAACGCAGATCAAGTTTTTTGATGCCTCAAGTGTGAATCAATTTCATTGCGAGTCTTTCCGCATAGTGTATTCCTTAAGGCGTCAGCGGCGCCCACGATCTTGAGACCAGCGCGGTATCGGAAACGGGGCGAGCGTGCAAATCGGCGGCGGTGTGCACGTAGGCGACGCTTTACTCAGCGATTGTCGGTTCAAAAACCCATAGCAATATGGGAATGGTAGCTCTTTGTCTGAATGTCTCCAAGCGGGATCTTCCCGCTCGCGCCCAGCGCAAATGAGAGACGTCTTGAGGCTACTCCGACACGCAGGATGGCGAAGCCGAGCGGACGACTAGTACAGACGGGCAGGCATCCGCGACTGGAGCAATTCAGATGCGGTTGTTTTTCACGCAGGACCTTGCCGTGAGCGATCACGGCAGGATGGGGAGGTATCATGTCCTACGGATTCAACGCGGTATTGACACAGATTCCATCGTTCGACGATGCCGTCTCCGATCCGTCCTGCGTCCAGCCCCCCTCGTGTGAGGGCGCACCGAGTACGCGCTGACCTCGCGAACTCTCCATCTCCGACATCGCTGATCTGACCTCGCGGCGTTCGCGCCGAACGGTCGAGCTATGCCCGACGATGGAATCGCTTGAGGTCGCGCCATTTAGGGATCCTGGCCGGAACCCTGCATGGCGTTCACAACGCAACCTTATCTCTCAAGAGAAGTTTTTAACGATGAACACATCGGAACAGGATCGCTGGTCACGCGTGAAGAGTCGGCTGCGCTCGAACGTGGGCGAAGACGTCTATACGAGCTGGTTCGCGCGCATGGATCTGGAAGGCGTGCAGGAGGAGAGCGTGCGTCTCTCGGTTCCCACGCGCTTCCTGAAGAGCTGGATTCAAGCGCATTACGCCGAGCGCGTGCTGTCGTGCTGGCAGGCCGAGATGCCCGAAGTGCATCGCATCGATCTCACCGTTCGCTCGGCCGTGCGTCCGGTCGTTCAGCAGAAGGAAGCGCCCGCGCCGGTCGAAGCACGCCGCTCGCCTGCGCCGGAGCTGCGCTCGACCGCGACCGCGCCGGTCTCGGCCAATCACGATGCGCTCGGTGGCTCGCCGCTCGATCCGCGCCTGACTTTCGCGAGCTTCGTCGTCGGCCGCTCCAACACGCTGGCGCATGCCGCCGCGCGTCAGGTCGCCGAGGGGCGCCGCGGCGACGCTGTCATGTTCAATCCGCTCTACATCCATGCCGGTGTCGGCCTCGGCAAGACGCATCTGCTCCAGGCGGTGACCTGGGCCGGCAATTCCGGCAACGAGCGCAAGGTGCTGTACCTGACCGCGGAAAAATTCATGTACGGCTTCGTCGCCGCACTGAAGACGCAGACGGCGCTCGCCTTCAAGGAAGCGCTGCGCGGCATCGACGTGCTCGTGATCGACGATCTCCAGTTCCTGCAGGGCAAGTCGACCCAGGCCGAGTTCTGCCACACGCTGAACGCGCTGATCGACGCCGGCCGCCAGGTCGTGATCGCGGCCGACCGTCCGCCGTCCGATCTCGAAAGTCTCGACGATCGCGTGCGCTCGCGGCTGGCCGGCGGCCTCGTGGTCGAGATGGGCTCGCTCGGCGAGGAGCTGCGGCACGGCATTCTCAAGTCGCGCGTCGCGGCGGCCCGCGCCCATCACGCGACATTCGAGGTGCCGGAGGAGGTGCTGACCTATCTGGCCCGCGCCATCACCCATAACGGCCGGGATCTCGAAGGCGCGATCAACCGTCTGCTCGCGCACTCGAAGCTCAACAACCGGCCGGTGACGCTGGAAATGGCGGAGCACGAGGTGCGCGACCTGATCCGGCCGCAGGAGCCGAAGCGGATCAAGATCGAGGACATCCAGCGCGTGGTGGCGCGGCAGTATAATGTCAGCCGCTCCGACCTGCTGTCCTCGCGCCGGACCGCCAACGTGGTCCGTCCGCGCCAGGTGGCGATGTACCTCGCCAAGACGCTGACCCTGCGCTCGCTGCCGGAAATCGGCCGCCGCTTCGGCGGGCGCGACCACACCACGGTGCTGCACGCGGTGCGCAAGATCGAGGCCCTGGTTTCCAAGGACACGGCGCTGTCGGACGAGGTCGAATCGCTCAAGCGCCAGCTTCAGGAATAAACGCCTAGGTCTTTCCCCGTCCCTCCCGCCGCTCCGGCCATGCCCGGGCGGCGGTCTTCGTCTGCCTGGGCGGCGGCCCTCGTTTTGCCTGTAAATCGTGGGGAACCATCGCGCAATCCCTTGAAACGGATGACTTTACGCGCCACCTTGCGCGACCCTGACGGCTTTGGTCATATCGGCTGGATGATCCGGCTTTCCGGGGTCTTCGGTGCCGTGGCGCGCGTCCCGCCGCCCGGCTTTTCCAAATTTGTGTTTCCTTGGGGATCGGGCGAGTAGTGCAATGAAGGTTACGGTCGAACGCGCGCAACTCCTGAAGTCGCTGGGCCACGTCCACCGCGTCGTCGAGCGCCGCAACACGATTCCGATCCTCGGCAACGTGCTGGTCCGGGCCGAGAACGCGAAATTATCGCTGAAGGCGACCGACCTCGACCTCGAGGTGACGGAAACGCTCGCGGCCGAAACCGCGACCGCGGGCTCCACCACCGTGCCGGCGCACATGTTCTACGACATCGTGCGCAAGCTGCCGGATGGTTCGCAGATCGTGCTCGAAGCCGACGGCGACCGCGCCGTGCTGGCGATCCGCGCCGGCCGCTCCCGCTTCACTCTGCAGACGCTGTCGGAGAATGATTTCCCGGATCTGGCTGCCGGCGACATGTCGCATTCGTTCAACCTCGCGGCCAAGGACGTCAAGCGGCTGATCGACCGCACCCAGTTCGCGATCTCCACGGAGGAGACACGCTACTATCTCAACGGCATCTATCTGCACGCCGCGGGCACGGCCAAAGCCGCCACCTTGCGCGGCGTCGCCACCGACGGCCACCGCCTCGCCCAGCTCGACCTGGTCCAGCCCAAGGGCGCCGACGGCATGCCCGGCGTGATCGTGCCGCGCAAGACGGTCGGCGAGGTGCAGCGCCTGATCGAGGACACCGAGGCCGAGGTCACGATCGAACTGTCGCAGGCCAAGATCCGCTTCACCATCGGCAATGTGGTGCTGACCTCGAAGCTGATCGACGGCACCTTCCCCGACTACGGCCGCGTCATCCCGCAGGGCAACGACAAGGAGCTCGTCGTCGACAAGAAGGATTTCGAGAACGCGGTCGACCGCGTCTCGACGATTTCCAGCGAGCGCGGGCGGGCCGTCAAGCTGTCGCTGTCGCCGGGCAAGCTGGTGCTGTCGGTGACCAATCCGGATTCCGGCAGCGCGACCGAAGAGCTCGAAGTCGAATACGCTTCCGACGCCCTCGATATCGGCTTCAACTCGCGCTATCTGCTCGACATCGCCGCCCAGATCGAAGGCGACGTCGCAACGCTCCGGCTCGCCGACCCCGGCTCGCCGACGCTGGTGCAAGACCGCGACGACAAGAGCGCACTGTATGTGCTGATGCCGATGCGGGTGTGAGGGCTACCGGCGCCCCTTCGCATCGACTACATCAGTCATGGCCGGGCTTGTCCCGGCCATCCACGTCTTTGGAGGACCAAAACGTGGATGCCCGGCAATGACAAAGACACCATGACCCCTTCCCGCATTCATCGCCTGACGCTGACGCATTTTCGTAATTACCGGGCGGCGGGGCTCGAGGCGACGGCTGACATGGTGGCGCTGGTCGGGCCGAACGGAGCGGGCAAGACCAATTGCATCGAGGCGATCTCGTTCCTGTCGCCGGGACGCGGCCTGCGGCGCGCGACGCTGGACGACGTCGCCGACAACCAGGGCGACGGCTCCTGGGCGGTGTCGGCACAGGTCGAGGGTGCGCTGGGCCTTGCCACGCTCGGCACCGGCATCGATCCGCCGCGCGCCGATGCCGTGGTCAGCCGGCGCTGCCGCATCGACCGCGAACCGGTCAATTCGGCGGCGTCCTTCGGCGATCACATCCGCATGGTGTGGCTGACGCCGGCGATGGACGGGCTGTTCATGGGAGCGGCATCCGAGCGGCGGCGCTTCTTCGACCGCCTGGTGCTTGCCATCGACAGCGACCATTCCAGCCGCATCTCGGCGCTCGAACGTTCCCTGCGCTCGCGCAACCGCCTGCTCGAGACGCGCAATTACGACGACCATTGGTGTGACGCGATCGAGCGCGAGACGGCGGAGCTTGCGGTCGCGGTCGCCGCAACCCGCGGCCAGACCGCGGCACGTCTCACCGGCATGTTGAACGCACGCGCGCAGGCCTCCGCCTTTCCGTCCGCGCAGATCGCGCTCGACGGCTGGATGGAGAACGCGCTCCTCACAGAAACCGCGACGTCGGTCGAGGACCGCTACCGCCAGATCCTGCGCGACAACCGTCCGCGCGACGCCATCGCCGGCCGCACCACGGATGGTCCGCATCTCACCGATCTCCAGGTGATCTACGCGCCGAAAAGCATGCCGGCGCGCGATGCCTCGACCGGCGAGCAGAAGGCGCTGCTGATCGGGCTGGTGCTGGCGCATGCGAGCCTGGTCGCCGAGATGACCGGCATCGTGCCGCTGCTGCTGCTCGACGAGGTCGTCGCGCATCTCGATCCCAGCAGACGCACGGCGCTGTTCGACGAGCTGCGCAAGCTTGGCGCGCAGGTGTGGCTGACCGGCGCGGACCCGGCCGCCTTCGCCGAGATCGGCACCGGAGGCGAAATCTTTGACGTCGAAAGCGGACAGGTATCGGCCCGGCGGTAGTCGCCGCCGTTGAACCAGCCCCGTTGCCGCCGCGACTAGTTGCCAGAGGCCGCGGCGACGGCGTCGCAGCCGTTGCCATCGCGCGATGACACTGATGCGCGGGACATTCCTGGAGAGTGAGATGCGGACGGCAAGGTCCGGGGCGCAACCCCCGGCACGATGGCGGGCGTTTGCGTGCGGCCTCGTCTTGCTCGCGGCCTGCATGCTCGCGGCAAGCGCCGGCGCCTGGGCGCCGCGTCTGTCGCCGCTGTTTTCGGCCGATCTCACGCCGGATCCCGATGCCAAGCTGCCTGCACCGACCCGCTACAGCTTCAGAGGAATTCACACCACCATGATGGTGGGGATTGAAGCGCCGCTCCGCGTCAAGCTCGAAGCCACCGTGCCCGCCCGGCTCAGCGACGTTCTCGCCTTCTACCGCACGGAGCTCGGAAAGCTCGGCTGGCAGGAGCAGCACGATGGCGCTGTCGTCTGCGTCGATCACGTCCAGCTCGCCTTCGCCTCCCCGCTCGGGCCGGCCATGCTGGAGCTCGGCCGCAAGGACGGCGGCACCTCGGTCCATCTCGTGCAGAAGAACTCGGATACTGCAACCAGGGCGAACGTCATGCCCGAACCGGGCCAGGCGATGCTGGTGTTCAGTAACATCGGCGAGACGGAAGCCGTGCTCGGGATCAATGAGCGGATCATCAAGCGCCCGGCTGGCGCTAACGCCGTATCGTTGGATCTGGCGCCCGGCAAGTATTCGTACGAATTGAGCGTGCCCGGCCGTCCGGCCCACACCAACATCGTCACCGTCGCGGCCGGCGACGCCTGGGAGCTCACCGTCGGGCGCGACGGCGAGGCATGGTCGCCGCTCCAGCTGTATTGAGGCGCCGCGAAGCAGGTGCGCTCCCTCTCCCGCTTGCGGGTCGCTTGCGGGGGAGGGTTGGGGTGGGGGTGTCTCCACAATGGATACTCCCAATGTGGAGAGAGCCCCCACCCGGCGCTTCGCGCCGACCTCCCCCGCAAGCGGGAGAGGTTGCAGAGAGTCCGAGGGCCGACCAATTTCACCAAAGGTCGAATGCTCCAGGTGGCACCGCGGAACATCCCTTCCAAACCCGCAAAATCCACGCCTTTCAGCGACCCGAAACCGCCTGTCGAATCGCGCTTTTTTCAACGCCCGAAATCGGCCTTCGAAAGCCTTGAAAACCGGCCCAAAAATCCTATCTGATCAAAGGCTTGCCGGGAGATACTTTGCGCTAGGCGCAATCCGTCTTTCATGGCACAAATAGCCTGCATATCAGCGCCTTTTGCGCCGCTGATTCGGGCGACATCTCGAAGGCCTTTCATGACAGAACCTGCTCGGCAGACGCCTGCCGAAAACGAGCCCTCAAATCCGAGCGAATACGGCGCGGAATCGATCCGCGTGCTCAAGGGTCTCGATGCCGTCCGCAAGCGTCCGGGCATGTATATCGGCGATACCGATGACGGCTCGGGCCTGCACCACATGGTCTACGAGGTCGTCGACAACGCGATCGACGAGGCGCTCGCGGGCCACGCCTCGCGCGTCGATGTCGTGCTCAACGCCGACAATTCCGTCACCGTGCGCGATGACGGCCGCGGCATTCCGGTCGACATCCACAAGGGCGAAGGCATCTCGGCGGCCGAGGTCATCATGACCCAGCTCCATGCCGGCGGTAAGTTCGACCAGAATTCCTACAAGGTCTCCGGCGGTCTGCACGGCGTCGGCGTCTCCGTCGTCAACGCGCTGTCGAGCAAGCTCGGCTTGCGCATCTGGCGCGACAACAAGGAACACTACATCGAATTCGCCCATGGCGATGCCGTCGCACCCTTGGTGGTCGTTGGCGATGCGCCCGGCAGGCGCGGCACCGAGGTGACGTTCCAGGCCTCGACGGAAACCTTCAAGAACATCGAGTATGATTTCGCCACGCTGGAGCACCGGCTGCGCGAGCTCGCCTTCCTCAACTCCGGCGTCAACATCGCCCTCTCCGACATGCGTCACGCGGTCGAGAAGCGCGAGGAGATGCACTATTCCGGCGGCGTCGAGGAATTCGTCAAATATCTCGACCGCAACAAGAAGGCGATCGTGCCGGCGCCGATCATGGTGCGCGCGGAAGCCAACGGCATCGGCGTCGAGGCCGCGTTGTGGTGGAACGACAGCTACCATGAGAACGTGCTGTGCTTCACCAACAACATCCCACAGCGCGACGGGGGCACCCATCTGGCCGGCTTCCGCGGCGCGCTGACGCGCCAGGTCAACGGCTATGCCGAGGCCAACGCGAAAAAGGAAAAGATCGCGCTCACCGGCGACGACTGCCGTGAAGGCCTCACCGCCGTGCTGTCGGTGAAGGTGCCGGACCCAAAATTCTCGTCGCAGACCAAGGACAAGCTGGTGTCCTCGGAAGTGCGTCCCGTGGTCGAGAACGTGCTCAACGAGGCGCTGCAGGCCTGGTTCGAGGAGCACCCCTCCGAAGCCAAGATGATCGTCGGCAAGGTGATCCAGGCGGCCGCTGCCCGCGAAGCCGCGCGAAAAGCGCGCGAGCTGACGCGCAAGAGCCCGCTCTCGGTCTCTTCGCTCCCCGGCAAGCTCGCGGACTGCCAGGAGAAAGACCCGGCGAAATCAGAACTCTTCATCGTTGAGGGCGACTCGGCAGGCGGCAGCGCCAAGCAGGGCCGCAACCGCGAATTCCAGGCCGTGCTGCCGCTGCGCGGCAAGATCCTCAACGTCGAACGCGTGCGTCCCGACAAGATGCTGGGCAGCGAGCAGATCGGCACGCTGATCACCGCGCTCGGCACCGGCATCAGCGACGAATTCTCGATCGAGAAGCTGCGCTATCACAAGATCATCGTGATGACGGACGCCGACGTCGACGGCGCCCACATCCGCACCCTGCTGCTCACTTTCTTCTACCGGCAGATGCGCGAGATCATCGACGGCGGCTATCTCTATATCGCCCAGCCGCCGCTCTATAAGGTCAACCGCGGCAAGTCCGAGCAATACCTCAAGGACGAGCGGGCGCTGGAAGATTATCTGATCGATACCGGGCTCGACGATTGCGTCTATATTCCCGGCACCGGCGGCGATCGCACCGGCCGCGACCTGCGCTCGCTGGTCGACGACGCCCGCGCCGTCCGCGGCATCCTGCGCAGCCTGCACACCCGCTACAATCGCAAGGTGATCGAGCAGGCCGCCATCACCGGCGTGCTCAACAAGGCGATCTACGGCGATCCGGAGAAAGCCGCCGCGGCCGCGCAATACATCGCCGCCCGCCTCGACACTCTCGCCGACGAGGTCGAGCGCGGCTGGATCGGTCAATACGTGGAAGGCCATGGTTTCCAGTTCGAGCGCACGGTGCGCGGCGTCAAGGAAGCCGCCGTCATCGACGACGCCTTCCTCGGCTCGGTCGAGGCGCGAAAGCTGGACGAGTACACGGTGAAGCTCCAGGACGTTTATGTCCGCCCCGGCAAGCTGCGGCGCAAGGACGTCGAGCACATGGTCTACGGCCCGGTCGATCTGTTCGAAGCCGTCACCGACGCCGGCCGCAAGGGCGTCACGCTGCAGCGCTACAAAGGTCTGGGCGAGATGAACCCGGAGCAGCTCTGGGAGACGACGCTCAACATCGACGCTCGCTCGCTGCTCCAGGTGAAGGTCAAGGAGGTCGACGAGGCCGACGACATCTTCACCAAGCTGATGGGCGACGTGGTCGAGCCGCGCCGCGACTTCATCCAGGAACATTCGCTGAGCGCGACGATCGATATCTGAGACGCTCCGACCGCCGGTGAACCTGACCGGCGGCCATTGCGACGAAACGGTTGAACCCAGCGGCCTGTTCCGGCCGGGAAGCTCGTGCCATGAGCAGCTCTGCGACCACCAGCCCTGCCCTCCCCTCGCGACGTCTCGGCGTGATCGCCAGCATCGTCGGCGTGCTGGCGCTGATCGCGGCCGTTCTGCCGCACTGGATCGTGCCGGTGATCTATCCGCCGCCCCCGGCGGACCAGGTCATTGCCGACACCGGGCACCGCCTCAAGGACCGACTGATCGCGCGGGTCAAGGGCGTCGAATATCACGCACCGCCGCGGGAGAAGTCGACGGGAAGCCAGCTCAGGGAGGCATCCTCGATCGGCGCGATCTCGCTCGGCCTGCTCGCCATCCTGTTCTCCGTCCTCGCGCTCGTGTTTCGCGAGGAGAGGCTCCTGGCCGGCGTGGCGGCCGCGCTCGGCAGCGGCGCCATCGCCATCGAGATATCCTTCCTGGCCATGGGCGTGCTGATGCTGATCGTCATCCTTTATGTGGTGGCGACTATCATCGGCTTGTTCTAAACGCCAGGTCCAGCGGGCCTGTTCAGGGCCGATGAGCGGCCCTCTGCCGCGACAAGTGCAGAATTGCTACCCTGCTCAATTCTCGGTAGTTTCCGCTTCCGAACCGCCCGCCCCCACCCACAGGACAGCGAGAGACCTCAGTGGCGCCCATCCAATATATCGTCGAGGGCGGTCACCGGCTCTCGGGCTCGATCGAGCCGTCCGGCAACAAGAATGCGGCGCTGCCGATCATCGCGGCAGCCCTGCTCACCGAGCATCCGGTGACGTTGGAAAACGTGCCGCGGATCCGCGACACCGAGACGCTGGTCGAACTGATCCGCTCGGTTGGTGCTGCGGCCGAATGGACGGCCCGCAACACGCTTCATATTCATGCCAAGAGCATCCGCGCCGCCGATCTCGATCCGGACTTGTGCGTCCGCATCCGCGCCTCGATCCTGCTCGCGGGCCCCCTGCTCGCCCGCTGCGGCGAAGTGATGCTGCCGCCACCCGGCGGGGACGTCATCGGCCGCCGCCGTCTCGACACGCATGTGCTGGCGCTGGAACAGTTGGGGGCCAAAGTCACCGCGACCGACCGGCTCGAATTCCGCGCGGCAAGGCTGGCGGGCGCGGATGTGTTTTTGGACGAGCCCAGCGTCACCGCGACCGAGAATGCGCTGGTCGCGGCGGTCGCGGCCGACGGCGTCACCCATTTGCGCAACGCCGCGTCCGAGCCGCATGTGCAGGACCTCGCCAACTTCCTGGTCGCGCTCGGCGCCAGGATCGAAGGCATCGGCACTAACACCATGATCGTGCACGGTCCGGCGACGCTTGGCGGTGCGACCTACCGGATCCAGCCGGACCATATCGAAGTCGGCTCACTGATCGGACTCGCGGCCGTCACGCGTTCGCCGCTTCGTATCGTGCGCGCCGGCGTCGAGCATCTGCGCTCGATCCGCATGGGGTTCGAACGGCTCGGCATCGTCTGCCGCATCGAAGGCGACGATCTCATCGTGCCCTCGAACCAGACGCTGAAGATCCAGGACGACTTTGGCGGCCACGTGCCGAAGCTGGAGGACCAGCCCTGGCCGGCTTTCCCGGCCGACCTGATGTCGATCGCGATCGTCACCGCCACGCAATGCGAGGGCGTGATCCTGATGTTCGAGAAGATGTTCGAATCGCGGATGTTCTTCGTCGACAAGCTGATCGCGATGGGCGCGCGCATCGTGCTGTGCGACCCGCACCGCGCCATCATCGCCGGTCCTAGCCGGCTGCGCGGCGCATCGATGATCTCGCCGGATATCCGCGCCGGCATGGCCATGCTGCTCGCGGCCGTCTGCGCCGAGGGCACTTCCACGATCAACAACGCCGACCAGATCGAGCGCGGCTATGAGCGCATCGACGAACGGCTGAATGCGCTCGGCGCGAAGATCAGGCGCGTGCCTGAACGGTAGGGGTGAGGCGGTAGCTTTTCACCTCGCCCCGCTTGCGGGGAGAGGTCGGAATTTGCGTAGCAAATTCCGGGTGAGGGGGAGCCTCCGCGAGTCCGACTGTCACTATTTTTGCGGAAGCAGCCCCTCACCCCAACCCTCATTCGCGCTAGGTTTAGCTCTGGACACAAAGAATCTCGATATGATTCAAGCTTGGGATGAAGATTCGTCCTGAGATTTTGGATCATTGGCCGGAGGTGAGTGCGCAGCTTCCGGCGGGTTTTGACG
>NZ_JARVWW010000083.1 GCF_029846715.1 Bradyrhizobium nivariense
GGCATCCGCTTCCCCTCGTTGATCAACGAGGGACTTGATGCCTGAGGGACTGACCCAAACGAAAACGCCGACTTCCAAAACCCCGGCCGGCTTCAAATCGGAATGCCGGCCGGTTTCATTTCGGAATGGTGGCCGGCTTCAAATCGGAACGATGGCCGGCTTCAAGTCGGAATACCCGGCCGAAATAAATCGGAATCCGCACTACCTTTTCGATGTAGGTGCGGCGCGCGCCACTTAAAAGGCCCTTTGACAATTTCATGCTCAAGATCATTCCTAGAGCAAAGTGTGGCGCCGTATACCACCGCCACCCCAGGCCCCCCAAAGAATAGGCAATGACCGCAATGCGATCTGGATCTCTTTTTGTCGGTAGTATTCAACAGGCTGAATAACGTGAGGGTGATGGCCCAGAAATCAGGTCTACTCCTTCCTCAACCAAGGTATGCGCGGCATCGATCTGCCTCTGCCGTGGGAAGAATTCGAACTCATAGCCCCAATGAATCGAACCGACGATGAAATCACAACGTTGCTCCCTGCAATCCCTTAGCTGCCGTCTCAGTAGGTTCAGGTCTGTTGCATGGTGCTTTGAACATAGCTTAGCAACATGGATCCTATGAGATTCGTTCTCTGGCGGCTGATGACCATTAAGCCCAAACGTCGCTGATATGACTCCTATCTTGATCCCTTTTTTGATAAAGATTTTGGCTCACGCCCGTACTCCTGCGGGACTCGTGGAGAGCCAACGTCCACAATGTCAAGTTGTTTGAATAGGCTCTGGGGTCTTCCGCTCTCACTATGGGCCTTCTCAGTTTGTACAACCAATATAGCTCGTCGGAGAATGTCATTTCTTCTGCGTTAGCGGCAGCGCACGCACGGGGGTAGTCCCAGTAGCCAAGTAATCTGGCGCTTGTCATGGTGGCCTTCATTGAAAGCCAATGAGTAAAGCTCGGGGCTCGATACAGGTCGAGATAAGTTGCAGGAAAATCTCGTTGCATAACTGCCCTCCTGAGGGAGCTGTCGATCCTAGCTCCAGTGACTGGCCGAGCAAACTCTATCGGTTCATGATCAATGATCGCTGAGAGCTCAGCGGCCTGCGCCGCTCGTCGTCCAGTTCGAACTCCTTCAAGACGACGATCGTCATATGCGTGGTGCCGTCTAATCCGGCAATGCAACCGGCTTCGGTGATGCTGCGGTACGGCCGCGTTCGAGAGGTGCGCTCATTCGAGGTTCGCTCAGAATGCGGTACAAGCTTCGATGGAACACGAAAGTAGGGGCCATGGTGCTCGACGAGTTGTTGAAGGCGCCGTGAAGTGATCGCCATTTGATTCGCTCGGGCCGCGCCGGAGTACGACCGTGCCAGTGCCGAATCACTCGTCGGTGCCCGAATTGGTTTGCTGGGAACTGATTCCCGAGTAAGTCAATGGGCTTAGAAATAAACCCGCGCAGAGCACTTAAGGCCAATGCCGATCTCTCCTGAGTAAGCAGTGTTCGCCAAGAGAATGCATCCATATTGATTGAGAGCAACTGCGAGACTTGGTAGCCGAGAGTAGATGCCCCCTAGGGAGCTGGGCGGGAGTGCTTCAACACAGACTTCACTGCCCGCGTCGTTCGCACAGCATCATCACCCGCGAGCGCCAACATCCGAATGCCTGATTCACGCGACGAATGTTCTAGAAGGCAATCCCGTTTGCTGTTCCTTCCTTAATCTCGCGTCCCTCAAAATATGGTCAGCGGTAAATTCCTGATGCCTGAGGAATTGCCACGCCTTAAGGGCGGCTAAAACGCGCATCGTCCTTGCACTTCTCGCGAGAAGCCGCAGACCCCTCGCTTTCCCACGAAGGAAGGAGCGACACAACCTATAAGGTCCGACAAAGCAACGGGGTGGTCGCGGTTCCTCCGCTTAGCGCAACGCGTCGCTCCATTGCGGCCCATGGCTGCTGCGACCGACGTATTCGGTCGGTGTGAATTTGGTCCGGGGAGCACCCTCCGGGCACGGCGCTGTTGCAGTTGTATTCTAGGTCCCAAATTCCGCTCGCCTGTGCGAGCGAAGTAATCAGCGTTCACGTTGAGGCGTTCGTCGCGCGCACAGGCGTTGATACCAACAAAGCGCGCTGGCCCGACTTGCCGTGCGATGTCATCGCGACCTCGACATTGAGGGATTTCGAGCGCCGACCGCTGGATTTCCGGCGCAATGTCGGAATGGCGACAACTCTACTCGGGCAAGTGGCGTTTAGAATCAGACTCTTGCAGTTGGCACGAAGCTTGAATCGACATGGTACTAGAATGGTCAATCGGGGAGCCGTACTTTCGGCTTGTAAGCTTAGTGTCTCCTAGTTCACCGAATGTCGTGCAAACTTGACTGCGCCGGATCGGCGTCCGCCTCGGGGGGCGGCGCGCGCCTGCTAGAATCCTCTCTGCTGGAACTGGAATGCTCGTACCTCCCACTCCATATCCGCGCGGCAGTCGCAGTTCTGGTCCGGCATGCGCTTCGTGAGACCCGCTTGCTCGGCGATGCTAATCGAGCAGCATAGCTTGTTGGAGCAGCATAGTTTCAATGCATAAAAGCGCCAAAACAAGATTGCGATCGGCTTCGCAACTTAAACTGACGAGACGGAAGGCTGGTTATCGCTTAGTGGGCGAGTTCCTCGAAACGGCAAGACTCGCCTTTCCGATGGTACTTACGCAACTCGGGCAAGTCGCGATGACGACGATTGATGTTGCCTTTATCGCCCAGAACGGCAACGAGGCGCTCGCCGCAGCAGCGCTAGCCAGCAGGCTCTATTTCGTATGCTTGACCTGCGGTGTAGGTGTGCTCGCTGCGATTGCACCATTAGTTGCGCAGGCGTTTGGGAGGCATAATCTAGCAATAGTACGGCTTTCGCTGCGCATGGGACTGTGGGCCGCGCTGCTGCTATCCTGCCCGATTGTGGCCTTGCTGCTGCGGGCAGAGGAAATATTGTTCGCTTTTGGCCAAGCGCCGGAGGCGGCGCGGCTCGCCCAGCGCTATCTGCTCGGACTAGCCTGGGGTACGGCGCCGACGCTTTCATTTCAGGCCATCCGCAGTTTTATGGGTGCGGTCAACAAGCCGCGCCCCATTTTGTGGATCACGCTTGCGGCCATCCCGATGAACGCCCTGCTGGTCTACCTTCTGATGGATGGGAAGTTCGGCCTTCCTCGACTCGATCTGTTCGGGGTCGGTCTGGCGACCACTCTGGTAAACTGTGGGATGTTTTTGGCCGGGTTGTGGTTCGCCACAATGCAAGCCCCCTTTCGGGCTTATCACCTCCTTGCACATTTCTGGCGCTTCGATTGGCCAATGATGCGACAGCTGTTCGCAATCGGGACTCCGATCTCAATGGCCTTCTTGATGGGATACGGAACAGTCTCTGCCACGGCACTCATGGCAGGCCGTATCGGCACCAGCGCACTTGCCGCTCATCAGATCGCGGCCCAGGTCGCTTCCATCCTTTTCATGGTGCCGTTAGGCATCAGCACGGCGGCAGCCGTCCGCGTTAGCTATGCAGTTGGCTGCAAGAATTGGCTCGGCATGAAGCAGGCGGGTCTGATTGCAATGGTGCTGGGCACCGTCGTCGTAGGAACGCTGACATTAGCGGTAGTTCCTGCGCGTTTTTACATCGCCGAGTTGTTTCTCGGCAGATCGGGCGCCAGGGACGATGCGACGATCGCATTATGCGCAAAGCTGCATCTTGTAGGAGCGAGCTACTTTATCACAGATGCCTTGCAGAGCATTGCCGCGGGTGCTCTTCGCGGACTGAAGGACACACGCGTGCCGCTTTTATTTGCCGCGGTCGCTTATTGGCCTATCGGGCTTTCTATCAGTTTCGTGCTTGGTTTGAAATTTGACCTCGGTGCCGTTGGTATCTGGATTGGCCTATCAGTTGGAACAACCGTCTACGCGGGACTCCTTGTGCTTCGATTTCAGCTCTTGACGAGCAAAACGTTCTCTTGAGCGGATATTCGACCATAAGACCTAAGTTGTATCCATCTCACACTCCGAAACATTGATACGTTCCGCCCCCGGACCAGTGTTCTCCTGGGTAAGACGGACAGCTCTGCAGCGATGATCCTATACCGCGACAATCTGGATGGGAAGCCGTATTTACCGGGAACATCGCTACATGCGGCAATACGATTGCCGCGGTGATTGTCGCGCGCAAGAGTTTTATTCGCTCTGATTGTCGCGGAGCGTCAATCAGCGAGTGTTTTTGGTGTCGCGTGCGAGGGTGGTCGTCCTGGACCACGCTTCCCTTCGAGCGCGGTGCGCCTGCGATAGCTTTCGACGTTCATCTCGAGGATGGTGGCGTGGTGAACGAGGCGATCGATGGCGGCGAGCGTAGACCCTGTTCCACTCTCCAAAGGGCTGATTGGCGGTGATCAGCATGGAACGCCGCTCGTAGCGAGCGCTGATGAGCTCGAACAGCACGCTGGTCTCGGCCTGGTCCTTGGTGACGTAGGCAAGATCATCGCAGATCAGGAGGTCGAAGCGATCGAGGCGGTTAATGGCGGCCTCGAGATTGAGCTCGCGCCGCGCCACCTGGAGCTTCTGGACGAGATCGGTGGTGCGGGTGAAGAGGACGCGCCATCCGTTCTCGATAAGGGCCAGGCCGATGGCTGCCGCAAAGTGACTCTTGCCGCCGCCGGTCGAACCAGCGTCACAATGCCGGGTGTCCGGCGTTCGAGGTGCGGATCTTCTATCCGTTCCATCCACGGGCCGGGCAGATGGTGCAGGTCGAGCACCGCAAGCGGTTCGCCGGCGAGGATCATCTGGTCGTGGTCCAGCCCGACGGCACGCTCGCCCTGATTCCGGCATGGATGAGTGAGGAGACGGCTCGCTCCACGGCAATCACCGGCTCTCCTTGTTTATCTGTCGATAGGCTCGTCGAGCTGCGCGTCCGGCTCGATGCGCTTCTAGCCTCGCCTGACGGGGAATCAGCCCCGCACCAAGGAGGCGATCATGCGACCACGACCGAGCCGGCAGCGAGACCTGTTCGAAGTCGATCAAAAGATGTTGGACATTCCGACCACGCAGAAGCCTCTGCTTGTCAGCCTGATCGAGCGCATGCTGGTCGAGGCCCTAGCCGACGACGACATTGCGACAGACGCGGCCAGCGACAAGGCAAGGGAGGTCGCTAATGAGCAAGATCGCGCCTGAGCACCTCGCCCGTCAGGCCGTCGTCTACATCCGTCAGTCGACGGCTGATCAGGTCGCCAGCAATCTGGAAAGCAAGCGCCGTCAATATGGACTTGCCGATCGGGCGCGGCAGCTCGGCTGGAGCGATGTCGCCATCATCGATGACGATCTTGGCCGCTCTGGCGGTGGCGTTGCGCGGCCCGGCTTCGAGAAGCTGCTGGCTGCCATCTGCGACGGGCGTGTCGGCGCCGTTGTCTCGATCGAGGCGTCGCGCCTGGCTCGTAACGGCCGTGACTGGCACACATTGCTGGAGTTCTGCGGTCTCGTGGGTACGCTGATTGCCGACGAGGACGGAGTCTACGATCCGCGTCATCCCAACGACCGCCTGCTGCTCGGCATGAAGGGTACTATGAGCGAGATGGAGCTATCGGTCCTACGACAGCGCTCGCTGGAAGCCTTGAAGCAGAAGGCGCGCCGCGGCGAACTGTTCATGACGGTTGCCATCGGCTACGTGCCGGATCGGCAACAACAGCATCGCGAAGGATCCGGATCGGCGCATTGCGGAAGCCATCACACTTGTCTTCGCGAAGTTTACCGAGATGCAGTCAGTGCGTCAGGTGCACCTGTGGCTCAGGCACGAGCGCATCCCGTTGCCGGCCGTCGCCTACGGCACGGAAGGCCGACGGATTGAGTGGAAGCTGCCAGTCTACAACACGCTCTTGCACATCCTGACCAACCCGATCTACGCCGGTGCCTATGCATTCGGACGTACGGGCAGCCGCATCAGCATCGAGGCCGGCCGCAAGAAGGTCGTTCGCGGCTTCAGGAAGGAGCGCGACGACTGGGAGGTATTGATCCCGAGTCACCACGAGGGTTATCTGAGCTGGGCGGATTACGAAAGGAACCTCAGCCTGATCGCGGACAACGCCAATGGCAAGAACCCAATGAGCCGCGGCGCATTGCGTCGTGGCGAGGCGCTGCTGGCCGGCCTTCTGCGCTGCGGCCATTGCGGGCGCAAGCTACATGTCGCCTACTCCGGCAAGGACGGCAACACCGGCCGTTATCACTGCCAGGGTGGCTTCATCAATCACGGTGGCGATCGCTGCATCTCATTCGGCGGCATGCGGATCGATCGCGAGGTCGGCATCGAGGTGATCGAGCGCCTGCAACCGCTCGGAATCGAAGCCGCACTCGCGGCGCAGGCGGTGCGCAGCCGTGCCAGCGAGGACAAGCGGCGGCACTTGGAACTGGCGCTCGAGCAGGCCCGCTACGAGGTCGGTCATGCGCGGCGTCAATATGATGCCGTCGATCCCGACAATCGCCTCGTTGCCGCCGAGTTGGAGAAGCGATGGAACGAGCGGCTGGCCATCGTCCGCGATCTGGAGACCGAGCTGGAAGGGCTGACAGCCTCACCCGCGACAGAACTGACGCCGGCCTATCGCGAGCGGCTGATGACGCTCGGCGCCGATCTACAGCTGGCCTGGACCAGGCCGGGTGTGACGCCGGAGGCCAGGAAGCGGATCGTGCGAACACTGATTGATGAGATCATCGTTCACGTCGAGGACAACGCGCTCAATCTCGTGATACGTTGGCACGGCGGCGACCACTCCGCGCTCAAGGTCAGGAAGAACCGCTCGGGGCAACATCGCTGGAGCGCGGCGGGCGAGACTATCGATTTGGTGCGTGTACTGGCACGACAGATGCCGGACAAGGCGATCGCTTCGGTGCTCAATCGCGCCGGCAAGACGACAGGGCGCGGCAACGGCTGGACACAGTCACGCGTGTGCAGCCTGCGAAGTCACAATGCGATTGCGACCTATCGGGAGGGCGAGCGACGGGAGCGCGGCGAGGTCACGCTCGACGAGGCCGCTGGAGTCCTGTCCGTCAGCCCGTCGACGGTGCGCCGTCTGATCAAGGATGGCCAACTCGCGGCGAGTCAGCTCTGTAAGGGCGCGCCGTGGATCATCAAGGCGGCCGATCTGGAACGTGCCGATGTGAAGAGCGCTGCGACCGCCCGGCGTCTGCGGCGTCCGCCGTCCGGCGATCCGCTGCAAAAAGTGCTGGAACTCTAACGACATGGACAGGTGAGCATTATGAAGCGGGCTCGGGCGGCCCGAACAGCAGCAGATTGGCGCCCTTGCCGAGCCAACCATCGCCGGCGGCGAGCGCGGTCACCTGCGCCTTGGAGATCATCGGCACAGCCTCGAAGTCGAAGTTGTCGAAGGTCTTTCCAGCGGGCAGCCGCGCCTCGACGAGATGGCGCTCGACGCGGCGGCGGCCGCGTTCGGCGATCTCGTGCTCGGCAATGGTGGCGAGGAAGCGGGCCGCCGGCCAGCCTTCCTTGTCGGACTGCTCGGCAAATTGCGGCCACAGCACTTGATGGCGGGCAGCCGCAACTCGTTGAGCAACAGATTGAGTCGCGCGGTGTCGAGTGTGTTGGCCGTGCTCATGCGGCACCTCCGATCTCGCCAGCACCGATGAGGCACTCATAGCTGGCGAGCGGGGCGAGCTGCACCAGGCTTGCGGCACGCAGGCCGGATCGGGCGCGAAGTAAGCGCACAGCCGTCCGAGGTCGGGCAGTTAGCCAGCGTTGAGGTCAGCCGCGAGCTAATCGGCGAGTTCGGCCTCGCGCTCGTGCGCCAGAGCGAGCAGATCGACCATGAGCCGGCAGGCTTTCTTGTCCGGCAGCCGTTCGCGCAAGCGATCGAAGGTTCGGCGATAGGCATCCCGCGGGAACAGCCGATCACGGTAGACGAGATTGAGCAGCGCATTGGCTTGCGCGGCAAGGAATGGATCACGTGCCGATAATCGACGACCTTTGCCGTTGGGATGCGGCCGCCCACGCGGCAGGGTGACGAGATGGGTGCGGCCGACGAACACGTCGAGACGATCGTCGTAAAGGCGTACCCGCAGTTGGTGCCCGATCAAACGCGACGGCACGGTGTAGAACACCTTGCGCAAGGTGAAGCCGCCGCTTGACGTCCCGCGGACAATCACATCCTCGTAGTCCGAGGTGCGGCGATCTGGCAGCGCCTGCAGGGTGGCGCGCTCGTGGTCGATGCGCTTGGTGTTCCGGGCATTGCGGCGGCTGACGATCGCGTCGATGAAGCCGCGATAGGCGGCGAGATCATCGAAGTCGGCAGTGCCGCGCAACAGCAGCGCATCGGCGATCGTGCGCTTGAGATGCGATGCGAGCTCTCGATCGCCCCGTTCTCGTGGGCGATGCCCCGATTGTTGCGGGAAGGCCGCATGCCGTAGTGGGCGCAGAGGTCCTCGTACGCCCGGTCAGATCGTCCCTCGCATTGCGATCGAGATTGCAGAAGGCGGCCGACAGGCTGTCGGTCCGATGCTCCCGCGGTGCCCCACCGAGCGACCACAGGGCATTCTGCAGCCCTTCGGCCAATGCGACGAAGCTCTCGCCACCGAGCACGACATGGGCGTGTTCAAACCCGCAATAGGCCAACCGGAAGTGATAGAGGCGATGATCGAGCGGCACGCCAACGATGGCGACCCCAAGCTCGCCCATATCGGTGAAGTCGGACAGGCCGACCTGGCCCACGTCGTGGGTCGGGCGGAAGATGACCTCCTGCTCCGCGCCATGGATTGATCGCCAGGCGCGGATCCGGCGCTCCAGGGTGCGGCGGATTCCGGCCCCCAGCTCAGGATGGCGTCGGAGTATCTCCTCGAAGATGGCCACGGGCCGCATCCGGGAGCCGCCTTCAGCATCGGCACGACCTCCAGGCCGAAGAAGTTGGCCAAAGGGATCCGGCCGGCGCCTTTGCCGCGGTGACTTCTTTTGCGACGGAAGACGCAGATCCTTCTCGAGCCGATAAGCGGTCGACGAACTGAATGACGCCTTCGCGGCCGCCTCTGGCGGCGAATTGGTTTGACGGAACTTCATGTAGAGCCTCATCTGGTGATCGGTGACATGGCAGCCTGGCAACGGGTGATTCCTCTTTGGCGAGAAGAACCATCCATCACCGGCCAGCCCGATCACCAGACGGCGCGGTCCGCTCGGATCGCGCCGTCGCCGGGCTCGTAACTCCGGTCGGGCTGCGCCCTCCCTGCGTCACGAGCCCGGCGAAGCTCTCTCATCCTGATTGGGTTCTTCCGCATATTTGGTGCAAGGTGCGGGACTCACGGACGGTGCGAATAAGGGCATAAGGTTGGAATCGCAGTCGACGCTCGTGATTCGCCTTGCTTCATGCCTTCCGCTCGCTGATTTCTCCCGAGCTTTCGATTGTCCAGATCCTTCCCCAGACGGACAGTGTGGTGCTCGTGGCTCGGCCGAAGTCAGCGGTCTCGCTCTGTCCCTGTTGCGGCTGCCAGACGGGTCGCGTCCACAGCCATTACGTGCGACGCTTAGCCGATTTGCCGTGGCAAGGTCGGGTGGTTGAAATCCGGCTTCACGCGCGACGGTTTCGATGCGCGAATCCGCAATGCCCGCGTCAGATATTCACCGAGCGGCTACCGGCAACGGTGCGGCCGAAAGCAAGACGCACAACCCGCCTCGGCGAGAGCCAACTGGCGATCGGCTTTGCGGTCGGCGGAGAGCCCGGCTCGCGCCTGTCGCGCAAACTGGCCATGCCGGTCAGCGGCGACACCTTGCTCCGAATGGTTCACTCGGCTCCCTTGCCGGATTTCGTTGCCCCGACCGTCGTCGGCATCGACGATTGGGCTTGGCGTTGTGGCCAGCGATATGGAACGATCATCTGCGATCTGGAGCGCAATTGCGTGCTTGACCTGCT
Source organism: Bradyrhizobium nivariense (assembly GCF_029846715.1). Taxonomy (GTDB): domain Bacteria; phylum Pseudomonadota; class Alphaproteobacteria; order Rhizobiales; family Xanthobacteraceae; genus Bradyrhizobium. The sequence continues at coordinate 9,898 of NZ_JARVWW010000083.1, forward strand.
TCCCGATCGTAATGCCGACAGTGTTGCGCGCTGGCTGAAGCGCTGGCCGGGCATCAAGGTCGTAGCCCGCGACCGTGCGGGACTTTATGCTGATGGCGCACGCTGCGGCGCGCCCGACGCGGTGCAGGTGGCGGACCGCTGGCACCTGCTCAACAGTTTAGGTGAGGCCCTGCGCCACGCTGTCGGCCGCCATCGTCACAACGTAGCCGCCGCCGTGCAAATCATGGCGTCCGTGCAACGACCGAAGACTGGCAGTTCCACGCTGCCGCCCGGCCTTGCGCAGTTGCGAGCGGATCGAAAGGCTGCACGACGCGAACGCTGGGATGAAATCTGTCGCCTACGCGAGCAAGGTTGCCCGACATCCGGGATCGCCCAACTGCTCGGCATCGACAGGCGCACTGTTCAGCGCTGGCTGGCCGCTGGCGGCGAACCGGAGCATTCGCGTCCTCACAGACCTTCACATCTTCTCGCGCCCTTCGAGGCATGGCTGGAAGCGCGGTGGGCCTCCGGCTGCCAGGTGGGCCAGCAGCTTTGGCGCGAGCTTCAGCAACAGGGTTATACTGGAAGTCGGGTAACCGTCGCGCGATGGGCCGCTGACAGGCGTGCACATGCAGACTCGGGAGGAGCAGCACAACCGCACCCGACCTGGAAAGCTCCCACGCGTCGTCGCTGTGCTTGGTATTTGAGTCGGGATCTGGATCAGATCGATGCTGACACCAGGCGTACGCATACGACGAAGACCGCCTGATTGACGCATGCGCGCGAGCGCGACGAGCTCTATGATGGCGTTGGGTGAAGATCAGGCGGCCTGCTGATTGGAGGGCGTGTCGCCTTGGCGCAGGAGCTTCCATTCCCAGGGCAGCAGTTCGTGCAGACGCGAAGCGGGAAGATCGGCGATACGGGCGACGATATCGGCGAGCCAGGCCTTGGGATCGACGTCGTTGAGGCGACATGTCGTGATCATCGTCAGCATGATGGCGGCGCGGTCGGCACCGCGCAGGCTGCCGGCGAAGGTCCAATTGCGCCTTCCCAAGGCGATGCCGCGCAACGCTCTTTCGGCGGCGTTGTTGCTGAGGCAGATCCTGCCATCGTCGAGGAAGCGGGCGAAGTCGTCCCAGCGCCTGAGCATGTAATTCATAGGCTTCAGGACCTCGGAGGAGCGCGAGAGGGTTTCGCGCTCGCGCAGCAGCCAGGTGTGCATGTCGTCGAGCAGCGGCTTGCTTCTCTCCTGGCGCACGGCGCGCCGCTCGTCGGCGCTGCGGCCGTTGATGGCGCGTTCGATCTCGAACAACGCATCGAGGCGTCTGACCGCCTCCAGCGCGATCGGGGAGACCGGTTTGCCCCTGGCCTTCCCGGGCGTTCTTCTCGATGTCGGCCAGCTCGAAGAAGCCCGCCGCGCATGGGCGAAGCAAAACGCCGGCGTAATCGGCAGCACCTTCTTCTGCGGATCGAACAGCGGCTCGAAGCCGTTGTAGCAATCGGCTTGCAGGATGCCGGTGAAGGCGGCCAGATGCTTCTGTGGATGCTCGCCTCGACGGTCGCTCGAGGCGTAATAGACCGCCGCCGGTGGCGCTGGCCCCGCGAAGGGCCGGTCATCCCGCACATATGTCCAGATCCGACCGGTCTTGCACTTGCCCTTCGCCAGGATGCGGATGGTGGTGTCGTCGCCATGCAGGCGCTCGGCAGCAAGCACATGGCGTTCGATCAGGTGGAAGAGCGGCATGACGGCGAAGGTCCCGTGGCCGACCTGGTCGGCCAGCGTCGACAACGGCAGGTCGATCCTCTCGCACTTGAAGCGCGCGCTCTGGCGGTTGAGTGGGATATGCATGCCGAACTTGTCGAACAGGATGGTCGCCAGCAATTGCGGGCCGATGAAGCCGCGCGGCGTGGCATGGAACGGCGCGGGCGGCTGGCTGATCTTCTCGCAATCGCGGCAGGTGAACTTTTCCCGCACTGTCTCGATGACCTTGAAGCGACGCGGGATCTCCTCCAGCGTCTTGGTCACATCCTCGCCGATCTTCGCCAGCCGCGATCCGCCGCAGCAGGCGCAGGTCGTCGGAGCCTCGATAACGATGCGCTCGTGTTCGATGTCGTCCGGCCAGGGCTTGCGTACCGGCCGCTTGCGCGTGAAGGCGCGCACGCTCTGGGTCTTCGCCGCCGCGGCCTGAGCCGCAAGCTCATCCTCGCTCGCCGTGGTGACGAGTTCTTCGAGTTCCAATTCCAATTGTTCGATCAGACGCGCCGTGCGCTCGGAGCGCTGCCCGTACAGTTCGCGCTTGAGCTTCTCGATCCGCAGCTCGAGATGCGCGATCAGCGTGAGCGTCACGATAGGATCACCGGTGCCTGGGCTTGACTTGCGCGGAATGCTCTGGATAGCGCGGTCGGGATGATTGACGCCGCCGGCGCGTGGTGATGGGGTGACCCCCGGTTCGGAGCGGGCAACGGGGATCGGAATGACCAGCGAGTCGCAGCTGCGCGAGAAGCTTCGGAAGATCGAGGCGTTGTTCGCAGGTGCCGGAACTGCTGGTGAGCGCCTTGCGGCGGAAGCCGCGCTGCAGCGGGTGCGGGCCCGGGTCGAGGAGCTCGCTCGCCACGATCCACCGATCGAACAGCAATTCTCACTTCCCGACCAATGGTCTCGGCACCTTTTTCTGGCGCTTTGCCGCCGATATGGGCTGCGGCCGTTTCGTTATCGCCGGCAGCGACGCAACACGGTGATGGTCCGTGCATCAAGAGGCTTCGTCGATCGAGTCCTGCTGCCGGAGTTCACTGAGCTGGAGGGTGCGCTGCAAGTGTATCTGCACGAGGTGACGCTGCGCGTGATCCGCGAGGAGATCTACGACGACGCCAGCGATGCGCAGGAAGTTCCCGACGCCTTGCCGTCGAACTGATCAAGCGGCGAGCTTTGCCTCCGAACCGTCGCGCTCGGCTTTCCAGTTCCACGGCAACAGCAGGTGCAGCTGATTGATCTTGGTACGTCCGGAGACGATGCGCTCGAGAACATCGGTCAGATAGTGCCGCGGGTCCATGTCGTGCAGCTTTGCCGTGTTGATGAGCGACGCGAGAATGCCCCATGTCTCGGCCCCGCCTTCACTGCCGGCGAACAAGTAGTTCTTCTTTCCCAGGCCTATTGGCTTGATGCTGCGCTCGACCG
>NZ_JARVWW010000084.1 GCF_029846715.1 Bradyrhizobium nivariense
TGAACGTACTCAGCTACAATCTCACCCGTGTGCTGAATATCCTCGGCGTCGAGCCATTGCTGGCAGCCATGCGGGCGTGAGGCGCGGGCAGCGAACTCAATAGCGACACCGACGGCCGCCTTCGTTGATGGAGGTGATGCGGAGCCGCGTTTTTACACAGCCTGGACCCGAAGCGGGCACGCGCCGCTTAGTCCTCTGCTCGAATTTCGTGACCAAACCTATCGACAAAGCGCTGGCGAATTTGCACGAACCAGCGCTTTTCATATTCTGCGACGAAGCCCTCGGCCGTCAGTACCGCGTGTGCAAATTGGTCGGCAGTAAGAGTCTTCGTTGACGCAATTCGTTGGGCGTCAGCAGGTGGAATGCAGAAGCCCCAATCAACGCAAAGTTCGCCCAGCAGGTGGGACAGGCGGTCTTCCAACGACGAGTCCTGCTTGAGCGGCCGAACACCCATGGTCTGTACCCTTTGCCTTGCCGGTATGGCGGATAGCACAAATAAGGCTTCCGGTCCTGGCCCAACGCGGAAGTTCTGCGGCGTTCCGCTTTCGCGCCGCTATCAGGGGCATAGCGGACGTCAAACGGCGTCCCCGATTTATGAGTACGCGCCCTAGCGCAGGCTGCTGCGGAAAGTCATTTCGAGGCCGACTTCGACGCTGCGGGGACCAGTCCCATGCATCGTTGCACCTCGCCCGGGACATTGTAGGTCCTCATGATGTGGCGGCTGTCGCGCAGGCCGGTCGCCTCACGTTGCACCACGAACATCCAGAGCGCCTGGCCGGCTTCCATCACCAGCTTGCGCCGGACCGGCTGCATCGAAGCAGGCACCGCCGCGACAGCGTGCGCGGCGTCGAACTCGCGCAAGCGCGCGAGCGCCTGTTCGAGTGTACGGCCCATCCGGCCAAGCGCGGAGGCCTGTTCCTGGACGATCTCATAATGGAGGATATCGACGGGCGGGCGAAGATCACGAGACATGAGCCCAAATATAATGCCGCAGGCCCGGCCTGCGCAACGCGCCGCCCGCTTGCCGCTACTTCGCCCGATACGTCGCCAGAAACATCCGCGTCGCGCTGTCGACGACTTCGCTCATGCGCTCTTCCGAGGGCGCAGGCGCGGCCTGGAAGACGAAGGGCAGGAACAGCGAGGCCTTGCACAGCTCCATGAACTGCGACGCCGCAAGGTCGCAATCGTCGATATCGAGATCGCCGGAGGCGACATGGGCTTTGAGATAGTCGGAGAGGCGGTTGATGGTCTTGTCCAGCACCCGCGCATAGTAGCGGCGGCCGACGTCGGGCATGCGCTCGGCGATCGCCATCACGGTGCGGATCGCGGACCCGCCGCCGGGCCGGCACAGCAGATGGATATAGGCCTGGCCGAAATCCTTCAGCGTGGTCCCGGCATCGCGCGCGGGATCGAAATTGAACACGACCTGACCGTGCTGAAGCGCCTCCTGCTCGAGGATGGCTTCGAACAGCGCGCATTTGTCGGCGAAGTAGACGTAAAGCGTGCCCTTGGAGACCTGCGCCGCGCGGGCGATCTCGCCCATGCTGGCGCCGTCGAAACCGAGATCCATGAACACCTTGCGGGCCCCGTCCAGGATCTGGCGGCGTTTGGAGCTGTCCTCCTCTTGGATGACGTGCAGATGTTCGCGGTCGGCTACAACCATTGGTTTAGTGTCTCGGAAAGTTTTTGGATCGGTCCAGGGCCACGAAACCGAAATAAAAGGATTCGGACCAGTAGGGTCTGCTTGGGATTATTATGTATATTGACCGAACCGTTCAGTCAATGGTATTTGGGATAAGCGAAGGAGAACCGGCCGCACGGCGGCCGTCCCTCATCGCGCTTTTTTTGGGGAGGCCTTTATGGCCGTATTGAGAGACCAGGCTGCGCGCGTCCTTCGCCAGGACAAGGTGGAGACGCCGGCGTCTGCGAACGGTGACGCTGCCACCGAGACGTCCGCAGTTCTCGCCGAGCAGTTGCGCTCTCATGTGGCCGAGGAAACCAAGCGCCGCCCCGGCGAGGCGCCGGAGAAGCCCGTGACCGACAAACCGGCCGCAGCCCCGGACGCGCCCGCCGCCGCCGGCGCGCCGAAGTCCGGCAAGCGCAAATTCGTGATGATGGGAGTAGGCCTCGTGCTGGGGCTCGCGGCCGCGAGCTATGTCGGCTATTACACGCTGGTCGGCCGCTTCTACGTCGCCACCGACGACGCCTATGTCCGCGCCAACAACACCATGCTGGGCGCGCGCGTTGCCGGCCACATCTCCTCGATCCTCGCCGGCGACAACACGACGGTGCGCGCCGGCGACATCGTCTTCCGCATCGACGACGGCGACTACAAGATCGCGGTCGACGCCGCCGCAACCAGGATCGCGACCCAGCAGGCCACCATCGATCGCATCGGCCGCCAGGTCGCGGCGCTCGACAGCCAGGTCGCACAGGCCAAGGCGCAACTCGTCTCCGCCGAAGCCGGCCTCAAGCGCGCCGATCTCGATTATGAGCGCCAGCAGGCGCTGAGCAACAAGGGTTTTGCCTCGCGCGCCACCTTCGAGAGCTCCGAAGCCGGACGCGATCAGGGCGCCGCCGCGGTCAAGGCTGCGCAGGCCGCCTATGACGTCGCGGTCAGCAATGTCGACGTCGCCAAGGCGCAGCAGGCCGAAGCGCAGGCGCAGCTCGCCGAGCTCAAGACCACGCTGGCCAAGGCCGAACGCGATCTCGCCTTCACCGCGGTGCGCGCGCCGGTCGACGGAACGTTCTCGAACCGCCTCGTCAGCGCCGGCGACTTCGTCGCGGTCGGCCAGCGGCTCGGCAACGTCGTGCCGCTCGACAACGTCTATATCGACGCCAATTTCAAGGAAACCCAGCTCAAGCGCATCCGCCCCGGCCAGCCGGTGACGATCAAGGTCGACGCCTACGGCATGCGCAAGTTCTCCGGGGTCGTCGATAGCATCGCGGCGGGCTCGGGCTCGGTATTCACACTGCTGCCGCCTGACAACGCCACCGGCAACTTCACCAAGATCGTGCAGCGCGTGCCGGTCCGCATCCGCGTGCCGAAGTCGGTGGCGAAGCAAAACCTGCTCCGCGCCGGGATGTCGGTCTATGCGACCGTCGATACCAACAAGGGCGCGGCCGACGCCGACAGCGAGATCGATCTCGACGATTCCACCATGATCCATCCGCAGTAAGCGCGCCTCTCGAGCGCTGCGAGGTCAGACCATGGCCAACGCCATCACCGCTTCCGCCGCCATGATGGCGAGCCCCGCTTCCGAGCGCATCGCGCCGAAGCGGCTGTTCGCCTTCATCATCATGGTGTTCGGGATGTTCATGTCGATCCTGGACATCCAGATCGTCTCGGCGTCCCTGAGCGAAATCCAGGCGGGACTGTCGGCGAGCTCCAGCGAAGTCTCCTGGGTCCAGACCGCCTATCTGATCGCCGAAGTCATCGCGATCCCCCTGTCCGGATTCCTGTCGCGGGCCTTCGGCACGCGGCTGCTGTTTGCGATCTCGGCGGCCGGATTCACCCTCTCGAGCCTCGCCTGCGGTTTTGCCACGACGATTGAGGAGATGATCGTCTGGCGCGTGCTCCAGGGCTTTCTCGGCGCCGGCATGATCCCGACGGTGTTCGCCTCGGCCTATACTGTTTTCCCGCGCTCCAAATTCCATATCGTCGGTCCCATCATCGGGCTTGTCGCGACCCTGGCGCCCACGATCGGGCCGACGGTCGGCGGCTACATCACCGATTTGATGTCGTGGAACTGGCTGTTCTTCATCAACGTCGTGCCCGGTATCGCCATCACCCTGGGCGTGCTGGCGCTGGTCGATTTCGACGAACCGCATTTCGAATTGCTCGACCGTTTCGACTGGTGGGGCCTGATCTTCATGGCCGGCTTCCTCGGCACGCTGGAATATGTGCTGGAGGAAGGCCCGCAATATGAGTGGATGCAGGATCCCTCGGTCGCGATCTGCGCCTGGATCTGCGGCATCTCGGCGATCGCCTTCTTCTGGCGCGTCTTCACGGCGGCCGAGCCGATCGTCAATTTGCGCACGTTCTCGAACCGCAATTTCGCAGTCGGCTGCGTCTTGCAGTTCTGCATCGGCATCGGCCTCTACGGCCTGACCTACATCTATCCGCGCTATCTCGCCGAGGTGCGCGGCTACAGCGCGCTGATGATCGGCGAGACCATTGTCGTTTCGGGCATCACCATGTTCCTGGTCGCGCCGCTGGTCGGCCGTCTCATGGTCAAGTTCGACATGCGCTACATGATCGCGTTCGGCCTCGTCGTGTTCGCGCTCGGCTCCTATCAGATGACCTGGATCACGCGCGACTACGATTTCTACGAGCTGTTGATTCCGCAGATCCTGCGCGGCATCGGCATGATGTTCGCGATGGTGCCGACCAACAACATCGCACTCGGCACGCTGGCGCCGGACCGGGTGAAGAATGCCTCGGGCCTCTTCAACCTGATGCGCAATCTCGGTGGCGCCGTGGGTCTCGCCGTCATCAACACCGTGCTCAACGACCGCACGGACCTGCACATCACGCGCCTGCAGGAGCGCGTGACCTGGGGCAACGCGACCGCGACCGAAACCCTGACCATGTTCATGCAGAAGTTCCAGGGGCTTGGCGATTCCACGCTGATGGCGATGAAGCAGCTCTCGCAACTCGTGCACCGCCAGGCGGTCGTGATGAGCTTCGGCGATGCCTTCTTCATCCTGACGCTGTTCTATCTCGGCCTCAGCCTGCTCGTCACGCTGTTGAAGAAGCCGGCCTCGCCGTTCGGCGCCAGCGGCGACGCGCACTAAGCCAGCCACGCATTCGGTGTCATCGCCCGGCTTGACCGGGCGATCGAGTATTCCGAGAAGGTCGTGATAGGGCCGAGGCGCCGCGGCGTACTGGATGCCCCGCCTGCCGCCTACGCTAAAAGCTTCGGCGCCCCTGGACCTCAACCTCGGCGAAGCCTTGGCGTAGCCGGGTCGCCGGGCATGACGGGGGAGCGCGCGGCGACGCGCACTAATTTGCAACACCCGTGCGTGATCTCGCGCGAGCCCCGTTGCAAATCGCCAGTGACACATCTATAAAGCGCACCTCATTCATCGAACCGGGAGGGATTTGCATGATTTCGTCGCATTCGCAGATCGTACGCCCGCGCTCGATGATGTTCCGGCTCGGTATGTGCTCGGCCTCCTAGAGGCCTCTTCCGCCAGCTTCGATTGGGCTTCCAGTCCCGATCGCTCCGCTCCCCAAGTCAAAACCAACTTCAAGTGACGCCGTCTTGGCCCTCGCGGCCGGCTTGCGTCCATCAATGGAGCCGGCCCGCGCCAAAAGCGGCCGGATGATGCCATGACCGCTCTGTCAAAAAGGCCCGCAGCGATACGCGTGGTGCTGCCCTTCGTGTTCCGGCACTGGCTGAAGCAGCCGGGGCCTACGCTGGTCGTCGTCGGCAGCCTGCTGGGCGCGACCGCCGCCGACCTGTTCATGCCGGTGTTCTCGGGACACCTGATCGATGCCCTGACGCGCGGTCCGTCGGATTTCGGTGCGCGTCACGCGGCGCTGATCGCGTTCGGCGCCATCGTGGCGCTGGGCGCAGCCTCGATGGTGCTGCGGCTCGCAGGGCTGCAGGCGATCGTGCCGTTCACGCTGAAGATCATGTCGGAGGTTGCGCAGGACGCGTTCATGCGCGTGCAACGCTTCTCGACCGACTGGCACGCCAACTCTTTTGCCGGCTCCACCGTGCGCAAGATCACGCGCGGCATGTGGGCGCTCGACCTCCTCAACGATACTATCCTGCTGGCGCTGCTGCCCTCGCTTGTCGTGCTGATCGGCTCGATGGTCCTGCTCGGCGTGCACTGGGCCTCGCTCGGCGGGGTGATCGCGCTCGGCGCGCTGGTCTATGTCACGATGACGGTGCTGTTCTCGACGCGCTACATCGCGCCGGCCGCGCGCATCTCCAATGCCTGGGACACTAAGGTCGGCGGCACGCTGGCGGATGCGCTGACCTGCAACGCCGTGGTGAAATCCTTCGGCGCCGAAGCGCGCGAGGATGCGCGGCTTGCCCGCGTCATCAACCGCTGGCGCGTGCGGGTGCGGCGGACCTGGTTTCGCTACAACTACACCGCCGTGGCGCAGCTCTCGCTGCTGCTGGCCTTACGCGCCTCCGTGATCGGCGGCGCGGTGCTGCTGTGGATGTCGGGGCGAGCCTCGCCCGGCGACGTCACCTATGTGCTGACGAGCTATTACGTCATCCATGCCTATTTGCGCGACGTCGGAATGCACATCAACAACCTCCAGCGCTCGGTCAACGACATGGAGGAGCTGGTGGCGATCCATGACGAGCCGATCGGGATTGCGGACGCGACGGCCGCACGGCCGATCGCGATCGAGAGCGGCGAGATCGTGTTCGACCACGTCACGTTCCATTATGGTGGCCATCGCGCGCCGCTATACGACGGACTGTCGGTCACGATCCGGGCCGGCGAACGCGTCGGTCTCGTCGGCCGCTCCGGCTCCGGCAAGACCACCTTCGTCAAGCTGGTGCAGCGGCTCTACGACGTCAGCGATGGCCGCGTGCTGATCGATGGGCAAGACATCGCGCTGGCCTCGCAGCAATCGCTGCGCAGCCAGATCGCGATCGTGCAGCAGGATCCGATCCTGTTTCACCGCTCGCTCGCCGAGAACATCGCTTATGGCCGGCCCGGGGCCAGCGTGGAGGCGATCGAGCAGGCGGCGCGGCTGGCGAACGCGCACGACTTCATCCTGCGCCTGCCGAAGGGCTACGGCACGCTGGTCGGCGAGCGCGGCGTCAAGCTCTCGGGCGGCGAGCGGCAGCGGGTCGCGCTGGCGCGCGCCTTCCTGGCGGACGCGCCGGTACTGATCCTGGACGAGGCGACCTCGAGCCTCGATTCGGAATCGGAGGCGCTGATTCAGCAGGCGATGGAGCGGCTGATGAAGGGCCGCACCTCGATTGTGATCGCGCACCGGCTGTCGACGGTACGCAGTCTCGATCGGATCCTGGTATTCGACCGCGGCGACATCGTCGAGCAAGGCACCCATGCCAAGCTCGCGGCCAAGCCCGGCGGCATCTATCGCGGCCTGTTCGAGCGCCAGGTGGTGGAGCTCGGACGTATCGCAGCAGCGGAATGAGTGGCGCGCGGCCGGCGGACCAATATCGGCCGCGTCGGCAAGGAATCCGTCAAGGATGGAATGACATGAAAGACCTGACAGACGGCTCCATCGTGAGACACATCCTGGTCATGTCGCCGCCGATCATGGCCGGCATGATCTCGATCATGATCTGCCAGCTGGTCGATCTGTACTTCGTTTCGGGATTGGGCGATGCCGCGGTCGCGGGCGTGGCGGCGGCCGGCAACGCCGGCTTTCTCGTCAACGCGCTGATGCAGGTGCTCGGCGTCGGCACGGTGGCGCTGATCGCGCATGCCGTGGGACGCAAGGATCGGCCGGACGCCAATCTGATCTTCAACCAGGCGGTCGCGCTGTCAGCGCTGTTCGGCCTGTTGACCCTGATCGCGGGATCGGCGCTGTCGCGCCTCTATATGCGTTCGATCGCCGTAGACCAGGCCACGATCGAGGCGGGAACCATTTATCTGCTGTGGTTCATGCCGGCACTCGCCCTGGAGTTCGTCATGCAAGTGATTGCATCCGCGCTGCGCGCGACCGGCATCGTGCGCCCCGCAATGTTGGTGCGTGTCGTCGCGGTCGTCATCAACATCGCGCTGGCGCCGGTGCTGATCTCGGGCTGGGGCACCGGCTACGCGCTCGGCGTCGCCGGTGCGGGGCTGGCGAGCTCTGTCGCGGTCGCCATCGGCGGCCTGATGCTGCTTGCCTATTTCCGCAAGGTCGAGCGCTATGTCGCCTTCAATCCGGCGCAGTGGCGTCCGCAACCGCGTCATCTGATACGCATCCTTAATGTGGGCCTGCCGGCCGGCGGCGAGTTCGCGATGATGTTCATCCTCATGGCGGTGGTCTATTTCGTGCTGCGCGATTTCGGCGCGGCGGCGCAGGCGGGTTTCGGGATCGGACAACGGGTCCTGGGCCTGATCCAGATGCCGGCGCTTGCGGTTGCACTCGCCGCCGGGCCGATCGCCGGCCAGAACATGGGCGCCGGAAAGGGCGAACGCGTGCGCGAAACCTTCGTCAAGGCGGCGCTGATCACCAGTGTCGTGATGATCGGCTTCATGTGCCTTGCGCAGTTGAAGCCGCAGCTCCTGCTCGCGGGGTTCTCGAACGACCGGGAGACCATGGAGATCGCCTTCCTGTTCCTGCGGATCATCTCGTTCAACATGGTGGCGCAGGGCTTGATCTTCACCTGCTCGAGCATGTTCCAGGGCCTCGGCAATACCAAGCCGGTGCTGTGGAGCTCGGCAACGGGCGTGTTCACCTATTCGCTGCCGGCGATCTGGCTATCGACGCGGCCGGGCTTCCGGATGGAGCACGTCTGGTACCTGTCGATCGCGGCAACCACGCTGCAGGCGGCCCTGAGCTTGTGGCTGCTACGGCGTGAATTCGGGAAGCGCCTGGTGGTGCTCCGACCCGAGGAGGCCCCGGAGCGGGCTGTGCCCGAGCCTGTGGCGTCTCCTGCACGCGCGCCCGCGTAGCGATCGCTTGTCCCCGCCCCACGGCTCCGGCTAATTTGCCGCGCCGTGGGGATGACGGCTGCAAGGGGCCAAATGACGGATGTGTTCGAGCAGCGGCCCAATTCCTGGCTCTCCGTGATCTGGGCGGCACGTTATCGCACGCCAGCCCGCTTCGTCGCGCTGATCGCGCTGCTGCTGCCGTGGACCACGACCGGGCTCACCTTTGCGCTTATTCCCTGGCTGATCGCGTTCGCGTTCGTCGACCTTCGCGAGTTTCCGCGTTCGCTGCTTCGGCCGATCTGCCTGCTGCCGATTGCGCTGGTCGCACTCGCCGCCATCGGCACGCTCTGGTCGGATGCGCCATGGCCGGACCGAATCCACGCGATCGGGCCGGCGGCGAAGCTGCTGGTGATCCCGCTTCTGATCTACCAGTTCGAGCGCTGGCCCTATGGCAACTGGGTGTTTTCCGCGTTCCTGGCGTCCTGCACGGCGCTGATGCTCTATTCCTTCGCCGTCGCCATCGACCCCGCACTGTCGCTGAAACTCTATCTGTCGCGCGGGCCTTACAAGGTCGAAAGCGGGATCGCGGTGCGCAACTATATCGACCAGAGCCAGGAGTTCGCGCTCTGTGCGATTGCGTTGGTCTACCCGATCGTGTCGCTGCTGCGACGAGGCCGCTTCCGCATCGCGGCGCTGTTCGCGGCGCTCGCGATCGGATTCCTCGCCAACATGATGTTCGTCGTGGTCTCGCGCACGGCGCTGGTGACGCTGCCGATCCTGATTGGGGTGTTCGCGCTGCTGCATCTGCGCCGCCGCGCCGCGCTGCTCGCCGCCGGCGCGATGGGGCTGCTGGCCTTACTGCTGTGGACCGTCTCGCCGCATCTGCGCTCGACGGTCGCCAAGTTCAGCGGAGACTATGAAGTCGGTATCGTCGGCAACGACGTCAGCGGCATGGGGTCCCGACTGGAGTTCTGGCGCAAATCGCTCGCGTTCACGGCGGACGCGCCGCTGCTCGGTCACGGCACCGGCGCGATCCGCGGCTTGTTCGAGCGCGCGGCTGCCAGCGAGAGCGGGATGCGGGCGGAAATCGTCGGTGATCCCCACAACCAGACGCTCAATGTCGCCGTGCAATGGGGGGCGCTGGGCGTCATGATCCTCTATGCTCTCTGGTTCGCACATCTCTCGCTGTTTCGCGGCGAGGGGCTGGCCTGCTGGGTCGGCCTCCTGATCGTGGTGCAGAACATGCTGTCCTCGCTACTCAACTCGCATCTGTTCGATTTCGCCGAGGGCTGGATCTACGTGCTTGGCGTTGGCGTTGCGGGCGGCATGGCGCTCGCCACGAAGAAAATACGGAATTAAAGCGCGATGAGATGAGGATGAATCATCATCGCGCTTTAGGTTGTTGTTTGAGCATGATCTTTTCGGAAAACCGCTTCGCACTTTTCCGGATCATGCTTTAGTGCGTGCCAAAACTGTTCCAGACGAGGCCGAGGCCCGACAGGAACAAGAGACCGAGCACGACATCGCCAAAATGCTTGTCGCTCAGCGCGTGATAGACGCGCGCGCCGGCCCATGCGCCGATCAGCGTGCCGGGAAAGGCGACCAGCGCGAGCCAGATCACCTTGAAGGCGACGAGGCCCGAGGCGGTCTGCAATCCCAAAGCGGTGGCGAGCACGGTGAAATTGAACAGCTGGAAGATGCCGCGCCGCTCGTGCTTGTTCCAGCCGCGGATGTTGGCCCACAGGATCGGCAGCGGCCCCGACAGTCCGGCAAGTCCGCCCAAAATGCCGCCGGCAAAACCGATCGCGCCGTCGGCAATGCGGCCGCCGAAGGTGATGGCGAGCGGCTCCTTGTTGAGATACAGCGCGCTCGAGAAGATCAACAGCAGCACGCCGACGCTCAGCTTGAACACTTTTGGATCGGCGGAGGCGACCAGCATGGTGCCCAGCGGCACGCCGATCAGTCCTCCAATCAGGAACGGCCAGACCAGCGAGAGATCAAAACTCTTCCACATCGACGGCAGTGTCGAGCTCTGCGCGATCACCGAGCAGATCAGCACCAGGGGCACCGCGAGCGAGGGCGGCAGCACGTAGAGCCAGATGCCGAGCGCCATCAGCGCCGTGCCGAATCCGGCAAGGCCCGAGACGAAGCCCCCGGCCAGTGCGCCGAGCAGCAGCAGCGCGTAGGTGAGCGTTTCCAACAGATCGTCCCTGTCGCCTAGGCGATCCCGAACTGTTGATCGCCATCGCTCGCATAGCACAGCTGCGGCCGTGCAGGTCAATTTCAAAACTGCACGCAAGCGTGATCTGCAACGGCGGGCGTTCGCGAAAGACAGGCCTAGATGATGCTCGTACTTGAATCGGAGGACCCGCCCCATCACGGGGGTTCAATCGGCCAGCCCCCGAATGAGAATATGGAGAAGGACGATGACCCGCACGAAGATTGCCGTTGCGGCCGCGCTATTGTCGGCGGCGGCCTTGATGCCGACAATGGCGCAGGCGCAGTTTTCCGAGCCTGCGGCCTATCAGGCGGCCCATCCGGACCGCGACGTTCTGAATGGCGGCCAGCTCACGCCCGCCGCGCGCGGGTCTCTCGGCCAGCAGGGAATGCCGAGCGATGCCTATGCGGCCTATCCGTCACCCGCTACGCCTGTCGTCCGCTCCCGCCATCGCCGTCATCAATAGTGATGGCTTGTTGGTTGAGCATGATCTTGTCGGAAAACAGCTACGCACTTTGCGCTAACGCGGCCCTTCGGGTCCGGATCATGCTCTAGCAGTCTGCTGAAAAACTATGAAGTCGAGAGTTTTCTTGTCTTTGTTCGGTCGCTGTCGGGGCGGAGCGCTGGAGGTTGGATGTCGTGTTCGGCTTGGCGCCGGGTTACCCCGGCGCGGGGTG
>NZ_JARVWW010000085.1 GCF_029846715.1 Bradyrhizobium nivariense
GCAGGCTTCGTGGTAAGCTTGTTCATGGCGTAGTCTCCAGTCCGACGCTTCAACGCCGGATGATTCGAGGTTGATCACCCCGGAGACTACGCCAACCTCAATTCCTACCAACTCCGCGACGGCACCTTTGCTCCGCCGCGCCATGACTGAGCCAATTGAGCCCAGCCGTTCACCCCAAGTGTTTGGTTCGGCCAGCGGCGCGATTTTTCGCTGATACCATTCCTCGAGAGGGTGCTCCCGGACAAACCGCGCGAAATCCAAGTGCAGGCGATGACCAAATCGGCCGTCGCCCCAAAGTGACGCATTCCTCTACAGCGCGGTCTTACGACACGCGTGTGAATAACTTGTTCGGCCGGAGTCCTTACGACAGCACTTATCACTACTTGCCGCCACTAGGTATATTGAGTATATTAAGCTGGTTCACCTAGGCACCACGAGGGCGGGTCATGGCACCGATTACTTGCGACATCCTGATCAAGAACGCGTGCGTACTTAGCATGGACGCGAAACGCACGATCTATCGCCCCGGTGCGGTGGCAATTGCCGGCCGGAATATCCTGATGGTGGGGACGGAGCGCGACATTGTGCCGTCAGTTGTGCCAGTCCGCGTGATCGATGCCGGCGGCGCGGTGGTGCACCCGGGCTTTGTCGAGGCGCACTACCACACGACCATGCATCTCACCCGCGCCTCGATCACCGACGACCCCAAGCGTCCCGCGGTAGGAAGGTCGGGAACGGCCGGGAAGGCCGCGAAGCCGATCTACGCAGAATGGGTCGACGCCATGAGCGACGAGGACGAGCACGCCTCGGCTTTGCTGGCGTGCCTTGAGATGGCGCGCAACGGCTACACTTGTTTCATGGACCCGGGCACGGTGTTCGAACCCGATACGGTGGCCAAGGCGGCCGAGGCGGTGGGTATTCGGGGTTCGCTGGCTGACCCCTACCTCTCAGACTCCTTGGGAGGGACACACTTGGCAGTGCTTGACCGCACGCCGCCATCCCTTGAACGCAGCCTCAAGCTGATGGGAAAAGAGCTCCGTCGAAACAAGGACCCCAATGCCCTGATCGGTGGACACATCGCGGTCTATGGCTCCGGATCGGCGTCGGATACCTTGATGCTTGCAGCAAAGAAATGTGCCGACGACAACGGCGTGATCTACACCCAGCACCAATCCTTCCTGCCCCAGGCAGTCGAGACAGAAGACATGCGCCTTGGCAAGCACGCCCTTGTCCATTTCGAGGAGATCGGCGTCCTCGGGCCAAATGTCAGCTTCGTACACATGAATATTCTGCGCGACGACGAGGTGGACGCCATTGTACGCTCGGGAATGTCCGTGATCTGGCATCCCGGCAATTTCCTGTTCTACGGCATCGGTGAGTCAGCGCGGCAACGAATGCTGGAGTTGCGCGCGCGGGGCACCAATCTCGGTTTCGGCAGCGACCTTTGCAAGCTATGGACATTTGGCGAGTTGCCTTACATCGCCTATCTCGCGAGCCGCACCCAAGGGGGTTACATCTCGCCGGGCGGCGCGTTGGAGATCGCGACCCTGGGGGGCGCCAGGGCCATGGGCTGGCAAGATCGCATCGGCTCCCTAGAACCCGGCAAGCGCGCAGACCTGGTAATCCGACGCAATGACTTGCCCGAAGCCTGCCCCGGCACCGACCCGATCTTCGAGACCGTTCTGGTCGCGCGCTCCAAATCGGTGGATACCGTGATCTGCGACGGCCAAATCATCGTCAAGGAGGGGCATTCCACCCGGTTGGACGAGCGGGTCATCTACCAATCGGCCTGCGCCTCTGCTCGCAGGCTCATGGCGAAGACCGGGCTAAAGGGAGACCTGGACTGGCCCATCGTAGCGGGAGATATGGACTGGGACTTTATGGGGGGCTGAAAAGCCCCATGGCGCCGGTGTCTCGGATAGTAGGCCGTGCCTGGCAGCCAACACCCAGGTCAGAAGGCGACTCCCCAGGCGAATAGGATCGGACTAGTCAAGATCCGGTTCGCCTCTCATGGACGTTAACCGCCAAGGTCTTTCTCTGGCCTCATAGCTCTTAGCTATTTGGCGAAGTAGGTCGATAAAGTGATGGCTCGCGAGATTTGTACCCCGCAAACAGGACGAGCCGTCGCCCGCGGCAATCGCGGAATGTTGGGTCGTAGGCTCAGGAAGTGCTGCTCGCACAAGCGAAGCTTGCTCGCGGCGTGAGTTTTTCGGCTATCCTCGTCGTGCAGCATCGATCGAGCTCCAGCTCGGGGCCAGCTTGCCCAGATCTTGCGCCGTCTTGTTCGTCTTGCCTAGGGAGAGCGTAGTGTGCGGCCGCATCACGCTGTCATCGCTGCTTCAGCTGCTGGGAGCTATTGATTGAGGGATCTTCGCTGAAGCAGTCCTGGTGCAGACACGCTGATGTGGGGCACTGGGCACGGTTCGGCGATCCACGATAGCCGATGGCGAACAGCTTCCTTCTCGTGACGGCGTGAGGACGATGACGAGTTCATCTTGGCAGAAATATTGCGATCGAGGCGCGCCGATCTCGGCCTGGAGACGACTAGAGCCGGCATCTTGGCATGACACGACGGCCGATGATCTACTCGGTCGCGCCGGCGCGCGCCGCTGTTTGGCTTAGGTTAACTGACTCATGCTTGTCGTACATTGGAAGGCGAGCATGGATGACGAGTTGCGCCAATCTTCTATTCGAGGGCAGACGTATTGGTTTAGCAGCGGGTTTACCCTGGTGACATACGGGACGAAGCTCCGATGATGACGGTGGCGGCTCATGAGAGCCGGCCTAGTGCTCGGCCACGACCGCCACTGCCTAACGTCGATGGCGACAAGCCAGCGCACATCATAATGCAATCTATGTCCCCCCATCGGAGTTGCGAGTTTTCCCAAGTTGGCCTACCAGCAGACGATATGGGCGAGCTTTTAGGTTCGGGCGTGTTGTCAATCGGTTCCCGAAAGCGGTTACTGTGCTTGCGGCTGACCGGTCCAAGCGCCGGTATGAGATTGTGCAGAGTGTGGCGGGCCAGAGGATCAGATGTCGTGGTGGTGACCATTCTGCTTTTGCGAAGTAGGATTTCATGATGGCTAAGCGGCAGACATCTGAATCGGAACGACTGCCGGAGAATGATGGCTTCCTTTATCGATCGGTCTCTCGAAAACTGAGAAATCTAATCGATGGCGGGACATATAAGCCCGGTGCGCAACTGCCTAGCGCCATAGAACTCGCGAGGGATTTTGGCGTCAGCACGATCACTATCCGGCGCGCGATCCGCGACCTTTCGCTCGAGGGCCGTCTCGTTGGCCGACAGGGCCTTGGTGTTTTCGTCGCAAGTAAGCGCAAGATCGTGCGTGTTATCGGGATGGACTACGAAGATACTTTTCGCAAGGCGGGCTTGAAGCTCAGCATCCAAGTGCTTCAATTGACGCTGGTCGATGTGATTGATGATGGTCCAATCGAACTTGAGAAGTCAGGCATGGGATATCGTCTTGACAAGATCATTCTCGCAGATGACGAGCCCGTGGTCCTGGACACGACTTGGTTTCCCAACAAGTTCGCAGACATTTTAATACCAAAAATACGAGACCGCCTGATAACGCCGCTGATCGAAGCTCACGCCGCGTTCGAGCACATGGACTACGAGGTCGAAGGCTCGACGGCCACGGAGGAGCAAGCCGCGCTTCTCAAGGTGGTGCCGGGCTTCCCGGTCCTCGCCATGCAATATACCGCCGTTGGACGGGGCGGTGAGGCGCTGTTTGTAGGGCGCGCCATTTCGCGAGCCGATCACTTCGTTTATCAATTTCGCCACGCGGCCAAGGGCTCATCGCGACCAAGCTCACGTAAGAGAAAGAAGTGATCCCGAGCAATTAACGGTCAAAGGACACGGCGCTCCTTCGTCCGTCCGGCTAACTAGACCAATCGCTGCGCGCCAAAGCGCGATAGGATTGGGGTGAATCGCGATCGCGCTTTAGATCCTGATTGAGCACGATCTTTTCGAAAACCCGCTGCACACTTTTCCGGATCGTGCTCTAGGCTAGCCGCTGCCATCTCCGAGTTCAACGTCGGCACAATAAGACAGCTCCACGATTGCCTAGCAGATCGCGCTTAGGCGCGATCCTGGCTTTAGGAGCATTCTCACGCACATGCCTAGATGGCCTCATTTTGCACGCGGTGGAATGGCCGCCCATGTGCGTGACCAGTTCGTCTGTTCATCGCGCCGAAATCTTCATCTGCACAAAGCTGACAAAAGCCCGAGGCAATCTACCCGAAGTGCACCAGGACGTGGTTGCTTTGACCCGTCCCAGATCGTTGACACCAACTAAATATACAAGGTATATTTTCATCTGATGGTCATCGCAGGAGAGCTGACTTCAGCAAGCTGGCGAGGAAATGAGCGGGGAGAAGTCGCATGCAGCCTCCAACCAAGAACTGTGGACTCGGAATGGCCTAGGCGCCACCATGAATGACGCTCCAACTACCGAAACGCTACGCGTCCGCGGCCTCCAAGCTGATGCCGAAATCTTGATTGACAGGTGGGGCATTCCGCACCTGCGCGCACAATCCGCCATGGATGGCTTTTACCTCCAAGGCTTTAATGCCGCGCGCGATAGGTTGTGGCAGATGGACTTGTGGCGCAAACGGGGTCTCGGTCGGCTTTCCGCCTCCTTTGGCCCCGGATTTCTGGAGCAGGATATCGCCGCGCGTTCTGTCCTCTACAGGGGCGATATGCAGGCGGAGTACGATTCATACGCCGATGATATGGAGGAAATCTGCAACGCCTTCGCGGCAGGCATCAATGCCTGGATCGATCTGTGTACGGAGGAGCCCGTACGTCTTCCGCCGGAGTTCAATCTGACCGGATCGCGGCCAGAGAAATGGCGACCTCAGGATGTCGTGCGCATCCGCAGCCATGCTCTGACGCGGAACGCTCCCTCCGAGATATTGCGTTGCGTCGTCTTGGCCGGCGCAACGACAGAGGCGGATCTTCTGCGCGCTAACCTCGAGCCGCGGGTCGAACCGCACATTGCGAGTGGGCTTATCGCGGGAGATGTCCCGCTTCAAATTCTCGTTCGTTACAAATTGGCGACCGCGGCCGTCAGTTTTGAACCAGGGAGGCTGCAGGCAACGCGCGCCGAGGCCGGCAAATGGACGAAGGTCAATGCCGTTTCCGACGTTCTTGCCGACGCGCACTGGTCCGGTTCGAATAACTGGGCCATTGACTCGGCGCGGTCCGCGAGCGGGCGTCCCATCATTGCGGGTGATCCACACCGCCTGCACACGATTCCAGCGTTGCGTTACCTGGCTCATCTGAAGACGCCGGACTTCGACGTTATCGGGACTGGGGAGCCGATCGCCCCGGGGCTGTGCATGGGCCATAACGGTACCTGCGCATATACGGGAACGATCTTCAGAGCAGATCAAGAGGACATCTATTGTTATGAGACTAATCCCGAAAACCCTATCGAGTATCGGTTTGAGGAACAGTGGGAAGCAATGCGGGTTGTCTCCGAGATCTTCGAAATCAAGGGATATCCCTCCGAAACTCACCCCCTGCATTTTACCCGTCACGGCCCCGTCCTCCTTCAACAACCCGAGTTGAACCGCGCCTTTGCTTTGCGTTCAATCTGGTGGGAGCCCGGCACCTGCGCCTATCTTGCCGGCGTATCGATCATGAGATCTCGCAACATTGACGAATTCCGCGCCGGCATTTCTCGTTACGCTACTCCATCGCTTAATCACGTCTATGCAGACACCTCCGGCAACATTGCCTGGCTGCCATATGGTTTCATTCCCATCCGGCCCAATTGGGACGGGCTGATGCCGGTTCCTGGCGATGGCCGATACGAATGGCAGGGGCGCTTGCCGCTGGACCGAATGCCTACCAAAATCAACCCAGCAGAAGGGTTCCTTGCTTCTGC
Organism: Bradyrhizobium nivariense; assembly: GCF_029846715.1. Lineage (GTDB taxonomy): Bacteria > Pseudomonadota > Alphaproteobacteria > Rhizobiales > Xanthobacteraceae > Bradyrhizobium. The sequence goes on from NZ_JARVWW010000085.1 coordinate 5,916, forward strand.
GAATGAAGCGAACCTACCTGACGAGTGGGTGAATCGCTCCCCCCCAATTGGCTACGAATGGGTAGAAAAGAGTCGTGCGCGGCGGATCCATGATGTTTTGGCCAAGTCCACAGGTCATCGCCTCGAAGACAGCTGCGCTTTGCAAACAGACGCATTTTCCTGGCCGGGAATGCGCCTGCAAGAATTGGTGCGCCAATCGAGGTTGGAGAGCGTCACGCAGCTGGCCCAGATTGCGCGGCTGCTTCTGGACTGGGACTGCGTGCTTTCCATTGGGTCGGCCGCGGGCCTTGTGCAGGAATGGTGGCTGCATAAGCGGTTGAAGCCGGCCGTGTTCCCGCTCTTCGTGCCTGATCCTAGGATTTGTAGCCTGCTCCTACCTGGTGATGTCGAGTCAATTCTAACAGTACTGGAGAATCCATCATCCGTATTTGGCGCATGGCCGCAAGCGGGTCGCGACGCAATACTTAGGTCGACGTTGATTGAGACGTTAGCTGATCTGTCCGAGAAATTTGGCTCCGACCCTTCAGGCTGGAAATGGGGTGATCTGCATCACGTCTATTTGGAGCATCCTTTGAGCCGCTCGGCGCAGCCTGAATGGAGGATCTGCGCCGATGTCGGCCCGGCGCCGATGCCTGGCTCCGCTTCAACCGTGCTACATGCGGGCTATCGGGAGGATGACTTCCGAACCGTGGTCGGTGCCTCGGTTCGCTTTGTATTGGACGTTGGTAATTGGGACAATTCGCGCTGCATCAATGTACCTGGACAGTCCGGTGATCCGCGAAGCCCATTCTACTCCAATCTTTTCGAGCCATGGTCCCAAGGGGAATATGTTCCGTTTTTGTATTCAGACGAGGCGGTCGAAGGGGCTGTGGCGCAACGCATCTTTATCAGAGCAATCGCGGAGTGATGGCTGGCTCGGACCACGAGCGTTGCAATCGGCTTGTAATAGGCGAGACTTGCGAGCTCGTGTCGGCTGCCGACGCGCGCTCAATCAAAGCGGATTGATGCGCTTCGTCGCTTTGATGGAATACCAGGCCTAGGGAGAGATTCTATGGTTCGACCCAATTGCACGATCCTGACCTGCGCTGTGACTGGATCGATTCACACCCCTTCAATGTCACCCCATCTTCCGGTAACGGCGGAGCAAATCGCCGCCGAAGCGATTGCCGCGGCGGAGGCGGGAGCCGCCATAGTTCACCTGCACGCGCGCAACCCAGTCGACGGTTCTCCGGATCAACGTCCAGAATTGTTCGTGCCATTCCTCAGCGTCATCAAGCAGCGATCAAACTGCGTGATCAATTTAACGACCGGCGGCGCTGCGACGATGTCGATCGATGAGCGCTTGAGGCCCGCCACAGCTTTTAGGCCAGAGGTTGCGTCTCTGAACATGGGTTCGATGAATTTCGGGCTGTTTCCGATGCTCGAGCGGTTTAAGGAGTTCGCCCACGCCTGGGAGCGGCCATATCTTGAGGGATCCCGAGACCGTATTTTCCGAAATACATTTGCAGACATCGAGAAGATATTGACCAGTTGCGCCGAGGCGGGGACTCGTTTCGAAGTCGAATGCTACGACATCGGTCACCTCTATACTTTGGCGCACTTTGCTGATCGCAAAACAATAGAACCGCCGTTCTTCGTACAAAGCGTGTTTGGAATCTTGGGCGGAATCGGTGCTGACCCCGAGGATATCCTGATGATGAAACGAACAGCTGACCGCTTGTTCGGATCAGATTATCACTGGTCTGTGCTGGGAGCCGGCCGCAACCAAATGAAAGTGGCGGCCATCGCCGCAGCTATCGGGGGGCATGTACGTGTCGGCCTCGAAGATTCGCTCTGGAGTGGTCCGGGCAAACTGGCCACCAGCAGTGCCGAGCAAGTGCGGATCGCTCGCGCAATTATCGAAGGGTTAGGTCGAACGGTCGCCACGCCCGACGAAGCTCGTGAGCTTTTGTCGCTCAAGGGAGGCGATGCGGTGAATTTTTAACCACCGCAATAGTGGATGATGGCGCTGCTGGCCGCGAGATCGTCTCGAGCAGGGCTTCGATCCTCAGCGGCAAGGCACACGCAATGCGCAAACGTGGCGAGCCCAAGCGTCAGATGAGGCACAGAGAGGCAGAGGTGATCGGCGGCACCATGGCTCCGCACGTCGGCGACACCGCGAGGCGAAACTCCGATTCTGGCACTCAACAATCCAGCGAGTGAGGGACGAGTGGCTGCATTCCTTTTTTATGCTCTCCCGCTCCGCCCAGAAGCTTGAGTACGTCCCAGGTTCCTTTGTCTTGCTTCGGCCCCTCGTTTTCAAATTCCGTCCGGACCCACGTCGATAGGTCCGACAGGAACGCCTTCCGGCAGCGCTTGCGCTGTCCCGATCCATCTAAAGCTCAAATAGATCTCTGTTGGCTTCCGCGGCTCTGAAACAAGTGTCGGGAGATTAATGCTTCAACTTGTGGCGATAATTCGCAGGAATTCTGCTTCGTGACCGGTCATATTAGTGTGCCTGAGCTTGATGGGCCCGGTACTATCTAAGCGCGTTGCCGATACGAGGTGAGCATGTTTTCGGATAGAGCACCTGTGCGGTGACAGCACCCAGCGGGGTAGGGCTCGCGCGTTGCGGCGGTCTGCGAGCAGCTTCCTCGAGTGGATGACGATTGGAGTTGGAGCCCGTGTAGCGGGTGGTAGAGATCTCGATAGAGTTCGGGGCGCGCGAGACGTATGCGCTCAAAAATCATGCCTGAGAGTAGAAGATCAATGTCTAAGAATTCAAAGTCCATGTCTGGGAAGCTACCGCGGACGGTCGGGTTGTTGGGGGGTGGGACAATCGGTGGCGGGTGGGCCGCACGATTTGCCCTCAACGGAGTAGATGTGCGGCTGTATGATCCAGCTCCCGGTGCGCTCGAGCACGTTCAAAAGACTTTGGATCATGCCCGCCGGATATACCAGCGACTGACGCGGGTTCCGCTGCCAAAGGAAGGTTCTCTGACCCTTGCGGAGTCGGTCCCCGACGCCGTGCGCGACGTGGATCTCGTGCAGGAGTCTGCGCCGGAGCGCTTGGAGCTCAAGCAGGAGCTGCTCGCGACCGCCAGTCGGGCGGCGCGACTTGACGCGCTGTTCTGCTCCTCGACGTCGGGTCTTCGCCCGTCGTTGCTGCAGGCGAAGATAGAGCATCCCGAGCGTCTGCTCGTTGCGCACCCCTTCAATCCGCTATATTTGCTCCCGCTCGTCGAACTGTGTGCCGGACAACAGACGGCGCCCGATGCCATGGCGCGGGCGGACGAGATTTACCGGATGATCGGTATGCACCCGCTCGTTGTGCGCAAGGAAGTTGATGGATTTATCGCCAACCGGCTGCAGGAAGCGATGTGGCGCGAGGCGCTGTGGTTGGTGCACGATGGTTCGGCGACTGTGCAGGAAGTCGATGACGCAGTCCGTTACTCCTTTGGTTTGCGCCGAGCGGTGGTCGGTCCTTTCCGAATGAGCGGCGGGGCGGCAGGGATTCGCCGCTACCTGGAGCAGTGGGGACCCATGCTAAAATGGCCGTGGACGAAGCTTACCGACGTGCCGGAGCTCACCGACGACTTTTTAGACACGCTGGCCGAGCAAGCGGACGCGCAAGTGAAAACAGATAACCTTACAGTCACTGAGATCGTATCGAAGCGCGACGAGGCGCTTGTGGCCGTGCTGCAGGGGTTGCGCGATCAGGGGTTTGGTGCGGGCGAGACGCTGGCGCGCTGGGAGCAGGGGCTGCGAGACCGCGCCGCGGATAAGGGTTAGCAATTTATGCGGGTCAACTCTACTCAGGCTAGCAGTGGATACGGCGATGCGCCAGCGGAGGTGCTCACGAGTCCCTGCTAGTTCGAGACAGCTAACGAGCAAGGCTGATTGTCTGGGGTGAGCTGGCACAATCGCCGGCTATGCTGACCTCGAGCTCGGTAGCGGCAGATGAAGAGTGTTGCAGGTTTTGCAGAGGAATAACGCGCCAGGTAGCGCGTATCTGAACGAGAGTAGCATACGCATCATGATTGGCGAAGATGGGGTCGTGCTAGCGAATTCAGGTTTAACGCTTGGCAAGGCCGTTGCGATCGCGGGCGGACCGCATTGTGTGGTCATCGCTGACGAGGATGTCGTTCAGATGAACTTTCTCGGAGCTTGCGACGACGGAGCCATTTTGAAAGCTGGATTCAGTGCCTCGCACCGGTTGTCGTTTCCGCTGCTATCGGCGAGGCGACTCGAGCTGAACTTGCCTCTGGCGCAGGGGGAGTATGGTCCTGAACCATGTTCGCCACCGCCAGCATTCTGCGCGGCACAACTGTGACAGCATGCCCCCAAAACCAATGCTCATGACGAAGGACTAGTTATGCGGCCGTCAACCCTTCCACTCTTCGGCGTCAAGGTCGTTGATTTCGGCCAGTACATCGCCGGCCCCGCAGTGGCGATGATCCTCGCCGATCTTGGCGCTACTGTCGTCCATATCGACCCGCCATCCGGTCCCCTCTGGGACAGCCCCGCCAATGCGACCCTTAATCGAAACAAGCTGATTATTTCGGTCGATTTAAAGACTGAGCAGGGCCTATCTCAGGCGCAAACGTTGATCGCCGAAGCGGATATCGTCATCGAGAATTTCCGCCCGGGAGTGTTGAGCCGCCTCGGGATCGACTTCAGCGTCTTGCGCAAGACTCGCCCAGCCCTGATTACCGTTTCCATTCCCGGCTTTGCTTCCAACGACCAACTCCGTCGCGAGTGGCGGGCCTTTGAGGCCGTCATCGGGGCGTCCTCCGGCTTATTCACCGACATGGGGTTGAATCGTGTGTTGAGGGGCATCGACCCGTCCTTCTCGCCGCTACCCCTCGCATCGGCCTACGGTACGATGCTGGCCGTTTCGGCTACGGTGCTGGCGCTTCAGGCGCGGGAACGCAGCGGAATCGGCGACCAGATCGAGGTGCCTCTTGCATGCGCGGTCATGGAAGGGCTTGCATATAATTCGATTAGCATTGACCAGCTTCCGCTTCGCTACAAGTCGCACCGTGAGCGAGAGATCGCCCGGCGGCGCGAGGCAGGCTTGCCGATGAACCTCTCCTACGAGGAGACGCAGGAGCTCCTCGATCCATTTGCCCGCAACTATAAATGCAAAGACGGGCGCATGTTCTTCGTCCTCTGCTCGGCACACAAGCATCATACCAGGCGTTGTTTGCAGGTGCTGGGCTTGTACGACGAGCTTTTAGCGGAAGGGCTTATAGAGGAGTCGAATACCTATCTTTCGGTGCGCGACTGGCGATCTGATGTCTCCCTCGGTGCGTCTCCCCTGCCGAAATCATGGGCAGACAAGATCGCCGCGCGAATGAAGGCCGTCTTTGTAACCCGCACCGCAACGGAATGGGAGCGCATCTTCGGGGAGGGGCGAATCCCCGCCGCGCCGCAGCGTTGGCTGCAGGAGTGGATCAGAGACGATCACGCAGAACGCGCGGGCCTGATGATCAAGGTCG
>NZ_JARVWW010000086.1 GCF_029846715.1 Bradyrhizobium nivariense
CCACGCATGCGCTTTGGCGCAACGCGGCGAACTTGAGGCGGGTCGTGAGACGTTTGGTGTCGCGCTCGGCGGCTTCGCGATCGACCAGCAATCCGACGCGCTCCTCGAACGACAAGGCATCGAGATCCGGTGATCGTCGCTGCTCCTGGAGGGCCTTGGCCATTCCGGTCAAGCCGAGCGTAATCAGCCGTTCATGGGTCGGATGTGTCAGCATTGGGGGTCTCCCTATCAGTGGAAATAGCCCTGACCGCGGATGTTGCCGTGGCGCAGGGGCTGGTGGTCGGACGTCTCGTCGAGAAAAGCGCGATCAAGGCCGCTCTTGAGGATCGAACGGATCGAGGCGACGGAGCGAGCCTTGATCAGGATGCCGCGTCGGCAGGCGGCATCGACACGCGCGTTGTCGTAGCTCCTGGCCAGCGACAGGATACCGAGGCAGGTGCGAAAGCCTTGCTCGGGATGCGGCCGGGCCGCGATGACGGCCTGGAAAAACGCCGCGGCAGAGGGACCGATCTTCTCGCCGGCAGCGATCAATCCTCCCGGCGTCCATTTGCCGTAGCGGCGGTGGGCGCTCGGCATATGATCGGCGATGGTGGTGTGGCCGCGCCGGTTGGGTGCGCGGGCGTGGCTGGCGATCCTCTGTCCCTTGTGGAAGACCTCGATGGTCTTGTCGGCGATGCGGACATCGACGAGTTCACGGATCAGCCGATAAGGGGTGGAATACCAATGGCCGTCGATCTCGACATGATAGTCGGGCGCGACGCGGCAACGCTTCCAGCGCGCAAAGACATAGGGCTGGTCCGGCAGTTCTCCCAGCTTGGGACGATCGATCTCGGCGAACAGTTCAGTCCGGCTGGAGCCAAAACCGCGCATCTGGCGGGCGTTGAGTTCGACGACGAGGCCGCGGATGGCCGCATTGAGCTCCGCCAGGGAAAAGAAGCGCTGGTTGCGCAGGCGGGCCAGGATCCAGCGCTGGGCGATCTGGACGGCGACCTCAACCTTGGCCTTGTCCTTTGGCCGCCTCGGCCTCGCCGCCAGGATCGCGGTGCCGTAATGACCGGCCATCTCGGCATAGGTTCGGTTGATCCCGGGATCGTAGCGATCGGGGTTGGTCACGGCGGCCTTGAGATTATCGCAGACCACGAACTTCGGCACGCCGCCGAGATACCTGAACAGGTTGGCATGCACGCCGATCCAGTCGGACAGGCTCTCGCTTGGGCAGGCCTCGGCGTAGGTGTAGTTCGAGGCCCCCATCGCCGCGACGAACAGCTTCATGGCGCGCACTTCGCCGGTGATGGGATCGAAGATGTCGATGGTGTCGCCAGCGAAATCGACGAACACCTTCTCCCCACCGATGTGGGTCTGACGCATGCTCGGCTGCGCCCGCTGCTTCCAGGCCTCGAAAGTCGTGCAAAACCAGGTATAGCCAAAGCCGTCTGGATTGGCGGCGCGATACTCTTCCCACAACAGCAGGCGTGTCACGCTGCGCCGGCGTAGCTCCTTCTCCACATAAACCCAGTCGGGGGACGGTCGTCGGTCGCTTTGCGAGGCAGCCTTTGGCGCCGGGAACAGCAGCAGCTCCAGGCCCTCGTCATCCATGCCCTCCGGCAGCGGCCAGCTCAGCCCGGCAAGGCGGGCGCGACGCACGTAGCCATGCACGACGCCATTGCTCACTCCCAACGTCCGCGCGATGACGCGCTCGGTCAGGCCCTGATGCCTCAAACGTAGAACTTCTCGGATCCGGCGCATCGACAATCTCTGGGTAGGCATCAGGCTTCCTCATTGGTTGAATGAGAAACCCGTAGCCCGGTTGAGTTGTCGGCCGAAGCGTCCGGCACCGCCAAACGGTGCTCACGATCGCCTGAAATCGCTGCTCACGATCCTCTGAAATCGTTGCTCACGACGCGGTGAAATCCGTGCTCACGATCCCGCGAAACACGCATATAGGAGCAGATCATCAAAGCGCTTCCTTCCGGCATATGCGGAAAGGCGCTTCGGCGGGGAGCGCGGTCAGTGCGCTCCCGCTTCTCTATGCCCATCGCCCGGCAAGGCGAGACACGATTTTGCTTTCGTGGCCTTCCGATTGAGCTTCTCAGTCGTCGTGTCCTCCGCGAAAAGTGAGCGCCCGCTCTAAGTACCAAGAGGGGTCATCGCCGGACGAATCTGTCTCGACAAACTGTTCGCTTTCGTCGCTACTTCCTTCAAGGGGATCCTCGCTCTCAGCTTGAAGATACAGTTGAGGCCTGTCCGCCCGCTGCCATTCACCGTTGCCATTCAGCGTCCACTTATCGCGATGCCGTTTGGGATCAAGCACAAACTCGTTTCCACCCACGTCAACAAAGCCCATCTGCTCCAGACGGGGCTTCAGCTCATCGTTAGCAGGACGCGACATGAAAACACCGCCCAGGAAACCGTTGACCCCGACCTCATAGTAGACGAGCTGAGGTTTACCATCCGTGCCTTTCGCGGCGCACAGCGCGGCATGCGCCAGACGTTCGTATATTGCTGTTGACGCTATTCCATGTGCCGTCGAGAAAAATCGCGAGGCGCTTCTGCTGCTGCTCTGCGCCGACGAAGTTCGGCTGATTTCCACTTTTCTCTGAAGCACGACCAATTATCACCCCAATCCAGACTATGGCCACGATCGCAAGCAAAAGGCCGATCGAGTGGGCAATCCGCTCGATCGATCGCAGAATCGTCATGATGTAGTTCCCGGCTGCGTGACATTGGCCGACTGAAGAGAGAATCGGTACTTTGCCGGATGATACCGTGTGGCCAATTCGGTGCACGTCGCGCACTTACGTGCTGGCGCACGATAACTGCGCCAGAGCAGGCTTGCACCTCGGATTCACGCGTGGAGCTGGAGAACGGAAAGTGACACGGCGGAGAGGCCGAGACCCTGGACCGGAAGCATAACTCAACGTTGTGAGCAGAGGCGTGCCGCCTCGGCAGGGCAAAGCGCGGAACGAAGCCCCCTGCTTTACCTTCTTTGTCCATTCGATGACAGTCGATCTTTTAAAGCCGGCGGTCTTGGCCGACGTGCTTGACGTCGTCCTCGCTAGAGATGAGAGGCGCGTGAGATTGCCCTGCTGCAGGAATGCAGGTGGCGGAGACGATCTCTTAGTAACGGCGCGTGTACGCGGGGCGTTTGTTTCAGGCGGAAAACCGCAGCGTCAATGAGTCGTCGAGCTATTTACGGGACAGACCCAGTCCTCCACGCCATTGTCGGTAGTGCCAACAACCTCTGGCTTGGAGCCGGACGATGTAGCTGGGTCCGCTCCGCCTCTTCCGTAGGGGGCATGCAGAAAGCCGCGCTGGAGCAAGCGCGGAACCAATGCTGGCGCTTAGCAGATGAGGAGACCTATCCCATGCCTAGGTTAAGTCCCGGATGTCAAGTGTGCCGTTGTTGCAACCACTGTTGTCGCGTTTACGACGTATGTCGCAATAGCTTCGATAGCCGATGGTGCTGCAGTTGGATCGGCCTTCCCAGGTTGATCGGTGCTCCTCAAGGCTTGTCTTGGCAGGAGAGTTTGCGATCGCCATCGCGTGGTACGGCATTTGCTAATCGCGTTCCAGTCGTCTCGGCTCCAGGAGAAACACATGGTCGACGTGCCAGACATTGTGCTGTCCGCACGAGAAAAACAGTGCTTGCTGTGGGTAGAGGAAGGCAAATCATCCTGGGAAATAGGGGTGATATTGAGAGTCAGCGAGAACACAGTCAATTTTCATCTCAAGAACGCGATGCGAAAGCTAGAAGTGACCACCCGAATCCAGTGTGCTATCAAGGCGCGGCGCCTCAAGCTTATCTGAAGTACTGGAGTGCTGCTGCCGTCACTTGCGTCGACGGCGACGTATAACATCCGGTGCTACGGCTACTCCATGAGATGGGATCGCATCTGCCGAGAGTAGTGGCTCGTTGTGAGCGCAGCGGTATAGTTAAATTCCGGGGGGGCTATTACGAGGAACGACATGTATCTATTTCGCGCGAAAGGCGTGGGGGCGCACCACTATAGGCGGGTTCTGATCGCAAGTAGTAAGTCTCAGGCTGAAGCAGGTAACCTTCACGCCAACCAGCGTCGCAGCGCGCAGCCAGATCTGCTTGGCGTGCGACCCTGCAGGACGCCGATATAGAGACAAGGGTCAAGCAGCAGCGCCGCTCCGCCTCGACCGGCGATTTCTGCCGCAGGCGATTGGCTTCGCCATGCGCTCCGGCTTGATCCGCCGCACAGGAAAACAGCGAATAGAACACTGAACTGTGGTGCGCATCAGTATAGTAGGTATGTAACTTCTCGCAGATCTCGCGAATCATAACCGTGAAAGCACACGTCTTCCTGATGGCGGTGCGCAGCTTCAGTGCGTCCGCGCGGCATCGGGGGAGGTCATCTGCATCGCGGATGTTGAGAAAGCGCTTGCTCTTTCACGGGTCGAGGCGGCCAGCCGCGCAGTTATCGTCTCGACAGGCTCGGGTCTCGCGGACCCAGACGTCTTTCTTGCCGCATTATCCGATCGAGCTGACACCGACGGGCCCCCAGTCAATTGCTCCAACATCGCGGCCCGCGGGAATTACGGCCCGCGAGCTTCGATCCGACGCCGATCGCGGCATCCAGTTGGGGCCCAACCTATGTTTTCGCTGCATGGTGTGCGGCAGGCTGTCAGGGTCCAGCGTAGGCCAAGGCGCATTGTATTTAGTCGGGCGGCCAGCGCTTGAGCCAAGTCGGATTTTCTTTGTGCATCGGGACGATGCTCGATCAGATTTTCGATTCCGAAGTCGGTGAAGGCCATGACGCCGTGTTCGCCGGCGCCATGGACCAGATGACGCCAACCTCGGGATTTGGTCGCTCCGGCCCCTGAAACCGGATGCCTATTTAGGAAATAATCTCGCTTGCCAAACGCTTTCTCGGCATATTGATCGATCGAACCGATGATCGCTTGCCCCGTGCTGGTGGCAGGCATCGAAGCGGCCGGGTACTCCTGGTGCGGCCGCGCCGCGACAATCTTTGGATGTTTCCTGGCGGGCGCCGGCGCGGCCGCGAAACGGCGGAGCATTGCGTCTGGCGCGAGATCAAGGCTCCAGTATGTGGCGTTACAGGACTTAGGCAAGCGCGAGGCGACGAGTTGTCGTGCGTTTTGCGTCAAACGTTGTGTTCGCAACATGTTGGCGGATCGCAAACAAGTGCGGGTTGGCTTTCGGAAGAGAAAGTCACGCGCCACACTTCGTCTTGCGTCCAGCTGTCAGCGCAGCGGTCCGTGCGCGGAAGCATCAGGCGATTGGCCCGGCTTTTGCTCCCCGGCTTGCCACCGCGTGCGGCTCTCCTGCTTTGTCGCGATCGACCGCTGCAGAATGTGGATCTCTAATGAGTGCCCAGATTACAATCGCCTCGGAGCCACCTGCGAGCTTCACGCTCCACAACGGCTTGCAGGTGGTGGTGATCCCGGATCACCGCACGCCGGTTGTGACGCAGATGATGTGGTACATGGTCGGCTCCGCCGACGAGACCCCCGGCAAATCGGGATTGGCGCATTTCCTCGAACACCTGATGTTCAAGGGGACGGCCAAGCATCCGCCCGGCGAATTCTCGCAGACCGTTCTGCGCGTCGGCGGCAACCAGAACGGATTCACCTCGCCCGACCACACCGGCTATTTCCAATGCGTGCCGCGCGAGCAGCTTGGTAAGATGATGGAATTGGAGGCCGACCGGATGACCGGCCTCATTCTCAAAGATGAGAACGTGCTGTCCGAGCGCGACGTGGTGCTGGAGGAATTCAACATGCGCGTCGCCAACAATCCCGATAGGCGGCTCACCGAGCAGATCAGGGCGGCGCTTTATCTCAACCACCCCTACGGCCGCCCCAATCTCGGCTTTCGCCAGGAGATCGAGAAGCTCGACCGTGAGGACGCGCTCGAGTTCTACAAGCGCTTCTACGCGCCGAATAACGCGATCCTGATCATCGCCGGCGACGTCGATCCCAAGGAAATCCGCCCGGTGGTGGGAAAGAATTTTGGCGACATTCCTGCACAGCCCGCGATCCCCGCGAAGCGCGTGCGGCCACAGGAGCCGACGCCCGCGGCCCCCCGCACCGTGACGCTCTCCGATCCCCGCGTCGAGCAGCCCACCTGGCGCCGCTCCTATCTCGTGCCGTCGGCTAGCACTGCGGCCGCAGGCGAGAGCCCTGCGCTCGACGTGCTCGCGCAGTTGATGGGCGGCGGAATCAACTCCTATCTCTACCGTGTGTTGGTGATCGACAAGCAACTCGCCATCAGCACCAGCGTAAACTACCGGCGCACTTCGCTTGATGCCTCGCAATTCATGATTTCGGCCACGCCGAAACCTGGCGTCGGATTCGCCCAGATCGAGGACGCGATCGACAAGGTGATCGCCGAGCTGGCGCAAAATCCCGCGCGCGCCGAGGATCTCGAGCGCGTCAAGACCCAGTTGATGGCGCAAGCGATCTACGCCCAGGATGACAAAGCGACGCTTGCGCGCTGCTATGGCACCGCGCTCACCACGGGGCTCAGCATCGACGATATCCGAAGCTGGCCGGACCGCATCCGCGCCGTCACGGCCGAGCAGGTGCGCGAGGCCGCGCAGAACTGGCTCGACAACAAGCGCTCGGTGACCGGCTATTTGATCAAGGATTCTGCGCCCAAACCCGAGGAGAAGCGCTCGTGACCTATTCTCTCACTCCGCGTGCCATTCTCGGTGGGGTCTCGCTCGCGATCGCGACGCTCGGCTCTGCACCATGATTTGCGCTACCAAGATCCAGCGCCTGATCTCGCCCGGCGGCATCGAAGCCTGGTTCGTGCAGGAGGCCACCGTCCCGCTGATCGCGATGAAATATGCCTTCGGCGGCGGCGCCAGCCAGGATCCGGCCGAGAAGCCCGGCGTCGGTCACCTGGTCTCCGGCCTGCTCGGCGAAGGCTCCGGCGATCTCGATTCCAAGAGCTTTCACGAGCGGCTCGACCGTCGCGCCATCGAGCTGAGCTTTACCTCGTCCCGTGACCAGTTTCGCGGCTCCTTGCGCATGCTCAAGGACAACAAGGATGAGGCTTTCGACCTGCTGCGGATGGCGCTGACCTCGCCGCGTTTCGATGCGCCCGATGTCGAACGGATCCGTGCGGCGGTGCTCGCGAACCTTCGGCATGACTCCACCAATCCTTCAACGCTCGCCGATCGCAAGTTCTTCGAAGTCGCCTTCAACGATCATCCTTATGGCCGGCAGGCCGGAGGAACGTTCGAGAGCGTGCCGAAGATCGACGTCCACGATCTGAAGGACTATGTCCGCCGCGTGATTGCCAAGGACACGCTCAAGATCGCGGTTTTCGGTGACGTCGATCCAGAGACGCTTGGCAAACTGCTCGACAAGTCTTTTGGCAGCCTGGCGGCAAAGGCGCAGTTGACAGAGGTCGCCGATGTGGTTGCGGCAAAGCCGCCGCAGCGCGTCTACGTTCCACTGGACGTGCCGCAGACGGTCGTGAGCTTCGGCGGTCCGGGCGTCCGCCGCAGCGAGTCGGATTTCATGGCGGCCGATGTCGTCAACCAGATCCTCGGCGGCCCCGGTCTGTCGTCGCGGCTGTTCCGCGAAGTCCGCGAGAAGCGTGGGCTCGCCTATTCCATCCGTGAGACGCTGCTCTGGATGGATCATTCCGCGCTGTTCGTCGGCAATACCGGCACCCGCGCCGATCGCGTCGGCGAGACGGTGGAGGAGATCGACAAGCAGGTCCGCCGCATGGCCGAGGAAGGCCCCACCCAGCAGGAGCTCGACGAGGCCAAGTCGTACCTGAAGGGCTCGCAGATCCTAGCGCTGGATACATCGTCAAAACTTGCGCAGGCGCTGCTGCAATACCAGGTCGACAAGCTGCCGATCGACTGTATCGAGAAGCGTAGCGCCCTCCTCGGCGCGGTGACGCTGGAGGACGCCAAGAAGGTCGCACAGCGGCTGTGGGGCCAAGGCCTGCTCACTGTCATTGTCGGCCGTTCCCCGCTACCGCAGCCCAGTCGACCACCGCGCCATGGGCCGCAACGCTGCCGTCCACAACCCAGCCGGCTGCCGCGCCATCAGCCGCACCCAATTGACCTTTGTGTTCGTGAGGTGACATTCGGGGCGCGTCTTGAGGTCGCTGGTTCAATCCGGCTCCCGCAATCAACTTGAAAAGCGCTCAGATATCGTCCGCGTCTCGGTGGTGGCGACCGGAATCGATAATCTCGACCCGGCGCCTCAGGCGCAGCCGGTGGAAACGGCCATCGCCCAGCTCGCGGGCAGGCTGCGCAACGACGGCCGCCGCATCGGCGATCGCATCGAGCGCAGTGCACCCCTTCCGCAAGTGAAAAGCCCGCCGCTCCGCTCCGAAGCGCGACAGCCCGTGGGGCAACCGGCAAGGGCGGCTCCGGAATATGCGCGCCACGCGGCCGACCGGCCGCTCGATCCTTACGGCCGTACCGCCGCGCGCAATGCGCCCGATGAGGCTATTCTCGATATCCCGGCCTTCCTGCGGCGCGCCGCTAGCTGAACGGCCGCAGGAGGCGAGTTACGGTCGTCATCCCGGGGCGCGACGAGGTGGCGAGCCCGGGATCCATCGAGCCGGGGCGAACTGTTGAGCAATGGATTCCGGCTCTCGCGCCAAGAGGGCACCCCGGAATGACGGAGCCGCTTGCGGCGAAGTTTTGAACAGGCGTTCAAGATTGGGTCTGACGCATACTAGATGACAGCGACGCGGATCACGCAGTCCCGAGCAATTATGCTTCGAGAAGGTCGATTTTCGCGCGGCCATACCGGACGCGCGGAAGCGCCCCCGAAGCGGTGTATTTGTTTCTACTCCTGTGGTTTTAAACAGGAAAGCGGGTCACGATTGCCGCGATTATCATCATCGCCAACAGCGCCGCCCAAAACCAAAGCCACTGCGTACGCCAGTCGTCCGGCTCTAATTCGTTCATTTCCCCTTCGCCTTCAGCCCCAGTTCTGCGATGCAATGGCAGATCCCGCCAGCGCAATACAATTGAGAGCAGCGACGCAAACCAGCATACGCCGGCCGGCGGCCTTGATCTGGTACATGGGCAGCCCTCCGCTCCCGATTCAACCGAAACGGGCGAGCCAACGCAATAGTCTCGAAGGCCTCGCCCATCCCGGCTCCGCAGCGCAAGTCTGCGCTTAGTGTATTGCCTCAGCGCGGGCGCGAACGATTTCCGAGAGGAGTAGCTTGGCCGTCATTTCCGGCGGTGACCCGCCTACGTGGGTTGCCTTGCTTCCAAATGCAGATTGCACGTACACGATCGAGTTTTGGACGAAATATGTCCCGTGGTGTGCTACACCGTAGAGTATGACTGTGATGGTTCGAACTACAGCAGGCCTTCCCATGTGAAGCCTCGCTCATAAGAGCAGTCCTTCCTAGTCACATTAAGTGCATGATTCGGGTGGGCCTAGAAACCCAAACCAGTGCTGCCTGTGTCGATCCTTGAGCTGTAACCCGCGACCTGTCGCGACGACGGCGTATGCGACACGTGTTGTCCGGGCTTTGGCCGGGGGGCCGTCGTTATGTCCAAGGCCTCAAGGCCCAAAAGCGGCCGCGCCTGTCTCACTGGCAGGTTTCCAGCCCCCGGCTGCCGGGCCGACACACCGGCAATGGCCCTAGAAAGCCAATTCAGTGAGCAGCCACCATGGAAAAACGTTAGATAACTGCCAGCGGACTCCACCCGTGCGATTTTGTCCGGACTCGTATCCAACAGCGGGAGCGCGCAAGGGCTCTGCGCGACCTCGCCAGACTCAGGAGAGAGGTCCGTGACGAGATCGGCCGGCTGATCCAATTCCTGGGCGCTAGCGATCCGTACGTCATGACTGAGCTGGAGGGCAGATGCCTCGCGTGTGGCGTGGGCGCCAGAGGAGGCACGAGACTCGTAACAGCCCGAACCGCCACCGTGAAGTTGCTGTAGAAATGGGGCACATCGAAGTAGCCGCTCTCAGCATGGTCCTGCTCCAGATCGCGCCGACCACCCGCGGCCGATCGCTCTTGGCTGTGGTGGTGGTCGAGGCTTGAGAGGGACGGCGCGTCGTGTCCGATCAAAGACCCAAACAGCAGGCACCATGTCGCCGGTGGCTTCTGTCAACACAGCGCTGTGACAAGAGACAGTATCGCCGTCCGCGTGGTTGAGCGGTGGCCGGATGAGATCGGCAAAAGGATCGCTGTGCCACCACGACCGCGCACCTCATGGTTCGCTTTTTTTACGACTTTAATTTGAAACTAAATCTCGGCAACCTACCGCCTGACATCATCGTGCCGCCGCAGGATGCGCGCGTTGATCCAACCAACGGTCATGGGGTGTTTTAAGCTCGGCAGTAATTTGCTGAGTTGTTGGGGACGCGGTCGCGACTAGCCTTTCTTTTGTCGGAATTCGGGCACTACTTTTCGTTTTTGAGAAATGGAGAAGTTAAGTGGCCATGGGGACGGTAAAGTGGTTCAATCCGACAAAGGGGTATGGGTTTATCCAACCTGACAACGGCGGCAAGGACGTGTTTATTCACATCTCGGCTGTTGAAAAAGCCGGTTTCACTTCTCTCGCCGAGGGCGCCAAAGTCAGCTTCGACGTCGTGAACAATCGCGGAAAAGACTCGGCGGAAAATCTACGGATCGGGTGAGCCTTTCAAACCGCGACCCAACTCGGTTGCGGCTGGGCGCCCCTTCGTTATCACGCTCTGTCCGCATGTAAGGGCTGCGCTCTGAGACCAATCGGAGGCCGGGGTCGGCGGCCCCCGTCAGGGAAGCCTCGATCCGGAGCGGGGTCTCTGGGTGGCGCTCAGCCACCACAGCCCAGGGAATGACGCCGACTGCGAACAGGGCTGCCGCTAAAGTCCAAGGATATCGCATCATTGCGTCCTTGTTAGTCTGGTATCAAAGTCCCGATCAGGTTGAGCAGCGCTTGGTGCTCCGGACCGTTTGCGCTGTCCCGCAGGAATTTGCCGATTTCAATGTACGACGTCCGTCCTCCACAGCCGGCATTGGTTGATGCTTCACGACTGGCGTGCTCGAAGGCGGTTGTCGCCCTAACCCGTCTTATTCGCCAGAGGGCGCCTGAGAGGCTGGCGAGCGTGGTGTAAAGCGCTGATGCGGCGTAGGGTTCGGTTGCGAAGCCAACCCCATCACCTTCAGCCGCGAACACCACGCCCGCCATGACCGATGATACGATTCTGCCATTCTCGTTTCCAGCCGTTCACGCCAAGGAAGTCACAGCTGCCTTCGATGGTGGGCACCTGACTTCGAATGGGGGCGTGATGCTTCTGGCGATGGCCGAGCGGCGTCTCGGTTTGGCCGACAATTTGGCCCGGGTGTTCCCGGATCGGCGCGATCCGACGCGGGTCGTGCACAGCCTTGTCGATATGTTCC
>NZ_JARVWW010000087.1 GCF_029846715.1 Bradyrhizobium nivariense
TCAAGGCATTCCGGCAGCAACGTCGTCTGCTGGCGATCCACCCCTTGAACGAAACCCCGCATCAATTCCCCCCGCGATTCAGCAAGAGAATCATAGCATCGACGGAGTTTTTACACAGCCTGGGCCCAAACCGGCCGATCCGAAAAAGCGGTACCCTAGACAGTCTGTTTGGCTTGGGAGATCATGTAAGGGCTAGGCGTGCTAGGGAGCCGTCATGGACGTCGGAGGGTGGCTGCGGGGGCTTGGCCTCGAACAATATGAGGCGGCATTCCGCGACAATCAGATTGACGAAGCAGTCCTGCCGATTTTGACGGCGGAGGACCTGAAGGACCTTGGGGTAAAACTTGTAGGACATCGCCGCAAGCTACTCAACGCCGTCGCGAGATTGGGCGCCGAAGCGGGAGCACTAAGGGCAATATGCGACACCCCGGTTGCAAAGCACAAAGCCGCCAAAGACTCGGCTGAGCGCCGCCAGGTGACCGTGATGTTTTCGGACCTTGTCGGTTCGACCTCGCTCTCAGCACGAATGGACCCGGAGGATCTGCGCGAGATCATTTCGGCCTATCAGACGTGCGTTGCTGGGGCAGTGCGTCGGTTCGATGGATTTATCGCAAAGTACATGGGCGACGGGGTGCTGATCTATTTCGGCTATCCAAAAGCACACGAGGACGACGCTGAAAGAGCTGTGCGCGCTGCATTGGAAGCGATTGCTGCGGTGGGCGCACTCAAACTCTCCGTCCCGCTGCAGACCCGCGTTGGTATCGCGACCGGCCTGGTCGTTGTCGGCGATCTGATCGGATCGGGGGAGGCACAGGAGCGCGGCATCGTGGGCGAAACACCTAACCTTGCCGCGCGCCTGCAAGGCGTCGCCGAGCCGAATACCGTTGTCATTGCTGAGAGCACGCGAAGGCTATTAGGGAATCTGTTTGAACTGAAGGACCTTGGACCACAGGAACTCAAAGGTATCTTGCACCAAAGCAAGGCGTGGGCCGCCCTGCGCGCTTCTGCAGTCGAGGGCCGCTTCGACGCACTCCACGAGGGTGGACTGACGGAACTTATAGGGCGGAAAGAGGAACTCGGCGTGCTACTGCAAGGTTGGTCGAAGGCAACGACGGGCCATGGTCAAGTCGTATTGCTTTCGGGTGAACCGGGAATTGGCAAATCACGGCTCACCGCGGCTGTGGTCGAACGACTTGCTTCCGAGCCGCACACGCGCTTGCGCTATTTCTGCTCACCGCAGCATACAGACAGCGCGCTTTACCCGATCATTATCCAGATGGAGCGTGCGGCTGGGTTCGCGCATGACGACTCAGTACAAGCAAAGCTCGACAAGATAGACACACTGCTTTCGCAGACTTTGACGCCGCGCCAAGACGCTGCGCTGCTCGCTGAAATGCTTTCCCTGCCGAACGACGGACGATTCCCCAGTCTAGAGCTGACTGCGCCGCAGCGCCGACAAAAGACGTTTGAGGCGCTGACGGCGCAACTTGAGGCTCTATCCAAACCAAGTCCGGTCCTGATGATCTTCGAGGACGCGCATTGGATCGATCCGACGAGCCTTGAAGCACTCAGTCGTTCGGTTGTTCGCCTAAGAAACCTCGAGGTGCTGCTGATTATCACATGCCGACCCGAGTTCAACTCGCCGTGGGTTGCAAAGCCGTACATCACGGCAATCCATCTAAACCGCCTCGGCGAAGATGAGAGCAAGGCCATAATTGACCGTATGTCCGGAAACGCGTTTCTTCCGGCGGACATCAGACAGGACATTATCGAGCGCACTGATGG
The DNA here is from genome assembly GCF_029846715.1 of Bradyrhizobium nivariense. GTDB lineage: Bacteria > Pseudomonadota > Alphaproteobacteria > Rhizobiales > Xanthobacteraceae > Bradyrhizobium. The sequence continues at coordinate 1,786 of NZ_JARVWW010000087.1, forward strand.
CATACCCCTGTTCGTCGAGGAAATGACCAAGGCCGTGATGGAGGCAGGCGAGCAAGACGATGGGCGATCAGCCGCGAGTTTTCCTTCGCCGTCTGTCGCCGTTCCTTCCAGCCTCCATGCCTCGCTAATGGCGCGGCTCGATCGGCTCGGCCCACTTGCCAAAGAGGTGGCTCAGGTTGGCGCGGCGATCGGCCGGGAGTTCTCCTACGAGCTGCTGCTGTCCGTAGCGCAGCGGAGCTCGGCTGAACTGAATGGAGCTCTCGATCAGTTGGTATCCGCCGAACTGATCTTCCGGCGCGGAATGCCGCCTGACGCTGAATACGTGTTTAAGCACGCCCTGGTGCAAGATGCCGCCTATGGCACGCTGCTGCGCTCACCCCGTCGGAAGCTGCATGCACAAATTGCCAAAATGCTCGAACGGCTCCTTCCAGAACGCGCCAGCATCGAACCCGAGTTGTTGGCGCGCCATTTCGCAAACGCCGGACAGGCGGAGAGCGCTATTTCATATTGGCTGACGGCCGGGCGGCGTGCGGCGGAACGCTCCGCCGACGAGGAGGCTCTGCGTCATCTCAGACGCGGCCTGGAGACGTTGATGACGCTGCCGGATTCGATTCAAAAAGACCGGCTAGAACTCGACTTCCAGCTCGCCTTTGGCACGCCTTTGGCCGCTCAGCACGGCTATGGCAACCCCATCGTCGGAGCTGCACGGGATCGTGCCATCGCTTTGTGTGAAAAATTGGAGGACACGCAGCATCTGTTGCCAACCCTCTACGGGCAGTATGCCTATTGCATAGCGAGCGGGAGGATCCCAAAGGCACTTGAGTATTCAGAACGGTGCCAATCCCTCGCGGCGCACACCGGCGACCGCCTGGCGCGACTGATCGCGCACCGCGCCATGGGTGCTTCGCTGCTCGAAATGGGTGAGTTCGAGGCGGCGAGAGCACAATTGGAACAGATCCTTGAAATCGACGAAGCCGAAACGGACGCGTCTCTTCCGATGCTCTACGTTGCAGATCCGCGCGCGTCAGGTCTTGCGTATCTGGCACTGTGCCTGTGGGCCTTGGGATACCCCGACCAAGCAGTCGCGGCGCGCCAAAAGGCAATTAAGCATGCCCGCGACGCAAACCATGCGAATACGAGCGGTGTGGTTGGCATCTACGCTGGCGCACAGTTATCCCTGTTGCTCGGCAACACGAAAGAGGTCAAGAGCTACGTTGAGAACCTGAACGCAACACTTGAACCCCGGTTGCCACTTTGGGCGAAAAGCTGCGGTCAAATACTGGACGGTTGGGCGATCGGTTGCGCAGAGCAGCTGGAAGACGGCATTGCACTGATGAAACACGGAATACATGCAGCCGAACAACAAGTGCGATTTCATTCACCGCACTACTATTCTCTCCTTGCTATCTTGCACGCTCGTTCGGGAGATATGCAGGATGGCCTGAGCGCGATCAGAAAAGCAAAGGAGCTTATCTCCGAAACAGGCGAACTTCTCTGGCACGCCGACGTGCTCAGAATTGAGGGTGAGCTCCGACTGCTTTGCGGAGCCTCGACAAAGGAAGCAGAAGAAAGCTTTGTTCAAGCGCTCGAAGTCGCCCGCACGCAGCGGGCAAGATCGTTCGAGCTGCGCGCTGCGATGAGCATGACGCGACTATGGCGCGATCAGGGCGCACGGAATGGGGCCCGCGATCTTCTCGCTCCGGTTTACGGCCGGTTCACCGAGGGCTTTGATAGCTTTGACTTGAAGCAGGCCAAGGCCCTGCTCGACGAACTAGCGGCATGATGGCCGCGCATTCTTCATGAACCCGGGCTTGTGGCACGTTTGAGACATGCCTGCCCAGTCTGGCGATGTCCGCTTATGCAGTTAGACCGGAAGCGCCCGACTCAGGGGCAGACCGACGCGATTGACCCATTGCCGAAATCGGGCGTTGAGGCAAACTCCTCGACGGTTGACCAAGGTCCACGCGGCACCATGGATATCGGCACCCGCGTGATAGAAACCGCGCCCCCCACACCCTGGTCGTCACCGTCTCAACCGGAAGTCCTCCATTGAGGCGCCGACGGAGCTTCCTGATGATCTCGCGCAGGCTGTCCGCGTATTCCTCGATGATGCGTCGAGCCTCCTCCGCGCGCGAAGGCTTGGGCTCTGGCGCTTCTTTACCCGGGCTTGGCTTGTCAGACGGGTTCATGGCCAGGTGTTCGCAGAGACACAAACGCGGCCGTTGAGATGAATCAAAGGGGCCGCCCCGTTTCACGGTGCTCAGGTCGAATCGGCCCCTGGGAGTTCATGACAAAATAAAGCCCGGCTGGGGATCGGGACCCAGCCGGGCCTTGTTGAAGACTGGGCTGGTGGAGAAGACCGGCCCAGCGATCGACACAATGGAAAAGGCTCGCCCGCCTTCGTTGATCTACGTCAAGGAACCCGCATCAGAAGGCGCGCCCGATCCCCCCGCTTGAAGAAGATTCAACCAAGCGCAAGGAGCAAGCCATGATAAATCTGAAAGTTCTTGGCGCGGTCGTTATTGCGGCATCCGCCCTGTCCGGCCCTGCTGCACTGGCGCAGGCGGCCCTCTCCAATCCGGACGAATGCCAAGCTGAGTTCGCCAACTGCACGGGTCTTGGGACCGGGAGTACCCCCGTCTATCGATATCGGCGAACGGCGTATCGCCATCCGGTGGCAGCGGCCGCTACCGTCGGCGGCTGGGGCAATTCCTACGCCATGTCCGGCGGGATGGGGTCCGGCGGGATGGGGTACGGCCCCAACGGCTGGTACGGCAACTGGAGTACTTATGCTGCACGCAACGGCATCTCCTGCAGGCCCGGCACCAATTTCAAGGGTGCTGACGGTCTCTCCCATCTCTGCCAATAGGTCATCCGCTCTGAGGCTAAATCAGGCGGCCCCAAAGGAGCCGTCTGATTCATGCCGGACTGTGGTTCTCGTCCTGAGTGGGCCAGCGCGGAGGGTGCTAGGCGGCGCTTGTCTGCCACCTGAGGGCCGCTTCTGGACCCAGAGCCGACACGAGAGGCCGCGGCAGCTGGGTACGGAAATCAATTCGTCGGCCGAAAACGCATAGTCCCGGACTAATTTCTGCTCCAGTCTGCAACGGCTGATATTCCCAGCGTTACCGCGAATGCATGCGGTGCAACCCTTCTCGGGCGAGGCATTGATCTGGATCAAGACACAATCCGGTCCGTGCACAACGTTGGGTTTCGCGGTTGGGCTTGAGAGGAATGAATTGGTTAGGGAGAAATTTATGAAACTCGCTCGGCAAATCTGGCCCGCTATCTCCATGCTTGCTGCAATTATGTTGTCAGGTGCAACAGCGTCCGCACAACAGCTCGAGGGTCAGGTCCTCCTGGCAGGTGAGCCGATTGCGGGAGCGGCAGTCACCCTCTGGACGGCAGGTGCAGATACGCCTACGCAGCTCGCTCAGGCGCAAACCGGGGCAGATGGCCGCTTCGCACTCGCTACATCCGGTGCCGGGAATAATACCCCCGTGTATCTGCTAGCCAAAGGCGGCACGCCGAGAGCCGCCACGAACCAAGCCAGCAATTCCCTCGCACTGGTGATTTTGCTCGGAAATGCGCTGCCTAATACTGTCACAGTCAATGAACTCACCACAGTAGCCTCAGCGTTTGCTGCCGCACAGTTCGTCAAGGGCGAGTCCATTATTGGCAATCCGTTAAGCCTGCAGATTGCTGCCGCGAATGTCCCGAATTTGGTCGATCCCGCGACCGGGGGGTGGGGCAAAGTACTTTTAGACCCGCTCAACAGCACCCAGACAAGCACGCTCGCGAACTTAGATACGCTCGGTTCGCTCGTCACCGCCTTCGCTACGGTAGCCAATGACGATTGGCGCGCCCGTTTCCTCAAGGCCGCGAGTCTTCCCGATGGAACGACGCCGAAGAACACTTTCGATGCGTTGGCCGGTATTGCTCGCCAGCCCTGGGCTCAACCCAAGGTACTCTTCGCGTTGTTCAACGAAGCGTATCCGCAACCGAAGGACGGCGCTCGGCGAAAGGCTCCATTTGTGCCGTACTTGGCCTACGTTCCGGATGACTTCGTGCTCTCGCTTACCTTCGCGGGCGGCGGCGTTTACTCGCCCGGTCGGCTGATGTTCGATGCTGAGGGCAATCTCTGGAGCGGACAAAACTGGATGGCCGGTTCGCAGTCGGGCGTCAACGAGAGTATCGGCGGCGGCGTGGTCAAACTGTCTCCCAACGGAACCGCTCTTTCGCCAGCGATCACCGGCTTTACCGGGATGGGTATTGATGGCGTCGGTTGGGGCACCGCCGTGACGAAGGACAAGGTATGGCTCACGAGCTTCAACGGAAAGATTCTGGTATTGGATTTCAACGGTCGTCCCATCGGTACAGAGAGCGACTTCCCGTTCAAAGAGAAATTCCTCGGCCTGATGGGCGTCGGCGTTGCCGCGAATGGTGACGTCTGGATAGCCGATGGATCGGACAATCAGTTGCTGCACTTTCCCGGCGGTCAAGTGAAGGACGGCCGAATCGTAAAAGTCGCCGGGCTGAAGTCTCCCTTCGACATCGTCATCGATGCCCAAAATCGCGTTTGGGTCAGCAACTCGCAGTCGGACCAGGTCGTGCGGTTCCCCGCCGATGATCCGTCCAAGGCGGAGTCATTCCGCGCCGGCATCGGCGTTCGCGCCCTCGCGCTCGACTCGAAGGGTAACGTATGGGTTGCAAGTAATATGTCGCTCGACTTTCCCCCGCCCGTCATTCCAGACGGCGCGTCGATCATGCAGCAGTTCAAAATCGCCGCCGGGCATATGCTCAAGGTCCTCGAAAGCAACCCCAAAATGGTCACCGGCGTGGTCAACATGATCCGCCCCGATGGCTCCCAGCCTGCTCCCACTGGCTTCGCGGGTGACAAGGCAGTAAGCGTGCCCTGGGGCTTAAATATCGATGGCAACGATGACGTCTGGATTGGCAATTTTTGGGGCCGTGGCGTGGTGCTGATGGCCGGAGACAACACGAAGGGCCACCCGACAGGCACAAAGACCGGCGATGTCATCCACGTTTTCAAAGGCGGCAGCATCCAGATGCTGACCGACGTGTCGATTGATCCGGCGGGCAACGTTTGGGCGGCGAACAACTGGAACGACCTCAACGGCGCCGCCGCGCCCGATCCGCTTCGCCCGACTTCGACATGGGGCGGAGGTTCGGGCATCACAGTTATCTACGGAGTGGCTGCCCCGGTAAAGCCGCCGCGTATGGGAATGGTGCGCAGGCCCTAGGGGTGGGGTTCCCGGTGGGGCATGAGTCCGCTTGTGGCCCCTTAGCCGAAGAGCGCCTCAGCCGCCGTTATGTCCGCTCTCGCCGATAAACCAGACGCCGAGCTGAACCTGCATCGACGGGAGCCTCGGCCATCATGAAAATTTCTGCTTCGCGCCGAGAGCGGACCAGACACTCGAATCAGCCGTCGTTGCAAGTGCTGGAGCGGGCCTGAGCTGCCCTGCCCCATCAGCTTGGGATCCGGGCGGATCCATTCGTGGCTTCTCGCCGTAGCTTCTTGCACTAGCGTGAAGTCCAACGTCGAACCTTTATGCAACTTCAACAAGTTGCCGGTCCTGGTGCGGAGGAGCGGTGATCCGTGGATCGCCCCTCCTAGTCCGCTCCGCAGGCCGCCGCGTCGGAGAAGTCGCCTTTTGTCACAATCATCGGCGAGCACTTCGCGCGCAGTCAATGTCCGAGATGGGCCATAGGTCGACGCGGTCTATTGTTTTCGCTTCGCCATTCGCCTTTTCGGACATGGAGCGAGTCCGTTGTGCGCACCAAAGCGGACTCTGCCGACTACTACAGGGTAATGGCTTCAGGCCCTAATAAGGCCCCGGTCGACGCCGGGGCCTTATTTTTTTCGGGAGAGCGCGAGAATGACGCCTTGGTTCGCGGTGATCGAATGGGCCATTGAGGAGGAGGTGATCCCGGGCACTTCCTGCATCGACCTGCGCAACGTTACACAGGCTGTGATTGTACCCGAAAGAATGTAGCCGATGTTACGGCTTCCGCACGAAGCGCTATATCCGAACTGACGACTGGGCTTTCGACCTTCCCGGGATGACATTCTGTCGGGAGTACAGAACCCGTCCGATTGCACGGAGCGATTGTGATGAGGAAGGCTAGATGGATTTTTCGCGGATGTTGGATGGAATCCGGCTGCATCACGCCTCCCATCGCCACGATGGCTACGATGGTGACGATGACTCCGGTTCGGCACCGAGTGCCCCGCTCCTGACCGCGGCGGCGCCCAGCTCCACGGTCCAGGCCCGTTTGCAGGCCATGGAGCGGAACCCGCGAGCACCCATTCCCCGCACCACGACTCCGGCCCAATCCAATCCGAACATCCCGCGGGCAGTCACGTCGGCAGCCACATTGTGGCGGGCCAGCATTCTTCGGCCACCGAGCCCGCTTCCGACGCATCCCGTCCCGGGATGCACACTGCCACGGTCGAGAACGGGGCGAACACGGCCGGGAGCGGCGGAGATGGCTACTTCTACGGAGGCATCATTCACGCGTCTCTGCTGATCTACGAACCAATCAACATCTCACTGAGCTCGGGATACGGATCGGTCGCGCTGGCCAACCAGTCCAACAATTTGAATGTCGATCAATCCGCCTTCCAGATGGCAGGCGTCGGCGGACATGGCGGCAGTGAAAACATTGCATCGGGAGGAAGCGCCAGTACTTTCTCCCGCACGAACGCGATCGCCAGCGGCGACAACAGTGCCGGTAACGGCGGCAGCGGCTATCTCTTTGGTGCGTTGGTGGACGCTCCCGTGGTGATCTATTATCCTATCAATATTGCGTTGGCGAGCGGGGGCGGCTCCTCTCATGCAAGTCAATCGAACACGGTCAACCTCGACCAATCGGCCACGCAGATCGCGGGCGTCGGCGGAAGTGGCGGACATGGCAATGTCGCCGCCGGCGGCAGCATCGTCACACTCGACCTCATTTGGGGATCAAGCAAGGGAGGGAGCACCTGGGACGTCCAAACCGGCGGGAGCCAGGCCGGCAATGGCGGTGACGGCGCGTTTTACGGGGAACTCGCCCATACCTCGTTCGTACTATACGACCCGATCAACATCGCAGTCGCGGGCTATGGCTCAAGCGCTTACGTGGTCCAGACAAATGATGTCTCCGTAGATCAATCGGCGGTTCAAATCGCCGGCATTGGCGGGCACGGCGGCAACGACAATGCCGCAGCGGGCGCCCATGCGAGCCTCCTCTCCCATAACCGAGCATGGCTATGTCGGGGAACGTTGGTAGCGGGAGAGCGCTACCCACGTTCCCCCCGACAAGATTTACCAGAATTTTCGGTGTCCGTGGCGTGATACGGAGCAGGACTTTTGGGTCTGCTGGTCTCAGGCTCAACCCCAGGGAACCGTTCGCGCATGCCGATCCGCGCGAACATCACCGGCCCGCTGGTCTCGACCACCAGCAGCAGCGCTTCGATGTACTCGCCGGCATCGCGAAGGGTCACCAGCTTGCGGCCCGGGCACGGCGATCGGACCATCGAATTGGCGGTCCCAGCCGGCTCTCCGGCTTCTCCCTCTCATGCCCATGCCCTCCGCCGATGCGGCTGCGGTCATCGCATCCATGGGCGCCGGCAGGGAAGCCGCCGGCAGCGAGACTCCGAGGCCCGCTGAGCGCCGCGAAAGACCGGATGGTCCACTTCGGAACCATTGCCTCCGCTCCACGGTTTTAATGGTGGAGCAGGTTCATGGATGAGGGGAATTCACCATGACACGCCGCCGACTTCCCAAACCGGATAAGACACTGGGCGAACGACTTATCAAGGAGGCTCGGCTAGCGAGAGAAAAAAAGACAGATCAATTGCCGTCGGGTGTGGAACGTGAAGAGCTTCTGGAGAAGGCCCGCCAAGCCGATGTCACTGCCTCCATTGACGGATGGCTGAACTCGCACGGATTGCGTTCGCCCAAGTAAGGCCGCCTCAGTTAGCGGCCTCAAATCCACACCCACGACGCCAAGTAGCCGCTGCACGCGCGATCTCAGAAAAGCAGATTTCGGAGAGAGCAGAATTTCTGCGGCTATCCGGAGGCACGAGGCTTCTCGCTTGAGGTGATGCAGCGCGCATATGACAATCCGCGCCATCATCACCAAAGTGCCGATGGCGAGCACTACTCAAATTAAACGCTTGCCTTCCCCCTCCGCCATCAGCTTCCGCTCGATGTAGTCGGCTTGTTCCTTCGTCAGATTGACTGCTGGCCTGGTCCCAACCATTGCCGGCCCCCTTCGCTGCCGATCGTAGACCATCCAACCCTTAGATCCCTGACGAACCAAAAATCTGGACGGAAGCGAAGCCTTGTCGCTCATCTGCCGGTCTCATCAGTTCAATACAAAAGACGCTCGTCGCCATTGTGCTGACGACGAAGAAACACTTCGTGTCTATAGCCAATCTATCGGAGTAAACGGTAGCTGCCGACGAACCAGTTCCTCTCGCAGTTTCTCCGCGTACTGCCTGGCGTTCTCACCTATGAAACGATAGCGCGCGCCATTTCGCAGGTCCGCGCTGACTTCATGGCGCACACTCCCGTAAAGAGCCAAGAGGCCCCGGTCCGAAGTGTTTGTAAATTTCACCTGACGCGCCCCCGCAATTTCACTTCCATAATTCCTCTTGAAATCGTCCCGCATTCGCAGCGGGCTAGACCGGCGGTCTTAACCCCGGTGACGAAATCCATTTCTCAATATTCGCAGTCGCCTCAGCCTGACGCGCCTTTCTTAGCAGGGTTTCACGCGCATCTCCGGGTGGCAACAATCGCGCCGTGCGGCGAGTCTCCTCAGCGAACTTGAGCAGCCGCTCACTTAACGTCATGGTCGCCTTACCGCGTCGCATCGCCTCAATCCCCATGCCCGGAACAGAACGCTATGCCTGAAACGGGACCATGTCATCAAGCCTGTGATGCGCTAGTGGCGGCGTTCACGGAACAGTTGCGTTTCGAAAGCGATCTGAAAGCCGAAACGAAAATAAAGCTGGTGCTTCTCTCATTTCCCCCAGCCTGCGCCGAAAATTATTAGTCTGACTTTTGGTTTGATGTTTGGACAGAGCCGGTCCCGATTGTCTGAACAAAAATTCCGCGTCGATAAGTGGAGACTCTGCCGGTGTTAGGCCGCCGCGCGGAGCGGAGGAAGATCGAAGTAGGCTTGATCCGGGGTGCGGTCGTCAAGGC
>NZ_JARVWW010000088.1 GCF_029846715.1 Bradyrhizobium nivariense
AGTCGCCTTCCTGCCTGGCATCAAGCATGGCATTTGCCATCGTTGCACCTCCACCGATCAGCTCATGCCAGGCTGTATCGCAGGCGAACCTCGCGACGGCGAGGTGGGCCCCTCTTGCCGGTTACGATGGAAGCACATCAACGCCGCTCGTTTCCGGACGACCACAACCGGCAAGCCGTCGATCTGGTCGCATGAGATTGCTCGTTTACGGAAGGAACGAGCGGTTGCGCATGGAGCGCCACATTTTAACAGGTCAATCTGTTGCGCGCAGCGCCTCGAGGGCGATGAAGTTACGATGAGAAGGCTCGCCTTGTCGAAGAGAACTTGCAGGCTGGCAAGACGGCTGCGGCATCGCGCGCTGGCACCGGTGGCTCACAGCGTGTTGTTCACTTGAAGCCGACAAGCGCGCCAGGGTCGGCTGCGCGGCATGGCGGCTCCGACCTCGAGCGACGCGCCACAAACCGCCTCTTCCCCGCCTGCGCAGCGTGCAAGGGCTGGAATCATCGGGATCGAGCTCGGCGGCGGCTGTCGCGTTTGCGTTGACCGTGGCTGGGACGTTGAGACGCTGCAGTGAGTTCTTGAGCTGCTGCAGCGACGATGGTGCAGATTCCGAGCCGCGTCAGGGCTTGGATCGCCACTGGCCACACCGGCATGCGTCGGCATGCTAGCCTGGCTCTTACATTCCAGGAGATTCTAAGGCGCTATCCGCCCGCTGGCAATCGCTACATCTTCCGGGGACGTCGCGGCGATCTGGTCAAGATCCTCGGCATGACGCAATAGGCATATCGCGGCAAGTTCATCTGGCCGTCGGTCGCCCGGCGAGGTATCGATCTCAGCGGCGGTCTCCCGCAATCCGCGAGCTCGCGACTTCGCGTACCATACTATGCGGGTCATGGACGAGGCTAAAGATCTGAGCCACTGGCGCACGGCTTGCGACCTCGTAGCGGATGCGCCAGTCAGGATCATCCTGCAGCAGGGACACAACCTGCACAGATAGTCGTTGGGCTATCTCCAGTCTTACCGACGCGTCACGATCGTCGATCATGCCGAGCAACCATTCATTTGGAATGCGCCGTGCTACAACACGGCGGACCTCGGCTTCCTCGTCATTCATCATTCGGCGGAGCCGTATAGGCTCGACCCGACTCGCGACGACAAGGCGAACATAGTAATATTCATCTGAGCCCATGGGTAGCAATTCTTCACCGTCAAGCAGGGTCGCTACCCGCCTCCTCAGCTCGGGATGCGGATGCTTCCGTAATTGCAACGCGTAGCTTCTAGGCAGGCGAAGTATCGCATTCCATTGCACCTTTTCATTGGGATCATTGATCAGCGACGGCAGCAGAGAGACGTTCGCAAACTTCGCCGCGATCGCCCTTACCTCACAATGCGGATGGCTGAGATAACCGTCGGCGAGATCCGGATTCCGCTCGAAGAACCTCTCGATACTGCGGGGACAACGTTCGTTGACGCAGGCGTGCTTGAGCCGACATCCGCCGGTTTCGCTTAGTGCGAGATGCTCGCACGATGCGCAGTCAAGCCGGTGGCCCTCCCAGTCAAGAGCCTTGTCGATATCATCAATCATTGTCCTGCCCACATAGGTTAGGCACGCCGCAGCAACGGCTTGGGTCCAAATTTTGTCGGAGGTCGCGAGCTCCAGAAGTTTTCCGACCGCCAGCCCTGCGCCTGCATCTGAATGGTGTGATCCTGGAAGCCGACTGTCCCGTCGATCGAACCGCCGACCAGCGCCTGCAGCACCTTCGAGCCACCGGCGTGGAAGTTCTCGATAGGGACGTCAAGGCCTTGGTCTCTGAATGTACCGAGCTTCACACCAAATTCGAGAGGCATAGAGTTGAGGATCTGTGATCCCGCCGCGATCCTCAATTTCCCCTTCTCGGGCCCGGCGGCATGCGCCGAAATGACCGAGCAAGCGGTTAGCGCCATGACCAGCATCATTCGTGTCAAAGCGTGCATGCGAAGCTCCGTGACTGTTGGGAGAGCGTTACGATCAGGTTTCATGGGCAGGCGCGGGCCGTCAAACCAGGAACTGCTTTTCCGCGCGCTTGACGAGGGCGTCGAGGAGAACAACAGAGGCGGAGAGAACGATGATTCCAGCAAATACCCTAGCCGCATCGAGAAGGCCCTTGGCCTGCGCAATCAAGTGCCGCAATCCTAGCGGGCGAGGAAGATAACCCGCAGCCACCGCCCGCTTAACGGCCATGCCGACGGACACCCGCGGGCTCGACAGAGCCGGTGGTGAACGGCAGGTACACGTGGCGCAGCAGGGAGGATTGGAGGCGCGCAGCAGGCGTGCATTCGCCAGCACGACCGAATTGACCGCGCACGCCTGAACGTGTTGAAGAATGCGACGAAGAGAACCGGCGTCAGCAGCCAGGAAAGACAAGATTCTCTCCAGCCGAATGAACTGCACCGCTTGGGAGCAGCGCAATTATTGTGGGCCCAAAAACAACTACAGCTTGCATCAAACACCGCCTTACGATCGATCGTTCCTAATTTTCGCCACACTGCAAACCGTCAGGACGGACCAGGCACTGGCTTGCAACTCATCCACCGTACAGTTGTTGTCGCATGGACATCTTGATCTCGATCAAGGCGCATCAAGTAAAGTGTGGTCGTAAAGCATTCCCAAGTCGTTGATTTGGAATCTGGAAACGGCCCGCTGAGGCAATCGAGTTTGCTGGGAAACGGGTGTGGCGGAGCGGATTCCTTGCAAATTTGATTTGTGATTCACTCGCCTTTGAAGCTTTGGCGAGGGACCAGGATGCCGCCACCGGAACGGCGGGAGACGGGAGAGCAGGATCTGTTGCGCTCGCGGCTCGACCAGATCATCGACCTGAACATCCGCTGGTCGGTGCTGGGCCGCACGGTAGATTGGAACTTCCTGGAGGAGCGGTTCGGCGAGGTCTACACCGATGATCCGGGCCGCCCGCCGCTGCCGACGCGATTGTTGGCGGGGCTGGCGATCCTCAAGCACACCTACGACCTCTCCGACGAGATGCTGTGCGAGCGCTAGGTCGAGAACCCCTGTTACCAGTACTTCTGCGGCGAGGAGTTCTTCCAGCACCGGCTGATGTTCGATCGCTCGTCGCTGACGCACTGGCGCAACCGCATGGGCGAGGATCGGCTGCAGGCGTCGCTGCAGGAGAGCCTGTCGGTTGCCACCAAGACCGAGGCGATCAAGCCGTCCGAGCTGTCATGGGTGATCGTCGACACCACGGTTCAGCCCAAGAACGTGACATTCCCCACCGATGCCCAGCTTTTGAACCGGGCTCGTGAGAAGCTGGTGCGGCTGGCGCAGCTGAATGGGGGTGGGTTTACGCCAGTCCTATACGCGGGTCGGCAAGCTCGCCCTGATCCCGAGCAGCGCTATGCCCATGCCAAACAGTTCAAGCGCGCCAACCGGATGCTGAAGAAGCTGCGCACCTATCACGGCCGCGTCATCCGCGACATCGGTCGCAAGATCGAGGGCAATGGCGGGAAGCGGCGTTCGCGCGGCCGTTATTGCTGGCACGGCGCGTGCGCGAGCGGCAGCAACGTCAACGAGTCCCAGATGCCGCGCGCCAAGACGATCTTGATTCCTCTGCCAGGAACGATCTTCGAGCAAGCCAACACTTGGAAGGGAAGCGGCGGCTGATCGAGCGCCGCTTTCATACGTCCTTTTTGCCGTACGGCAATCCGGCGTTTATGTTAGCCGCAGAAACACCTGATCCTCATGGCCTGCCGGCCCTAATGTTGCCGCGTAGTTCACGCCGTTGAGACGAAACTTTGTCTCCGGCTGAGACGCACTCGGCAGCAGGTTATGCAAGTGCATTCCTTGCATGAAGTCTTCCGACGCCCATTGGGGGCCGTGCTGGAAGTCCAGGGAAAGGTACATTGATAGATTCGGCAGCGGACCCGGCTCACAAGCCGACTGATCTGCCGGGCCTGAATTAGATGCCACTCCCAACGGCGCGGGTTCATCAGCATTCAGTAGCCGCCAAAGCTCCTTCGGAGAGAACTGCTCTGGATTTAGAGCGAAGTACTCTGGACCGGCGGGGACTGGCGACGGGATGGATCGATCATCCAGCATTCGCTGAAGCTCGCCTGGAGAGAACTGCTTTGGATTGAAAGTAAACTCTTCTGGATCGACGGAGAGCGACTGAGCTGCGTGATTGTCCTGTCGTCCGCGAAGCTCGTCATGCACGTCCCTTTCCAGTCGCTCAAGCTCCGCTGAAGGGACGGAGACTGGGGATGGGATGGATTGATCATTCAGATGATCCAGCACTCGCCGAAGCTCCTCCGGAGCAATCTGCTCTGGATCGAACGCGACGTGCTCTTGGACGAAGGCCGACGGGGCGGATTGATTATCCCGCCGTCCCTGAAGCTCCTCTCGTCGAGTGTCAGCTTCCTGCGACGCGCTGTGCTGCGCAGCGGTGGCGCCGACGCGCCTCGGCTCCGTCACTACCGCCCCTTCGGAATTGATGAGGGCCACGTTCGGGGCGTGAGGATTCCGCTTGGCGCCGCGTATGATCGGCACGGCTCCTGACCGCACGGTCCGGAGATGGTCTAATGCGCTAATGAGCCTCTGACTACCGTTTCCGATGTACTCGCGCACGTCACTGCCATTGCCGGCGTTCAGCGAATTGCTGTCGAGCCGAGTAACAATGCTCGGTTTCTTTTTTGCGAAGAGCCAGCGGCTAAAGCCAAGAAGAGAACTTACATACTGCTGGGCAGTGATTTTGGCGGTCCCGGCCTTGATGAGAGCCTCCTCAAGCCCCAAAATCGCGGAAGCATCCTCGGAATAAAGAGGCCGCCTGTCGTGCCGTATCACAACCCCCGTTGACTGAGCCGGCTGCAGCGCCGAGGCTGGCGGCATTGCTCCACCACCTTCACCTGAATTGGCGATCTCGCTTAGCTGCCGCTCAATGGCAACGCCTTGCGGATTGTTTGTGGTCCTCGGCCTCTTCGCTGCTCTCAACCCAGCTGCATCACGCTCATCGTTGATGAGGAGCTCCTCGCTTGACAGGATGTTGCTCCTGGCAATTGCACCCATCAGCCCATTGGGGGACTGCTGGCCGTCGCTAGACACATTGGGACGGAGGCCATCGCGCGGGCCCCGATCGGGCATCGCGACACCGGCTAGGCGCGCCCGGTGCAATTGCTGCTCAAAGGCCCCTTGGCCGACGTCGCTCGCTTCAGGCTCGTGCGAGACAGGAGGCTCTACCTGCGGCCAACCTCTCACATTGAACGAGTCAAAATTGTGCGGGTCCATCCCAGCCTCACGTTTACAAATCACCTGAGCAGCCTTACTCGGGCAAGCTTTCGAAAACCTGACGAGGCCGTCGCTCGTGAAGTGATGCATCGCCACATTCGCAAAAAACGAGACTGCCCCGCGGCTCTCAATGGTCAATCGTAACCGGTATGAGCTCCCACGTCTGCGGCGATCAGGGGGCGCGTGCGTAGCGGATCGGCATCCAGTATTGGCGCGTGGCCTCGACAGCTGCTGGAATATCGGCGTTACGGAGAAAGTGGCCGGTCTCGGGGTCCCTCGGTGGCAGTCCGAGCGGTGGATGGCTCTGATCGTCGCGACAGTGCAGCAGGATGGGCAGAACCAGGCCGTGATTGACGTTGCCGGCGTCCAGCAACGGCGCCACGCCGGCAGCCTGAGCCGCATCGCGGCGTAGAATCCCTGACACCAGGGTCGCGGAGCGACGTCGCCATTGGTTTTTGCCGGTGCATCGGCTCGAACTGGTGGGGCGCGGTCGTAAGGACGTTGCTGATGTCGTTATGGCGCAGCGCGACGGCGGAGAGCGCCGCGAACTCCGGGGTGTCGCCGTGGTTGAAAGCATCGGCATCGATGGCGAGCAGCGGACAGAACCAGTCGAGCGGACTCATCGACACCGGTCCGGCCACGATCGCGGCGACATAACCGTCGAGCAGGGGATGCTGGTGGCGGCAGGATGCCGATCGACGCGAGCCTGCAGCCACCGATCGAGCTCCGCAAGGGGCATCGCGGCGGCCGCCATCGACGACGAAGCCTTGTGACGACGCGGGCTCATGCGGCGACCTGTGCGGTGCGCTGGTGCGCCGCCTTCCAGTTCCACGCGAGCAGTTCGTGCAGCTGATGGCTCTTGGTTCGCCCGGACACGATGGGCTTCAGCACGTCGGCGAGGTAGGTCTGCGGATCGAGCTCATGGAGCTTTGCCGTGTTCATGGTCGACGCCACGATTGCCCAGCTCTCGGCGCCGCCCTCGCTGCCGCTGAATAACGAGTTGCGTCTTGCCATGTTTGCCTACAAATACGAGGGGCAGCCGAAACGAAGCCTGAAGAGCGCGCCATGATGTACCTCGACGGCCCCCCACGGGTCATTGAAACGCGCGTCTTGTCGACCATGCCGGCCAAATTTCGTCGCCCCGGGCTTCGCTCAGATTGGGCGGACGCCAATCGGGGCGGCAAGCCCGTGGACTGCTTCATCGAGGGGCCGTCGTTCGATGCGTCCGGAAATCTCTATCTGGTCGACATTCCCTTCGGCCGCATCTTCAGGATTGCAACCGACGGCAGCTGGTCCTTAGTCATCGAATATGATGGCTGCCAAACGGCCTGAAGATCGCGCCTGATGGCCGCATCCTGGTTGCCGATTACATGAATGGCCTCATGGAACTGGATGCGCGTCGCGGCACGTCCGC
This sequence comes from Bradyrhizobium nivariense, assembly GCF_029846715.1. Classification (GTDB taxonomy): domain Bacteria; phylum Pseudomonadota; class Alphaproteobacteria; order Rhizobiales; family Xanthobacteraceae; genus Bradyrhizobium. Next base: position 6,687 of record NZ_JARVWW010000088.1, read on the forward strand.
ACTCTGCTGGGTCACCGCAATTCCGAATCGTTCAGAGGCTGCAACGACCTGCATATCGCGTCGACTGGCGACATCTATTTTATGGACCAGGGCCAGACCGGACTGCACGATCCAAGCGGCCGTGTGTTTCGCCTGCGACCCGATCCGGGCAATCGTCTCCACGATCAGCATCCCCCACCACCTGCTTCGTTCCAAAGCAGGCAGCGCAACAGATCAATCTGTAGGGGGCAATTTTGGGCCGAATGACAGTCGCAGTGCCGTCGGAAGCAAAGCACTACTGCCGCTTCACAGCATAATGGATGATCAGCCGTCGCAGTTTTCAGTTTCCGCTGCGGTTGAACCAATACCTCGCTCAGACAGTTGCTTGATCCTTCGATCTGGATGAAGGACCGCGTTGTGACGCAGCAGACGCCGCTTCACAGACTAAGGCCGCGTTTGTTGAGCACCGTGTCCCTCAGAGCACCCTTGATCTCGCGAGCGATGTCCTTGCTGACCTGGGGACCGAACTCCCGCTCGGCATCCGCAACGACATCGGCTTCAGCGCCGATCAGTCCGGCTTCAACGAGCTTTTGCTTCAGTCGGCCCGGGAACTCCTCCTCCAAGGCATCGGCGAGCTGTTTCTCCATCGTGGCATGGTGTTCGGGTTCAATGCGGAGCACCACATCGTCCCAAGGTTTCCAGTCCGTCGCCAAATAATCGGCGAACCCCGTCGCCTCCTTGCTCCGCACAGACGTCTCAGCCCTGTTAATGTCATCCTCGGTGACGTAAGAGACGTTGAAGTAGTTCATGTCCGGGGCGATGTGCTGCAGCCCCAGCCGTTCGCGCAGCTTGGCCTGATAGGCAAGGTAGACCTCGATTTCGTCGACGTCGTCGATGGTGTCGTCCGTGAGGAGCGATTGGACCTTCTCGCGCGCGATCCCCCCCAGTGCGTCCAAGCGGAACATGACGCGGCCTAGATCAACGAGGGCCGCGACCCCCTCGTTATTGTCATAGAGCCCGCTCTCGACGTTGGCGATCAGACCTGCTGTTTGCATGCCGTTCCAGGTCAAAGTTCTGCGATCCTCGCAGCTCTCGTTGGCGTCAAGAGCAAGCTGGAAGTACTGCGCGCGCAATTGCGGGTTGGCCGCCGCCCGCCGCAGATCATTGGCCACCGCCTGCTGGAATCCTTCGTTCCCAGAGTTCACGGTAGCCCGCAGCCCGTTGAGGAAGTCTGCGTATTCCTGGGCGCCGGGTTCTTCCGCAAAGTTCTGCCAGTTGGCCACCACCTCCGGATCACCCTCCTTCGCATCCCGGTTGAGCCAGTCCGCTACCGTCTCTGGAAGAAACTGCGCAGCGGCGTCTTCCTCCGACTGACCTTCGTCCGTTTCGGACAATTCACTTCCTTCGTTGGGCAGAAAGAAGACCCTCGGGCCGGCATACCCATCGGTACTTTGGATTGTGTCCAGGTTCGTCAGCACCTGCTCGGGCAGCGGATTGCCAGACAGAATTATCTCGGCATCAGCACCGAACTGCGTCAGCAAGCCCGTGGGTAGGCTGGTTAGCTGGTTTTGGCTAAGGTCTAGCCCTCCGAGCACGGCCGGGAGGGTCTCGGGCAGACGCGTCAACTGGTTCTCACTAACGTCAAGTATTTGGAGCCTGGCCGGGAGGGTCTCGGGCAGGCTCGTCAATTGGTTGTGGCCGACGTTGAGGCCCTCGAGCGCGGCCGGGAGGGTCTCAGGCAGGCTGGTGAGCCGATTGTGGTACACGTCCAGCAAGGCGAGCTCGGCCGGAAGCGCGGGCAAGCTGGCCAGCTGATTCCCCATAACATTGAGCGAAACGAGCGCGTCAGGGAGAGTCTCGGGCAGACTGGTCAGCCGGTTGAAGGACGCGTCGAGGAAGTAGAGCCCGGCCGGAAGTGGAGGTAGGCTGGTGAGGCGCAACATTCGAAGATCCAGCTCGCCCTGATTCCAAGCACTGACTCGCCTTACAGCCTCTTGCCGATCCTCGAGCGGGTTCCGCCCCTCTTCGGCAGCCCACTCCTCCAGCATCTGGTCGTGCCCCCCCTCCGCAGGAGCAGAATCCCCGAGGGATGCCGGATCGTCAGCGGCGAGCACCGCGTGGGTCACGACTCCAACCCACTGCGCCTCCTCACCTTCGCGTCCCTCGCGTTCGGAAGATTCGGGAGTGCTGCCGTCACCGCGCTGAGCCTGCCCTGCGTCGAAAGGATCCATTTCCTACTCCATGTCGGACTGAGCAAATCAAGGCGACCTCTCAGCCCAATCGAATGGTTGCAGCAACTAAGACATTCAGCTTTCGACAAGCTGACGAGCGTTGGACTATGTTGAGAGAACAGTCAGAGTGCCTTGCGGCATTCTCAGTCGTCGAAGCGACACGGAACAGATCTCCTGGGGTAAACTCAGCCGCCTTCCGCGCGCTGTCGCCGAATCTACGCTTCGCATCCTTGAAGGATATGGACTTCGCGGTACGTTGCCCGCTTGTCCGATGATTGCGCCTTGTATTCGGTTTTTGTCCATCGACTCACGCGTTTGCTCGATGCTACCTTCAGATACCGCCGCGCAGCGGTAGCCCTTGCACTTTGCTAGCGACCTTGCCCCCAAGTTTTTGTCCAATTCTGAGTTCGGTCCGGCTGTTCGGTTTGCCCGGTTGGGCAAGGGTAGCGACGGGAGCTGGCGCGGAGCTCTCGGCATAACGCAGCGCCAGATCCCGGCGCGGATGGCAGGGGAAGGCGAACTCCGACGGCGTCCTCCATCCGAGCTGCGAGTGTGGTCGTGCGTCGTTGTACAACAAGGCTCAAGAACGCCCACAGGACCCGGATCGGCGTGTCCAGGAAGCGATCAAGCTGTTGTTCGACAAGGTCGAGGAACTGGGCAGCGCGCGACAGGCGCTCTGCTGGCTCCACGAGTACAATCTCGATCTACCGGTGAAGCAGACCAACGGCGACACGGCCCGGCGGCGATCATTGAGAACCCGTTCTACGGCGGCGCCTATGCCTATGGTGCGCATTTCGGTGATGGTGAGCGGCGATTTCACTCGATGGTGAGCGCTCGTTTCGTTTGATCGTGAGCAGATATTTCACGCGATCCTGAGCGGCCGCTTCGACCGACATGGTGATTGGTTCAGGGGTTTGAGGCGGCGTCAAGAGTTTGATTGCGGGCGTTCTTCTTTCGCATGCTTTCTCCGGTAAGCTGAAGGCGGTGAGCGTTGTGAACGAGACGGTCCAGGATGGCGTCGCCGAGGGTTGGGTCACCGAACACGTCAGAGTACCCCTATTCTCGAGCGGGTCGTGTCTCACGTCACGATCACTGACCCGCATCATTTTCTGTTCGGGCACCGGCTCGAG
>NZ_JARVWW010000089.1 GCF_029846715.1 Bradyrhizobium nivariense
ACTATATCGAGCGGTTCTACAATGCCATCCGCCGTCATTCGACGATCGGATATCTCAGCCCTGTTGAGTTCGAGCGCAAGGTGGGATTAGCTTAACCAGCCGTCCATCAAACCGGCAGCAGCTCAGGTTTTGCCTTGCCCGCTCCTGCGCACTTGACCTACGCTGTAGTCATTGTTTAACGGCCCGTCTCGGCGTGATCGTCGTTCACCAGATAGCGGTTGATGAGATTAGCTCGATTGCGAGCATGCCGCCGCTTCGCCTCGGCGGCGAGTCCCCTCTTCCATATCCGCAATCGACTTTGCCGCCCCCTCAAAAGTTAGCAACCAAAGCCCAGCATTGTTCGGCCTAGCAGGTGCGAAGACGGGGTTCGCCTTCAGCAATACTCCCTAGGGGGTGTCCTTCACCGTCAGCTCCGTCCCACCGGGCCAATGCCGCTGTTCTCCTGGATCGCCTTGGGCAATATCACTTGTCCCTGCTCGAGACGGTGGTGGTCAGTTTGAGCTTGGAGGACAGGAGGACTCCACCCGGTAAAACGAAAGTAAGACAGAGCGACTAAGGCCGGATGGAAGATGCTGAGCAAAAACGGAGATTTTCGCCGGTCGCACGCGGCGCACCGCCTCCGCGGCCGCTGCCTGGGGAAGAAAGCGCTCAAAGTAGCCAGCGCGCAGCGCCAAGCACTCAGCCAAAGCGGTCAGGCCGGAGCCAAGAATTAACGCGAGGGCTTGCATAGCCGGACTCCCGCGCCGCCGCCATTCTCGTCAATAAATTCAACGCCTGCTTCTTCCAAGGCTCTACGGATAGCGCGGTCATTAGCAGCGGTTAATGAAGTCGCTCCCTCAGTGATTTCCGCTCTCCGAACAGTATTTGCCCCGAGCGCGGATGCGTGCGCCAACTGCTCAGCACTCCATCTCAGAAGCGCGCGAGCTGCGCGGATTTGGGCTCCAAAAAGAGGGGGCGGATCGCTATTGACATTGTTGCCCATGTGGGTTATTTTACACCATATGATCGATTTTGATCAAGGCCAAGGACCGGAGATACAGAATGGATACGCGAGTCCCCGCAAAGGCGCACCCCGATCGGCGTACATTCATTGGCGGATCCGACGCTAGGATCATCATGGGGGATGATCAGGACAAGCTCGTCAGGCTCTGGCGCGAGAAGCGAGGTGAGATTGCGTCTCAGGACCTCAGCCAAGAGCTGATTGTCCAACTTGGCACCATCACCGAGGACCTCAATCGAAGCTGGTACGAGCGCAACAGCGGCCACACCGTCGAGGATGTGCAGCGGAAGGTCCGGCACCCCGTCCACAAATGGATGGGCGCGACGCTCGATGGGCGCGTCGAGCAGACCGGGGCCGTGTTTGAGGCCAAGTTCATGCTGCCCTGGAATTTCTCCGAGGAAGCCGCCGCCGACAAACATATGGCCCAGCTGCAACACAATATGTGGGTGATCGCAGCGCGCTCGGCGGTACTCTCCATCATTACCGGGGGTGGCAAATGGGTCGAGATGACCGTCTCCGCCGATCCGCTCTATCAACACCTTCTTCTGACGGCCGAAAAGAAATTCTGGCGCTGCGTCCAGACCGGCGAGCCACCAGCGTTGTTCAATATCGAAACGCCCCGCCCGCGGCTGGAAGCGATTAAGATTGTCGATATGACCGCATCCAATTCGTGGGCCGAGCTTGCGGCAACCTATCTCCAGACTCGCGAAGCTCACGGGGATCACGAACTAGCCAAGACCGAATTGAAGAAGCTGGTCCCTGAGGACGCTAAGGAGGCCGTTGGCCACGGTATCAAGGCCAAGCGCTCAAAATCCGGTGCGATCAGCTTCGAAGCGTTGGCTGTGGAAGGTCCCCATGCATCAGTCCAGTGAGCGTATCGGAATCATCGCAGCGGCCCTAGCTCGAGCCCAAGCCGAACTGATCAACCCGGAGAAGACCCTGACCGCAATCATCCGGTCACCATTCCCTCGAGAGGAAGACCGAACCTTTCGTTATGCTTCCCTAGCAAGCGGCCTGGACATCGTTCGGAAGGCGCTCAGCCAGCAGGAGATCGCAACCATCCAGACCACGCGCATCGAGGCGTCCACCGGCACCATTCACCTCACCACCCTGCTCGCCCATGCCTCCGGCGAATGGATCTCCTCGGACTGGCCGGTCTGCGCCCTCAAGGACGTCGAGGCGCCGCATCGGATGGGCGCGGCGCTGACCTACGCAAGGCGCTACGCCCTGTTCGCGCTGGTGGGGATCACCGGTGAAGATGATCTCGACGCTCCCGACGCGGTGGCTGGCCCGATGGCGGCGGGGCCGCAGGCAGCCTCTGGCGCCAAAGCCAAGCCCGCCAAGGGCGTTCTCAACCGCGCGCCGATGCTGGGGCCGCCAGAGTCCGCGGAACTGCGGACGGGGCTGCTGCGCCAGCTCGCAGCCCTGCACGAGAGCGACGATCTGCTGGCCTGGGCCAAGGCCAGCCTGCCACTCAAGAACACCCTGCTGGCGGCGGACGCCCGGATCGTCGAGGCTGCCTATCAGGCCCGCCTCGAGGACGCCGGCCGTCCCGGGGCCAGCATGGGCGAACACGCGCCCGCCGCCGGTCGCGAGCCAAGCCTGGCGACAGAACCGCTCGCGGCAGCGGCTGCCGGCACTGCGCTGCAGCCGGCACTGCCCGCGGCGCAGCCGCCTGGATTGGCCCATCCCAAGGAGCCGCCCCGCAAGCGCAGCAAGGCGCACCTGTTGTTTATCCGCGACCGGCCCTGCCTGATCTGCCAGCAAACCCCGTGCGATGCCCACCACCTGAAGTTCGCCCAACCCCGGGCGCTCGGCCGCAAGGTCAGCGACGAGTTCACGGTTCCTTTGTGCCGCACTCATCACCACGCGCTGCACCGGCACGGCGACGAGCGGGCCTGGTGGGCCAACCTGCAGGTTGCGCCTTTGCCCATCGCACAGCAGCTGTGGGCGGCAAGTCCCGTCCACGATCAAACCGAAGCCGCAATCGCGAGCGCGGCTTCCCCCACACATCTTGGTTCGGAGGCCTCACCATGATGAACGGGCCATTCCCGACTGCGCACCAGCTCACCGCGACCGCGCTGCCGGTTGAGTTTGAGGCCTTGGCAGCACCGCCTTTGCTGCCCGGCGAGAGCCTCGAGCACTACCAGATGCTGCAGCAGGCGATCTTCGCCGACCTTGCGCCGCGATCCGTCATCGAATGGCTGCTCGCCATCGATGTCGCTGAACTGTCCTGGGAGATCCAACGCTATCGCCTGTTACGCCACAAGCTTCTCGAGACCTATCGCCAAAAGGCGATTGAGGCCGCGCTACGACGTATCGACTTGCTTGGAATCGCACCCGAATGCCAAGGCGAGGCGGAATACTACACGCTGCAAAACGCCCTGAGCTGGCGGATTGATCCTGTTGCAACAACCGAAATCGACACGCGGCTAGCGTCATACGGCTTCGATCAACACGCCATCAGCACCGAAGTCTACGTCCAGGTGCGCGAGATGTTCGTGCTGTTCGAAGGTCTGCTGATTGCCGCACAAACAAAACGCATGCTGCTAGTCCGCGAGATCAGGAATCAGCGCCTCGGCGGGGTTGCGCCAGCGGCACTGACGCAACTCGACGAAAAGCACAGACCTGCGTGCACCCAGTGCAGCGGCCATGCCGCAACCGAGTAGCACTCCGCCTGACGTGGCACGCTCCGTCTCGAACGTTCGGAGCGTGATCATAGTCGCTTGCTCGTCTCGACTTAGGGAACCGGTTGACCGCCTCCGTCACCGCAGTGACACTCGCGGCATCGAGACCGCTTCTCTCGGCTGGTTAAGCCATTATCGCGTGGTCCAATGATCCCAACGGCAGAACCATTGTGGATTGGGCCACGGCGCCCGGCCTGTCATAGGCGGCGGGGCAAATCAAGCTTCCAATACGATCCCGGGCAACATTCCCAAGCAGCCTTCCGTAGTTCATTTCTGCCGAAACGCGTGATTGAACGACATCACCAGCGGTCCAACGAGATAGTCAAACGCGGTTCGCTGAACGGTCGGGATCATTACCGTGGCCGGCATGCCGGGATAGAGCCTAATATTGGGCATGCTAGCCAGCTCGCTCTCATCGATCCGGACGAACGCCACATAATAGGGATTATTGGTCTTGGGATCGGTCAAACGGTCGGCCGACACCTGAATGACGTCGCCATGAATGATCGGAACGATGCGCTGCTTGTAGGCAGTGAGGTGGACCTCAGCCCGCATGTTCGGCTTGATATCGCTGATGTCTTCGACCGCGATCTGCGCCTCGATGGTCAGCAAATCCTGGTCAGGAACGATGTCGAGGATCTTCTCGCCGCGCTGAATCACGCCACCGACCGAAAACACGGCGAGCGCCACGATCCTTCCGGCATAGGGCGCACGGATTTCCATGCGACCGAGCACGGCTCTGGCATTCATCGCCTTCGGGATTACTTCGAGCATCTTGGCCTGGGTCTCGCGCAGGTCCTTGGTGACATCGGTCATTCGATCATTGTCGAGTTGAGCGGTCTGCTGCTCCTGTTCCGCGATGGCCTGTCGGCCTTTGGCGATGTTGGCTCTTGCATCCGCAATCTGCCCCTCGAGCCCATATGCCGTTCGCTCCAGCTGCAGGATGCGTGGTCGAGCAATTAGTCCTCGCTCGACCAGTGGTGCGATGTCTTTGGCCTCAGCCTTCACGGAAGTGATCTGGTCTGTAAAGGCTTTCACCTGCGCTTCGGCGCCGACGATCTGCGAGCCCAGCTGGTTGATCTTCTCCCGGATGACGCTGCGCTGACCTTCGAGCGCGGCGCGACGACTTTCGAACTGGCTCACTTGGCCATTCCAGACGCTCTTTAGATAGCTGTCGTCCGAACGCGCCTTGAGATCGTCGGGCATCACAAGCGTGGAGCCGTGGTCAAGCTCGGTCAGCAGGCGCACTTCAGTTGCGCGAACAACGACATATTGCTGGGAAAGCACGTCGTATTCGGCGCGGGCCTGGGTCTCGTCGAGCACGATCAAGAGGTCCCCGACGTTGACCCTCTCGCCCTCCCTGACATTAAGCTCCTTGACGATCCCCCCGTCGAGGTGCTGGACGCTCTTGCGGTTTCCTTCGACCTTTACGATAGCATTGCCAACGACCGCTCCATTAAGGGGCGCGGTCACCGCCCAGGTCCCGACACCCCCGAAGAAAATCGCAATAATCAGCCACCCCGCGAAAGCGACGCGCTTGATAGAGTCGTTTGGCGGCCGATCGCCAACGGCTCCTTTGCTGCGCCGCTCTGCGGCAGAACCCGTGCTCCGAATTGCTGCATCAGCAAGAATCATTCCAGGAATCCTAGCCTGCGGAATTTTGTACCGCGTGTGTCGGCACGGCGCGCGTGAGACGCGACATGATTTCGGCGCGGGGCCCAAACATTTCAGCGACCCCATCCTTGAGGACCAAGATCTTGTCGACCACCGCGATCGTGGCCGGCCGATGGGACACGATCACCACGGTCGTGCCGCGCTTCTTGAGTTGAAGAATGCAATCGGCGAGCGCGGCGTCTCCTTCGGCGTCGAGATTGGAGCTCGGCTCGTCGAGCACGAGAAGGCTCGGATTGGCGAAGATGGCGCGGGCAAGACCAATACGCTGACGACAACCGCCCGAGAGTATGGCGCCGCCTTCTCCCACCTGCGTATCATAGCCATCCGGCAGGCGCAGGATCATCTCGTGCACGTCCGCCATCCGCGCCGCCAGAATCACCTCCCTGTCCTCGCCCTCCTGGAATCGGCTGATGTTGGCGGCGACGGTGTCGGCAAACAGCTCAATATCCTGGGGGAGATAACCGATATGCTGGCCGAGTGACGTCTTGACCCAGCTCGAGACGTCCGCCCCGTCCAGTCGCACCGCGCCAGCAGATGGCGCAAGCACACCGACCAGGTGACGCGAAAGTGTGGATTTCCCGGCGCCCGAAGGACCAATAACGCCGAGCACTTCGCCCGGCTCGATTGCGAACGTTACCGCGCGCAGGATCGGCTTCGAACTAAGCGGCGGCACATAGGTCAGCCCCTCGACCGAGAGCCGGCCCTTCGGGCGCGGTAGCGTCAAACCTGTTTCGCGTTGGGGATCGGCTTTCAAGAGCTCGCGGATGCGCAGGAACGCCCCACGGGCAGAAACAAGATTGCGCCAGGATCCGACGATCTGCTCTACCGGCTGCAGGGCTCTTCCCAGCAGAATGCTTGCGGCGAACATGGCGCCGACGGTTGCAAGTCGCTCGATTACGAGATAGGCGCCGAGGCCAAGTATCATCGACTGCATCGCAAGCCGGAGAAACCGGATGATGCTCTGCATGGTGGCGGCGCGATCGCTCGCAGAGACCTGCCGTTCAAGCATGCGGGTGCGATCACGGGCCCAACGCCTCAGCAGGCCTTCGGTCATGCCCATCGCCCGCACCACTTCGGTATTGCGCAGGCTCATCTCGGTGAAGCTATAGCTCCGGGAAGCGGCCTCGCCGGCCTCGGTCAGCGGCAGCTTGACCAGCCACTCGTTGAGCAGCGCCATCAGGATCAGCAGAATGGAGCAGCCTAATGCAAATGCACCAAGGAACGGGTGCAGCACAAAGATCACGGCAATGTAGATCGGCGCCCAGGGGAGATCGAAGATCGCATGGATGCCCATGCCGGTGACGAACTGGCGGAAGGTGTCGAAATCGCGCAGCAGCTGGCTGCGCGCGCCGCCGGCGCCAGCGGAGCGATGAATGATCGCCGTCATCACGCGCGCCGCGATCGTCTGGTCGAGGCGAATGCTGGCGCGGGTCAACACGCGCGCCCGAACGGCATCCAGCCCCGCCAGCGCCAGGAGCGCCATCATCAGCGCGATCGTGAGCATCAGCAGCGTGATCTCGCTGGCGCTCGAGATCACCCGGTCATAGACCTGCAGCATGTAGAGCGGCCCGGCCAGATACAGCAGATTGATCGCCAAGCTGAAAATCGCGGCAGTGACGAAATAGCCCCGGCAGCCTTGCAGCAAACGCCGGAGTTCGTCGGGTCTTTTGAACGGAGTACTCACACAGATCAGCGGAAAATCCGCCCCTCTTCAAAATCACACCTTCATCAACGGTCGGGGCTGCAACATTCGCCCCAACCCATTTCTTCGCAGCGCATCAGGCCAGATGGTCGTGGTAGCTGATAAGCGTTCCGGTATTTTTGTCTGCCTCCGTCTGGAAGCCCGCGGGATCGTACTGGCCTAAAAGAGCAATGTTGGCTGTATGGGCGCCGTCAGTGACACTCAAGGTCCCGCCGGTGCCATTCGCATTGGCCGTGTAGTTCAGCGTCGCATTGGCGAAGTTGAAATCCAGAAGGTCCAGATGATTGCCTTCCGCAACACCTGACACGATGCCCGAGAAATCGAACGCATGGTCGAGCACCAGAGTTCCGGTAGATCCGGAGGCGAAGGCGGTGTTTTCAGCCGACGCGCCGGCAAACTCAAGCGTGGCAGAACCGCTGATCAGCGCCGTTCCGTTGCCGCTGACATTGCCGTCGATTGTGACGTTGCCGCCATTGGCCCACAACGCGCCGGTGTTGATGATGTCGCTGTGGACCTCCAGTCCACCGGTTCCTGTTGCCTCGAGCGTGCCGGTGTTGGTTACGGCATTGGATCCGGTATCGATGTCGAGTGCATTGGTGCCGGTGGCGATGATCGTGCCTTCATTGACCAGCACCATCACCCCATCCCCGAGGTGGCCGGCACCGGAGATCGTGTTGTCCACGTTCGTCAGCGTGACGTCGGAAACCGTCCCGGTGATCACGTTCTCACTGCTGTCCGAAAGGTCGACGTGGCCGCCGCCCTGCAGTGTGATGCCGTGTTCGATCAGCCGGAGGTCGGTCTCGTCGCCGATTGAGTTCAGCGCGATCGAGCCGGTATTGTGGATCACGCCGCTCAGCGGCAGGACGGCGCCGTCGCTGATCACCATACCGCCCGCGTTCTCCGTGACCGGTGTTTGATCGAACACAAAGTCGTTCGCGGTGAGCGACGCCGCATCGACACCATGCAGGGTGATCGATTGGCCGTTGCCCAAGGTAATCACCGCATTGCCGGCCCCGTCGTTGGCCAAGTGCGCTTGGACATCGCTGAAGGAGGCGAAGCCGGCATATCCGATGAGGTCAATTTTATCCGCAGCCGGATCATAGTTGTAGATCGTGTCATGCCCGATCGGCTGCGAAAACACGAACAAGTCGTGTTCGCTCGAACCGGTCAGGATGTCATCGCCGGATAGTGCGAAGATGGGGGAACCCTGCGAGTAAGCCTCCACATTATCCCGCAGAGACAGGCTTCCCGTGCTGCCATCCGCATTGGTCCAACTCTCGGTCACTCCCAAAACCAGCGCCCCAGAGTAGCTTCCGGCCGTCGTGACCGTCAATGCGCTCGGATCGCTTGTTTGCAAGGTCCAAGTGCCGTCGCCATTATTGGTTCCGGCGTTCAGACTCCAACCCAAGGGAATACCACTGACCATGACTGTGATCAGGTCGGTGGCATCCGTCGTCGGATCGGTCAGAGCCAGGTTAATCGGCTGACCAGAAATACCCGCTGGCGCGTTATTGGTCGAGCCACTCGTTCCTGGATTGCCGGCGAGATCGGTGTAAGTGTTTGCGACTGTTAGTGTGTAATCCTGACCGGACTGGGCACCGGTAATGGCAAGTGTCCAATGAATATTATCACTTGTGGTTAAAGCCCCCTTCGTAACGCCAGGTATGGTAATGTCGCTAGTGTCGAAGCCAGTGACAGCTTCACTAAAGTTGATGAATTCATTTCTCGAGCCGCTTGAGTTTGAGCGAGCGCCGAAGCTGACCGTCGGCGCGGTGGTGTCAACCTTGAAGCCGGCGTTGTCCGTGACTGCCGCAGCCGTCAAGGTCCCAGCGTTACCTGCAGGGTCCGTGATGGTGCCGCTGTTGAGGGTCAGCGCGTTCGCATTGATGCTGATACCGTTGGCGTCGGTCTGGCCCGCCAGGATGGTGTAGGTGAAGACCAAGGAGGAACTGCCGCTGCCAGAGGTGTAGTTGGCCTGCACCAGGGTGCCGCCAATGTTGAGCTGCAGCTGCGGGGTACCCGTTACCGTCACCGCCTCGCTGAATGTTGCGGTCACGCTCACCACGTCGCCCGCATTGAGCGTGCTGTTCTGGATCCCGGTGGCGCTGGTGATCGCCTCGGTGCTCAGCGTCGGCGCGGTGGTGTCAACCTTGAAGCCCGCATTGTCCGTGACTGCCGCAGCCGTCAAGGTCCCAGCGTTACCTGCAGGGTCCGTGATGGTGCCGCTGTTGAGGGTCAGCGCGTTCGCATTGATGCTGATACCGTTGGCGTCGGTCTGGCCCGCCAGGATGGTGTAGGTGAAGACCAAGGAGGAACTGCCGCTGCCAGAGGTGTAGTTGGCCTGCACCAGGGTGCCGCCAATGTTGAGCTGCAGCTGCGGGGTACCCGTTACCGTCACCGCCTCGCTGAATGTTGCGGTCACGCTCACCACGTCGCCCGCATTGAGCGTGCTGTTCTGGATCCCGGTGGCGCTGGTGATCGCCTCGGTGCTCAGCGTCGGCGCGGTGGTGTCAACCTTGAAGCCCGCATTGTCCGTGACTGCCGCAGCCGTCAAGGTCCCAGCGTTACCTGCAGGGTCCGTGATGGTGCCGCTGTTGAGGGTCAGCGCGTTCGCATTGATGCTGATACCGTTGGCGTCGGTCTGGCCCGCCAGGA
>NZ_JARVWW010000008.1 GCF_029846715.1 Bradyrhizobium nivariense
TGGACCACTTCTGTGGCAGGCTGTCCGTAATCTCTTCAGCCGAACCCGCCGCCACCTCTGCGAACCACCGCGACGGCGCCAAAAACAACACGACAATCTCCGCGCACGACTAACCTAGCGCAGATGAGGGCTGGGGAGAGGGTGCTTCCGCAATCGAGAACCCCCAAGAGGAAAGAGCCCTCACCCGGCGCTACGCGCCGACCTCTCCCGCAAGCGGGAGAGGTAAGAGGAGCTCGTGGCGACGTCTTTCGTCTCACACACGATCGATGATCGCCGCGCTGATCAGCGGCAGCCTCGCGGTAGTTTCCCTGGCGAAGGCCGAGGAACTCCTGCCCTACAACATCGCCGGCGACGGCATTGCGGAATCGCTCACCGGCGCGCCCGGCGATGCCGCGCACGGGCGGGCGCTGGTGCTCGCGCGCACGACGACTTGCATCCTGTGCCATTCCGGCCCCTTCCCGGAGACCCGGTTCCAGGGCGACCTCGCGCCTGACCTCTCGGGTGCGGGGAACCGCTGGACGGCGAGCCAGTTGCGGCTTCGACTGGTCGATGCGGCGCGCTTCAACCCTGAGACCATCATGCCGTCCTATTATCGCAACGACCACCTCGTGCGGGTCGGGCGAAATTTCGCCGGCAAGCCGATATTGTCGGCCGCGGAGATCGAGGACGTCGTGGCTTTTCTTGCAACGCTTCGGGACTAGGACTGTTCATGCCAACCACGCGACGACAATTCCTGAATCTTGCCGGAAGCGTGACGTTCGCCGGGACGATCCCGATCGTCACGCTGCGGCCGATCGAGGCGACACCGGCGATGCTCACCGCCGCGATCCGCAACGTCGTCGGCGAAGTACCTGTACGCACCGGCAAGGTGAAGCTCGACATTCCGCCGCTGGTCGAGAACGGCAATACGGTGCCGATGACCGTGAGCGTCGCCAGCCCGATGACGGCGGACGACTACGTCAAGAGCATCCACGTCTTCAACGAGAAGAACCCGCAGCCGAACATCGGCAACTTCTACCTCAGCCCCTCCTCCGGTCGCGCCCAGGTCTCGACCCGGATCCGGCTCGCCGACACCCAGAAGGTGGTGGCGGTCGCGCGTCTTTCCGACGACACGTTCTGGCAGGTCACGACCGAAATCGTCGTGACTCTGGCCGCCTGCACCGAGGAGATGAATTGATGGCCGCGCTCATCAACGTTCCGGCGAAAGCACGACGCGGCGATGTCATCGAGATCCGCACACTGACCTCGCACATCATGGAAACCGGTTTCCGCCACACCGCGGACGGCGCGCTGGTTCCGCGCGACATCATCACGAGTTTTACGTGCCGCTACAACGGCACCGAGATTTTTCGCGCCGATCTGTTCCCGGCGATCGCGGCCAACCCTTATTTGTCATTCTTCACGGTCGCGAAGGAGAGCGGCAAGTTCGAGTTCGAATGGATCGGCGACAATGGCTATTCGTCGAGCGCATCGGCGGCGATCACGGTCGAATGAATTTTTGGCGCGCGATAGCGGCGGCGGCGGTCCTCGCCGCCACCCCAGCCCTGCTCGCCGGCGAGATTCCACCGGACGCGCGCCGCTCCGGCTATTCGTTCATGGGGCCTGACACGCGCGCGATGCAGGACGACGACACGTCAAATCCCGGCATGCTGTTCGTGCTCGACGGTGAGGCGTTGTGGACGAAAAAGACCGGCAGTGCCGACAAAGCCTGCGCGGACTGCCATGGCGATGCACGCGGCAGCATGAAGGGCGTCGCGGCGCGCTATCCCGCCTTCGACAAGGCGCTGGCGCGCCCCGTCACGCTCGACCAGCGCATCAATCTTTGCCGCAGCAATCATCAGCAGGCAACGCCGCTGCCCTACGAGAGCCGCGACCTGCTGGCGCTGTCCGCCTTCGTCGCGCACCAATCGCGCGGCACCGCGATCACGGCTGGCGACGATCCGCAACTGAAGCCATTCGTCGAACAGGGCCGCGACCTCTTCATGCAGCGGGAGGGCCAGCTCAACCTTGCCTGCACCAATTGCCACGACGACAACTACAACAAGCGACTTGCCGGCGCGCCGGTCACGCAAGGACAGCCGACCGGCTATCCGCTCTATCGGCTGGAATGGCAGACGCTGGGATCGCTGGAGCGGCGGCTGCGCAGTTGCATGACGGGCGTCCGCGCCCAGCCCTATGATTACGGCGCACCCGAACTGGTCGCGCTCGAACTCTATCTGATTTCGAGGGCGCATGGCTTGCCGATGGAGGCGCCGGCCGTGCGGCCCTGAATTCTACAGATTAGGACTAGGCAGACGCGGAACGGCCGCTAGTATCCGCCCAAATTGAGTCACAGGGAGGGACCTAAAGTGGTCAACCACAAAATCTCGCGTCGTACGCTCTTGACGGGCACTGCCGCAGCTGGCGCGCTCAGCCTGACGGGATTGCCAGCGCGCGCCGAGGTGAACTGGAAGAAATACGCGGGGACCAAGCTTGAGGTGATCCTCGCCAAGGGGCCCCGTGGCGACAATCTGCAAAAACACGTCAAGGAGTTCACAGAGCTCACCGGCATCCAGGTCGAATCCGAGCAGATTCCCGAGCAGCAGCAGCGCCAGAAAGTGGTCATCGAGCTGACCTCGGGACGGCCGAGCTTCGACGTCGTCCACCTCAGCTATCACGTGCAGAAGCGGCAGTTCGAAAAAGGCGGCTGGCTCGCCGACATGACGCCCTTCTTGAAGGATCCGACGCTGACCGCGCCCGACCTCGTCGAGAGCGACTTCTCGGCGGCCGGCCTGCAATACGCCAAGAACGACAAGGGCCAGATGCTGTCGCTGCCGTGGTCGGTCGATTATTTCATCCTCTATTACAACAAGGAACTGTTCGAGAAGAAAGGCGTCGCCGTCCCCAAGACCCTGGACGAGATGGCTGCGGCCGCCGAGAAACTCACCGATGCCAAGGAAGGGATCTACGGTTTTGTCGGACGTGGCTTGCGCAATGCCAACATGGCGATGTGGAGCAACTTCTTCCTCAACTATGGCGGCGAATTCCTCGATGCCAAAGGCAACATCCTGACCGACGGTCCGGAAGCCATTGCCGCGACCAAGCTGTATCAGACGCTCCTGACCAAGTCGGCGCCGCCCGGCGTCGCCGGCTTCAACTGGATGGAGTCGATGGCCTCCTTCACCCAAGGCCGATCCGCGATGTGGATCGACGGCGTCGGCTGGGCGCCGCCGCTGGAAGATCCGGCTGCCTCGCGCGTCGTCGGCAAGGTCGGCTACACCGTCGTGCCCGCGGGGCCGAAGGGACAATATTCCTCGACCTATGGCGACGGCATCGGCATTGCCGCAGCGAGCAAGAACAAGGAAGCCGCCTATCTGCTCTGCCAATGGGTGGTCTCGAAGACGCAGGGCGCGCGGCTGCTGCAGGCCGGCGGCGGCGTGCCGTTCCGCAACTCGATCCTCGGCGATCCCGAGATCCAGAGGGGCGTGAAGACCAAGGAGTGGCTGCAATCGGTGATCGATTCCGGCAAGATCAGCAAGCTTGGCCTGCCCGTCGTGATCCCGGTCGCCGAATTCCGCGACATCGTCGGCGCGGCGGTCACCGCGACCCTGTCCGGCGCAGATCCTGCTGCCGAACTGAAGAAGGCGAACGACCAGTACCGGCCGATCCTGGAGCGCAGCGAGAAGACGTGAGTGCGTTGACACAAACGACTCCGGGCGCGGCACAGTCTGATGCCGCGCCGGAGAAAGAGTTGCGGCCGCCGTCCTACTGGCCGTTCGTGGTGCCGGCGCTGGTCGTCGTGCTCGCGATCATCATCTTCCCGTGGGTCTTTACGATCTGGATGAGCCTGAACGAGTGGAAGGTCGGCTCGTCGACCACCTTCGTTGGATTCTCCAATTATCTGCGGCTGACGAGCGACCCCCGCTTCATTGAGGCCATCGGACATACACTGGTCTACACCGCACTGTCCGTGCTGCTGCCGCTGGCGCTCGGCACGTTCGCGGCCGTGGTGTTTCACCAGAAATTCCCCGGCCGCGGCTTCCTGCGTGGCGTTTTCATCATGCCGATGATGGCAACGCCCGTGGCGATCGCGCTGGTCTGGACCATGATGTTCCACCCGCAGCTCGGCGTGCTGAATTATTTGCTGTCGCTGGTCGGGATCCCCGCACAGCTCTGGGTGTTTCACCCCGCAACCGTCATTCCCTCGCTGGTGCTGGTCGAGACCTGGCAATGGACGCCGCTGGTCATGCTGATCGTGCTCGGCGGCCTGGCCGCGATCCCGACCGAGCCGTATGAAAGTGCACAGATCGACGGCGCCAGCCTCTGGCAGGTGTTCCGCTTCATCACCCTGCCGCTGATCATGCCGTTCCTGTTCATCGCCGGCATGATCCGCATGATCGACGCCGTGAAGAGCTTCGACATCATCTTCGCGATCACGCAGGGCGGACCGGGATCGGCGTCGGAGACGATCAACATCTACCTCTACAGCGTCGCCTTCTCCTATTACGACCTCGGCTACGGCTCGGCGATCGCGGTCGTGTTCTTCCTGCTGATCGTTCTGCTTGCGGCGGTGATGCTCTACGCGCGCCAGCGCATGCTGTGGACCGAGATCGCGAACGGCACATGACCCCAAGGCAAATCAACATACGTCAAATCATCGGCAAGATCGGCCTGTGGTTCTCGGTGTTCGTCATCGTGTCCCCGGCAATCCTGTTCTTCCTCTGGATGGCGTCGCTGTCGCTCAAGTTCGAGATCGACAATGCCGCCTATCCGCCAGTGTTCATTCCCGAGCACATCGCCTGGAAGAACTATGCGGACGTGCTCGCCTCCAACCGCTTCCTGACCTATTTCGTCAACAGCCTGATCGTAACCGGCAGCGCGACCGCGCTTGCGCTGCTCGTCGGCGTTCCCGCCGGCTACGGCATCGCGCGCATGGCCGCGCACAAATCCGCGATCGTGATCCTGATCGCCCGTATCACGCCGGGACTGTCCTATCTGATCCCGCTGTTTCTCATGTTCCAGTGGCTGGGACTGCTCGGCACGCTGGTGCCGCAGATCATCATTCATCTCGTCGTAACGGTGCCGATCGTGATCTGGATCATGATCGGCTATTTCGAGACGACGCCGATGGAGCTGGAAGAAGCCGCGCTGATCGACGGCGCCACACGCTGGCAAGTCTTCCGCCATGTCGCGCTGCCGATCACCAAGCCCGGAATCGCGGTCGCCTTCATCCTGGCCGTGATCTTCTCCTGGAACAATTTTGTGTTCGGCATCGTGCTGGCCGGGCGCGAGACGCGCACCCTGCCCGTCGCGGTCTACAACATGATCTCGTTCGACCAGTTGAGCTGGGGTCCGCTGGCCGCCGCCGCGCTGATCGTGACGTTCCCGGTGCTGCTGCTGACGGTGTTCGCCCAGCGACAGATCGTCGCCGGGCTCACCGCGGGGGCCGTCAAGGGCGGGTAGCTATTCCGCCGGCGCGGCCGTCATCTCCGCATGCGGCATGTAGTTCTCGCTGGTGCGCCGGCTGAGAGCGTACAGTCCGGCAGCCATCACGGCGTAGGCGAGAGCGACGGATGGCGTGACGCCGAACCCTCCGCCGATGCCCACGGCCTCGCCGTGCATGAAGCCGAAATAGGTGAGCACGGCGCCAACCAGGGCGAACGCCGACGCCTTCTCGAAATCGCGCTCGATGATAAAGACGCCGATCGCACCCAGGATCAGGCCGCCGAGGATGGAGCCGCCGCCCATCACTTCGAGTCCGTGATAGAACACGCCCTGCTGAGGCAACGCGGCGATCGCCGCAGCCTTGACCGCGTCGGCCTTGTCGGCAGCCATTCCGCCGACGGTCGCAGCCGCGTTCATGGTCGAGCCCAACATGGTGTCGATCTGGAGCTTGGCCCAGGCCGCGAGATGCGGCGTCAGCGCCAGCACGATCGCAGGCGCGTGCTTGACCGGCGTGGTCTGGAACGCCTGTGCGCCGATCAGCATGCCGATATAGAGCAGGATCGGCGAGATCGCGACCACCGGCACCAGCGCGAGCAGCACCGGGATGATGCCGAACCACGCCAGCACGACCACCATGATGCCTGTCGCGGCCGAGTAGCCGATACGGCCGCCCATCGCCTTCCAGCCGGGATGGCCGATATAGACGGCGTTGATGAAGGGGTTGCCCATCAGGCAGCCGATCAGGCTGACGACGCCGTCGGCGGTCAGAACGCGTGTGGTCGGATATTCGTCGCCGGCCGCTTCCGCGCTCTCGACATTGTCCATGGCCTCGACAAGGTCGTAGATGCCGAAGGGAATGGCGGTCACCAGGATGACCCCGAGGAATTCGAAGCCGGAGAAGACGTAGCCCACGGCGGGGATCGGCACCGAGAAGCCGAAACTGGCAAAGGCATCACCGACGCCCTTGACGCTCAAGCCGCCGAGATTGAGCCCAAACAGGTTCGAGCCCCAGGCGATGACCATGCCGACCGCGATCGCGATCAGGCCCGCCGGAATGCTCTTTGGATACTTCACGCCGCCGAACCAACTCACCAGTATGATGGCGAAGCAGACCAGGCCGATCTGCGGCGTCATGTACATTTCGAGCGCCGGTCGCATCGAGATGAAGGTGACGGAAACGCCGGCGAGCGTGCCGAGCAGCGCCGCGCGCGGCGTGATCTTTCGAATGAACGGCGCGATGAAGCCGCCGATCATCAGGATAAAGCTCTGGAAGAACACCCAGACGAGGCCGGCCGACCAGCCCTTGAGCGGATCGCCGGTCTTGATCGTGATCGGCAGCATGATCACGAAGGTCACGATGAACATGTGCGGCACGCTGACGCCGGACGGCAACGCGCAGACGTCGTTGCGGCCGGTCTTCTGCGCCAGCCGATAGGCGAGGTACGCATAGTAGAAGGTCGACAGGCACATCATCAGCCCGAGTGCCGGCAGGATGCGGCCGAACACGAGACTATCAGGCATCTTCAAAACGAAGCGCAACAGGCCCGTGAGCACCAGCATGTTGACGAGAATGTTGGTGCCGAAGCCGAAAAACGCGTTCCAGTCGCCCGATGTCCATAGTGCCGGCTTGAACTCGGAGGTGCCGGCCGTCCCCGTCGTGCTTGTGCTCATGGTGATGCCCCTAGGCTGAAAAGTTTGAAGTCTTCATCGCCTCCAGTACCGCGGCTGAGCGCGCGACCCAGCCGAAGATGCCGCCCTGGGCCTTGATCATCTTCAGGCCCATCTCGTGAAACTCGGGAAAGTAGGACGCACAGCCGTCCGAGATGACGACGCAGCGATAGCCGCGGTCATTGGCCTCGCGCACGGTGGTGTTGACGCACACTTCGGTGGTGACGCCGCACACCAGCAGATTCTCGATGCCGTATTTCTCCAGCACGTCCGTGAGCTCGGTGGCGTAGAATGCGCCCTTGCCGGGCTTGTCGATCACGATCTCGCTGTCGAGCGGATAGAGCTCCGGGATGATGTCGTGGCCGGCCTCGCCGCGAATGAGGATGCGGCCCATCGGGCCGGGATCTCCGATGCGAAGGCTCGGCGCGCCGCGCTCGACTTTCGCCGGCGGCGCGTCGGAGAGATCGGGCAGATGGCCCTCGCGCGTGTGGATCACCAGCATGCCGGTATCCCGCGCCGCCTTCAGCACCGCACCGATCGGCTTCACCGCGCGCGCGAGCTGGCTGACGTCGTTGCCCAGCGTCTCGCCGAAGCCGCCCGGCTCCATGAAATCGCGCTGCATGTCGATGATGAGAAGCGCGGTGGCCGACCAGTCGAGCTTGACCGGCTCGGGTTCGGCGCTGACGACGCCCAGTGTCGGCTTGGCTGAGTTCAACATGACGCAGGCCCCGCGAGAACTCTCTTTGCCAGGAGTTCTGCAAGCGCCGTGCCATTGTGTACAATAGCGATCGGGCGTGGGCTGCGGAGAAATTCGCTGCGCTGTCAGGAAGTTAGAAAGAGAACTGACGGTTGCTTATTCCCTGTGCGACGGCCTTGCGGCGTGCAATTGCTCAAAGGATGAGCGGGAAACGGCTCTCGCCTACGCCCCATACAGACGCCGATGCTCCTGTTCATACGGCGCGTACGAATCCTTCAGCGTCGCCATGTTCAGCAGCATGGTCGCGACCACCGTATTCGCCTTGTCGAACACGCGCGTCTTCACCCAGGCGCTCTCGGTGCGTCGGCTGCCGGAGAGCGCGACGACCTACGCCCAGCGCTACCTCGTGGCCGTCGCCAAGGTGCGCAAGGCGGAAGCAGCTGCCTCGCCCGCGTCCACGGAGCTGACCGAGGCTGTCGCAAAAAACCTGTTCAAGCTGATGTCCTACAAGGACGAGTACGAGGTCGCGCGGCTCTACACGGATGGCAGCTTTGCCAAGAAGGTGTCGGAGAAGTTCGACGGCGATTTTTCGCTGAAGTTCTATCTGGCACCGCCGATCTTCGCGCAGCGCGACAAGACGACCGGACATCTCAAGAAAAAGGAATTCGGCGGCTGGATAATCCACGCCTTCTGCGTGCTCGCCAGGCTTAAGTTCCTGCGCGGCGGTGCGCTCGACCCGTTCGGCCGCACCGAGGAGCGCCGGACCGAGCGGAAGCTGATCGAGGATTATCTCGGCATAATCGATCAGCGGATTGCCGGGCTGAAGCCTGCGCAGATTCCGTTGCTGGCGAGGCTCGCGCGGGTGCCGGAGACGATCCGCGGCTTCGGGCATGTCAAGGAAGCCAACATCAAGGTGGCCGCGGCGGAGAAGGCGCGGCTGGAAGCGGAACTGGAGAACAGCCGCTTTGCGGCGGCTGCGGAGTAAGAGCAAGCCGGCGCCCACACACTCAGTGTCATCGCCCGGCTTGACCGGGCGATCCAGTACTCCGAGACGATTGTGATTAAGTTGAGAAGCCGCGGCGTACTGGATGCCCCGCCTTCGCGGGGCATGACAGCGGTGGAGATGGCTAGACCGACGTCGTAGCGGCGATCGGCTTCGCTGCCACACTCCCCTCCGCCAGATGCCGACCCGCGATGTACCCGAACGTCAGCGCCGGCCCGAGCGTGATCCCCGGCCCGGGATAATTGCCGTTCATGATCGAGCCCATGTCGTTGCCACAGGCGTAGAGGCCCGCGACCGGCGTGCCGTCCTCGCGCAACACGCGCGCCTGCGCATCGACCTTCATGCCGATCGCGGTGCCGAGATCGGCTGGATAGATTCGCATCGCAAAGAAAGGGCCACGGAGAATGGGCGCGACGCAGGGATTGGGCTTGTGAGCAGCGTCCCCAAGATGCCGCTGATAGATGGTGCTTCCGCGACCGAATTCCGGGTCACGACCCTCTTTCGCATCGACATTGTAGCTCGCGATCGTCGCCGCGAGTGTGGACGGCTTGATGCCGATCTTCGCCGCGAACTCCCCGATGTCGGGGGCCTCGACCAACTCTCCACTCGCCAGATAGCGCCGGATACTGCGCGCAAACGGCTTGATGCGGCCGAAGCCATAGCTCCACAGGAACCGGCGGTCGCAGATCAGATAGAACGCACGATCAGGCTCGCCATTGCCGTCGCGCAGCATCGCGAGCACGAACTCGTGGTAGGACAGCGCCTCGTTGACGAAGCGCCGGCCGGCCGCATTGACGGCGATCACGCCGGGCTTGGCGCGGTCGGTCACGGTATGCGGGAAAACGCCAGGGCTTCCGTCAGTACGACGGAACAGCGAGGCTGGCACCCAGTAGGCCGGGCTCGTCGCATCCGTATTGAGCGCGGCACCGGTTGCGGTCGCAAGCCGAAGCCCGTCGCCCGTACCGGACGTGTTGGTCGCCGAGATGAATCCGGCCGCAGGTGGGAAGAAGCGCTTGCGCAAGGTCGCGTCGTGCGAAAAGCCGCCTGTCGCCAGCACCACACCGCGGCGCGCGGCGATCAGGCGATCGCGCGCGCCATGACGGATGATCACACCGCTGACACGATCGCCCTGCATCGACAAGTCTTCGACGTCCGCGCTGAATAGGATCTCAACCTGCCGGGCCAGCAGCGAGGCATACAGCCGTGCGGCGAGCGCGTTGCCGAGATGCAGCGTCGTGCCGCGCGCGCTGCGCAGCCGTTGCCACGCATACTCCGAGACGAGCCGCGTCGCGCGAAGAGTCGGGCGCAGCGATTTTCCGATCCGGCGCAGATGCGGGATGTCGAGGCGGTTGACCATCATCCCGCCGAACAGCGTGAACTCCGGCAGCGGCGCACGCAGCCGCGCGAAATGCGCGCCCAGCCGCGTGCCGTCGAAGACGACCGGCTCGAGCACGCGCCCGCCCGGCGTCGCGCCCAGTCGCTCCGGATAATGGTCCGGATAGGCTTTGACCGGCTGGAGGTGAACCTCCGTCTTGGCTTCGAGATAGGCGACCGCCTCCGGCCCGCGCGCGAGGAAGGCGGCGCGCAAGCCGGCATTGGCGGGCTCGGGCACGGTACTCGCGAGATACTGGACCGCATCCGTGACGCTGTCGGAGAGCCCCGCTTCTTTCATCTTGGCATTGGCGGGGATCCAGACCATGCCGCCGGACCATGCGGTGGTGCCGCCGACGAAGGCGGTCTTCTCGATCACCAGCACCCGCAGGCCTTCGGCGGCGGCCACCGCCGCGGCCGTCATGCCACCGGCGCCGGCGCCGACGACGATGACATCGTAGGTCTCATGCGCCGGCATCATGCGGCGGGGTTCCCGAAGCGTGGCATGACACCGTCATACCCCGCCTGGGCGCCCACACGCTAGCGGGCCGGCTTGCGCTCGACCGGGTCGATGTCGATCGCCCGCAGGCGGCCGAGCCGCAGCACGTCCATGGCCAGCCGCCGGCCGATCCGGTCGCGGTCGAGCACGCGGATCAGATCGTCGACGCCGTTGATCTCGACGCCGTCGAGGCCGATCACGACATCGCCGGACAACAGGCCCGCCTTCGCCGCCGGCCCGTCCGGCTCGATCTGTGCCAGCAGCGCGCCCATCTTGTTCTCGACGCCGGCCAGCACCGCGTGCCGCCGCGGGATCGGCGCGGTCTGGCCGGCCACGCCGATATAGGCGCGGCGGACATAGCCGTGGCGGATGATCTCCGACAGCACGAATTGCGCGGTGTTGCTGGCGACCGCAAAGCAGATGCCTTGCGCGCCATTGATGATCGCGGTGTTGATGCCGATCACCTCGGCATTCGACGACACCAGCGGCCCGCCGGAATTGCCGGGATTGAGCGCGGCATCGGTCTGGATCACGTCCTCGATGGTGCGGCCGCTCACGGAGCGGATCGAGCGCCCGAGCGCCGAGACCACGCCGGCGGTGACGGTCGATTCGAAGCCGAGCGGATTGCCGATCGCGATCACGAGCTGGCCGCGGCGCAAGGTCTTGGAGTTGCCGAGCGCGGCATAGGGCAAGTCGCGGACGCCGTTGGCGCGCAAAAGCGCGAGGTCGGTGTCGGGATCGACGCCGAGCACCCGAGCATCGCCAACGTTGCCCTCGACGTCCCGCAGCCGGATCTCCTTCGACGAGCCGACCACATGGCTGTTGGTGAGGACGAGCCCGTCCGGCGAGATCACGATGCCGGAGCCGAGCCCGCCGCGCTCGCGGCCGTTCGGCACTTTCGGCCCGGTCTCTACCCGGACGACGGCGGGACCGACACGGTCGGTCACGTCGATCACCGCATTGGAATAGGCGTCCAGCAGGGCCCGGTCGTCGACCGGAGCATCCGCTGTCGTTCGCGATGACGAGCCGTCATCGACGATATCTGAGGTAGAATCCAGCATGGCAAGAGTCCTTGAGGCTCACACAGATGGTGGCCTGTTGCCTCTCGCGCAAGTGGCCCGCTTAGGGTGCCCGTCGCAGCGTGCCCGCCCTTGCTTTGACCGGATCGAGCAGCGACCAGTCGCCATCCAGGAGCACATAGCCCTTGGGGAACGGCGCGCGCAGCTCGAGCCCGAGCGAGCGCAGCACGCGGTCGTCGCGGTAGTAGCATTGCAGCACGACGCGGACGAGCGTTGCGGCGGCAGCGCCGCCGGAGCTGCGAAACTCCTGCACCACCGCATCGCGCTTTGCCGAATCGAGCTCGGCGAGCGGTTGGTCCGCGAGTCGCCCCAGATGCTCCAGCGCCGACGCCACCAATTTGCTGTCACGGCCAAGCGTCGCAAGCATGTCGGCCTGGATCGCGGGGTCATCGGCGCCGGGCACCTTGTACTCGTCGCTGGCGGGAACGATCATCGCGGCGATGGTGCGGAGGTCGTCGCGCTGCCGCGGCGTGAGGGAGAGTGGATCAGGCATCGTGTCCTCTTCTAGCGCTCGCGCCGCGATGAAGGTCTGCTCCCTCCCCCGCCTGCGGGGGAGGGTCGGGGAGAGGGTGCTTCCACAGAGAGACTCCCCCAGAGGAGAGAACCCTCACCCGGCACTTCGTGCCGACCTCTCCCGCAAGCGGGAGAGGTGCAGCGAGTTCGTCGCGGGCTCTGTGCATCCATCACGCGCCTCAATCGAACAAATTGGCGAGACGCTGCTTCATCTGGTCGGCGACGTAGAGCGCGATGGCCTGGATGGTCGAGGTCGGATTGACGCCGCCTGAGGTGACGAAGACGCTACCGTCGACGATGAAGAGATTCTTCACGTCGTGCGAGCGGCCCCATTCATTGACCACGGAGCGTTCAGGATCGGTACCCATCCGCGCGGTGCCGAGCAGGTGCCAGCCGCCCCACGGGATCGGCGAATTGATGCAGATGTCGGTCGCACCTGCCATTTCGAGAACCTCCCTGCCGCGCGCGAGCGCATGCTCCATCATCTTCCGGCTGTTCTCGCTGATCGTGTAGTCGATCTTCGGCGCCGGAATGCCGTGGCTGTCCTTCAAGACCGGATCGAGCGTGACCCGATTATGCTCCTCCGGCAGGTCCTCGCAGATCGCGGAAAACCCGAGCCGGTGGCCGTTGAGCTTGCGGAAGACGCGGTGATGATCGGCGCCCCACGGCAAAATCCCCTTCTGCTCGCTGACGACAGCCTCGAACACCGGCCCCGCGCCGCGCACGAACTGGACGCCATAGCCGCGCACGAAGCCGCGCGACAGGTCCGTGTCATACCATTCCTTGCTCCACAGGCAGGTCGGCGGCGCGCGGTTGCTATCGGTCGGCTCCTTCACATAGCCGTAGATCTGCGCATACGGATGGAACATCAGGTTCTTGCCGACGAGGCCGGACGAATTGGCAAGCCCGTTCGGAAAGCGGTTCGATGCCGAGTTCAGCAGCAGCCGCGGCGTGCCGACGCCGTTGCAGGCGATGATGACGACATGCGCCGGCTGGAACTGCTCGACGCCGTCCTTGTCGTAATAAACCACGCCGGTGGCCATGCCGTTCTCGTCGGTGGTGATCTCGCGCACCCGGCAGTGAGTACGCAGCTCGACGCCGGCACGGACCGCGTGCGGCCAGTAGGTGATGTCGGTCGAGGATTTAGCGCCTTGCGCGCAGGCCGGCGTGCAATGGCCGAGATTGATACAGCGCGCGCGGCCCTCGTAGTCCATGGTCGCGACCGTCGTATCCGACGGCCACCAGTGCCAGCCGAGCTTGTTCATGGCCTTGCCGATAATGGCGCCGGACAAGCCGAGCGGCTGTTGCGGCATCGGCGGATGCGTCAGCGGTGAGAGCGGGTCGCCCGACAGGCCGGACGTGCCCATCATGCGGTCGTTCTCTTCGAAGAACGGGGTCAGCGCGTCGTAGTCGATCGGCCAGTCATCGGCGACGCCGTCGAGCGTCTTCACCTTGAAATCGGAGGGATGCAGCCGGGGCCAATGCGCGGTGTACATCACTGTCGAACCGCCGACCGCATTATAGTTCACGACCTTGATCGGCGAATTGTCGTCGTTGATCGGATAGTCCTCGGGCCGGGCGCGGATGTTGGGGCTCGACGACCACTCACCGTAGAACTTGGCCTCCCAGTCCCGGCTTGTGCTCGGATATTCCGCCGGGTTCATCCAGCCGCCCTGCTCCAGGCAGAGAATATGCATCTTGGTCTCTGCCAGCGACCACGCCACCGCCGCGCCTGAAGCGCCGGCGCCGATGATCAGGACGTCCACAGGGTCGTTCATCGCAACGTTGTCCTCCCGCCCTCGCCACTTCCCGGGCGATTCGGCCATCACGGCTCGCAAGGCTTCCGCAAACGATAGGATCAGAGCTACGGCTGAGTAAAGCCGCGAGGCCGGAATGTCGCACTTCGCAGGGCGCAGACCATTGGTATCGCCACATCCGGATGCTAGGAACAGGGCGAAAGAGCCATCGATAGCGAGACCGTATGTCCTTCGAGAATTCATTTGCCGCCGCCCGCGCTTTCGCGCTCGCTTTTTTTCTCGCTCTGTCCGGATTTCTGGGCACCTCGGGCCCCGCCTCCGCGCTGACCGCCGCCGCGACGGTCCGCGACGGCAACGCCATCCAGCTCGGCGACGTCACCTACCGCCTCGACGGCGTTGACGCGCCCGAGCTGGACCAGGTCTGCATCGACGATCACGCCGATCCCTGGACCTGCGGCATCGAGGCCCGCGACCAGCTCGCCAAGCTGATCGGCAAGCGATCCGTGCGTTGCGACGATGTCGGCCCCGAAAAGAGCTTCGGCAAGCGGCACCGCGCGATCTGCACGGCCGAGGGCGACAAGACCAGCTTGAATGAGCAACTGATCAAGCTCGGCTTTGCCGTCGCGCGCGAGCCGATCAAGGCGAACATCAAGCCGGCGGCGGCCGACGCCAAATCGGCCTCGGCCGGGATCTGGAAGGGCTGCTTTGTTGCGCCGCAAGAATTCCGCACCGGCAAAAAGGACGGCGCGCTCCTGGGCGTCGCCTGCCGCGCCGACCGCGACAAGGAGATTCGCGCGGTGTTGTTTCCCGAGGATCTGTCGATGCCGCCGAGCTGCGGCATCAAGGGCAAGCTTGCGGTGCGCGCGCGCGTCACCGGCAATATCGGCATCTATCATTTGCGGGGCTGCCCGAGTTACCCCGCGACCACCAAACCGGACCGCTGGTTCTGCTCGGAGGACGACGCCCAGGCCGCCGGCTTCCGCAAGGCCTATAATTGCCGCCGGCCGAAATGACGAAGCCTATCACGCGCCCGTGAGCGGTAGCCGGAGGCAGTATTCATCCGGAATTGAATTCGATCGGGAGTTGCTGCATTTGTAGGCGTACGCGAGCGCTTTGCGCGAGCGTTTCCTTGGCGGCAATCCGGCTCCGGCCCGATTGCTTTGCTCGGGCGTTTCCTCCCTAGACTTGGGCCGCTTGTCACAACAAGCGGCCTTCTTTTTGGAACAATGCGCTAACGGCGCCTTCTTGTTCGCGCTATGGGCGCATCTGCATGATGTGATCCATCGGCGGCATGTTCGCGTTCAGATGCGCCATGATCCAGACGGTGCCGCCGACCACCAGGAAGACCACCAG
This sequence comes from Bradyrhizobium nivariense, assembly GCF_029846715.1. Taxonomy (GTDB): domain Bacteria; phylum Pseudomonadota; class Alphaproteobacteria; order Rhizobiales; family Xanthobacteraceae; genus Bradyrhizobium. The sequence goes on from NZ_JARVWW010000008.1 coordinate 15,365, forward strand.
CAATCCGAAGGCCAGCGCCAGCACGTTGTTGGTGTTATCGGGGCCCGTGGTGATGTGCAGGAAGAACACCAGATGCACGCCCATCTGCGCGATCGCCAGCACGATCAGCGCGACGGGAATGGAAGGCTGCCAGACCAGATTGGTGCCGGCGATGAAGAACGACGTCGCCGTAAGCAGAAGCGCAAGCGCAAGGCCGACGACGTAACCGAGAATCCTGGCGCCGACACTGTGTTGCTCTTCCTCGCCCGGCGCAAGGTCGTCGTGTTCGGTCCGTACATGCGTCTGATCGCTCATACGCCACTCCCAAGCAGGTAGACCACGGAGAACACGGCGACCCAGATGATGTCGAGCGCGTGCCAGAACAATGCAAAGCACATCATCCGGCGCAATATGTCGGCGCGAAAGCCTTTTGCAAAAACCTGGGCCATCATGGTGAGCAGCCACAGCACGCCGGCGGAGACATGCAGACCGTGGCATCCGACCAGCGAAAAGAACGCGGTCAGGAACGCGCTCCGCGACGGGCCGTAGCCGCGAGCGACGAGGTCGGCGAACTCGCGAAACTCAATCGCCAGGAAGATCAGCCCGAGCAGGCACGTCACGGCCATGCCGAGGTAGAACCAGAACCGGTTGCGTACATCGGCCGCAATGCCGGCCATGCCGCAAGTAAAACTCGACAACAGCAGGCAGACCGTCTCGATCGCGACATTCCGCGGCTCGAAGATTTCGGAGCCCTTCGGGCCGCCGGCGGTCTGGCCAGACAGCACCGCGTAGGCCGCAAAGAAGCAGGAGAACATCACGATGTCGGAGAGCAGGAAGACCCAGAAGCCATAGGCAGTCACGATGCGCTTTGGCGCGGGGCCGGGATGCTCGATGACGAGCCCGATGTGATGGGGATCGGCGTGGGCACGGCCCGCGGTCGCGATCATCGACATCAAACCGCCCCCGCCATGCTGACGAGGCTGCGCCGCTCCTCGAGATTGACGCGGTCTATCGCTGCGACCTCCTCGGCCGGAATGACGTATTCGTCATGGTCGCGCCAAGCGAAGACGACGAAGGTCGCGAACGCACCGATGCCGCCCAAAACCACCATCCACCAGATGTGCCAGATCAGCGCAAAGCCCATGATGGTGGCGAAGAACGCGCAGACGAAACCGGTCGGCGAGTTCCTGGGCATCTCGATGTCATGATATTCGGGCCCTTCATGCTCGAACGATTGCTGCCGGGCATGGGTCTTCATGTCCCAATAGGCGTCCTCGCCGCGCACATCGGGATGGAAGGCGAAGTTGAACACCGGCGGCGGCGACGAGGTCGCCCATTCCAGCGAGCGGCCATCCCAGGGATCTCCGGTGCGGTCGCGCAGGGCTTCGCGGTTGCGGATGCTGACCACGATCTGCACGATCTGGCAGATCACCCCGATCGTCAGCACGGCCATGCCGGCGGCCGCCACGAACATCCACGGCCGCCACGCCGCGACGTCATAGTGCTGCATGCGCCGCGTCATGCCGAGCATGCCGGCGACATAGAGCGGGACAAAGGTGATGTAGAAACCAAGGAAAGTAAACCAGAACGCCAGCTTGCCCCAGCGCTCGTCGAGGCGGAAGCCGAAGGCTTTTGGAAACCAGTATTCGAAGCCGGCGAAGGCGCCGAACAGCACACCGCCGATGATGACGTTGTGGAAGTGCGCGACCAGGAACATGCTGTTGTGGAGCATGAAATCGGCCGGTGGCACCGCGACCAGCACGCCCGTCAATCCGCCGATGATGAAGGTGACCATGAAGCCGACCGCCCACAGCATCGGCGTCGCAAAGCGGATGCGGCCGCCATACATCGTGAACAGCCAGTTGTAGATCTTCACCCCCGTCGGCACCGCGATGATCATGCTGGCGATGCCGAAGATGGCGTTGACGTCCGGACCTGCGCCCATCGTGAAGAAGTGATGCAGCCAGACCATGAACGAAATGATGCAGATCGCCATGGTGGCGAGCACCATCGAGCGATAGCCGAACAGCGCCTTGCCCGAGAAGGTCGAGACCACCTCGGAGAAGATGCCGAAGGCCGGCAGCACGAGAATGTAGACTTCCGGATGTCCCCAGGCCCAGATCAGGTTCATGAACATCATGACGTTGCCGCCGGCTTCGTTGGTGAAGAAGTGGAAGCCGAGATAGCGGTCGAGCAGCAGCATCGCGAGGGTGGCGGTCAGAATCGGGAAGGCCGCGACGATGAGGAGATTCGAGGCCAGCGTGGTCCAGCAGAACATCGGCATGCGCAGATAGTTCATCCCCTTGGTGCGCAGCTTCAGCACCGTCGTCACGAGATTGATGCCGGCCACCAGCGTGCCGACGCCGGAGATCTGCAGCGACCACGCGTAATAGTCGACGCCGACGCCCGGCGAGTAGGACAATTCCGACAGTGGCGGAAACGCGAGCCAGCCGGTGCGGGCGAACTCGCCGATCACGAGCGAGAGATTGACCAGCAGCGCGCCGGTCGCGGTGAGCCAGAAGCCGACCGAATTGAGCGTCGGGAAAGCGACGTCGCGCACGCCAAGCTGCAACGGCACGATCAGGTTCATCAGCCCGATCACGAACGGCATCGCCACGAAAAAGACCATGATGGTGCCGTGCGCGGAGAATATCTGGTTGTAGTGCTCCGGCGGCAGATAGCCCTGCGACTGATAGGCGACTGCCTGCTGGATCCGCATCATGATGGCGTCGCTACCGCCGCGCAGCAGCATCACCGAGGCCAGCAGGATGTACATGACGCCGATGCGCTTGTGATCGACGCTGGTGATCCATTCGTGCCAGAGATAGGGCAGATGGCCCTTCACCACGACCCAGATCAGCACCGCGAGAATCCCGACCAGCACCACGGCCCCCGCGATCAGCGGAATGGGCTGGTCGAACGGAATGGCCGACCAATCGAGCTTACCGAGCATCGTGGCCTCCACTGTGCGGACGGCCGGCATCGGAGATCAGCTCCGGCCCCGGCCCGGGCGGAATGTGTTGGCTCGCGATCAGGTCGAACAGCCTGGGATCGTCGAGCCGGTAGGCCGGCCTGCCCTTCTCGATGCCCTGCTGCATCAGCTTCTTGTAGCTTTCCTCATTGAGGACAGCATCGCTCTTCGCCGTCGCCGCCACCCAGTCCGGGAAAGCGAGCGGCGAGATCACGTTGACGTCGAACATCATGTCCGGAAAACCGTCGCCAGAGAAATGCGCCGACAGGCCCTGCAGCTTGCCTTCGTTGTCGGCGCGCAGGTTCAGCTTCGTCGCCATGCCGTTCATGGTGTAGATCATGCTGCCGAGCTGCGGGATGAAGAACGTGTTCATCACGCTGGACGACGTCAGCTGGAAATTCAGCTCCGCACCTGCCGGCACTGTCAGCGTGTTGACGGTTGCGATGCGCTGGTCCGGATAAATGAAGAGCCATTTCCAGTCGAGCGAGACGGCCTGGATGCGGACCGGGCTGCCGGTGCCGGGCACGGGTGCTGCGGGATCGAGCTGGTGCGAGCCGATCCAGGCGACGCCGCCGAGCAGGATCACGGTGAGCGCGGGGATCGCCCACACCACCATTTCCACCCGCCCCGAATAGACGAAGTCCGGCTGAAAGCGCGCCTTCGGATTGGACGCGCGAAACCAGAACGCGAAGGCCAGGATCGTGATGATGGTCGGCACCACGATCGCGAGCATGATGAAGACGGAATCGACCAGGATGGTGCTGTTGGCGGCAGCCACGGGCCCTTGTGGGTCGAGCAGATTCATCGGCAAGCCACTGGCGGTTGGGAAGCCCCGGACAGAGCCTAGCGCGGGAAAGGCTCCGGCAGCAAACGCAGTCGCGTGAAAACAGTTCCTGAGCGGCAAGGACCAGCCCTGTGCAATGCGCCGGCCGCGACATGCAATTCCATGTGATGTCAATGACATGAATGCAGGAGGTGCGCCCTTCTCTCCGGCGGGGACGATTGCTAATCTGCACGAAAATAATTTGGGATGAACGACATGCAGGGCCCCGAGGACGATGCCGGCCTCGCCGGCAAGGTGGCGTTGATCAGCGGCGGCGGCGCCTCAGGCGACGGCATCGGCAACGGCCGCGCTGCAGCGATTCTGCTGGCCCGCGCCGGCGCAAAAGTGCTGGTGGCCGATCGCGATCTCAAGCTCGCCGAACGCACGGTCGAGATGATCCGGGCCGACGGCGGCACCGCCGCTGCCCATGGTGGCGACGTCACGAGCGAGGGCGATTGCAAGACACTGGTCGAAGCCGCGCTCGATCGCTGGGGCCGGCTCGATTTGCTCGACAACAATGTCGGCATCGGCAGCCGGGGCAGCGTGGTCGACGAGACGCCAGAGCAATATCGCCGCGTCATGCAGGTCAATGTCGAGACCATGTTCCTGCTCTCGAAGCATGCCATTCCAGCCATGACCAGGACCGCCAAGGGCGGCGCGATCGTCAACATCTCCTCGATCTCGGCACTGCGGCCACGCGGGCTCACGAGTTACACGACCTCGAAGGCGGCCGTCATCGGGCTCACGCGCGCGATGGCGGTCGATCACGGCCGCGACAATATCCGCGTCAACTGCATCTGCCCCGGGCCGATGTACACGCCGATGGTCTATGCCCGCGGCATGAGCGAGCAGGCCCGCGCGCAGCGCGCCAGGGCCTCACTGCTGAAAACCGAAGGCACCGGCTGGGACGTCGGCCATGCCGTCAAGTTCCTGCTCAGCAATTTTGCGCGCTACATCACCGGCCAGGTGCTCGTGGTCGACGGCGGCGTTACGCTGCAAGCTCCCGAACGTGAATCACAAGAACGCTGAAAGGAACACCAGGGATGGCCCGCCTGCCCTATCTCGAGGCCGACCAGGTCGCGCCCGAATATCGCGACATGCTCAAGCGCAACACCAATCTGCACAAGCTGCTGGTCAACTCGCCGGAGATGGCGCGCGCCTTCAACGGCATCGGCGGCTACATCCGCTTCAAGAGCAAGCTCGACCCGCGGCTGCGGGAGCTTGCGATCCTCCAGGTCGGCTGGATCGAGAAGTCGGAATACGAGTTCACCCACCATGTGAAGATCGGCAAGGAATTCGGCGTCACCGACGAGGACATCGCCGGCCTGATGGCGGAGACCGAGGGCAAGCCCTCGAAGCTCGAGCCGCTGGCCAAGGCGATCCTGAAAGGCGCCCGCGAGATGGTTCGCGCGCTCGCGATGTCGGACGCGACCTTCGCCGAGATCAAGCAGCATCTCTCCGACGAGCATATGGTCGATCTCGTCCTGACCATCGCTTTCTATTGCGGCGTGGTGCGCGTGCTCGCCACCATGAAAATCGACAACGAACCCACTTACAAAGAGGTACTCCAGCAGTACCCGATCCCGGGAGTGAACTGACATGCGCTTGATGGACAAGATTGCGATCGTGGTCGGGGCCGGGCAAAGCCCCGGCGAAGGCATGGGCAACGGCCGCGCCACCGCGCTCACCTTCGCGCGCGAGGGCGCCAAGGTGCTATGCGTCGATCATCATCTGGAATCGGCGCAGGAAACCGTCGCCATGATCGCCGCGAAGCAAGGCAGCGCCGCAGCCTTCAAGGCCGACGTGACCAAGTCCGCCGACATCAAGGCGATGGTGGCGGACGCGCAAGCACGCTGGGGCCGGATCGACGTACTGCACAACAATGTCGGCGTCAGCCTGTCCGGCGGCGACGCCGAGCTGCTTCAGCTGACCGAGGAGGCGTTCGACCGCGTCGTCGCCATCAATTTGAAGAGCTGCATTCTGGCGGCGAAAGAGGTGATCCCGATCATGCGCGCGCAGAACAGCGGCGTGATCATCAACATCTCCTCGATGGCGGCGATCACGACCTATCCCTACGTCGCCTACAAGGCGACGAAATCGGCGATGATCGCCTTCACCGAACAGCTCGCCTACCAGAATGCCGAATACGGCATCCGCGCCAACGTCATCCTGCCGGGCCTGATGAACACGCCGATGGCGGTCGACACCCGCGCCCGCGAATGGCACAAGACCCGCGCCGAGGTCGAAGCCGAACGCGACAGCAAGGTGCCGCTGCGCAGGAAGATGGGCACGGGATGGGACGTCGCGAATGCCGCGCTGTTCCTGGCGTCGGACGAGGCGAATTTCATCACCGGCGTGACGCTGCCGGTGGATGGCGGAGCCAGTGTGAGACGAGGGTGAGCGACGCGAGCCCAGTGCTTCTTCCCTTCTCCCCTTGTGGGAGGGTGCATCTCCACCGCGGCACGACTCTAGTGCGTCACCCGCCAGATCGTGCCGTTACCATCCTCCGACACCAGCAGCGATCCATCCTTCGCCACGGCAACACCGACCGGCCGCCCCCACACCTCCGCATCGCTCACCACGAACCCCGTGACGAAATCCTCGTACTCCCCGGTCGGCTTGCCGTCCTTCATCCGGATGCGGATCACCTTGTAGCCGGTGCGCTTCGAGCGGTTCCAGGAGCCATGCTCGGCGGCGAAGGCGTCGCCGTGATACTCCGACGGAAACTGCGTGCCCTGATAGAAGGTCATGCCGAGCGAGGCCGAGTGCGGCTGCACCAGCACATCAGGCACCGTCACCTTGTCCTTGAGGTCCGGCCGCGCGCCGGCGTGGCGCGGGTCTTCGTTGCCGCCGATATAGAACCACGGCCAGCCATAGAAAGCGCCTTCCTTCACGCTGGTGACGTAGTCAGGCACGAGATCGTCGCCGAGCCCATCGCGCTCGTTGGTCGAGCACCAGGGCAGCCCGGTCTGCGGCTGGAGCGCGAGTCCGACGCAGTTGCGGATGCCGGTGGCGTAGATCTTCCGCTCCTTGCCATCAGGATTGAAGGCGAGCACGGTGGCGCGCTCGGTCTCGCTCGCCCATGCCGCGCCGAGCGGCTGCGTTCGCGACCATGCCTCCAACCCGCCCGGCGGCGTGCCCATGCCCTCGGCGACGTTGCTGAGCGACCCGACGGACACCAGCATGCGCTTGTTATCCGGCGTGAAGACGATGTCGCGGGTCGAATGGCCGCCGTCATGCGGCAGGCTCGCCACGACCGTCTCCGCCTTGCCGCGCGCCTTGAGGTCGCCGGCCTGATAGGGAAAGCGGACGACGCTGTCGGTGTTGGCGACATAGACCCATTGCGGATTGTCGCCGCTCGGGAAAAAGGCGATGCCGAACGGCTGCCGCAGTCCGCCAGCGAACACCCCGTTGGTCGCGACCTTGCCGCCCTCCCCGGTGCGCAATACGCGGATGTTGCCGGCGCGCGTCTCCGCGACGAAGACATCGCCGTTCGGCGCCACCCGCACGATGCGCGGGGCGCGCAGGCCCTCGGCGAACAGCTCGATCTTGAAGCCGCCCGGCACCTGAAGCGCAGCCTCCGGCGGACGCGGCACCACGCGCGAGAAGCTCGCAACCGACTTCGTGGCGCCGGGCCTGACCAGATCCTGCAGCCGGATCAACCTGACCGTGCCGGGCTTGTCGGCCCGCCAATCGCCGTAGGCCTCCTTGCCCTGCAGGACCGGCTCGGCCTGTGCGCAGGTCGCAACTGCGACCAGCCACCCCGCGGACATCGCCACGAACGAAATCTTGTTCTTCACGTCATTTCCTCCCGGCCTTCACGTGTCGCGCGTCAACGCCGATCGACCCGCAAACGTTCTGCGATAGGTCAAACGCCTGCCGAATCCCACGTCAGCTCATGCCCGCACGATGTGCATCAGCTCCAACCCATCGTACTGGAAAATGCCGGTGATCGGTGCGACACATTGTAAGGGCGGGGCCGCCGGTTGCGGTCATCAAAGCTGCGGCATTGGTATCGCATCTGTTGGGGTGATCATGTGGGAATCCATCATATCGGAATGGGCAAGCCTGCTGCTCCGCTGGCTGCACGTGGTGGCGGCGATCGCCTGGATCGGCAGTTCCTTCTATTTCATCGCCCTCGACCTCAGCCTCAAGCCCAAAACCGACTCTCCTGAGAGCGACCTGCCGGACGGCGTGCAGGGCGAGGCCTGGCAGGTCCATGGCGGCGGCTTCTACCGGATCATGAAATATCTGGTCGCGCCCGCCCAGATGCCGGACGAGCTGACCTGGTTCAAATGGGAGGCCTACACCACCTGGCTGTCCGGCTTCGCGCTGATGGTGGTGGTATATTATCTCGAGGCCGATTTGTTCCTGGTCGACAAGTCGATCCTCGACCTCACGCCATTCCAGGCCGGCCTGTTCAGCCTCTCGAGCCTCGCGCTGGCATGGCTGCTCTATGAAGGCGCCTGCCGTACCGGGCTCGCGCAGCGCGAACTTCCCTTCACCATCGGCGGCTATCTGTTCCTGGTCGCGTTGACCTATGCCTTCACCCACGTGCTGAGCGGGCGCGGCGCCTTCAACCAGATCGGGGCGATCATCGGCACCATCATGGTCGCCAACGTCTTCGCGCTGATCATCCCGAACCAGAAGAAGATCGTAGCCAGCCTGATCGCGGGACAGGCGCCCGATCCAAAGCTCGGCAAGACCAGCAAGGAGCGCTCGGTCCACAACAATTATCTGACGCTGCCGGTCGTCGTGCTGATGATCAGCAACCACTATCCCCTGCTTTACGCCACGCGCTTCAACTGGATCATCGTCGCGATCATCCTGGCGCTCGGCCCTGTGATCCGGCACTTCTTCAACGAGCGTCATGCCGGGCGCAAATCGCCATGGTGGGTGTGGGGCGTCGCAGCAGTCGGCGTGATCGCGATCCTCTTCCTCTCCGCCGCCGGACCGCGAGAGGTGAAGACGGGGGCGCTGTCGGCGCAGCCGACCCTCGCCAATGTCGAGGAGATCGTGATGTCCCGCTGCAGCATGTGCCATGCGGCCGAGCCGGTCTGGGCCGGCATCGTGACCGCGCCGAAGGGCATATTGCTCGATGCGCCCGAGCACATCCGTCGCAACATCCGCCTGATCGGCCGCGTCGCCGCCTGGTCCAATGCGATGCCGCCGGGCAACATCACCGAAATGACCAGCGATGAGCGTGCCATCCTCGCCGCCTATATCGAGCAGGCTCGCTGACGCCATCGACCGTGATGCGTCGAGAGCATTTCGCGAAATGAAATTTCGCATCTCCCGCCGATTTGAAAATGACTTGGCCGCCTATCCGGCGTAGACAGGACCAATGGCCGCCAGCGCGGCCTCTAGTCAGTTTGCATTCGGGGAAAGAACAGTGGCCCTCAAGAACGTCATCGGTATCGACCACGCCGTGGTCATGGTTCAGAACCTCGACAAGGCCGCCGAGAATTACCGGCAGCTCGGCTTCACCATCTCGCCGCGCGGCACCCACAGCGCGCATATGGGCACCGGCAACTACACCATCATGTTCGATCCGGATTATATGGAGCTGCTCGGCGTGCTCGCCGCGACCGAGCACAATGCGCCCGCGCGCGCCTTCCTCGACAAGCGCGGCGAAGGGATCGAGCGCATCGCCTTCACCGCGGTCGATTCCACCGCCGGCGCGGAGGAAATCCGCGCACGCGGTCTGGAGCCGATTGGCCCGACCGATTTCGAACGGCCGGTCCCGCTGCCGAACGGCACGGTCTCGGCGGCGAAATTCCGCACTTTCATGTGGCCGACCGCGGAAGCGCCAGGCGGCGTGCGCATTTTCGCCTGCCAGCACAAGACCCGCGAGACGGTGTGGATTCCCGAGCTGATGAAGCACGCCAATGCGGCGAAGCGGATCAAGCAAACGCTGATCGCAACGCCAGAGCCCGCGAAGGAAGCCGCGCATCTGGGACGGCTGATCGACCGCGAGCCGAAGACGGAGGCCGATGGCGCGGTGACCGTGCCCTCCGGCGGTGATCGTGCCGATTTCGTCTATTTGACGCTGGACGAGCTCGGCAAGCGCTATCCCGGTGTCCCACTCACAGGTCTCTCCGAGCGCGGTGGCGCGGCCCTGGTGCTCGTGAGCGGCGATCTCGCGGCCACCGGGAAGGCGCTCGGTTCGGCGGCTGTGCGCAGCGGGACCGCGATCTGCGTGCCGCCGGCCAAGGCCAACGGCACCCTGCTCGCCTTCGTTGCCGGCTGATTTGAACTAATTCTTTAACAAGCGTTTACCGGGCGGCCCTAGGCTTCTGGGCTACCCACGCCTTCAGGGGCCAAGCGCATGTTTAAAGAGGAATCGCCGATCGCCTATGACGCGCCGGCCGAACTGAAGAAGTGGCCGTCGCTGAAGGGCGAGAGGCAGAAGAGCCGAGGTCCGCCCTATCTCGTCTACAACGGCACGCTCGCTGACTGCGTCCGCGAGCTTATGGGCAAGCCCATCAAGGGCATCTCGCTCTACGACATCATGACGAGGCCGCAAACAGCGTTCGACCAGACGGTGCTGTCGCCCGGCGACGCCGCCGAGATCGCGATGCGCAAGGACTTTCCAAAGGATTAGTTTCGAGGTCTAGTTCGAGGCCCGCTTGCCGCCGGACTTCCCCGGGTGCTTGGACGAGGATTCCGTCGGCGCATCCAGGAAGACGACCGGTGTGCCGCGCTTGATATGATCGCCGAGCGCGCGCACGTCCCAATTGGTCAGCCTGACGCAGCCGTGCGACGCGGACTTGCTCACCTTGTCGGGCTCCGCCGTGCCGTGGATGCCGTAGCCCTGCGCGGACAGGCCGATCCAGTACGCCCCTACCGGATTGTTTGGACCCGGCTGGACATCGAACGGCCGTTTCGATTTGACGCTGCTGAACTTGTAGTCAGGATTGTAGTGATAGGTCGGCTTCTCGTTTGTGCTGATGATCTTGAGCGTACCGCTCGGCGTTGGACGGTCCGGGCTACCGATTGACGCGGGATAGAATGCGAGCAGGCGGCCGGCCCCGTCGAATGCTTTCAGCGTGCCCTTCTTCTTGTCGATCTCGAGCCGCGCAACGGGTGGCAGCTCGCTTCGTGCAGAGACATTCGCAACGGCAATCGTCTCCCCGGCCTTGTCGAAGGACTTGCCGGGATTGAGCGTCCGAAGCAGGTCCCCGCTCATGTGGAATCTTTCGGCGAGTCCCTCGAGCGGGCTGGTGTAGCTCAGCGCCTTCAGCGACTTCATGTCCTCGAGCTTGCGCGGCAGCTCTTTCAGGAACGGTCCCTTCACATCGGCCTCGGTGATCCTGTAGTCGACAATCATGGGACCTTCGCTCGCCGCGCTCAGCCTGTCCCAAAGCTCCGGCGCGATCGTCTTCTCGAAAGCGATACCGCTCTGCTCGGCAAATGCCTTCAACGCTTTCTGCGCGTTCTCGCCGAACTTGCCGTCGATTTCGCCCGGCGAGAACTGCGTACGGTCCAGCATGATCTGAAGCTTCACCACGGATGCGCTGATCTTGTCGGTAGCCGGCTGTTTCGCGGGACGCGCAGCGTCGTTCACTGCGGTGGCATCGAGATTGTTCGCGAGCGCCGGACAGATCACCCACAGCGAAATCACTGCGCCAAGCATCCACCGCACCATGTCGCTCTTCCCAATTCACCAATGCTCCCCGCAAAACCGCGGAGAGTTTCCCGGCGGGAACACCGTAGTAGCACCGACGGAACCGACGAGACCGCAGCTTTGCCGCAATCGCACGGTTAAGAACTCCTCATCGCCCGCGCAGCGCTGGCCGTTCATCCCACAGTTCGCATCCCACAGTTCGAGGTTGCTCCAGCAATGCGATTTGTCGTCGCGGCTTGCGCCGCGTTTATGATTCTGATGTGCGACCTCGATCCGTCGGCGTCCCGCCAAGCACCAGCTTTCGACCACGCCGTTCTTCAAAACACTCAAGCCTCACCACTTGTTCCGGTGGTCGATCTGTTCCTCGCAAGCGTGCAGGCCCTCGAGCTCGCCAATGCACGCGCTGCCTTTGAGGAGACACCCGAGCCGCCGCGCGCCGTCGAACCTGTCGCGCAGGCGCCGATTTCGCCGACTGAACGATTCTGCAACGCGCTTCGTGAAGCCGCCGAGGCCAGCGGCATTCCCGTGCCGTTCTTCGCCCGCCTGATCTGGCAGGAGAGCCGCTTCAAGTCCAACGAGGTCAGCCAGGCCGGCGCCCAAGGCGTCGCACAGTTCATGCCGGAAACAGCAGCGGAGGTCGGGTTGGACGATCCCTTCGATGCGATGAAGGCGCTGCCGGCGTCAGCCAAATTCCTGCGCAAGCTCCGCGACGATTTCGGCAATCTCGGCCTTGCCGCGGCCGCCTATAACGCGGGCCCTGGCCGGATCCAGAAATGGCTCGCCAGAGAGAGCGAGCTGCCGCGCGAGACGCGCGACCACGTCCGCATCATCACCGGCACCAAGGCCGAAGACTGGACCGAACGCACGGAGGCCCTCGCGATCCGGATCGACCTGCCGCGCGAAGCGCCATGCGAAGGCATCGGCAGCCTGTCCAAGACGAAAGACGTCGCCTGGGTTCCGGTAAACCTGACGCCCTCGGTCACGACCATCATTCGCAAGGCGGAGCAACTGGCGGTGCGATTGACGACCAACCGTGCACGCAAGCGGTTCGCAACCCTGCTTCGGAAGAACGCTTCGGCTCACGGCAAAGCGCGCATCATGATTGAAGCGCGCGCGGCCGGAAAGAGCGCGAAGCGCCGAGTCATCCGTCTCGCCGCGCACGAACGATCTGCCAGCTGATGCCGGATCGGAAGCCGCTCGAGGGAGCGGCTTCCGGCGGCGTGCGAACTAGTCGATTTCCTCGATGATGCGGCGTTCGCGGGGCTCGATGACATAGGTCCGCGAATCGCGGTGGATGTAGCGGTACTCCCGCAGGTCGGGCGCGTCCCGGTAGACGGTGCTCGGGAATTCCTCGACCTCGACACTGTCGGGAACGCGGTCACCTACATGAATCTCGCTGCGTGCGGTGCTGCCGGTGGTCTGTCGTTCGCTCCGTCCCTCGGTGCGGGTCTTCGCATGCTTGCGGATCACTTCGCGATCGCGATCCGAAAACTTGCTGGCGCCGCGCTCGCGCGTGGTCGTCGTTGTCGCGGTGGATTGTCCCGAGTACGGCAGCACGGTCACGATCTTGTATGTCGCCGGATCGACCACGACGATCTCATCCTTCACCAGCGCAAAGCTGTAGCCGCGATATTGCGGCACGATCTCGACCACATCGGGCGGCAGCGTCGACAGCTGGATGTCGCGCGGCACCACCGTGCCGACGCTCAGCGAGAAATTGACGCTGGTCAGCGGCCGCACGTTGAGGTGGGAGATGGACGCGCTGATCTTGGTCTCCTGCTGCTTGTTGAGGTTGACGTCAGTGCGCGCCGCGGCCTGTGAATTGGCGCGCGCCCGCTCGCCCTGCGCCTGATTGCTGCTCGGCGCGTTTGGCGATTGCTGGGCCTGGTTGGTTCCGGTCCCGCTGGGCGCCTGCTGCGCCTGATTGGCGTTCGTCGACGGAGGGTTGGATCGATCCTGCGCCTGGTTCGAGTTCGCCGCCGGCGGATTGGCGCTCTGCTGGGCGCCGGGCTGGTTGCCGGCCGTGTTCGAGTTGGCCGCACCGCTCGACGGCCGAGAGGACGTGTCCGCGCTATTGGTAGCGTTGGTCCCGGAGCCGGAATTGGCCGATCCGGAAGACGGAGTTGTCGCCTCGGTATTCTGTGTCGACGCTCCCGGCGTCGATGATTGCTGCGGTTGCGACGTGGTCTGCTGCGTTTGTGCCGCGCCAGACGGCGAGGTGGTGGACGGAGCTGCGGAATTCGACTGGGATTGCGGCGTCTGCTCGGACTTGCTGTTCGTGCTTGGCGATTGCGCAAAGGCGGCGTTCGCCAGCACCAGCCCCAATGCGGTCGTTGCCAATAGGCGGATCATGGTTCACTCCCTTGTTCGGTTAAAGCGTTGGCTATTAACCTGCGCTAAAACCCTCTGTTCCACTTTTTCCCGAACGGAAGGCGCCGCGCCTGCACGGAACCTGCAATGCCATCGAACAGTGCCGGGATCCTCGCCTACCGAAAGCGACGGGAAATCGAGGTTCTCCTCGTTCATCCCGGAGGGCCGTTCTGGCGCAACAAGGACCTCGCTGCATGGTCGATCCCGAAGGGCGAGTATGCGGACGGAGAAGACGCAGACATCGCCGCGCGACGGGAGTTTGCCGAGGAGCTCGGACTTGAGCTGTCTATGCCGCTGATCGCGCTTGGTCAGGTCAAGCAGCGCGGCGGCAAAGTCGTCACCGCGTTCGCAGTCGAGTTCGACATCGACGTGCGCAGCATTCGCAGCAACACGTTCGAGATGGAATGGCCGCCGCGCAGCGGCAGACGGCAGACCTTCCCGGAGGTCGATCGTGCCGAATGGTTCACGCTCGAAGAAGCGCGCGAGAAGATCAACGCAGGACAGCGCCCGCTGCTCGAGCGGATAGCTCAGGTGGCCGGCATCGGATAACCGCTTCGATCGCGTACCGCGGCGCTTGCAACGCGTCAGTCACACCGGCTTGTCGTCGTCGGTCACCGGCTCCCTCTCCCGCTCGCGGGAGAGGGCTGGGGAGAGGGTGTCTCCGCAACGGGATAATCCCGAAGCGGAAAGAGCCCTCACCCGACGCTACGCGCCGACCTCTCCCGCAAGCGGGAGAGGTGGAGCCCGCGGCTCCGACTGACCCAACTTACCGTCCTTTGCGCAAGCGTCCGCTACTCCACCTTGATGTTCGCGGCGGCCACCACTTCGGCGAGCTCCTTAGTCTCCTTCGCGATCTTCGCCGCATACTCGGCCGGGCTGAGCACGCTAACCACGCCTTGCGAGCCGAGCCGCTCCGCGACGGTCGGATCCTTGGCCGCCGTGACGATCTCCCGGTGCAGCGTCTCGAGGATCGGCGCGGGCGTTGCCTTCGGCATGAAGAAGCCGACCCAGAACGAGAGGTCGAAGCCGGGATAGCCGGCTTCGGCGACGGTCGGCACGTCAGGCAGCGCCGGCAGCCGCTCGGCTGACGACACCGCGAGCGCGCGCAGCTTGCCGGCTTTCACCAGCGGCACGGCGGACAGGGGATCGAACACCGCCAGGACCTCCTGCGCGAGGATGCCGACCTCGGACGCAGCACCACCGCGATAGGGCACGTGGATCATCTTGATGCCGGCCTTCTGGCTGAGCAACTCCATGGCGAGATGGGCGAGGTTGCCGTTGCCGCCGGAGCCGTAGGCAAGCGCGCCGGGCGCAGCCTTTGCCGCGGCGACGAGATCGGCGACGGTGTTGATGTCAGCCGTCTTGGGATTCTCCGGATTGACCACGAGCACGAGCGGCGCCGACACGACGGTGGTCAGCGGCGCGAAGTCTTTTTCCGGGTCGTAGCGGATGTCCTTGAAGAGCGTCTTGTTGAGCGTGATGGTGGACGAGTTGCAGGCGAGGATGGTGTAGCCGTCGCCTTCGGCATGCGCGACGCCTTCGGCTGCGATCATGCCGTTGGCGCCGGCGCGGTTCTCGACCACAAAGGGTTGTCCCAGCTTGTTGCTCAGCCGATCGCCAATGATGCGCGCGACGACGTCGACCGGACCGCCCGCGCTGAAGCCGACCATGATCTTGACCGGCCGCACCGGATATTTCTGCGCGAGAGCCTCTGTCGTCACGCACAAGCCGGCGGCGATCGCCAGCAGGCGAAGCGTTCGTTGCATTCGTTCTCTCCCGGGACGCTCGCGGCCGCTTTGGCATGACGCGGCGCATTCGGCGATCATGATGAGCGGGCGCGCCGGATTTCGCAATCGCGTTTGCAGGCTGGCATTCCGTCGCGCGGCAGGTCAGGGCCGCTTCGAAACAAAAACCGCGAAAACAACCCCATGCACAGTAGCCGGCCGCTGTCAGAACAAGGGCTTACACGGACAAGGATTTGCACGAACGAGAATTGCGCGCTTCGCAATGCCGTTTGACTCGTCGGGCAAAACACCGGCAGAATGCCATCATCGCAACAATCGCCAACGTCGACGCCGCCCGACCACGGGGCGCCTCGCGGCGATTGCGCGTAAGCCATTCATCGACATCTCGAAAATCGCACAGGCGCGCAGCGAGCGATCGATTTCGCGCGCAATCAGCATCAGCCTGCGCGGGCAAAGGACACATCACATGACGACATCTGCCAAACGCCACAGCACGCTGCCGCTTGCGGTAACCGATCGCAGCGGCCCGGCCGCCACCCCGCGGATCAAGCTCTACAAGCGGCGCATTGTGATCCACCATTCCGACCCGCAAGCCGGCGAACGACTGCTCGCCGAGGCGCTCGGCGCCGCCGACCGCGACGCACTGCATGGTCTGCTGGGGCAATTGGTGAAGGCCAGTGCGGTCGGACGGGAGCCCGATGAAGCCAATCTCGCCTTCATGATCTCGCTGGTGAAGAGCATCGCGCCGAAGGATTCGATCGAGGCCATGCTCGCGGTGCAGATGGTGTCCATTCACACGGCGGCGATGCGCTCCGCCTGCCGCCTCGCCCTCACCCCCGACATTCCGCAGCAGGAGAGCATCACACGCGCATTGACCCGGTTGAACCGCACCTTCGCGGCCCAGATCGAGGCACTCAGCCGCCACCGCAACAACGGCGAGCGTGCGATTACGGTCCAAAATTTGTCGGTGCAGGACGGCGGCAGGGCGATCGTGGGCAACGTTACCCAGCACGCGAGCATGATGGTCGCGGAGCCGAACGCTGCGACAGCTGCTGGAATGGTCCCGCCGCGCGAGGCCGGCGAATGCGAACAGGCCGAATCCAGACAAGGCGCCAGCGCATGAGCGGCCATCACATCCGCAACACGGGCGCGATGATGACGAGCCCGCGCTGCGGCGCCGGAACGCGCAGCGGCACCATTTGTCGCGCGCCGGCGGTGCAAGGCAAGGCCCGCTGCCGCATGCACGGCGGCGCACGGAAATCAGGCGCGCCGAGGGGAAATCAGAATGCGCGGACGCATGGCGCGTTCACGCAGGACGGGATCGCGGAAGGACGGGCAATCCGGACGCTGCTGGGCGAGACGCGGAAGCTGCTGGTCGAGATGGAGTCAGTGCCTGACTGAGGGATCGGCCGTTTGAAGCCAAGTTTCAGACATTCACGCGCTATTAATGGAGCATATCGGCCTAAATGGTCCAGTTATAAACCAACATATATTGACGCGCCTATCAAGGCAGGACTATAAATAGATCATGTAGCCATATACGGTCTATTAATGGATCATCCATGCCAAAAATAGCAAGACCCTACTCCCGTTACGCCAAGGATGCGGCTGTGCTGCTCGGCCAGCTCATTCACAAGGCCCGTATCGAGCGGAAGATGACGGCCGAAGAACTGGCCAGCAGGGCTGGTCTTTCGCGCGGGCTGTTGCGGCGCATCGAGAACGGCGACCTCGGCTGCACGCTTGGTGCGGTCTTCGAAGCAGCGGCCATCGCCGGCGTGTCGTTGTTCGATAGCGACGAACGCGCCCTGGCGAGCGCCCTCTCCTCCAATTCCGCCGTGATGGCGCTGCTGCCGAAATCCGTCCGCACTTCGCACAAGACGCCCGATGACGATTTCTGAAAAGCCCACTGAGGCCTTCGTATGGACCTGGCTGCCGGACGCTACCGCCCCGGTCGTGGCAGGTCGACTGTTTGCAGAAGGCACACAGCTGCTCTTCCACTACGGACGAAGCTACCTCGCGCGAAACAACGCGATCGCGCTCTATCACCCGGAGCTTCCACTGCGGAGCGGCGTGCTGCCGCTGACGCCCGGCTTGATGATGCCGAACTGCATTCGCGACGCCTCACCCGATGCGTGGGGCCGTCGCGTCATCATCAACCGGACATTCGGGAAGAGCGGCAAGGACGTCGATACCGGAGACATCGACGAACTGACCTATCTGCTGGAGTCCGGCTCGGACCGCATCGGCGCCCTGGATTTCCAGCTCTCGGCGGAGAGCTATATACCGCGCGAGGCTTCGGCAGCATCGCTTGCAGAACTTCAAGCCGCGACCACGCTCGTCGAACAAGGGGTCCCGCTCACGCCGGAGCTTGATCGAGCCCTCCTGCATGGAAGCTCGATCGGCGGCGCCCGGCCGAAGACGACGATCATCGCGAATACTCAAAAATATATCGCAAAATTCTCATCGCAGAACGACCTCTACAATGTCGTGAAGGCGGAATTTGTGGCCATGCGGCTTGCCGCAAGGGCTGGTCTTGTTGCGGCCCCCGTCAGCCTCGACCGCGCCGCCGGAAAGGACGTCCTGCTGATCGAACGTTTCGATCGGCAGAAGACCGGGGACGGGTGGCGGCGCCGCGCGATGGTCTCCGCGCTGACGCTGCTCGAACTCGAGGAAATGATGGCGCGCTACGCGAGCTACGAGGACCTCGCGACGATCATCCGTCACAGGTTCACCTCGCCAAAGGAGACGCTCCGCGAACTGTTCGGACGGATGGTGTTCAACATCCTCTGCGGCAACACGGACGATCACGCCCGGAACCACGCGGCGTTCTGGGACGGAAAAAATCTCTCGCTGACGCCCGCTTACGACATCTGCCCCCAGGCCAGAACCGGCGGTGAGGCAACGCAAGCGATGTTCATCACCGGCGAACGACGCACGAGCCAGATCACCGTGTGCCTCCAGGCCGCGCCGCTCTTCCTTCTCGGCCTCGATGAGGCGACCAAGCTCATTGCGGGACAGATCAAGGTGATCAAGACGTTCTGGAAAAACGTATGCGACACAGCGGCGCTTTCGGAAGTCGACCGCAACTTCCTCTGGAGACGACAATTCCTCAACGAGTTCGCCTTCGTCGACGCTCCGGAACCGCTGGTCAAGCTCGTTGAGGGATGAAAGGCTCTAGGATGGCTTGAACTCTTCGCGAAACCCATTATCGGCCAGCGCCGTAGCGGCGCCGGCCCTCTGTCGCCCGCTACTGCGTCCGGTCCGAGGTCCAGCCCTTGTAGTCGCCGACATTGTCGCGCGTCACCAGTTTCGACGGCAGCAGCTCGACTGTGGAAGCCGGCTTCTGGCCGTTGAGGATGCCGACGCCGACCTGCACGGCGCGGCGGGCCATGAAGAACGGGTCCTGCGAGGCGGAGGCCTGGATCTGCGCCGCCTGCGGGTCCTTGAGGGCGGCTTCGATGTCGGGCGCGCCGTCGACCGCGGTGATGATAATGCCGGTGCGCTGCTGCTGGCGGGCCGCGAGGTCGGTGCCGATGGCCTGCGGATCGTTGATGGCGAAGATGGCGTCGATCTTGGCGAAGCGGGTCAGATAGCCCTGTGCCACCGTGAGGCCGCCTTCGCGCGAGCCCTTGCCGTCCTGGTCGTTGGACAGGACCTTGATGCCGGGTGTTTTGCCGAGCACGTTCTTGCAGCCGACGACGCGGTCGATCACCGCGGAGACCTGCGGGCCGTTCTCGATGATCACATCGCCTTTGCCGCCGAGCTTGTCGACGATGTACTGGCAGGAGATCTCGCCGGCCTGGACGTTGTTGGTGGTCACCGTGGCGTCGGCGCCTTCGGCCGCGGTGTCGACTGCAACGACGACGATGCCGGCGGCCTGCGCCTTCTTGATCGCCGGGCCGACCGCCTTGGGATCGCCGGGGTTGAGCAGGATCAGGTCGACGCCGGCGGCGATGAAATTGTCGATCTGGGTGACCTGCTTGCCGAGATCATATTCGAAGCCGACGGTGGTGATCTTGACGTTGGGATTGGTCTTTTTGGCCTCGAATTCGGCGCCCTTCGACAACGCGACGAAGAACGGGTTGCCGAGCGAGCCCAGCGAAATGCCGATCGACTTGAGCTCCTTGGCGAAGGACGGCGCGGAGCTCAGGACGAGCGCCATCGCGGCGCCGGCAAACGAGATCGACTTCAACATTGGCTTCCTCCCTGGTCTGTTTGAAGCTCCGGCACGGCGACCAGTTGCCGTGACGGAATGGACAGGACGGCGCAGCGCCGGCTGCATTTCTCTCGCGTTGCTTGTTCGAGCATGATCTTTTCGAAAAACCGCTTCGCACTTTTTCGGATCATGCTCTCAAGTCCAGGCCGAGCCCTGCAGCCGATAGCGGTCCAGTGCGACCGCGCCGATGATCACCAGGCCCTTGATCACATATTGCCAGACGTCGGACACGCCGATCAGGATCAGGCCGTTCGACAACACGGCAATGATCAGCGCGCCGACCAGCGTGCCCCAGATCGAGCCGATGCCGCCGACAAAGGAGGTGCCGCCCAGGATCACGGCGGTGATGGCGTCGAGCTCGTAGGACTGGCCGAGCTGCAGGCCATTGGCGGCGTAGAGGCGCGCCGCCTGCATCGCCCCGCCGAGGCCCGCGAGCAGGCCGGACACGCCATAGACGAAGATCAGCACGGCCCAGACCTTGATGCCGGCGAGCCGCGCGGCGCTCTCGTTGCCGCCGACCGCATAGATGTGGACCCCGAGCACGGTGCGCTTGAGCACCAGCCACGACACCAGGATGACCAGCAACGCGATCACCCAGAGCCAGGGAATCGACACGACGCCGGGAATGAGAGTCAGGGCGCCGTTGCCGATGAAGGCATAGGGTATCGACGGATTGAACACGGTGGTGTCGGCACCGAGCAGGCGCGCCGCGCCGCGCACGGCGGTCAACGACCCCAGCGTGACGATGAAGGGCGGCAGGCGCAACAGCGCGATCAAGGCGCCATTGAGAATGCCGAAGACGGCGCCGGTGAGCACCGCGGCCGGCAGCCACAGCGCCCCGAGATCGGGGAATTTGGAGATGATCAGCCCGGCCATCGCCGACGCCGCCAGGATGGAGCCGACCGAGAGGTCGATGCCGCCGGTGAGGATGACGAAGGTCATGCCTGCGGCCAGCACGGTATTGACCGCGGACTGCTGCACCACGATGCCGATGTTCTGGCCGGTGAAGAAGCGGCCGTCCGACAGGACATGAAAGCCGATGCACAAGAGCAGCAGCACCGGCAGCATGCCGACCGCGCGAATGATCATCCGCGTACGCTGCCGCTTCGTCTCCTGTGCCGCGGCAAGGCCGGGCGCGGAGGCGGCGGCCTTGGTGGCGGTGGCCTTGGCAGGGGCGGTGTTGGCGGAAGCGCCGTTCTCAGGCATCGAGCTGCTCCGTTCCGGTGGCGAGTGCCATGATCTCCTCCTGACTGAGCGGCGAGGTCGCGCCCCGCCGCATCTGGCCGGCTATATGTCCTGCGCGCATCACGATGACGCGGTCGCAGATGCCGATGATCTCGGGCAGGTCGGACGAGATGACGAGAACCGCGGTGCCCGACTTCGCGAGGTTGTCGATGATCGAGTAGATCTCGGACTTGGCGCCGACGTCGACGCCGCGCGTCGGCTCGTCCAGGATCAGGATTTTCGGGCCGATCGCGAGCAGCCGCGACAGCAGCACCTTCTGCTGGTTGCCGCCGGAAAGCCCGCCGGCGGGAACGCCGACATTGGCGGCACGGATGCCGAGGCCAGCGAACGCTCGCTGGGCCCGCTCGCGCGCCTTGTCGCGGTCGAGGATGCCGCCGAATTTCGCATCGCGGCCGAGCACCGCCAGATTGATGTTGTCGAGGCAGGACATGTCGAGGAACAGGCCGAGCGCCTTCCTGTCCTCGGTGAGGTAGGCAATGCCCGCATCCAGCGCCTCGCCGGGGGTGCGGATCGAGACCGCGCGCCCCTCGATCTCGACATGGCCGGAAGTTTTGGGCGCGGCGCCGATGATCAGATGCGCAAGCTCGGTGCGGCCGGCGCCGACCAGGCCGGCGAGGCCGACGACCTCGCCCGCATGCACCGTCAGCGAACATCCCTTGACGCGCCTGTTGTCGGCGATGTCGACGGCCGCGAGCACGGGCGCGCCCGGCCGCGCCTTGGGATCATGGTCCTTCTTGTAGAAGGACGAGACGTCGCGTCCCACCATCATCCGCACGATGGCCTCGGCGCGGATCTCGTCCTTGTCGAGCGAACCGACCAGCGTGCCGTCGCGCAGCACCGTGACGCGGTCGCCGAGCGCATAGACCTCGTCCATGCGATGCGAGATGTAGATGATGGCAAGACCTTCGGCGCGCAGCTGGCGGATCAGGGCGAACAGCCGTTCGCTCTCGCCGGCCGACAGCGCGGTGGTCGGCTCGTCCATGATCAGGATCCTGGAGCGCGCGTGCAGCGCGCGCGCGATCTCGACCAGCTGGCGCTGGCCCATCGAGAGATTGGCGACCAGGGTCTGCGGCGTGAAATCCGCGCCGAGCCGCGCCAGGATCGGACCAACGCCGGCCTGCATCGCCTCGCGCGCCAGCAAGCCGCCGCGGGAGACCTCGCGACCGAGATAGATATTCTCCGCAACGCTCAGATTGGGGGCGAGCGAGAGTTCCTGATAGATGATTGAGATGCCGGCCGCGCGGCCGCCGAGCGGGCCGCTGATCTGCACCGGCTGGCCGTCGATGCGGATTTCGCTGCCCGGATCGGGCCGGTAGGCGCCCGACAAGATCTTCATCAGGGTGGATTTGCCGGCGCCGTTCTCGCCCATCAAGGCGTGGATTTCGCCCGCGTAGACGGTGAGGTCGACGTCGCGCAGCGCCTTGATACTGAAGAAAGACTTGGAGACCCGGCGCATCTCGAGGATGGGCTCGCTCATCACACCTCCCCGACGCGCCGACGGCGGCATCGCATCTCACCCGCGTCTCGTTTGGTCCCTGGCGCGAGTGCCCGCATTAAACAAAAGGCTGCGGCGCAGGGCAATAGCTCCGACGCGCTCGCGAACGGCCGGGCGCGAATTTATCTTCTTTGGACGGAACCGATGTTCGGACGTAATGCCTTTTCTTCGCCACATCGTCGCGCACCATCCTTGTGCCTGAGTTCGATGCCTTGCGGATCGCACTCAGCGCCGCGGCCGGTACAGGCGGCGCCATTCCGGAAGCCGCTCGGCGTAGGCGTCCGCAAGCGCGCGGTCGGGCTCGAACGTCTCCACGCGCTGTGGCGCCGTGCAGACGGCCTCGATCGCCTCCCCGGTGACGGCGAGGCGGCCAAGCCGCGCCGCACCAAACGCGGCGCCGGTGTCGCCGTCGGCAAAGCGATGCACCGGCATGTTCAGGACATTGGCCAGCACCGAAAGCCAGAACCGCGACCGCGAGCCGCCGCCGATGACATCCGCCTCCGCGATGACAAGTCCGGTCTCGGCAAGCACGTCCCGGCAATCCGCAAGCGCGAAGGCGACGCCTTCGAGCACGCTTTGCACGATGGCGTCACGATCGGTGGCGTGACTGAGCCCGCTAAGCATACCGCGCACGTCGGGGTCATCGTGCGGGGTGCGTTCGCCCGAGAGGTACGGCAGGAAGCTGACCGGTGACGGCGCCCTCGGGCGCAACCCGAGCGGCGCCAGCAGATCGGCCTCGGTGGTCCCCAACAGCCGCGCGATCCAGGCCAGGCACGATGCCGCCGAGAGGATCGCGCCGGCCTGGATCCATCTGCCGGGGACGGCGTGACAGAACGTGTGCACGACCCGCTCCGGATTCGCAGCGATTGTCCCGGTCGGCACCAGCAATGCGCCGGAGGTTCCGAGCGAAATGAAGGCAGCGCCGGGATTAATGGCGCCAATACCGACGGCTCCCGCAGGATTGTCGCCGGCCCCGCCGGCGATCATCGGCCGCCCGGTCATGCCCCAACGCTGCGCCATCTCGCTGCGCAGCCGTGCCGCCGGCGCGCAGCCCTCGACCAAACGCGGCATCTGCCGGCGCGACAGAGCGGTCGCGGCGAGCCCCTCATCCGACCAATCGCGGCTGATAACATCGAGCCACAGTGACCCCGAGGCGTCCGAGACATCCTCGATCGCCTCACCCGTCAGCACCAGGCGCAGATAGGCCTTGGGTTGCAGCACGAGTTTTGTCGCCGCGAAGATCTCCGGTTCGTGCCTGGCGACCCACAGCAGTTTTGGCGCCGTGAATCCCGGCATCGCCTTGTTGCCTGTGGTCGTCCGCAAGGCAGGCCAGCGCTGCTCCAGCTCGGCGCATTCCGCGAACGACCGTCCGTCATTCCAGAGAATGCAGGGCCGCAACGGCGTGAAATCGGCATCGAGCAGCGTTGCACCGTGCATCTGGCCGGACAGGCCGATGCCCTCGACGGCGGCCAATTCGCGCGCGTGGTCCGCCTTCAGCGCGTCCAGCGTCGCGAACGTCGCCTCGATCCACTGCGCCGGGTCCTGCTCGCAATGGCCGGGACGCAGCGAAGAGACCGTCAGCGACCGGCTTCGGCTCGCCACCACGCGCTGCGCGTCGTCGACAAGAACGATTTTGACGGCAGATGTGCCGAGGTCGATGCCGAGATACATGATGTCAGTTGCCTTGCAGGATCTTGCGTCCATGACATTGCGGGTATGGCGTTGCCGATGTTGGCATGCACCCGCCAATCATGTAACCCCACCCGAAACCTTCTCGGGACGCAACGCCTGATGACCACCGCCGCCACCAACGACGCGGGAGCCACCCGCGCGCTGATCCTAGCGTTGCTCGCGCTTGCCTGCGGGCACATGCTCTCGACCTTGCTGCGCACCATTCCGGCGGTCAGCCTCGACCTGATGGCGGCGGATTTCGGCATCGAACCACAGGCGCTGGCGAGCCTCGCCTCGGTCTATCCGTTCGCGTTTGCGGTTGCGCAGATCCCGGTCGGCGCGGCGATGGACCGCTTTGGCGTGCGGCCGGTGTCACTGAGCCTGCTCGCGGGAACCGTGGTCGGCGCCATCGCGTCGGGGTTCGCGACGGGCCCCGAAAGCTTCGCGGTCGGACAGGTGCTGCTGGGCATCGCGACCTCCGGCATGCTGATGTGCCCGATGACCTTGGCGGCCAAGCAATTGTCGGCCGCGCGCTTCGGGCTGTGGTCCGGCGCGATCCTCTCGATCGGCAATATCGGCATGCTGTTGTCGTCGAGCCCGCTCGCCTTCGTGGTCGACACTTACGGCTGGCGCGCGGGATTCTGGATCTCGGCACTCGGCGGCGTCGCGGTGGCGCTCGCGGTGTTCCTGCTGGTGCCGAGCCAGCCGGCCGAGCACAAGGACGAATCTTCGCCGCTGTCGCAGATGATCGAGGTGCTCAGGCTCGGATTGTCGCGGCCCTTGCGCGGCCTGATCGCGCTGGCGCTGGTGTCGCTGGCGACCTCGCTGGTGCTGCGCGGCCTCTGGGGCGGGCCGTGGCTGATGCAGGTCAAGGGATTGTCGCGGGTCGAGGCCGGCAACCAGCTCGGCGCGTTCACGCTGGCCATGATTGCCGGTCCGCTTCTCATCGGCATGATCGACCGCAGGCTCGGTCGCCGCCGCGCGCTGGTGGCCGGAACGCATCTGGTCGGCGCATTGCTGCTGGCGCTGATGGCGTTCGGGGCGCCGCATTACGCCATCTCCGTGCTGTTCGGCGTGCCCGTGATGCCGCCGCAATACGACCTGGTGCTGTTCGTGCTCATTGGCCTCGCCACCTCCGCGCAGCCGCTGCTGTTCGGCATGTCGCGTCAGCTGGTCGACGCGCAAGTGGCGGGCAAGGCGCTCGCGGCGATCAACCTCGCCTTCTTCCTCGGCGCGGCGCTGATGCAGTCGATCACCGGCGCGGTGGCCGCGTTCGCGGGGCTGCCGGCGGTGCTGCTTTTCATGGCTGCCATGCTTCTGTCCGGTACGCTGATCTTTTTGGTCTATACGTCGCCAAGGCCAGCGATAGAGTAGACCCTGCATCAAGGGGACATCTCATGCCTGTCGACACCAAAGCCGCCACCGACCGCCTCCTGCGTTTCCTCGCCGTCGAGGGCGTCACCGGACAGGAGGCGGCGATCGGGCGTGAGCTCACGGCCGCGCTGAAGGAAAGCGGCGTGCCGGCGAAGGCGATCCAGCTCGACGACGCCAATACGCGCATTCCGGTGCCGACCGAGACCGGCAACCTCATCGTCGACCTGCCCGGCCGCGGCGCGCTGCACAACCAGCCGCGCATCATGTTCATGACCCACATGGACACCGTGCCGCTGTGCGCCGGCGCCAAGCCGAAGAAGTCGGGTCGCAAGATCGTCAACGAGGCCAAGACCGCGCTCGGCGGCGACAACCGTTGCGGCTGCGGCGTGCTGGTGACACTGGCGGCAGAGCTCGAAAAGCAGAAGCTCGACCATCCGCCGATCACGCTATTGTTCTGCGTGCGCGAGGAGAGCGGGCTCTATGGCGCGCGCCACGTCAAGCTCGACGAACTCGGCTCGCCGGTGATGGCCTTCAACTATGACGGCGGCTCGGCCTCCAACGTCGTCATCGGCGCCGTCGGTGCCGATCGCTGGACCGTCGAGATTCTTGGCCGCGCCTCGCATGCCGGCGTCGCGCCGGAGCGCGGCATCTCCTCGACCATGATCATGGCGCTGGCGCTCGCCGACGTGAAAGCCGGCGGCTGGTTCGGCAAGGTGGTGAAGGGCAAGCAGCAAGGCACCAGCAATGTCGGCCCCGTCACCGGCGGTGAGGGCCGCCCGGCGGGCGATGCCACCAATGTCGTCACCGACTACGTGCATGTGCGCGGCGAAAGCCGCAGCCACGACGGAAAGTTCTTCAAGGAGATCACCAAGGCCTACAAGGCCGCGTTCGAGAAAGCGGCCAAGCGCGTCACCAACGCACAAGGCAAATCCGGCAAGGTCAAGTTCAAGGCCCAGACCGACTATTATCCGTTCCGGATGAAGGACAATTTGCCGGTGGTCAAACGCGCGATCGAGGCGGTATCTGCCGTGGGCGGAACCCCGAACGTGCGCGCCGCCAATGGCGGCCTCGATGCCAACTGGATGGTCCGCCACGGCGTTCCGACCGTGACCTTCGGCGCCGGCCAGAACGAGGCGCACACCATCGACGAGTGGATCAATCTCGACGAATACGACCGCGCCTGCGCGCTGGCATTGCAGCTCGCGACGATGCGGTGAGCTGCCTTGCACGGTGCGCGCTTGCCGGGCGGTGTGCGTCGGCCTAGCCTGCAAAGAAAACGCAGGGAGGCCACATGGCACGCATTTCGACGATCGAGACCGGATTCTACCGGATCCCGCTCCCCGTCATGCTCTCCGACTCGACGCATGGCGAGATCGCGGCATTCGAGCTGATCACCTGCCGCATCCGCGATGCCGATGGCGCCGAAGGCGTCGGCTACACCTACACGGTCGGGCGCAATGGCGGCGCCGTCGCCGACATCCTCAAGCGCGAGATCCCCGCGCTGATCGAGGGGCGCGACGCCGACGATACCGAGGCGATCTGGCATCAGGTCTGGTGGGGCCTGCATTATGGCGGGCGCGGCGGGCCGGCGGTGCTGGCGCTCTCGGCGCTCGACATTGCGCTGTGGGATTTGAAGGCGCGGCGCGCCAAGCTACCGCTGTTCCGCCTGCTCGGCGGCTTCGATTCGCGCGTACCCTGTTACGCTGGCGGCATCGACCTCGATCTCTCCGTCGAGGCGCTGCTGAAGCAGACCGACGGCAATCTCGCAAAGGGCTTTCGCGCCATCAAGATGAAGGTCGGCCGGCCCGACCTCAAATCCGATGTCGCGCGGGTCGCGGCGATGCGACAGCATCTCGGTGATGGCTTTCCTCTGATGGCGGATGCCAACATGAAATGGACGGTCGAGGAAGCGATCCGCGCCGCTCGCGCCTTCGCATCCCACGATCTCACCTGGCTCGAGGAGCCGATCATTCCCGATGACATCGCGGGCCATGCCCGCATCATGCAGGCCGGCGGCGTGCCGATCGCGGCCGGTGAGAATTTGCGCTCGCTGTGGGAGTTCAAGAACTACATCGTTGCCGGCGCGGTGTCCTATCCCGAGCCTGATGTCACCAATTGCGGCGGGGTCTCCGCGTTCATGAAGATCGCGCGGCTGGCGGAAGCGTTCAACCTGCCCGTCACCAGCCATGGCGCGCACGACATCACCGTGCACCTGCTCGCGGCCTGCCCGAACCGGTCGTATCTGGAGGCGCATGGTTTCGGGCTCGACAAGTATATCGAGCATCCGCTGGTGCTTCAGGACGGGCTTGCGCTTGCGCCGGACCGCATGGGCCACGGCATCGGCTTCGACTGGACGGGGCTGGCGAAGCTGTCGGCGTAGCGCGGATTCGCGGCCGCGGGTGCGCCCCCTCTCCCGCTTGCGGGAGAGGGTTGGGGCGAGGGTGTCTCCACAGTGAGATCCCCAATGACGATCGAGCCCTCTCCCGGCCTCTCCCGCAAGCGGGAGAGGTGAAGTGGAGCGCAGCGCGGTCGGTCTGCCCCAGCAATCACCGAAACTCGTTGATGCACGCGAGGCATTCCATGACATTGGATGCAGGCATCGAATATTCGGCTATGGTGTCGACGCCGACACACAATCCGAGAGACGCCAGCCTTGACACCCGAGCTGCACCAGAAACTGACCGCGTGGCGCCAGCATTTGCATGCGCATCCCGAACTATCCCTCCAGGAGAAAGCCACCGCCGCCTTCGTGCAGGACAAGCTCACCGCGCTCGGCATTCCCTTCGTGTCAGGCATCGGCGGCCACGGCATCGTCGCGACACTGACGCGAGGGGCTGCGAACAGCCGCGTCGGCCTGCGCGCCGACATGGATGCGCTGCCGATCACCGAGGACACGGGCCTTGCCTACGCCTCGAAAAATCCCGGCGTGATGCATGCCTGCGGGCATGACGGGCATACCGCCTCGCTGCTCGGCGCCGCCGCGCTGCTCGCCGCCGACACCAACTGGAGCGGCACCGTCGACTTCATCTTCCAGCCGGCCGAGGAAGGTTATGGCGGCTCGCGCGCGATGGTCGCGGCCGGGCTGTTCGAGCGCTTTCCGATGGATCGGGTGTTCGGCTTTCACAACTGGCCGGGCCTCGCCGCCGGCACCATCGCGGTCCATGACGGCGTCGTCATGGCCTCCGGCGGGCGCGTCACCATCACCATCGACGGCCATGCCGGGCACGCCGGCATGCCGCATCTGACGCGTGATCCGGTGATGGCGGCCGGTCATTTGATCGTGGCGCTGCAATCGATCGTCTCGCGCAGCGTCGATCCGCTCGACACTGCCGTGCTCTCGCTCTGCACACTCGAAGGCGGCACTGCGCGCAACCAGATCGCGGGACGCGTCGTGATCCGCGGCACGCTGCGCTACCATCGCGACGCGGTGAAGGGCACCATCCTCGACGGCATCGAACGCATCTGCGCCGGGATCGCGACGAGCTTTGGCGTCAAGGTGACGCCGGAGATCGTCATGGGCGTCGGCGTCGTGATCAATACGCCGGCCGAGGCGGGTCTCGCGCGCCTCGCCGCGGACAAGGTACGGGCCGAGCTGCGGCGCGACCTCGCGCCCAGCATGGCCGGCGAGGATTTCGCCCACTACCTCCAGCAGCGGCCGGGCGCCTTCGTCTGGATCGGCAATGGCGAATTGCGCGACGGCGCCGAGCTGCACGGCCCGCGTTATGATTTCAACGACGCGATCCTCCCCGTCGCCTCCGGCTGGATGGCGGAAGTCGCCAAGACAGCGCTGGCGTCGAACTAGCGCGTGGACTCTAGCGTGCAGCCGGCCGACAGCGCGGGGAAGAATGCGCAGTGTTCTAATTATTTTCGGGTTTCTCATAGCGATTCTCGTTCTGGGGATTTTGGGGCTGGGCAGTTGGCTCGCCTTCGTCCGTCCGGAATTGTTGCCGCTCGCTTCTGCTTATGCAGCAAAAACCGTCTGCTCGAACCTATCCATCGCGAAACGCGATGCCGACGCAGTGATACGAACCGACGTACAGTTTGCGGAACGTCGCGTCGTTAAACTCATGAAAATCGACGTCGACACAGCCAACCGGCGTGTCGAGGCCGCACTTTTCGGCCTGTTCGGCAAGCGTTACGCGGCCTATGCCGAGGGGCGTGGTTGCACACTGGTTTCAAAAGACGAAATCCCGGCCCCCGCCTCCACGCCGCCGTTGCTGCCTCTGGCCACGGCTGAGGCGCTTT
Organism: Bradyrhizobium nivariense; assembly: GCF_029846715.1. Taxonomy (GTDB): domain Bacteria; phylum Pseudomonadota; class Alphaproteobacteria; order Rhizobiales; family Xanthobacteraceae; genus Bradyrhizobium. The sequence continues at coordinate 45,126 of NZ_JARVWW010000008.1, forward strand.
GGCCGACCGGCGAGGCCGCGCAATTGTCCAATGATCGTCGTTTGCGGGCGGTGCTGAACGATCCAGTTCTTCGGGGACCGGGGATGCGTGCGATCGTCGTCGTCCATGACGGACGCATTGTCGGCGAGACCTATGGCGAAGGCTTCAACGCTTCGACGCCCTTGCTGGGCTGGTCAATGACGAAGACCGTCACTGCCGCCCTGGTCGGAATGGCGATCAAGGACGGCAAGCTTTCGCTGGATCGGAAGGATCTGTTTCCGCAATGGGCCGGGGATGCTCGCGCGGATATCTCGGTGGCCGATCTGTTGGCCATGTCCAGCGGTTTGGAATTCAACGAGGACGATGGCCTCCTCAACGACGCCGCGCGTATGGAATTCCTGGTGAGAGATGCGGCGGCTTTTGCGAGGGACAAAGCGCTTGTCACCCCGCCCGGGACGACATTTCATTATGGGTCAGGATCGTCGGTCCTGTTGACGCGAATTTGGCAGAACGCGGTCGGAGCGGCTGCGCCGGCTTTTCCGCAGGAGCGGTTGTTCAAGCCCTTGGGTATGACCAGCGCGGTACTCGAATCCGACCCGTCAGGTACATTCCTCGGCGAAGCCTTTCTCTACGCCAATGCGCATGATTGGGCACGTTTCGGCGAGTTTTTGCGCCTGGGCGGAGAATGGAACGGCCAACAGCTTTTGTCGCCGGGTTTCGTCGATTACATGCGCTCGCCCGCGCCGGCGTCCGATCAGAGCCACGGTCCTGTCTATGGTCGTGGACAGCTTTGGTTGGCCGCGGGTCTCGGGTTTTCTCTTCCCGCCGACACGTTCATGTTGAACGGGCACCTCCGCCAGACAATCACGGTTATCCCCTCGCGCAAACTGGTGATCTTACGCATGGGATTAACGCGTGAAGATATTGGCTACAGCAACGCGAAACTGCTACAGGCCATCGTCGCGGCAGGGTTTTGAAGCCTTGGCCTTGCTCGCCGCACGGCAGCAAAGTTTACGGGCACGCGGCCAGATGCGACCGCGCCCGCTCACGAGATTTCGCGCGGCAGCTTCCAGTCGGGCCGCGGCTCGCAGACCTCCTCGACCCGCGCGACGTGATATCCGGCAGGCAGAAGCCTGCCGCCCTCCTCGTCCGCGACGGGAACGTCGGTCACCAGCCCTTCGATCAATGCGGCTTCCCACACCTCCTTCTCGGAGGGAAAAGGGTCGCCGATCTGCTTGTTGCCTTCGAACAGCGCGTACATCGGTTCCGGTCCTGCGTTGATCAAGCTCACGAGCAACGTATCGGCCGCACGGGCGTTCCCTTTCGGCTAGCGCGGCTCCCGCCATCGAGCGTGCCGCGTCCGACGATGGCAACGGATGACCCGGGAAATGGCGCGCGTTCTGATCGGAACCTCCGGCTGGCACTACACCTCCTGGCGAGGCTCGTTCTTTCCCGAGGGCGTGACGCTGAAGCAGCAGCTTCGGTATTACGCCGGGCAGTTCGATACCACCGAGTTGAACGGCGTGTTCTACCGCACCCCGACGCCGGAGGCCGTCCAGGCATGGCGGGCGCAGACCGGGCGCGATTTCGTCTTTGCCTGGAAGGCGTCGAAATTCATCACGCATTGGAAGCGCCTGTCGGACCGCTCGGTGAACAGCCTCGAGCTGCTGGAGGATCGCATCTCGCGGCTCGGCGGCAAGGCCGGCCCGATCCTGTTCCAGCTCCCGCCGCAATTCGAGGCCGACGCGGACCGCCTCGCCGGCTTCTTCAAGCTGTTGTCGAGAAAGCGGCGTTACAGTTTCGAATTCCGTCATCCGAGCTGGTATCAGCCGCGCATCTTGCGGATGCTGGCCGACGAGAACATCTCGCTATGCTTGTCCGACCATCACGATGCGCCGGCGCCGTGGAAGCGCACGGCGGATTTCGTCTATGTGCGCGGACACGGGCCGGGCGGGCGCTATCACGGCCACTACAAGAATGCCACGCTGGCGCAATGGGCGCGGCGCATCAAGTCCTGGAAGCGGCAGGGCTGCGACGTCTTTGTCTATTTCGACAACGACCAGAAGAGCGCGGCGCCGGCCGATGCACAGGCGTTGAAGCAATTGCTGTAACCGCGGACAAGGCCGGCGAAGCCGCCGTCACGCCGCCGATCGATCCGGGAAGTCGCCTTGCAACGCGTCGAGCAGACGCTGCTCTCGCTCGATCCTGCTACGGTAGAGCTCGCGTTCGCTCTCGGTTCTGGCGGCGGCCAGCAGCACGCGATAGTGCCCGATCACCTTCTCGCTGCCGCGGATGAGGAGGTCGCGGACGTTGCTCATCGTTCCGCTCCCGTCGCGGCGGAGGCGGATTGCGGGTTCGGAAGCGTGAATGCGACAGGGAAGACATCAGCGGCGAAAGCGTCGAGCGCGGTCTGCTCCTCGGCGAGGCGTCGTTCGATGAACTGACGTTCGATGTCCGACAGCTTCGTCTTCAGCAAGCGCCGGTAGCGGGAAAGGTTGTTTCGGTGCGCGCGAATGCGGGCCAGATCCTGATCGAGCATCATCGTCACTCCAGGCGGTCTTTCACGGTCCTTTTCAATTTAACGGTGTCGGAAGGGGACTCTTCTCCGGCGCAAAAAATATTCGGGCTGCTTTCCTTGTCAAGACGCTCATCGCCGCTCTTCGGCGCTTTGGCGGGATCGGCCGGCCGCCGGCGGCGCGAGCCTAAAAAATTTTTCGACCCCCCTCTTGCAACGTCCTTCCGCCGTTCTATCTGGTTTTTCGCCGCGAGAGCGGTGTGCCGGATGCCCCGATCGGGTCCGGCGCGGGCGCCGGCCGGGGTCTTCGGACCTGGTCCGATTCCCTGTCTTGCGCTCCTTCGTATCCATCTTGCTCTTTGGAGGACTTGGTATGAGGACCACTTTTGACTTCGCGCCCCTTTGGCGCTCCACCATCGGCTTCGACCACCTGGCCGACCTCGTCGACAGCACGCTGCGCCAGGCGAGCGAGGATAACTATCCCCCCTACAACATCGAGCGATCCGGCGAAGACCACTATCGCATCACGCTGGCGGTGGCGGGATTCGGCGTCAACGACATCATCGTGACCGCCGAACAGAACGCGCTCACAATCGAAGGCAGGAAGCCCGACGGCGCTGCGCGCGAGTATCTCTACCAGGGTATCGCGGCACGTCCGTTCCGCCGTGTGTTCAATCTCGCCGACTACGTCCAGGTCAAGCAGGCTGCCTTTGAGGACGGTCTCCTGATCATCGATCTCGTGCGCGAGATTCCGGATGCGATGAAGCCGCGCCGGATCCAGATCGCGGGCGCTTCGTCTCCGCAGATCGAGCAGAGGAAGGCGGCTTAGCCTCGTCGCACGCGTTCGGCACTGCCGCAACCAGCATGGCGGATGGCGACCGGGGTCGCCGTCCGCCGATCAAGAACCATCCCTTCGGAAGGAGTGTAGAGGGAGACAACCATGACCAATGCCAATGCGACCATCGGCGGTCTCAACCCGCTGTTTCATCCCGCCGCACATTATGCATCTCCGAGCGCCGTCCTCGACGATCGCAGCCTCTCGACGCCGGAGAAGCGGATCATCCTGTCGTCGTGGGCTTCGGACATGTACGCGGTGGAATCCCATCCTGCGTTGCGCGAGATTCCCGGCCTCGACCACACCATCCGGCTCGCGGACATTCTCGCCGCGCTGCGCAGGCTGGATGACGATGACGACCCGCCGCCCCGCGGCGGCGCTTCGATGCGGCTGCGGCCTCCCGCACCTGATGCGGAAGCCGACGATGACAGCCGACCACCCGATCGTCGCGCAGCAATCAATCGCTGCGCGTAGCCTGCCGGGCCCCGACGTTTCCTTCCTCTAAACATCCCGTTGAACGCACTGCGGCAACGCTCCCGACAATCGCCTATGGCCGATGCGAGGTTGTCGAACGTGCTCGGCCTGCATGGTTCGAGACACCCGCTTTGGCGGGCTCCTCACCATGAGGGTCCGATATCTCGCCGCGAAACACGGCCTCATCCTGAGGGCCCGCCGTAGGCGGGCGTCCCGAAGGATGGCCTCAGGCGAGCTTCCCGCCACGATGTGCGATCGCCCGGGCTCCCGACCGGGCTGTTCCCGCCGCAGCTTCGCGCCGTCGCGCTTGACGCACGGTGTTCGGACGGGTCTAATAATCTTTAAGAACAATTGTTCGCATTCCGAACACTGCCCAGTCGGGACAGAGCGGGCTCACAACACCGCGTCCGCGTCACCAGAGGAAACGTCAACGATGCAAGCCATCCTCAATGGCGACAGCACGCTCATCGTCGCGATGATCGTCGCCTACATCGCCTTCACGTCCTGGCTCACGCTCAAGCTGCGCAGCAGGACGAGCGATCAGTTCATGACCGGCGGGCGTGCGATGCCGGCCATCGTGGTCGGCGTGCTGATGATGTCCGAATTCGTCGGCGCCAAGTCCACCGTCGGCACCGCGCAGGAAGCATTCCAGTCCGGCATGGCGGCGGGATGGGCCGTGCTCGGCGCCTCGATCGGCTTTCTGCTGTTCGGACTGTTGATGGTGAAGAAGCTCTACAATTCCGGCGAATACACCATCTCGGCGGCGATCGCGCAGAAATACGGCAAGTCGACCATGCTCACGGTCTCCGTGATCATGATCTACGCGCTGCTGCTCGTGAACGTCGGCAATTACATCAGCGGCGCGGCTGCGATCGCCACCGCGCTGCAAGTCAGCCTGCCGCTCGCGATGTGCGTCATCGCCGTGGTCAGCACCTTCTACTACGTGTTCGGCGGCCTGAAGGGCGTCGCCTGGGTGACGATCCTGCACAGCGCCTTCAAGGTCGTCGGCATCGTCATCATCTTCACGGTCGCGATGTCGCTGACCGGCGGCATTGCGCCGATGCAGGCCAAGCTGCCCGTCCACTATTTCACCTGGGACGGCAAGATCGGCTTTGCGACCATCTTCGCCTGGACCTTCGGCACCGTCGGCGCGATCTTCTCGACCCAGTTCATCGTCCAAGCGATCTCCTCGACGCCGAGCGCCGACGACGCCCGCAAGGCCACCTTCTATGCCGCCGCGTTCTGTCTGCCGCTCGGCTTCCTGCTCGCCTTGATCGGCGTTGCCGCGAAATTCCTCTATCCCGACATGAACAGCCTCTACGCGTTGCCCGTGTTCCTGGAGAAGATGCCGCCGCTGGCCTCGGCCTTCGTGACAACCTCGCTCGTCGCTTCGATCTTCGTCAGCGTCTGCACCGTCGCGCTCGCAATCGCCTCGCTGGTGGTGCGCGACTTCTACGTTCCCTATTGGAAGCCGACGCCGGAGCGCGAGCTGAAGATGACCCGCGTGTTCTCGGTGGTGATCGGCATCGCGCCGCTGGTGTTCGTCTTCTTCGTCCCGGAGATCCTCAAGCTGTCGTTCTTCACGCGCGCGCTGCGCCTGTCGATCACGATCATCGCGATGATGGGATTCTATCTGCCGCTGTTCGCGAGCAATCGTGGCGCCACCGCGGGCCTGATCGGCGCCGCGGTCTCGACCACGGTCTGGTACATGCTCGGAAATCCCTTCGGCATCGACAACATGTATGTCGCCGCCGCGACGCCGCTGATCGTGATGGCGATCGAGCGCCTGGCGCTGGGCCGCGCGCCCGCCGCTGCCGCGACGCCGCAGGCCGCGCAACCCAATGCTTTCGTGGAAAGGACTTCGACATGATTGCCGACATCGAGATCGCCGCCGACGGCGTCGTTCGCCAGGCCGACGGCGATCCCGACCGGTTCGACGCCTTCATTCCCTCGCCTTGCGTGCAGAACCACGCCGCCAATCTGATGCCGCTTGCGGACGGCGATCTGGCCTGCGTCTGGTTCGGCGGCACGCAGGAGGGCATGTCGGACATCTCGGTGTATTTTTCGCGCCTGGCCCACGGCGCGACGCAGTGGTCGCGCGCCGAAAGGCTGTCCGACGACAAGGCGCGTTCGGAGCAGAACCCGGTGCTGTTTCCCGCGCCCGACGGCGCGCTATGGCTGATGTGGACGGCGCAGCTGGCGGGAAACCAGGACACCGCCCTGATCCGCCGCCGCCTCTCCCGCGACAACGGCAAGAGCTGGGGCCCGATCGAGACGCTGTTTCCCGAGCACCGCGGCCGCGGCACCTTCATCCGCCAGCCGATCGTCGTGCTCGACAATGGCGACTGGCTGCTGCCGGTGTTTTATTGTCACAGCACGCCGGGACGGAAATGGAACGGCGACGAGGACACCAGCGCGGTGAAGATCTCGTCGGATTCCGGCGCGACCTGGCGCGACGTCGACGTCCCCGGCAGCCGCGGCTGCGTGCACATGTGCATCGCGCGCCTCGACGACGGTTCGCTGCTCGCGCTGTATCGCAGCCGCTGGGCGGACAACATCTACCAGAGCCGGTCCACCGATCATGGCCAGACCTGGTCGGCACCTGTTACGACCGTGCTTCTCAACAACAATTCCTCGATCCAGGTCACGCGGCTCGCCAACGGTCATCTTGCGCTCGTGTTCAACGATTCGAGCGCCAATGACGCGACCGGACGCCGTCTCTCGCTGTATGACGAGATCGAGGACGACCTTCCCCCCGTGATCGCCGGCGATGGCAGAAGTGCGGATGGACGCACCGCATTCTGGGGCGCGCCGCGGGCGCCGATGACGCTGGCCGTCTCGGCCGATGGCGGACGAAGCTGGACCAGGCGCAACGTCGAGACCGGCGACGGATATTGCATGACCAACAATTCGCGCGAGCAGACCAATCGCGAGCTGTCCTACCCGTCCGTCAAGCAGACCGCCGACGGCGCGATCCACATGGCGTTCACCTTCCATCGCCGCGCAATCAAGTACGTGCGCGTGACCGAGCCATGGGTCACGAGAACTGGGTGAGGCCGACCGGGACTGAGATCATGGACAAGAGGCCCCACGCACTCGTCACCGGCGCCAGCTCCGGGATTGGCGCGGCGATCGTCGAGCGCCTGCTGCGCGACGGCTGGCGCGTCACCGGGATCAGCCGACGGCCCGCGCCGTTCGACCACCCGGCGTTCGATCATTTGTCACTCGACCTCGCCGATATTGAGGCCATCGCGGCCGCCGTCGCGGACATCGTGCCGACCGCGCTCGTTCATGCCGCCGGCATGCTCAAGGTCGGGCAGCTCGGATCGCTCGACCATGACGAGGGCGCTGCGATGTGGCGGCTGCATGTCGACGTCGCCGAGCGCCTCGCCAACGCGCTGGCACCGCGCCTCAAGCAGGGCGGGCGCATCGTCTTCATCGGCAGCCGCACCGCATCGGGCGCGTCCGGCCGCGGGCAATATGCCGCGACGAAGGCGGCGCTGGTGGCGCTGGCGCGGTCATGGGCGATCGAGCTCGCACCGCGCGGCGTCACCGTCAACGTGGTTGCGCCGGCAGCGACCGAGACGCCGATGCTGAAGGATCCCTCGCGCGCCGATGTCGCGCCCAAACTGCCGCCGATCGGCCGCTACATCCGCGCCGACGAAGTCGCCCACGCGGTGGCATTCCTGCTCTCGGCGGACGCCGCCGCCATCACCGGACAGCAACTCGTGATCTGCGGCGGCAGCTCGCTGTGAGTTGGAAGCAAAACAACGCGGGAAGCTCGTCTGAGGCCATCCTTCGAGACGCCCGCCTGCGGCGGGCCCTCAGGATGAGGTCGGGCTTCGCGGCGAGATATCAGACCCTCATGGTGAGGAGCCCGCCAAAGCGGGCGTTCCGGACGATGCTCTGCATCGCCGGGCGAACCATGCAGGCCGAGCACGTCCGGCAATCTCTCCGCTGCCCTCTACGATAGCCCTGCCCTCCTCGCTAGACGATGCCGCCTTGTCGGAGCGCCGCGATCGCGGCCTTGTCGTAGCCGAGCTCAGTCAGGATAAGATCGGTATGCTCGCCGAGCGTCGGTGGGCGCGTCGCGATTTCGCCGGGCGTTTCCGAGAGGCGGACGGCGGCGCGTGTCACCGGTGCGGGCTTCGGCAAGCCGGGATAATCGACATCCTGCATGAAGCCGGCGGCACGGATGTGCGGATGATCCAGCGCCTGTTGCGGGCTCAGCACGGGGCCGGTCGGAATCATGGCCTTGCCCAGGGTGTCGACGGCCTCCTGCGTGGTGCGCTCGGCGCACCAGCGCGCCATCCGTTCGCTGATGACGGCGCCGTTGTTGCCGCGGCTGATGTCGTCGGCAAAGCGCGGATCGTTCAGCCACAACTCCTCCTCGCCCATCAGCTTCGCCCAGCGCTTGAACAGCGGATGCCCCGTGACCTGGCACAGCACCCAGCCGTCGCTGGTACGGTAGATGTCGGCGGGCGCCGCGGTCTGGCCGAGATTGCCTGATGGCACGCGATTGACGTTGATAACAGCCTGCTCGATCAGCGTGGCATTGGTGAATGACAAAGCGGTTGCGAGCAATGCGCCCTCGACGATCTGCCCGCGTCCGGATCTGCCGCGCTCGATCAGCGCGGCGAGCGTGCCGAACGCGCAATGCAGCGCGGTGCCGAAATCGACCCAGTTGACCGCGGCCCGGTAAGGCGGATCGCCGGCGCCCGTCATGTACACCGCGCCCGACATGACCTGCCCGACACCGTCGAAGCCGACGCGGTCGGACCACGGCCCCGGCCCGCCGAACGCGGTTGCCGTCGTCAGGATGATGTCGGGCTTGATCGCCTTGAGCGAGTCGTAGTCGAGCTTCATCGCGCGCAGGGTCTGCGGCGGCAGATTGGCGACGACGACGTCCGCAGTCGCAACCAGGCGGCGCATCACCTCCTGCCCTTCCGGCTTCATCGGATCGAGCGTGAGGCACTTCTTGTTGCGATTGACCTGAAGGAACAGCGCGCCTTCGCCACCCTCGCCGACCGGCGCCACGAAGCGGTCCTCACTGCCGTCGCGCTTCTCCACGCGAATGACCTCGGCGCCGAATTCAGCCAGCAAGGTGGCGCAATAGGGCCCTGCGATATAGCGCCCGAAATCGAGAACGCGTACGCCATCCAGAACTCCCCCCATGGTTCTCTTTCCTTGTGTGCTTTTGTCAGATTACAGGGAATGGTCGCCTCGACAAGGTAGCAACCGGCATCATGCCCTGCCTTAAGATGTGATCGGCCAACAGTTCGGCTGGCGGAAATTGTGCTCTAGTATGACTTTGCCCGTCATCCTACCCGAGAGCCGCATCCATGCCTCAACAATTCGATCGGTCTGCAGAAGACCTCGGCAACGCGATCCATTTCGAGCACGTCAACATCCAGGTCCCGGATCAGCGCCTCGCCACCCTGTTCTACGTCACGGGCCTCGGGCTCACCCGCGATCCCTACCTGATGGTGTCCGACACCAACATGTGGATCAATGCCGGACGGAGCCAGTTTCATTTGCCGAACGGCAAGCCGCAGGTGCTGCGCGGTCATACCGGGCTGGTCATTGCGGGCCGCGAAGCGCTGCTCGCGCGATTGGCGTCGGTGGCCAAAAAGCTCGAAGGCACGGCGTTCGCCTTCGCCGAGCACAACGACCATGTCGAGGCGATTTGTCCGTGGGGCAACCGCATGCGCATCCATCAACCGGATGCGGCGCGCTTCGGGCGCATCGCGCTCGGCATTCCCTATGTCGAATTCGACGTGCCGGTGGGATCCGCAGCTCGCATCTGCGCCTTCTACCCTGAAGTCAATTTGATCTCGCGCGAGGACAATCGATACCAGTACCGGTTTTGCGACATCGTCGATCTCGACAGCGGCAAGCCGCTGTTCACGGTCGAGCACGAGGTGCGCAGCGCAACCCACCCGATGTTCATGCGGCCGATGGTCAATCGCAATCCAGCGATCAACAACCGCAACTACGCTTCCGGCCATGATCAGTCATCCTGGGCGATGGGGCCGGATCAGTACGAGGGATAGGCAATAGCCAAATCCCGCGAGCCAACTCCCACGTGCCAACTCCCACGTGCCAAGTCCCGCGTGCCAAGTCCCGCGCCTGGCAACGGCAACGTCCGGATGACCGAAGTCTCGGTTGCAGGGCGGCCCCGCTGAGCGGGGCCGCCGCATGTTGCGTGCGCTCCGGTGGGACGGGCATGCCCCACCTTTCGCATCAGACGGGTGAGCATCCCGTCAGAAGTGGACCTCGGTCCGCATACCAAGAACCACGGCATTGTCGGTCTTCACGCCCACGGCGTTATAGCCGCGCCCGCCGGGATTGATCACATACTGTGCGTCGAACTTGAGATTCAGCCAGCCGGTCGCCTGCCATCCGTACCAGACTTCGATCGGAACTTCGTTGCCGCCGGCATTGGGGCTGAGGGCGGCCGTGTTCACGTGGGTCGTGCCCACCGCGAAGCCGACTTCGTCCTGGGGACGCCAAGTGAACGTTCCGGTATGCCGGAAGCCCAGGGCGATCTGGTAGTCCTGGTACGACGTCCGGTGATCGGCGACGGTGGTATTGAGGAAGGTGTACCAACCCACCGCACCCGGACCGTCCACGGTCAATCGCTGCAGGATCGACTCGTAAACACCGTAGCGGCCACGTTGATCGCTGAGATTTTGATCCGGCACGCCACCGATGCCCGGGATCGTGCTGACAACACCGGGAAGGCCGCCATCAATGGACGAGGCGCTGTCGTACCAGCCGCCAACTCTCCAGGTCCCGGTCAAGGGCCCCTTCGGCGTCCAGACCAACTCCACCGGCACCATCACACCACTGGCGGGGTTCGAGGCGGGGATGCCCGGCAAGAAGTAGATGCCGGGGTCCGACGTGGTCAGGTAACCCGGATTGGCGTCGTAGACGCCGACCGAGATCGTGAACTCCGGCGCGATCTTGTAGTGGACGACACCGGCCCACTGGCTCACCGGCCAGTTGTAGATGTACCCGCCCTGGATGTTGCCGGGCTGGCCGCCGCAGAAGGTCAGGTTGATGAACTCGCACAGACCGAAGAAGAAGTCGGAGCCGACCGGAAGACGGCCGCCTTTTAGTTCGAGGCGGTCATCGAACAGCTTCTGCGAGTAATAGAGCTGGGTCAGGCGCAGGATATTGCCGCGGCCGAACACTTCGTTGGTCAGCTGCAAGGCGGGAATGCCCGCCTCGGTATTCAGATTTTTGCCGAAACGATCGACCAGCGTGAGGCCGACCGTGCCGCCGGGGATGCCGGCAAGTTTTCCCATGTCCAGCTTCGCGCCAAACCACAACTGACCGGCGTTGGCTGCGGTGTTCCTGCTTCCACCCGACAGGTTACCGACGGATTCGTTACCGAGCGTCAGGCCGATATCGATGCCCTGCTCCTTGAGCTTGGTCCTGCCGAGATCGCCGAACAGATACGGTCTCGTCCAGAAATCGTCAGCCGCATAGGGAACAGGAGCAGCCTTCGTCGAAAAATCGGCCGCATATACCGCACCGCCAAGCAGCGATGAGAAAGCAATCCCCACACCGCACGCACATGCAGTGTTCACAAACCTGCGCAACATTTGTCTCGTCCTCCCGCCGTTTCAGGCCTTGTCATCCTTGCCTCACGTTCCCCGCCCAAGCCATCAAGCCTGGAACGCGTTCCTTCCCCAGCCCACACCGCCGCAGCCGCGCGCCACGAAGCTGCTTTGTGCCGACTTGAGCCTGGATCCGTCATGCCTGGTCGCCCGTTCTCGCCGGCAGCGCATCCGCGCTGCGCGGTGCTGCGCCCTGCTGTTTTTCAAGTATCGATCTCGGCGTCGTGCGGGCGAGGCCGGCCAGCGCCATCTTGCGCCGCCGTCGGGCCTGCAATTGATGATCCGCCAGCACGCCGAGCAAAATCACCGTCCCCATCACCGCGAAGTTCAGTGAATTGGGAATGCCCAGGATGTTCACGAGGTTCTGCAGCACCTGCAGCAACGCCGTCCCCAGCACGATACCGAGAATTGAGCCCTCGCCGCCGCGCAGGCTGCACCCGCCCAGGACCGCAGCCGCGATCGCGTAGAGCTCGTAGAAATTGCCGAACGAGCTCGGAGACACTGAGTTCGTGTAGAACACGAACAAGACTGTCGAAACGCCGGCGAGCCCGCCGCTGACGATATAGGCGGTTGCGATCACGATATTTGTATTGATGCCCGAGAAGCGCGCCGCCTCCTCGTTTTTGCCGACGGCATAAAGCCAGCGCCCGTAGACCGAACGGTGCAGCAGCACGCCGAGAATCAGCGCAAGGATGATGAGGAGGATGAAGGTGTTCGGGACGCCCGCCACATTGCCGGAGGCGATGTCGCTCAGTGTCCCGGCTTCGTCGCCGTAGCCGAAGCCGCGTGTCGAATCGGTCGTATAGTAGCGCGCGGCTCCGCGATAGATCAGCAACCCGCACAGGGTCACGATGAAGGGCTGCATTTTCAGCCGCGTGATCAGGAAGCCCTGGATGCCGCCCAGCGCCAGCCCGCCCAGCAGCACGGCCAACAGCGCGATGGGCCAGGGAACTTCATAAGTCGTCAGAAGGTCGACGAATACGACGCCGAGCAGCGCGAACATCGAGCCGAGCGAAAGGTCGATGCCGCCGGTGATGATCACGAGCCCCTCGCCAAGAGCGAACACACCGAAGAGGCCGATCAGGTTGGCCATGTTCAGCAAGTTCACCAGCGACAGGAAGGCCGGATTGATCGCGCCCGTGATCGCGGCGATCACCACCAGCAGCAACCCGAGGCCGAGTTCTTTCTTGATCATGGCGCAGCCGCTTCCATGTTTTCCAGCGCCTGGCCCATTGCTAGCCGCAACACGTTGTATTCACTGAACTGCGGGCGCTCGAGCACACCGCTGACGCTACCTTCATGCATCACGGCCACCCGGTCGGAGACGCCGATGACCTCCTCCATGTCCGAGGAGATCATCACGATCGCGACGCCCTGCTCGGCGAGTTCGCGCATCAGCGCGTAGATCTCGCTCTTGGCACCGACATCGACGCCACGGGTGGGCTCGTCGAAGAACATCACGCGCGGCTGCATGGAAAGCCACTTGCCCAGCACGACTTTCTGCTGGTTGCCGCCGGAGAGCGTCACCGCCTCCATATCGATGCTCGGCGCCTTGATGGACAGACGCCTCACCTGCTCTTTCGCGATCTTGCGCTCGTCCGCGCCGCTGACCAGCCACATCCGCGCGTAATTCAGCAGACTGGCGAGCGTCACGTTCTCCCGGATCGGCAGCTCCAGCACGAGCCCGGATTTCTTGCGGTCCTCCGGCACCAGATAGATGCCTTGCTTGATCGCGTCCCGCGGCGATGCGACCCCGACCGGTGCGTTGTCGATCCTGATCTCGCCGCCCAGCAGCGGGTCGATGCCGAAGGCCGCGCGGGCAAGAGAGGTGCGGCCGGCGCCCACGAGCCCCGCCAGGCCCAGGATCTCGCCATGCCGCACGGAAAGATCAACCTGCCGGTCGGGAAAGGCTGATGTCACGAGGCCGACGATGTCGCAGCCGCCCGGCTGCGGCGGCCGTTTCGGCGGCGTATGCAGCGCCTTCAGGTCGCGGCCGATCATCAGCCGGATCATCGCGGCATGGCTTAGCTCATTGCGCGCCAGCTCTCCCACCGTGCGCCCGTCGCGCAGCACCACGACGCGGTCAGCGCAGGTCATGATCTCGCCGAGCCGGTGGGATATGTAGATCACTGCGATGCCGTGTGCCTTCAGATCGGCAATCACCTCCAGCAGCCGTTCCGTCTCCGAAAGCGTCAGGCTGGAGGTCGGCTCGTCCATGATGATGACACGGGCGTCAATCGAGAGCGCCTTGGCGATCTCCACCATTTGACGCTCCGCGATGGACAGGTCTTCGACCAGCGTGTCCGGCGCGAAATCGGCACCCAGCCGCTCCAGCAGCGGGGTCACGCGGGCACGCATCTCGGCATTGTCCACCAGCTTCAGCGGCCCGCCCATAAGCTTCTCGCGCCCGATGAATACGTTGGCTGCGACGTCGAGATTCTCGAACAGGTTCAGCTCCTGGTGCACGAAGGCGATGCCGGCCCGCGTCGCTTCGGTCACCGTCATTCGGGCATGCTCGCTGGCGCCGATGCGGATCACGCCTTCGCTCGGCGCGATCACGCCGCCCAGCACCCGCATCAGCGTCGATTTGCCGGCGCCGTTCTCGCCGATCAGACCCAACACTTCGCCGCGATAGACGCGCAAGTTGACGTCGTCGAGCGCCCTGACACCGGGATAGGTCTTACTGATCCCACTGAGCTCCAACAGTGTCTCTGCCATTCTCCGCTTCCTCCCGCCCAAAGCCCGGCCACCGTGGCAGCCGGGCCGTGAAGCACGCTGAAGTCACTTCTTCAGCAGCTCCTTCAGATGAGCGGTAAACTCTGCGACGTTGGACTTGCTGATCACTTGGGTCGGCACGATCAGCTTGCTATCAGCCGGGATCCAGGACTTGTCGCCGTTCAGCGTCTTGATGATGTTGGTGGCGGAGAGATACCCGAACTCGTACGGCTGCTGCACGACAGTGGACTCGATTGTGCCGTCGGATATTCCCCGCAGCGTGCGCTGATCCTCGTCGAAGCCGACGATCTTCACCTTGCCGGCCTTGCCAGCCGCTTTGACCGCGTCATAGATCAGCGGAGTCTCGTAGCTCCAAAGACCGGACAACAGCGCGATGTCAGGATATTTGACGAGCACGTTCTCCATATTCGCCTTGGCCTTGGCGAAGTCCACCTGGTCGGTGAACACGTCGACCAGCTCGACCTTGGTGCCGGCGATCGCCTCCTTGATACCCTGCACCCGCTCGCGGGCGTTGTCCGCGTCCATCGTGCCGACGAACAGCGCGATCTTGCCGCCGTTCGGCAACGCCTTCTTGATCTCCTCGCCTGCCTGCCGCCCGGCCGCGACGTTGTCGGTGCCGATATAGGCGAGACGCTTACTCTGGGGCGCGTCGCTATCCGTCGTGATCAACACGGTCTTGGCCGCGACCTTGTTGAGCTCTTCGGTTGCGTGCGGCGCATCGTCGACAGAGATGGAGATGCCGGCGACGCCGCGCACCAGCAGGTCGTCCAGCTCGCGCCGCTGACCCGCCGCCGTCGCTTCGTTAGTCACTATCAACTGGATATCGAATTCCGGATGCTCTTTCTGAGCCTTCTCGAGCCCGCGGCCGGCGATGGTCCAGAAATCGGCCGCGGCATTGGTGACCAGCGCAATGGTCTTTTTCTGCTGGGCCTGCGCCATCCCCGTGGCCATTGCCAGCGCAGCGGCGGTCGCCAGCAGCGGCACCATCAATTTCTTCATCGAAGCGTTCATATACATCTCCCTTGGTCACCCCATGGGGGCTACACAGCGCTTTGCGCCTTATTTTATTTACACAGCGAAGAAATGCCGAAGAGCGAATCATCCGATACGGGATGTACTTGGGCCTTCTTCAAGCCTAGATAGTACACATGGTACGATGTTAGTAAATATGGCCCAATTCAACAGCCGCCCGATGTGCTTTTTCGATCACACTACCGGCTCCGGACCGCTATTAATTTCAGATTTCGAATTAAAGGGACAACATGGTTGACCAAGCTGAGCCGCCGAGACGTGTCTCGACCCTGGCCCGCGGATCGAGCCGCGGCCGCGTCGTCGAGGTCTTGCGCCGTCAGGGGCCGTTGCCGCGCGTCGAGCTCGCCCGCACTACAGGGCTGAGCTTCCCCGCTATTTCGGGCCTGACGTCGAGACTGATCGCGGAAGAGTTGCTGTGCGAGACCGAGACAGCGGCGACCTCGTGGTCGGACGACACCGACGAAGAGGATGCGGACGGGCTGAATGGCCGTCGCCGTGGCCGGCCGGCCGTGCTGCTGACCCTGAACCCGGAGTTCGGGCGCATCATCGCGGTCTCTATCCGCATGAACCTGATTGAGACGCTGATCGCGGATTTCAGAGGCTCCGGCGTGGCGCAGTCGCGACTTGCGCTCCCGACGCGCGCGCTCGATGCAGCTGCGCTGTGCGATCTCGTGATCGCGCAGATCAATGCGATGCTCGATGCGACAGCGACGCCGCGCCATCAGCTGCTGGGAATCGGAATTGCGCTGCAGGGCATCGTGAACGCCGACACCGGCTGGACGCTGTGGAGTCCGGCGTTGTCGATCACCGACGTCGATCTGGCGACGCCGACACGTCAGGCGTTCGGTGTCGAGGTCGTGATGGCGAACGACGCTGTCGCAGTTGCGCTGGCCCTCACCGCCGCTGAACCGGCATTGGCGCAGGGCCTCTCAGCCACGATCATGGTCGGTCACGGCATCGGAATGGGCGTCGTCGTCGACGGTGAAGCGCGCGGGGGCGCCGGCAGCGAGATCGGCCATGTCAAGCTGGCGCCGGACGGTCCGCAATGCCGCTGCGGCCAGCGCGGCTGCATCGAGGCCTATCTCGCCGACTATGCGCTCTACCGCGACGCCCGCACCTTTCTCGACCTGCCGCCGGCGGACTCGCAGCAACCGTCCGAGGCGCAGATGGCGCTGCTGCGCGAGCGAGCACTGGGCGGCGACCCCCGCCTCAAGCACCTGTTCCAGCAGGCAGGTCGCGCGCTTGCGGAGGCGGTCGCCGCAACGATATCGGTGCTGCGCCCACACCATGTGATCCTGGCGGGCCCCGGCCTGCATGCATTCGACATGATGCGCGGCGCCTATGAGGAGCGGCTTGAGCAAGCGGTGTTGCCATCGCTGCTCAAGTCCACGACGATCTATCTGCGTCCAAGCGAGTCGGCGGCAATTGTCGACGGCATGGTGCGGCGAACGTTGGGGGTCGTGGACCGAAACCACATGGAAGCGACAGAGTAAGTACCGGAGGCAGGTCCTGGTCGTCCGCCGCGCGATGGGTTCGCGCAGCGCGCAGACGAGCGCGAGTGGAAGGTCTATTGCGCACTGGGTACGGCCGCCCGTGCTCGCCCGAAATTGCCGCCGATTCCGCGGCGCTCGGCGCTGACCGCGATTTGTGCACCGTCGCCAAACTTCGCAATTATCCCGCCGCCACCGCGCGCCTCGCGGAAGCGCGCTTCCGCATGAGCGCTATATCGACGCGACACGCGCTCTGCCCTCTGAGCGGCCTCCCGCCATTCGAATCTGCTTGCCAGCGACACGCTCCATCCTGGACATCTCGGCAATCAGAAGCGCCAGCTCGAGGGCTTGGCTGGCGTTCAGTCGCGGGTCAACCGCTGTCTGGTAGCGCAGCGACAACGACTCGTCCGTGATGGACCCGGCGCCGCCTGTGCATTCGGTGACGTCCTCGCCAGTCATCTCGAAATGCACGCCGCCCGGATGGGTGCCCTCGGCCCGGTGCACGTCGAAAAAGTCAAACACCTCGGACACGATTCGATCGAACGATCGCGTCTTGTAGCCTGACCGCGAGGTGACGGTATTGCCATGCATCGGGTCGCAGACCCAGCCGACGACCCGCCCGGCTTCGCGGACCCGGCGGAGCAGCGGCGGCAGTTTTTCCTTCACCTTGTCGGCGCCCATGCGGACGATCAGCGTCAGCCGGCCGGGCTCGTTGTTGGGATTCAGGACGTCGATCAGCCGGACCAGGTCGTCGGGCTCAAGCGAGGGGCCGCACTTCAGGCCCAACGGATTCTTCACCCCGCGCAAGAACTCGACATGCGCTCCGTCAATCTGGCGTGTGCGGTCTCCGATCCAAAGCAGATGGCCCGACATGTCGTACCAATCGCCAGTGTCGCTGTCGATCCGGGGCAAAGCCTGCTCATAAGGTAACAGCAGGGCCTCGTGACTGGTGAACAATTCGGTCACACGAATCGCCGACGTGGTCTCCCCGGCGGCGCTACAGGCAGCTGTGAACTCCAGCGCTTCGTCGAGCCGGCTGGCGAAGTTTTCGTAGCGCTCAGCCCAAGGCAACCGGGCAGCAAAGCAGAGGTTCCACTGGCGCAACTTATGCAGATTGGCGTAGCCGCCCTGGGAGAAGCCGCGCAGCAGATTCAGGGTCGCGGCCGATTGGTTGTAGGCCTGGATCATGCGGGCCGGGTCGGGCATGCGCGACACCTCGTCGAAACCGGAGGCGTTGACGATGTCGCCGCGATAGGATGGCAACGAAACGCCTTCGATGACCTCCAGCTCGGCAGAGCGTGGCTTGGCGAACTGTCCGGCCATGCGGCCGACTCTCACAACCGGCAGGCCACCGCCGAAAGTCAGGATAACCGCCATCTGCAGCAGCACACGGAAGGTATCTCGGATCTTGTCCGGATGAAACTCGGCAAAGCTTTCGGCGCAGTCGCCGCCCTGCAGGAGAAATGCCCTACCCTCGGCTACGCGCGCGAGCGCCGCCTTGAGCGATCGCGCCTCGCTGGCAAAAACCAACGGCGGATAATTGCGCAGGATCTGCTCCACCGCGGCCAGCTTTCCCGTGTCGGGGTATAGTGGCATCTGCCTCGCTGGCCTCTCGCGCCAGGACCTTGGAGTCCAACCATTCGAGGGAGCAGACTCGTCTGAAGCCAACAGGTCGGTCGCGCGAACATACTGAAAATGATCCGAGACCGGGACCTTCAACCACACGTCGTTCATCTGCGGGCTCCTTATTACTGGAATGCAGTCTTACGAGTCTTGTCGGCAGATCTAGAGGCGGAGCTTCGTCGCGTAGCAGCGCGCAAGCTTATGGAAGACAAGAAACGCTCGGCCTCTGTGGAGCGCGCTCACGCCGCTTCCGCGGACCGCGGGAAAGCTGATCGACCCGCTGGAACAGGAACCAGCAATCGGAGACGCTCTTCCCCTTCGTGGAGAATGACGTCAGGTCCTCCCGCCCGGTCCGACATGACGATCTCTGCCGTCGCAGGCCGCCTGATGCTCTCGTATCGCGCGAGTCCGCCTGCCGGATCGCGGCACGAGGCGAGCTCTCTCGCCAGCACCTCGGCGTCGAGGATCGCCTGTCCGGCACCGTTGGATCCAAGAGGCACTAACGGGTGGGCCGCATCGCCAAGAAGTGTTACCCGGCCGAAACTCCACCGCGGTAGCGGGTCTCGATCCATCATCGGGAATTGCAGGATCGTGTGCGCATTCCGGATCAGCTCGGGGACGTCCAGCCAGTCGAAGCGCCAGTCCGCGAAGACGTCGACAAAATCCTTCGCATCCCCCGGGCAGTTCCAGTCCCGCTTGCTGCAGAAGTTCCCGGGGTCGGGGACCTCGACTTCGGCCACCCAGTTGATGAGCTGCGTCCCGTCGTCGTAGTTGCGAATGGGATAGATCACCATTTTGCCGACCGAAGGCAGCCCGATACGCACCATGGTGACGCCATCGAGAAATTTGAGGCGGCGTGTCACCCCACGCCACATGAAGACTCCGGAATAACGAGGGGCGCCTTCATCGGGATAGAATTGCTGGCGGATCTTCGAGTGAATCCCGTCGCACGCGACGACGATTCCTCCACGCTGCGGTTCGAGTTTTTGACCGGTTCGACGATCCCTGAAGTTCAAACACAGCCCGTCGTCGTGCTCCGACGAAACGCTGGCACACTCCCAACCGGTTCTTATTCGGTGGGGTCCGAGACGTTCGCGTACTGCGTCGAGCAGCACCGCCTGCAGTTCTGCGCGATGGATCGAGAGTTGCGGCCAGGTTTCGCCGGCAAAGCGCCCGACGGGCATCTGATGCAGCGGGCTGCCGCAACGATCGAAGTAGGCACTCGCACGGGTTGGGATTGCGCGCTTCTCCAGTTCCTTTTCAAGCCCAAAGCCCGCCAGCACGCGCATGGCATAAGGCAGCACATTGATGCCGACACCGACCTGCTGAATAACCGGCGTCGCCTCGTAGATCGTCGAACCGATACCCGCCTTCTCGAGAGCCAAGGCCAGAGAGAGGCCGCCGATTCCGCCTCCAACGATGATCACGTCACTCATTCTCGTCTCCTGCTTCTCGCAATAACCGTCTGATCAAACCATCCGTGTCGCTCACCGATGGGCTCTCGAATCATTGGTCCGCGTCGGCGGCCATCAAACCGCCGTGCGAAGGGAATGGTGAAGCGGGCCGTAGCCGTATTCGGGTTCGTGATCGTTGCTTTCGTGTCGAGGCGCGTCCGGCTCGTCCGCCGCGTAAAAATAGAGATCGGTGTTGGCGGAGAGAATGAAACCGGAATAGATGTCCTGGATCGCAGCCTTGCTGAAGTGCTGCGCCTCGTGCTTCGTGGCCACGAGAAGCGAGATATAGCGGTCGATCTCGCGCTCTTTCCACGCGACCTCCTGAGCCAGCAGAGGCCACGCACTCAGCAGTTGATCGGCCGTCAGGTCCTCGGGGCGAGCGGGTTCGACGCCATGCTGCGCTTTGTAGACAAAACGCTTGGCCTGGACATATTCGACATGGATCGACGCCAGCAGCTGGCGCGAATCCTTGATGTCGTTCGGCCGGAGGCCGTCTGCCAGTGCGATCACCTCGCGCCATTCGGGGAGCGAGCCGGTCAATGTTCGCCAGGCAAGCTCCATGCGCGTGCGTGCGGCCGCGTAGGCGATGTTCTTGACATAGCCGCGGAAGGTGGCATCTGCCCTGTACAGATCCCGCAGATCGCCGACGTCCCGTGCCGCCAGCAAGCCCGCGCCGATCAATTCATGATGCACGCCACTCAACATCAGGGCCCGCGTCCAGGGGATCGCGCGAATGGCATCGGGTCGGGATTCCAGTTCCTGCACGTCGAAGGCCCGCGACGGAGGGCGGGTGCTCTTGCTGTTGGCGCGAACGATGTCGAAGCGCGCGATACCGCGCAGCAGCGCCGGCAGCATCGGGTGCTCGCAGAAGCGCTGCTTGTAGAGCCGAACGATTGCGATCCAGTCGACCCGGGAAACCCCATTCGGTCCGCCGCCCCGAGACGGCTTTGCGATGCCAAGCGGCGGGCGGCGCATTGCGTTCGCAAGGAGGAGATCCCGCAGGCACTGGTGTGCCATCACGGGCGTCAGCAGATGACTGCGCATCTCCAGAATACCGGAGAGCATGTAGCGCGCATCGCGGCCGGCGAATGCGTCAAAAGCCTCGAGGTTCTCGGCGATCGGCCCGTTCGAGCGCGCGTGCTCGTATCCGATCACGATGCTGGGCACGACCTCTATGCCGAAGCGGCCGGCGATCGCGCGATGGCGCTTGGCGATCTGCATATTCGCGATATGCATCGCCTTGCCGCCCTGCTTGCCGGTGTCGCTGGGCCCGAACGTGATGAACTGCCGGCGGCCGCGCAGCTCCAGATGCTCCCGATAGACCGGATTGGCGTAGAGATCCTCGACCTGCTGCAGCATGGACTCTGCGCCGGCGAGATCCTCGGGCTGCAGCGCGATATCGACACCGTTGCGGTGGCCGGCGGCCGCCAGCAGGAACAGCAGCGCCAAGGGCTCGTCGATGTTGCCGGCTTCCGCGATGCCGTGGATCGCAATCCGGTCGCTATATGTCTTCAGCAGCTTGAGTGTGTTCAGCGTATTGAGGGCGTTCAGGATGCGAATGTGCCCGCGATCGACATTGTAGATGTCGATGTAGTCCCTGCCCTGGTAGTGAGCTGCCTTGTCGTGGAAGGCCTGACTGTTGTCGTCCCAGAAACGCCGCCACAACTCTTCGGGCAGATCCTGACGCTGGCCGTTGCATCCATGCAGCCGGGAGAGAAGCTCGACCCTGTCGGCGGTCGACAGGCCCGCATAGCCGGAAGGTCGGCCGGGGCCGAGTGTCCCCGCGATCAGGCCAGGCGGAATGATGCTGTCCACCACCTCGGTGAACATGGCTGCGTTCTGACGGAATTCGATCTTGAGATAGTGGAAACCGAAGACGCCGATGCGCAGCATCAGCGCGCGCACGCGCTCGTCAGCGCCATAACCGCTGGCCTCCAGCTCCGCCAGAAACTGCGATGACGAGGTGAAGGCTTCAGGGTGGACGGAATCGAGTCTCTCCGCGAGCTTCCGGAAAAAATCCGAAGCCGGATGGCCTTCGGCGATCTCGGCAAGGTCGCGCCGATAATTGGCGCGAACGCCTTTCTCCAGTGCGACAATCAGTCTTTCAGTGTGCGCATCCGTGTCGTGCGGCCGCCCGTCGCGATCACCGTAGAGCCAGGTGTAGGGCCTGAGGCAGGTTTCCAGATCCGCAGGATCGATCCCTTGCCTCGCGAGCAGGCGGCCCGCCTCGCTCAGCGCCTGCGGCAGCGCCGCGTACACGCTGTCGGCGTAGAGCAGCTGCGTTGCGATGAGGTCCACGTCCTCATCGGACCAGATCGCATCCCACAGGGTCTGGAGCGCATCGCTGACGGCGCGCTTCGACAAGTCATTGTCCAAAACTTGATCCAAGTTTTGTTCCAAGACTCGTTCCAAGCCACCTTCCAAGACTCCTTCCAAGGGAGACTGCTCTTTGGCTGCGCCGCACGCGCCGGATATCGAACGGATCGATGACCGCGCGCCGTAGATCTCATTGAGATCGGCTTCGGTGACGACAACGGCGTCGCCATCCGAGAGCGCATCTTCTCTGAGAATTGGAATGAACTTGTTCCAAATTCGGTTAAACAGCTGCTGTGATGCCGCAATGCGAGGTGCGGCTTCCGTGACTACGGATGGAGCATCTATACTTTCTATTTTGCCGTTTATTTTAGATTCTGCCGCCATTGAGATCACATCACGCGAATACATAGCCCTAATCCTTTCGTTTTAGCGAACTTTAGGCTAGATTTTCGACAGCGTAGAGATCGATTTTAAACTGTATCTTGCTTACATTTCTTGATGCTTTTCTTCTTTTATTTCTATTTTTACTTCATTTCTCTAACTTATTGCTTAAAGCATGATGCCGTCTATCACACGGCAATTTCAGCGCAGGATCGATGAAACGTTACCAAATTTGCGCGATGCGTCAATTGAATGCGGTGCACAAATCTCGGTAAAGTTGCACGAATTGCGGGCGTCACTCTGCGTGTGTTTTGCGCATTGCCGGCAAGCTGATCAGAGCAAGCATCGGTCAATCGCCCGACGACACAGCATGCTCTGCGCTCGAACAGAGAATCGTCGAAACGGCGAAGCGCTTGATTGCGCGGGAGCCTGGAACCCGCGGCGAAAATCGTCGTCCGCGTGCGCGATTCCGACGCGTCGACAACACGCGTTCTACACGGGAGAGCAATCGTGCGATGCGCGATAGCTGGCATATCCGCGCGGCAACCGGTGAAGCTTGCGACGAGATAACACGATCATTGCCGGCGATGCGCGGCCGGGATTACGCCTGACGGGCATCAAAGCGTCGATGTGGTGCTGCACGGCTGCCGAAATGGCGACCGTCGCGATCACTGTTCGGTTGTTGCCTTGTGCAGGTAGGCGATCAGATCGTCGCGGTCGCTCTTCTCGGGCATGCCTGCAAACGGCATGCGGTTGCCGGGCACGAGCGTCTGGGGCTCGGCCAGGAATCGATCCAGTGTTGCATCATCCCAGACGAGACCGCTGCGGCGCATGGCGGGCGAATAACGAAACTGCTCCTGGCTGCCGGCCCTTCGGCCGAAGATCCCCGCGAGCGGAGGTCCAAGGGTTGCGCCCTCCTGTTTGGTGGCGTGACAGGCATGGCATTTCTCAAACAAGCTTTCACCCTTCGCCGGATCCGCGGCCTGGACGGCGCTCGCGTCGGCGAGGACGAACACGCATGCGACGAACCATTGGCGCACGAGGTCCTTCATGGTGTTGCCCCGATCAGGTGTGCAAGAGCGGGCCCGGATCCTTCAGATACTTCGTCCGGATCGCGTCAGCTGCCCAATAGGTCAGCGCTCCGACGGCGCCCGTCGGATTGTAGCCCGAGTTGTGCGGGAAGCCGCTGGCGCCCATGACAAAGACGTTGGGAACGTCCCAGCTCTGCAGGTATCGATTGAGCGCGCTTTTGCCGGGATCATGTCCGGCAATCGCGCCTCCGGTGTTGTGCGTGCTTTGATAGGGCACGATCGAATAAGGAGCGCGGCGAGGCGTCTTGGAGCCGAGATGGGTTGGCCCCATCGCGCGGGCGATGTCATGTGCGACGGTCGTCAGGTGGGCCGAGAGCTTCTCGTCGTTATCAGTGAAGTTGTAGGTCATCCGCATCAGCGGCAAACCGAAGGCATTGCGATAAGTCGGATCGAGATCGAGATAGTTGTAGCGACTGGCCATGTTAGAGCCCTGCACCGACATCTGCAGTGTGCGGTTGTACCAGCGCGCGGTCGCTTTCTTCCATTCCGTTCCCCAGCGAGGGGTGCCCGGCGGCACGGCACGTTGATTGATCGGGCGTCCTCCCAGCGAAGCGCTGTAGATCGAGGCCCCGCCGATATAACCCACCGGCCCGTGGTCGAAATTGTCGCCGTTGAAATCATCGATGACGACGCCCAGCGACCCCGCCCCCATGAAGGGATTGAAATTCCTGTCATCGAAGAACGCCTGCACGACCGTGGCCACCTGGTAGCAATAGCCCTTCCCCACCGTGCCGGTATCGCTGACCGGGTCGTAGGGCCTGCCGATACCGGACAGCAGCATCAGGTGCACATTGCCGAAGCCGTACGCGCACAGGATGACAAGGCTGGCGGGCTGCTCGAATTCCTCCCCCGTCAGCACGCTGGTGTAGGAGACCCCGGTTGCCCGCTTGCCATCCGGAGTGAGGTTGACACGCGTGACCCAGGCATGCGGTTTCAGAGAGAAGTTCTTGTTGCGAAGCGCGGCCGGGATCACCGTGATATGCGGGCTGGCCTTGGCATTGGCCTCGCACCCGAAATTCTCGCAGAAGCCGCAATATTGGCACTCGCCGAGCTGGATGCCGTCCGGATTGGTGTAGGGCCGGCTCATATTGGCCGCCGGGCGCGGAAACGGATGATAGCCAAGCTTCTTCGTCGTCTCCGTGAACATCTCGCTGGCGAGGCTCGGCTTGAGCGGAGGGTTCGGATACTCGCGCGCACGCGGCCCCTCGAAGGGATTGCCTCCCTCCTGAATCCGGCCGGCGATGTTGCCCGCTTTGCCGGAGATGCCCGCCATATACTCGAACTTGTCGTAGAACGGTTCGAGTTCGGCATAACTCATCGGCCAGTCGGCCAGCTGCATGTCCTGCGGGATGAAGGATTTGCCGTATCGCCCCTCCACGCGGGAGCGCAGGGCATGATCATGCGGAGACAGGCGATAGGTCTGTCCATTCCAGTGGACGCCGGCGCCCCCCACGCCTTCGCCCGGCAGGAACGAGCCGAGCCTGCGCATCGGCAGCGCCCGTTCGGCCGGCTTGTTGCGGAAGGTGAGTGTATCGCGGCTGACGTCCATGAACAGCTCGTTGCGGACGGCATAGCGCAGTTCGTCACGGATCATCGGCACCGAGAAACCTGCGTCCGAGCGCGGCGCGCCTCGCTCCAGTCCGACCACGGTCAGGCCCGCATCCGACAGCTCCTTGGCCATGATGCCGCCGGTCCAGCCCATGCCGACGATGACGACGTCGACCTCCTTGAGTTTCGTCGTCATCGGATCGTCCTCACGAGAGATCGGCTATGCCGAGCGGTTCGACCGGATACGGCTTGCCGCGGAAACGCTCGATGTTCTCGGCATGCGCGGCAATGACACCGGGAAAGCCGACCAGCTTCCAGCCACGCTTGTCCTTATTGCCGCCGTAGATCGGATCGGCGAACAGACCTTCCATGACATTGGCATAGGCCATGTCGAAAAAGGCTTGGGCCGGGACCTCCTGCAGATGCAGGCTTCCTTCGGAGAGGGCCTGCACGATTTGCTGGCGCTGCGCGGGTTGAAGCCTGTCGAAACTGCCGCCGTGGACGGCCACGCAATGGGCTTCCACGGCGCGGATGGCGCAGCGGTAAAAATCGGCGGGAGCAAGCGGCAGCTGATATCCCTGCTGCGATGTGCCGGCAGCCCAGGGACCGAGCAGATACATCCGCGCGCCACGGCCCCAGGCACCGGCGAGCTGCCTGTCGATATAGATGGTGATGCCGAGCTCCACTCCTGAGGGCGTGAGTTCGTCGGCCGGAATCATATGATCGACGAAAGCCTCGATGAATGCCACCTCGTTAAGATCGAAGAACTGATAGGATCGCGCCGCCGCGCTTGCGGCCGGACTGTCCTGAGCCTTGTCCTTTGGTGGCACCTCCGCAGGAGCGGGCGAAACGGGAATGGCGACCCCGACCCCCACGGCTCCCGCCATCGTCAACACGTCGCGCCGAGCTATATCCACCATCTTGATCTCCCTTGATCTCCCTTGATCTCCCTTGGCCTGCTCTTCATGCGGCCAGATGTGCGGTGCCTTGTCGTCGCTGGGCGTCAGGATGCGTGGAGCGAGACATCACCCGCGACAAGCGACCAGATCTCTTTCTTCAATTCGCCCCATGCAGGGGACAGCTGAACATCGATATTGCGCGGCCGCTCGAGCTCGTTGGTGATGACCGCCTTGATCTGGCCGGGATGGGGCGACATCACGACGATCCGATCGGCCATGATCAATGCCTCATCGATGTTGTGGGTGACGAGCACGACGGTCTTGAGGCTCTCCCGCTGAATGCGGCTCAGCTCCTCCTGAAGAACGTGACGCGTCATGGCGTCGAGCGCCGCGAACGGCTCGTCCATCAACAGCACCTCCGGATCGGCCGCCAGACTGCGCGCGAGCGTCACACGCTGCTGCATGCCCCCGGACAACTCCGCCGGATAATGATCGGCAAAGCCGTGCAGTCCGACCATCTCGATGAACCGGCCGGCGGTGCTCCGGCGCTCGTCGGCGGGCAGGCCCTTCATGCGAGGGCCGAACTCGACGTTCTTGCGAACCGTCTGCCACGGAAACAGCGCATAGGACTGGAACACCATGCCGCAGCGCGGATCGATGCCAGTGATCGGGCTCGATCGCAGCAGAATGTCTCCCTGCGACGGAGGCGTGAAGCCCGCGAACATATTCAGCAAGGTCGACTTGCCGCAACCTGACGCGCCGAGAAGACACAGAAACTCACGCTCGTACACATCGAGATTCACATCGCGCAACGCCAGAACGTCTTCGTTCGGGCGCACGGAAAACGACTTGCTGACGTGTTGTGCGGAGAGAATGACAGACATCGAAACGTCCTTTGTCGCGGAAGTCAGGGGATCAGCTCTGGCGCTTGTGGCGCTCCCAGGGCAGCAGAGCGCGCTCCAGCCTGTTGGCCAGGAGATCGGCGACCAGCACCGTCGCGGAGATGCTGACCATGCCTACCAGCACCAGCGCGAGATTGCCCCAGTCCTTCGCCGACCAGATCAAAGCGCCGAGGCCATTCTGGGCCGCGACCATCTCGGCCGACAGGACACAGGACCAAGCGATGGCGAGACTGACCTTGAGACCGGACAGAATGCCCGGGAGGGCACCGGGAAGAACGACCTCCCTCATGACGGCAAACTCGGAGGCGCCAAGGTTTCTCGCTGCCTTGATCAGGATAGGATCAACCCGCTTGGTGCTCTCCAGCGTGTAGAGCAGGACGTAGATCCAGGACCCCATGAACACGATGGCGACCTTCTGAGCCTCGCCAATGCCGAGCCACAGCATTGTGAGCGGGATCCAGGTGATGGAGGGCAACGGGCGCAGCAACGAGATCAGCGGATCGAGCAACGCCTTCGCCGGCCACCAGCTCCCCATCAGCACGCCGAGTGGGATCGCGATGGCCGCAGCAAGCGCGAAGCCGAGAAAGACCCGCAGCGACGATGCACCAATGGCCCACCACAGCTCGTGAGTGGCGGCGACGCCAGCGGCTTCGCTTGCGACCTTGAACGGAGATGGAAGAAACAGCGGCGAAACCCAACCCCGCTCGGTCACCAACGCCCAGGTGATGCAGAAGGCGAACACGCCCAGGATGTTGAGCAGGATGATCGGTCGGCCACGAAGACTCGAGCCGCGCTTCTGCTTCGTCAGGTCGGGCGGAGCCACGAGATTGCTGGCCATATTGCGTGCCGACGTCATGTCACTTGTCTTTCCATCAAATTAAGCCGCAGGGAATGCCGCTCCGCTTGCGTGGACCAGCCAGACTTCACAGTTCAGGAACAAACGACGTGTTTTCCCATTGCTTGACGTCGGGAGAGCTCTCGATCTTCTTGTTTCGATGGAGCCAGGACGAGAGAAACTGCATCTGCTCGGTATGTCTGTTCATGTGCTCTCGCCAGCCTTTCGAGCCGTAGTATTTGAAGTTCTTGATGCCGGCGAGCACGACATCGGGTGGTTGCCGGAAAAGCGGCGCGACGGCAGCGGCTGCGGCTTCGGGATTCTGGTTCACATAATCCGCCCCACGCATGATCGCGACCGCGAGCCGGCGCGCCTGATCGGGATGCTCCTCCACGAGCTTTCGGGAGATGATCAGGATGTCCGGCGACGACATCGTGCCGAAACGCTTGTAGGTCTCGGTGTCGGCGTCGGTGCCGAGAAGCTTGCCATCCGGTGCAGCCTTCTTGAGGTTGTCGAGCAGCGGTTGCCATACACAGGCCGCATCGACATCGCCGCGTCCAAGCGCAAGCGCCATCTCATTGGGTGACAGATTCACGAACTGGACGTCCCGCACGCTCATGCCGGAGTTCTGAAGCAGGCCGTCCATCGTCACTTCGGCTGACGTGTTGGCGGCGATCTTTTTGCCCTTGAGGTCGGGAAAGGACTGGAAGCCTGCCCGTGCCCAGCATCCTTCGCTGCCGGGAGAATCGTCGACATTGGCAAAATAGAAAAAGCTGTTGTTGCCGCGCGCCATTTCGCTGATCACGGTCGAACGGCCGAGATTGCTGAACGCGACGGAGCCCGCGGTCACGGCCCGGATACGGTCGCTCGAACTCAAGATCGCCTGGACGCTAACGTCCAAGCCTTCGTCTTTGAAGAAGCCCTTCTCGACGGCAACGAGAATGGGAACCTGGCCCAGCCAGGTGACGGAGCCGGCAAAATCGAGCTTGGGCATCGGTTCCGCGGTCGCCGCAGTCCAGGGGACCTGCGACACAAAGATCGCCCCGATCAACGCCGCCGAACCAAAAATCCTTGCCCCAAAAAGCCTTGCCCCAAAGATCCTTGCCGATGTCCACATCGTTCGTCCTCCAGACCACATCGCTTTTCCTGTCCAAGCAAATCGCAGGCCAATTATGAACCGGTTCCAAATAGGCATCCGAAGTTGCCGATGTCGTGGATCGCGGCGCATTTTCACGGCGGGGCGTCGCTTTCTGGCGTTGCCAAGCAGATGGTCTTCCCACTGCGACGCGATCGGTCGCTTAATCTCTGCGCATCGTTGCAACGATTGTCATCACAAGCGCCAGCGCCGTAGCGAACTCCTACGTTTGGCCAACGCTCATGCCAGCTCTTTCGCGCGCGGCACCGAGCGGATGTGTCGCCCATGCAGTCTCGCCAGTTCTTCAGAGATGCAGAGATATCGTCACGATGAAAAGGGATCCGGCGGCTGTCGGCGGCGATACGCACGCAAGGTCGCGATCGACGACGCGGCCTCGATCAACCCGGTTGCTCAAGCGCACCGAAAACCGGGCGCATGATGTGCGATCTGGATCCGACCTCGCTCAACAGCTCGCGTGATCAGTTCGCGGCGTGTCGGTGGATCGCGCGTTGAGAGGCGCTGTGGGTGCGGCCCCAGCGGCGTTCGCGCCAGACGTCGATGCGATCCATCCATCTCCGCTGCAGCGCCGCTCCGCTGGCGATAGCGTTGGCTCCCATCGGCCAGCGCGGACCGTCCTGCGGGGTGACGACAGGGAACGCGAGTTCGTCGGAATGCGCACCGGCGACCCGGCGCGCGAGGTCGCGGCCAAGCAGCGGGCCAAGAGCAAGACCGCGCCCGCTGAGGCCGAGCCCGACCATGATGCCCGGCGCCGCCTCGATGATGCGCGGGTACTGGTCCGGCGCCATATCGATCCAACCGCTCCAGCTCGACTGCCAGGTCACGCGACCGAGGTGCGGAAAAAGTCCGGCAATGCGCGCTGCGGCGTGCTTGAGATTGGCGCCGCCGGTTGAGAACATCGGCCCTTCGATGGTCACCACGAGGCGCCCGTCTCTGGTGACGCGAACACCGGACGGCAGGCGGCGCGTATCGGTCAGGGCTCGTCCGCCCGGAAGGATCGTGCTTGCGATCTCGGCGCGGAGCGGCTCGCTCGCAACCTGGTGGACGCGGATCGGAAGGACGTGAGCGCCGACGCCGGGCGCCAGATCGTTTCGATAGGCGTTTGTGCACACCAATATCTTGTCGGCAATCAATGTCCCGGAGCCGGTCTTCAACTCCCAGCTGGTTGCACCGTGACGACGGATCGCTTCTGCCGGCGAGCGGCAGAACAGGCCGACACCGTTCATTGCCGCGGCATGCGCGAGACCGACGGTGAACGCGAAGGAGTTCAGCGTGCCGCCGCGGTGATCGAGCAGCGCGCCCGGATAATCTCCGCCGCCGATCGCCTGTGAAGTCTTGTCTCGATCGAGAATGTCGATGGTCGATCCACGCTTCTGCCAAAAGGCCGCACGTTGGGTCAATCGTTCGAGACCTTCGGAAGAATGAGCCGCAAAAATCAGCCCGCCTTGCACCGCCTCGCAGGCGATCTGATAGGTCTTGATCAATTCGAAGACAAAATCAGGGCCGCTGGCAGCCGCCGTGACCAGCCGCTCGCCGAGAGTTTCGCCGAACAGTTTCAGCGCATGCCCTGGTTCATGCTTCAGGTAGGGAACGACCTGGCCGAAACTCCGCCCGCTTGCACCGGTGCCGATCCCATTGGCTTCCACCACGGCAACAGTCATTCCGAGTCTCGCGGCATGGAGCGCCGCCGACAAGCCGGTGAGCCCCGCCCCGACGATCGCCACGTCGGCGCGTTCGCATCCTGTCAGGACTCGGGTCGGGGAATCGTCGACACCTTTCGTGTAAACCTCGGGCAGCGAAGTATCATTGTCATGCAACAACCCGTCTCGCATGACGCTCTCCTTCTCCAAAGACATCACAGTAGGCTCTTGGGGGGCAGAGCCTGCGGCCGATTGGCCAGGGCATGATCAAGCATGAGCAACAGCGGTGGAGCGGCCCAGGTCATCGCGAGAGCCAGCAGGGCGACAGCATCCATGCCGACAAGCTGCCCGCCCGGCGCAATATTGAGCAGGAATGGCGCGCTGGCAGCTCCCGCGGCTTGCGCAAGATTGGTGACCGCAGCGATGAGGGATTGAAATGCCGCGCGCTCGGCAACAGCCGGTACCCTGGTCACCCAGGCTTGGTTGACCGTGCTGCGCACCAGTTGAAACGCGATGACAAGAGCAAACAGTGGAATCGCAGGCAAGTCGATCACACCGCGGCCGATGAAGACGACCCCCAGCAGGCCGGTGGTCACGACGGCGACGGCAATGGAGACCGACGTTGCGCCGAAGCTGTCGACAAGGCGACCTGTCAGCGGCATCACTAGCACGCTCACGATGCCGCCCAGCAGATAGACATCGGCCAGGCGCGCAGGCGACAGACCGGCATTATGGACTGCGAAGATGGCCAGGTTCGGCGAGATCAGCAGAGCCGCATAGGACGCGCTTGCGATCAGCATGAACGCGAGAATACTGGCGCGCGCAGTGACGAGCTCAATCATGGCGGCATGTTGCTCGGACCAATTCCACGTGCGCAATTCGGCCAAGTGCTGGCGTTGTGCGCCGATTTGCCAGCTGACGATTCCAGCCAGAATGAGGGTGATGGCAGCAATGCCGACGAAGTTCATCTGCCAGCCCATGTCCGAGGCCGCGACCATGACCCCCAGTGGCAGCCCGGCGATCAATGCCAGGCCGTAGGCGCCGATCAATATCCCGACCGCCGCGCCGCGCCGTTCCGGCGGCACATTGTCCGATGCGATCGCGATGAGCAGCCCCCACAAGGGACCGGCAAACAATCCGGCAAGAGCCCGCATGACAACGAGCTCGACGATGTTCGTCGCCGTCGCGCAGACGGCTGTGGCGGCGACGAAGCCGAGCGCGCAGGCAACCAGCGCGATGCGGCGGTCAAATCTGTCGAGGAAACCGGCCGCTACGAATCCGCCAACAGCAGCGGCGATCGAATAGCTGCTGCCGAGAAAACCGACTTGCTGAGGTGGAAAGCCGAGACTGTCCGCAAGGAACGGGCCCAGCGGAAAGATGATGATGGAACTCAAGGCAACCACGAACGCGACCGCGCTGAGCAGGACGATGGTCTGCCGTTCCGAAAGCCGGGGTCGACCGGTCACGGCCATGCCTTGCGCCGAACTGATCAGACGGCCCTGCTGCGAATGGTCATACAGACCCACGGGGACTCCTTGTATGGCGCTCGGCTGCTTCGGGAGAACCAGAGGTGCCGGACGCGCGAGCGGATGATGCGGGGTCGAGGAGCCGGATCGGTCAGGCCACGGCAGCCGCCACGTCGATGCGTTCGAGCTGCGCGCAGGCCGCGGTGATCCGCTCCAACCCCTGCTCCAGCCGCTGATTGGACGCCGCATAGGACAACCGGAAATGTCCGGGCATGCCGAACGCGGAGCCGTGCACGAGCCCGACGCCGGCACGATCCAGCAGATACAGCACGAAATCCTCGTCACTGGCGATGACGCCTCCATCCGGACGCCGCGCCCCGATGAATTCCGCACAAGACGGAAAGACATAGAAGGCTCCCTCCGGCTTGTGGCAGACGATTCCATCGATCGCGTTGAAACCGTCGACGATCATGTCGCGTCGTTTTTCGAACGCAGAGACGTGCCCGGCAATGAAATCTTGAGAGCCGGTGAGAGCCTCCAGAGCGGCAGCCTGACTGATCGAAGACGGATTCGTCGTCGAGTGGGACTGGATGGCCGCCATGGCCTTGATCAGCGGGCGTGGCCCGGCGCCGTAGCCGATGCGCCAGCCGGTCATGCAGTATGTCTTCGACACCCCGTTCATCGTCAGGGTCCGATCATAGAGCTTCGGCTCGATCTGAGCGGCGGTAACAAATTCGAAATCGCCATAGGTCAGATGCTCGTAAATGTCGTCGGTGAGCACCCAGACGTGCGGGTGACGCACGAGCACATCGGTGAGCGCCCTGAGCTCCGAGCTCGTATAGGCCGCGCCCGATGGATTGGACGGAGAATTGAGGATCACCCAGCGTGTCCTGGGCGTGATCGCCGCCTCGAGGTCCGCGGCCGCGAGCTTGAAGCCCCGCTCCGCCGCGCACGGCACGATCACGGGCGTTCCCTCGGCAAGCAACACGATTTCCGGATAGGAGACCCAGTAGGGAGCCGGAATAACGACCTCGTCTCCAGGGCTCACGCTTGCGATCAGCGCATTGTAGACGACCTGCTTTCCCCCGGTGCTGACGACGACCTGATCACGCTCATAGCTCAATCCATTCTCGCGCCGGAATTTGCCGGCGACCGCATCCTTCAGGGCGGGCGTCCCGTCGACGGCCGTGTATTTGGTCTCTCCACGCGCGATCGCGGCGGACGCGGCCGCCTTGATGTGGTCCGGGGTGTCGAAATCGGGCTCCCCGGCAACGAGGCTGAGAACATCCCGGCCAGTTGCAGCGAGGGCCGCCACACGAGCTGACAGGGTGACCGTAGGCGAGGGCTTGACGCGCGTCAGGCGCTGAGCGACTTGGAACAAGTTCATCTCCCAAAATGCCAGAATGGCAGCGATTATCATTGCTTTCGCAGGTCTGTCAATGAACCGTTTCCAATTCAGACGCGAATCCCCGTGTCTATTTCGTATGACCTGTTCATTTCCGTGCTAATGGGCGCGATAGCGTCTCCGGGCGCGCAAGAGGCTGCCAGAGGGGGATCCGGCCAATGGGAAAGGCGACGAAACGCACCGTCACTATTCGCGATGTCGCAGCGGCGGCCGACGTCGCCGTCGGAACGGTTTCCCGGGTCTTGAACGATCATCATTCGGTCACCAAGCAAGTACGCGAACGCGTCCAGAAAACGATTCTGACCCTGGGCTATCAGCGAAACGCCATCGCTCAGAGCATGCGCAGCTCCCGAACCAAGATGGTCGCCTGCGCCATACGCGACTTCGATATTCCGGCGTTCGCCAGCTACGTGAAAGCAGCGGAGGCAACCTTTCGGAGTGCCGGCTACACCTTCATTCTTGCAAGCACTGCAAACGCCAAGGACGTCGAGCTCTCTCTGCTGCAGACATTCAGCCAGCGCCGCGTCGACGGCGTGATGATGACGATGAGCGACGAGACCGACCCCGATCTCGTCAACGCAATCACCAACGTAGCCATGCCGATTGTGCTGATCGATCGCGAACTCGTCCAATCAGTGGATAGCGTTTCGGCCGATCACCGTTCCGGCGCCCGTCAAGCCACCGAGTACCTGCTGTCGCTTGGCCATCGCCGTATTGCGCTTCTGGTCGGCGACCCGAAGGCCTATCCCTCCCGCAGCCGCATCGAAGGCTATACGGACGCTCATCGTTCTTTCGGGGTTCAGGTCGATGCGCACCTCATTCGCGATCGCCTGCTCTCGAACGAGGCGACGTTTCGCGAAACCGCGGCTCTGCTGAGCCGCAGCGAACGGCCTACGGCGATCTATGCCGCAGGTCTCGACACGCTGTCCGGGCCCTTGCGCGCGGTCCGCACGGCCGGCTTGGTGGTGGGACAGGACATCTCCATCGTCAGCGGAAACGATTCCGATCTTGCCGAGCTCAACACGCCGCCGATCACCGCGTTGCGCTGGGACCGCTCCGAAATGGGCCGCCATGCCGCCGAAATGCTGCTCGACAGGATCGACCAGAGCAGTCTGTCGCCGCCCCGCCGCATCCGGCTCCCCGTATCGCTTGTCGTCCGCGGCTCCTGCAGAGCGATTTGACCTCAACGACGTCGATCAGACAGGCTTCTCAAAAGTTGAGCGCGAGTATTGTCGTCGCGGGCAAAGCCTGTTCGAAGCCATTGTGCTCGCCCCAGTTGTCATAAGTTGAGCGTTGGACCGATCAGCTCTTTTGAGCGCGAACTGCTCAGCATGATCACGTTCGTCAGCGCCCCCGCATCGTCTTCCTCATGGAGCCTGCGCCAATGTCAGCCGCACGGCTGTAAGCGAAATCGCTTCAGTTCAATGAAACGGTTCATTGACACTACCGGGCTGACCTGCAAGGATCGCTCATGTCCAGAATCCTTATCTTTCGGAGCATCGGATGCAGCATCCCAGGATTGGTTTTGTTGGCTTCGGAGAAGCCGCGCAGTGCTTTGCCTCGCACCTGACAGCGCAGGGCGCGGGACCGATCCTGGCTTATTGCAACGGAAACGTGAATCGACCGCCCTATTCCGAGGCCTTCCTCGCCCAGGCTGCTCGATGCGGCGTGACATTAGTCGACACGCTCGAGAGCCTGTCCGACATGGACGTGGTCTTTTCGGCCGTGGTCGTCGCCGTCGCCGGGACGACAGGGGAAGCGATCGCGAAAATCATCAGGCCGGACACGCTGGTGATCGACATCAATGCCTCGACACCGACCACCAAGAAGCGTGTGGCAAAAGCCGTCGAAGCGCGTGGCGGCCTGTTTGCCGACGCCAATCTGATGGGCGCAGTCAGTCTCTATAAGGCGGCCGTCCCGCTCTATACGTCGGGCAGCGGGGCTGCGCAATTTGCCAGCAGATTTGCGCCGTTTGGCTTCACGATCGACGTCGCAAGCCCGGAAGCGGGCACGGCGGCAGCGGTCAAGATGCTGCGCAGCGTGGTGACCAAAGGAATTGAAGCGCTGGTGGTAGAAGCGCTGACGGCGGCCTCACTGGCGGGCGTCCGGCAGGAAGCTCTGCGCGGCATCTGTGACACGATGGATGCGACAACTTTCAGCAAGTTCGTGGACATGTGCATCCGCACAGATGTCCTGCACGCCGAACGCCGGGCAGTCGAGATGGAAGGTGTGCGCGACGGTCTGCAGGAGCTCGGCCTGGAGCCCGTCATGACCGAGGCGGTTGTAAAGCGGCTTCGTCTGTCATCGGATTCAGCACTACGGAGCAACTTCGCTGCGCGCCAGAGCTATAGTGCTGACGACGTACTTGACGCATACCGTCAGAAGATTGCGCTGTAGCTCCGACCAGGGTGAGGTTGTGCCCCCGCCATCAGCATGATGCTGGTCCAGCGCCGAACTCAAACGAGTTCTGAAACACCGATGGCAGTCTGTCCATATTCGCGTCGTTCGAAGGCAGGCTCGTCCTCGCCAACCACCCCTGAGAAACGTGTGGCAGACAGCGTCTCCAGCAAGACCTCCGGCGGGCACGCCGGAGGTCTCCTTGGAGATTTAATCTGTGAGAGCCTTTGTTCTCCTTCGGTTGATTGATGAAAACTTACCAGTTGCGCTGAGCGCGGAGGAGCATAACGAGCGAGTTCTGATCCTTCAGCTCGTAGGTCGCGACCGGCTTGGCGGGAACCGGGATCAGAGCGGCCGGGGTGACAACACCGGCATACTTCTGGTCGAGATGGGTCCAGGCAAGGTCAGCCGAGAACGTCAGGTTCTTGACCGGGGTCCAGCGGGTGATGATGCCCACCTGGCCGATCGCGAAGTCCGGGTTGCACGAGGTCACGCCGGCAAACCCAAGACCGATCACGCCACCACCGGCACCACCAGCGCCGCAAAGCGTGGTCTTGGCCAGGGTGCCGAACTGCGCCTGAGCGTAAGCACCATAGATCGCCGTGTTCCAGTACGGATCCCAGTTATGGGTGTAGGCACCGCGGAAGCCCCAGGTCTTGACCGTCTCCTGCGAGCTACCCGTGACGAACACAGTGTCCGGAGCCGAGGCGAAGCCGAGGCTGCCGTAGGCAATATTCGAGCCGCCGAACATCGCGTAGCTGCTGCCCGCGAGGTTCTGGAAGTTGTAGCGGGTCGCGCCGTCGGTGTAGACGCCCTGGATATTGATCACGTCACCCGCACCGGTCGGGATGTTCTTGATCGACAAAGCGAGCTGAACCGCCCAACCCCATTTGTCGTCGGGGTGGCCAGTCGGCTCGGTCGCGCCGTAATAGGCAACGTGGTTGTCATGCGCAGCCACCGATGCCTGGAACAGACCCCAAGCCTGGTCGACACGCACCATACCGACGAGGTTCGGAGAACGCGAACCGCCAAGGGCGTTGGAGCCGTAGGAGGCACCGAGGACGCTGGACGCGGTCGCGCCGGACATGTTGAGGTTGCCGGCCTGCAGGTACTGGGTCGGATCTTCCGCCGAGAACGCCGCCGTCACGCCCTGACCGAAGTCAGCGGTGTAGCTGAACTGGAGGATACCAGTGACCGTGCCGCTGCCGCCGACGAGGCTGTCGAAATTGTTGCCGGGATAGTTGGTCCAGGGCGCGTCGAACTGCGACACGGCCTTACCCATCGTAAAGCCAGCGAACTGGATGAAGGCGTAGTACACGCCGAGCGAACCGCCCGAGGTGTTGCCGTCGGTGCCGTTCACCGAGCCGCCGCCCGAACCAAAGAGCGACGTGGTGGTCGCACCAGGAGTCGTGGCGGTAGCCAGCGCGCCGCTGTAGGCCGTCGTACCCGTCGCACTGCCAGTGCCGACGTAGTTGCCGGTCGTCCACGAGAAGACGCCATCGAAGAACGTGCGGACGACGCCGTACTCGGTCGCGGTGCGCGTGTCGATGTTGAGGTCTTCACGAGCTTTCAAGGTGTAATAGTTCGTCAGACGGTTGCGGGAACCGTTGGCGCCCTGGCTCGAAACGTTCTGGTTCAGGGCGAAGTCCGAGTTGGTGCCCAGCGTGGCGTCGAAGCGGAGGTAACCGCCCAGCTTGATGCAGGTGTCGGTGCCCGGGATGTAGTAGAATCCGGCACCGTACAGGGAGCAGATCTTCACGTATTCGACCGCCTTGGCCTTTACGGGGAGATCGGCTGCGAGCGCCCCGGAGACAGCCATTAGGCCGGCGGCCGAGCCGAGAAAGAGCGTCTTCGTCAACTTCATTAGTACCTCCAAGTCGGTTCCTGGGGCGCGACGCCTCGATGGACGCCGCTTTGCCCTCTTTAATTTCCATTCAATTCAGGTCCGCACGGATGGTCCGGACTGAAACGACACGTGGATCTCACTGAGATCGGCTTCGGTGACGACGACGGCGTCGTCATCCAAGAGCACGTCTTCTCCAAGAAATTGGAATGAACGCGTTCCAAATTCAATCGAACAGCTGCTGTGACGCTGCAATGCACGCCACTCGTGACCACCCCCATTTGTTTGATTCCCAGCCCATTCCTAGGACAGAGATGCCGCTGATCAACCCCACAAATTCCATCTTAGGCCGAATGAAACGTTACCAAATATGTGCAACACGTCAATTGAACGCGGTGCGCAAATCTCGGTTGAGTTGCACGAATTGCGGGCGTCACCCTGCGTGTGTTTTGCGCAGTCCCGGCGGGCTGCACGATTGCTGGCTATCGACGTTTCGTGATCCGCTGTTGCCTGGCGCAGCGGAATTGCAGCCGTCTAAGCGCGCTGCTCGACGACGAGGATGAACCACGAAGGCGTCGTGAACACAGTCTTGGTTCGACTTCGCGGACTGGTGGGTTAGCTGTATCGCGAGGACAACGCTGACAAAGTGCGCAGAGGTCTGGCTGGGAACGGTAACGCCGGCAAATGGCCGTGGCTGACGTACGCGCCCGCCTTTGTCACGATCGCGACCTCGCGCTTCGCATTGGAGAAGGTCAAGTCGATTACTGCGCTGCCGGTCCCGACCCTAACGACGGAGCAAACACCGCGTTGTCGCTGAACGGCCGATGGGCCGCGATGCGATTATGCCCACCGCCCCCGCGTTAGCGACCGCAAAGTGTCGACGGCGTTTTGCCGGTGGCGATCCCCGGTTTTGCTGGGTAAAGTCGCGCGTCGACCTCCACAAAATGCGCTGACCAGAACGGCGCCGAAATACCAAAATGGTGGACTGGATCGTGACCAACCCTCCCTATTCAATCTACGACGACTGCGGGAGGCCAACAAATGGTATGAAGGGAATCCGCTCGCGTTTGGCACATCTTGGCAGAAGCTCTTTGATGGCCTCTAAAAAGTGAGGTGCTTGCTGATGGGCATCCCAGCCCGCTTTATTGAAATAGAGTTCAAATATGAAAAACTGCGCTTTATCATCAAGCGATCGGTACGGTAAGAAAAGCTTCACGCCTTCCTCGGCCATCGTCGGCGCCACCAAACTGTCTAGAATGTTCGCGACACTATCCTCTTCGCCTACTTTAGCTGTAATCGATATAGAAACCACAAACCCTTCGTTATAGTAACGGAAGGGCGGAATTGTCTCGTCCAGGTCACTGCTCATGATCATTCCTCTGGACAGCAAACCTATGCAAGGCTCAGCTGTGGGCTCGTTGCTTGCTGTCCAAAACCGCAGTACAAACCTTCTGCGCTGTCAGCGGCGCAAATTTATACCCGATTCCAGAGCAGGCAGTCATAATGATCGCTTTGTCGCGGATATGAAAGCTATCCGGCGTCGAGAATAAGGTCCAGTGGTTGAACCGGACCCTTCCGGTTAATGCAGAAAACTGCGGATATAGCTTTGAGTATTCCCTGATAATTCGTCTGCTAATGGCGTCCAAATCTTCCGATGGTTCGTCAGGATCGTGGGGCGTGGTGAGCTGCCCACAGCCAAGTTTTGGCGCAATACCCCGTACGTTCGGCATTCCCCACAAATCACCGCCGCCTAGAGACGCCCAGCTAAACGGCCCAAATTCTGTGCCTGCGGCATTGGGATCCAAGTACATAACATAACATCGCATCGTGGTGGCTTTGATCGTGCCGCTCAACCCGTCGAGCGCGCCACGTATTTTGTGCGTGCCCGTCCCAGCCGAAATGAAGACCAGGTCGGCATACATTCGCCTGCCATCCAACAACTCTACCCTACCAGAGTCGGCCTCGATTCTCGACACCTCACACCGCGGCATAAGTACAACGCCTAATTTTGAAAGATAATCGCAAACCGAATATAGGATGCGGTCGGCGAATAAGCAGCCGAATTCTGGATAGAGGATCGCATTCATGAATTGGCCACCCGCCAATTGCGGCATAAGCCGGCAGGTGTCCTCGTAACTCAGTACCACAGACGATGGCGAATATCTGATGCTCTGCTCATAAGACTCTGCATCGGTGTTAGCGACAATGACTCCAGTCCTAGAGAAGCCGTCGCATTCGAGCTCTCTCAAGAG
Organism: Bradyrhizobium nivariense; assembly: GCF_029846715.1. Taxonomy (GTDB): domain Bacteria; phylum Pseudomonadota; class Alphaproteobacteria; order Rhizobiales; family Xanthobacteraceae; genus Bradyrhizobium. The sequence goes on from NZ_JARVWW010000008.1 coordinate 85,017, forward strand.
TTTATCCCATAGCTCAAGAGCTGCATGAGCATCCAGCCCTCGGCTTGGATCTGATTTCCACGGATGCAGCAGACGATGTTTGCCATGGGAAGCCGAAAATTGATTCGGGATTTCGCCTTGGTCGATAACACGAACTGAACATCCCCTTCGCGCGAGCTCAAGTGCAACAAGCAGACCATTGATACCAGCTCCCACCACCAATGCTGACGTAGACATGGCCTATTCCGCAGCAGTGATCATCGTCGGATATCCATTCTTAAAATCCCAACACTACAAATTTACAAAGTTGGCGTAGGCTAACTTGAGGCCAAAGCCTAAAAACAGCAGGCCAAAGACAAGAGAGATGATGGGCTTTACTCTGAGATATGTGCTCCGCGCGGGCCCGGATGAAAAAACCAAAGCGAGTAGCAGATGCCAAGCAATTGCGATTGTGAAACAACCGGCCACAAGAAGAACAATAATCATAGCCGGTGCTTCTGGTGTAACGGCCAGTGAAGTGACAGAGAGCCAGAATATGGCGCTCTTCGGATTTGTGAGCTGTACGAGCAAACCCTCACGAAGACTTTTCAACCGCCTCGATGGCACCTTAACAGAAAGATCGCTGACATTGATACTGCTGGGCTGTCGAACGGATTTTAGCGATTTGAAGCCGAGCCAGCATAGATAAAGACCACCCAAACAACCCAAAATATACGCCGCGTTTTTATTGGCATTGAGCAAGGCCGTAATGCCTGTGGCGGCGAAAAGCGCCCAGATTCCTGTCCCCAAGCTAATGCCAAAAGCAGCAAATATGCCGTTCGATCGGTTGTCGACCGATCGCGATGCAATGGTGAGAAAGTTTGGGCCAGGGCTCGTAAAAGCAACCGCAATGGCGGCATATACCCCGAAAAGGCCCGGCAAGTAAGGCGTCAGATCTTGCATAGGAACTCCCAGGATGTATGAGACGCCCGCGCATCTTGCTCGTGCTAGAGCAAGATGCATTTGCCATTGCGATTATCGCCTAATCGATCGCTTATTCGCTAACCAGGGCCTCTTCTCTTGAACCAGCATAGATATGATCCTTCCAGTCAAAGCGATAGTGATTCCGGCTCCAGAAGTGGAAGCCCATCAAAATCATATCGCGATGGCCTTCATCTTTTGTCGCCGTAACAGGTGATGCCATATGGAACAAACTTTCGTCATCGATCAGGATAGCCTGTCCGGGCGTAAGTGTGGTCTCAAAAAATGGATCTCCATCAACATGGTCATAGATATATGACACCCCACCAGATACGTCCTGCCGGCGCACTGAGCCCATGATAAGATAATCGACACCATCTCGGTGAATGCCTTCCGGCACCGGGACGCCTTCCTGCTTCCCCTTCGCGTGGGTGCGGATGAGATGGCAGTTGACCAACCATTCATTCTCCCTGCCATCCAAGGGCCAGCGCTCTTGAATGGATTTAAACCCGTACTCGATGAATCTGGAAAGATCTGTGTCCGGTAGCGTCGGCTCAATGGGACGCTCTAGGTGCCCTGTAAGCTTATTGTAATCGCCCTGCAAGAACGGCTGTGTTACCAAACGCGTAACCGATATTTTTCCAGTTTTGGGATCAAACGTTGCGTAATGCTGCGCCAAACGGCGGCTACGCCCCCCCGTTTGAGCCGGATGGTAAACATCCGGCCCAAGGTTTTCGAAGAGGGGAGAAAAATCTGTCAGCAACGATCCCGGCTCCAATATGTCAAACTTACGCGTAAGCTTCGTCGTCATGTTCGCTCCTTTGGTCATGTTGGTTCCTTTCTAGCTGTCGCAAAGTGTTCTGAAGGTCTTCCGCAAATGCGGGAACTATCGGCGCGGCGTAGGTTGCCAGCATTTTCAGCTCCATAACGATGCAGGCATCTCCGCCGCTCATATCGAGAGAAGAAAGACGATTGCTGAGAAATTCGAGCAACGCCTTTAAAAGCTTGGCGCTCTCTCTAATGGAGAATGAAGCGGGTCCGTAATAAGATTGGAATCTATTATCGATACCAGAGAGCCTCGCGCTAACGCCGGCAGGATCAGCTCTCAACAGCTCGGGCAAGCACCGCTCAAGTGCAATTTTGAATGTGCTTAGTTTTCCTCTTATCTCTCGATCAACGTAAGCCTGCATTTCCTTCAAAATAAAGTTGGATTCCGCCAATTCCGGTGCGTTCAACGCAATGTAGAATCGCGCTTCGTCCACAGAGCAATATTCAAGTAGCTCCCGGCCCCAAATCGCGTGCTGCTTGCTAGTCGAGAACTTACTGTTATCGAGATAGTAGAACTCATTCGTTACTATCCAATCGGGCAGTTTCGCGGTGGGCAAACCACTGCGTTTCGCTGCCAGTTGCAGACAGATATTGATGACGCCAAAGAAGAAGGAGTTATCGTACCCCATGAATTGGACCAACTGTCCGTCAGCAAGCTCGCGATCGTCGACACCAAGGGCCCTGAACGAATGTAAAAGCCCCGGTCCCATTTCAGCCATGGCGTTCCAGACATGCCCGTCCCACCCAGGCAGGCCAACGGGCGCGCCCCATTCCGTCGGAAGGGTGACTGGAAACTCACCGAGTGTCTTCTTATCGAGAAGTTCGGTAACCAGGCGCACCAGATGCGGGCGCCACTTACCTCTCTTTGCATTATAAAACTCGGCCAACTCTGCTCGGAAGTTATCCAGCTTTAGAAAGAGGCGCTTGGTCTTCCTCATCTCTATTCGACTTGCATTGCCAACAGGCGCTGGGTTGATGAGATCAACAGCATCGTTTGGATGACCGCAATCCTCGCAAATGCCGCCTTTGGTCATACTCAGACAAACGGGGCATCCGCCCTGAATATAGGACTCAAAGAGGTATCGCTTCTTGTCCGGATCGAAGAGCATCTCGACTTCTTTTTCGTCGAAGACACCTGCTTTATGCAAACCCTGGAAGAACTTTTGTATAGCTTCAACATGCTCACTATCGACTTCTTTGTATGAATCCATCTTCACAGAGAACGCCGATAACGTAGCCTGGATTGCAGCATTACCATTTCGCAAAAGTGTATGAGGATCGGTCTGCAGCCGCTCGGCCGTTGTCACAATGTAGCTTTGGTTGTCATCGCCAAAACACACCAAACGGCATTTTGCTCCCAGCATAGATTGAGCTCGGCGAAAGATATCGGCGGCCAGATAGGGACCCGATAAATGACCGACATGAAGATCCCCGTTTGAGGTAGGCGGCGTAGCCGTGACCAACCATATGTCGCTTTTCATATCGTAATCCCTCCTATTGCTGCTGACCTAATCCCCAGTACAAATCGATATAGACAAGCTTTTCATCACCGGGATTCTTCATGGTGTGAAACCAGCTGCGAGGAATATAGGCAACGTCGCCGGGACGAAGTTCTGTCTCTTGCCCTTTAAGGCCTAGAACAGCTTTGCCGGAAACAATGACGAACGATTCTTCCTCGTCGTGCGCATGACCTTGTATTTCCATTCGCTCGTCAACGACCACCCATATTAGACCGAGCTCGGTCGTCGGCTTTTTTGTATCGGCAATATTGGGCCACGGAAATAAACGCCGAAGATGGCAGTTGTATTCAAACGTGAATCGGGCGCCTTCACTGCGCTTGACCACGCTTTCAATGTCAAATGCCGGACTATCCAACGCTTGAGCCGTCATTGACCAACCCCCACTCGTAATCTTGGTTGTTCCAACGCCTTAGCGATGGAGCTCGCGATAATGTCTGACCTCACCGACAAGAGGCTGAACGAACCAGCGTCGCCGAACCCATGCGTACTTTCACAAAGGCCATTTACGAAGATCCGCGGAAACTCAACGCTCCGGCCTTTGGGAATTACCTGGTAGTCTCGAGCAATATCCACACCGCCGTCGGGCCGGAAGCGCAGCTGAGGACTAATTCCTCGCAAGATGGGATGTATCGGCTCGGAACCATCCCCAGAACCAAAATTTTTATAACCTGTCGCAAGTATTACGAAGTCCAAACCAATGGCTTCATTTTGGCCGCTGACCATGTCCAAGAGATCAATCGAAAACTCGCTGCCGACGCGATGAGCGCCGACGATTTCCCTACAAAACTTCAATGAAAGGTTTGAGCGGCCGGAAATTTTCTGCTCATAAATTTTGAAGTTCAGTGCAGAGATCACGTCGTGATCAGCAGCGGAGTAGTTACTCCTCTTCAACTCGTGCGTTATTTTCTTTTGCATGTCATGCGGTGCATTAAAATAGTAGTCGACAAAATCTGGGTAGTAGATCATCTCGGTAAATGGACTTAGATCTTTTTGCTTGAAGCCAAAGCCACGACAGATATTGACGATTTTTCCATCGGGAAACTTCGACATAAGGTCGAGAATAATCTCGATCGCGCTCTGACTGCCGCCAACGACACCAACCCTTGGAGCGGGATTCATCTCTCGCCACCGGGTGGCTGAGCTTAGGTAGTTCTCAAGATGGATGACGCGATCGCCCAACAGGCTGGTGAAACAAGCTGGAATGTTCGGCGATCTCCCGGGCGCGACACTAAGTGTCTTTGCCCAAAATACCTCACCATCGCTTGTCTCGACTTTAACGAGAGCGCCGTCGATTGCGGTGAAGGACGTTTCGACGGACGTAACGAATTTGGACAAAAGGACATTGTTGCAAAATTGCTCGCCCACCCATTTTACATATTGGTTGTAATCGGATCTTGGGGGGTATGGGGCATCCAGATTGAGATAGTCGAAGAGTCTGCCATTTTCCTTGAGATAGCTCAGGAATCCATATCTGCTTGCGGGGTTTCGAGGCGTAACAAGGTCACGCAGTGGATTATGCTGTATGTCCGAGCCAGGCATCATCATATCAGGATGCCAGGCTATTGTTGCCCTGGCCTCCAAGAAGAGACTATTGGCGAGCAAGCCACGCTCTTCCAACGATATAGCTAAGGCGATATTCGAGGGGCCGAAACCAATTCCGATGCATTCGAATATGCGTTGCTTTGCAGTTCCGGCGTACTTCACGTGACGCATTACGCGATCTCCAAAGCCGGTTCGAACGCTCTTGCTTCGGATAAGGCGGCGTTGAGGATAACGGAAGCGCGCTCTAACTCACTCTCTTCAACTATAAGAGGGGGTAGAAGCTTTAGTATTTCATCATGCGGACCGCATGTTTCGACGATCAGGCCGCGCTTAAAGCATTCATTCCGGGCGCTCTCAGCGAATTTTTGAGTTGCCAGGTCCACGCCGCGAAATAGACCTCTGCCGCGAGGTTTAAGACCGTGCCTTATGCAGATACGGTTGATGATCTCATCCAACACCGAAACTTTTCTATCCAGAATTTTGGCGAAGTTATCGTCTGCCCAATAGGTCCTCAAGGCGGCCGCTGCAGTTACAAATGCATGCCCATTTCCACGAAACGTCCCGTTGTGTTCACCCGCCTTCCACACATCCAGATCGGGTTTCAACAGTAAGAGCGACATCGGAAGGCCGAAGCCGGATATTGCCTTTGCCAACACGACCATATCCGGCACAACGTCGAAACCTTCAAACGAGAAGAACTTTCCGCTTCGGCCGCAGCCCGCCTGAATGTCGTCCACGATAAGTAAGGCTCCATGCGCGGCGGCCACATGAGCTATTCTCTTCAGCCATTTAGGGGATGCCGTGCGTAGCCCGCCCTCGCCTTGAATCAATTCAACGATAATCGCCGCTGGCGCATCAAATCCGCTCGAAGGATCGGATAGAAGCTGCTCCAGCATATCGGCCGTATCTACCGAATTATCGAAGTAGCGGTCATAGGGCCAGCGCGTAACGTTGGTTAATAGAGGCATCGACGCGGATCGATGATGACTGCTGCCTGTTAACGCCAGAGCTCCCAAAGAGCAGCCATGAAAAGCATTGGTGAAAGCTATGATATTGGTTCGTCCCGTCACTTTTCGGGCGAGCTTGATCGCGGCTTCGACTGCATTGGTCCCGGTGGGCCCCGGAAATTGAACTTTGTATTTGAGTTTCCTCGGCGAGAGAATGATGTCATTCAGCGCACGCAGGAACTCTGCCTTTGCGGTGAGCTGGAGGTCCAACCCCATCGCGATGCCGTCGCGCTCGATATAGTCGATGAGCGCTTTTTTTAGAATGGGGTTGTTGTGACCGTAATTGAGAGAGCCACAACCTGACAAGAAGTCGAGGTACTCTTTTGCGTTCGTTGTATACAAAAAAGGTCCCTTGGCGGTGTCAAATGTCTCAGGGTATTGGCGGCAATAGCTTCGGACCTGTGACTCAATCTCGAACATTTTCCAACTCCATTGATGCTGAGACGTTCATGCGCTCACCTTGTGTCAGCCGAAGCAGCGGGCTCAGGTATCTCAACAGCGTTCAAAACGGGGGGTAGAAAGTGGGTATGGCGAGACGTGTGATGTGCGTGTGTGTGATGTTTCTTCGAAGCTCGTCACGCGAGTGTTCGCGGTAAGTCGTTGCTCCGCGCGCGATCATTAGGGCCTCTGTGAATGTTGTGTGAACGTTCGAAAACGCGATGCATCATCTGTTGGATGCATCATCCACTGAATGGGAAAAACTCGCCACTCAGTTATACTGACGGGATGTCAGCTATTCGCACACTCGGAAATGGTTGAGTTGGAAGAAGTCAGTCTCGAGCATCTGTCGCACCTTGTCACTGCCGCCGCAGGTAAAGCTCAAACCGACAATGAGCCATTGCTTAATTCGGACTTGCTCATATGAAAACATTCAGATTGGCGCGAAACCTCCAACCTGATGACCATACCGATGTCTGATTGAACAAGGATCGTCGGATCTGCTAATTCTGCTGCGCCGGCTGTCCGATGCCGGCAAGCTTATCGCAATCATGGTTTCAATCACTGGCGGGAGATGAAAACCATTCGCTGCGTCACACCGATGACAGTCCTGAGGCGTGGAGCCGCAGTTGGTCTGAGCAGGGTCCGATTAATAGTGCCAGCCCCGGAAGGCCCAGGGAATACGGCTCGACTCTCCAAATAGCATTATGACGCGAAAAGACGAGGCACCTCGCCATTGTGGCGGCGACGTTCAATGATTGTCGGTGCCCGTCTTTTCAATTCCTCAAACGCGTCAAATGCTTCGGAGCGGAGGAAACTTGCAAACGCCCGACTCGTCCGACAGCGATCGCTCGCAGTCACAGGTTGCACGAGCCAATAGGCGACATCGACTTGAAGCGCAGATTCATTATCGTGAACAAGAACGCTTTGGGCGAGCTCGTTGACAATCAATTGACCGTTTGCGATCAAGACTCCGTTTCCCCGAGTGGCGGCTTCGATCGCGACGTCTAGGTCGTCAATGTCGATACACCTCGGTGCCAAACCGCTCGCACGCGCAATCGTGAGCCACCTGTCAAAATGGCTAAGGTTTTCGGGCGTTCGAATGTAGAACAGCTCCGGTCCTGATAGCGATTGCTTTTCTGCATAGCGCCTAACGGGAAATATCAGATCGGACATGAGCGGGTCGACGTCGAGAGACGGGTCGGCAATTGGGATCATCACAACGGCCATATCAAATGTAATCCCTTCGAGAGGAGTACCTTCGATATGATTTAAGATATGGACATGGATGGATGGATTCATTTCCGTAAATTGGGTGATGCGCGACAACAGCCACCTTTTGGCGATCGCTGCCGAGCAGGCAATACGCAGCACGTTTTCAGCCCGTCCTTGCCTTAAATCCACGGAAGCTCGCTCAAGCAGAGTAAGTGCTTTCTGTACGACCGAAGTATACTTTTTACCAGCATCGGTCAGGACCAAACGCCCGTCTTTTCGGTCAAACAGCGTCGTGCCGAGATCGTCTTCTAGTATTTTGATCTGTCTGCATATGGCTCCATGGCTCCGAAAGAGGGACCTAGCCGCGGCTGTCGTCGTGCCCAGACGAGCCGTCTCGGAAAACGCTCGGAGAGCATTCAAAGGGGGTAACTTAGAAAGCACGCGCACTCTCCTTAGCAACTTTTAGTTGTGTTTTCAGATGGATAGATTGCATACGTGCTTTCAAATTACCCGAGGCCGGCCGAGGTCACTCTCGATTTCCGCTGCCGAGCAAAACGCCTCTACAAACAGAACAACTCAGGCAACTTCCGCAATCTGATCCGTTACGTCCTCCTCATTTGATCGGAAAAAAGCAACCGCGGTACTTTTCAGTGGAAGTACGCGTTGAAACAATATCAGCCAACAGCATCCGCCTGACATGCCCGCCTCCAAGTTCAACAACTTCCGACATTTATTTTTCAGAGATCGACTTGTAGTTGAACCGAATAGGTACAAATTTATCGAACGTCAATAGGCATCACGAGAACGATCTATCTCGGCGAGAGCAGCGCGGCAAAAACGACCGCGTTTGTGGAGTGGCGCTATGTTGACGTGAACACGACAGGCTCCAAGCCAACCCAATTAAAGTCGCAACTTCTATGGAAAACGAAAAGCGAAAAATCTCGAAAGGCGAAAAGTGGTGGTCCGGGAACCATCCTTTGCTGATCTCTTGAAATACATGGTCGAACACGACGGCCTGACCGAAGATGAAATCCCGATGAACCGGCGTTGTGGCCCTCCGTCCAAGGCCCTCGACATGATTGCAGGCGATATCAAACCGAACTCGTGGACCATTCGCAACGAACTTGCAGACGGCGTTCCGTTTGGTGAGTTCCCGTGGGGTCTGCTGGAGTTGGTGCGAGACCTCATCAATTACGCGTACCGCGATTGGATACAGAGTGCGACTAAGGCGTGAGGCGGGACGCAGGTGATTTGAAGAGGGCTCGCACTCCGCGGATGCCAGCAGGCGACCTCCGTCGTGAAGCTGAATAGCTGGGCCAAGCTCAACATGAAAAAACGAAAATGGAAATAAAGAGATCATGTCGCGTCTATGTCGCGTGGAGCAGCCCGCACTGGTTTGCAAGCCTTGAAAACAGACGGAGATTTTTTGCGACATGACGCCACATGGAAGCCGCGAAAATGCGGAATCCGCGAAAATGCGTCGTGACACGCAATCTAATCGATTGTTTTTCCCTGATAAATTTCTGGCTGGGGCGGGAGGGATCGAACCTCCGAATGGCGGAATCAAAATCCGCTGCCTTACCACTTGGCTACGCCCCATCAGGCCCTCGGGAACGGCGGAGGCACGCGCTACCGCAGATTCCCTCGATTGGTGCCGGTCTATAGGGAGAGACGCGGCATTTCAACCGCCCGAAGGGGCAAAATACCACAGCCCGCAAGGGTGCCGCGCCATACCTTACATGACCGCGACGCCGCCCCGTCCCCGACAGGCCTTCTTCCACCTCCTACGGACAGTTGAGACCTCCCCCGTTTCATGGGAATACGGCGCCAAGACCTGTCCCGCAAAGACCTGTCCACGGGAGTGAGCCATGACCTACCGCGCGCCGATCTCTGACATGCTGCTGTCGCTCAACCACGGCGCCGGCCTGAAGGCTGCCATGGAGGCCGGCCATTACGGCGATTTCGACGGTGATATCGTAAGCGCGGTGCTGGAGGAAGCAGGCAAGTTCGCAACCGACGTGCTGGCACCGCTCAACAAGGTCGGCGACGAGCACGGCATCAAGCTTGGCGACGGCAAGGTCACGACCGCGCCGGGCTGGCCGGATGCCTACAAGCGCTGGACCGAGGGCGGCTGGAACGCGGTCTCCGGCCCCGAGGATTTTGGCGGCCAGGGCCTGCCGCTTGCGATCAACGCCGCCTGCACCGAGATCTGGAGCGCCGCCAACGTCGCCTTCGGCCTCTGCCCACTGCTGACGGCGTCGGCGATGGAGGCGCTGGACGCGCATGGCAGCGACGAGCTGAAGACCATCTATCTCGAAAAGCTCGTCACCGGCGAATGGACCGGCACGATGCAGCTCACCGAGGCGCAGGCCGGCTCCGACGTCGGGGCGCTGCGCACCCGCGCCGAGCGGCAGGCCGACGGCACCTATCGCATCAAGGGGACGAAGATCTTCATCACCTATGGCGAGCACGACATGACCGACAACATCGTGCATTTCGTGCTCGCGCGCCTTCCCGACGCGCCCGCCGGCACCAAGGGGATCTCGCTGTTCCTCGTGCCGAAATTCATGGTCAACGAAGACGGCTCGCTCGGCGCGCGCAACGACATTTTTGCCTCTGGTGTCGAGCACAAGCTCGGCATGCATGCCTCCCCGACCTGCACCATGACCATGGGCGATCATGGCGGCGCGATCGGCTTCCTGGTCGGCGAAGAGAACCAGGGCATGCGCTGCATGTTCACGATGATGAACCAGGCCCGCCTCGGCGTCGGCCTCGAAGGCGTCGGTATTGCCGACCGCGCCTATCAGCAGGCTTTATCGTATGCGCAAGAGCGCAAGCAGGGCCGCGCCCTCGGCAAGAAGGGTGACGGCTCCGACGCGATCTTCGTGCATCCCGACGTCAAGCGCATGCTGATGCGGATGCGGGCGCAGACCGCGGCAGCACGCACCATCTGCTATGCGACCGCCGTCGCGATCGACGTCTCCACGCGCGCCAAGGATCCCAAGGTCCGCGCGGACGCTGCCGCGCGCGCGGCGCTGCTGACGCCGATGGCCAAGGGCTATTCGACCGATATCGGCAACGAGGTCGCCTATCTCGGCGTGCAGGTGCATGGCGGCATGGGCTTCATTGAGGAGACCGGCGCTGCGCAGCATTATCGCGATGCCCGCATCACAGCGATCTATGAGGGTACCAACGGCATCCAGGCCATCGACCTCGTCACGCGCAAGCTCGCGGCCAACGGCGGCGCGGCTGTGTGGGCGCTGCTCGACGAGCTCTCGGCAACCGTGAAGCTGGTCGAAGCCTCCAACGATCCCGCCTTCGGCACCACGGGCGTGAAATTGCGCGAGGCACTGGAGGCGCTCACGCGCACCAGCAAATGGCTCCTGGAACGCGTGGGGTCTGCGCCGAACGAGGCGCTCGCCGGTGCGACGCCGTATTTGCAGCAGTTCGGGGCCACGCTCGGCGGTTGCATGCTCGCATCCGAAGCGCTCGCCGCGAAAGCCGACGGCAACACGGACGCCGCGCGCTACGTCTCGCTGGCGCGTTTCTTCGCCGAGAACATCACCGTGCAGGCCGGCGCGCTCGAGCGCACCGTGACGGAGAGCGCGGAGTCGGTCGCGGCGGCGGATGCGGTGCTGTTGGGGTAGGGGAAGCGCGCTATTGATCCGTCATCCTGAGGTGAGAGGCTTGAGATGCGAATGCATCGCAAGCCGAACCGTCACCCTTCGAGGGCCGCTAAAGGAGCGGCCACCTTCAGGGTGACGGGGATAGATTGGGCGAATCTTCCACCCGTCTCCCCGGCCGCCACAGCACGATGCCAGCCGCGACGAGGTCGAGCACGACACAGAGCGCGAATGCCGTCGTGTAATTGCCGGTCGTGCTGCGCACGAGGCCGACGATGCCGGGACCGAAGGCGCTGACGACGCCGCTGATCGAGGTCCCCAGTCCCATCGCGGCGGCGAAGGCGCTCGCGCCGATTTCGCGCTGGATGATCAGGGGCGGGAACGTGATCATGTTGCCGATCGAGAAGCCGTAGACGGCGCAGCAGGCGAGCAGCACCGTCGGGTTTGTGCTCTGCACGACGACGAACAGCGCCGCCGCCTGGCTCGTCATCGACGCCGCGCAGGCGAGCCGCGGATCGAGCCGGTCGACGAACAGGCCGAGCGACAGGCGCCCGACCACTGCCATCGCCGCCATGATGGTGACGGCAAGGGCCGCGGCAGAGCGCCCGATAAGCGGCTCGAGGAACGTCACCTGATGGATGATGAATCCCATCTGCGCCAGCAGCGCGACCGCGATCGGCAGCACCATGGTCCAGAATGCCGCGTTGGCGAGCAGCGTCTTGCGCGAGTGAACCGCAGGCGCGGCGGTGCCGCTACCGGATGAGCCTCCGTCCGACGTCGGCGACATTTCGGCCCGCCAGCCGGTGAAGATGACCACCACCGGCAACACCAGCACCACCATCGCTATCGTGGCCGCCAGCATGGCGGAACGGAAGCCGATACTGCCGCTTAGCGTCAGCAGCAGCGGAACGAGGACGATGCCGCCGCAAGTCGCGCCGTTGAAAGCGAGGCTGAGCGCGAGCCCGCGTCGCCGTTCGAACCAGGAGTTCAGCACGGTCGCGATCACCACGGTGCCCATGCCGGTCCAGCCGACCGACATCAGCGCGTAGGCGAGATAGAGCTGCCAAGGCGTCTGCATCAGCGCCAGCAGCACCGTCGATGCCCCGAGCGCCGACAGGCCACACAGAATCAACGATCGCAGCCCGATGCGGGCCAGCAGATCGTCGGTGAAGATGACGAGGACGGAGGTCAGGAGAAAGGAGAAGGTGCTGGCCGCGGAGACCAGCGTGCCCGGCCAGCCATGGGCGCGCTGGAGCTCGGCGAGATAGACGCCCTGGCCGTACAGGCCGAAGCCGAACATGAAGAAGGCCATCAGGAAGCAGGCCAGCACGACGCGCCAGCCGCGGTAGTGCAGCGAGGATTCGTCAACGCCCGTAGCGGCAATCATCAATCGAGCAATCGGCCAAAGGAAACGGCATGGGGCGATCGTGCCCCACAACTACCGGTTTTTCAAATGAAACATTGTAGCCATCTGTTGCAATGCGCAACCGCACATGCGAAGCGATACAACCGGCGCGCCCCGACGCGATGCGGTTCCCGAACGAAATCGGGTCGCGGGCGGCGGCGCCATACGCCGAACTTGCGGAGATCGTTCTCGAAAAGGTGGAGCGGGCGGATTGGCACGCCTGCAAGATGATGTAGGCTGACGCTTGCGAGACTCGCCAAAGTCAAGCGTCGCGGCGACCGCAGGGAGCTCTCATGCCGAATGGCAATATCGTCGTCACCGAAGAGCGCGGAACGCGCGTGATCACCCTGCGCCGCCCGAGCAAGAAGAACGCGATCACGCAGGGCATGTATCGGGAGATGAGCCGCGCGATCGACACCGCGCAGAACAATCCCGACATCCGCTGCATGATCATCACCGGGGGCTCGGGCGTGTTCACCGCCGGCGACGACATCGACGATTTCATGCACGCCGACACGTCGCGCCCCGAGACGCTGTCGGACGGCGCCAAGTTTCTCTATTCACTCGCCCTCAACGCCAAGCCGGTCATCGCGGCCGTGGACGGCGCGTCGATCGGCATGGGCACGGTGATGCTGTTCCATTGCGACTATGTGCTGGCCTCGAACGCTGCGACCTTCTCCGCTCCCTACATCCATCTCGGGCTCGTGCCGGTCGGCGCGGCCAGCCTCTTGATGCCGAACACGATGGGCTACCAGCGCGCCTTCGCGATGCTGGTGATGGGGCGGACCTTTACTGCCGCGGAAGCGCATGCCGCGGGCTTCGTCAACACCGTGGTCTCGCCGGGACATACCGAGGTCGAGGCGCGCAAAGTGGCGCGCGACATCTGCCGGCTGCCCGCCGAAGCGGTCGCCACCTCGCGCAGACTGCTGCGCGCCGCGCCCGAGGAACTCACCCGCCGCATCGATCAGGAAGCCCATCTGTTCGGCGAGCGGCTGAAGTCGGAAGAAGCCATCGCCGCGTTCAACGCGTTTGCGAACCGGAAGAAGCGGTGAGGTACCTTTCATGACCCGCGCTTGTCATTCCGGGGCGCGCGAAGCGCGAACCCGGAATGACAGCAACAAGCTTCGTGAAATCTTCGCGTGAAACGTCTAACCTGGTTCCATGCGATACGCTTCCCCATTCAGCTTTGCCGCGCTTTCACTGGCGCTCGCCGCCCTCCCCGCCGCGGCCCAGACTGCCGCGCCCGTCGAGCTGCGCATCCTCGCGATCAACGATTTCCACGGCAATCTGCGGCCGCCGCCCGGCGGCATCCGCATCAATGATCCCGAGGACAAGGCCAGGAAGGTGATGGTGGCGGCCGGCGGTGCCGAATACATGGCGACGCTGGTGAAGCAGCTGCGCGAGGGACACAAGAACACGATCTTCGTCGCCGCCGGCGACCTGATCGGCGCGAGCCCCTTCCTGTCGGCAATGTTCCACGACGAGCCTTCGATCGAGTCGCTCTCGATGATGGGGCTCGCGATCACCTCGGTCGGCAATCACGAATTCGACGAGGGCAAGACCGAGCTCTTGCGGATGCAGAACGGCGGCTGTCATCCGGTCGACGGCTGCCAGGGACCGCATCCCTTCACGGGCGCCAAATTCCACTATCTCGCGGCCTCCACCATCGAGACGGCGACGGGCAAGAGCGTGCTGCCGCCTTACGAGATCAGGGAGTTCGAGGGTATCCCCGTCGCCTTCATCGGACTGACCTTGAAGGAAACCGCGGGCATCGTCTCGCCATCAGGCATCACTGGCCTCGAATTCCGCGACGAAGCCGAAACGGTGAACGCGTTGGTGCCGCAGCTGAAGGCGCGTGGGGTCGAGGCGATCGTGGTGCTGATCCACCAGGGCGGCGAGCCGGCCGGCGACTACAATGAATGCCCTGCCATAACGGGACCGATAGTCGATATCGTCAAAAAATTCGATCGCGCCGTCGACGTCGTCGTCAGCGGCCACACCCACCGCGCCTATGTCTGCGATATCGACGGACGGCTCGTCACCAGCGGCGACAAATACGGCACGCTGGTCACCGCGATCGATCTTAAGCTCGATCCGGCAACGCGCGATGTCGTCAGCGCCGGGGGCGAGAACGTCATCGTCGCCAATGCCTCGCTGCCGAAGGATCCCGAACAGACCGCGCTGATCGACGCCTACGACAAGCTTTCAGCGCCGATCGCCAATCGCCCGGCTGGCTCGGTGACGCAGACGCTGTCACGCGTGCCGAACGAGGCCGGCGAAAGCGCGCTCGGCGACATCATCGCGGACGCGCAACTTGCCGCGACCAGGGACGCCAAGGATGGCAGCGCCGTGATCGCACTCACCAATCCCGGCGGCATCCGCACCGACATCGTTCCAAAGGAGAACGGCGCGATATCCTTCGGCGATGTTTTCGCGAGCCAGCCGTTCCGCAACCGCCTCGTCACCATGACGCTCACGGGCAGCCAGCTCAAGGACATGCTGGAGCAGCAATGGCTCGATCCGAAGCGGCCGCGGATCCTCCAGGTCTCGAACGGGTTCAGCTATGCCTGGGATACGTCGAAGCCATTCGGCGAACGTGTCGTCGCCGACAAGATGACGCTCAATGGCAGGCCGATCGAACCTGGAAGCAGCTACCGTGTCACTCTCAACGATTACCTCGCCGTCGGCGGCGACGGTTTTACGATCGCCAAACAGGGCACGGCGCCGCAATATGGCGGCTACGACGCGGATGCGCTGTTCGCCTTCTTCAGGGCGCACGGACCGATCGGGCCGCTGCCGCTGAGCCGCATCCTGCGCGTCAATTGATCCGGATCAAACGGACTGGTCCGGGACCGCCCTTTGCCATTCCCGGTGGAACGCATAGATTGGGTTTTGCATTTGCGTTTTGGCGCTGGATGCGCCAAGCGACGTCAAGAGCCCGCATCCCATGAGGCCGACCTGATGAGTACGCTTCTCCTCTCCCACAAGGCCTGCCTCGACCACGTCACGCCGCCGGGACACCCTGAAAGGCCGGACCGCCTGCGGGCGGTGGAGGAAGCGCTGTCGAATGAGCGCTTCCAGTTCCTGGTGCGCGACCAGGCGCCGGAGGGCGATCTCGACCTCGTCACGCTCTGCCACAACGAGGATTACGTCACGGAACTGCGCCACATCGCGCCGACCAGCGGCCAAGTCTATATCGATGGCGACACCTCGATGTCGCCGGGCACGTGGGAAGCGGTAATGCGCGGCGTCGGCGGTGCGGTCGCGGCGACCGAAGCGGTGATGGCGGGCGAGCATCGCAACGCCTTCGTCGCGGTGCGCCCGCCCGGCCACCACGCCGAGATCGGCAAGCCGATGGGCTTCTGCTTCTTCGACAACGTCGCAATCGCCGCCCGCCACGCGCAGCGCAAATACGGCATCAAGCGCGCGGCCATCGTCGATTTCGACGTGCATCACGGCAACGGCACCCAGGACATCTTCTGGTCGGACCCGACCGTGATGTACTGCTCGACGCACCAGATGCCGCTGTTTCCGGGCACCGGCGCCAAGAGCGAGCGCGGCGACCACGACACCATCGTCAACGCGCCGCTCGTCTCCGAAGACGGCGGGCCGGAATTCCGCATCGCGTTCGAGAATTTGATCCTGCCGCAGCTCGAAAAATTCAGCCCGGAGCTGCTCGTCATCTCGGCAGGCTTCGACGCGCATTATCGCGATCCGCTGGCGTCGCTGAATTTGCGCGCGGAGGATTATGCCTGGGTGACGCGCAAGCTGATGGACCTCGCCGACAAGACCGCCGGGGGGCGCGTTGTTTCTGTGCTCGAAGGCGGCTACGATCTGCAAGGACTGAAAGAATCTGTTACGGCGCATGTCGGCGCCCTGATGGGCGCTTGATGCACCCGCCACATTACGCCCGCAAAACCTTGCTTTCTCTGACGTGAAGCGAATCGGGCAATCGGAAACTTACATGGCCGAAAATACCCAAATCGACGTCTCCAGGCTGACCTTCGAACGCGCCATCGAGGAGCTCGAAACGATCGTGAAGCGGCTCGAGGACGGCAAGGTGCCGCTCGAAGAATCCGTGACGATCTACGAGCGCGGCGAGGCCCTGAAGCGCCGCTGCGAGGAGTTGCTGCGCCAGGCCGAGGCGCGCGTTGACAAGATCACAACCGATGCCAGCGGCCAGGCCACCGGCACCGCGCCGCTCGACGTCCAGTAAGTGCCGCCGTTCGAAGCCTCGAGCCTCGGCCGCCCGCAGTTTTTCATGATCGCACGTTGCCGCTTGCCTGCTTGGGCCTAGGTGGCGGAGCACGACAATCGGGGAACTCCCCCACGAGGGCCGCCCCCTCCTGAATCCCGACCAAAAGACCTTGCTCTCGGCCAAAATCCTGCCGAGGAACCGGGCAAGGTAGGAACCCTTCCGCTGACGCCTCGGTTAACCACCCTGGTCCGCGGGTTGCTCGTGCATGCCCGTAATCGGCCCAGTGGGTTGGCTTTGGCCCAAGCTTTGGTGTAAAGCTGCGCGGAGTGTGGCTTTTTGTAAGCTTTGCGTGGGCACCGAATTCCGACGACAAGCGCTTCAAACTGCTAATGAAATTGGTTGGGACGGACGAAGCCGATCTAAGTGACAGGGATCACAGAGACTGAACCGGAGCGCACTTAAGCTCACCTAAGCTTGAAGACGGGGCATTGCCCCATGCAGGTGGCTCCGACGGTTTAAGGACTCGCGCTGCGCCGATATTGTGCAAACCCATCGCGCGCCGGAACGATCTTCCGGCGCTGACAAATTGGAAATCGCCGTGAACGCATACAGTAAAACGCCGCTTCTCGACACCATCCGGACGCCGGACGATTTGCGCAAGCTCAAGATCGAGCAGGTTCGCCAGGTCGCCGACGAGCTGCGGCAGGAGACCATCGATGCCGTCTCCGTGACCGGGGGTCACTTCGGCGCGGGTCTCGGCGTGGTCGAGCTCACCACCGCGATCCATTACGTCTTCGACACGCCGCGCGACCGGCTGATCTGGGACGTCGGCCACCAGGCCTATCCGCACAAGATCCTCACCGGCCGGCGCGACCGCATCCGCACGCTGCGCACCGGCGGCGGCCTGTCCGGCTTCACCAAGCGCAGCGAGAGCGATTACGATCCGTTCGGCGCCGCACATTCCTCGACCTCGATCTCTGCCGGCCTCGGCATGGCGGTCGCGCGCGACCTCTCCGGCGGCAAGAACAACGTCATCGCCGTCATCGGTGACGGCGCGATGTCGGCGGGCATGGCCTATGAGGCCATGAACAATGCGGGTGCAATGAACTCGCGCCTGATCGTCATCCTCAACGACAACGACATGTCGATCGCGCCGCCGGTCGGCGCGATGAGCGCCTATCTGTCGCGGCTCTACTCGGGCAAGACCTATCGTACGCTGCGCGATGCGGCCAAGCAGATCAACAAGCGCTTGCCGAAGATCCTTGCCAACCGCGCCAACCGCGTCGAGGAATATTCTCGCGGCTTCATGATGGACGGCGGCACGCTGTTCGAGGAGCTCGGCTTCTATTACGTCGGCCCGATCGACGGCCATAACCTCGACCATCTCCTGCCCGTGCTGAAGAACGTCCGCGACATGGAGACCGGCCCGATCCTGGTCCACGTCGTGACCCAGAAGGGCAAGGGCTACGGTCCGGCGGAAGCTTCCGCCGACAAGTACCACGCCGTCGTCAAGTTCGACGTCGCGACCGGCACCCAGGCCAAGGCCAAGCCCAACGCGCCGGCCTATCAGAACGTGTTCGGCCAGAGCCTCGTCAAGGAAGCGGAGAAGGACGACAAGATCGTCGCCATCACCGCGGCGATGCCGTCCGGCACCGGCGTCGACATCTTCAACAAGGCGTTCCCGGACCGCACCTTCGACGTCGGCATCGCCGAACAGCACGCGGTGACGTTCGCCGCCGGTCTTGCGAGCGAAGGCTACAAGCCGTTCTGCGCGATCTACTCGACCTTCCTGCAGCGCGGCTATGACCAGATCGTGCATGACGTCGCGATCCAGAACCTGCCCGTCCGCTTCGCCATCGACCGCGCCGGCCTCGTCGGCGCCGACGGCGCGACCCATGCCGGCTCGTTCGACAACGCCTATCTCGGCTGTCTGCCGAACATGGTGATCATGGCGGCGGCCGACGAAGCCGACATGGTGCACATGGTTGCAACCCAGGTCGCGATCAACGACCGCCCCAGCGCGCTGCGCTATCCGCGCGGCGAAGGCCGCGGCATCGAAATGCCCGACGTCGGCGTTCCCCTCGAAATCGGCAAGGGCCGCGTGATCCGCCAGGGCAGCAAGATCGCGCTGCTTTCCTTCGGCACGCGTCTGGCCGAATGCGAGAAGGCCGCCGACGAGCTCGCAGCCCATGGCCTTTCGACCACGATCGCGGATGCGCGCTTCATGAAGCCGCTGGACACCGAACTGGTGCTCAAGCTCGCGCGCGACCACGAGATCCTGATCACGATCGAGGAAGGCTCGGTCGGCGGTTTCGGCTCGCATGTCGCGCAGTACCTGACCGACCAGGGCGCGCTGGACAGCGGCTTGGTGCGGTTCCGCTCCATGGTGCTGCCCGACGTGTTCCAGGACCACGACACGCCGGCGGCGATGTACGGCCGTGCCGGTCTCGACGCCAAGGGCATCGTCGCCAAGGTGTTCGAGGCGCTCGGCAAGGACGTCAAGGCCGAGACGGTCAAGCTCGCCTAACAGCGAGCTTCGACCTTCTGCGAAGCAGTTCTCATGAAAATCTATCTGGCAGGCCCCGACGTGTTCCTGCCAGATGCGGTCGAGGTCGGCCGGCAGAAGGTCGCGATCTGCGCCGCTCACGGACTTACCGGCCTCTACCCCCTCGACAACGAAATTGACCTCACCGCGCCTGATGCGTCGCGGCAGATCTTTTGCGGCAACGAGGCGATGATGGACGCGGCCGATGCCATCATCGCCAACCTCACGCCGTTCCGCGGCGCCGGCGCCGATCCCGGCACCGTCTACGAGCTCGGCTACATGGCCGGCCGCACCAAATTCTGCCTCGCCTATTCCAACGACGGCGCCGCCTACGCCGATCGTGTCGGCCGCTTCATGGAGGTGACGTCAGAAGACGGGCGGCTGGTCGACGCGCAGGGGCTGACGGTCGAGGATTTTGGCCTCGTCGACAATCTCATGATGATTCACGCGCTGGAGCTGCATGGTTGCCCGCTGGTGACGCCGGCGCAGATGCCGATCGACGTCTGGCACGATCTGGCCGCGTTCGAGGCTTGCGTCCGACTGGCGGCCGCGCGATTGATCGCTACATAAGCGCTTCAGGCGTCTTCGGAGAGATTATGTCCCCTGCCCGCAAGCGCGCGGATGTTCTGCTGGTCGAGCGCGGCCTGTTCGAGAGCCGGGCGCGGGCGCGCGCGGCGATCGAGGCCGGACTCGTCACCGCCAACGACAAGCAGGTCGCAAAACCGTCGGAGACCATCGCCGAGGACGCCGTGATTCAGGCCGAGCCCGCGCACCCCTATGTCTCCCGCGGCGGCGTCAAGCTCGCCGGCGCGCTGGAGCGCTACAGGATCGAGATCGAGGACCATGTCTGCCTCGACGTCGGCGCTTCCACCGGCGGGTTCACCGAGGTGCTGCTGGCGAACGGCGCGAGCCTCGTCTTTGCGGTCGATGTCGGCACCAACCAGTTGCATCCCTCGCTGCGCGGTCACGCCAAAATCGTGTCGATGGAAGAGACCGACATCCGCGCCTATGACGGCAAGCGCTTGCCGGCGCGGCCCGATGTCGTCGTGATCGACGTCAGCTTCATCTCGCTCAAGACGGTGCTGCCCGTGGCGCTGTCGCTGGCGGCCGCGCCGATGAGCCTGCTGGCGCTGATCAAGCCGCAATTCGAGGCGGACCGGAAGCACAACAAGAAGGGCATCAT
Organism: Bradyrhizobium nivariense; assembly: GCF_029846715.1. Taxonomy (GTDB): domain Bacteria; phylum Pseudomonadota; class Alphaproteobacteria; order Rhizobiales; family Xanthobacteraceae; genus Bradyrhizobium. Next base: position 105,460 of record NZ_JARVWW010000008.1, read on the forward strand.
CCGCGACGCCGCCGTGCACCGCGAGATCTGCGACGACATTGCCGCCTTTGCGGCCTCGCTCGGCTGCACCGATATCGAGGTGTTCCCGTCGGCGATCACCGGCGGCGACGGCAATATCGAATTCTTCCTGGGCGCGCGCCGTGGTTGAGCGCGTGAAGATCGAGCACGTCGGCCATCGCGGCGACGGCGTCTCGCTGGCTGCGGGCGATGCGGTCTATGTGCCCTATGCGCTCGGGGGCGAGACCGTCGAGGTCGACCACGTCGCCGGCAACCATCCCGACCGCCGCAAGCTGCTGGCAGTGGATGTCGCCAGCCCCGAGCGCGTCGAGCCGTTCTGTCCGCATTTCGGCGTCTGTGGCGGCTGCGCGATCCAGCACTGGGCGGCCGAGCCCTATCACGCCTGGAAGCGCGGCATCGTGGTCGAGACCCTGGCGCAGGCCGGCATCGACTGCGAGGTGGCGTCGCTGGTCGACGCTCACGGTGCGGGGCGCAGGCGCGTCACGCTGCACGGCCGGTTCGGCACGCATGACATCCTCAAGGTCGGCTTCTCGGCTGCCAGCTCGCACGACGTCATCCCGATCCATCGCTGCCCGGTCCTCGATCCCGGGCTCGAGGGCGCGCTCGATGCCGGTTGGGCGCTCGCCGAGCTGCTGACGTCCAAAATGCCGGTGACGAAACCGCTGGACATCCAGGTCACCGCGACCGCCAACGGTCTCGACGTCGACGTGCGCGGCTCCGGCCCGCTACCAACGCCGCTCGTGACGGCGCTCTCGCGCGTCGCCGAGCAGCATCGCCTGGCACGGCTGACACGGCACGGCGAACTGGTGCTGCAACGCCTGCCACCGACCGTGCAGATGGGCCGAGCCGAGGTGACGCTGCCGCCGGGCTCGTTCCTGCAGGCGACTGTTGCAGGCGAAGAGACGCTTGCGTCTCTCGTCGCGGAGCGCATCGGCAAGGCCAAGAACGTTCTCGATCTCTTCTGCGGCGTCGGGCCGTTTGCGTTGAGGCTCGCCGAGAAGGCGCGCGTCACCGCCCATGACAACGACGCCGGCGCCATTGCAGCGCTCGCAAAGGCCGCGCGCACGCCGGGGCTCAAGCCGATCAAGGCCGAGCCGCGCGACCTGTTCCGCCGCCCCCTGGTGCCGCCGGAGCTGCGCGATTTCGACGCCGTCGTGTTCGACCCGCCGCGCCAGGGCGCCCAGGCGCAGGCCTTGAAGTTCGCCGCGTGCAAGGTGCCTGTGGTGGTCGCGGTGTCCTGCAACGTCGCGACATTTGCTCGCGACGCCAGGCTCCTGATCGATGGCGGCTACAAGATCGACAGCGTCGTGCCCGTGGACCAGTTCCGCCACACGCCGCATGTCGAGCTGGTGGCGCGGTTCACGCGCTAGTTTTGTTTGATCATGACCTTTTCGGGAAACCGCTGCACACTTTCCCGGGTCATGCTCTACCGCCGAAGGCCGCCCAAGGCCGGTGACTCGCCGGGCAGCAGCGACGAGTTGATGTCGCTATCCATGCGCCCAGATTGCTGCTGGGTGAAACCGGCGCCGAACGACAGGCTGAGGTTCGAGGTCGGCTTGAACTCGACACCCGCGAACGCGCCGTAACCGGGCGAGGCGCTAGAGGTGAGCGGCGCAAGCGAGCTGCCAATGCCGCCATTGTATTTCAGCGTGTCGAAACCGGCAAAGAACGTGACGGGCATGCCGCCCGCGGTCTTGGTGTTGTAACCAAACTGCGTGCCATCATAAGAGAGCGCGCTGAAATTGCCGGCCGTGGTGGGCTGGCTGAGGCCGCTCAAACCAAGATCACCGCGTTGGCTTCCGACAAAGAAACCGGGACGAAAACTGTAGCTTTCGTCTGCATCGCCGGCCTTGAAGCTTGGAAAATTGCCGTAGGCATCGGCGCTCTGGCCGCTACTTCCGCCAAAGCCGAAAGGACCGCCCGGTATCCAATACCTCAGCGGCGCCACTTGCGCATGAGTTGTTGCTCCGCCGAGGCAAAGCACGGCGAAGAGAGTTGCGAGGGCGCGTGAAGCTGCGAGGCTGAACATTCAGGTGACCGTCAAGGAAGTGCGGAAATTATACGCGACGGATGTGGCGAATGCCAGTGGAGCCCGGGCATTGTTGCCTTCAACTCCCGCATGCGTTCCCGAGGTCTTGCACGGTTCGGATCGGACCGTAAGCTGTTGTCCGAAACAAGGCGGCGCGAGTCCGCCGGAATGGGAGAAAGACGATGCGATATCCGGGCGTGGCGCTGGCTGTGCTGTGTGGCGATTTCGGGAGCAAGCCGCGCGGCCGAGCCGACCCGCTTCGTGCCGCTGAAGGCGGACGAGCTCACGCCGCCGCAGAAAGAATGGGCGGATGCGATCGCCGTGCCCCCGCGCAATGCCAAATTCACCAACCCGCCCTACCGCGCCTATATCCGCAACCCGGAGCTGGCGCCAAAGCTCTCCGCGATGTCGGATTATCTGCGCTGGAATTCGTCGCTGCCGGCGCGCCTCAGCGAGTTCGCCATCCTGATCACCGCGCGGCAATGGACCGCGCAGTACGAATGGTTCGCGCATTATCCGCTCGCGATGAAGGCCGGCCTCGATCCAGAGATCGCCAGGGACGTCGCGAACGGCGTACGGCCAAAGGCGATGAAGGATGACGAGGCTGCCCTCTATGATCTCGCAATGGCGCTCTACCGCAACAAGAAGGTCTCCGACGAAACCTACCGCGCAGCGCAGCAGAAATTCGGCGAGCGCGGCATCATGGATATCATCAGCCTGATCGGCTATTACGACCTGGTCTCGATGACGCTGATCACCATGCAGGCGGAAGCGCCGAACGACAGCGTGCCGCCGCTGCCACCGCTCGCCGCGAAGTAGCCGGAGCGTTCGATTGGCAGTACCGTGGCGGCACTGACATCATATCGCGGCAAAACGACGGTGAGGCGTTACGCGGTCTTGTCCACCGAGGACGACGTATCGGCCGGCGGATATTTCGTCACGGGCACCATGAACGACTTGTTGCCGACCTGGTAGATGATCTTGCCGCTCTGCCCGTCGTCGGTCGCGATCTGCGCCTGCCCGAACATGATGACGTTCTTGTAGACGGTGCCGGTGCCCTGACGGGTGACGCCGTCGGTGGTGACGCTGACCTGCGCTTCGTTGCCGTTGACGGCGAGCACCCTGAAGCTCGCGCTCTTGCCATTGTCACTGGAATAGCCGCCCCAGCTTCCCATCAGGCGGCTGTCCGAGGCCGGCGGCGCCTGCTTATCCAGCGTCGCGGTCTGCTTGCCCGCGCCAGCCGAGGACAAGAGCACCAAACTCTTGCCGTCCTTGGTGCCGACCGTGATGTTACCGAAGGTGAGAAGCGCGCCACTGACCTCGCCAAAGCCGCGCTCGGTGTGCCCGTTATGGGTGTACTCGACCTGCGCCCGGGCCCCGCGGATGTTCACGACCTTGAAGCCGACGGGCTGGTTGTTGCCCGCCCAATTGCCCTTCCAGTCACCGAGCAGGGCGCTCTGGTGATAGACCCGCTCGTTGGCGGGAGAAATCTGGCTGGTGCTCGACGTGACGATGGCCATTGGATTGCTCGGCGGATTGGTCTGACAGGCCCGCTTCGTTCGCGCCCCGACAGCAGCGTCAGAACATTATCCGGAAACAACTGGAAACGGCCGATTAGGGCCGCCCAACGGTTAACGCACGGTTAAAATTCTACCGGAAGCAAACCAGGGCAAAAGGTCTCATGCGGTGGTAGCGTTCACCGCCCCCAGCGGTCCGACCAGATCTTCTCGCCGATCATGCAGCTCACACGCGGCTCCTTGTCCTTCTCCGCAACGTGCATCACGGGGCGCTCGGGCGTGCGGCCCGCGACCTCCATCAGGAGCTTGGTGCGGATTGCTTCCTTGAACTTGTCGCGGTCCTTGATCGTGATCACGAACGAACCGGGGCCGCCGATGACGCAGTCCTCATAGTAGTAGTCGAGATTGTCGATATCCATGGTCGAATAGGACGGCTCCTTGACCATGATCGGCAGGCCGTTGATGACGATGCCCTTCTCGATCGCTGCGTCGCGCGCCACTGTGACCGGAGTGCCATTGTTGTTGGGACCGTCGCCGGAAATGTCGATCACGCGGCGCAAGCCCCGATAGGGATCCTCATCGAACAGCGGCATCGCGAAAGTGATCGCGCCGGAGATCGAGGTACGCGAGGCACGCCGGATCGGCGTCTTCAAGATTTCGGCGGCGACGGCATCCGCGGTCTCCGGTCCGTCGATCAGCCGCCAGGGGATGATGATCTTCTGGTCGGTCGAGGCGGCCCACTCGAAATAGGTCACCGCGATCCGGCCGTTCGGACCCATCTTCAGCGCCTGCAGGAATTCCTTCGACTGGATCGCCTGCGCATAGCCTTCGCGCTGGATCGCGAGCTCGTCCATGTCCATGGAGTAGGACACGTCGACCGCGAGGATCAGCTCGACATCGACCGTCTGCGCGTCCCTGTCGGCTGCTTGCCGCTGCGGCTGAATTTTAGGCGACTCAAATTTAGGTCCTGGTGCCGCGATGCCCGCGACGTCCCCTCCGGCAAACATGCCGGTCACCAGCACAACCCCGATCGAGAACAGCAAGCGCATCGCAGCCTCCCGTCGTATGACGCGATGGTGACATGCAAACGCCTTGCCGCAAAGTCCGAAGATCGCTTGCGCTTCACATTCCAGTTAGGGATTTACGAGTTAGGATTTGCGAGTCGGCAATTTGCGCAGCTTTACGCAAAGCTGCCGCCATGTTGCCGCGCTCGCGCCGCTGGAACTGCGCGATCTCTGGCATCGTCATGCCGTCGCGCGCGGCGCGCTCCCGGAATGACGGACCACTCGACAGAGCACCCCGCCCTACTTGTCCGGCACGATTTCCGTGCTAGGCTGGCCGCATAGATGGGGATGGAGTCCCCCGATAACCGCCCGTCAGTCGATGAGACCGTAGTGGGCTGATGACTCCTGCCTGAGGTGGGGCAATCTTTGAGCCTCTGCCTTTGGCGGGAGCATGGACAAACCCGCCGCTGGCGGGTTTTTTGTTGCCTGGACGCGAAGGCCAAGGAGCAGGCCCAAGGAGAAGGCCAAGGAGAAGTCCTGGACGTGACGACGACACCGAATGCTGCGCGCGCGGGGCTGCCCAGGGGGATCTGGGTGCTCGGCTTCGTCTCGATGCTGATGGACGTCTCCTCCGAGATGATCCACGCGCTGCTGCCGGTCTATCTCGTCACCGTGCTCGGCGCCTCCACGCTCACCGTCGGCTTCATCGAGGGCATTGCGGAGGCGACCGCCTCGATCACGAAAATCTTCTCCGGCGCGTTGTCCGACTGGCTCGGCCGGCGCAAGCTCCTCGCGGCGCTCGGCTACGGACTAGCCGCGCTGACAAAGCCGCTTTTCCCGCTTGCCCCCAGCGTCGGATGGCTGGTTGCAGCGCGTTTCATCGACCGCGTCGGCAAGGGCATTCGCGGCGCGCCGCGCGATGCGCTGATCGCCGATATCGCACCCATCGGCCTGCGCGGCGCGAGCTTCGGCCTGCGGCAGTCGCTCGACACCATCGGTGCGTTCGTCGGGCCGCTCGTGGCGATCGGCCTGATGTGGTGGACGTCGGACAATTTTACGGCGGTGTTCTGGGTAGCGGCGCTCCCGGCGTTCCTGTCGTTCGGACTGATCGCATTTGCGGTGAGCGAGCCGGAGCCGGATCCGAGCAGGGAGCCGTCGAAAAATCCGCTGAACACCGCCGCGATGCGGCAGCTTGGATCCGTGTACTGGCGTGTCGTCGCGGTCGGCGTCGTCTTCACGCTGGCGCGCTTCAGCGAGGCCTTTCTGATCCTGCGCGCACAAAACATCGGGCTCAATGCGATGTGGGTGCCGGCCGTGCTGGTGCTGATGAACGTCGTCTATGCGCTGTCGGCCTATCCGGCCGGCGTGCTCTCGGACCGGATCAATCGCACCGGCCTGCTTGCGCTCGGCCTCGTCTTCCTCGCCGGCGCCGATCTCGTGCTCGCGCTGCTGCCGAGCCTCGGCGGCCTCGCACTCGGCGTCGGGCTGTGGGGGCTGCATATGGGATTGACGCAAGGCCTGCTCTCGGCCCTTGTCGCCGACGCCGCGCCGCCGAGCTTGCGCGGTACCGCGTTCGGCTATTTCAACCTGTTCACCGGCCTTGCCTTGCTGGCCGCGAGCGTGATCGCGGGCGCACTGTGGGATGCCTATGGTCCGGCCGGCACGTTCCTGGCCGGGCTCGGCTTCGCGCTGGTGGCGCTCATGGGGCTGTTCGCCGTCGGCAACGGGCTGGCAACGGAGGAGAAATGATGACGGGAGGCTGTTCGCCGTGCTGAGCGGAGTGCTTGCGATCATGATCGGCAGCGTGCTGGGCGGCTGTGCGCGCTATTTCATCTCCGGCGTGATCGCGCGGCGGCTGGGCGAGACGTTTCCGTGGGGCACCATGACCATCAACGTCACCGGCGCCTTCCTGATCGGCCTTTTTGGCGCACTGGCGACCTATCCCGGCTCGGCCTTCGCCGCGCCCAATCCATGGCTGTTCGCGGTGACCGGCTTTCTCGGCTGCTACACCACGGTGTCCTCGTTCAGTCTGCAAACGCTGACGCTGGCGCGCAGCGGCGAGCCGATGCACGCGCTCGGGAATGTCGTGTTCTCGGTCGGGCTGTGCCTCGCGGCCGTCAGTTGCGGCTTCCTCCTCGCGGACACTCTGGGAGGCTAGAGGCAGATGAAGTCCCCCTCCTCTGCCGATCGCTGGCGCACCGCGATGCTCTATGCCTGGGTTGCGGCCGGCAGCACCGTCGGCGGGCTGACGCGTTATCTGGTCGGACTTGCGCTCGACACCGGCCCCGGCTTCCCCGTCGCGACGCTGTTCATCAACGCAACGGGCTCGCTGATCATCGGCTTCTACGCGACGCTGACCGGGCCCGACGGCCGCGTGCTGGCACGGCCCGAGCACCGGCAGTTCGTCATGACCGGTTTCTGCGGCGGCTTCACGACCTTTTCAACCTTTAGCCTGGAGACCTTCCGCCTGTTCCACGACGGCATGAAATATACGGCGCTCGCCTATATCGCGGCGTCTGTCATCTGCTGGCTGGTGTCGGTGTGGCTCGGCCATATGATGGCCAGCCGCACCAACCGCTTGACAAGGAGCTGACCATGCAAATCCCCAATCAGGCCGTTTCGCTCCGGATCTTCATTGGCGAGCGCGACCATTTCGACGGCAAGCCGCTCTATGAAGCGATCGTGATGACGGCGCGCGAGCGGCATCTGGCCGGCGCCACCGTGTTGCGCGGCCCCATGGGCTTCGGCAAGTCGAGCCGGCTGCACACTTCAAAAATTCTGCGGCTCTCGGAAGACCTGCCGCTGCTGATCGAGATCGTCGACAGCGAGGACAACGTCAACGCATTCCTGCCCATCCTGGATGGCATGATGTCGAGCGGCCTGATCACCTTGGAGAAGGTGCAGGTCCTGCAATATGGTGAGAAGGCCGCGCGCTGAGCGCGCCGGCAGGAACCCGAACCCGCCGTATCCGGGAGGCGGAATGAACGATACCGTCATCAAGCCGAAAACCAGGACGAAGACCAAGGTCGAGCGGCCCAAGCTGCACAAGGTCATCCTGATCAACGACGACTTCACGCCGCGGGAATTCGTCACGATGATCCTCAAGGCCGAGTTCCGCATGACCGAGGATCAGGCCTACAAGGTCATGATCACCGCGCACAAGTTAGGGGCCTGCGTGGTCGCCGTGTTCACCAGGGACGTCGCAGAGACCAAGGCAACCCGCGCCACCGACGCCGGCCGCACCAAGGGCTATCCGCTGCTGTTCACGACGGAGCCGGAGGAATAGCGCTCAGTCGACCAGCACCGACGCTTCATCCGCCAGCCCGTATACGCGCTGCGCCTTGGAAAATCCCGCGATCGGGAATTCGCCGAGCTCGTGCCAGTCGTGGTAGCAGACCTTGGCAAACCCTTCCGAGGCCACGACGGTCCGCCCCAGGCGGCCCGTGATCTTCTCGAGCCTTGCGGCGAGATTGACCGCGGGGCCGATGCAGGTGAAGTCGAGCCGGTTGCCGCCGCCGATATTGCCGTAGAGGATGTTGCCGACGTGGAGCGCGACGCCGAAGCGGAAGCGCTCGATGACGTCGCCGACCGGAAAGGCGAGCGCCTCGACGCTGGCGCGGGATTCGCGCGCCGCCTCCAGCACGCGCGTGCAGACATGGGCGGCATCGCCGACATATTCGTCGATAGGGAACACCGCGAGCAGCCCGTCGCCCATGAATTTCAGCACCTCGCCGCCATGGCCCCGGATCGCAGTGACCTGGCAGTCGAAATAATGGTTGAGGATCTCGACCACGGTCTCGGCCGGCAGCCGGTCCGACAGCGCGGTGAAGCCGCGCAGGTCGGAGAGCCAGATCGCAGCCTGCATGGTGTCGTTGTGGCCGCGGCGGATCTGGCCGCCGAGGATGCGCGCGCCGGCACGGTTGCCGACATAGGTGTCGAGCAGCATCTCGGCGGTGCGGCGCAAGCTGATGATCTCGGCGACGCGCGCAAGCGGCGTCACGATGCAGCGGATCGCAGCGATCTGGTCGTCGCTGAAGCCACCGGGATGCCGTGTCACCCAACTCGTCGCATGGACCGAGCCGTCGAGAAACGGCAGCGGCACAGCGATATAGTCGGTCGCCCCTTCGGCCCGCATGTCGTTGATGAACGGAAATCGCTCGCTGTCGGGATCGTCGACGCGGCCCCTGACCTCGATCCCCTGCTCGAACACGATCCGAAGCGGGCTCCGGGCGAATTCGGGCGTGTCCAGGATCTCGAAATCGACGGTGCCGATTTCGACCTTCTCGCCCTGCCGCCAGATGAAGTTGCGGCCGAAGATCTCCGGATGCAGCGTGCGGATGAAGATGCCGAACCGCCATAACGGCAAGCCGGCTTCGACCAGATGTTCGCAGACGTCTGCGATCATCTCCGCCGGGGTCCCCGACGACCTTGCGCCGTCGATCAGCCAGTTGGTGATGCGTTGGAGCTCGGAGCTTTCCATGTCCGCATTTGCGGACGAAGTTGTGGGATCGTCAAGCTGCGCGGTGGGCTAGTGGCGCGACACAAGCGCCCCGCGCAGCGCTAGCGCCCGACCTGCCCGCGGTCGCGCAGGAAATGATCCGCCAGCACGCAGGCCATCATGGCTTCGCCGACGGGGACGGCGCGGATGCCGACGCAGGGATCGTGGCGGCCCTTCGTGAAGATCTCGGTGTCGGCGCCGTTGCGGTCGACGGTCAGGCGCGGCTGCAGGATCGAGGAGGTCGGCTTCACCGCAAAGCGCACCACCACCGGCTGTCCGGTGGAGATGCCGCCCAGCACGCCGCCGGCGTGGTTGGACAGAAAGCGCGTGCCGTCATTGCCGGTGCGCATCTCGTCGGCGTTCTCTTCGCCGGTGAGTTCGGCCGCGCCAAAGCCCGCGCCGATCTCGACGCCCTTCACCGCGTTGATGCTCATCATCGCGGAAGCGAGCTCAGCATCGAGCTTGGCGTAGATCGGCGCACCCAATCCCGCCGGCACGCCCTCGGCGACGATCTCGAGCACCGCGCCGATCGAGGAGCCGCTCTTGCGGATGCCGTCGAGATAGGTCTCGAAGAACGCGGCCTTGTCCTTGTCGGGACAAAAGAACGGATTTTTCGCAATCTCGTCCCAGTCCCACTTCTCGCGGTCGATCTTGTGCGGGCCCATCTGCACCAGCGCGCCGCGCACCCTGACGGCGGGCAGCACTTTTCGCGCGATCGCGCCGGCGGCAACGCGCGTCGCGGTTTCGCGCGCGGAGGAGCGGCCACCACCACGATAATCGCGCAGGCCGTACTTCGCTTCATAGGTGAAGTCGGCATGACCAGGGCGAAACTTGTCCTTGATCTCGGAATAGTCCTTCGAGCGCTGGTCGGTGTTCTCGATCAGGAGCCCGATCGGCGTGCCCGTCGTCACCTGTACGCCGGTTTCCGGATGCGCCATCACGCCGGAGAGGATCTTGACCTGGTCCGGCTCCTGGCGCTGGGTCGTGAAGCGCGACTGGCCGGGCCGGCGGCGATCAAGATCACCCTGGATGTCGGCCTCGACGAGCGGGATCATGGGCGGGCAGCCGTCGACCACGCAGCCGATCGCCACCCCATGGCTTTCGCCGAAGGTCGTGACGCGGAACATGTGGCCGAAGGTGTTGAAGGACATCGCTGCTCGCTGGCTCGGTTCCCGCGTGTGGTAACGCGCGGGGCGCCGGGGGTCAAACCCGCAGCCCGCCACAGGAGACGGCGGACCGCTTAACTAAATTTCTCCAGCCGCCCGTCGCGGAACACGTAGACGGCGCCCTGCTCGATATAGAGTTCGGCGGCGCTCGCCGGCGTCTCCAGGCCGAGTGAAACCATCAGGGCCCGGCAGGTCCCGCCGTGGGCGACCGCGACGGTGTCGGTCCGGAGCTGGTCGTACCAGGCGCGCACGCGGACCTGCACATCGGCGTAAGTCTCCCCGCCCGCGGGGCCCACCGTCCATTTGTCGGCGAGGCGCCGGGCATAGATTTCGGGATCGGAGGCCTCGCTCTCGGCCAGCGTCAGTCCCTCCCAGGTGCCGTAGCCGATCTCACGCAGGCGATCATCGAGCGCATAGTCCGTCACCGGCAGCTCGAGCCTGCCGCGCGCAAGTTCCATGGTCATGCGCGCGCGGCCAAGCGGGCTCGACACGTAGGGTAACGCAGCCTTGTCGCGGCCGTCGCGCTTGAACAGATCGGCGAGAATGCCGCCGGCCTGCACGGCCTGACCGCGACCGCGCGCATTCAGCGGAATGTCCTTGATGCCCTGAAGCCTCCCGAGCGCATTCCACTCGGTCTCGCCGTGGCGAAGATAATAGATCGTGGGCACGGGCGTTCCAGATTCAGAAACTAATCCTTCCCACCGAACGAAATGTCCGGCGCGTCCGGGCGCTTCATGCCGAGCACGTGATAGCCGGAATCGACGTGGTGCACCTCGCCGGTGACGCCGCGCGAGAGGTCGGACAGGAAATACAGCGCGCTGCCGCCGACGTCTTCAGTGGACACGTTGCGCCGCATCGGCGCGTTGGCCTCGTTCCACTTCAGGATATATCGAAAATCGCCGATGCCGGACGCCGCGAGCGTCTTGATCGGCCCGGCCGAGATCGCGTTGACGCGGATGTTCTTCTCGCCGAGATCGGCGGCGAGATAGCGCACGCTCGCTTCGAGCGCCGCTTTCGCGACGCCCATGACGTTGTAATGCGGCATCCACTTCTCGGCGCCGTAATAGCTGAGCGTGATGAGCGAGCCGCCGTCGGTCATCAGCTTCTCGGCGCGCTGCGCCACAGCCGTGAACGAGTAGCAGGAGATCAGCATGGACTTCGAAAAATTCTCCTGCGTGGTGTCGACGTAGCGGCCGTCGAGCTGCTCGCCATATGCGATCGCATGGACCAGGAAGTCGATCTTGCCCCACTTCTCCTTCAGCACCGCGAAGGCCGCATCGATGGTCGCAGCATCGGTGACGTCGCAATGGCCGAGCACGAGCCCGCCGATCTCGGCGGCGAGCGGCTCGACGCGCTTCTTCAGCGCATCGCCCTGATAGGTGAAGGCGAGCTCGGCGCCGGCCGCGTGGCACGCCTTGGCGATGCCCCAGGCGATCGAGCGGTTGTTGGCAACGCCGAGGACCACGCCCCGCTTGCCCTGCATCAGACCTGAATTCTGCGCCATTTTGCTAACGTCCCGTCGAGCTCTCGGTAAGGTTTGGAGGTACACCAGCCCTCCGTTGCGGTACAGTCCTAATACGCGGCGTTAACGCTGTTTCAAGCGCCGGAATAGCCGTTCCGGTCGGGTGTTATGATCGTTGTGGCGCTCGCGCCGAACATCAGGACGTCAAGACGGCAATGAGTGCGTTTCGCCAGAGTGTTGAAGCCATGATCCCGGCGTTGCGCCGCTACGCCCGCGCGCTCACGCGCGAGGCGGATGCGGCCGACGATCTGGTGCAGGATACGTTGGTGCGGGCGCTGCGTTCGGAGCGCCTGTTCCTCGGGGGCGACGTCAGGAGCTGGCTCTACACGATCCTGACCAACCTCAACAAGAACCGGCGGCGCTCGCTGGCACGGCGCCCGCAATTCATGCAGCTGACGGAGAACAACCCGGATGCCAGCGGGACCGAAGCCGAAGGGCGCGATATCGAGAAGGCGCTGGCGACGCTCGTCGAGGAGCAACGCTCGGTACTGCTCCTGGTGATGCTGGAGGGCATGAGCTACCGCGAGGTCGCCGACATCCAGGGCGTGCCGATCGGCACCGTGATGTCGCGCCTGGCACGCGCCCGCGCCCACGTTAAAGCCTCGCTGGAGGGCGAGCGCCCGGCGCTCAGGCGGGTGAAATGATGGCAAGATTGATGCATCGCGCATGTCGCTTCCCCTGCATGGCGTGGGAAGCGGCGCAGTCGAACCACGAAGAACATTTTGGGCCGCAGAGCCAGAGACGACCGATATGAACGACCGCAATATCCCAGTGACCGAGGACGAACTGCACGCCTATGTCGACGGCGAGCTGCCGGCCGAGCGCCGCGCCGACGTCGAGGCCTGGCTTGCCGCGCAGCCTGAGGATGCCGAGCGCGTGCAGTCCTGGCGCGCCATGGCCGAGATGCTGCACGCCCGCTACGATTCCGTTGTCCAGGAGCCGGTGCCGGCGCGGCTGGAGCTCGAGCGGCTGGAACGCCGCCCGCGGCACTGGCTGTATGGCGCCGCCGCGGCCGTGCTGGTTGCCTTCGTCGCCGGCGGCACCGCCGGCTGGCTGGCGCATGGCGCCGCCAACGCACCCTCGACCTTCCAGAGTTTTACGACCGACGCGCTCGACGCCCACCGCCTCTATGTCGTCGAGGTTCGTCACCCCGTCGAGGTCGGCGGCAACGAGCGCGACCACCTCCAGGCCTGGCTGACCAGGCGCTGCGGCTGGACCGTGTTCGCGCCGAACCTGGAGGCGAGCGGACTGAAGCTCGTCGGCGGCCGGCTCTTGCCGGGGCCGAGCGGCCCGGCCTCGTTCCTGATGTATGAGGGCGCCTCGGGCGAGCGGTACACGATCTACACCGCCAAGACCGAGAACGGCGCGACGCAGATGCGCTACGCCAGAACGGACAAGGACGGGGCGTTGTTCTGGGCCGAGCGCGGCGTCGGCTACGTCGTCAGCGGTGGCGGCGACCGCGACCGGCTGACCAAAGTGGCGCAGGCGGTTTACGACCAGGCAGAGAAAAACGGCAGCTAGACAACCACGCAAGCGCGGTGCCTCGATTCCGACATTGAAAATTTGGAATGAAGACATCGGCGCGTCTCATTATCGCACCGGATGATCACGCGAAAATGAGCAGCGTTCGATCCGCCGATCGACGCGGGCGGCCTCGATTGGGGTTTTTGGTACCGCGCTGGTCCCCCTCTCGAGGCCGCACCTTTTTATCGGCTGCCCCGCCGGACAGCCGACACGTCGAGCACGTGAGCCGAGAAGGGCTACCACGCCTCGGGCGTATGATGAGCATCATCTCCATGGACGACGCTCTCAATCTTTAGGAGAACCCCTTCAGCTGCCGATCTCGCCCTAACCGAGCCCGCTACGTGGATTGTAGGGGTGCTGGTCCCGCCACTTTTCCATCAATGCTTCAAGCTCGGCGTCGTTCCCGTCCGGTAGCATAATCCTGATGGTGACGAAGAGATCCCCGGTTCCGCCAGATTTTGGCAATCCCTTGCCCTTGAGGCGGAAGGTCCGGCCGCTGGAGGTGTTTTTCGGGACCGACAACTCCACGGCATTGCCGAGGGTGGGCACGCGGACCTTGCCGCCAAGCACCGCCTCATAGAGCGTGACCGGCAGGTCGATCCTGAGGTCGGCGCCCTCGATCTTGAAAAACGCGTGCGGTGCAACCGTAATCGTGATCAGAAGATCGCCTGGCGGATGGCCCTGCGCGGTCTCGCCCTGCCCCTTCAGCCGGATCTGCTGGCCGCTGACGACGCCGACCGGAATCTTGACGTTGAGTTCCTTGCCTGTCGGCAGCCGGACGCGCTTCTCTCCGCCCTGCACCGACTCTTCCAGCGAGACGGTCATGGCGACGTTCAGGTCGAGATCGACCCCGATCCCGCCGGTGTCGAATTCGAACTGCCCTGCGCCGCCGGCCCCGGGCCGCGGACGCTGCCCACCGCCGAACATGCTGTTGAGAATGTCCTCGAACGCGCCGCCGCCCTGACCAGGGCCCGCGCCGCCAGCGCGGAACGTATAGCTCTCGAACCCGCCGGGACCGGCGCGACCGCGCGCTCCGCCGCCACCCGGAAAACCCTGGAAGCGCGGCTTGCCGTCGGCGTCGATCTCGCCGCGGTCGAACTGCTTGCGCTTGTCCTCGTCGCCGATGATCTCGTTCGCCGAATTGATCTCGGAGAAGCGCTCGGCGGCCTTCGGGTCGTCCTTGTTGCTGTCGGGATGATGCTTCTTGGCAAGCTTGCGATAGGCGCTCTTGATCGCGGCAGCATTGGCGCTCCGCGGCACCCCCAAGACCTCATAGGGGTCGCGCATCCGTCACGTCTCCTTCAAGAAATCGAATTGTTCAAAGGGCTCCCCGCCCCACCTGAGCCTCATGTGGGGGGCGAGTGGTATTTTTGCAACTAGCCTGGTGAAGCGATTCCTAGCTCCGCCACGGCTTTAGCGTATGAATCTCCCAACGGCCACGGCTGCTTTGGCAGCCGGCACCCTGGAGCCAGCTTTCGGTGCCACCGTTGACGTAGCTCGCCAGGAAGTCGCGGCACTTGCGGCCGTCCTCGGCGGCATAGGATTGCGCGATCGGCGTGACCGAACCGCGCGCCCCGGTTTCCGGATTCTCCCAATGCTGGCTGGAATCCTTGTCGCCCTTGCTGAGGACGTCGGAGGCGGCGTTGCGGGCGAAGGCGAGATCGGTCTCGGTCGGGGGCGCCTCCTTGGCCAGCATTGCGATCGAGCCGGTGAGGTCGCTGTCGTCGGCCTTGGCGTAGGCACTCTTGTCATTGCGGGAAAAGCTGCAACCGCCGGTGCCGAGCCCGATCAGAATGATCGTCATGACGAAGCCGGACGGACGGATCGCCGATAGGCCAACGCGTCCCCATACCCTATATAGGGCGGTAGCGGACAACAACGCGTTTTGGACCGCGGGACGCAACTCGGACTCCAGACATGACCGACACGACCTCGATGAAACACCAGACACCCTTAACATCCGGTGATTTCACCGCCGCCGACGAGCCTTTTGTGCTGTTCGAGACCTGGCTGAACGAGGCGATCAAGAGCGAGCCGAACGATCCGAACGCCATGGCGCTCGCAACCGTCGACCCGGACGGGCTGCCGGACGTGCGCATGGTGCTGATGAAAGGCTTCGATACCGACGGTTTCGTCTTCTACAGCCACATCGCGAGCCAGAAGGGCCGCGAACTCGCCGCAAATCCTAAGGCCGCGTTACTTTTTCACTGGAAGTCGCTGCGCCGTCAGGTCCGCATCCGCGGCAACGTGACGCCGGTGACCGACGCCGAGGCCGACGCCTATTTCGCCACCCGCCCCAAGCAGGCGCAGATCGGCGCCTGGGCGAGCAAGCAGTCGCAGGAGCTCGAGAGCCGCTTCGCCTTCGAGCAGGCCATCGCCAAGGTCGCCGCCAAGCACGTCATCGGCGAGGTGCCGCGTCCGCCGGGCTGGAGCGGCTGGCGCATCACGCCGGCGCGTATCGAGTTCTGGCACGACCGCCCATTCCGCCTGCACGACCGCATCGAATTTCGCCGTGACGCGGCCGGCGAGCCGTGGTCCAAGACGCGGATGTATCCTTAGAGCTTAGGCCGACCTGAAAGATGTCCATGCCGCATTCGTCCAATGCGCCGCGCCGCACGCTGCTCCTGACCGGTGCGAGCCGCGGCATCGGCCATGCCACCGTGATCCGCTTCTCCTCGGCGGGCTGGCGGGTCATCACCTGCTCGCGGCATCCGTTCCCGGAGGATTGTCCCTGGGATGCGGGCCCTGAGGATCACATCCAGGTCGACCTCGCCACCCCCGCCGACACCACGCGTGCGATCTCCGACATCCGCGACCGCCTCGAAGGCGGCATGCTGCATGCGCTCGTCAACAACGCCGCGATCTCGCCGAAGGGCGCCGGCGGCTCCAGGCTCGGCTCGATCGACACCGACCTCGATACCTGGACGCACGTGTTCAACGTCAACTTCTTCGCGCCGATCATGATGGCGCGCGGACTGATCGAGGAGTTGAAGGCGGCCAAGGGCTCGGTGGTGAACGTCACCTCGATCGCGGGCTCGCGGGTGCATCCCTTTGCGGGCGCGGCCTATGCGACCTCCAAGGCCGCACTCGCATCCCTGACACGCGAGATGGCGTCGGATTTCGGCCGCGTCGGCGTGCGCGTCAACGCGATCGCACCGGGTGAGATCGACACCTCGATCCTGTCGCCGGGCACCGAGAAGATCGTCGAGCAGCAGATCCCGCTGCACCGGCTCGGCACGCCCGACGAGGTCGCCAAGATCATCTACGTGCTGTGCACGGACACCTCGTCCTACGTCAACGGCGCCGAGATCCACATCAACGGCGGCCAGCACGTTTAGTCTCTCGTCATCGTTCAAAGGCGGTCAGTTGCGGAGAGTCTGAGAGCGCTTCAAGCGGGGCGCTTCCGGCCACGCCGTGGCTGTAACGGCGTCCCCTCATAGAGATCAGCGACCGCACATTGCAGCCCGAATGCGGGCAGCTTTAATTCGTCGGCCGTACAAAGTGTTTGCGAACTCCAACCACTCGGCGTTCTGGCGTCGAGACGGACCTCCATCCGGTCCTGCTCGATGATGAGCACCGCTTCGCAGGCCGCATGCGCGAGGTAGATGGTTCGCTTGACGTCGATCCACCTCTTCTCGGTGGCGGGCACCCGCGTGTCGTCAGTGGCGGAGACGATCTCTGCCAGCAGATAGGCTCGCTCGACGAACCTCTGGTCCGGTTCGTACTCGGCGTCGATGACGGCAACATCCGGCTCAGGGCGGAATTCGCCCGACCCGAGTTCGATGCCGGGACGCTGCATTGCGATACGACTCTGATCGTGACTCGCCAGCGCGTCATTGAGCAGACGCTCAAGATTTCCCGCGATGCGGTTGTGCGCGATCGTTGGCGGCGTCATCATCATCGGGACACCTCCGACAAGCTCCCAGCGCTCATGGTCCGGACGACCCTCCTGGAACAGGCGGAAGCGCTCGCCGGACATGCGCCCGGTCCTGGTGGGTTCTTTGATTCCAACACCCATCGGCGTCTCCGACGTCACCGCGCGCGAGCCTAATCGGCTCCGCCGCAAACGCCAATAGAGATAAGAAGGGCTGGCAGGGGACGCCACCGTCCCCGTCAGACGCTACGACCCAATGTGGGGAAGAGCTACGGGAACGGAAGCAAGGCGATCCAGACAACGCCGCCGCAAGACCTGGATCGCCCTTCCTTCCGTTCCTCAATCGACTCGAATTCGACGCGACCGATCGCGCGGCCGCGGAGCGGCCACGTCGATTGCAGTCGAGCAGTCGTCGTCGTTCTCACCATCGAGCAGCGGAGCACCACAGTGCCGGCACATGCGCGCCGACATCGACGACGCCTTGCCGTTCGCCAGGACCTGACGATAGTTCGCCAGATCGATGACGTTGCGGGGCGACGTTATGTGTTTTTCAACCATGGCTGTTCCTCGCGGCTAACACGCTGCTTATCGCAGACAAGTTTCGCGCAAACGTTCAGTCCACCGCTCAAATTTTACCGGAGGAATTGGGGCGGCGCGCACACATCGCCGTGCAGCCGCAATCCCGCTCTATTCTGCGACACCAGAGACCGTGTCTCTGCGTCCGGCGTAAGGTCTCGGTAGCTATTACAGCCACTTCTTCCACTTGAAGATCCAGTAGGGAACGATCGCCGCGATCAGCATCAACACCAGCGCGAACGGATAGCCGTGGACCCATTCGAGTTCCGGCATCGACTTGAAATTCATGCCGTAGATCGAGGCGATCAGCGTCGGCGGCATCAGGACAACGGCCATGACCGAAAACAGCTTGATGATGTTGTTCTGCTCGAGATTGACGACACCGAGCATGGCGTCGAGCACGAAGGTGATCTTGCTGGAGAGGTAGGAGGCGTGGTCGGTCAGCGAGGAGACGTCGCGCTGCATGGTCTTGAGCTGCTCGCGCATGTCCTTCGACCATTTCACGCCTTCGACGATCGCCGAGAGGAAGGTGACGACGCGGCCGATCGACACCAGGCTCTCGCGGACCTTGGAGGTCAGGTCGCCCTTGCGGCCGATCGAGATCAGGATTTGCGAGTATTGCTTGGCGTGGCCGTGGCGCTCGCTCTCCGGCTCGAAGATGTCATGGGAGACCTGGTCGATGTCGGCGCCGCAGCGTTCCAGAATGTCGGCGCAGCGGTCGATCACCGCGTCCAGCAGTTCCATCAGCACCATCTCGCCGGTGATGGCCGGCGTGCAGGACCGGGCAAGCTTGGCTTCCACCAGCGCGAAGGGCTTTGGCTGATCGTAGCGCACTGTCACCAGGCGGTGGTCGCCGAGGATGAAGGTGACCGCCGTGGTCCGCGGCATGTCGGTATCGGATTGGCACATCAGC
This sequence comes from Bradyrhizobium nivariense, assembly GCF_029846715.1. Taxonomy (GTDB): domain Bacteria; phylum Pseudomonadota; class Alphaproteobacteria; order Rhizobiales; family Xanthobacteraceae; genus Bradyrhizobium. The sequence continues at coordinate 124,101 of NZ_JARVWW010000008.1, forward strand.
GTCGCCGTCATGTAGCGCGCGCTGTTCTCGATATAGAGGCGGCTGGAGATCTCGATCTCCTGCATGTCCTCCCGGGTCGGGATCGCGATCCCCGAGAGCTTCTCCACGGCCTTGTCCTCGGCCGCGGTCGGGTTGACCAGGTCGATCCACACCGCATGCTCCGGCACCGCCGCAAGATCCTCGACGATGGCCTTCTTCAAGATGGAGTCGGAGGGAACGAACACAGAAAACATGCACAACTCCAGCAGGGGCCTGCGACAGAGTGACAGCCCTTAGCGCGATTCTGACAAGTTCAAGATGACAAGCACATTAACGGCGCGTTTGCATTTGTGGCGGCGCGGTGGCTCAACCGTGACACGGAATCGACAGTCGGGCATCGTTTGCCCCAAAACCAGCCCAAGACCGCAAAATTTGCGGCAAAAAAGCCACAGGTGAGGTCTCGCATCGCGGGAAAAGGTCCGAAAGGCTGGAATTGTGGCAGATTTCAACGATAATAGGGGTCAACGGAATCGTGGTCTTTGGGCTTGGCCCAAGCTCCGCGCAAGTTTGTTGTTGTCGATTGGAACCAAATCATGTCGTCGCTGAAAGTTATGCTGGGTATTTTGGCCGCTGGCCTGATGCTGTCGGGCTGCATGCAGGCCACACATTTTGAGGCGACCGACACCAAGGCCTTCAAGCCGAAGGACAAGGAACTCCTTGCCAAGGTCCGGTACGAGAACACCCCGGTCGCAGAGCCGTTCCGCCGCGCCATCGTCGACTACCATCGCAAGGAATCGCCGGGCTCGATCGTGGTCGATTCCGACAACCATTACCTCTACTGGGTGATGGATGGCGGCAAGGCGATCCGCTACGGCATCACGGTCGGCGAAGAGGCCATGGCCTGGTCCGGCATCGCCAAGGTCGGCAGCATGACCGAGTGGCCGGCATGGCATCCGACCCCGGGCGAGATTTCGCGTCTGGGCGTACCGACCTTCGTTGCACCCGGTCCGGACAATCCGATGGGCTCGCGCGCGATGTACCTCTACTCGGGCGGCAAGGACACGCTGTTCCGCATCCACGGTACCAACCAGCCGGAATATATCGGCGCCTCGATTTCGTCGGGCTGTATCCGCATGACCAATGAGGACGCGATCGACCTCTACAGCCGCGTCAAGGTCGGCACGATCGTGGTCGTGCTCGAGCCCAAGCATGGCGACTCGCCCTACAATTCACGCCTCGCGCTCGGCGGCGGCGGAACTGGCCAGGCGGGCAGCTACTGATCCCCTCCTGATCTCTGACATCCAAAAGCGCCGGTTTCACCGGCGCTTTTTTGTTGCCGGCTTGTGCGGCTGAGCTTTGTTGCCGTCGACCGCCGACTTGTCCGCAGCCGCAGAGGATTTCTCCGCCACCTCGTCATCAGCTCCTTGCTTTGCCTCGGGCTTGGCCGCGACCTCACGCGGCGGCGCTTCCTCGGGCCGCTCCGCCGGCAGAAGCGGGGCGACCTGCGGCAGGGGATCCCAGACATTCCACTGGCAGATCCGGTAGTCGTTGCGCCGCTGCGCCAGGTCGAGATGGATGTGATCCTCGTGGTACCAGTCCGAGCCGGGGCCGAGCACGGTCGAAAAGCGCGAGCAGACCGAATGCAGCACGCGCTCGCGCACGTCGCGCGACATGATGCGGTCGGTCAGGCCGATCGACTGCCCGTTGGCGAGCTTGATGGCGCGGACATCGAGGGCGTTGGCCTTGCCGTGCTCGGACAGCATGGCGCCGACAACGCGGTTGCGGCCACGGCACTCGAAGCTGTCGAAATTGTCGAGATCGCTGATGGTCGAGCCGAGGCTCGCGGCCAGCGGCACCATGTCCTTGCGCACCCAATCGGCGATCGCCGACGCCATCGTGCAGCGAAGGATCGCCGCTGGCTTGACCGCCACCTTGCGCTTGTCCGGCAGCACGATGGCTTCGAGCCGCACCAGATCCTCACCGCCGCAGGCGCCGGGGCCATGGATGTCCGGGATGGACGGCGCGATAGCGATCTCCTCGGTCAACGCGAGGCGGCAGGCCGAGACCTGCTTCTCGGGCGGCGGCGCGGCCTCGGCGGGCTTGTTGGCGCCAGGCTTGTCCGCGGAAGGCTTGTCGGGGGACGGCTTGTCGGGAGAAGGCCTTTCCGGGGAAGCCTTGCCGTCGGTCTCCGGAGGGGCCTCGTCCGATGCTTTGGGGGCCTCCTCGGGGCGTGGTCTCGGGAGCGGGACCTTGGCAGAATGAACCGTCGCGCGCGGCCGTGGTGCAGCAATGCCGAAGATATCCAGCGGGAAAGCATATTTTCGCGCCTCCGCCCTCTCCGCAAGCACCAGCGACAGCCCGAGTGCGGCGGTAACCATTGCCGCGCCGGCGGACATATAGCCGCGACAAGACCATTTGCGGCGAAAGGCCGGCAGGCTAAAACTCATGACAATTCTTTGGCCCAACGCTGAGAGCGACAATCCGCCCAGCGACTTCTCGGAGGAACGACCGAATGCTTGGTTTGATGCAAGACTGGCCCCTGCTCTGCCACCGGATCATCGAACACGCCGCCAGGATTCATGGCAAGCAGGAGGTCGTCACGCGCTCGGTCGAGGGACCGATCCATCGCACCACCTATGCCGAGATCCACAAGCGCGCGCTCAAGGTCTCGCAGATGCTGGAGCGCGACGGCATCAAGCTCGGCGACCGTGTCGCAACGATCGCCTGGAACACGTGGCGCCATCTCGAGGTCTGGTACGGCATCATGGGGATCGGCGCCATCTGCCATACCGTCAATCCCCGCCTTTTCCCCGAGCAGATCGCCTGGATCATCAACCACGCGCAGGACCGCATCGTGATGACCGACATCACCTTCGTTCCGGTCCTGGAGAAGATCGCCGACAAGCTGACAAGCGTGGAACGCTACGTCGTGCTCACCGACAAGGCGCACATGCCGCAGACGACGTTGAAGAACGTGGTCGCCTACGAGGACTGGATTGCGGAGGCCGACGGCGAATTTAAATGGAAGGACTTTGACGAGAACACGGCGGCCGCGATGTGCTACACCTCCGGCACCACCGGCGACCCCAAGGGCGTGCTGTATTCGCATCGCTCCAACGTGCTGCACGCGCTGATGGCGAACAATGTCGACGCGCTCGGCACCAGCGCCTCCGAGACCATGCTCCCCGTGGTGCCGCTATTCCACGCCAACAGCTGGGGCATCGCCTTCTCCGCGCCCTCGCAGGGCACCAAGCTCGTCATGCCCGGCGCCAAGCTCGACGGCGCCTCGGTCTACGAGCTGCTCTCGACCGAGAGGGTGACGCACACCGCCGGCGTGCCCACGGTGTGGCTGATGCTGCTCCAGCACATGACCGCCAACAATCTCAAGCTGCCGGACCTTAAGATGGTGATCTGCGGCGGCTCGGCGATGCCGCGCTCGATGATCAAGGCCTTCCTCGACATGGGCTCGAACGTCCGCCACGCCTGGGGCATGACCGAGATGAGCCCGATCGGCAGCGTCGCGGCGCTGAAGCCGCCGTTCCAGAATGCGACCGGCGAGGCGCGGCTCGACGTGCTCCAGATGCAGGGCTACGCGCCGTTCGCCGTCGAGATGAAGATCACCGACGATGCCGGCAAGGAACTGCCGTGGGACGGCACGACCTTCGGCCGCCTCAAGGTCGCCGGCCCGGCCGTCGCCAAGGCCTATTACCGGGTCGACGCCAACATCCTCGACGAGGACGGCTTCTTCGACACCGGCGACGTCGCGACCATTGACGAAGCCGGCTACATGCGGATCACCGACCGCTCCAAGGACGTGATCAAGTCCGGCGGCGAGTGGATTTCCTCGATCGACCTGGAAAACCTCGCAGTCGGCCATCCCGCCGTAGCGGAAGCCGCCGTGATCGGCGTGTTCCATCCCAAATGGGACGAGCGTCCGCTACTGATCGTGCAGTTGAAGCAGGGCCAGCAGGCCAGCCGCGAGGACATCCTGAAGTTCATGGACGGCAAGATCGCCAAATGGTGGATGCCCGACGACGTTGCCTTCGTCGACGGCATCCCGCATACGGCGACGGGCAAGATCCTGAAGACCGCGCTGCGCGACCAGTTCAAGGAATACCGCTTCCCGAACGCGGCGGCGTAGGGCTCACACGTCATTCCGGGGCGATGCCAACGGCATCGAACTATGGCGCGCCCTTGCGCATCTGAGAATCTCGAGGTTCCGGGTTCGCCCTTCGGGCGGCCCGGAATTGACGGGCAGTAACAATCCGGTCTCCCTTGAATTTGGCCTCAGGCCGTGGTCTCAACGGCCCATAGTCGTGCCAAATCGGCCGGCACCGCCCCCAAGCCCCCGGCAGAGCTCACCCGATGGCCCGCAGGTTTTCCGCTCCCTATCAGTCGGAGCCCGTGTCCAGCCTCGCGAGCTGGGCGCGCAATCTGGCCGTGTTCGCAGTGGTGGCGGTGGTGGTCTCGATCATCATCCTCCGGTTCGGCTTCCTGGAGATGAAGCCGGCGCTCGCGACCTTCTTCGGCGGCCTCGGGATCGCCGCGCTCTCGATCCTGTTCGGGCTCGCCGGCTTTGCCGCGATCTGGCAGAACGGCTCGCGCGGCATGGCGCGCATCCTGCTCGCCTTCCTGATCGACGGCGCGATCCTCGCCTATCCCGCTTATCTCGGCCTGCAATACCGCAAGCTGCCGGCGATCCACGATATCACCACCGACCCGATCGACCCGCCGCGCTTCGACGCACTGGCCCGCCTGCGCACCGGCGATGGTGCCAATACCGCTGTGTATGCCGGCCTCTATTCGGCCGAGCAGCAGCGTCACTTCTATCCTGATATCGAGCCGATCGAGCTCGAGATTTCGGCCGACCGCGCCTATGCGATCGCGCTTCAGCTCGTCAACAAGCGCAAATGGCTGGTCATCGACGAGCGCGCGCCGCAGCCGCCGCGCCGCATCGGCCGCATCGAGGCGGTGGCGCGCTCGCCGATCATGGGTTTCCGTGAGGACATCGCGATCCGCGTCGTGCCGGATGGCGACGATTCCCGCGTCGATATCCGCTCCGCCTCGCGCTATTTCGACAGCGACCTCGGCAGCAACGCCGCGCGCGTGAAGAAATTCATCGACGATCTCAACACCGCCGCCGATGCCGACGCACTCAAGCCGGTGAAGAAGACGCCGGTGACGCCGCCGAAGGCGCCGGCGAAGACGGTGAAGAAATGACGGAACGCTAAGCGTTCGCCATTCGATACGTCCCGCCGATCACGGGATCGCCATCCGTCGCCACCACGCCGCGGGCGACCAGGTCTTCCAGATGCGCCAGCACGGAGTAGCCCGCCGCAGTGGTGAGCCTCGGATCGATGCCGATATAGATCGCCCGGACCATGGTCGGGATGTCGGTCTCGCCCTTGGCAAGGCGGTGCAGGATGGAGGCCTCGCGCGCCTTGCGGTGACGGATCAGGAAGCGCACGAAGCGCGGGCCGTCCGGAATTTCGGGGCCGTGGCCGGAGAAATACAGATCCTCCTCGCGCGCGGCGAGACGATCCAGCGATTCCATGTAATCGATCATCGAGCCGTCGGGCGGCGCCACGATCGAGGTCGACCAGCCCATCACGTGATCGCCGACGAAGTTGAATTTTCGCTCGGGCCAGGCGAACGCGAGGTGATTGGCGGTATGGCCGGGGGTCGCCACGGCCTCGAGCCGCCAGCCGTCTCCTTCGACGACGTCGCCATGGGCGATCCTGATATCGGGCGCGAAGTCGCGATCGGCGCCGGATTCCGGGTTGTGCTTCTCGCTTTCGAAACGCGGGCGCGAGGCGCGGTGCGGGCCTTCGGCATAGACCGGCGCGCCGGTCGCCTGCTTGATCCGCGCGGTGTTCGGCGAATGGTCGCGGTGGGTGTGGGTGACAAAGATATGGCTCACCGTCTCGCCGCTGACAGCATCGAGCAGCGCCGCCGCATGCGCCCCGTCGTCCGGACCGGGATCGATGATCGCGACGTTGCCTCGGCCTACGATGTAGCTGACCGTGCCGGTGAAAGTGAACGGGCTCGGATTGTTACAGAGCACGCGCCGCACGCCGGGGCGGACTTCCTCGACGATGCCGGGCTTGAGCGGAAATTCGCGGTTGAACGGGACGTCGTCGTTGTCGGACATGGGCCTTCCTATTCGTACCGCGACACTCTTCGTCATACCCCGCGAAGGCGTATCCAGTACGCCGCGACGCCCGAGACGAAGATGAGGTCTCTCGGATACTGGATCGTCCGCCTTCGCGGACGATGACAGCAGAGCATATCGGTCACCACCGAACGCCGTGGCCTCTAGAAGCCGTCGCCCTAGAAAAACGCCTGAATGCCCGTGATCGCGCGGCCCAGGATCAGGGCGTGGACGTCGTGGGTGCCCTCGTAGGTGTTGACGGTCTCGAGGTTATGGACGTGGCGCATCACGTGATACTCGATCGAGATGCCGTTGCCGCCGTGCATGTCGCGCGCGACGCGGGCGATGTCGAGCGCCTTGCCGCAATTGTTGCGCTTCATGATCGAGATCATCTCGGGCGCGAACTTGCCCTCGTCCATCAGGCGGCCGACGCGAAGCGAGCCCTGAAGGCCCAGCGCGATCTCGGTCTGCATGTCCGCGAGCTTCTTCTGCACGAGCTGGGTTGCAGCGAGCGGCTTGCCGAACTGCTTGCGGTCGAGCGTGTACTGGCGGGCGCGGTGCATGCAGTCCTCGGCCGCGCCGAGCACGCCCCAGGAAATGCCGTAGCGGGCGCGGTTGAGGCAGCCGAACGGGCCCTTCAGGCCGGAGACGTTGGGCAGCAGCGCGTCTTCCGGAACCACGACGCCGTCCATCACGACCTCGCCGGTGATGGAGGCACGAAGCGACAGCTTGCCGCCGATCTTCGGGGCCGACAGGCCCTTCATGCCCTTCTCCAGCACGAAGCCGCGGATCTGGTTGTCGTGCGCGGCCGACTTGGCCCAGACCACGAACACGTCGGCGATCGGCGCGTTCGAGATCCACATCTTGCTGCCGGTCAGGCGATAGCCGTCCGAAACCTTCTCGGCGCGGGTTTTCATCCCGGCCGGATCGGAGCCGGCGTCAGGCTCGGTCAGCCCGAAGCAGCCGACCCACTCGCCGCTGGCGAGCTTCGGCAGGTACTTCTTGCGCTGGTTCTCGTCGCCATAGGCGTAGATCGGATACATCACCAGCGAGGACTGCACCGAGTTCATCGAGCGGTAGCCGGAATCGACCCGTTCGATTTCGCGCGCGACGAGACCATAGGCGACATAGCCTGCATTGGCGCAGCCATATTCCTCCGGCAGCGTGATGCCGATCAGGCCGAGCTCGCCCATCTCGTTGAAGATCTCGCGGTCGGTCTTCTCTTCGAGATAGGCCTTGGCGACGCGCGGCAGCAGCTTGTCCTGGGCGTAGGCGCGCGCGGTGTCGCGCACCATGCGCTCGTCTTCGGTGAGCTGCTCGTCGAGCAGGAACGGATCGTCCCATTGGAAAGAAGCCGAAGTCGGCTTGTCCTTGGCCTGAGGGCGCGCGGTCATGAAACGTCCTTTCGTCTGGTTCCGTCAAAATTTGCCCGACAAAGTAAAGCGCCGCGGCAACAAGTGCAATTGCGTTGCAGATGTACGGGTCTGCGTGAATCCCGGGGACCTGCGAGGCGCGCCTCGGGATGACAGCGCTAGCTTTCGAGCTGCTCGTTGGCGACGATCTCGATGCCGAAGCCCGACAGGCCCTTGTAGTCGTGCACCGAGGAGGTGAGATGCCGGATCGAGGTGACGCCGAGATCGCGCAGGATCTGCGCACCGACGCCGACTTCGCGCCACTGGCGGTTGCGGTCAGCCTCGGTCGCGCTCTCATCGGGCAGCGGCGCCACGGGGACACCGGCCGCGCCGTCGCGCAGATAGACCAGGACGCCACGGCCGGATTTCTTGAAGTGCTCGAGCACCGCCGCCATGCGCTTGTGGCCGGTGAAGATGTCTTTGACGATGTTCGGCTTGTGGAAGCGCGTCAGGACGTTCTTGCCGTCGCCGACGCCGTTGTAGACGAAGGCGACGTGGGCGATGGAATCGAACGGCGAGCGGTAGGCATAGCCCTGAAGCGGCCCAATCGGGCTCTCGGTGACGAAGGTCGAGACCCGCTCGATCAGCTTCTCGCGCACCTGGCGGTAGGCGATCATGTCGGCGATAGTGACGTGCTTGAGCTTGTGCTCGGCGGCAAAGCGGGCGACCTGCTCGCCCTTCATCACGCTGCCGTCGTCGTTCATCAACTCGCTGATGACGCCGACCGGCGGCAGGCCGGAGAGCTTGCACAGATCGACCGCGGCCTCGGTATGGCCGGAGCGCAGGAGCACGCCGCCGTCCTTGGCGATCAGCGGGAAGATGTGGCCGGGACGGGCGAAGTCGTTGGCGCCGGCATTGGGATTGGACAGCGCGCGGCAGCACGAGGCGCGCTCCTCGGCCGAGATGCCGGTGCCGCCATCGGGCTTGTAGTCGATCGAGACCGTGAATGCGGTGGTGTGCGCGGAATCGTTGTGGGCCACCATCGGATCGAGCCGCAGGCGGCGCGCATCTTCGGTGGTGATCGGCGCGCAGACGATGCCGGAGGTATGGCGGATGATGAACGCCATCTTCTCGGCGGTGCAGAGCGAGGCTGCGACGATCAGATCGCCCTCGCCCTCGCGGTCCTCATCGTCGGTGACGACCACGAGCTCACCCCGGGCAAAGGCCTGCAAGACTTCCTGGACGTTATCGGGCATTTCCCAATCTCTATCGGTTATGGCCCGGAGGCTTAGCTGGACTTGGGCCGGGGCGCTAGTGTCCTGGACGCAACCGCACATGCCGGGTGGCTGGCCCGTCCGGGGGTTTCAGGCTTGCACCGGGCATACCAGGGATATAGGCGCGGACGAGCTCGGGAAGAAGGGCGGCTAGTCCGCGTCAGGGTAGCACTTCGCGCCGCTCGCCGAGCCGCTGATCGAGCTCGGCACGTTTGTCGGACAGAAGCCCGGCCTGGGCCGCTTCGATCACCGTGAACAGCTCATGGGCGTCGCTGAGCCGGGTCACCGCGACATAGCTGGCTCCGGCCTCGTAGAGCTCGCCGACATCGGCCAGCAGGTCCGCTGTGGCGACGATCAGGGCGGTCGGGTTGAGCGCGCGGACGTGGCGGACCAGTTTTTCGTTGCTGGCGCCCTTGAGCAACGAATCCGGCACGCTGAGGATGACCAGCTCGGACTTGCCGACGCCGGCATGGAGCAGCGTGTCGGCATTGCTGATGTCGCCATAGATCACGTGCAGACCGCGCGAAAGCAGGGTCTGGTACACATTCGGGTTGAAGTCGACCACCGTGATCTGCTCCAGGAGCGGCGGATTCTGCCGCTCGATCTCGGCCAGCAGCGCGCTCGCCGCACGGAAAAAGCCGAGGATGACGATGCGGCGAGCCTCGCCATGACCGCCCTCGTTCTCCTCCTCGGCATGGCCGTTGCCATGGTCGAGGTCGCGCAGGCCGATCCGCTTCAGGGGGCCGATCGCCCAACGGGTGATCTCGTCGCTGCGGGTCATCACGAAGGTCGAGACCACTGCCAGCACCACGAAGGCGAAGGAGGCTGCATTCGCCGTCTCGGCTGCGATGTGGTGGTCGGCGACGCCGGTCTGGATCACCACCAGCGAGAACTCGGAGATTTGCGCGAGGTTCAGAGCCGGCAACAGGCTGGCGCGCAGGCCCTGCTTCATCAGATAGAGCGGGGCGAAGGTGGTGACGAGGCGGCTCACCACCGTGAACGCCGCGATCAGCAAGGCAAGTCCGATCACGGAAAGGCCGGGCACGGGAATGGTCATGCCGAGCGCGACGAAGAACAGCGTGATGAAGAAGTCGCGAAGCGTGGTGACCTTGGCGGTGACGTCGAGCGCGTAAGGAAAGGTCGAGAGCGAGACGCCGGCGATCAGGGCGCCCATCTCGCGCGACAGCGACAGCCGCTCTGCTGTCTCGGCGACCAGGAAGCACCAGGCGAGCGCGCCGAGCAGGATCAGCTCGGGGCGGCGGGCGATCTGGTGAAACAGGCGCGGCAGCACGTAGCGGCTGACCAGCAGCGCGGCGGCGACCAGCACCGCGACGCGGCCGATCGAAAGCAGGATGACGCTGACCTGGAGATTGGCAAGGCTCGGCTGCACCGCCAGGAACAGGATGGCGAAGATATCCTGGAGCACCAGCACGCCGAGGGTGATGCGGCCGGGCAGCGTGTCGAGCTCACGCTTCTCGTAGAGCACCTTGACGATGATGACGGTGCTCGACAGCGCGCAGGCGACGCAGAGATAAACCGCATCGAACTGGCCGCCGCCGAGCGACAGGCCGATGCCGACGAAGAACAGCACCCCGAGCAGGCAGCCGCCGATGAGCTGGCCGCCCGCCGCAAACAGGATCACCTTTCCCGCCCGCACGATCTTCTTCAGGTCGATCTCCAGGCCGATCATGAACAGCATGAAGATCAGGCCGAGCTCGGAGATGACGCTGATCGATTCCTGCGACTTGACCCAGCCAGCGCCGAATGGACCTATGCAGAAGCCGGCGATAAGGTAGGCCAGGATCAGCGGTTGCCTGGAGAAGTGGGCAAGCAGGCCCAGCATCCAGGCAAACAGGATACAGAGAGTGATGTCGCGAATGAGCTCGTGCATGCCAGATTGGTCCGTTTTGCCGCACCCTAGTGATCGAGTGCGGCGCGGCAAGCGAGCAATTCGTCACATGCGGATGGGGCTCGCCGTTGCAATGCTGCTATGCCCGCTCGCGTCCGCTCCGCCCGCGCTCGCGCAGCCCAAAGTCAATATCGAGCAGAGTTCTGCCGATTCGCTCACCGCGATGCCGAAGGAGGAGCTCGCCGTCTCCGGCGGATTCTACGTGCCGGCCTATTCCAGCGTGGCAATGAGCCAGGGCAAGCTGCGCGTCGATTTCTCGGTGACGCTGAGCATCCACAACGCCTCGGAGACCCAGGCGCTGGTGGTCAAGCGCATCGCCTATTTCGATACCGCAGGCAAGCAGGTCGAGAGCTATTTGAAGGCGCCGGTCGCGTTGAAGCCGCTCGCCACCGTCTCGATCTTCGTTCCGACCGACGACGTGCGTGGCGGGACCGGAGCCAATTTCATCGTCGACTGGGCCGCAACGAGCGAGATCGCCGAGCCTGTTGTCGAGGCCTTGATGGTTGGCGGCGTCGCCAATGCGCATTACGCTTTCATCAGCCAGGGCCGTCCGACCCGGACCGTCGGCAAGAGGTAAGCAAGAGGTACGACTGACCGGCGCAAAGCCGGCAGCCTGACAAGAATAGAACGAGGAACGCCCCATGTCGTCCAGCTTCGATTTCGCGCCCCTGTTTCCCGCAGGGCTGCCGGCCCCTTCTGCGCGCTGGACGGGCCTCGCCAAATACAGTTTTGTTGGCGGCAACAACGACTCCGAGCAGTTGCCGCTCGATCACTTGATCGAGGCGGCCAACCTGGCTCTGCAAGGCGAAGGCCGCTCGCTCGCCACTTACGGGCTGGCACATGGTCCCCAGGGCTACCTGCCCTTGCGCGAATTCCTGGTGACAAAACTCAAGCGCGATGCCGGCATCAGCTGCACGGTCGACGATCTCCTGATCGTCTCCGGCTCGCTGCAGGCGCTCGACCTCGTCAACGCCACGCTGCTGACGCGCGGCGATACCGTGATCTTCGAGCAGGAAAGCTATCAGGGCTCGCTGACCCGCCTGGCACGGCTCGGAGTCAACGTGGTTGGCATCCCCCTCGACAACGACGGCATGCGCATGGACGTGCTGGCCTCGACGCTGGCCGACCTCAAGAGCCGCGGCATCCGACCAAAATACATCTACACCATTCCGACCGTGCAGAACCCGACCGGCAGCATCATGCCGGAGGCCCGCCGCATGGAGTTGTTGCGGCTGTCGGCAGAATACGGCGTGCCTGTATTCGAGGACGACTGCTATGCCGATCTGGTCTGGTCAGGACAGCGGCCGCCGGCGATCTATGCGATGAGCCCGAACGGCGGCGTGATCCATATCGGCTCGTTCTCGAAGTCGATCGCGCCGGCTCTGCGCGTCGGCTTCATCGTCGCGCCCTGGGATGTGATGTCGCGGATGCTGGCACTGAAGACGGACGCCGGCTCCGGCGCGCTGGAGCAGATGGTACTCGCCACCTACTGCAAGCCGCATTTTTCGACCCACGTGCCGGCCCTGACGAAGGCGCTGCGCACCAAGCTCGATACGCTGATGGAAGCCCTCAACGAGCAATTCGGGACGGCCGCCGAGTTCGAGGAGCCGAAGGGCGGCATCTTCCTGTGGGTGAAGCTGCCCGATCAGGTCGATACGTTAAAGCTATATCAGGCCGCGCTTGCCGCCGGCGTATCGATCAATCCGGGGCCGGAATGGTCGACCGACAAAAACCATTCCAGATCGCGGCTGCGGCTATGCTTTGCGAGCCCTTCGCATCAGCAGATCCGCGAGGGCGTTGCCGTGCTGGCCGAGATCTGCCGCAAGGAGTTCAGCGTGCCGGCCCGTAGCGCCAATGTGGAGAAGCGGGCCTAAGGCTCAGCCGATCTGGGGCTGGCTGCCGTGGATCGCGGAGGCCAGCCGCAGCAACAGCACGATCGAGACGTTGCCCTTGCCGGCCTCGATCTGGGCGATGTAGCGCTCGGAAATCCCGGAGCGGCGGGCAAGCTCCCGCCGCGACAGGTCGCAGCGCATGCGCGAGGACCTCAAGCGGTCGCCCAGCTCGGCCAGAAACGCGGTCTCGGAATAAGGCGGCACGGCACAGCTCCCCGGCAGCACCTCACCTGCGAAATCCCTGACTTGATTCAGCATCGGTCCATCCAATCTCGCCTTCGGGAGCGCCATCCTACCCCGGAAGCGGCCGGCCTCATTGACGCGGATCAAATTCGCGCCCGAATGGCGGTCAGCGTGGACGATCGCGCGCGGGATGCTACACTTCGGAATTATTGGAGGTGGGGCTTTTCAGAACATGACGTGTTGTCTGAGCCGCTGGATCACGGCGGCGTTGCTGTGGCTTGCATTCACGCCAGCGGCCGGCGCCGAGACGCTTGCGGCGAGGGTCGAGCAATGGGGCCTGCTCGGCACATGGGCGGTCGATTGCGCGGCTCGGCCCGACCGCGACAAGGGCGCGCTCTTGACTTACGAGATCCGGAAGGACGAAAGGCTGATGTACCGGCGCAATTTCGGCGAGGCCAAGGACGACAACGAAGTGGTGTCCGCCACGGTCAGCGCCGAGGGCCTGCTCAATGTGATGGTGTACTTCCCGTCGCTGCGGCAGACACGCGAGTTCGGCCTGTTGCTATCGAAGCAAGGTAGCCTGCGCGCGATCTACAATCGCAGCGAACGCGGCGAATACACGATCAGGGACGGCAAATACGTCGCGACGGGCGCTCCGACGCCGCTGCAGCAACGCTGCGATTAACCACCTGAACATCCATTCAGAATTCTCCTGCGATTCCTCCGGAACGTTCACGCGAATGCGCTGTTTAGATTTGCATTCGATTGGAGGAGGACATCATGAAGAAGCTCGGTTATGTGGTTGCCGCTATCGGCGCGCTCGCGGTTGCATTGCCGACGCTCGCCAGCGCGGAGACGGTGGTGATCAACCGTGGTCATCACTACGGCCCGTATGGCGCCCGCGCCGAATACGGCATGCATCGCGATCACGGCTGGCATCGCGGTTGGTACCATCGCGATCGGGTCGTGGTGGTGAAGCGTGGTCACCGTCACCACTGGTGACTAATGCGCAAGGCAATATGGAAATGGCCCCTCACGGGGCCATTTCTTTGCGTGTTCGAAACGTTCGGCGAGGTCAGTCCCATGCCGGCGCGAAGCCGGGATTGACGCAGCGCCTATCCTTCGGCAGCGCCGCGATCTTGTTGCGGTCGGCCTCGTCGAGCGGGATCTTCAGCGCGTCGAGATTAGCCTGCTGGCTCTCGCGGCGTGAGGCCTTCGGGATCGCGGCGACGCCATCCTGGTCGAGCAGCCATTTCAGCGCGACCTGCGCAGCGGTCGCATTGTGCTTGGCGCCGATCTCGGCCAGCACCGGATCGGATGCGACGCGCCCCTGCGCCAGCGGACAATAGGCGACCAGCGGGATCGACTTGGCGTTGAGATAGGCCAGCACCTTCGATTGATCGAGCATGGCGTGATACTCGATCTGATTGCAGGCGATCGGCGCCTTGATGTCCTCGACCGCGATCTTGAGCAGCGCCGTGGTGAAATTGGCGACGCCGATCGCCCGCGTGCGCCCCTCCTCCTTCAGCTTCATCAGGGTCTCGAACACCGCACCCCAGTTCGCCGCTTTCGAGGGCCAGTGCACGAGATAGAGGTCGATATGGTCGAGCCGCAGCTTCTTCAGGCTGGCGTCGAAGGCGTGGCGGATGGCGTCGGGGCTGAGGTTCTCGTGCCAGACTTTGGTCGTGACGTGCAGCTCGCCGCGCGGCAGCCGGGCCGCGGTGAGCGCCGCGCCGATCGGTTCTTCGTTGCCGTACATCTCGGCGGTATCGATGTGGCGATAGCCGATCGACAGCGCGCTCTCGACCGCCGCGCGGCAAGGATCGCCCTGCATGCGGAAGGTACCGAGGCCGAGCTTGGGCATGCTGATGCCCTGTGTCTTCAGATGATCCATGAAAAGGCTCCTGACATAGTTCAGCCCGCCGGAGGCCAGCAGCGATGCTGCGTGAGCAGACTCTTCGGTGATGGAAAAGAGGTGGCGGGAACGGACAGCATAGCGCGGGAGGTGGACGGCGGCCAATCAAGATCGGGTTAGCGACCTACGAATGCTGCGCCACCACGGCCGGGCGCGGCTGCGGCTGCGGCTGCGGCACGATGTCGACGGACCAGAGGTCGTGGTTGTCGACATCCTTCAGGGTCACTGTCATCACACCGCTGCGGCCGTCGATGTCGACCTTGCCGAAGAACTGCAGTCCGAAACAGGGCGCCAAATTCTCGCCTTGCGCCTCGCTGCAGCCGTTCTGGTACATCGCGACCGGACCAAAGGTGTTGTCGAGTTCGCCCGGGCCCCAGGTGCCGGCATGCAAGGGACCGGACACGAACTCCCAGAACGGTTCGAAGTTCTGGAATTGCGCCTTGTTCGGATCGTAGTAATGCGCGGCGGTGTAGTGCATGTCGGCGGTGAGCCAGACGATGTTGCGGATTCCGGCGCGCTTGATGGACGCGAGAAGATCGGCGATCTCGTGCTCGCGCCGGTCGGGCGGCCCATTACCGAGCGCGACGGCATCGAGACTGATGAGGCCGATCGGCAAATCGGCAGCGATCACCTTCCAGGTCGCGCGCGAGGCGGCGAGCTCGCGCTTCAGCCAGGCGAGCTGCTCGGCACCCAAAATCCAGCCGCGGTGATCGTCGCCCTTGTTCCAGCTATCGTCGCGAAAACTGCGCATGTCGATCATGAAGACGTCGAGCAGCGGACCATAGGCGATCTTGCGATAGACCCGCGCCTTTCGCGCGCCGACGTCGCGGATCGGCATGAAGTCGAAGAAGGCGCGGCGGGCGCGCGCGACCAAGCGCGGGGTGCCGTCATCCTCATGGCCGGCCCCGTCATAGCTGCCGGTCGGCGACCAGTCGTTGGTGACCTCGTGGTCGTCCCACTGCGCGAACATCGGCACCTCGGCGTGGAAGGCGCGGAAGTGCTGGTCGAGATGGTTGTATTTGTAATTGCCGCGGAACTGCGCCAACGTGTGTGCGACCTCGGATTTCTCCTCGGTCACGACATTGCGCCAAATCTCGCCGTTCGGCAGCTTCTGCTCCGAGGGAATCGTGCAGTCGGCATAGACGTGATCGCCGGAGTGGATGAAGAAGTCCGGGCGATTGTCGAGCATGGTGCGATAGCTGCGGTAGCCCCCGCGCGATGTGTCGATGCCCCAGCCCTGCCCCGCGGTATCGCCGGACCACAGGAACGAGATCGACCGGCCGGCAGCCGGCGCTGTGCGGAAATGGCCGATGCGGCTTTCGCCGGCGATGCCGGTCGCGATATCGTCGAAGCGCACGCGATAGAAGATGTCCTGCCCGAGGGGCAGATCGTTCAGCAGCAGTTTTGACGTGAGATCAGCGTCGCGCAATGCATCGCTCGAAGCCGACGCAATAATGGTCTTGAAGCTTTCGACGGTCGAGTAGTCCACCTGCATGCGCGCCGGCCGGTCGGCGCGCGCCCAGATCACGGCGGAGTCATCCGAGACGTCGCCGGACTGGATGCCGCCTGTGATCTGCGGACGGTCGGCGGCGCGGCTGAGGTGTGGCTTTGCGAGCGCGGCGACGGCGAGGCTGGAGGTGGAGCGGACCAGGAATTGCCGCCGGGTCCAGGCGCGCGAGGCGCGGAGCGATGCCATTCAGGAAACCTTCGTCGAATCGCGACGGAAGGTGCCTGCGTCGTTTGACCCCCGGCTTACGGTTTCTTGACCCCGGGCCTACGGTTTTACGACGTGCGGATGACGGCTCGGAACTGACCTAAAGCATGATCCGGAAAAGTGCGGAGCGGTTTTCCGAAAAGATCATGCTCAAGCAACAACCTAAAGCGCGATGATGATTCATCCTCATCTCATCGCGCTTTAGCGCTTCCAGTTGCAGATGCCACCCGAGCGGCAAGGCCAGGTCTGGATGCGAGTGTCCATCGCCTGCGCGTCGAGCGGATTGCCGTGGCGATGCGCGAGCTTGGTGCGCGCCGCGCCGCGTGGCTGCGCGGGCTTGGCGTGCGCGACCTTGACCTTCGGCTCCGACACCCGCACGCGTTCGGCGGCGACCTTCTTCGGCACGTCGACCGGCTCGGCGTGCGCCTGCGCCTCATTGCCGCCGCGCGCCTCCAGCGCGACCGGCGTGAAGTGGGTTTCCGGCCCGAGCCGCTTCGGCGACAACACCGCCTTCGAAAGATCGAGGCCGAGATATTCGTTTGGCTTGTAGTCGTCAGCGCGCGCGATGCCGCCCCATGCGAGCACGAGGGCGACGGCAACGGCAAAAGGAACGCTCTTCAGGACCATGGACGCCTCCTGAAATTGATTGTTAAGAGGTAATTTACCTCTACTTAGGGGGCGTCGCGCGCAATTCCAGCAGTCAACTGCCGCCGTGGTTAAGGAGTTTGGCGGTGTCAGGCGACCTTTTTCGCCGTTCCCATCCCCTCGAGGAACCCCATCAGACGGTTGCGGATGATGGTTTCAGCCTCGGCCATGATGCGATCGACGAGTTCCTTGCAGGTGGGGATGTCGTGGATGAGGCCTGCGACCATGCCGCAGCTCCAGGCACCCGCATCCATCTGCCCCTCCAGCATGATCCTGGGATAGACGCCCGCGACCTGGTCGTGAATGTCGTCGATCTTCAGCTTGTCGCCCTTCTCGCGTTCGATCTCGAGCAGGCGGTCGACATTGGCGTTCTTCAGCACGCGCTCGGTGTTGCGCAAGCTCCGCATGATCAGGCGGGTGTCGAGCTCGGTCGCCGCGACAAGAGCGTTCTTCACGTTCTGATGCACCGGCGCTTCCTTGGTAGCGATGAAGCGCGTGCCCATGTTCATGCCGGCCGCACCCAGCGACAGCGCCGCAACGAGGCTGCGCCCATCGGCCATGCCGCCGGAGGCGACGAACGGGATCTTCAGTTCCTCCGCTGCGCGCGGCAGCAGGATCATGTTGGGAATGTCGTCCTCGCCGGGATGGCCGCCGCACTCAAAACCGTCGACGCTGACGGCGTCGCAGCCGATCCGCTCCGCCTTCAAGGAATGGCGCACCGAGGTGCATTTATGGATGACCTTGATGCCGGCCGCTTTCAGCGCGGACATATAGGCTTCCGGGCTGCGGCCCGCGGTCTCCACACTCTTCACCCCGCCTTCGACGATGGCCGCGATGTATTCCGGATAAGGCGGCGCGGCGAAGGTCGGCAGGAAGGTGAGGTTCACGCCGAACGGCTTGTCGGTCATGTCGCGGCAGCGTGCGATCTCTTTTGCCAGCAGCTCCGGCGTCTTCTGCGTGAGACCGGTGATGATGCCGAGCCCGCCGGCATTCGAGACGGCGGCAGCCAGCGCCGCAAAGCCGACGAAATGCATCCCGCCCTGGATGATGGGGTGCTCGATGCCGAACAGTTCGGTAATCGCGGTCTTCACTTAAGTTACCTCCCGGAGTTTCGGTTTGTGTTTGGGTCAGTGTAGCCGGAGCTTTGCGCCGCGGTCACCATTTCTCTCCGAGCGGCCGTTGGCTCAATGCCCCCGCGCCGGCGCGCCCAGCTCAATCGAGCGCAGCACAGCGGCGGTCGGGATCATCAGCACGGCGACGATAGCAAGCGTCCAGAACACGTCGATATAGGCGAGCAAGTCGACCTGCTGCTGCAGGGTGCGGCCGACCCAGGCGACCGCCTGCGAGGCCGCATCGCTCGCGTTCGAGCCCTGAGCCTGGAAGAAGCGTGTCATCGTCTCGATGGTCTGCTGGTAGCCGAGATCCGACGGCGCGGCGTGCTCGATCAGGCGGCTCTGATGGAATTGCTGGCGCTGCGCCAGAATTGTCTGTGCCAGTGCGACCCCCATGGAGCCGCCAATGTTGCGGGCGACGTTGATCAGCGCGGAGGCCTGATTGGTCTTGTCGGGCGGCACGCCGTCATAGGACGCGGTCGTGACCGGCAGGAACAGGAAAGGCAGACCGAGGGCGAGGAAGATGCGCGACATCGCAGCATAGCCGTAGGTGATGTCGCCGGTGAGCCCTGTGAGATGCCACATCGAGAAGGCGACAATGACAGCGCCGAACATGATCAGATATTTCGGCTGCACGCTGCCGACGAGGCGGCCGACCACCGGCATCAGCACCAGAGTCGCGATTCCGCCCGGTGACAAAGCGAGACCGGCCAGCATCGCCGTGTAGTTCAACTCGGTCTGCAGCAATTGCGGCAGGAGTTGCGTCGTGGAGATCAACACCGCGCCGGTGCCGAGCATGACCAGGAAGCAGGCGGCGAACTGGCGGCGGCCGAGCAGGCGGAGATCGACGATGGGATCCTCACGCGTCAGCTCCCACGGGATCAGCGCAAGCAGTGACACGGCCGAAAGCACCGCGAAGAACACGATCACGTTCGAGCCGAACCAGTCGTTGCGCTGGCCTTCGTCGAGCACGTATTCGAGCGAGCCCAGCCCGATCGCGACCAGCAGGAAGCCGATATAGTCGACCCGCAGCCCCTTGCTCAGCAGCTTCTCCCTCTCCTCCTCCGCGCCCGATGGCTCCTTGACCAGTGTGCCGACCAGTAACAGCGACAGCATCCCCATGGGGACATTGATCAGGAACACCCAGTGCCAGGTATAGGTGTCGGTGATCCAGCCGCCGAGCGTCGGTCCGATCACCGGCGCGACCACGACGGCGACGCCATAGATCGCAAAGGCCTGGCCGCGCTTGTGCGGCGGAAAGGAGTCGGCGAGGATCGCCTGCTCGCTGGTCGCCATGCCGCCGCCTCCAAGGCCCTGAAGGATGCGGAACAGTACCAGCGACTGCAAATTCCAGGCGAAGCCACACAAAAGCGAGGAGACAGTGAAGGTCGCAACGCAGATCATGTAGAAGCGCTTGCGGCCGATCACGGTCGACAGCCAGCCCGAGATCGAGAGCACGATGGCGTTGGCTACGAGATAGCTGGTGACGACGTAGGTGCTCTCGTCGATGCCGACGGCAAGCCCACCGGCGATGTGGCGCAAGGCGACGTTTGCGATGGTGGTGTCGAGCACCTCCATGAAGGTCGCGATCGAGACGACGAACGCGATGAGATAAGGATTATGACCGCCCGCCGCCGAGCGCTCCGGCGACCAACCTGCAGCGGACGCGCCTCCTTGCGCCGTGTCCGTCATCGCACCCTGGTCCAGGGCACAACCGACATGCCGGGACCGACAGGCAGATCCGCCGGCCAGCTGTCGACCACGATCTTCACCGGCACGCGCTGCACCACCTTGACGTAATTGCCGGTGGCGTTTTCCGCCGGCAGCAGGCTGAACGCGGTGCCGGAGCCGGGCTGCACGGACTCGACATGGCCGGTCAGCTTACGCCCGGGATAGGCGTCGATGCGGATCTCGACCGGCTGGCCCGGCCGCATGTCGTTGAGCTGCGTCTCCTTGTAGTTGGCGACGATCCAGACCTCGTCAGGCACGAACATCATCAGGCTCTGTCCCGCAGTGACGAAAGTTCCCTTGGCGCCGCTGAGCTTGACGACGCGGCCGGACTGCGCCGCAACGACGCTGGTATATTGCAGGTTCAGCTTGGCCTGATCGAGCTGCGCCTGCGACTGCTCGAGCTGCGCCCGGGCACCCTCGAGCTGCGCTTGCAGCGTCTTGATGCCCACTTGCGCGGCGGTCACAGCGGTCTTCGCGCGTTCATTGTTGGCCTGCTGCGCCTGAAGATCGGAGCGGGTCTGCTGCTGGCGCTGCACCGTGCCGGCGCCCTTCTCGACGAGATCCTCGGCGCGCGCGAATTCCTCCTGCGAGAACTGAAGCTGGGCCTGGGCCTGTTCGAGCTGCGCCTGAGCCTGCTTGATCTGCTCCTGCTGCGAAACGATCTGCGCCTCGACATTCGCGATGTTCGCCTTGGCAACCGCGACCTGCGCATTGGCCTGATCGACGGCGATGCGATAGTCGCGCTCGTCGATCCTGGCGAGAAGGTCGCCGGCATTGACATGCTGGTTGTCCGTGACCGGAACGTCGCTGACGTAGCCGCCGACTTTCGAGGCCACGGAAAAGCTGCGCGCGGCGACGAAGGCATCGTCGGTGGACTCATAGTGGCGCACCTGGAGCCAGTAGAGCAGTCCGCCGATCAGGGCCGCGAGCAAAACGATGGCGCCAACGGTTGCCAGCAGCCAATGCTCGCGAAGCCGATCGCGCAGCGACGGCGTCTCGGCCGACCGATCCTTGACGTCGCGGGTCTGATCAGGCGATGTGTTCGGAGCTTCCTTCGCCCTCTGCGGCTGCTCCGCGGACGGCCCACGCTCCCGTGTTTGAGCATCCACGGCGACCACCTTTCCAGGGGACTAAACTGACGGCAGAGCGGCGAAAGGCTCATGCGCCGCGAGCCCAACTACATCCCCAAGGCATGGTTCCGGCCTTCGAGAGCATCACCGCCATTCGTGATTGCACTGCTCGAGAAGGAAGCGCGGCACCGCGCGCGCTTATCTCGAATGCCGTCGTCGTGCACTTTGCTCAATGTGTCTTCGTCTCCTGCCACTTCTCGAGGTCGGGTTTTACTTCGCCCGACTTTTGCTCCTTCTCCGGATTGCCCTTCCACGGCTTGTCCGTCTGGGCATGCGATCCCCAGTCGTTCTGCTGCCGGGGATCGTCGGTGGGCCGTTCCTTGCTCATCGAGCTCCCTTTCCGTGAAACCGCTAAACGAAGGGAACGCCGTAGTAGGAGTTGATGCCGCGAACTGTGGCGTCATCCGCCCAGTTCCAATCACTCCGTTCGCCGTATTTCGGCGCGCCCTTCAGCTCCTTGGTGGTAATGCCGGTGACATAACCGCCAAGCTCGGTGTCGTATTTCAGCGACTGCCAGGGCAGCGGATAATGGTCGTTGCCAAGGCCCAGGAAGCCGCCAAAGCCGAGCACGGCGTAAGAGACCTTGCCGCTGACCTTGTCGATCATCACGCGTTCGATCGAGCCGATCTTGTTGCGATCCGCGCCATAGACCGATGTTCCCTCGACTTTGTCGCTGCCGATCAAACGGCCCATCTCGTTTTGGTCCAGTTCGCGTTGATTCAACATCTCAATTCTCCACTCAGCCAGTGTGGAGACAACCCGGATAGGTGAGCGATCGTTCCTGCTTGTTCCGCGAGTGCGGGAACATCGCCTGACACGGCCGGTTCTCTCAATTTCAAGCCCTGGCAACGAAGAGCGGCCCCATGACGTCCCAGACCGTCTCCGACTTCATCGTTCAACGTCTGCATCAATGGGGCGTGCGCCACCTCTTTGGCTATCCCGGCGACGGCATCAACGGCGTATTCGGTGCCCTTCAACGTGCTGAGGGCAAGATCGGCTTTGTCCAAGCGCGGCATGAGGAGATGGCCGCCTTCATGGCCACGGCCTACGCGAAGTTCTCCGGCCAACTCGGGGTCTGCATCGCAACTTCGGGCCCCGGCGCCTCCCATCTCGTGACCGGCCTCTACGATGCCCTGCTGGATCACCAGCCCGTGCTCGCGATCGTCGGTCAGCAGGCACGCAATGCACTGGGCGGACACTATCAGCAGGAACTTGATCTCGTCTCGATGTTCAAGGATGTGGCTGGTGCCTACGTCATGCAGGCATCCTCGCCAGCGCAAGCTCGGCATCTGATCGATCGATCGATCCGGATCGCGCTGGCCCGGCGGACGCCAACGGTGATCATCCTGCCCAACGATATCCAGGAGGAGCCGTACGAGGATCCGCTGCGCGCTCACGGCACCCTGCACTCTGGCATCGGCTATAGCGCTCCAAGCATCAAGCCTCGTGACGCTGACCTCGACCGGGCGGCAGAAGTGCTCAACGCCGGCAAAAAGGTCGCGATGCTTATCGGCGCCGGCGCGCTTTATGCCACCGAGGAGGTGATCGCGGTCGCCGATCGGCTATCGGCCGGCTGCGCCAAGGCGCTGCTCGGCAAGGCTGCGCTACCCGATGACCTGCCCTGGGTCACCGGCTCGATCGGCCTGCTCGGCACCGAGCCCAGCTACAACATGATGATGGAATGCGACACGCTGCTGATGGTCGGCTCCGCCTTTCCCTATGCCGAATTCCTGCCGAAGGAAGGCGCGGCGCGCGGCGTGCAGATCGACATCGACACAAGCATGATGTCGATCCGCTTTCCCATGGAGGTCGGCCTCGTCGGCGATGCCGCCGGGACGTTGCGCGCCCTGCTGCCGCGACTGAAACCCAACAGCGACGGCGCCTGGCGCCAGGGCATCGAAGACGACGTCGCGAAATGGTGGAAGACGCTGGATGATCGTGCACATCAGCCCGCAGCACCGGTCAATCCACAGCTCGTCGCCTGGGAGTTGTCTCCGCGCCTGCCCGACCGCGCCATCATCACCAGCGATTCTGGCTCCTACGCCAACTGGTTCGCGCGCGACCTGAAGATGCGCCGCGGCATGATGGCCTCGCTCTCCGGCGGCCTCGCCTCGATGGGCGCCGCGGTGCCCTATGCGCTCGCCGCGAAATACTCCCATCCCGACCGCCCCGTGATTGCACTGGTCGGCGACGGCGCCATGCAGATGAACAACATGGCCGAGCTGATCACCGCCGCGAAGTATTGGCGCGGCTGGAAGGATCCGCGCTTCATCGTCTGCGTCTTCAACAACGAAGACCTCAACCAGGTGACGTGGGAGCAGCGCATCATCAACGGCGATCCAAAATTCGAGGCATCGCAGCGCATACCAAACGTGTCTTATTCGCGCTTTGCCGAGTTGATCGGCCTCTCCGGCATCTACGTCGACAGCCCGCAGCTGCTGGGCTCGGCTTGGGAGCAGGCGCTGGCGAGCGAGATGCCGGTGGTGCTGGAGGTGAAGACCGACCCCGAAGTGCCGCCGCTGCCGCCGCACATCACGTTGCAGCAGGCGAAGAATTTCTCGCTCGCCTTGATGAAGGGCGACCCCAACGAGAGCGGAGTGATCAAGGGGGCGGCGCGGCAGATGTTGGAAAAGATCCTGCCTGGAAAGGAATGAGGTGAAGCATGAGCGATTTCCGCGATATCCAGCACGGCGTCAACGATCCCGTGGATGGCGTCGACGTCAAGCGGCAGATCAACGACAACCAGACGCCGCATGAAAGGGCACAACGCCATGCAGACGTACGTGCCGAGGCCACCGCCATGCCGACCGAGCCGTTTCTGCCCGAACGGCTTCGGCGCAAGCCGACCGATCCCATCAATCCGCGCACCGGGCGCCACCCCACGGATTAGCCGTTAGGAACCTCGGCCCCTGCGGGGTGTTGGTCGGCGCAGCGTCGCGCGGCGAGAGGCTGCGCGCTCAATCGAAGGGACCGGACCATGAAACGTACCATTATCGCCCTCGCATGCGTGCTTCTCGCAGGCCCCGCGCTCGCCCAGTCCCTCGGTGAGAAGACCGGCGTCAATTCGGCGCTTGGCGTCGCGCCTGCGACCGCCGACTTCGTCAAGGAGGTCGCCATCAGCGACATGTTCGAGATCGAATCGAGCAAGCTCGCGGAGCAGAAGGGCAACGCGCAGGAGAAGAGTTTTGCGCAGCAGATGGTGACGGACCACACCAAGACCAGCAGTGAGCTGAAGGGCCTTGTCAGCGGCGGCAAGGTGCAGGCGACCCTGCCGACAGCACTCGACAGCTCGCACCAGAGCAAGCTCGACAAGCTCAAGAGCGCGAACGGAAGAGACTTCAGCTCGGATTACAATTCCTACCAGGTCAGCGCCCACGAGGACGCGGTCTCACTGTTTGAGCGCTATGCCAAGGGCGGCGATAATTCCGAGTTGAAGGGTTGGGCCGGCAAGACGTTGCCGGCGCTCAAGCACCACCTCGACATGGCCAAGGAGCTCGGCAAGGCGCCGAGCGTCGGTCAGTCCAAGTAAACATCGTCCGATGACGCCGGCCCTGCCGGCGTCCTCGCGATTTGCAACGACGCCTCTCTCCGCGCATTGGACTCGCAAAGATCGCGGAGACGGTAATGGCGGCGCCACGATGGAGAAGCTCGAAAAATTCGGCGGCATGACACCGCTCGGCCGTCCCGGCCAGCCCGCGGAGCTGGCCTCGATCTACGTGCAGCTTGCCGCGGCCGACGCAAGCTATGCGACCGGCCAGGTCTATGGCGCTGCCGGTGGATCGGGGCAGCCGTAACGCGAGGAACCTTCGATGTCATCCAAGCTTTACAATAGTGTCAGGAAGGACATCGCGCCTGCAGACCGATGGCATCAGTAAGCGTCAAACCTACCCGGATCGACACCGCGATCGCGAATGAGATCGCCGACCGCACCAATTCAGGTCTCGAGCACACCGCGCAAACGCTAACCTGGGCCGCCGACGAGCACGTGCTGCTCGCGCTGGCCGCAGCGGCGTGGCTCTATACTCATATTCGGCAGCCGCAACAGCAGCCTATTGCCAACCACGTTCTGGCGGTTTCGGTAGCGACTGCCGTTTTACCTCATGTCCTGAAATCCGTGTTCGATCAGATCAGGCCAGATCGGCTGACCCTGCGCGGACACCGCCATGGGATTCCAATCTCAGGACAGGCGCGCAACGCCTTCCCTTCCGGTCACGCGGTCCATATGGGCGCACTTGCCTCGGCGGCGGGCTTGCTGCCGAAGACGCCACGTCGGTTGGTGCGCACGGTCGCGGTCGCGCTTTCGCTGACACGGATTGCAGTGCTCGCGCATTGGGCGAGCGACGTGGTCGCAGGTTTCGCGCTGGGCGCGGCCGTGGAGAGACTGATCCGGCCATGGACGCTGACCAGATCGCGGAGCGGAAAAGACAAATTGCGGACGCCATGACCGAATATCTCCTGCGCTTCATCGCCGGCGGCCTGATCGTTTCCGTGTTCGCGATTTTCGGCGACATGCTTCGGCCAAAGACCTTTGCCGGGCTTCTGAGCGCGGCGCCGTCGGTTGCGTTGGCCACCCTTGGCATCGCCGTCGTCCAGCACGGCCCGCACTATGCTGCGGCCGAAAGCTGGACGATGATCTATGGCGCGGTCGCCCTCGCCTGTTACAGCCTCGCCGTTTGTCAGGTGCTGATGAGGCTTCGTCTCGGCGCGCTCCCCGCCACGATCCTCGCCTTTGGCGCCTGGCTCGTGGTCGCCTTCGGTCTGCTCGCGGGCTTCGGAGGTGCTGCCTGATGCTGGTCAAACTGTCTTCATCGGTGTTGAAGCAGACGCGTTGGTACGAATACGCCGTTCGCTTCGTACTCGGCGGCTTCGCGACAGTGCTCGCGGGATTGCTCGGCTCGCATTTCGGCGTCTCTGTCGGCGGGCTCTTTCTCGCGCTCCCCGCGATCTTTTGCGCCAGCGCAACGCTGGTCGAAAGCCATGAACGCCGTACCAAGGAGAAGGCCGGTCTCAGCGGCCGGCGACGCGGCCAGGAGGCGGCCGCGCTCGACGCTGCCGGCGCCGCTTGGGGAAGTATCGGTCTTGTGGCATTCGCCGCCGTCTTCCATCTCACCGTAGCGGCAAGCGTCGCTGGTGCCTTCATTGCCGCCCTGACGGCGTGGGCCGTCGTCGCGGTGTCGGCGTGGTGGCTCAGGCGGAAGCTCCGCATCGTATCCCATCACGCACGACAGTCCCGCCGCAGGTCATCAGCGAAGAATCTCCGGTTCTTCTCGTAACGACAGGAATTCGTGCATCTCGGCTGCGGTGCGCAGCTGCTCAAGCCGTGCAGCGACGATGTCGCGCTGCATACCGAGGGGCAGGTTCGCCAGCTCATGCTCGAGCCGACATTTCTGTGCCTCGATGCGCTCCATGAAAGTGTGTGGCACAGACCGTTTACGCATTTCGCATCCCCGACGATTGGGGCTTCGGTGGTTGCAGGCCGGGCTGACGCCTTTGCCGCATCTTGTGGAACTCGGGCAGAGTTAGTTTGTTGAGTAGACTGCTCAACTTACTCATTCTGGGTGATCGATCATGAACGACCTTCGCGCTGAGCGGCTCCAGGTCATGCTCTCGCCGGAAGAGTTGGCCGCCATTGACGATTTCCGGTTCAGGCATCGCATGCCGACGCGGGCGGCAGCGGTCCGCGAACTGCTCAGGTTCGGACTGGACGCCGCGGGCGTCGACGCAGCGGCTGGCGTGAAGTCGAGCAGCTACGGCGTGTTCGGCCGCGGACCTGACGGACATATGCAGGAAGATCCCGAGAGCGGCACCGAGGACTGACCTGTAAAGGCCCGTCCACAAGCAAACGGCCCCGGCACGGTGGGTGCCAGGGCCGTCCTTGGAGATTGCTTCCGGCGCACCGGGGGCATGACAACCGGAAGCAACCTGTCGACTCTTCCCGCCAGGATTGGTTCCTTGCGAGAAACTCGTCTATTCTGCGAGCATGATCTCTCCGGAAAACCGCTCGACACGTTCCCGGATGATGCTCTAACCCGTCGGAGCGTCGCCGGAATCGTCCGGCATCACGCCGGAGCCCGGTGTCTTACTTTTGTCGTTCAGCTTGGGATCGCGCGTCGCCTCCCGCGACGGAGACCCTTGCGGATCCGTCTTTTGCACGGACTGCGCACGCCGCTTGTCGCGTGGCTGCTCCTCCGCCCGCTGATCCTTGACGATACCGTGGTCGGAATGGGCCATGATGTGCTCTCGCTTCTCCTGATGCGTCGAAGCGCTTACGCCTCGCGGCGCCGAATGTTCCGGCGAGATGCTAACTGCGCGCCGCGTGGACCGCAGCCGATGCATTTTCATGATGCACCTGCCGCACCGTCGTCACCGTCGCGAACGCGACCGAGACGCCAAAGGCGAGAATGAGCGAAAGAAGAGCCAGACGTGGACGTGGAGCCATCGCAAACCTCCTTCTGGAATCGAAAAGTCAACGCGATCGACTGTTCCTGAATAATCCTGAATTGATCGCTTGCATTCCGTGAGCGGCCTCACACGCAGATTCACGAAAACGAGAGCGTCACGCATCCTGCTTTCGAGGGGTACGGACCGCAACGGGCGGGACCTCGCCGTCGAGCCAGTCCTGCTCGTTCGCGAGCGCCGTCCATGCCTCCGCCATGCGCGAAAAGCGTTTGTGAGCCGGCTGTCCTTCGGCCCGCTCGGCGAGCTGAAGGCAATTGTCGGCGTTATCCCTGAAAATATCAGACTGTTTCATCAACAACAAATTAGGGACGGAACCTTCGCGCCGCAACCGCCCTTACCGGATCGTAACATCTTGCGGAACTTCGCCTGCCATCCGCCATTGGATATGCATGCGGATTCTTGTCGCGATAGCCCTGGCCTTCATCAGCACTGCGGCGCTTGCCGACAGCACCGGCGAGCGCAGGCCGGGCGGCCGAGCGCCGACCGCAACCGAGATCATCAGCGACCTCTACACGTTCAGCCGCTTCCAGCAGGTCCTGCTGGAGAGCACCGACCTGAAAGGCAATGCCGAGGTCAAGAACCTCGCCGCCCTGCGTGCCGAAGAAGCGGTCCAGCGCGACAAGGCCCTGAAGCAGATTCAGGAAGCGATCGGCACTGAACCGCGCGTCGCCAAGACGACCCCCGCGAGTGCGAGCCTCGTCCAGCCCTGGGCCTCGGACGGGCCGACTTACGTCAGAAGCTTCTATGCCGCGCAGATCCCCGAGTATGAATCGGTCATCGACCTGCTCGAATGCTATCTCAAGGCGCCCGACAATGCCGCGCTTGCAGCGTTCGCGCGTGAGCAGCTTCCGATGTTGCGCTCGCAGGTCAAGGACGCCGAGCGCACCATGGCGGACAAGTAGGCCCCCCTTTACTTGTCGTTCGGGTGACGTTGCTGGCTCTCCGGCCGAACAGTGCGGTTGCTCTCCGGCATCATGTCCCGGTCTGCATCCCCATTGTCATCCTTGCCGCCCGAGCTCGAGGTGCCGCTACCGCTGGGGTTCGACCGGGTCGACGTACCCGTGGTCGGCGTATCCGCATGTGGGGTGGCGGAGTTTGCGGCGGGATCGCCGGTCGCGGCGCCGCGACCGCTGGGCGCACCGCCTTGCGCGAACGCCGATCCGGCAAACAACATCACGGTCACGATGACGGCAAATGCTGCTTTCATATGCGCTCTCCCTGGATTTGCGGGCTAACGGCAGGGCCGTCGCTCCGTTCTGGAAGCCGATGGCCGAGTCCGGAAGCCAAGTCCCTGAAGCCAAGTCCCTGAAGCCAGGTCCCTGAAACCGGCACATGGAAACGTATCTTCCGTCCGTATCTTCTCTTCCATCCGGAAAAATATTGGAACCGGACGGAACCATTCCAAATGGTCGCGATTGTATCACTCGGGCTGAACAAAGCAGGTTCCATTTCCTGGCGCCGCAACCTTGGCGCTTGATTTCGAATTGGGCTTGACGCTCTATTTTGATCATTGCGTCTTGCCTGGGATTCGGCCGATGCCTGCGGGGGAATCAATATGAGCGACGTCGATCCCGGAACTGCATCACGCTCCGGTCGTCGCGGCCCAAAGCCAAAGACCAACGGCATGTCGGAGCCGGATTCCCGGGCAGAATTGCTGCTCGCCCTCCAGGCCATGCGCAGCGGCGATTTCTCGGTGCGCATGAGCGGCGACTATCTCGGCATCGACGGCAAGATCGCCGACACTCTTAACGAAATCATCGCCGCAAACCAGCGCATGGCGCAGCAGCTCGAGCTGGTCGGCCAGGTGGTGGGCCGCGAGGGCAAGACGCGGCAGCGCGTGAAGTTCGGTCTCGCCTCCGGCTCCTGGGCCGACATGGAAGGGTCGGTCAACACATTGATCGACGATCTGTTGTGGCCGACCCGCGAGGTGACGCGCGCGGTCGCAGCCGTGGCGCAAGGCGACCTGCTCCAGACCGTCAAGCTCGACGTCGATGGCCGCCCCCTGCGCGGCGAATTCCTGCAGTCGGCGACCATCGTCAACACCATGATCAAGCAGCTCGGCGTGTTCACCTCCGAGGTGACGCGCGTCGCGCGCGAGGTCGGCACCGAGGGCAAGCTCGGCGGACAGGCCCAGGTACCGGAAGTGACCGGCGTCTGGAAGGACCTGACCGAGAGCGTCAACTCGATGGCGAACAACCTGACCAATCAGGTTCGCAACATCGCCGAGGTGACGATCGCGGTCGCCAACGGAGACTTGTCCAAGAAGATCACCGTCGACGTCCGCGGCGAGATCCTTCAGCTCAAGGAAGCCATCAACACGATGGTGGACCAGCTCCGCTCCTTTGCCTCTGAAGTGACGCGCGTGGCGCGCGAGGTCGGCACCGACGGCAAGCTCGGCGGCCAGGCGATCGTGCCGGGCGTCGCCGGCACCTGGAAGGACCTCACCGACAGCGTCAACGCGATGTGCGGCAACCTCACCGCACAGGTCCGCAACATCGCCAACGTGACCACCGCCGTGGCGCGCGGCGATCTGTCCCGCAAGATCACCGTGGACGTGCGCGGCGAAATCCTGGAGCTGAAAGACACCATCAACACCATGGTGGACCAGCTCAACTCGTTCGCCTCCGAAGTGACGCGCGTCGCCCGCGAGGTCGGCACCGAAGGCAAGCTCGGCGGCCAGGCCCAGGTGCCCGGTGTCGCCGGTACCTGGAAAGACCTCACCGACAACGTCAACTTCATGGCGTCGAACCTGACCGCGCAGGTCCGCAACATCGCCGACGTCGCCACCGCGATCGCGGGCGGCGATTTGTCGAAGAAGATCACGGTGAACGTGTCGGGCGAGATCCTTCAGCTGAAGGAAACGCTGAACACCATGGTCGACCAGCTCAACGCCTTTGCCGGCGAAGTCACGCGCGTCGCCCGCGAGGTCGGCACCGAGGGACGGCTCGGCGGCCAGGCCAACGTGCTCGGCGTCGCCGGCACCTGGAAGGACTTGACGGAAAGCGTCAACTCGATGGCGTCGAACCTGACAGCGCAGGTTCGCAACATCGCCGAGGTGACGACGGCGGTCGCCGGCGGCGACCTGTCCAAGAAGATCACCGTGGACGTGCGCGGCGAGATTCTGGAGCTGAAGGACACCATCAACACCATGGTGGACCAGCTCAACGCCTTCGCCGGCGAAGTCACGCGCGTCGCCCGCGAGGTCGGCACCGAAGGCAAGCTCGGCGGTCAGGCCCAGGTTCGCGGCGTCGCCGGCACATGGAAGGATTTGACGGACTCGGTCAACTCGATGGCCTCGAACCTGACCGGCCAGGTCCGTAACATCGCCGAAGTCGCGACCGCGGTCGCCAAGGGCGATTTGTCCAAGAAGATCACGGTGAACGTGTCGGGCGAAATCCTTCAGCTGAAGGAGACGCTCAACACCATGGTCGACCAGCTCAACGCCTTCGCCGGCGAAGTCACGCGCGTCGCGCGCGAGGTCGGCACCGAAGGCAAGCTCGGCGGTCAGGCGCAGGTGCCGGGCGTCGCCGGCACCTGGAAGGACCTCACCGACAACGTCAACTCGATGGCGGGCAACCTCACCGCCCAGGTCCGCAACATCGCCGAGGTCGCGACCGCGATCGCCGGCGGCGACTTGTCGCGCAAGATCACGGTGGACGTGCGCGGCGAGATCCTTCAGCTCAAGGACACCCTCAACACGATGGTCGACCAGCTCAACCGCTTCGCGGGCGAGGTGACACGCGTGGCGCGCGAGGTCGGCACCGAAGGCCGTCTCGGCGGCCAGGCCAACGTGCCCGGCGTCGCCGGCACCTGGAAGGACCTCACTGACAGCGTCAACTCGATGGCGGGCAACCTCACCGCCCAGGTCCGCAACATCGCCGAGGTGACGACCGCCGTGGCACGCGGCGACTTGTCCCGCAAGATCACCGTGGACGTGAAGGGAGAAATCCTCGAGCTGAAAAACACCATCAACACCATGGTGGACCAGCTCAACGGCTTTGCCGGCGAAGTGACGCGCGTGGCGCGCGAGGTCGGCACCGAAGGCAAGCTCGGCGGCCAGGCCGAGGTGCCCGGCGTTGCCGGTACCTGGAAGGACCTCACCGACAACGTCAACTTCATGGCCTCAAACCTCACCGCCCAGGTCCGCAACATCGCCGAGGTCGCGACCGCGATCGCCGGCGGCGACCTCTCGAAGAAGATCACGGTGGACGTGCGCGGCGAGATTTTGCTGCTCAAGGACACCTTGAACACCATGGTCGAGCAGCTCCGCTCCTTCGCGGCCGAAGTGACGCGCGTCGCGCGCGAGGTCGGCACCGAAGGCCGGCTCGGCGGCCAGGCCGTGGTCCCCGGCGTCGGCGGCACCTGGAAGGACCTCACCGACAACGTCAACCTCCTGGCCGCGAACCTGACGACGCAGGTCCGCAACATCGCCGAAGTCACCACCGCCGTGGCGCGCGGCGACCTCTCGCGCAAGATCACCGTGGACGTGAAGGGCGAAATCCTCGAGCTGAAAAACACCATCAACACCATGGTGGACCAGCTGAACGCGTTTGCCGGCGAAGTGACGCGCGTGGCGCGCGAGGTCGGCACCGAAGGCGAGCTCGGCGGTCAAGCCCAGGTGCCAGGCGTTGCCGGCACCTGGAAGGATCTCACCGACACCGTCAACTTCATGGCGGCGAACCTGACCGAGCAGGTCCGCGGCATCGTCAAAGTGGTGACCGCGGTCGCCAACGGCGACCTCAAGCAGAACCTGACGGTGAAATCGAAGGGCGAGGTCGCGGCGCTCGCCGACACCATCAACAACATGACCGAGACGCTCGCGACCTTCGCCGACCAGGTGACGTCGGTGGCGCGCGAGGTCGGCGTCGAAGGACGGCTGGGCGGCCAGGCCGACGTCCCCGGCGCCGCCGGCACCTGGAAGGACCTCACCGGCAACGTCAACCTGTTGGCGGCCAACCTCACCTCGCAGGTGCGCGCGATCGCAGAAGTCGCGACCGCCGTGACCAAGGGCGACCTCACACGGTCGATCCAGGTCGATGCCCGCGGCGAGGTCGCGGAGCTGAAAGACAACATCAACACGATGATCACGAACCTCCGTCTGACGACGGACGTGAACACCGAGCAGGACTGGCTGAAGACCAATCTTGCTAAATTCACCAACATGCTCCAGGGCCAGCGCGACCTCACCACCGTCGGCCGGCTGCTGCTCACCGAATTGTCGCCGCTGGTGAACGCCCATACCGGCGTGATCTATCAGGTCGAAAACGAGGATAGTCCGCAGCTTCTGCTGCTCGCTTCCTATGCCGGCGACGGCCTCTACCCCTATCAACGCGTACTTCCGATCGGCGACGGCTTGATCGGCCAATGTGCGCTCGACCGGCGCCCGCGCGTGGTCGCGGACATTCCCGCCGACGTGGTACCGATCAATTCGGCGCTGCTCCGCGTCGCACCGAAGAACCTCGTGGTGCTGCCTGTCCTGTTCGAGGGTCAGGTCAAGGCGGTGATCGAGCTCGGCTCGCTCACCTCGTTCACGACCTCGCAGATGACCTTCCTGGAGCAGCTCACCGACTCCATCGGCATCGTGCTCAACTCGATCGAGGCGACGATGCAGACCGAAGGCCTGCTCAAGCAATCGCAACAGCTCGCCGGCGAGCTCCAGACCCAGCAGCGCGAATTGCAGCAGACCAACGACCAGCTCGAACAGAAGGCGCAGCAGCTCGCCGAGCGCAATGTCGAAGTCGAGCGCAAGAACCAGGAGATCGAGCAGGCCCGCCGCGCACTGGAGGAAAAGGCGACCGAGCTTGCGCTCACCTCGAAGTACAAGTCCGAATTCCTCGCCAATATGAGCCACGAGCTGCGCACGCCGCTGAACTCGATCCTGATCCTCGGCCAGCAGCTCACCGACAATCCGGACGGCAACCTCACCGGCAAGCAAGTCGAATTCGCCCGCACCATCCACGGCGCCGGCACCGACCTGCTCAATCTCATCAGCGACATTCTCGATCTCTCCAAGATCGAGTCCGGCACCGTGACGGTCGACGCCGAGGAAATCCTGACTGCGAACCTGCTCGAGACCGTCGGGCGGCCGTTCCGTCACGAGGCGGAAAACCGCAACCTTTCGTTCAAGATCGACGTCGATCCGAATCTCGCGCGCAGCCTCGTCACCGACTCCAAGCGCCTGCAGCAGGTTTTGAAGAACCTGCTCTCCAACGCCTTCAAGTTCACCGCCGAAGGCGAAGTGCGCCTGAAGGTTGCCGCCGCGATCGGCGGCTGGGGAACGGATCATCCCGTGCTGAACTCGGCGCCGGCCGTGATCGCATTCGAAGTGTCCGACACCGGCATCGGCATTCCCCTGGAGAAGCAGAAGCTGATCTTCGAGGCGTTTCAGCAAGCGGATGCCGGCACCAGCCGCAAATACGGCGGCACCGGCCTCGGCCTTGCGATCAGCCGTGAGCTGGCAAGCCTGCTCGGCGGCGAAATCCACCTGCGCAGCTTGCCGGGCAAGGGGTCGTGCTTCACGCTTTACCTGCCGCTAAAATATTCCGGCCCAACGCTCGCGCCCCGCGCTGCGCCCCAGCAACACAGCCAGCCGCCGGCGCTGCAGCCCGCCGCGCCCGAACAGCAGCGCGTCATCGAGCAGCTTCCCGACGACCGGCTCAACCTCGAACCCGGCGACAGCATCCTCCTGATCGTCGAGGACGACCCACATTACGCGCGCGTGCTGGTCGACCTCGCGCGCGACAAGGGATTCAAGGTGCTGGTCGCCGCACGCGGCGCGGAGGCGCTGGAGCTTGCAAAGCAATACCAGCCAAGGGCCGTCTCGCTCGACGTGTTCCTGCCTGATATGCTCGGCTGGACCGTGCTGAGCCAGCTCAAGCACAATCCGCTGACCCGCCACATCCCCGTGCAGATCATCACGCTCGACGAGGATCGCCAACATGCGCTGGCGCGCGGCGCCTTCTCCTTCGTCAACAAGCCGACGACGACCGAGGGCGTCTCGGCCGCGCTGACGCAGATCAAGGAATATGCGCGGCCGCGGCGCAAGCGGCTGCTGATCGTCGAGGACAACGAGGCCGAGCAGCTCTCGATCCGTGAGCTCCTGCATCACGACGATATCGAGATCGTGACGACCGGCACCGGTGCCGACGCGCTTTCGATGCTGCGTGAGGTCCCCTGTGATTGCGTCGTGCTCGACCTGCGGCTGCCCGACATGAGCGGCTTCGAGGTGCTGGACCAGATCCGCAACGACGAGGCGCTGTCGAACGTCCCGGTCGTCGTCTTCACCGGCCGCGAGCTGTCGGCCGAGGAAGATGCGGAACTCCACACCATGGCGCGCAGCATCGTGGTCAAGGGTGTGGAATCGCCGGAGCGCCTGCTCGACGAGACCGCGCTGTTCCTGCACCGCGTGATCACGGAATTGCCGGTCGAGAAGCAGCGCATGCTCGAGAAACTGAACAGTTCCGACGAGGACCTGATCGGCAAGACTGCGCTGCTCGTTGACGACGACGCCCGCAATATTTTCGCGCTGTCGAGCGTGCTGGAGCGGCGCGGCATGAAGGTGCTGACGGCGACCACCGGCAGGGAGGCGGTGACGCTGGTCGAATCCAATCCGGAGATCGCCATCGTGCTGATGGACATCATGATGCCGCAGATGGATGGCTATCAGACGATCGGCGTCATCCGTGAAAACCCGGTCTTCGCCCGTCTTCCGATCATCGCGTTGACGGCTAAGGCCATGAAGGGCGACCGCGAGAAATGCCTCGAGGCCGGCGCGTCCGACTACCTCGCCAAACCCGTCAACACCGATCAATTGCTGCTTGCAATCCGCATGTGGCTGCACCGCTGAGTTGGATGCCGGTATGGACCACGAAAAGGTCAACATCCTCCTCGTCGACGACCAGCCGGCCAAGCTGCTCGCCTATGAGGTGATCCTGAAGGATCTGGGCGAGAACCTCGTGATCGCCTCGTCCGGTCGCGAGGCTCTGGAGGTGCTGCTCAAGACCGAGATCGCGGTGATTCTGGTCGACGTCTGCATGCCCGAGCTCGACGGCTTCGAGCTCGCCGCGATGATCCGCGAGCACCCGCGCTTCCAGAAGACCGCGATGATCTTCATCTCGGCCATTCAAGTCAGCGACATCGACCGCCTGCGCGGTTACGAGATGGGCGCGGTCGACTACGTCCCGGTCCCGGTCGTGCCGGAGGTGCTGCGCGCCAAGGTCAAGGTGTTTGCCGAACTCTACCGCAAGACGCGCGAGCTCGAACGGCTGAACCAGGATCTCGAGGACCGCGTGCGTGCACGTACCGCCGAGCTGGAGAATTCCACCGCAAAGCTGCGCGAGAGCGAAGAGCGGCGCAGCATGGCGATCGCCGCCGGCAAGATGGGCTCCTGGGATTGGGACTGGATCACCGGCGACTGGATGTGGGACGAGGGGCAATATCGCATCTTTGGCGTTGGCCCGGAGAGCTTCGAGGTGAACCCGGCCAACGTTCAGGCGCTGTTGCATCCCGATGACGTCGATCAGTTGCGCAAGGCGATCGGCGAATTCAACAAGGGCACGCGCGCCTATGAAACGGAGTTCCGCATCGTGCGGCCTGACGGCGATGTGCGCTGGTGTGTCGGCACAGCCGCCGCCACGGCCGACGATAGCGGTCGGGTTGTGCGCGTCAGCGGCGTGACGGTGGACATCACCGAACGCAAGCGCGCCGAGGAGCGGCAGAATCTCCTGGCGCGGGAGGTCGATCATCGCGCCAAGAATGCGCTGGCGCTGGCGCAGTCGATCGTACGCCTCACCCGGGCCGACGAGGTCAAGGCCTATGTCAACGCTGTCGAGGGGCGCATCAATGCACTGGCGCGCGTGCATACGATCCTGTCGCTGTCGAGCTGGCAGGGCGCCGAACTCTCGAAGCTGATCGACGAGGAGCTTGCGCCCTATTCCCTCGGCGGCCAGATCAAATTGGCAGGGACCGAAGTTCAGTTGCTGCCGGCGACCGCCCAGACGCTGGCGCTGGCGCTGCATGAGCTTTTCACCAACTCGGCGAAGTATGGCGCGCTCTCGACGCGGTCGGGACGGCTCGCGATCGGCTGGCAGGTCGAGGACGAGCTGCTCACGTTAACCTGGGAGGAGTCCGGCGGCCCGCTTGTCGGGCCCCCGAAATCCCGCGGCTTCGGTACGCGGAGCTTGCTTGCGAGCGTCGAGTCCCAGCTCGGTGGACGGGCGCATTTCGATTGGCGTGCCGAGGGCCTGTTGTGCCGCCTGGAGGTGCCGTTGATCCGCAAGACTGCCGCGACAGCCGCACCCGGCAAATTCGAAGCCGTCAGCTCTGCCGAATTGCAGCGGGCATCCGGTTAACCGGACGCCGCACCCTTCATGCGTTGCGTCGTCCGCGGTTCGCGCGCGACGCGCCCTTCGAGCCAGGCTTCCGTTTGGGCGAGATCGCGTAGCGCCTTGGCATAGCGGCGCGCCGCGCTTCGCTCCGCGCCGCGCGGCAGCTTGCGCGCTTTGCTCAGGATGTCCGCGGCGGCGTTGCGATAGGCCAGCGAGCGGTAAAGAAAGACCACCTTACCCATATCGAATGTTCCCATGTTGCAGCGTTCATCCTCGCAGGCCCGGCATGAACATCGGATGAAGCGGGCAATGACAATTCCTTCATCTGGATGGAACCGGCGGGTGTCCCACGCGTTGCATGCCAGATCGGGATAGAGTTCCATGCGCGCGAAAAAGTCGTCGGACCTGATCTCTCCCACCGGCCTCGTCAAGCTGATGACGCACGCGATGATGGGCGCAGCCCTCGGCCTCGCTTTCAGCCTCGTGCTCGTTCTGACCAATCCAGCCGTCGCCAACCTGCTGAGTGCCGGCGGAAGTCAGGCCGTTGTCGTTTTCGCCCTCAAATTGATGACGACGTTCGCGATCGGCGCGACACTCACCGGCGTCGTATTCATTCTCGCAGAAGACAAGCAATCTTGAAGGATGCGTGACGCACGAGAGCTTTTTTGTTCGGAACTCCTGCGTCGAACGGCGGTTGGCTGCCTGCGTCAATTTAACCCAGGGAGTTCCCGCGCATGAAGACGACCAAGCTCGCTCTCGCCGTGATGTTGGCAACCGGCCTCGCTGCCGCACCGTTCGCCGCGGAGGCCAAGTCGCACAAGGCGAAACATGAATCCTCGACCTCGTCCTCGCAGACGACAGGCGCCAACACGAAATCCAAGGGCGCCGATCCCTCCGGTCAAGGCGGCTCCGGCCCCGGCTCCGACCAGGGCGGAGCCATGACGAACAACAAGGGCGGCATGAGCAACACCAAGTAGCTGTTCGCCGAAATTCATGGAGGGCCCCGCCACCGCGGGGCCTTTTGCTTTGGGGTTCGACCGAACTCTTTCTCAGGCCGCTTCGTAAACATCCGGCATCGACCAGCCCGTATGTCGCCTTGCGCGCGCGCACGCTTCAACTGCGACGGTCGCCGGTGATGTTGGGATGACCGCCTGCGGCATCCGATTTCACCAGATGATCCAGCTGTGCACGCTTGCGCGCGATCAGGAGTTGGGCCGCGGCGTCGTCGAGTCCCTCGCGTTGCAGCTGCCGGATGGCAGAGCCCAGTTCGAGAATCTCGCCGCGCAGTCTCAAGATCCGGTACGTCGCCGGGTCTTCTTCCACGGCACGCTCCCAAGCTCTCAGTGCCGCGCGAAGGCGCGCACGGAATTGCCGACTTTCTTCCCGGAACGAAGGCGCACCCTATCGCGGACATTCGGCAGGACATCGCCGCCCCCTGCAGCCTTCCATTCGCCGATCAGCAGATTGATTTTCCGGCGCAGATCCATCTGCGCAAGGGCCTTCTCTGTGCAGTCGCGATCGCGGTCGACGAACTCGCGCACGGACGCCTCGACATCGGCCATTTCCAGCCTCAAGGCGCTGATTTTACGTCGAATTTCGTTAATTCTGTTGTCCATGGCTTGTTAGAACAAAATAAGAACATATAGTCAAGTCAGGATTTCAGGACGGAGCAGCGACATGCAGGTTCAGGGTAAATACGACGCCAGGGTTTTCCTCACCGAGCAGATGACCCGGACACAGGGCCTCAGGCTGAAACGGTTGAGCGAAGAGGCGTATCAACCCGCGCAATATGCGCGGGATCTGTCCTCCAGCGAGGCAGCACGGCGCATCCAGGTGCTGGAAGCGGAGATCGAGCTGGCGAATTCCTTCTAGGCTGCGTCGCGCATCTGGAACGTTGCGGGCCCGCTTTCGGAACCATGCCTGTTTTGGATGGTTCTCCCCGGCCAAGGGAGAACATGCATGGCACGCAAGGCAACGAAGCGCCGCTACTCGCGCAGCTCCGGCAGCGATGTCGAAACCGAGATGAAACGCTACAAGAAGGGTACCGCGAAAAGCGGACGCGGCGGTCGAGGCGGACGCGTGAAGAGCCGCAAGCAGGCGATCGCGATCGGTCTGTCGAAGGCGCGCAAGAAGGGCAAGAAGGTCCCAAAGAAGGTCTCGAAGCGGAAGACTGCCAAGAAGACATCCAAGAAAACGTCCAAGAAAACTTCCAAGAAAACGTCCAGGAAAAGTTCGAAGAAAACGTCCAGGAAGACGTCGAAGCGCAAATCCTCCCAACGGTCGCGCTGACTTCAGTCAGATCATGCTGCCCGGCATGAAGCAGCGGATCGAAATCCCGAACGCGGTCTTCACCGGCCATACCATGGTGCGGCCGGCTCGATTCGGCTCAGTGATCACGGCTTCGTCCGGCACCTCGACCCACTCGCCGTCGAGGCGCACGCGATAATGTCCGTTGTGCGAGTCCCAGTCGGGATCAGCGACGGCAAATCCATCCGCATCCGAGCAGCACGGACCGAGATGGCTGCGCAGGCTGTCGAACCACGGCTTGAGGGGTGAGTCCGCGTAGCGGCCGTCGTCACGCCCGACAGCATTTCCACCCCACAGCACGAACGGCGCCACAAGCAGCGCACCTATCAGCGAGAGCTTCAATCGATCCATGTCGGCACCGATCAATGCGAACTACCGGCCAGCCGCTGAGTGGCGGCAAGTTCGAAGTTCCACGCTTGCAATCATCCCGGCGGCTTCGTTGCCGCCGAGTACATACGAGACCCG
Source organism: Bradyrhizobium nivariense (assembly GCF_029846715.1). Taxonomy (GTDB): domain Bacteria; phylum Pseudomonadota; class Alphaproteobacteria; order Rhizobiales; family Xanthobacteraceae; genus Bradyrhizobium. The sequence goes on from NZ_JARVWW010000008.1 coordinate 163,645, forward strand.
GAACTGTGATGAGCGAACACGGCTTTTTCGGACGAACCGGGTCATCCTCTCTGCCGTTAACGAGAATGTTATCGGCGGCCTCCGTGAATCCTGAAGGCGAACAGGAAAGGCGGCCCGGGGGCCGCCTTTTTGGATTTGCACCGATCGACGTTCGACTTATGCGAGCGGCACCGCGACGAACCGGGTCGCCTGCGCGCTTCTGACCTGCAGCAGTACGCTGCGCTTGCCGGACGATTTCGCCTGCGCCAGCTCCGAACGGACATCGCCGATGTTGGCGACGGCCTTGCCGCCGACATTGAGGATGACGTCGCCGGTCTGGATGCCGCGCTGCGCGGCCGGCCCCTGCGGATCAACTTCAGTGACGACGACCCCCTTCTGGCCGGCGCCCTGGACGTCGCCGGCCGGAGCCAGGCTGAGCCCGAGACGCGGCGTGCCGGCATCCGGCTGCGCCTTGCCCTCGTCCGCGTTAGCCTGCCGCTCGTTCGGCAACTCGCCGAGCGCCAGCGTCACCGTCTTGCTGTCGCCCTTATGGACGACATCGAGCTTCACGGATGTGCCCGGCGCCAGGGTAGCGATGGTGCGGGCGAGATCGCGGGAGTCCTTGATCGCGGTGCCGTTGACGGCGGTGATGACGTCGCCCGCCTCGATGCCCGCCTTCGCCGCCGGGCTGCCGTCCTGCGGATTGTCCACGATCGCGCCGCGCGCCTCCTTGAGGCCGAGGCTGTCGGCGATATCCGATGTCACCGGCTGCACCTGCACGCCGAGCCAGCCGCGTGTGACCGCGCCCTTGTCCTTCAACTGTGCGACGACGAGCTTTGCCGTCGAGGCCGGAATGTCGAAGCCGATGCCGACCGAGCCGCCGGAGGGCGAGAAGATCGCGGTGTTCACGCCGATCACATTGCCGCTCATGTCGAAGGCCGGACCGCCGGAATTGCCCTTGTTGATCGGCGCGTCGATCTGGATGAAATCGTCATAGGGACCGTTGCCGATGTCGCGGCCGCTGGCCGAGACGATGCCGGCGGTCACGGTGCCGCCGAGCCCGAAGGGATTGCCGACGGCGACCACCCAGTCGCCGATGCGCGGCTTCTGGTCCGAGAATTTGACGAACGGAAAATCCTTCCTGCCCTCGACCTTGATCAGCGCAAGATCGGTCTTCGGATCGGTCCCGACCACCTTTGCGGTATAGATCGCGCCGTCGTCCATCGTCACCTGCACCGACGCGGCGTGGTCGACGACATGGTTGTTGGTCACGGCATAGCCGTCGGCGGAGATGAAGAAGCCGGAGCCCTCACCCGTGATCATCTGGTGGCGCTGGCGCGGCATGCCGTTCATGCCACCCGGACCACGGAAGCCGAATTGTCGTGAGAACTGGTCGAACGGCGCGTCTGCGTCCGAATCCATCCGGTTCTGTTGCAGCATCGCGCTGTTGTCGTTGTCCTGGTCAATCCTGACCCGCACCGAGATGACGGCGGGTTTGACCTTGCTGACGAGATCGCCGAAGCCCGGCAGTGTCGCGGCGGTCTCCGCGGCCTGGGCGGGCGCAATGAAGGAGGTCGCGCTGAACGGCGAAGAGCCGGGAGCAGTCGCCAGCAGGGCCACGCCAAGTGCGGCCGCGGTGCCGAGCAGCGCGAGCCGGCGCGGCCTCAGGATATTGCGGGACGTGGTGGTGTCGGAATTGACGCGGTCGTTCATGTCGATATGTCCATGTTGGGTAAGTCGCCTTGCACCCAACATGGCGGACGCCACCTTACAGCGTCCCGTCCACGCAATTAAATCTTGGCAAAGAAGACACGATCGGAGGTCGGACGAAATGCTTCGAGCCGACGCGGTACCCGATGCGACGGACGACGACGCCCCGGTGCAAATGTCGCTTCAGCGGAAGCGGTACGCGTGCGCCGTCACGCCGCGGCAGGCCTCTCCCACCCCGGGGCCTCGACGGCGTCCTCGTCGTGTTGCGCATTGCACGCGTCGAAATGCGCCTTGAGTTCGACTTCGGCGAGATGTTCGAAATGTTCGGCCTGACCGAGCAGTTCCCAGTTCTGGAGCGGCCGGTAGGCGGCCTGCTGACGACAGAGGGACGCCAGCGCGCGGTAGCGACGTACGTTCTCCATGAGACCCTCCCTCGCATTCACAGAGCTTATTGCCCTTATTTGCGTCAGGCCGATGGCGGTTATGCAAAAGATTTGCTGTGCCCGCCCGCGCGCCAGACCCCGGTTGGTTCTAGGAAATGCGTATTCAGGCAAAAGTTCCAATCAGCGCGAACTCAGCGCTCGGAACCTGTCGCAGGCCAATGGCTAGGCGTAGAGGCGCCGCTCCACGGTCACGCCGACGAGGTCGAGATAGCGCTCTACCGGATGAGCGCGGTCTCGCCGAGACGCGCCGGCCTCCCGGAAATGTCTTGCAACTTTGGAACTCTGCCGGCCTCCGCCGCGACGCGAATGGCCGCGATGTTCGCGGCATAGTCCGCGCTGCTCTTGCCGCGAAACACGGCGGAACCCGCCACAAGCGTATCGGCACCTGCAGCGGCCACGGCAGCGGCGTTGTCGCGCGTGATGCCGCCGTCCACCTCGAGCCGGATCGGCCGGTCGCCGATCATGCTTCGAATGCGCCTGATCTTCTCGAGCTGGGACTCGAGAAAGGACTGGCCGCCAAAGCCCGGATTGACCGTCATCACCAGTACGAGGTCGAGACGATCGAGCACATATTCGATCGCGCTTTCGGAAGTAGCGGGACACAGGCTGACACCGGCTTTCTTGCCGAGCGCGCGGATGGCCTGAAGCGAGCGGTCGAGATGGACACCGGCTTCGGCATGCACCGTGATGACATCCGCTCCGGCCTTCGCGAATGCTTCGAGATAAGGATCGGCGGGCGCGATCATGAGATGCACGTCGAACATTTTCTTCGTCAGCGGCCGGATCGCCTTGATGACGTCGGCGCCATAGCTGATGTTCGGGACGAAATGCCCGTCCATGACGTCGCAATGAATCCAGTCGGCACCCGCCGCGTCGATCGCCGCGATCTCCTCGCCGAGGCGCGCAAAATCTGCAGCCAGGATCGAAGGCGCGATGAGGATTTCTCTCGTCATGGTTTCGCACTCCTCTGCGTGTCTGCACCGCCGCTGAAAACGCGGCTCGCCAGGACGTCGATGGGATCGATCGTTTCGAGGTCGGCGATATCGAGCGTGCGGTCGAGATCGGACACTAGGCGATCGGCCTGCCGCAGGCGGATGCGGTCGACGGCGTTGCGGATCGAGCGCGCATTTGAGAAGAACGGCTGGGTCCGGCGCAGCGCGACGTACTTCTCGAAGGCCTCGCGCGCCGCCGCCGAGAAGCGATAGCCCCGCTCCGTCAGCATAAGCTCGGCGATGACGAGCAGCTCGGCTTCCGCATAGTCCGGGAATTCGATGTGGTGCGCGATCCGCGAGCGGAACCCGGGATTGGAGGCGAAGAAGTTCGTCATCCGCTCGCCATAGCCGGCAAGGATGACGACGAGGTCCTCGCGCTGGTTCTCCATCACCTGGAGCAGAATTTCGATCGCCTCCTGGCCGTAGTCGCGCTCGTTATCCGGCCGGTGCAGATAATAGGCCTCGTCGATGAACAACACGCCGCCCATCGCCTTCTTCAGGATCTCTTTGGTCTTCGGCGCGGTGTGGCCGATATACTGGCCGACGAGATCGTCGCGCGTCACCGAGATCACCTGCCCGCGCCGCACGAAGCCGAGGCCGTGCAGGATCTTTGCCATGCGCAGCGCGACGGTCGTCTTGCCGGTGCCGGGATTGCCGGTAAACGACATGTGCAGCGTCGGCGGCGACGACGCCAATCCCGCACGCTGCCGGATGCGTTCGATCAACAAGAGCGACGCGATCTGGCGCACGCGGTTCTTCACCGGCTTCAATCCGATCAGCTCCCGCTCGAGCTGTTGCAGCGTGTCGGTGATGCCGGCCGCTTCGGCCTCCTTGCGGAGATCGAAATTGGTCTCGCCGGGCTCGGTGGTCATTGCGTGGGGAACATCCAGCATCGGCACCTCGAAGAAAAGAGCTTCGCCGCGGGGGAGCGGCGAAGCAGTGGTCCGCCAAGGAAACGGAGCAGGGAGTGCTCCGCGCGGAGGAGGATGACTTAGGTTGGCGCGTGCGCGGGCTGCCGGCGCACGGTGGTGTAGCGGATCGCACGTCCCCCCACCTCCTGCCGCACCAGATCGAACTCGGCCTCCTGCGGCGGCCGGTTGACGATGAACGAGATCCGCACCGATTCCCAACCATGGCTGGAGTCGAAGCCGCTGAGGCGGATGTAGCGGTCGCCATACACTCTGCGGCATTCGGCGAGCTCCATCATCACGCCGGCGGCGTCCTGGAGATCGAACATCGGCAGGCCCCACATCTCCCAATAGGTGTTGCGAGGATGCGGATCGTCGGTGAACTCGATGTTCACCGCCCAACCTTTGGTGAGACAATACTGCACCTGCTTGGTGATCTGATCGTCGGTCAGATCGGGCAGGAACGAGAAACAGCCTTGGGTCAGCTTCATGTCAAATCTCCTCAAACGGTTTCGAGCGCGGTCGGCACGAAGTCCGGCGTGTCGGTGGATTCATAGTTGAAGGTGACGTCCTTCCAGACCTCGAGCGCAGCTTTCAGCGGCGTGCAGGTCTCGGCCGCCCTGGCCAGGATCTCCGGACCTTCATGGACGTAGTCACGGCCCTCGTTGCGGGCGAGGATCATCGCTTCCAGCGCCACGCGGTTGGCGATCGCGCCGGCCGCGATGCCCATGGGATGGCCGATGGTGCCGCCGCCGAATTGCAGCACGACGTCCTCGCCGAGCAGGTCGAGCAGCTGGTGCATCTGCCCGGCATGGATGCCGCCGGAAGCGACCGGCATCATCTTGTTCAGGCTCGCCCAGGACTGGTCGAAGAACAGGCCATGTTCGAGCCTGGTCGGGTTGAAGTCTTCGCGGCAGACATCGTAATAGCCGCGCGTGGTGTTGGGATCGCCTTCGAGCTTGCCGACCACCGTGCCGGCATGGATGTGGTCGACGCCGGCGAGCCGCATCCACTTGGCGATGACGCGGAACGACACGCCGTGGCTCTTCTGCCGCGTATAGGTCGAGTGACCGGCGCGGTGCAGATGCAGGATCATGTCATTGCGCCGCGCCCATTTCGCCATGGACTGGATCGCGGTGTAGCCGATCACGAGGTCGATCATGACGATGCACGACCCGAGCTCCTTCGCGAACTCGGCGCGCTCGTACATGTCCTCCATCGTCCCCGCGGTGATGTTCAGGTAGGTGCCCTTCGCCTCACCGGAGGCCGCCTGTGCGCGGTTCACCGCCTCCATGCAATAGAGGAAGCGGTCGCGCCAGTGCATGAAGGGCTGCGAGTTGATGTTCTCGTCGTCCTTGGTGAAGTCGAGCCCGCCTTTGAGCGCTTCGTAGACGACGCGGCCGTAATTGCGGCCCGAAAGCCCGAGCTTCGGCTTCACGGTTGCGCCCAGCAGCGGCCGGCCGAACTTGTCGAGCCGCTCGCGCTCGACCACGATACCCGTCGCCGGTCCCTGGAACGTCTTCACATAAGCGACCGGGAAACGCATGTCCTCCAGCCGCAACGCCTTCAACGGCTTGAAGCCGAACACGTTACCGATGATCGAGGCCGACAGGTTGGCGATCGAGCCCGGCTCGAACAGGTCGAGGTCATAGGCGATGTAGGCGAAATACGAGCCTGGCGTGCCCGGCACCGGATCGACGCGGTAGCATTTCGCGCGATACTTCTCGGCGGCGGTCAGCCGATCGGTCCACACCACCGTCCAGGTCGCCGTCGAGGATTCACCGGCAACTGCGGCCGACGCCTCGATCGGGTCGACGCCCTCCTGCGGCGTGACACGGAACAGCGCGATGACGTCGGTGTCCTTTGGCACATAGTCGGGCTCCCAATAGCCCATGCGCTTGTATTCCATCACGCCCGAACGATATCTTTCCTTGCCGCGGACGGTTCCTGCGTGTGCATTCATGGCTCTCTCCTGCTCTTCTCTCTCTGAATGATTAGGCCGCGACGGGCTCGCGGGCGTCGACGCGCGGATCGAGTTCGCCGGCGCGGTAACGCCGTGCCATCTCGCTCAAGGGAACGACCTTGATCTGGCTTGCGTGGCCTGCGGTGCCGAACTGCTCGAAGCGCTCGCGGCAGAGCTCGCGCATCGCATCCATCGCGGGCTTGAGGAATTTGCGCGGATCGAACTCCGAGCGCGTTTGCGCGGCAACCTTGCGGAACACCGCGGTCATCGCGAGGCGACAATCGGTGTCGATATTGACCTTGCGCACGCCGCTCTTGATGCCGCGGACGATCTCCTCGACCGGCACGCCCCAGGTCTGCGGCATCTCGCCGCCGAACTGGTTGAACATGTCCTGGAGCGGCTGCGGCACCGACGAGGAGCCATGCATCACGAGATGCGTGTTCGGCAGCCGGCGATGAATCTCCTCGACCACCCGCATCGCCAGAATGTCGCCATCCGGCTTCCGGCTGAACTTGTAGGCACCATGCGACGAGCCCATCGCGATCGCGAGCGCATCGACCTTGGTGGCGCTGACGAAGTCGACCGCCTGGTCGGGATCAGTCAGCAACTGGTCGTGACTGACCTTTCCCTCGACGCCGTGACCATCCTCCTGCTCGCCGCCGCCATGCTCGAGCGAGCCGAGCACACCGAGCTCGCCTTCGACGGAGGCACCGACCCAATGCGCGAGATCGACAACGCGGCGGGTGATCGCAACGTTGTAGTCGTAATCGGCCGCGGTCTTGGCGTCGGCCTTGAGCGAGCCGTCCATCATCACCGAGGTGAAACCATGGGCGATCGCGGACGCGCAGGTCGCTTCGTCGTTGCCATGGTCCTGGTGCATACAGAGCGGGATGTCCGGATAGGTCCGCTCCAGCGCGTCGATCATGTGCGAGAGCATGAGGTCGCCGGCATAGCTGCGCGCGCCGCGTGAAGCCTGGATGATGACGGGCGCATCGACCTCGTCCGCCGCCTGCATGATCGCAATGCCCTGCTCCATGTTGTTGATGTTGAACGCCGGCACGGCGTAGCCGTGGTCGGCGGCGTGATCGAGCAGTTGGCGAAGGGTGATACGGGCCACGACAATTCCTCCTGTTATTGCTTGCCGGCGCGGGCAATCGCCCGCCGGGCGGCTTCCGCAGTGCTTTGGGGCGTGATGCCGAATTCGCGGTAGAGCACGGGTGCAGGCGCCGAGGCACCGAAGCCGCGCATGCCGACGAATTCGCCCTCAGTGCCGATCCAGCGATGCCAATCGCCGGCGACTGCCGCCTCGATGCCGATCCGTGGCGCAGTGCCGAGCACGGCAGCGCGGTAGTCCTCCGGCTGCTCCTCGAACAACGCGAAGCAGGGCGCGGAGACCACGGCCGCGCGGACGTGCTCGGTGGCGAGCAGGCGGGCGGCTTCCAGCGCAATAGACACTTCCGAGCCCGTTGCGATGAGCGTCACGTCGCGGCCGCCGTCCGGCGAAACGATGAGATAGGCGCCCCGTGCGACGCGGTTTCTACCGCGGACATCGCTGCGGAAGGTCGGCAGCGCCTGACGGGACAGGCACAGCACGGAGGGACGATTTTCGGCTTCGAGTGCGCAGTCCCATGCTTCCAGCGTCTCAACCGCGTCGGCCGGACGGAACACAAGCAAGTTCGGAATGACACGGAGCGCTGCGAGATGCTCGACCGGTTGGTGCGTGGGGCCGTCCTCACCCAGGCCGATGGAGTCATGGGTCATCACATGAATGACGCGGATCCGCATCAAGGCCGCAAGGCGGATCGCCGGCCGGCTGTAATCGGAGAAGGCGAGGAAGGTGCCGCCATAGGGAATGAAGCCGCCGTGCAGCGCGAGGCCGTTCATCGCGGCTGCCATGCCATGCTCGCGGATGCCGTAATGGATGTAATCGCCGGCGAACGCGTCGCGCTTGACCGGGGTCTGCGCCTTGGCATGCGTCAGGTTCGAATGCGTCAGGTCCGCCGAGCCACCGACAAATCCGGGAATCGTCCCCGCGATGCCGTCGAGCACCTGTTGCGAAGCCTGCCGCGTCGCGAGCTTCGGACGCTCGCTGGCAAAGCGCTCCCGTAATTTCGCCGAGGCCTGGACATAGGCATTCGGCAGGGCAACCGCCTTGCCCTCGACGAACAGATCGCGCTGCTCAGGCGTCGCGCGTTCATAGCGATCGAGCCAGGCGAGACGCTCGACCTGCCCGCGCTGCCCGATCATCCGCCATGCTTTCAGGATCGTGACAGGCGCCACGAAGGGCTGATAGTCCCAGCCGAGCGTTCGCCGCGCCGCCGCCGTCTGCTCGGTGCCGAGCGGCGCGCCATGGGCCTTCTCGGTGCCCTGACGATCCGGCGCGCCGTAGCCGATGATGGTGCGGCAGGCGATCAGCGACGGTTTTGCGCTCTCGCGCTCCTCAGCAATCGCCTGCGCAACTGCTTCGGGATCGTGCCCGTCGACACGGCGCACCGACCAGCCGGAGGCAGCGAAGCGCGCGAGCTGGTCGTCGGAGGTCGCGAGCGAGGTCGGGCCGTCAATGGATATGCCGTTGTCGTCGAACAGCACGATCAGGCGGGACAATTGCAGATGACCGGCGAGCGAGATCGCTTCCTGGCTGATGCCTTCCATCAGACAGCCGTCGCCGGCGATCACATAAGTGAAGTGATCGACGAGACCCTCGCCATGCCGCGCATTGGCCATGCGCTCGGCGAGCGCCATGCCGACGGCGGTCGCAATCCCCTGCCCCAGCGGACCGGTCGTGGTCTCGACGCCCGGCGTGTGGCCATATTCCGGATGGCCCGGCGTCTTGGAGCCCCATTGCCGGAAAGCCTTGATGTCGTCGAGACTGACGTCGCCGCCGGTGAGATGGAGCAGTGCATAGAGCAGCATCGAGCCATGGCCCGCCGACAGCACGAAGCGATCGCGGTCCGGCCAATTGGGGTGAGCCGAGTCGAATTTCAGGAAGCGCGAGAACAACACGGTCGCGACATCGGCCATGCCCATGGGCAGGCCGGGATGGCCGGACTGCGAGGTCTCGATGGCATCGACCGCGAGAAAGCGGACGGCATTGGCGAGATCGCTATGCGCGACCGCCGAGAGGTCGGCGTCGGCGTGAACCGAGATGTTCATCGGATACTCCCCTTGTTCACTTCAGGTTTCGCTTGCGCTCGATGAGCTGCATGATCAGCGGCGTCAGGATCAGCTGCATGGCAAGATCGAGCTTCGCGCCGGGACACACGATCGAATTGGCGCGCGACATCCAGCTTTGCGGCAGCATCGAGAGCAGATAGGGGAAGTCGATGCCGCGCGGGTTCTTGAAGCGGATCACGACCATCGATTCGTCCGGCGTCGGGATCCAGCGCGCGATGAACGGATTGGAGGTGTCCACCGTCGGCACCCGCTGGAAGTTGATGTCGGTCTCGGAAAATTGCGGGCAGATGTAGTGGATGTAATCCGGCATCCGCCGCAGAACGGTGTCGGTGACGGCCTCGGTCGAATAGCCTCGCGCACTGCGGTCGCGGTGCAGCTTCTGGATCCATTCGAGATTAATGACGGGCACGACGCCGATCTTGAGATCGGCATGACGCGCGACGTTGACCTTGTCGGTGACGACGGCGCCGTGCAGGCCCTCGTAGAACAACAGGTCGGAGCTCTCCGGCAGCCGTTTCCATTCGGTGAAGGTGCCGGGTGCGGCGCCATGCAGCGCGGATTCCTCGGCGTCGTGGACATAGTGCCGCGTCGTCGCCGTGCCGGTCTCGCCATAGTCGCGGAACGCCCGCTCCAGCTCCTCGAACAGATTGGTCTCGGGGCTGAAATGGCTGAAATGCCGGTTGCCGCGATCGGCCTCCTTGGCCATCTGCGTGCGCATCTCCGCGCGATCGTAGCGATGGAAAGCGTCGCCTTCGATGTAGGCGGCGTTGACTTTCTCGCGGAAGAAGATCTGCTCAAAAGTCTTCTTGACCGAGGTGGTGCCGGCGCCGGAGGAGCCGGTGATGGAGATGATCGGATGCTTCCTGGACATGGAATGCCTCGCTCACAGCCGGAAGAAGCCGCGCCGCGCGAACAGCGGTGCGGAGACGCTGGCAACCAGCAACGGATCGCAATGCAGTTCCTCGACGCGCTGCACCTCGTTGCTCGAGCCCATGATCAGCGGCACGCGCTGGTGCAGGCTTTGCGCTGAGAGGTCGAGGATGCGCTCGCGCCCGGTCGAGGCCGAGCCGCCGGCCTGCTCGATGATGTAAGCCATCGGGTGCGCTTCATAAGTGAGGCGCAAGCGGCCGTCGCCATAGCCGGGCCGTGCATCGGAGGGATAGAGGAACACGCCGCCGCGGGTGAGGATGCGATAGGCCTCGGCAACCAGCGAGCCGATCCAGCGCATGTTGAAATTGTGGTTGGCCGGCCCTTCCACACCGGCGAGGCATTCGTCGACGAAGGCGCGCACCGGCTGTTCCCAATGCCGGCGGTTCGAGGCGTTGATCGCGAACTCCTCGCACGTCTCGGAGATCTGCACGGCGCTGCGCGCGAGACGAAAGCAACCGGACTTGCGGTCAAGCGTGAAGAGGTCGACGCCGTCGCCGAGCGTCAGCACCAGCGAGGTCTGCGGGCCGTAGGTGACGAACCCCGCCGCGAGCTGCGCCGAACCGCGCTGATGGAAGGCGAGCGCGAGATCATCAGGCGCGGGCAGGATCGAGAAGATCGTGCCGACAGTCATGTTGATGTCGATGTTGGAGGAGCCGTCGAGCGGATCGATCGCGACGCAGATCTTGGCCTCGCGATCGCCGATCTGCGGTTCGCGCATTTCCTCCGACGCAAGCGCTGCGACCGGCAGCTTGCTGAGACAGCGGCGCAGGATCGCATCCGCCTGCACGTCGAGATCGCGCTGGACATCACCGTCGCTATTGCGGCCGGTGGTCAGGCCCGATGCGTCCGCCAGGTCTCCAGTGGCGATCAGATCGGTGATCTCGATCGCGGCCGCCGCGATGGCGTCGACCGCGGCCGCCACGGCCAGCGCATGCGGCGCCGTCTCGGAATACCGTTGAAGGTGGTCGTCCAGCCTGAGTTGCCCGGTCATCTGCGTCCATCCCTGTGCTGGTGCCGCATCAGTTCCCTCCCCGCTGGAGGTCGGTGCGGTCAGTGCCAACAACGATGAGATTGACAGGGGCGGCTTAATAAGGAAAATTTCTATTCATAATGAGTGCCAAAGAATTATCTTATAATGCCCATTCAGCGGCGCAGCTCCGGCATCTGACGATCCGGCAGCTCCGCTCGCTCGCGGCGCTCTCGGCCAAGGGCAGCGTCACGGCCGCCTCGAGCCAGCTCGGCCTGACGCAGCCGGCCGTGACCCAGCAGCTGCGCCAGCTTCAGGATCTCGCCGGCCTGCCGCTGGTGCAGCGGACCGGCGACGGCATGCTGCTGACGGAGGCCGGCAAGGAGGTGCTGGCGCTCGCCGAGCGCGTCGAGGCCGCGATCGCCGACTGCCAGGGTGCGCTCGACCTGCTTGCGGGGCGAACCGGCGGCACGGTGCATCTCGGCGCGGTCTCGACCGCAAAATATTTCGTGCCGCACGCGATCGCGGCGTTCTCGAAGCGGCATCCGAAGATCGAGATCAAGCTCACCATCGGCAATCGCGAGGAGATCCGCGAAGCCATGCACGGCTACGACCTCGACTTCGCGGTGATGGGTCGGCCACCGGCCGACGTGAGCGTCGACGTCCGCCAGCTCGGGCGCAATCCGCACATCATCGTCGCGCGCAAGGGGCACTGGCTGGAGAAGGATTCCGGCCTCAACCTGACCGACCTCGTGCACGAGACCTTCCTCACCCGCGAGCCCGGCTCGGGCACGCGGACGCTGATGGAAGGCATGTTCCAGAAGTCGGATCTCGAGCCGATGATCGGCATGGAGATGAGCAGCAACGAGACCATCAAGCAGGCCGTCATCGCCGGGCTCGGCATCGCCTTCATCTCGGCCCACACCGTCGCGCACGAGCTCACCGAGGGCCGGCTCATCGTGCTCGACGTCGCGGGCCTGCCGATCGTGCGGCAATGGTACGTGATCCGCCGCAGCGACAAGGTGCTGTTGCCGCCGGCGCAGGCGATGTTCGATTTTCTCGGCTCGGAGGGGTCGAACTACCTGCCCGACGTGCCCGAACTCGGCGCGCGATAGCCCGCCGACATTCAGCCCATCAGCTTCATCGCGATGGTTGCCGCCAGAATGACGATGATCTGGAGCAGGCGCTCGGTCGTGAAAATGCGGTGGAAGGTGGTCATCGCTCGCCCCGGAATATCTCGGTTCGGACGTTGCTAGCATATGCGGGCATCGAGATAACTCCGTAGTCGCCCCGTGGTGGCCGTGCACGACCCGACGACCGGGCGTTCGGCGAGCCGGTCCAAGGCCGCGCCGATGGTTAACGATCAGGCCGCGAGCCGGGCGGCATAATCCGCGCGCGCGGCGAAATAGGCTTCCAGCTCCGTCAGCGCCCGCGCTTCCCAATCCCTCGCCTGCTCGAGCAGCGACCAGCTCTGGCCCGGGCGGAATGCAGCGGTCTGGCGATAGAGCGATGCGATCCCGCGATAGCGGCGCACGTTCTCCAAGATGGCGTGACCGGTTATTTGGCCGTTCATGTCCGAAAACTCCCTCGTCATTCCCGCGGGAGAAATTGCGGCCAAATCTTTTTCGAAAAGTTAGCGCCACGCGGCAAGTGCGCGAATGGTTGCCGGACTGTTGCCCGCGCGCAACGGGCGCGCCCGCGCAACGCCGATTTATTGCGAATTCGTTGCCGCGCTCTCGCTCCGCGGCTTCAACCCGCCGCGGCTGATGATCGCCATCGTCTCGCGGCAGAGATCGGCAAGGCCGATCACCAGCACGGCGAGCAGGCAGAACAGGTTGATGGAATCGGCATGCGCACTGGTCAGCGAATTGAACTCGAAGAAGGGCGGCATGAACGCCCACCACACCAGCGGAATGGTGAGCAGCGCGGCGAACGCCGCCGCCGGCGCGCCGGCGACAATGCCGAGCACGAACAGGCTCGGCAGGAACGTCGCGAAATAGAGTTTTGCGCCGAGCGCGACACAGATGCCCTGGAGCGCAGCCGACATTGCGACAACGACGAATCCAAGCAGAAACGCCTGCCACGACCATGGTCGTACCCGCGGTACGCCAAACAGCCCCGCACGCCTCATCAGCCTCCCCCTGCCGCCCGTTAACCAAGCCCGCTTGCGACCAAAGTACTACAGCGGCAGGGAAACCGCGAGGTGGAAACTGCCGCCCGGACGGCCTTGGTAAACGGGCCGCATCGCACAATTGCGGCCACCCGGCCCCTACTCGGTCGCCGCATAGATCAGGCCCGCAACGGGCAGCGCGAGGCCAATCGCCGATGCGAGCGTCCAGCCGCCTTGCGCAAAGGCCCAGGCGCCGACCGCCGAGCCCGCCGCGCCCGCGGTGAAGAACGTTGCCATATAGAGGCCGTTGAGGCGGCTGCGGTGCTCATGCCCCAGCGCGAAGATGGCGCGGAAGCCGAGCACGACATTGCCCTGCGCGCCAATATCGATCGCGATCGCAGCCACGACCAGGCAGGCGAGGTTCAGCACCGATCCGGCCGCGCCGATATGCGTGATCAGGAAGCCCACGGCCGCGAGCAGCAGCGCGACCAGGGTTGCCATGCGGCTATGGCCGCGATCGGCAAGCCGTCCTGCGATCGGGGCCGCGAACACGCCGGCGACACCGGCGAGCGCGAACAGCGCGATGCCGCGCTGGGTGAAGCCGAACTCGCTGGCGAGCAGCAGCGGCGTCACCGTCCAGAACAGGCTGAAGGCGCCGAACAGGCTGGCCTGGTAGAGCGCGCGGCGGCGCAGCAGCGGCGTGGTCCGCACCAGATGCGGCATCGACAGCAGCAACTCGCCATAATGCATGCGCGCGACCGGCTTGCGCTTCGGCAGCGTCATCCAGAGCACGGCCGCGAGCGCGATCATCAGCGCTGCCGAGCAGAAGAACACCGCGTGCCACGACAGCATGGCCGTGACGAAGCTCGACACCGGCCGCGCCAGCATGATGCCCAGCATCAGGCCGGTCGAGACGTTGCCGACGACGCGGCCGCGGATGGCTTCCGGCGCGAGATGCGCCGCATAGGGAATGATGATCTGCACGGCGACCGAGCCGAGCCCGATGAACAGCGCGGCGATCAGGAACGGCAGCGCGTGGGACGCGAACCCCGCGGCGAGCAGGGCTGCTGCGCCGAGCGTGATGACGGAGCAGATCAGGGTGCGGTTCTCGACGAGGTCGCCAAGCGGCACGATCAGCAGCAGCCCGGTGCCGTAGCCGATCTGCGTCATGGTAACGATCAGCCCCGCCGCCGCGTGCGACAGGCCGAGCGCGGCGCTGATCGGGGCGATCAGCGGCTGGGCGTAATAGATGTTGGCGGCGACCATGCCGCAGGCCGCGGCAAGCACGAAGGTCAGTCGCTGCGACACCGCATCCGGCCCGGGGGCGGTCTCGATCGTGGCATTCATCGTCATTCACACGGTCTCCGACCTATAGGGAACGCTTGTTTCCTAATATGACAAAAAATTCAGGCGAGCAGCTTCATCGCGACGGCGACCAGCCGCTTGCCGTCGAGCGAAAGGCGCGCCTTGCCGACGACGCGCAGACCCTGCGTGATGCAGATCATCAGGCGCGCGGTGTCTTCGGCGGCGACATGGCGGGGAATCGAGCCGTCGGCCTGCCCCTCGCGAATGAGGCCGGCGATGAAGCCCTCGTTGGTCTCGAGCCGCGCACTGACGAGGGCGGCGACCACCGGATCGACCGCGGACAATTCGACCGCGCTGCCGACCACGAGGCAGCCGCGCCGCCCCTCGCTGCCCTGGGAGTGCTCCACATACGAGAGCAGCACGTTGCGCAGCCGCTCGCGGCCATTGGCGCCTTGCGCCGCGGCGCTGCGCATCTGCTCCTGGCGTAGCGCAACGTAGCGCTCGAAGGCGGCGAGAAACACCGCATGCTTGTCGCGAAACGCCTTGTAGACGCTGCCGGTCGCCAGCCGCATCGCCGCGGTGAGATCGCCGATCGAGGTGGCATGATAACCGCGCTCGCAAAACACGCGGACGGCCCTGTCGAGCGCAGTGTCCATGTCGAACTCCCGGGGACGTCCGGGCGGACGGACGGCGGGTTGGGATTTGCGGGCGGCCTTTTGCATTGCGGGATAATAGGGAATGATTGTTTCCGAATAAAGACAATTGGTTGTGATGGAGCGTGGGTCAAACTGATGGCGACCAACTCCGATGTCGTCCTGGCGAAGGCCAGGACCCATTACTCCAGGGAGGGGTTTGGCGGAAATTCGTTCGGTGGGATTGATACCGCCTCAAATCGATCGACCTCGCGGTATGGGTCCTGGCCTTCGCCAGGACGACATTTGAGGTTGTCGCGCCTGACTGCCGCAACATCGCCACGGAGCAAGGGGCGACATCGCAGTCCTCCGACACACATTTCAATTCGCAGACACAGCTTCGCATCCTCGCGGCGCATTTCGCCCGAGCTTTGCTTGGTCGCTCCACCCTCAAATCCAAGAGGGCACAGGGAAGGCCGGGTGCCGGCTGGCACCCGCGGTCTGCTGCGCAAAAGCACACGCAGAAAAACCGCACAGCAGCATACAGGTGTAGCCAAATCACTCGGCCTTCCCTGCGCAGTGGCTTTACGGCTTATGCCGTGCTCTCCCGGGAGCCGAGTTCGTTCTGGCCTCCCTCACCCTCACAGAAGTCGCCGACATCGCGCCGGTTGACGCGAATGCCGCATCCGCAAAGGCTTGACCGTAGCAACGACGGCCAGGACCACACGGTTTTGCCGTACGCACGGCTCGCCATTTCGCCGCAGTTTTCCCGGCCCTGTCGACGGAGCCGGAAACTTACAGACGAGACGAACCTGACAGCGTCGCTCGTCGGAACGAAGCCTCGGGCTCACGGAGAGCAATCCGCCCTACCCACGCCTCTCGCACCCGAACGCTGCCGCGTCCACCGCAAGCCCGGCTCGCGAACGTGACGACCACAAGATCGCCCCTCAAGGATGAGCCGGGATGGGCGACACATACGCCAAAACCGAATTTCGGTAAAGTGGAATATTTTTGCGCGATGGGATTGACACCCGCCGGCTGTTTTGCCCAACGGCAAGGTCTCGTAGCCCGGATGAGCGAAGCGACATCCGGGACTCTCGCAGCAGCGGTCCCGGGTATCGCTGCGCTCACCCGGGCTACGGGAGCTCACCCCTTCGGCCGCACCGCCGATCCGTCCGCCATGATGGTCACGCCCTTCCGCTCGACAATCATCCCGTAGGCCTGCGGCTGACGGTGAACGTCGAAATTGAACGTGGTGCGCTTGTAGGAATTGCAGAGATCGAGATCGCAGCGGGCCAGCGCGATCTCGTCGCCCTTGGTCGTGCATCGCGCGACGATCTCGCCGGAGGGCGCGATGATGCAGCTGCCGCCGATGTGGTCGACGCCCTCCTCGACGCCGGCCTTGGCGACGCCGACCACGAAGGTGCCGTTCTGGTAGGCGCCGGCCTGCATCACCAGATGATTGTGGAACAGCGAGAGATCGTCATGCTCGGGCGCGGGCGGATTGTGCACCGGCGTGTTGTAGCCAATCATCACCAGCTCGACGCCCTGCAGGCCCATCACCCGATAGGTCTCGCTCCAGCGGCGATCGTTGCAGATCGCCATCCCCATCACGCCGCCAAAGGCTTCGGTCACGCCGAAGCCATCGCCGGGTTCGAAATAGCGTTTTTCCAGATGCTGGAATTCGCGCCACGGCTCGTGCTCGGCATGGCCGGGCAAATGGACCTTGCGATATCTGGCGACGATCGCACCGCTTCTATCGACCAGAATGGAGGTGTTGTAGCGCCTGACAATTCCGGCCTCGACCGTCAGCTCGGCATAGCCCAGATAAAATCCGATGCCGAGCTCGCGGGCGAGGTCGAACAGGCCTTTCGTCTCCGGCCCCGGCATCTCGCGCTCGAAGAAGCTGTCGATCTCGGCCTGATCGTCGAAATACCAGCGCGGGAAGAACGTGGTCAGCGCGAGCTCGGGATAGACGATCAGGTCGCAGCCGTTTGCGTGCGCCTGGCGCATCAGGGCCGTCAGGCGCGCCACGACCTCGGTTCTGGTCTCGGTCCGCGCGACCGGGCCAAGCTGGCCGGCCGCGATAGTCACAAATCTCGCCACGCGTCGTTCCTTCGTTGGCTTATCGATGGCGCACAATCAAATTCCGTGCCTCTTCGACTCTTCGTCCAGCGGTAATTCCATCCCACCTGAAATCGAGGAACTTTCGTGGCTAATCTGCAACGGTTCCCCGCGGTCTGAAGCCGGACAAAACAAACTCCCATTCCGGCCACGAACCGCTCTCACAAGGCCGTGAGACAAGCCAAGGGAACGACGATGCGTGCACAACGCGTTTGGAAAGTGAATGGCGCCGCCAGCGTCGGGCAGCTCCAATCCAGACTGGACGATCTCAACAAGCGTCTCGGTCAGCTCGAAAACCAGCATCCGGACAGCTGGAAGGTCGAAGAACTGAAATCGAGCGCGCTCAGCCTGTCGCGCGAGATCGACGACATCCGCTGCGCCGAGGCGACCGCGGCACTGAGCGAATTGCTGCGCAAGTAGCCCGGACAGGGCGATTCGGCGTCGCACAGGAACCAACGCCGCGCACCGCCATTTCCATCGAGAGCATGGAGCAAAATCATGACCAGGCACCTGACGCGAGCCCATCTCGCGCGCGGAGTGGCCGGTGCTGTGTCCACGCTGGTCCTGTGCGCGACGGCGGCATTCACCATCGCGCGCCACTTTGCGCCATGAAGGGTTTGGCGCTCTGAGGGATTTGGCGCTGCGAGGAATTTGCGATGACGTCCGACCCCGAGGAATCGGTAAGGCTGCAAGGCTATGGCGAGATGACGTTGCGCACCGCGATCGCGACGATGATGGCGCTTGCACCGCGCGAGCGCTCCGATGCTGCCATCTTCCGCGTCCGCGATGGCTCGCAACTCGCCTCAAACGAGATCGCCGAACTCGCATCAAGCTGGGGCATGGCGCCGATAGCTGAAATCAGATCTCCAAAACTCGTCCCGGACCAGCACTGGCCGGACATCGTTCGCGGCATGGTGCGCGAGGCACCGCTGCCGTCGCTGCTGGTGGCGTTCATGCTCGGTGTGCTGGTGGCGAGGCGGTAAGGCCAAGCCCCTCAAGCTTGAACGCCTGCGCCTAACTAACCACGACAGGCATTTCATCGAACGTGGAGTCCCGATAGGTCCTCCCAGTAGCCTTCTTTCGAACACCTCCCCATTGCTTGAAGAAGAATGCTGTGTTGGCCTTGCGACACGCAGCCTGGATCTCGTCCACCCATTCCTCGGCCATAGGCCTCGCATGAGGCCCGCTCTCGCCCCCCACAATCACCCACTGGATCCCTGCAAGGTTGGCGCCAGCTACCGACCCCAATAGTGGCTCAAATGAAATAAAGCGAACGGCAGCAGTTACCCTGCGCAGATCATCGACGCGATCGAGATACGCAAAACTCTCAACACTCGTCCCAAGCCAGACATTGGGCAAAGCTCCCAACTTTGCAGTGATCTCTGCCATTCGGCTGGGACGCTTTGTGAGTATCTGATAGGTGTGCCGAGGGGTCGATGCCATGACCTCCCAAACATCTGCAATGAATGTCGCCGGCACAGATTCGTGAAATAGATCCGACATCGAATTGACGAAGATGCGGCGCGGTCGCTTCCATCTCGCTGGCGCTGCGAGTACTTCTCGATCAAGCCTAATTTTTCCGTTCCACTTCGCACGCCCTCCGCTTTTGCGGGTCAGACCGCGATACTTCTCCATACCCATAGCGTCGAGTCTTGCCGCCATTCGCATAGCATAACAGTTGGTGCAGCCTGGCGAGAGCACTGTACAGCCGGCGACAGGATTCCACGTAACATCCGTCCATTCGATTGACGTGTCAGCCATATCAAAAACCCATCTCTCTCTGCCCACCTGGATTGCGGACGGCATTCCAAAGCTTTTGTGCGAGATCGTGGGCTGCAACGAACATAAGCCAATACAGGCGTTGCCCCTTCGATCCAACGACGAGTTCGACTCCGTGTGCAGGCATAGTTCCAAGCTTGCGAATTTCGTCCAACCAATATTCCATCAATGCAGCCCGAAAGGCATTGTTCGCTTGGTTGGGATTCACTCGACTGCGCCAACCCGGCGCGAATTTGTCGAGTGCGCCGCCTTGCACACTGTAACGATCAAGATTTCTCTGAAGGTCCTGCACACTCACGTGCACCAGCATATCCATGTGTTTGAATCGCGCCAACTTCTCAATGATCTCAAAGGAGAGATACTCGAGATTGTAGGGATCTAGGAATGCGAAGTGCAATCCTGACGGATTGAGCGCGAAAACGATATCGTCGATTGCCTCCTGAGCAGGCTTATTATGGACGACAGCAGCGCCTCCCAAAGCGCGAATTCGAGTGTCTAAAGCTTGTGTCTTTGTAGGTTCGATATCGTTGAAGTGAAGATCGGAAAATCTTACGCCGCTGGCTTGAGCAGCCTTATATGCGACGAGCGGACTACCATCGATATATGTCGAAGTCCCTTCGATTAGTGATCGACCAGATGCTGAGAACAATTCGATGTAAGAGGCCCCGCCTGTCCCCTTCGGCGGCACAAAGCTGGCCCGAGCGCCTCGTGCTAGCTTGATGTATTCACTCAACCGCTGGTGCTTCTCAGACGCCCAAGGGCCGACGACATCAACCATCAGGCCATCGATGGGATCAATCTCCACTTTTGCCACAACATCACTCCCCCAAAGGAGGTGGCAGCCTCGCACTACCGCGGGTTGAAAAACAATACAGATGAAAGGCTAACTCAGTCCGGGCGCTGTTACCGGCGAATGCTGAGCCATGCCCTTGGAACACGCCGCCCTGCCCGGCCAAATCGGCCGTGGACCCGCCCCGAAAATCGTTGCAGAAAGGCGCTCCCGGGCGCTGGCGGCCGGTCCGCCAAGCCTTTAGGAACAAGCCTTTAGGAAAACGTCGACTTTTGGAAGAATGGTCGGAGTGGCAGGATTCGAACCTGCGACCCCTGCGTCCCGAACGCAGTGCTCTACCGGGCTGAGCCACACTCCGACAAGAGGCCGGCTTATAGCGTTGGGCTTGGCGCACCGCAAGCGGCCGATTTGAGGAATCTTATCCCTGTGAAAACGGGTCTTGAAACGCTAATTTTGCCGGCCGGCGAGGCTGCTGCCGGGGCCGCCGCCCGGCGGCTGGCCGCCGGCGGGCTGGTCGCGTTCCCGACCGAGACGGTCTACGGGCTCGGGGCGGACGCCGGAAATGCCGGCGCGATCGCCCATCTTTACGCCGCCAAGGGGCGGCCGGCCTTCAATCCGCTGATCGCGCATGTCGCCGACCTCGCGGCCGCGCGGCGGATCGGGCGATTCGACGCCTGCGCCCTGAGCCTTGCGGAGACGTTCTGGCCGGGGCCGCTGACGCTGGTGGTGCCGAAGACGGAAAACTGCCCGGTGGCCGATCTCGCCACCGCCGGCCTCGATACGGTCGCGATCCGCATTCCGGCCCATCCGGTGGCGCAGGCGATCCTGCGCGCCTTTGGCGGGGCGGTGGTGGCGCCGTCCGCCAACCTCTCCGGCCACGTCTCGCCGACGCTGGCCGCCCATGTCGAAAGCGACCTTGCGGGGCGGATCGACCTGATCGTGGACGGCGGGCCGGTTACGGTCGGCGTCGAATCGACCATCGTCGGCTGCCTCAACGCGCCGATGCTGCTCCGCCCCGGCGGACTGTCACGCGAGCGGATCGAAGCCGTGCTCGGTGCACCGCTGGCGCGACTGCCCGCGGAGGCCGAGGGCGACGACAGCCAGCCGCTCGCCCCGGGCATGCTGGCCTCGCATTACGCGCCGCGTACGAATGTACGGCTCAATGCGCTCGATGTGGCGCCGGACGAAGCGCTGCTGGCGTTCGGCCCCGCGCGCCTGCCCGGCCTGGAGGCCGCCGCCGCCGTCATGAATTTGTCGCCCACCGGTGATCTCGATGAAGCCGCCGCCAACCTGTTCGGCTATCTTCGCGCCCTCGATGCGAGGCGCCCGCGAGCGATCGCGGTGATGGCGATCCCCGAAGAAGATCTGGGTGAAGCGATCAACGACCGGCTGCGGCGGGCGGCGGTCGTGCGATAGCGCATGATCCGGAAAAGTGTGCAGCGGTTTTCCGACAAGATCATGCGCAAAGAGTAAGAAGCTTGAGAAGAGACACGACCATGAACATCAATCAATCCGCCACCCCTCCGCTTGCGCCCGAGCTGATCGAACAATTCCGCAAGATCGTCGGCGAGAAGCACGCGATCACCGATGCGGCCGACATCGAGGCCTATGTCACCGAGGAGCGCAATCTGTTCCACGGCCGCTCGCCGCTGGTGCTGCGCCCGGGCTCGACCGCGGAAGTCGCCGCAATCTGCAAGCTCGCCTCCGCGCACAAAATCGCGCTGGTGCCGCAGGGCGGCAACACCGGGCTCGTCGGCGGCCAGACGCCGCACAATGGCGAGGTGGTGGTGTCGCTGCGGCGGCTCGACAAGATCCGCGAGGTTGACGTTGCCTCCAACACCATGACCTGCGAGGCCGGCGTGGTGCTTCAGATCGCACAGCAGAAGGCCGCCGACGTGGACCGGCTGTTTCCGCTGTCGCTGGGCGCGGAAGGGAGCTGCACCATCGGCGGCAATCTCTCGACCAATGCCGGCGGCACGGCCGCGCTCGCCTATGGCGTCGCGCGCGAGATGGCGCTGGGGCTCGAGGTGGTGCTGGCGGACGGGCGGGTGCTGGGCGTGCTGTCGAAGCTGAAGAAGGACAACACCGGCTACAATCTGCACAACCTCTTCATCGGCGCGGAAGGCACGCTCGGCATCATCACGGCGGCGACGCTGAAACTGTTTCCGAAGCCGCGGTCGATCGAGACCGCCTTCGTCGGGCTGAAGTCGCCGGACGCCGCGCTGAAACTCCTGGCGATCGCGCAAAGCGAGGTCGCCAATGCGCTGACGAGTTTTGAGCTACTCTCGGAGATGGCGGTCGATTTCTCGATCCGCCACGGCATCGACGTGCGCGACCCGCTCGCGCAAAAGCATGCCTGGTACGTGCTGATGGAATTGTCTTCGCCGGGCGACGACGCCCGCACGCCGCTGGAAACGATCCTCGGCCGCGCCATGGAGGACGAGATCGTCGACGACGCCGTGATCGCGGCCAATCTGACCCAGCGCGCCGGCTTCTGGAAGCTGCGCGACGAGATGTCGTCGGCGCAGAAGCCGGAGGGCGGCTCGATCAAGCACGATATCTCCGTGCCGGTGGCCGCTGTCCCCGCCTTCATCACGGAGGCCAATGCCGCCGTGGTGAAGTTGATCCCCGGCGCGCGGCCGGTGCCGTTCGGCCATCTCGGCGACGGCAATCTGCATTACAATGTCAGCCAGCCGATCGGCGCCAACACCGCGGATTATCTGGCGCGCTGGCACGAGATGAACGCGGTCGTGTTCGCGATCGTGCTGCGCATGGGCGGCTCGATCTCGGCCGAGCACGGCATCGGCGTGCTCAAGCGCGACGAGCTGCCCGATGTGAAGGACAAGACCGCAATCGAGCTGATGCGACAGCTCAAGGCGATGCTCGATCCGCTTGGAATCATGAACCCGGGAAAAGTGCTGTGAGTACGCTCAAGATCGATGCGATCGCTGAGGCCGATGTCGAGCCTGTGGTCGCGCTGTGGCAGCGCTGCGGCCTGACCCGGCCGTGGAACGATCCGCACGCGGACATCGCGCTGGCGCGGCGGCGCGACAATTCCACCATCCTGCTCGGCCGCGACGGCGGCGCCATCGTCGCCACCGTCATGGTCGGCCATGACGGCCATCGCGGCTGGGTCTATTACGTCGCGGTCGATCCCGATGGCCGCAAGCGCGGCCATGGCCGGGTGATCATGGCCGCCGCCGAGGACTGGCTGCGCGCCGCTGGAATTCTAAAGCTCCAGCTCCTCGTCCGGCGCGGAAATGAGCAGGCCAATGCGTTCTACCAGTCGCTCGGCTTCGAGGAATCGACCTCGGTGATGTTCCAGAAGTGGCTCGACGGCCGCGACACCACTCCAAGCAACTGAGATCGAGCCATGACCATTTCCGACCGCGTCCGCATCAAGGACGTCCGCGTGCTCTCGGACAACTGGACGCCCCTGAAGAACACCACGCTGGAGTACCGGCGCGCCAACGGCGAATGGCAGACGCAGCACCGCGAGACCTATGAGCGCGACAACGCTGCCGCCGTGCTGCCGTACAATCTCGCACGGCGTACGGTGATCATGGTGAAGCAATTCCGCCTGCCGGCCTTCATCCGTGGCTACGACGATCTCCTGATCGAGGCGGCCGCCGGCGTGCTGGACGATGCTTCGCCCGAGGTGCGCATCCGCGCCGAAGCGGAGGAGGAAACCGGCTATCGCCTGCACCACGTGCACAAGGTGTTCGAGGCCTTCATGAGCCCCGGCGCCATCACCGAGAAGCTGCATTTCTTCGTCGCCGAATACGAGCCGGAGATGCGGGTGAGCGACGGCGGCGGCCTCGAGCATGAAGGCGAGGACATCGAGGTGCTGGAACTCTCCATCGACGAGGCGCTGGCGATGATCGCGGACGGGCGCATCATCGACGCCAAGGCGATCATGCTGCTGCAATACGCGGCGCTGCATCTGTTTCGGTAGGCTGTCTTCCTTCTCCCCTTGTGGGAGAAGGTGGCGCGAAGCGCCGGATGAGGGGTATGTTTCCACGAGCTCAGTTGCGTGCGGATAGAGACCCCTCACCCGTCTCGCCGCTGCGCGGGCGAGCCACCCTCTCCCACAAGGGGAGAGGGGAAGACGGCGCAATTCGCTCCAACATGCATGCAATTCTGGCCTGCGCCGCCCTTGCCCCCGTTGAGCAACTCGAAAACTATCTCTAGTCTGGCCGCAACAAGAACCACAGGAGACGCGCCCCATGTCAGCTTCGCGCGACGAATTCGGCTTTGCGCCCGACTACGATTCTCCCGTGCCCTATATGCAGCGCACGCGGGACTATTACACCGCGATTGGCTACACCACGGCGTATCGCTGGGCCCACTACACCGAGGCGCCGTTCCAGCCGCTGAAGAAGCCGCTTTCGCAGTCGCGCGTGACGATCATCACCACGGCCGCGCCGTACGATCCGGACAAGGGCGACCAGGGGCCGGGCGCGGCGTATAATGGCGGCGCGAAATTCTACCAGGTCTATGACGGCGACACAGCGAAGCAGCACGACCTTCGCATCTCCCATATCGGCTACGACCGCAAGCACACCTCGGCCACCGACAACGGCACCTGGTTTCCGCTGCCGCAGCTTTTGAAGGCGAGTGCTGCGGGGCGCATCGGCGAGGTCGCTCCGCGCTTCTTCGGCGCGCCGACCAACCGCAGCCATCGCGTCACCCTCGACACCGACGCGCCGGAAATTCTGGCGCGGGCCGTCGCGGACAAGGTCGATGTCGCCGTGCTGGTGCCGAACTGCCCGGTCTGCCACCAGACCACCGCGCTGGTGGCGCGGCATCTCGAGGCGAACGGCATTCCGACCGTGATCATGGGCTGCGCCAAGGACATCATCGAGCACGCCGCCGTGCCGCGCTTCTTGTTCTCGGATTTCCCGCTCGGCAATTCCGCCGGCAAGCCGCACGACGTCGCCTCGCAGGCACAGACGCTCGAGCTGGCGCTCAAACTGCTGGAGACCGCGAGCGGCCCGCAGACCACGATGCAGTCGCCGCTGCGCTGGAGCGAGGACGCCTCCTGGAAGCTCGACTACAACAACGTCGCGCAGCTCTCGCCTGACGAGCTGGCGCGCCGCCGCGCCGAATTCGACAAGCAGAAGGAGATCGCGCGCGGCAATCGCGCCGCCTGACGTCCTCCGACAACCAAGACAAAAAGGGAGAGCGACGTGACGCGACCGTTCGAGGGCGTGAAGATCCTGGACTTCACGCAAGTGCTGGCAGGCCCCTATGCGAGCTACCAGCTCGCGCTGCTGGGCGCCGACGTGATCAAGGTCGAGCGGCGCGAGGGCGAGGACATGCGCCGCACGCCGCTGTCGCGCGAATGGGCCGAGCGCGGGCTCGCGCCGGCGTTCCAGGCCATCAACGGCAACAAGCGCAGCCTGACGCTCGATCTGCAAAAGCCCGAAGCGATCGCGATCGTGAAGAAGCTCGCGGCGCAAGTCGACGTCGTCATGGAGAATTTCCGTCCCGGCGTGATGGACAAGCTCGGCATCGGCTATGAGGCGCTGTCGGCGATCAACCCGAAGCTGATCTACTGCGCGGTGTCCGGCTTCGGCCAGACCGGTCCGGATCGGCTGCGGCCCGGCTATGACGGCAAGATGCAGGCGCTGTCCGGCATCATGGCGATCACGGGCCATCCGGAGACCGGCCCGACGCGCGCCGGCTTTGCGGTCTGCGACGTGCTGTCGGGCGCCACGGCCGCCTTTGGCGTGTCGAGCGCGCTGTACCAGCGCGACCGCACCGGCAAGGGCCAGCTCATCGACGTCTCCATGCTGGAGGCGACGATGGCGTTTCTGTCGGGGCAGATCGCGGACTGGTCGGTCGCCGGCCATCGCCAGCAGCTGTCGGGCAATCAGGCCGTCAGCCGCAGGACCACGGCGAACTTGTTCAGATGCGGCGACGGCCACATCCTGCTCGCCGTCAACAACGAGAAGCAATATCGCGCGCTGATGTCTGCGCTCGGCCGCGAGGACACGCTGACCGATCCGCGCTTTGCCGACTGGTTCGCGCGCAACGAGAACGAGCCGGCGCTGCGCGCCATCATCGAAGAGGCGCTCGCGGCCAGGCCTGCGCGCGAATGGGAGACCATTCTGGAAGATGCCGGCGCGCCCTGCGCCAGCATCTGGAAGGTCGAGGAGGTGATCGACCATCCGCAGATCAAGGCGCGTGGCGCGATCCAGGAGCTCGATACGCCCTATGGCCGCCTGCGCTTTGCCGGCAGCGGATTCAAGCTCGGCCATGGCGGCGGCAGGCTGGACCGGATGGCGCCGGAACTCGGCGCGGATACGGATGCGGTGCTGGGGGAGCTGGGGTTCGATGCGGCGGAGATCGCGGGGCTGCGGGCGAAAGAGATTGTGTGAAGGCGGCGCCGCTTAAAACAACGAGCCCTGCCCGTCATCCGCCGAACCAACCGCTGCCTTCCGCGCCACCTTCTTCTTCGGCGCCTCCGCCTCGATCTCCGCCGCACTGATCGGAAGGAGCAACTGGTCGTCGTCATTGGCGACGCGGTTGACGCGGGTGGAGACCGGGTGCCAGGCGAATTCGCCGATGCGCGGGGCGGTCATCAGCGGCAGCACCGCATCGATCTCATCGCTGCGGCTGTCGAGCCAGCGCTCGAAATCGCGCGGGCTGATGGTGACGGGCACGCGGTCATGCAGCGTGGCGAGATCCTCGCTCGCCGCCGCCGTGACGATCGCGACCGTGTCGAGCTCCTCGCCGTTCGGTCCGACCCAGGTCTCGAACAATGCGGCAAAGCCGAGCGGCGCGCCGTCGGCGCGATGGATGAAGAAGGGCTGCTTGCGGCCCCCCTCCGCCTTCCATTCGTAATAACCATCGGCCGGAATCAGGCCGCGCCGCCGGCGAATCGCGCGTTTGAAGGCGGGCTTCTCCAGCACCGTCTCGGAACGGGCATTGATCAGGAGCGTAAACCCTTTGGGATCCTTGACCCAGCCCGGCAACAGCCCCCAGCGCATCAGGCGAAAATGGCGCGCACCGTTCTCGGCCAGCACGACCGGAATCGGTTGTGTCGGGGCCACGTTGAACCGGCGCGGGAAGTTCGGCTGCTCCAGATAGCCGAACAGTTGCCGCAAAGCCGCGGGGGCCGAAGTTATGACGAAGCGTCCACACATCCTAAGGCGTCCATATAGGGTCCGTTCAGGTCCTTTTAACCCCGAACGTTAACACTGCGGCAGATGAGCTCAACGGTCTCCCAGCCGGCGCGAATGCATGGACAGACGGGGCCCGAGGCCGCGGCCTGGGCCGAGCGGCTGCGCGTGGCCAACATCAACCCGCGCACCGGGCTTGCCACCGACTATCTCAACCATTTCAATGAAGCCGTGATGCTGCTGGAAATGGTCCCGGACATGCCGGAATGTGCGGAAGATTTTCTGACCTGGTCGCCGCTGTCCTACGCCGAGCATTTCACCGCCTCGAACTTCAAGGCCCGGGATCTGGCGATCGAGGCCTATGACAAGGCCGACCCGAACGTGCGCGCCCAGTTCGACCACCTCACCGACACCATGACCTCGATCCTGTCGGCGGTCGGCTCGGCCATGCGCGAGGTCGAGAAGGACGCGACCCGCGTCCGCCTCGCCGAGCAAGCCGCCCTCTGGGTCAAGCCGCTGATCGCGGCCTGCGGCGGCATCATCAATGGCGGCGCGGAAGCCGACGTCGACACCATCATGGCGAACTGAGCCCGAGCAGGTGAAAGTTATGGCTGCGATCGTTCAGCCCACCCGTCCCCAGATCGCGGTCAGTGCCGCGATTTTTCGCAACGGCAAGGTGCTTCTGACCCGCCGCGCGCGCTCACCGGCAAAGGGGTTCTATTCGCTGCCGGGCGGCCGGGTCGAGTTCGGCGAATCGCTGCACCAGGCGCTGGCGCGCGAGGTCGACGAGGAGACCGGGCTCGATATCGACATCATTGGCCTCGCGGGCTGGCGCGAAGTGCTGCCGGCCGAGGCCGGCGCCGGCCACTATTTGATCATGTCCTTTGCCGCCCGCTGGGTGGCCCGGGAGCCGGTTCTCAACGACGAGCTCGACGACTACCGCTGGATCGCCCCGGAGGCCCTGGCGAGCCTCGGCGACCTCAAGCTGACCGGGGGGCTGGAAGAGGTCATCCAGTCGGCCGCGCGCCTGATCGAGACATAGGCGGCACGGCGAACTCCGCTGCACCTCTCCGCTTGCGGGGGAGGTCGGCGCGCGAGAGCGCGGCGGGTGAGGGCTTTTTCCTCTTGGGGGTCCTCGCCTGCGGAGATACCCTCTCCCCAACCCTCCCCCGCAAGCGGGGAGGGAGCGCACCGCTCGCGCGGCTCGGCGCCTTGCGTCCGCCGCCCCGAGGAGGCATACACCCCGCCGATGTCGACGCGATTTCTGGCCATTTTTGCCCTGATTCTCGCCTGCGCCTCCGCGCCCGCCCGGGCCCAGGACGGCGCGGCGCCGTTTGACGGCGATTTGCAGCGGCTGGCGGAGATCCTCGGCGGGCTGCACTATCTGCGCGGCATCTGCGGGTCCAACGAGGGCAACAAATGGCGCAGCGAGATGCAGGCACTGATCGATGCCGAAACCCCCGCGGGCGAACGCCGCACCCGCATGATCGCGGGCTTCAACCGCGGCTATAACGGCTTCCAGCAGACCTACCGGAGTTGCACGCCAGCCGCGACGGTGGCGATCCGCCGCTACATCGAGGAAGGCTCGAAGATCTCGCGCGATCTCACGGCGCGCTACGCGAACTGATTTACTGCCGATCGCATCCTGAACCGTGAACTCCTCATCCTGAGGAGCGCGGAACGCGCGTCTCGAAGGATGAAAGGCCCTGCTGCTGCGGCGGGGCCTCTATGGTTCGAGACGCGTGCTTCGCACGCTCCTCACCATGAGGGTTGGGCATCGGGGAACCCTGTCATCGTCTTTGTACACAGCCATTAACCGTTCCTAAAGATGTGGCCTAGCGGGCGTTAATTCGCGTGCTACACCACTCGTGCAGCGCATCGCCGTGGACGCGCCTCCAGCCCTGTCGAGTTTCATGAGCCATCCAGTGTCCTACGCCCCCGCCCGCGCGCCGCTGCCCGATCACGAGCAGAAACAGGCCGCACTGAGCTATCTCAACGAGGCCTGGGCCGAGGCGCGCCATGACGGCGTCGACGGCGATTGCCTGGCGCAAGCGAGCCTGTTCGCGGCGCTCGCCGAACTCGTCGGCACCTATGGTGAAGACGCGGTGGCGAAGTTCGTCGAGGGTTTTCCCGCCCGCATCCGCAACGGCGAATTCTCGGTCGACATCTCCAGACAATAAGCGTTGCCGACATAGCCCCGCCACACGAGGGGGTCATTCATCACGGTTCGATTTTGAGCATCGCTTTCATGTTGGGATGATAGCGGCAGTAATAGTCGACCGTGCCCGCCTTCTTCACAACGAACGTCGCCGATTTTTTCGCCGGCAGGTTCACGTCGAAATCGCCGTTCCCAGCGGTCGCCGTGTGGGCGAAGACGTCCTTGTTGATCCACTCGACGGTGTCACCGACCTTCGCCGAAGCGTCTTTCGGCGACATTTCGAGATTCTCCATCGTGATCTCGATGGTCGCAGCGTGCGCCGGGACGGCCACCGCCACGAGCCGGACCGCTGTCGCGATCGCACACAATCGTCCCGGCATCATCGCCTCCCCCTATTTCAGCTCCGCCGCGACGTGCTCGGCGTGCTGCTGATGCCCCTGGAAGATTTTCAGGCCGGTTTGCAACAAGCTCTTCAGCTCGGCATTGTTGGCGGACGGGATGAGCTGGGTCTCCAGCGCGCCGTTGACCGCCTTGTGGTAGGCGACCTCGTTCGCGACATAGGCCTTGTCGAAGGCCGCACCGTCCAGCTTGCCGAGTTCGGCCAGCTTGTCGCTCGCCTGCTTCGACAGCGCCTTGCTGGTGTCGTTGTCTTCAGGCGTGACATTCAGCTTCTTGACCAGCGCGAGCGCCTGCTTGTTGACGGCCTCGTGGTCGCGCAGCATGTCCTCGGCAAATGCCTTCACATCCTTGTTCTTGGCCTTTTTCTGCGCCTGCTTGGCTGCGTTGATGTCGATCACGCCCGCGGTGTAGGCGATGTGGGCGATCTGCGGATCGGTCGGCTTGTCGGCTGCTCTGGCGCCTTGCAGCAGCGCGGGGCTTGACAACAAAATTGCAGCGGCGATCGCCGCGCTCCAACGAACGAACATGGTTTGACACTCCTGTGGTGCCGGACGTTTTGCCGGCGCGTTGCTTCACAGGCGTTGGATGGGAATGTCGCGCGAACGTTCCCGAAAAACTTCAGCCGCCGATGCCGAGCCGCTTCAGCACCGACACGGTCAAGCGCTCGCAGCGCCACCCGGCGAACGGAAACGCATCCATCACCACCGGGCCGATCTCCTTCTCGACGTTCTCGCGCAGCATGCTACGCGCACGGTGCAGCCGCGTCTTCACGGTCTCGGGCTTGACGCCGAGCAGCTTGGCGGTCTCCTCGATGTTCATGCCTTCCATGACGCGTGCGACGAAGACCATGCGGAAGACATCCGGCAATTCATCGATGGCGCGCTCGACGACGCGCTGGATTTCACGTTGGGCCATGGTCCTTTCCGGATCGCCTGCGGGAGAAACGGGAAATTTTATGATCTGCGCCTCGAGCATCGCTTCGGGCACCGAGCCGAGTTCGACATGGGGCCTCGCACTTCGCGCCCGGCCAAGCGCCTCGTTGATGGCAATGCGCGACAGCCAGGTCGACAGTCCGGACTCGCCGCGGAAGCCGTCGAGATGGGTGAAGGCGCGGACATAGGTCTCCTGAACGACATCCTCAGCTTCGCTGTCGCTGCGCAAAATCCCGCGCGCGAGGCGGTAGAGCCTGCGGTTGTTGGCCTGCATGATCTCGCGCAGCGCGGCCTCGTCACGGGCCCGCGCCCGGTCGACCAGTTCGGCTTCCAATGCCCGGATTTCTGATGTCCTGACTTCTGAAGTCTTGGCGCCGGCGGACAGGCCGGCTGCGGTCCGTGGCATGGCGGTCACCTGCTCGTTTGGCTTGGTTCCGGAGATTGGATGCAGGCCGGCGATAAAGGTTCCGGACTTTTTTTCCGGGAGGGCTCCAGGGAAGGGTAAGACCGCCTAATCCGTCTCGATCGGCAGCGCCGGGTCCCTTGCCCACTCGCCCATCGAAGCGTCGTAGAGCGTCAGCTTGTCGTAGCCGAGTTGCGTCAGCAGCAGCAGGTCGATCGTCGCCGAGATGCCGCCGCCGCAATAGCAGATCACTGTCTTGTCGCGGGTGACGCCTGCCGCGACGAATTTGGCTTCGGCATCGGCAAGCGTCGTCAGCGTCTTGTCGGCATTGGTGAGGGTTGCCGCTGATACGTTGACGCTACCGGGAACGCGGCCGGGCCGACCGTAGCGGCTCGGCTCGAGGCCGCGATGAAACTGCGGCCCGAGCGCGTTGACGATAACAGTCGCGGGATCGCCGAGCCGCGCCTTCACTGTGTTCTTGTCGACGAAGAAGCCCGCGCGCGGTGTGGCCTTGAAGGTCGTGGCCGGATAGCCCTTCGGCACTCCTGTTACGACCGGTCGTCCCTCTTGCTTCCATTTGTCGAGGCCGCCGTCGAGCACCCGCGCGTCGACGCCGAGCGAGCGCAGCATCCACCAGAACCGCGTCGACCACATCATGGTGCCGATGCTGTAGAGCACAATGGTCCTGGATGCATCGGCGCCATGGCGGCCGAAGGC
The DNA here is from genome assembly GCF_029846715.1 of Bradyrhizobium nivariense. Classification (GTDB taxonomy): domain Bacteria; phylum Pseudomonadota; class Alphaproteobacteria; order Rhizobiales; family Xanthobacteraceae; genus Bradyrhizobium. The sequence continues at coordinate 195,187 of NZ_JARVWW010000008.1, forward strand.
GGCCTCTAGCTGGGCCACATCAGGCATCATGAAGAACTGTTGCGCGGAGGCGTCGGAGAACTCGCCTTGCAGGTCGAGAAAATCGGCGCCCGGGATGTGGCCCGCCGCGAACGTCTTGTCGCCGGGCACCGCGCGATAGGGCACGTCGCTGCCTGATGGCACCGGCTCGTTGTAGGTCGTGCAGTCGTAGAGACGGAGATTGGGCTCGCCGAGAACGGAGGCGAGCTGCTCGGTGGTGATGAGGGGTGTCGGTTGGGACATTCATTCCTCCCTCAGCGTCGTCCTGGCGAAAGCCAGGACCCATTACCACAGGATCAAGTTGTGGAGCACAAGTGTAGCCACCAATCTTCGCACAAGATGCAGTCGGGGTAATGGGTCCTGGCTTTCGCCAGGACGACACCGGGTGTGCGGAACGCTTGTGCCGCTTACCTGCAATTCCTACGCCTTCAGCGTCTCCAGAAACCGCACCGGCTCGCCTTGCGAGGCCGTCACGAGTTCGCCCTGCCACATCACGCGGCGGCCGCGAATGAAGGTGCCGACGGGCCAGCCCGTGACCCGGACGCCGTCATAAGGGGTCCAGCCGGCCTTGGAGGCCACCCATTTGTTGGTGATGGTCTCGCTGCGCTTGAGATCGACGACGGTGAAGTCGGCGTCGTAGCCGGCGGCGATGCGGCCCTTGCAGGCCATGTTGTAGAGGCGCGCGGGGCCGGCGCTGGTGAGATCGACGAACCTTGCCAGCGACAGGCGGCCGGCATTGACGTGGTCGAGCATGAGCGGCACCAGCGTCTGCACGCCGGTCATGCCGGAGGGCGAGGCCGGATAGGTCTTCTGCTTCTCTTCCAGCGTATGCGGGGCGTGGTCGGAGCCGAGCACGTCGATGATGCCCTGCTCGATGCCGCGCCAGATCCCGGCGCGGTGATCGGCGCCGCGCACCGGCGGGTTCATCTGTGCCAGCGTGCCGAGCCGCTCGTAGCATTCGGGCGCGACCAGCGTGAGATGATGCGGCGTCGCCTCGCAGGACGCGACATCCTTGTGGTCGCGCAGGAATTCGATCTCTTCCTTGGTCGAGATGTGCAGCACGTGGATGCGCTTGCCCGCCTCGTGCGCGAGCTTCACCAGCCGCTGCGTCGCCATCAGCGCCGCGGTCTCGTCGCGCCACACCGGGTGCGAGCGCGGATCACCCTCGATGCGCAGCGATTTGCGGTCGTTGAGGCGGTATTCGTCCTCGGCGTGGAACGCGGCGCGGCGGCGGATCACCTGGAAGATGCGGCGCAGGCTTTCGTCGTCCTCCACCAGCAGCGCGCCGGTCGAGGAGCCGATAAACACTTTGACGCCGGCGCAACCCGGCGCTCGCTCCAGCACCGGCAGGTCCTGCACGTTCTCGCGGGTGCCGCCGATGAAGAAGGCGAAGTCGCAATGCATGCGGTGATTGGCGCGATTCACCTTGTCGGTGAAGGTAGCCTCCGTCACGGTCAATGGCGACGTGTTCGGCATCTCGAACACGGCGGTGACGCCGCCCATCACGGCGCTACGCGAGCCGGTCTCGAGGTCTTCCTTCTGCTCCAGCCCCGGCTCGCGGAAATGCACCTGCGTATCCATCACGCCGGGCAGGATGTGCAGGCCCTTGCAGTCGACCACCTCCGCGGCCGAAGCCTGCGACAGCGTGCCGATCTCGGCGATGCGGCCGTTGGCGATGCCGATGTCGCGCAGGCCCTCGCCATCCTGGTTAACGACAGTGCCGCCCTTGAGGATCACGTCGAAACGCTGGGTCATGGCTAAAGGCCCCTCTCATCCCCAAGCGCGGGGCTCGAGGTCTTGTCGTTTATGCGTTGCGGGCTTACGTTCCGGAGCAACATGTCGCAAGAGATTTTCGCATGAAATCAGCGTTTCTTCCCGACCGGGGCGTGGTGAAGGTCGCGGGCGAGGACGCGCGCAACTTCCTCAATGGCCTCGTCACGACCGATGTCGACAAGCTGAAGCCGGGCCTGGGCCGATTCGGCGCGCTGCTGACACCGCAGGGCAAGATCATTGTGGATTTCCTGATCACGGAAGCACCTGCCGGCCATGGCGGCGGGTTCCTGATCGATTGCCCGAAGCCGCTGGCCGACGGCCTCGCCACCAAGCTGAAATTCTACAAGCTGCGCGCCAAGGTCACGGTGGAAAACCTGTCCGAAGATCTCGGCGTGCTCGCGGCCTGGGACGGCCAGCCCGCGGCCCAGCCCGACCTCGCCTTCGCCGATCCGCGTAATGAGGACCTCGGCTATCGCATCCTGATCCCTGAAGATCTCAAACAGAAGCTCTCCGATCTGATCGGCGCCGAACTCGTCGACGCCGCCGCATACGAGGCCCACCGCATCGCGCTCGGCGTCCCGCGCGGCGGGCTCGATTTCATGTACAGCGATGCGTTCCCGCACGAGACCAACATGGACCGCCTCTCCGGCGTCGATTTCGACAAGGGCTGCTATGTCGGCCAGGAGGTCGTCTCGCGCATGCAGCATCGCGGCACGGCGCGCACCCGCAGCGTCAAGGTGCTGCTCGAGGATCTCTCACCTGAACTCGGCGTCAGCGTTCTCGCCGGCGACAAGCCGGTCGGCACGATGGGCTCGTCGGCGCAGGGCAAGGGTATCGCGCTGGTGCGCATCGACCGCGTCGCCGATGCGCTCGATGCGGGACAGACGCTGACTGCCGGTGGCCTAGCCGTGAGACTCGCGGAACCTGAAATCGTCCGCATTCCAGCCAAGCACCCCATCGCATGAGCCGAGCCCCTCACCTGCATCCCGACGGAAAGACGCGCTGCCCCTGGCCCGGCGAAGATCCGCTCTACGTCGCCTATCACGACACCGAATGGGGCGTGCCGGAATATGACGACCGCGCGCTGTATGAGAAGCTGATCCTCGACGGTTTCCAGGCCGGTCTGTCCTGGATCACGATCCTGCGCAAGCGCGACAATTTCCGCAAAGCCTTCGACGATTTCCAGCCGGAAAAGATCGCACGCTACAACGAGAAGAAAGTCCACGCGCTGATGAACGATGTCGGCATCGTGCGCAACAAGGCCAAGATCGACGGCACGATAGCAAGCGCGAAATCCTATCTCGATATCATGGAGAAGGGCCCCGGCTTCTCAAAATTTCTATGGGACTTCATGGACGGAAGGCCCAAGGTCAATCATTTCAAGACCACCGCGAGCGTACCGGCCTCGACGCCGCTCTCCATGCAGATCTCCAAGGAGCTGTCCTCGCGCGGCTTCAAGTTCGTCGGCCCGACCATCGTCTATGCCTTCATGGAGGCGACCGGCATGGTCAACGATCATCTCGTCGACTGCCATTGCCACACGAACTGCGGCAAGACGCAGCGCAAGCCGCGCCTCAAGTCCAAATGACGGCCAAGAAGTCGTCACGCGATGTGGCGTCCCGCGCCTGGCAGCGCATGCTGTCGGGCCGGCGGCTCGATCTGCTCGATCCCTCCCCGCTTGACGTCGAGATCGCCGACATCGCGCATGGGCTGGCGCGTGTCGCCCGCTGGAACGGCCAGACCATCGGCGCGCACATCTTCTCGGTGGCGCAGCACACGCTGCTGGTGGAAACCGTGATGCGGCACGAGAACCCGCGCGTGGATCAGCGCATGCGGCTTGCCGCGCTGCTGCATGACGCGCCCGAATATGTGATCGGCGACATGATCTCGCCGTTCAAGGCCGTGCTCGACGGCCATTACAAGGCGGTCGAGAAACGCCTGCTCGGCGCCATCCACATTCGCTTCGGCCTGCCGCCGGCGCTGCCGGAGGAGATCACCCTGGAAATCAAGGCCGCCGATCGCGGCGCGGCCTATCTGGAGGCGACGGCGCTTGCCGGCTTCAGCGAAAGCGAGGCCAGGCGCCTGTTCGGCCGCGATCCGGGCCTGTCCGACAGCGTCCGGCGCGACTATCTCACGCCCTGGACGGCAGCCCGGGCCGAGAAGCAGTTTCTGGAGCGGTTTGGCGCGGTGTTTGCGTAGATCCTGTAGGGTGTGCAAAGGCGCCCCTGCGCCGTGCCCGCCAATTTTTCGCAAATGCGACGAAAGTGGTGGGCACGCTTCGCTTTGCCCACCCGACCAACGCTCGCTATAATCTGCGGAAAAAGGTCCGCCATGATCCACGTCTGTTCCCTCGCCGCCCTTCCCGAAACCGTCCGCCTCACCAAGGCCAGCCACGTGCTGACCGTGATGGCCAATGTCGAGCAGGTGGCGCGGCCGGTGTCGGTGCTGCCGGCCAACCATCTCAAGGTGTCGATGGACGACATCACCGAGGAGATGGACGGCTTCGTCGCGCCTTCGGAAACGCATATCGAGCAGGTGCTGAGTTTCGTGCGCGGCTGGGACCGCGGCGCGCCGCTGGTGGTGCATTGCTACGCCGGCATCAGCCGCTCCACCGCGAGCGCCTTTGCCGCCGTCTGCGCACTCAATCCGGATCGCGACGAGACCGAGATCGCGAAGAAGATCCGGGCGGCGTCCCCGATCGCCTCGCCGAACCGCCGCATTGTCGGCCTCGCCGACCGTGCGCTGGGGCGCAACGGCCGCATGCTGCGCGCACTCGACGAGATGGGTCCGGGCGCGATGATGGTCGAGGGCCGCCCCTTCGTGATCGAGCTCGAATGACAGCTGCGCGCCACATCGCAGGTGCGCTCCCTCTCCCGCTTGCGGGGGAGGGTTGGGGTGGGGGTATCTCCGCAAGCGAGAACCCCCGTGGGGAAAGAGCCCCCACCCGCCGCGCTCTTCGAGCGCGCCGACCTCCCCCGCAAGCGGGAGAGGTGCAGCGAGCCCGCGGAGAGACCGGCTCAATCAATCGGCATACCTATCTCATGACTCACGCGACATCAGCCGCATGAGCGACAGACTGACGCCGATCGAGATCGGCCTGACTGCCGCGATCGTCGCGATCGAGGATCACGAGCCGCTGATCCTCACCGCGCGCGGCAGTGACGGACTGGCCGGCCTGCCGTTCGGCCCGTTCGATGCGCCGAGCCATCGCACCTTCGAGATCGGCCTGCGGGCCTGGGTCGAGGAACAGGCGGGCCTGCGGCTCGGCTATGTCGAACAGCTCTACACGTTTGGCGATCGCGGCCGGCATGCCGAGGCCGGCGACACCGGCGCGCACATGGTGTCGATCGGCTATCTCGCCCTGACGCGCGCCATCGGCGGCGAACTCGCAGCCACCGGTGCGAGCTTCGCGCCGTGGTATCGCTTCCTGCCCTGGGAAGACTGGCGCGAGGGGCCGCCCGCGATCATCGCACGCGACATCATCCCGGCACTGACCCGGTGGGCCGAAGCGGAGACGCCGGAGACGACGCGCGCACTGCCGCGCCGGGATCGTGTGCGGTTCTATTTCGGGCTCGACGGCGCGCACTGGGACGAGGAGCGCGTGCTCGACCGCTACGAGCTCCTGTACGAGGCCGGGCTGATCGAGGAGGCGCGGCGCGACGGCCGCCCTGCGGCATTAGCGCGCAAGGCGCTGTCCGCGCTCGGCACATCCATGCGCTTCGACCACCGTCGGATTCTTGCGACGGCGATCGCGCGGCTGCGTGCAAAACTGAAGTATCGTCCTGTGGTCTTTGAACTTTTGCCCGCCGAGTTCACACTCACCGAATTGCAGCACACGGTGGAGGCGATCTCCGGCCGGCACCTGCACAAACAAAATTTCCGCCGCCTGGTCGAAATGGAAGCCCTGGTCGAACCGACCGGGGTGATGTCGACACAGACGGGCGGACGGCCAGCTGCGCTCTACCGCTTCCGACGCGACGTGCTCCAGGAGCGGCCCGCGCCGGGCTTGCGCGTACGCTCCCGGCGCTAACCCGAGATATGTGTGATCGGACCCTGCCCGCCGATTGCCTGGAGGCTTCATGTTCGACGGCCCGTTTGACGTCTTCGCGCTGATCATTGCGATCGTCGCCTTCCTGATCGCGATCAAGGCCTCCAGCCAGGCGGCCGAGCTGCGCCGCCGGCTGAGCTCGCTCGAAGAGATGTTTTACGCGCAGCGCTCCGTGCAGCCGCCGCCCCTGATGCCCGCGCCGGTGCAGGCCGAAGCGCCCGCAACACCTTCCGCAGCGCCGCCGCCGCTTGTGCCCGAAGCCGGGGCGCCGCCGCCGCTCGTCACCGAAGATGTTTCGCCGCCTCCGCTCGAAGCGAGCACCGAGGCCGATGCGCCGCCGCCGCTGCCCGCGCCCGCGCCCGGCTTCGAGGAGCGGCTAGGCACGCGCTGGGTGGTGTGGATCGGCGGCCTTGCGCTCGCGCTCGGCGGCTTCTTCATGGTGCGCTATTCGATCGAGGCCGGCCTCGTCGGCCCCGGCGTGCGCGTGTTCCTGGGCGGCGTGTTCGCACTGGCACTGCTTGGCGCCGGCGAATGGTCGCGGCGCAAGGAGAGCATCTCCAACATCGCCGCGCTGCCGATCGCCAACATTCCCGCGATCCTCACCGCGGCCGGCACGGCGGTGGCGTTTGCGACCATCTACGCGGCTTACGCGCTCTATGGCTTCCTGGTGCCCGCGACCGCCTTCGTGCTGCTCGGCCTCGTCGCGCTCAGCACGCTGGCCGCAGCGCTCCTGCACGGGCCCGCGCTCGCGGGCCTCGGCGTGGTCGGCGCCTTCGTGACGCCGCTTCTCGTGTCCAGCGGCAAGCCGGACTATTGGGCGCTCTACATCTATCTCGCCATCGTCACCGCCGCGAGCTTCGGCCTTGCGCGTATCCGGCTGTGGCGCTGGCTTGCGGTCACGACAATCGCCTTCGCCGTGCTCTGGATCTTCCCGGGTCTCGATACCGGCGACTTGCAGGTCGCGCCGCACGCTTTCCATGCGATTGCGGGCTTCGTTCTTGCCGCTCTTCTCGTCGTCTGCGGCTTCATGTTCGGCCCGACGATCGAGGACGGTGAGATCGAGCCGGTCTCGTCGAGCTCGCTCGGTGCCTATCTGTTCGGCGCGATGCTGATCGTGCTGTCGAGCGCGCATGCCGATCTGGCGCTGATCGCCTTCACGCTGCTCGTCGGCGCGACGCTGCTCGTCGCCTGGCGTGCGCCGGCGGCCACCGGTGCGCTGGGCGCAGCCGCCGCGACCGTCTTCATCGTGTTCGCCGAATGGGCCGTGCGCGCCAACCCGGACATGCTGGTGCTGCCGGGCGGCCCCATCGCCGGCATCGCACCGACAGCGATCGACAGCGCGGTGACGCTGCATCTGGTGATGGCGGCGATCTTCGTCGCAGGCTTCGGCAGCGCGGGTTTCCTGGCGCAGGGCCGTTCGAACTCGGCGATCATTCCGGTGGTGTGGTCGGCGGCAGCCGTCGCGACGCCGATCGCGATCCTGGTCGCGCTCTACGCTCGCATCGCGCATCTCGACCGCTCGATCCCGTTCGCCATCCTCGCGGTGCTGCTCGCCGCCGCCTTTGGCGCTGCCACCGAAGCGCTTGCGCGCCGCGAGACCCGGCCGGGCGCCATGATCTCCACGGCCTTGTTCGCGACCGGCACGCTCGGTGCGCTGGCGCTGGCGCTGACGTTTGCGCTGGAGAAGGGCTGGCTCACGATCGCACTGGCGCTGATGTCGCTCGGCACCGCCTGGATCTCGATGCAGCGGCCGATCCCGTTCCTGCGCTGGCTGGCCGCGATCTTCGCCGGGCTGGTCACCGCACGCATCGGCTATGATCCGCGCATCGTCGGCGACGCCGTCGGAACCACGCCGATCTTCAACTGGCTGTTGTGGGGCTACGGCCTGCCGGCGGCATCGTTCTGGGCGGCGAGCCTGTTCCTGCGCCGCCGCGGCGACGACGCCCCGCTGCGCATGGTCGAGAGCGCCGCGATCCTGTTCACCGCGCTGCTCGCCTTCATGGAGATCCGGCACTTTGCAACCGGCGGTGATATGACGTCAGTACCGTCGCTGCTCGAATGCGCGCTGCAGGTCTGCGTCACGCTCGCCATGGCGATCGGGCTGGAGCGCCTGCGGCTGCGCAGCCGCAGCATCGTGCACAATGTCGGCGCGGTCGTGCTCACGGCAATCGGCGGGCTCGTCAGCGTGTTCGGCCTCTTGATCCTGGAGAACCCGCTGCTGTGGCGCACCGATGTCGGCGGCGCCGTGTTCAACCTGGTGCTGCTCGGCTACGCGCTGCCGGCGGCGCTGATGCTGCTGCTGTCCTATGCCGTGGCCGGCGAGCGTGGCAAGGCCTACGCCAACACGATCGCGGGTGGCGCGCTGCTGTTCGCGCTAACGTACGTCACGCTGGAGATCCGCCGCTTCTATCACGGCCCGATCCTCTCCACCGGGGCGACGACGGGCGCCGAGCAATACACCTATTCGATCGGCTGGCTCGGCTTCGGCGTGGTGCTGCTCGGCGTCGGCATTCTCGTCAATTCCGAGCGGGCGCGGCTGGCGTCGGCCGCGGTGATCGCGCTGACGATCCTGAAGGCCTTCGTCATCGACATGTCGACGCTGACGGGCGTCTACCGCGCGCTGTCGTTCATGTGCCTCGGCATCGTGCTGGTCGCGATCGGCTGGCTCTACCAGCGTATCCTGTTCCGGCGGCAGGTCGCACCGCCGCCCGCTCCGCAGACGAGCATTTGAGGATCAGGCAGCGCGGACCGATTCCAGGAATTGCGCGACCTCGACCTTGAGACGGGTGCTGTCGGTCGCCAGCGATTTCGCCGCCGATAGCACCTCGTTCGAGGCCTCGCCGGTCTCGATCGCACCGCGCTGCACGTCGGTGATGTTCGACGAGACCTCCTGCGTGCCGACCGAGGCCTGCTGCACGTTACGCGAGATTTCCTGCGTGGCCGCGCCCTGCTCCTCGACGGCGGCGGCGATGGCCGCAGCCACCTCGGACAGCCGCTCGATGGTGCCGCCGATCTCCTGGATGGCACTGACCGATTCCTGCGTCGCCGCCTGGATGCCCGCGACCTGCGCCCCGATCTCACCGGTCGCTTTCGCAGTCTGCTCGGCCAGCGCCTTGACCTCGGAGGCGACGACCGCGAAGCCGCGGCCGGCCTCGCCGGCACGTGCGGCCTCGATGGTCGCGTTCAGCGCCAGCAAATTGGTCTGGCCCGCGATGGTGTTGATGAGCTCGACGACGTCGCCGATGCGGGACGCCGCCTGCGACAGCGCGTTGACGCGGTCGTTGGTCCGCGTCGCCTGCTCGACGGCCTCCGCGGCCATTCGCGCCGAATCCTGCACGCGGCGGCTGATCTCGGTGATGGAGGACGACAACTCTTCCGAGGCGGATGCCACCGCCTGGACGTTGGTGGAGGCTTCCTCGGAGGCGGCTGCGACGACGGTCGCGAGCTCCTGTCCGCGCTGCGCGGTGTTGGTCAGCGTCGACGCGGAGGCCTCGAGCTCGGTCGAGGCCGACGACACGGTGCCGACGACTTCGCCGATCATGGCTTCGAATTTGCGGGTGATGGCGTCGACGCGGCGGCCGCGTTCGATCTTGGCTTCGGCGTCGCGCGCGGCCGCCTCGTCGGCGGCCCTCTTGGCGATCAGCGCCTCCTTGAATATCTGGAGCGCATCCGCCATCGAGCCGATCTCGGTCCGCTCGCCGCGATGCGGCACCTCGGCCGAGAGGTCGCCCTCGCCGAGCGACTGCATCGGGCGGATGATCGAGGCAATGCCACGGGAAACGTCGCGCACGAGATAATAGGCGGCGCCGATCGCGATCACGACCGACAGCGCGATGATGCCGACCAGCACGCGGAAGATCATGGCGTAGCTGTCGGCGGCCTGCTTGGTCTCCAGCTCGGCGCCCCGGTTGTTGAGCTCGATGCCCTTCTGAAGCAGGGGATCGGCAGCCTGGGCCATCTTGGCGACCCTGGTCTGCAACAACTCGTTGGCGTCGGCCGGGAAACGTCCAACGCCCTTGCGCGACAGCGCCATCACGTCCTGCACGCCGTTCAAGTACTCGGCCCATGCCGCGCTCCATTGCCCGTAGAGCGAGCGCTCCTCGGCGGTGGTGATCAGCGGCTCGTAGACCTTGCGCGTCTGGTCGATGCGCTCGCGCAGCGAGGCGAGGCGCTTCTCGGCGGCGTCCTTGCCTTCAGGCGTGTCCTGCATCAGGTGCAGGCGGAGTGCGACGCGCAGCTCGTTGATGTCCGCGCGAAGCGAGCCGAGAGCGCGCACGCTGGGCAGCCAGCTCTCCGCGATCTCGACCGTATGGGAATTGATATTCTGCATGGTGCCGATCGCCGTCACGCCGACACCGGCGAGCGAAAGAACGAGCACCGACAGCACGGCCAGAAGCTTGAAGACGATCGACAACTTCGACATCACGACAAATCCCGATGATACCTAGCAACGCGCAAATCACCTGCGCCGTGATCGCCACGACGATGGCGAGACGGAGGTCAGTTCAACAATGCTGGCTGGTTCTTATCCCGTGAGATTGCGCCTATAATTGCAAGCAGGTGTTAACAGGAACCTACGTAAAACTACGGGCGCCCCTGCCGTCACTGTTTTTTCTGCAATCAACTGTTGCAGCTGCACGCACCCTCATGCTGCGACGCAAGAGGCCGCGCTTGCGTTGCGATCCGACCGAGGCGGACGTCGTCACGCTGCCCGCACCGACTCCAGGAAGCGCGCGACCTCGCTCTTCAGCCGGTTGCTCTCCTGCGACAGCGATTGCGCGGCGGAATGCACCTGCGCCGAGGCAGCCCCGGTTTCGCCTGCATCGCGCTGGACGTCGCCGATATTCGCCGAGACTTCGGAGGTGCCGTGCGCGGCGTGCTGGATGTTGCGGGAGATCTCCTGCGTGGCGGCGCCCTGCTCCTCGATCGCGGCGGCGATGGTCGACGAGATCTCCGACATCCGCGCGATGGTTTCGCCGATCTCCTTGATCGCCCCGACGGAGTCTTGCGTCGCGGTCTGGATCGCACCGATGTGCTGGCTGATCTCGCCGGTGGCTTTCGCAGTCTGCTCGGCGAGCGCCTTCACTTCGGTTGCGACCACGGCAAAGCCCTTGCCGGCTTCGCCCGCCCGCGCCGCCTCGATCGTCGCGTTTAGCGCCAGCAGATTGGTCTGGCTGGCGATGGTGTTGATCAGCTCGACCACGTCGCCAATGCGGGAGGCGGCCTTGGTCAGCTCGGCGACGCGCGCATTGGTGCGCTGGGCCTGCCCCACGGCGACGTCGGCGACACGCGCCGATTCCTGCACCTGACGGCTGATCTCGGAGATCGAGGAGGTCATTTCCTCGCTCGCGGAAGACACCGACTGCACATTCGCGGAGGCCTCTTCGGAGGCCGCCGCCACGGCGGTGGCAAGCCCGTTACCGCGCTCGGCGGCCTGCGTCAGCGTGTTCGAGGACGCCTCGAGCTCGGTTGCCGCCGACGACACGGTCTCGATGATCTCGCCGACCGCGCCTTCGAAATTATCGGCGAGCCTTTGCATGTCGGCCTTGCGCTGCTGGCGCCCGCGCGCATCGGCTTCGACCTGCTCGGAGCGCAGCCGCTCGGCCTCCGCCATGTTGGTCCTGAACACCTCGACGGCACCGGCCATCTCGCCGATCTCGTCCCTGCGCCCGATGCCGGGAACGGAAATCGAAAGCTCGCCGCGCGCAAGCCGCGTCATCGCACCGACCATGCCGGCAAGCGCCTTCGAGATCGAGCGTCCCAGAAGGAAGCCGACCGCGGCGACCACGACGACGGTGATGCCGAAAGCGACCATCATCCACAGACGTACGGCATCGCGGGTCGCGGCCTCGGCGGCATCAGCGCGCTTGTGCATGGCCTCGACGGCGCTCCGCACCTCCGCCATGACAGGCTCGAGCTCGCGAAACGTCTTCATCATGCTGGCATCGAGGGCCGCAGTTTGCTGCGCGGTCTCCACCCAGGACGCGAACTCGGACTGGTATTTCTGCAGCTTGGCCGTGATGTCGTTCATCACCGCCGTAGGGACTGCGACGACCTCTATCGCCTTGGAGAATTCGGCAGCGGCCTTCTTCATCTCGACAGTGTATTTTTGGTCGCGCCGCAGCATGAAGTCCTTCTCGTGCCGGCGCATCATCAGCATCCAGCTCGTGGTCCGCGGATCGTCGATCTCCTTGAGCTTGGCCTCGATGTCGTGCACCGCGGCGCGGAGCGAGCCGGACAGGCCGAGCGTCTCGTTCAGGCCGAGCCTGGTCTCGGCCGCCACCAGCGCGCCGAAGTCCGAGGCATAGCGCTTGAAGCCGTCCTGGGCCTGCTTCATCCTGTCGGACATCGCACTCATGCCGCCGGCCGCCATCAGCCGCACGACCTCGTCGAAATCGCGGTTGATCGGGCCGATCAGCTCGGCGTGCGCCTTGGCGTAGCTCTCGGTCCGGCGCTGCTGAAAATTCTTCTCGTTGCGGCGAGCCTCCAGCATCTCGATCGAGAGCTGCTTGTCGAGATCGGCAATCGCACGGGCTCGGTTGGCAACGTCGCGGGACGCGTCCTGGGAGAGGCTGCCGATCTCATAGATCGCGCCGAAGGCGACGAGACCTAACAATCCGAACAGTCCGATTGCCATGACCTTATGGGTGAGGCGAATGGAAAGGCCACTCATGGAATGTGCTCCAATACGCTTGATACGCAATACAGGGAGGGCGACTCGGCACCCGGAATATTGCGGAGATCATGACTGCATCGGTTTTCCGGAAGGTTAACCGTGCAGCTCTTCGCGACACGGCATCCAACTGCGAACACATGCGAATCGCCGTGCGTCTTCGCGCGGCGGTTGCAGTCGGCGGATGATCGATGAGGCCGCCGCCATCAGGCGGCGCGCACGGTGCCGAGGAATTTGCCGACCTCGAGCTTGAGGCGGTTGCTGTCGCCGGACAACGACTGCGCGGCTGCCAACACCTGCGACGATGCCGAGCCGGTCTCGCTCGCGCCGCGCTGCACGTCGGTGATGTTGGACGACACCTGATGGGTACCTTCCGCCGCCTGCTGCACGTTGCGGGAAATCTCCTGCGTCGCCGCGCCCTGTTCCTCGACGGCCGCCGCGATGGCCGAGGAGATCTCCGACAGCTTCTCGATGGTGTCGCTGATGTCCTTGATAGCGCCGACCGAATGCTCGGTGGCGGTCTGGATGCTGGCGATCTGCTGGCCGATCTCGCCCGTCGCCTTCGCGGTCTGCTCGGCGAGCGCCTTGACCTCGGAAGCGACCACGGCAAAGCCGCGGCCGGCCTCGCCGGCACGTGCCGCCTCGATGGTCGCATTGAGCGCCAGCAGGTTGGTCTGGCCGGCGATGGTGTTGATCAGCTCGACCACGTCGCCGATCCGCGTCGCAGCCTTGGACAGTTCACTGACGCGCTCAGTCGTGGTGCGGGCCTGGCCGACGGCCTCGCTTGCCACACGCGCGGATTCCTGCACTTGCCGGCTGATCTCCGTAATTGAAGACGACAGCTCTTCCGTTGCCGACGCCACCGATTGCACGTTGGTCGAGGCTTCCTCCGAGGCTGCTGCAACCACGGTCGTGAGCTGTTGCGTGCGCGCGGCGGTCGAGGTCAGCGTCGTGGCCGATGCTTCGAGCTCGGTCGAGGCCGACGACACCGTTCCGACGATCTCGCCGACGGCGCCTTCGAAACTGTCGGCAAGCTTGCGCATCTCGGCCTTGCGCTGCTCGGCCGCGATCTGGTCCTGCCGCGTCTTGGCTTCCGCTTCCTCGCGCGCCTTCTGCTCGGATACGGTCTTGAATTTTTCGACGGCGCCGGCAACGCCGCCGACCTCGTCCTTGCGGCCGAGGCCCGGCAGCACCACGGCGAAGTCGCCGCCGGCGAGCTTTTCCATCGCGGCAGTCAGGGCGCGCATGGGACGGGCAATGCTGAAGATCGAGAAGACGCAGGCGCCGATCAGGACGAGCGCGACCAGCACGCCTGCGATGAACGACGTCCGCGCAACGGACGCTGCCTCCGCTTCCGCCGCCGTGCGCGCCTCTGCACTCTTCTGCTTGGCGAACTTCGTGATCTCGTCGGCGAGTTCCGATATTTCCGCGTTGATCGGGACCAGCGTCTCCTTGCGGATGCGGTCGATCTCGGGGGCCAGCTTTGCCGATTGCGTCGCCGCTTCACCGTCCTTCGTCGACTCGAGCGCAAGCTGCTGCTTGCGGATCGCCTCGATCTGCTGCTCGCCCTTCTGGAAATTGCCGATCAACACGGTCAGGCGGTCGATCCGCTTGTGGTTCTCCGGCGATTGCGAGAGCCTTGCCATTTCACCGGAGAACTTCAGGGCCGCCGTCTGCCGGTCGTTGAAATAGCTGGCGGCCTTCTGCATCTCGGTCGGCGAGCTCGACGTCAGGATGTCGCGAATGCCGATCTGCATCCCCCGCACCGACGCCTTCGCTTCCGCGGCGTTTTGCGCGACCGCCTGCTGTCCCGATGCTCCATTGCTGAGCTTCTGGACCTCGGCGCCTCCGCTCATCTGGAGCAGGATCATCAGCGCGACGAGCGCGATGGTCAGCGCGGAGGTGATGGCGAGCTTGGTGCCGATTCGCAGATTCTGAATGAACATCATCGAAAACATTCCCCCGGGATACGCATTGTCGCGACGAAGCGCGTGAACAGCCGGGGAGACTAGCCTGCGAGCTTTCCATTAACGTTAAGCGCGAGGCGATGCCGCTTGAGTAGAAATACTGAATGCGCGGCTCAAGTCGCGGGATTTTCACAACTATCCCGCGCAATTGAAATATGCCTCGCGAATTTGCAGGGTGACGTCAGCTAATTCCTTACGCGGGCGCGTGATCACTTCGCCGACGGAGCCGATTTCGCGTTCGGCCTGCACTGCGCGCCATGCCGCCGTCAGGCGGCGCGCACAGTGTCGAGGAATTTGCCGACCTCGAGCTTGAGGCGGTTGCTGTCGCTCGACAGCGACTGCGCCGCCGCCAGCACCTGTGAGGACGCCGAACCGGTTTCGCCCGCACCGCGCTGCACGTCGGTGATGTTGGACGAGACCTGATGGGTGCCCGCCGCCGCCTGCTGCACGTTGCGGGAAATCTCCTGCGTCGCCGCGCCCTGCTCCTCGACGGCCGCCGCGATCGTGGACGATATCTCCGACAGCTTTTCGATGGTGTTGCTGATGGCGCTGATGGCTCTGACCGAGTCCTGCGTCGCCGCCTGGATGCCGGAGATCTGCTGGCCGATCTCGCCCGTCGCCTTCGCGGTCTGCTCGGCCAGCGCCTTGACCTCGGAAGCGACCACGGCAAAGCCGCGGCCGGCCTCGCCGGCGCGCGCCGCCTCGATGGTGGCATTGAGCGCCAGCAGGTTGGTCTGGCCGGCGATGGTGTTGATCAACTCGACCACGTCGCCGATCCGCGTCGCCGCCTTCGACAGTTCGCTGACGCGCTCAGTCGTGGTGCGGGCCTGGCCGACGGCCTCGCTTGCCACACGTGCGGATTCCTGCACCTGGCGGCTGATCTCGGTGATCGATGACGACAGCTCTTCGGTCGCAGAAGCCACCGACTGCACGTTGGTCGAGGCTTCCTCGGAGGCCGCAGCCACCATCGTCGTCAGTTCCTGAGCACGCTCCGCCGTCGAGGTCAGCGTCGACGCCGAAGCCTCGAGCTCTGTCGCAGCCGAGGAGACCGTGTCGACGATCTCGCCAACGGCGGCCTCGAACCCGGTCGCGAGCTTGTGCATCTCGGCCTTGCGTTGCGCTATGGCGCGCTTCTCGGCCTCCGTCTGCTCGCTGCGCATGCGTTCGACCTCGAGACCGTGCTGCTTGAAGACTTCGACCGTACGCGCCATTTCACCGACCTCATCCGCTCGGCTGGTGCCGGGTATCGTGGTGCCAAGGTCGCCGTTGGCGAGCCGGCGCATCGCTCCCGAAATAGCTGAAAGCGGATTGAGAATCCGCGAGAAGGTGATCCAGAAGCTGAGGCCGGCGAGCACCAGAGAGGCACAAAGCAACAGAACCGTAAGAATGAAATTGCGCGCGCTGGCTTCCGCCTGCATGGCGGCTTCGCGGCCGGCGGTCGCGCCAATGGCCTCGCCGAGCTTCAGCACCGCATTGATGCCGGCAGTGGCCCGCGCGAAGTATTCGGAACCGGTGATCTTGTAGTCTCCGCTTTCGCCCGAGGCGAGCGTGATCGCGCGCGTTTCACCATAGAGACCAAAATAGATCTTCTCGACCTCGGCCATCGCGTCCCCGACCTGCGCCGGCAGATCCGGGCGCAGCCGCACCGGCAATACCGTATCCCATGCGAGCTCCACCTTCGCCCGTAGCGCAGACAGGCGCTCAAAGCCTTCCGTGCCGAGCTTCGCGTGCGCCCCGACGGCCCCAGCCAGCAAGGCGCGCTCTCTTCCGGCATTCTCGGCCATCTGAGCTGCAAGATGTCGCAAGCCGATCAGTTGCGCCAGCCTTGCCACAGGTGGACTGGTGAGAGTTTCAAGCGTCAGCCGCAAGCGGTTGCTCGCAACGTCGATCACGTCGGTAATCATCGGAACGAAGCCATCAATCACGTCGGGCGCGCGTTCGGCGCGCGGACGCGCGAGGCTTCCATCGACCTTCTCGCGCAACACGCGCAAGGCTTCGAACTTCGCCGCGGCGTCCGCAACCTGTCTTTGCTCCGTCGCCATTTCGGGAATCGCGCGAATATCGAGCACGGCTTCGCGAAAGGCCTCGTCCGCTATCGCGCGCGCCTTCTCGATTTCGGCACGGCGCTCGGAGGTCACGGCATCGGCAGACTTCAGCGCCGCGTTGGTCATGCCGCGTTCGACCGCCCATTGTCCAGCACTGCGCAGCAGCAGTTGCGCAGCTCGATTGACCTTCAGGAATGCTTCGGACTCCTGCCTCTTGACGATCGCTTGGTAGGCGACGAAGCCAGCCGAGGCCAACCCCAGCAGCACGAGCGCTGTGATGATGGTTGGCAAAATCGTGCCGATCCGAACATATCCAAGCCGGCTCAAGCCGCCGGCGACATTGTTTCGAGCTTGTTCGCTCTGGGCGAGGCTCAACATGGTCGGTTTCCCCCATTGGAAACACGCAGCCAAGTCCTTGCCGGCCGCATGGACGTTGATCGCCCTTGCCAGGGA
The DNA here is from genome assembly GCF_029846715.1 of Bradyrhizobium nivariense. GTDB lineage: Bacteria > Pseudomonadota > Alphaproteobacteria > Rhizobiales > Xanthobacteraceae > Bradyrhizobium. The sequence goes on from NZ_JARVWW010000008.1 coordinate 212,164, forward strand.
AGTTAGCGGCCAGAGACCCTGTTCTGATTAACGAGCGCCCTCGGAGTAATACCGAGATTTTGAGCCAAATAGCTGAAGCTCAAATACTGATTCGCGAAAAGGTTGTAAATTTCAGCTTGAGGTGGCCACTGTTCGCCTATGCAGCTGCCGACTCGCTTCGGTCTCGCCCATGGCGCTGCGTCGAGGCTTCCTCCGAGGCTGCTGCAACCACGGTCGCGAGCTGTTGCGCGTCCTCGGCGGTCGAGGTTCAGCGTCGTCGCGGACGCCTCAAGCTCGGTGGACGCCGAGCTCACGGTTGCGATGACCTCACCGACGGCCGCCTCTCCGAAGAATTCCCAGGTCCTTAAGAAACCGAGCCGTTGAAGCCCGGCCTCAGTCGATGCGGTTGGGAAGCGGATGGCTCTCGCCGACGAGACTGATACGAAAGACCGGCTTCTTGTTCTCGTCGAGCAGCTCCATGCGCCACTCGGCGTTCGGCTTCAGGCTGCGCGAGATGCCGCCGAGCAAATTAGCGCAGACCTCGGTCATCTCGGTCCAGGCCGCGGCGCGATCCTCGAACTCATATGGCTGGTCGGCAGCGCCGGAATAGCGGCCCGTGCTGATACGGAAGAAGTACAGCGACATCGTTGAACCCTTTTATCGGGCCGCGCCCCCCGGCCGTACGCAAACTGGGACACGAACAGCTACCAACGCATGAAAGCCGCCGTCCGTATGACTACGGCGCGGCGGCTTCGTGTTCGATGGCAGCTCTCAACGACAAAGTGCGCGGACTGTCCCGCGCAGCCAACTCACTGGGTCGAGCGGCGCAGCTCCAGCGGGGCGTCGTTCCTGGCGGGCTCCGATTTGGCTTCCGGCTTCACCGGCTCGAGCCGGCTGCTCTCGACGCGCGGGGTCTCGACACGCGCGGCGACTTCGGTGTTGGACGCACCGACCGAACCCGTGTGTTCCGAGGTGCGTAGCGAGCGCGGCCGCGCGACGGCGCGTGCCATCAGCATCTGGTTGCCGCCCTGGTGATGGAAGTCGCAATAGGCGAAGCCCATCCCCGACACCGAGCCGCGGAAACTGCGATCGTCGGTCTTTTCAAGGTTGAAACAGGGCTCGAACGGAATGCCCTTGATCGAGGCGCAGACGTTCTGGCCGCGGATCTGAAGCGTATTGCCGGGCAGGCGGAGGTGTTTCACCGGACCTGCGCCCGAGAACTGCACGGCGCCGGCGGCGCCGAGGTCGTCCATGATACGGCCCGCGCCGCGGGTTCCGTCAAAACAGGTGAAGGCAAACACCTTCCCGGCGACGAAGCGGCGCGCCTCGTCGGCGTTCATGCTTCCGGCAATGGCCGGCGCAAACGTCGCTGCCGCCGTGACAGCCCCCAACACAATACGCGCAAGCATGCTCTACTCCGAACCAACCCCAGCACGGGCGATGCCTTATCTCTTTACCCGCTGCTTACCATACTAACCAAGGCAACATTGAAGCAGGTTGGTTGGTAAAGTCTGAACGCCGTTAGACAATTTTTACCACGATGCGACCGCGGACCTGGCCGGCCAGGATTTTCGCGCCCCACTCCGAAACTTCGGAAAGTGGAATTTCGTGAGTGATTTCAGCTAGTTTTGTCCGATCCAGATCGGACGCCAGGCGTTGCCAGGCGGCTTTCCGCGGCTCGATCGGGCACATCACGGAATCGATGCCGAGAAGGCACACCCCGCGCAAAATGAAGGGTGCGACAGAAGACGGCAGGTCCATGCCGGCGGCCAAGCCGCACGCCGCGATCGCGCCGCCGTATTTCGTCATCGACAGGAGATTGGCGAGCGTGGTCGAGCCGACGCTGTCGACGCCGCCCGCCCAGCGCTCCCTCGCAATGGGCTTGGCGGCCGCCGACAATTCGTTGCGGTCGATCACCTCAGTCGCGCCGATCTCTTTCAGATAGTCCGCTTCCGAGGCACGTCCGGTGGACGCGATGACGTGATAGCCGAGCTTCGAGAGCACGGCGGTCGCAACCGAGCCGACGCCGCCGGCCGCGCCCGTCACCACGACCGGACCACTCTTCGGCGACAGTCCGTGCTTCTCCAGCGCCAGCACGGACAGCATCGCGGTGAAGCCGGCGGTGCCGATCGCCATGGCGTCGCGCGCCGACAGGCCCTGCGGCAAGGCAACCAGCCAGTCGCCCTTCACCCGCGCCTTCTCGGCATAGGCGCCGAGATGGGTTTCGCCCATGCCCCAGCCGGTGCAGACGACCTTGTCGCCCGCCTTCCATTGCGGATGCGAGGACTGCTCGACCGTCCCGGCGAAATCGATGCCGGCGATCATCGGGAAGCGGCGCACCACCGGCGCCTTGCCGGTGAGCGCGAGGCCGTCCTTGTAGTTCAGCGTCGACCATTCCACGCGGACGGTGACGTCGCCCTCCATCAGCTCGGCTTCGTCGAACTGCGTGAGCTGCGCGATGGTACCCTTGTCCGCCTTGTCGATCCGGATCGCCTTGAAATTGGCCACGGCAAAACTCCCTGACTTGTTTCAGGGGATGTTTAGCCGATCAGGCGGGCTGCGCAACCGCCCGCTGGATCGGTTTCTCCACGATCGGAAGATTGATCAGCGCGGAGAGCACGCCGAACAGGATCGAGAGCCACCAGATCGGCGTGTAGGAACCGAACCGCTCGAACACGATGCCGCCGAGCCAGACGCCGAGGAAGCCGCCGACCTGATGGCTGACGAAGGCGAAGCCGTAGAGGGTGGCGAACCAGCGTGTGCCGAACATCAGTGCGACCAGCGCCGAGGTCGGCGGCACCGTCGACAGCCAGGTCAGGCCGGAGACCGCGCCGAACGCAATCGCCGAGAACGGCGTGATCGGGAACGAGATGAAGGCAAGCGTCGCTAGCGCGCGGGTGAAATAGATGGTCGAGAGGATGTAGCGCTTGGGCAGGCTGTTCTGGAGATAGCCGACGCTCAGCGATCCCATGATGTTGAACAGGCCGATCGCCGCGATCACCCAGCCGCCGGTTTGCGTGGAGATGCCGCTATCGACCAGGAAGGCCGGCAGATGCACCGTGATGAAGGCGAGCTGGAAGCCGCAGGTGAAGAAGCCGAGCACCAGGAGGACGTAAGAGCGGTGGCCGAAGGCTTCCGCGAGCGCCTTGGTGAAGGTCTGCTCGTCCGCTGGCGTTGCGCTGGCGGTGGTTGAGACCGGCGGCGTCGAGAGCGCCAGCGACAGCGGGATGATCAGCAACATCAGGAAGCCGAACACGCTGAGCGCCTGTTGCCAGCCGAAATTGTCGATCAGCGCCACGCCGATCGGTGCGAACAGAAACTGCCCGAACGAGCCCGCCGCAGTTCCGGCGCCGAGCGCAAGGCCGCGCTTCTCCGCCGGCAGCAGCTTGGTGAACGCCGACAGCACCAGGTTGAACGAGCAACCGGCGAGACCGAAGCCGACCATGACGCCCGCGCCGATGTTCAGCGACAGCGGCGTAGAGGAATAGCGCATCAGGAGCAAGCCGCCGGCATAGAGCAGAGCGCCGACGCACATCACCCGGAACAGGCCGAAGCGATCGGCGACCGCGCCGGCGACGGGCTGACCCAGTCCCCACAGCAAATTCTGAAAGGCGATCGCGAGGCCGAACACGTCGCGGCCCCAGGCATATTCATGGCTCATCGGCTGCACGAAGAAGCCCAGCGCCGAGCGCGGGCCGAAGCCGAGCATCCCGATCGCGCAACCGCAGAGAATGATGATCGCCGGCGTGCGCCAGGAGGAGGAACGCGAAACCGGACCGAGCTCACCCGCTTGCGTCGACATGGTGTTCCTCGTCTGTCGTTGGCGGATCCGGAATAGGCAGCCGCGAAAGAGGCGTTTAATGCAGATGCATGAAAATCCCAAGTCAAAAATGATTGCGTTCCACGAAGGACTGCCGCCGGAGCATTGCGTTTCGCCGAGACCTCCTTGGGCGAGGCCAAGTTGCGACTTCCAAGTTGCGACTTAACGGGAATGTGTGCGGCAGGATCTAGCGGCCCACTCCGCGGCGTGTTATCTTTGATTTGCTCAGAGTGAGTATATTTAATGATCTGCCCGGCCTCTCGGCCGGATTTCTCAGGTTCCATATATGCTCACATTGAGTATAATTAACATGCACGGGAGGCTTCGATGCCGCTAACTGGAATTTACGGCCCCGACGACTTTGCCAACCGGCCGCAGGGCCAGATCATCACCTCGCCCAGGGCCGCGCCGGCGCGAACCGGATCTCCGCTGCCGATGCCTTCGCTGGAATGGACGCCGGAGGTCGAGCGCGCCACCGCGCCGCTCTATGACCGCGTGAAACATGTCATCCCGCCAATCGAGTGGCCGCTGATGGCGCCGACCATCAAGGCGATCAACGAGCTGAAGCGGGCGCGGGGCGCGGTGATCCTCGCGCACAATTACCAGGCGCCGGAGATCTTCCACTGCGTCGCCGACATCGGCGGCGATTCGCTCCAGCTCGCGGTCGAAGCCACCAAGGTCAAGGCCGACATCATTGTCCAGTGCGGCGTGCACTTCATGGCGGAGACGTCAAAACTGCTCAATCCGGACAAGACGGTGCTGATCCCTGATACGCGCGCCGGCTGCTCGCTCGCCGCCAGCATCACCGGCGCCGACGTTCGCCTGCTCCGCGAAAAATTTCCCGGCGTGCCTGTCGTTGCCTATGTCAACACCTCCGCGGAGGTGAAGGCCGAGGTCGATATCTGCTGCACCTCGTCGAACGCGGTGCAGGTGGTCGAGAGCCTCGGCGCGCCAAGCGTGATCTTCCTGCCCGACCGCTATCTCGCCACTTACGTGGCCTCGAAGACCGATGTGAAGATCATCGCCTGGAAGGGCGCCTGCGAGGTGCACGAGCGCTTTACGGGCGAGGAGCTGCGCAGCTACCGCGAGGCCGATCCCTCCGTGCAGATCATCGCCCATCCCGAATGTCCACCGGATGTGCTGGCGGAAGCCGATTTCACGGGTTCGACAGCGCACATGATCAACTGGGTGCGCGAGCGGCGGCCACGTCGGCTCGTGATGATCACGGAATGCTCGATGGCCGACAATGTCCGCGCCGAGCTGCCCGACGTGGAAATGCTGCGTCCCTGCAATATCTGCCCGCACATGAAGCGCATCACGCTCGCCAACATTCTGGAGAGCCTGCTGACGCTCCGCGAGGAAGTGACGATCGATCCCGCGCTTGCGGAACGCGCGCGGCGTTCGGTCGAGCGGATGATCAATTTGAAGAACTAGCAACATGCATGGCCGTCGTCCCGGCTACGGCGGAGTGAATGGAGAGAAGCCATGACCAACAACATCCACACCCTCACCCGCGGCACTGACGACGTCGTCATCGTCGGTGGCGGCCTCGCCGGACTGTTTTGCGCGCTCAAGCTCGCGCCGCGGCCGGTGACGCTGATCTCGGCCGCGCCGCTCGGACAGGGCGCGTCGTCCGCATGGGCGCAAGGCGGCATCGCCGCGGCAATGGCCGAGGGCGATACGCCGGAAGCGCACGCCGCGGATACAATTGCCGTCGGCGGCGGCATCGTCGACGCAGCTGTCGCACTGGGGATCGCGCGCGAGGCCGCACCGCGAATTCATGATCTCCTCGGCTATGGCGTGCCGTTCGACCGCGATCTCGAAGGCAGGCTCGCAGTCGGGCGCGAAGCCGCACACTCGGCGCGGCGCATCGTGCATGTGCGTGGCGATGGCGCGGGCGCCGCCATCATCGCGGCGCTGAGCGATGCCGTGCGGCGCACGCCGTCGATCCGGCTGATCGAAGGTTTCGTCGCCGAAGCGCTGTTGACCGAGGATGGCGCCGTCACCGACCTTCAATTGCGCGAATCCGGCAATTTCGCCGCACGGCCGATGCTGCTCGCCGCGCGCACGGTGGTGCTCGCCACTGGCGGCATCGGACATCTCTATGCCGCGACCACCAATCCGCGCGAGGCCAGCGGATCTGGTCTTGCGATCGCCGCACGCGCGGGCGCGGTAATTGCAGATCCCGAGTTCGTGCAGTTTCACCCGACCGCCATCATGGTCGGCCGCGATCCCGCGCCGCTCGCCACAGAAGCGCTGCGCGGCGAAGGTGCGACGCTGATCAACGGCCATGGCGAGCGCTTCATGGCGGCGCGCCACCCGCTCGCCGAGCTCGCACCGCGCGACATCGTGGCCCGCGGCGTATTCGCGGAGATCGCGGCCGGGCGCGGCGCCTTCCTCGATGCGCGGCAGGCGCTGGGTACACGCTTTGCCGAAAGATTTCCAACGGTGCATGCGAGCTGTATCGCCGCCGGCATCGATCCCGCCACGCAGGCCATCCCGATCGCGCCAGCGGCGCACTATCACATGGGCGGCATCGCGGTCGACGACCGCGGCCGCAGTTCGATCGACGGGCTCTGGGCCGGCGGCGAAGTGTCGTCCACCGGCGCGCATGGCGCCAATCGCCTCGCCTCGAATTCGCTGTTGGAGGCCGTGGTCTACGCCGCGCGCATCGCCGACGACATCGCAGGCCGCGCCGTCCCCTCGCCCGCCCGGCTTCCCGATGCGCTGGTGACGCCGCGCGGCGGCGCGCCGGATGCTGCGGCCGTGAAGCGGCTGCGGACGATGATGAGCATGCATGTCGGCGTGATCCGCGACGGCCATGATCTCGTGGAAGCCGTGCGCAGCTTCGCCGCGCTCGAACGCGAGGCCACGAGCATCGCGGTCAGCAACATGGCAACGGCAGCCCTGCTCGTGGCGGCCTCGGCCTGGAGCCGGCGCGAGAGCCGCGGCGCGCATTTCCGCTCCGACCATTCCGCGGACGTCCCCTCACTCGCGCAACGCACCATGACCCTGCTCACGTTGGCGCGCGAGATCGCGGACAGCCTGACCGAATGCCCGACACCGCGAACCGCACAACCCATGATCGCCTGACGGAGCCTGCCATGATCACCCCGACCTCTCTGCTCTATCCCGACGCCTTCCTCTCCCCGCTCACGGTCGACGAGGCCGTGCTGCGCGCGCTCGACGAGGATCTCGGCCGCGCCGGCGACATCACCTCGCTTGCGACGATTCCCGAAGCAACGAAGGCGCAAGCGATCCTGGTCGCGCGGCAGCCCGGCGTGATCGCCGGCTTGCCGCTGGCGCTCGCGACCTTGCAAAAGCTCTCGCTCGACATCGACGTGCGCGCACATGTCCGTGACGCCGCGCGCGTCGCCCGCGGGCAGCAGGTACTGACAATCTCGGGGCCTGCACGCGCCATTCTCACGGCGGAGCGGACCGCGCTGAATTTCGTCGGCCGCCTGTCGGGAATTGCGACGCTCACCGCGGACTACGTTGCGCGCACCGAGGGCACCCAGATGCGGATCTGCTGCACGCGAAAAACCACGCCAGGGCTGCGCGCGTTGGAGAAATACGCGGTGCGCTGCGGCGGCGGCTTCAATCACCGCTTCGGTCTCGACGACGCGATCCTGATCAAGGACAACCACATCGCGGTCGCCGGCGGCATCCGCCCCGTGCTGGAGCGCGCCCGCGCCCATGCCGGCCATCTCGTCAAGCTCGAGATCGAGGTCGACACGCTTCCGCAGTTGCGCGAGGTGCTCGACACCGGGTTCGCCGACGCCGTGTTGCTCGACAACATGGACCTCGCAACGCTGCGTGAGGCGGTCAGGCTTAACGAGGGCCGTCTCAAGCTGGAAGCCTCCGGCGGCGTCACGCTGGACTCGATCGCGGCGATCGCGGCGACCGGCGTTGACTACGCGTCGGCGGGCGCGCTGACGCATTCGGCGCCGAATTTCGACTGCGCGCTGGATATCGAGGCGTGAGGCGGTCTACTCCCTCTCCCCGTTCTTACGGGGAGAGGGTTGGGGTGAGGGGCCTCTCCACATGCGTGACCGTCGAGAGACCTGTACCCCCTCACCCGGATCGCAAGAGCGATCCGACCTCTCCCCGCAAGCGGGGCGAGGTAAGAAAGGCTACCGCCGTTCGCTCACGCCCATCTCGGCGGAGCTCTTGGCTTCCTGGGTGAGCTCGGCGGAGAGCGCGGCGGTCTGCGCCGGGGTGCCCCAGCTCGGTTCCTCGCTGCCGTCGCCCCAGGCGCGCGGGCGATAGAAGGTGTGCACGCCGGTCTTGTACATCTTCTTCATCTCGGCGACCCAGGACGGACGCACCCAGTAGGCGTGGTAGTGCGTGGACTTGCCGACCTCGGGCAGCCAGATCTGGCCGTCGAGCATGGCCTTCGAGATCTTTTTCGCACGCTCCCACATCTCGGGCTCGCGGATCACGTCGGCATTGTTGTCGCAGGCGAAGGTGAACTGGCAGGCGAGATGGCGGTGCTTGTTCTGATAGACCGCGCCGCACACCGTGTCCGGATATTTGCCGGAGAACACGCGGTTCATCACCACCTGCGCAACCGCCATCTGGCCGCGCACGGCCTCGCCGCGGGACTCGAAATAGACGGCTTCCGCGAGGCACTTTTCAGACTTCGCGCGGGACTTGTCGTCGAGTGCGAGCCGCTCCGCCGGCGATCTGGCGCGCTGGTTGTCGGCGTTGACCTCGCCCTTCGGCGCGACGCTCTCGCCGCTCTCGATGTCCCTGGCGATATCCTCCGACGGCGGCGACAGCGAGGCCGTCACCTTCATGTCGGGGTCGGGCATCACGATCAGCGGCTCGGCACCGGGCTGCCAGCTCTCGATGCTCTCGACATTGCCGCCCAGCGAGGAGCTGCCGAAGAACAGGTTCGAGGTCTTGACGCGGAATGGATCGCGCGGCGGTGCAGCCGGAATAGTGGCCTGCTTCAGCGCTTCGAGCGGCTGGAGCGCGAGCGAGCGCGCAGCGTCACTGGCTTGTGGTGCATTGGTGTATTGCGGCAGCGGCGGCGCACGCAACGCTTCCGCGAGTTCGGGATCGAGCGCGGCTGCGGACTCCGGCGACATGGCTTGCGGCAACGCGACGGTCTTGGCGCCGAACACCGAGCTGTTCGACGTCGCGGGATCTTCCTGCGCGGGCGCTGCCGTCGGCGCGCCCGCCTCGGGAGCCTGCGTCGGTGTGATCGTTGCAAGGCGATCGCCCTTCATCGAGCGATCGACCTTGGGAAAGTCGGCGGCCTGGTAGCGCGGCGGGGCCTGAAGCGCCGGATTGCGGCCGATCGCGCCGGTGACGTCGCGGCCATCGAGGCTCGCGAGGCGAACCATCGCGCTCAGCGGAACCGAAGTGCCGATCGGCCGGGAAAAGCTGTAGGTGGCGAGCTGTATGGAGGACGCCGCAGAGAACACCTGCTTCTGCCAGCGCTCCGCGACGCCGGGTTGACGCGCCAGCAGCGAGGCAATGTCCTGATAGCCGGTCTCTCTCGGCATCAATGCGAAGATGCAGAGACCGATGCCGAAGGACGCGAACCGCGCGCCCTTCGGATGGTTACGCAACAAAAACATCGATACGCTCACGCTACGCTTACGCTAGAAAAATCGAGCCGCAGTACATCCGTGCAATTCGATCTTTATCGTGAGTATCTAATTTAGGTTGCCGGGGCGTTAATCGGCGTTGCGCATGCGGCACACGCAAGCAATCGCAGGTGTTTTCACGGGGTGATGATGCGCGTTGGTAAATGCGCCCTCACGCGACGGAGTAAACAATTGGTCAACGCGAATGGTGAAGGAACTCTTGCGCGCACGTATCGTTACGGGCCCCGCGCGGTTCGGTTCCATCGCCACATCAACAATAGCTGTCATGCCCCGCGAAGGCGGGGCATCCAGTACGCCGCGGCTTCTGCGTTCAAGCACTAACGTCTCGGCGTACTGGATCGCCCGGTCAAGCCGGGCGATGACAGCGAGTGTGTGGTGATCGCAATGACCGTGTGGCGAGAGCATCGCTTCCAATGAAAGAGGCGGGGTTTTGCCCCGCCTCTTTCGCTCTCAATATTTCAACTCGCCGCTTAGCTTACGCCTGGCTCGCGATCGCCTTGCCGAGCGCGGCTTGCGCGGCGGCGAGGCGGGCGATCGGGACGCGATAGGGTGAGCAGGAGACGTAGTCGAGGCCGATCGCGTGGCAGAAGGCGACGGAGGCGGGATCGCCGCCGTGCTCGCCGCAGATGCCGACCTTGAGCGAGGCGCGCGTCTTGCGGCCGCGCGCGACGCCGATCTTGACGAGCTCGCCGACGCCTTCCTGATCGAGCGCCACAAAGGGATCGACCGACATGATGCCCTTCGTCACGTAGGGACCGAGGAAGCTCGCCGCGTCGTCGCGGCTGATGCCATAGGTCGTCTGCGTGAGGTCGTTGGTGCCGAACGAGAAGAACTCGGCACTCTCCGCGATCTCGGCCGCGAGCAGGCAGGCGCGCGGCAGCTCGATCATGGTACCGACCTGATAGGCCAGCTTGGTGTTGGTGTCGCGCATCACCGCCTTTGCGGTGGCGTCGATGCGCGCCTTGACGAGGTCGAGCTCCATCTTGGTGGCGATCAGCGGCACCATCACCTCGAGGCCTACGGCCTTGCCGGTGCGCTTCTCGGCCTCGACCGCCGCCTCGAAGATCGCGCGTGCCTGCATCTCGGCGATCTCGGGGTACGCGATCGCGATGCGGCAGCCGCGGAAGCCGAGCATCGGATTGAACTCCGAGAGCTCGCGCGCGCGGTCTGCCAGGCGCCGCGGGTCGGTGTTCATGGCGCGCGCCACTTCCTCGACCTCGGCATGGGTGTGCGGCAGGAATTCATGGAGGGGAGGATCCAAAAGTCGGATCGTGACGGGCAGGCCCTTCATGATCTCGAACAGCTCGACGAAGTCGGCGCGCTGCATCGGCAGCAGTTTTGCCAGCGCAGCGCGGCGCGACTGCTCGTCCTCGGAGAGGATCATCTCGCGCACCGTGCGGATGCGCGTCTCCTCGAAGAACATGTGCTCGGTACGGCAGAGCCCGATGCCTTCCGCGCCGAACTTGATCGCGGTGTGCGCGTCCTCCGGCGTGTCGGCGTTGACGCGCACGCCGAGCTTGCGGACCTGGTCGGCCCATTTCATCAGCGTGCCGAACTCGCCGGACAGCTCCGGCTCGATCATCGGCATGCGGCCGGCGAGCACCTGGCCGAGCGAGCCGTCGATGGTGATGACGTCGCCGGTCTTGAAGCTGCGCGAGCCGATGCTCATGGTGCCGCGGCCGTAATCGACACGGACAGTGCCGCAGCCGGAGACGCAGGGCTTGCCCATGCCGCGTGCGACCACCGCAGCATGCGAGGTCATGCCGCCGCGGGTGGTCAAAATGCCTTCGGCGGCGTGCATGCCGTGGATGTCTTCGGGGCTGGTCTCGATCCGGACCAGAATCACCTTGCGTCCGTCGGCTTGAAGCTTGGCCGCCTCGTCCGAGGAGAACACGATCTCGCCGGAGGCCGCACCCGGCGAGGCCGGCAGGCCGGTCGCGATCACGTCGCGCCTGGCGTTGGGATCGATGGTCGGATGCAGCAGCTGGTCGAGCGAGGCGGGGTCGATCCGCGCCACCGCTTCCTTCTTGGTGATCAGGCCTTCATTGGCGAGCTCGACCGCGATGCGCAGCGCCGCCTTGGCGGTGCGCTTGCCGCCGCGGGTCTGCAGCATCCAGAGCTTGCCCTGCTCGACCGTGAACTCCATGTCCTGCATGTCGCGATAGTGCTTCTCGAGCAGCGTGTAGATCCGCGTCAGCTCCTTGAAGGCCTCCGGCATCGCCGATTCCATCGACGCCTTGTCGGAGCCGGAGTCCTTCCGGGCCTCCTCGGTGATGTCCTGCGGCGTGCGGATGCCCGCCACCACGTCCTCGCCTTGCGCGTTGATCAGGAACTCGCCGTAGAGCTTGCTCTCGCCGGTCGAGGGATTGCGGGTGAAGGCAACGCCGGTCGCCGAGGTCTCGCCCATGTTGCCGAACACCATGGCCTGCACGTTGACCGCGGTGCCCCAGGATTCCGGAATGTCGTGCAGCCTGCGGTAGGTTACCGCGCGGGCGTTCATCCAGGATGAAAACACCGCGCCAATCGCGCCCCAGAGCTGGTCGTGCGGATCCTGCGGAAAATCCCTGCCGGTTTCGCGCGCGACTGCGTCCTTGTACTTGCCGACCAGATCGACCCAGTCGTCGGCGGTGAGATCCGTGTCGAGCGTGTAGCCCTGGCTGTCCTTGAAGGTGTCGAGGATCTCTTCGAAGTGATGATGCTCGAAGCCGAGCACCACGTCCGAATACATGGTGATGAAGCGGCGATAGCTGTCATAGGCGAAGCGGCGATCGCCCGACAGCTCCGACAGCGCTTCCACGGTCTCGTCGTTGAGGCCGAGATTGAGCACGGTGTCCATCATGCCCGGCATCGAGGCGCGGCCGCCGGAGCGCACGGAGACGAGCAGCGGGTTCCTGGAATCGCCAAAGATCTTGCCGGTCAACTTGCCGACATGGTCGAGCGCCTTCTCAACCTGCGACTGCAATTCCTTCGGGTAGGACTTGTCGTGCGCGTAGAAATACGTGCAGACCGAGGTCGGGATGGTGAAGCCCGGAGGCACCGGCAGGCCGAGATTGGCCATCTCGGCGAGGTTGGCGCCCTTGCCGCCGAGCAGGTCGCGCATCTCCGCTTTGCCCTCGGCCTTGCCGTCTCCGAACGTGAACACCCACTTGCCGGCCTTGGCCGTAACAGGCGCGGCCTTGGTTGGTGCAGCTTTGGCTGGCGCAGCCTTGCTCGGTGCCGGCTTCACGGCGACCTTGGCGGCGACCTTCGGCGCAACCGGCTTCGTCGGTGCCTTTGAAACAGACTTGGAAGCAGTCTTGGAAACAGTCTTGGAAACAGTCTTGGAAATAGTCCTGGCGGCAGGCTTCACCGCCGGCTTGGCAGCGGATTTCACAGCGGCCTTGGCAACGGCCTTGGCCACCGGCTTCGGGGCGCTCTTGGCAAGTGCCTTACGGGCCGCCGGTGCGGCTTTCGTCTTGGGGGAGGACTTTGATTTCGCTGGTATTTTCGAGGCGGCTTTGGCCATAGCTTGCACACAACCTGCGAGAGGAATGGGTAATTGCGCGCCTTACACCACTTTGGGCAGGCCCGCGCAAGTCGAAGAGTTCCGCAGAATGAAGGCCTAGAGATGGAGCCACTTCAATAATCCGAGCCCGATCGCACCATTTATGATGAGAAAAATCGCGACGATCAGGTTCAGGAGGCGCGGCATGATCAGGATGAGCACACCCGCAAGCAGCGACAGGATTGGCGAGATGTGGGCAACGGTGATGTGCATGAACTGTCTTTCCGTGGGGTGGGGGCGAATCGCGGCGGGATCATAGCGGACCGGGTTCCGCGGGTAGAGACGCACTGGGGGGTGCGCGAGTTCCCGGCTCCGCGAAAACTGCCCGAAAATGCCGCGAATGCGGCAGGTCTTTTCCGGAACATCGCGAGGACGCATGCATTGGCAACCGGTCGCGCCACTCGCGCTTCCCGAAAACCTTCTCGAAGGAGTTGCCCATGCGGAACAGGATTCTTGCTCTTGCAGCGCTCGCGGCCGCGATCGGCTCGCCCCTTGCGGCGCAGGCGCAAAGCAGCGTCACGGTGGGACGCGCGCCCGTCGTCGTCGACAGCGGCCCGACGATTGCGGTCGAACAGCGGCCGGCTTTCCGTGACTATGTCGTCGAACAACGTGTGCCGACGTTCCGTATCCCGGATCGCGTGGTGGTCGGTGCCACTTTACCCGAAAGCGGCGTCACCTATTATGACGTGCCGCAACGTTTTGGCGCCACCACCTATCGCTACACCGTCGTGAACGGCGAGACCGTGCTGGTCGAGCCGCGCTCGCGGCGCATCGTCGAGGTGATGGACTAACAACGCTCTAGATGTCCGGCGCGTCATATCAGGCTGGCGCGAGCAGTGTTATCGGACATCAGGCCCCGTCCGGTCTTCCCCCCGCCGGGCGGGGTTTTCTTTGTGCTTCGTGTGCGGGTGCTCTCGTGTCCCGGACGCGACGCAGCGCGTAGCGTTGCGGCGCAGAGCCGGGACCCAGAATCTTTTTGCGGCGGCATGGGCCCCGGCTCAGCAGCGCACCGCTAAGAAGCGCTGCGCTGCGTCCGGGGCACGAGATCAATCCTGGATCTTCGAAAAATCCGCCACCGCGCGCGTGGCGCTGCGGATTTCGTTGAGCAGCTTCAGGCGGTTCTCGCGCACCTTCGCATCGTCGTCATTGACGCGGACCTTGTCGAAGAACGCATCGACCGGCGGGCGCAGCTTCGCCATCGCGCTCATCGCGGCGGCAAAGTCTTCCTTCGCGACGGCGGCACTGGCTTCCGCCGCCACCTCGCCGATCGCCTTGGCCAGCGCCTTCTCCTCGCCAAGGCTGTAGAGCGCAGCATCCGGGGCGCCCTCGAATGTCCGCTTGTCCTTCTTCTCCTCGATGCCAAGGATGTTGCTCGCGCGCTTGATGCCGGCGAGCAGGTTCTTGCCGTCGTCAGACTCGAGGAATTTGCCCAGCGCCTCGACGCGGCGGACGATCATCAGCAGATCGTCCTGGCCGCCGACTACGGCATCGACGAGATCATGACGGGCGCCTTGCTCGCGCAGTTGAACTTTGAGGCGATCAGTGAAGAAGTCGAGGAGATCGATTTTTCCCTTCCCACCCCAAAACGTCTTCCCTGCACTCTTCGAGTGCTCAGCTATGGATCTAACCACCGTGTCGTAATGTTGATCGATGAGCTCTACGAGCGAGAGTCGGATACCGTTATCAATCAGCAACCGGATCACACCCAGCGCAGCTCGACGCAATGCATAGGGATCCTTGCTTCCCGTCGGCTTCTCGTCGATCGCCCAGAAGCTGACAAGGATATCAATCTTATCAGCAAGAGCGACTGCAACTGAAACTGGGAGTTGCGGAACAAAATCGTCTGGCCCTTTCGGTTGATAGTGCTGTTCAATTGCAAATGCGACTTCACCATCCTCGCCCTGCTTATGAGCGTAGTGCGTCCCCATAGTTCCCTGCAATTCAGGGAACTCGCCAACAACCTCCGTCAGCAAATCCGCTTTAGCTAATTTCGCTGCTCGTTTAGCTTTTTCTACGTCCGCACCGACGATAGGTGCGAGCACAGCAGCAAGCTTCTCCATCCGAGCGATACGTGCGGCCTGAGTACCGATCCTTTCATGAAAAAGAATGTCCTCGAACTTGAATAATCGATCTTCGAGTTTCGTCTTGCGATCAGTCTCATAGAAGAATTTTGCGTCGGAGAGCCGAGCGCGAATTACTCGTTCGTTCCCAGCAACGATTGTTCGTCCACCGTCTGTAGCTTCAATATTGGCAACTAAGATAAACTTGGGGACGAGGAAGCCAGTTTCAGCATTCCGAACCACAAAGCACTTCTGATTGTTGCGGATCGTGGATCGAATGATTTCGCCTGGAAGCGTTAGAAAGTCTAACTCAAAATCGCCCATCAACGCGACTGGCCACTCGACCAATCCGGACACCTCTTCAAGAAGACCTACATCCTCGAACAACTCAAAGCCCTGCGCGAACGCAAGCTGCTTAGCGTCGGTGAGAATCGCATCTTTGCGACGCTCGGGATCGAGCACGACCTTCGCGGCGAAAAGCTTCGCTTCGTAGTCCTCGAAGCGGCGCACTTGAATTGCAGCCGGCGCCATGAAGCGATGGCCGTAGGTGGTCTGGCCCGTCTCGATGCCGTCCACCGAGAATTTGACGACGTCTGGCTCTTCGGTCTCGGGCCCGAACGTCGCCGTGATTGCGTGCAGCGGGCGCACCCAGCTCAGCGATCCCGGTTTGCCGGAGCGCGCGCCCCAGCGCATCGATTTCGGCCAGGGGAAGGTGCGGATGATCACGGGGAGGATTTCCGCGAGCACGTCGATCGCATCGCGGCCGGGCTTTTCGATCAGCGCGATGTAGAAGTCGCCCTTCGGGTCGCGCTGGATCTTGGCCTCGTCGAGCGATGTCAGACCCGTCGCTTTCAGGAACCCCTGCACGGCCGCATCGGCCGCGCCGATTTTCGGTCCGCGGCGTTCGGTCTTCAGATCGGGCTGGCGCGCGGGGATGCCATGCACGGTGAGCGCCAGACGGCGCGGCGTCGCGAACGCTTTGGCGCCCTCGTAAACGAGGCCTTCGGCGACGAGCTTGTCGGTGACCATGCGGCGCAAATCGTCGGCCGCCTTGGCCTGCATGCGCGCCGGGATTTCTTCCGAAAACAGTTCGAGCAACAATTCGGGCATCAGGCCGCTCCACCGGCTTCGGTGTGCACCCAGGCTTCGCCGCAGGCCTTGGCCAGTTCGCGCACCCGGAAGATGTAGCTCTGCCGCTCCGTCACCGAGATCACGCCGCGCGCATCGAGCAAATTGAAAACATGGCTCGCCTTGATGCACTGGTCATAGGCCGGCAGCGCCAGCAGATGTTCTTTGCGGTTGCCTTCGCGCCAGCCGGCCGCGAGATATTTCTTGCAAGCCGCTTCGGCCATCTTGAACTGCTCGAACAGCATCGCGGTGTCGGCGATTTCGAAATTGTGCTTCGAATATTCCCGCTCGGCCTGCAGGAACACATCGCCATAGGTGACCCTGGCGTCACCGTCGCGGCCGTTGAAGTTGAGGTCGTAGACCCGATCGACGCCCTGCACGTACATCGCGAGGCGCTCGAGCCCGTAGGTGAGCTCGCCCGCGACCGGCGCGCATTCGACACCCGCGACCTGCTGGAAATAGGTGAATTGGCTCACTTCCATGCCGTCGCACCAGCATTCCCAGCCAAGGCCCCAGGCGCCCAGTGTCGGGCTCTCCCAGTCATCCTCGACGAAGCGGATGTCGTGCACGGCGGAATCGATGCCGATCGCGGCGAGCGATTTCAGGTACAGCTCCTGAAGGTTCGGCGGCGACGGCTTCATGATCACCTGGAACTGGTAGTAGTGCTGCATCCGGTTCGGGTTCTCGCCGTAGCGGCCGTCCTTGGGCCGGCGCGAGGGCTGCACATAGGCCGCGTTCCAGGGCTTTGGCCCGAGTGCGCGCAGCGTGGTCGCCGGATGGAAGGTACCCGCACCCATCTCCATGTCGTAGGGCTGCAGAATCACGCAGCCCTGCTCGGCCCAGAACCGCTGGAGCGCGAGGATAAAGCCCTGGAACGAGCGTTCCGGGCGCATATGGGCGGGCAAGGAGGCGTCCATCGTCAGATCAGGCTCTCGCGGGGGTTTGAATCGCGCGGGACCGTATCGACGGCAGGGGTGGGAATCAAGGCACGGCTGGGTTCTTAGCCTCTCCCGCTTGCTTGCGGGAGAGGTCGGCGCTCGCCGGGCGATGCGAAGCATCGTCCCGAGAGCGCCGGGTGAGGGCTCCATCCTCAGGGGCGGTCTCGCTTGTGGAGACACCCCCTCCCCAACCCTCCCCCGCAAGCAAGCGGGAGAGGGGGCGCACCGTGACTGCGGAGAGAGCTAACCCGGCCGATAGGCTCCGGTGACGGGGTCCTGTTTCAGCGTCTGGATGGCCCCCCTATGGGCGGCCTCGGCGACGCGCGAGAGGCGCATCTCCTCGAGCTCCTGGTTGATCCTGACAGCGGTCTTGTAGGCCCAGCGGACCACGGCAAGCCCGCCCAGAACGCCCGCGAATGCGACGAACGGCGGCATCGGTCGATCCTTGTTCAATGCTCAGCCCCCACGCGCATTCTTGCGCAGACCGGGCCGCGCCGCAATTGGCTCAGCTTCAAGTCTCCTTGGGACCAAATGGCGCGGGAGGGCGCCGCCTAGAACCCGAATTTCGCCCAAATCGCGCGCGTCTCGACCGCCGAGATCAAATCGTCCGGCAGACCGGCCATTGATTCCAGGGCCGAAAGCTGCCCCGCGCCGGGCGATTTCCGGCCCAAAAGGCTGGAGAGCAGACCGGTCGGCTGGGCAATCACGGGGGTGAGAACCTGCTCGCCATAGCGGGCACGAAGAGTTGAGCGGAGATCGCCGATACTGTCGGCGAGTCCCAGCGCGATCGAGCTCTCGCCGGCCCAGTATTCGCCCGTGAACAGGGTGTCGTCGTTGCCCTTCAACCGCGCGCCGCGGCTCTCCTTCACCAGCGCGATGAAGATCTGGTGGATCTCGCGCTGGAGCGCTTTCAGCTTGGCGACGTCGTCGGGGTTTTCAGGAAGGAACGGGTCGAGCATCGCCTTGTGCACGCCGGCGGTGTAGAGGCGCCGCTCGATGCCGAGCCGCTTGATCGCCTCCTGGAAACCAAAACTGCCGCCGACCACGCCGATCGAGCCGAGGATCGAGGATGGATCGCAGATGATCTCGTCGCCGGCGCAGGCGATCATGTAGCCGCCGGACGCCGCGACGTCCTCGACGAACACCAGCACCGGCAGCTTCTTCTCCGCCGCGAGCTGCTTGATGCGCAGATAGATCTGGCGCGACTGCACCGGCGAGCCGCCGGGCGAATTGATCACCAGCGCCACCGCCTTGGCGTTGCGCATCGAAAACGCCCGCTCAAGCACCCGCGCGAGGGTCGCGAGCGTCATGCCCGGGCGCAACGGCGTCACCGCGCCGATCACACCGGACAGCCGCACCACCGGCACCACGGGCGTGCCGGGACGGAAGCGCGCCGGCAGATATTGCATGAGCTTGTCGGCCAGGCCGGAACTCTCACGATCGTTCAATTGTTCGGCCATGCCGTTACCTCTGATTAACCATTTCTTATCACGCGACTGTCATTGGAAGGGCCCGGAACGTGTTTTGCAGAAACGCCGTTGAGAGGCTGCAATGGGCCAGCGGAGAACACCATGAAAATCTATCTGCTGTTGCTGCTGATCGGTGCGCTGTTCATGGCGATCCGCCTGACGTCTCCGCAAGAGCAGCAGTCGGAATCGCTTCCCCAGTAAGCCATCACGACTCAGCCAGCGGCAACACCGCCCTTCCCTCCAGGATATCCCTCACCTCGTTGTTCGGCGCGCCTGGCCCGTCGTTGAGCATGAGCCCCGGCAGCACGCGCGTCGGAGCCCGGCCGCCCTTGACTGCGCGCACCAACACGCGGATCGCCGGCCGTGCCGCCTCGCCATGAAGCGGCAGGATCGCGAGACTTCCGAAGCCGCGTGACAGCGCTGCCAAAACTTCGGCGATCCCATCTGCGCGCCAGATCAGGGTCAGCGCGCCATCCGATCGGAGGATGCGCCGCGCCGCATGCACCCACGCATTCAACGTCTCCTCGGTCGCTACATGCGCGATCTGGCGCGCCTGATCGGGCGAGCCGCGATGGCGAGCGGGGTCGTTGAAAGGCGGATTCATCAGCACCACGTCGACGCTGTCGGGCGCGAGCCCGCTCGCCGCGAAGGCCTGCGCATCCGCCGTGACGTCGAGCACGATCGTCTCGGCGGCAATTGCATTCGCCGCCGCATTGGCGCGCGCGAGCACCGCCAGCTCCGGATCGATCTCGACCAGGCCGAGCCTGATCCCCGCCACGCGCCGGGCGAGCGCCAGCCCAGCCGTGCCGATGCCGGCGCCAAGGTCGACCACGCGGTCGCCCGCCCTCGCCTCCGTCGCCGCCGCGAGCAAAATGGCGTCGTGCCCGGCGCGATGGCCGGACCGCTTCTGCTTCAGCCGCAATTGCCCGCCGAGAAAGGCGTCCTCGGTGAGGTCTGCCAGCGCTTCACTCATCGCCGCGCAGTTCGTGGCTGAGGCCGGCCTCGGTCAGAAGCTGTCGGGCCTCGAGGGCGTCGTCCTCATGGACCAGGATCCGCCGCGGCAAAATGCCGAGCGAGCCCTCGATGATGCTCATGTTCTGGTCCAGCACCAGATGATGGATGTTGGCGCCGTCGAGCAGCGCGCCGATCGCCGACACCAGCACCATATCGTTGGTCCGAACCAGTTCTCGCAAAACACAGGCCTCCTGCCTGACGGGGGTTGAGCGGCAATGTCAATGGTTCCACGGCCCTTGCCGCATCCCCGTCCAGTTTCTATTGTCTTTCCATCAGAATAGCCCTTCCGGGGCAAATATTGGAGACCGGCGTGGCCGTCATCGTACCTTTCGAAACTCCCGGCGCGTCGATCGAAGAGCTGGTTGCCCTTGTCGCCGGTGACATGGAGCGCGTCAACGCCACGATCCTGTCGCGGACCGGTTCGGACGTGACCATGATCCCCGAGGTCGCCAACCATTTGATCTCCTCCGGGGGCAAACGCCTGCGGCCGATGCTGACGCTGGCCATGGCCAACCTCGCCGGCTACACCGGCGACGGCCATATCAAGCTCGCGGCAAGCGTCGAGTTCATGCATACCGCCACCCTGCTCCATGACGACGTCGTCGACGAGAGCGAGATGCGCCGCGGCAAATTGTCGGCGCGCATGCTCTGGGGCAATGAGGCGAGCGTGCTGGTCGGCGACTTCCTGCTCGGCCAGGCCTTCCGCATGATGGTCGAGGTCGGCTCGCTCCGTGCGCTCGACATTCTCTCCGCGGCCGCTGCGACCATCGCCGAGGGCGAGGTGATGCAGCTTGCCGCCGCCAAGAACACCGCGACCACCGAAGACGAATATCTCGCCGTGATCCGCGGCAAGACCGCCGAGCTGTTCGCCGCCGCTTGCGAGGTCGGCCCCGTGATCGCCAACCGCCCGAAGGCGGAACAGACCGCCTGCCGCTCGGTCGGCATGAATCTCGGCATCGCGTTCCAGCTCGTCGACGACGTGCTCGACTATGGCGGCAAGAGTGCCAAGCTCGGCAAGAACACCGGCGACGATTTCCGCGAGGGCAAGATCACGCTGCCCGTCGTGCTCGCCTTCCGCCGCGGCAACGACACCGAGCGCGCCTTCTGGATCCGCGCGCTTGAGCGCGGCGAGATCGGCGACACCGACCTCGACCACGCCATCGGGCTGATGAACAAGCATCGTGCGCTCGAAGACACGCGGAGCCGCGCCCAGCACTACGGCGCCATGGCGGTGGATGCGCTGGCGCTGTTCCCGTCCTCGCCGATGAAGAGCGCGCTGGAGCAGGTCGTGGCGTTCTGTCTGGCACGGTCGCATTAGGCGACAGCCTGACGCCGTTTCTGATTTTCGCACCACCGCCAGCTCCGTCATCCTAAGGCGCGAATGGCGCGATGCACAGCATCGCGCCGGCAGCCTCGAAGGATGAACGGCCGAGATGCAGCCGGGGCCGTCGCCCTTCGAGGCCCGGCGAGCGACGCTGTTGCGTCGCTCGCCTCACACCCCCGGGTGACGGTGATACGTAAGAGCTCGCT
The DNA here is from genome assembly GCF_029846715.1 of Bradyrhizobium nivariense. Lineage (GTDB taxonomy): Bacteria > Pseudomonadota > Alphaproteobacteria > Rhizobiales > Xanthobacteraceae > Bradyrhizobium. Next base: position 233,264 of record NZ_JARVWW010000008.1, read on the forward strand.
GCACTCAGGGACCCAAGTCGGTCCTCTCGCGGTCAACTCTCCCCGCACCTGCTGCCGCCCGCCCACTGACTTGCATTTTGCAAGTTAGCTCCCTACCTTCCCACCATGCAGCCCAAATCCCCCTCCATCCTGGAATGCCCGGTCGGCCGCGCCGTGGAGACGGTCGGCGAATGGTGGAGCCTTTTGATCCTGCGGGATGCGTTCCAGGGCGCAACAAAGTTCGACGAATTTTCGCAAAGCCTCGGGATCGCGCCAAACATCCTGTCGCGGCGTCTTGCCCATCTCACCCAGAGCGGCATGTTCGTCCGCCGCCGCTATCACCAGCGGCCGCCGCGTTACGAATATGTGCTGACGGACAAGGCGCGGGATTTCTTTCCCGTGATCGTCGCGCTGCTCGCCTGGGGCAACAAGCATCTCGCGCCGAAGGGCGAATCCATCCTGCTGGCGAATCGCGACGATATTCATCCGTTCGATCCTGTCGTGGTCGACGCTGCCGACATGCGGCCGATCACGCTCGCCAATGCGGTCGTCATCGCTGGTCCCCGCGCCAGCCGCGGGATGCGCCAACGGCTCACTTTGCTCAAGGCCATGAACCCGGCCATCGCGCCGGTGGGAGACTGACATGCGTCGTATCGTCGTGACGGGAATGGGCGCGGTGTCGCCGCTCGGCTGCGGTGTCGAACTGTCCTGGCGCCGGCTGCTCGCCGGCCAAAGCGGGCTGCGCCCGCTGCCGGAATGGTCGCAGGCGCTGCCCGCGCGCATTGCCGGCCTCGTGCCCGGCAAGGCCGATGACGCGGACGGCGGCTTCGATCCCGCGCAGGCCGCCGCGCCGAAAGACCAGCGCAAGATGGACCGCTTCATCCTGTTCGCGCTGCTCGCCACCGCGGAAGCGGTTGCGCAGGCCGGATGGACGCCGCAGGACGCGGCGGCGCAGGAACGAACCGCGACGATCATCGCCTCCGGCGTCGGCGGTTTTCCGGCGATGGCGGAGGCGGTGCGCATCACCGAACAGCGCGGCCCGCGCCGGCTGTCGCCGTTCACGATCCCCGCCTTCCTCGCCAATCTCGCGGCCGGCCACGTCTCGATCAAATACGGCTACAAGGGTGCGCTGGGCACACCGGTCACGGCCTGCGCCGCCGGCGTTCAGGCGATCGGCGATGCCGCGCGCATGATCCGCGCGGGCGAGATTGATGTGGCGATCTGCGGCGGCGCGGAGGCCTGCATCGACATCGTCAGCCTCGGCGGCTTTGCTGCGGCCCGCGCACTGTCGAGCTCCTTCAACGACGAGCCGGCGCGCGCCTCGCGCCCGTTCGATCGCGACCGCGACGGTTTTGTCATGGGCGAAGGCGCCGGCATCCTGGTGATCGAGGAGCTGGAGCATGCATTGGCGCGCGGCGCGACGCCGATCGCGGAGATCGTCGGATACGGCACGACCGCGGACGCCTATCACATGACATCGGGTCCGCCCGATGGCGACGGCGCTCGGCGCGCCATGGAGATCGCGCTCCGGCAGGCGAAGCTTGCGCCCGCGGATTTGCAGCACCTGAACGCGCACGCGACGTCGACGCCGGCCGGCGACGAGAGCGAGCTTGGCGCGATTGCCGCGCTGTTCGGCCGTAGCCGCGGCATTGCCGTGAGCGCGACCAAATCGGCCACCGGCCATCTGCTCGGCGCCGCCGGAGGGCTCGAGGCGATCTTCACCGTGCTCGCCCTGCGCGACCAGATCGCGCCGCCGACCCTCAATCTCGAAAACCCTGATCCGGGGGCGGACGGCATCGACATCGTCTCCGGCGCGGCCCGGCCGATGCCGATGCTCAACGCCATCTCCAACGGGTTCGGCTTCGGCGGCGTGAATGCCAGCGTGATCTTCCGCAGGATCGGCTAGGCAAGAGGGCTTGCAATCGCGGCAAGCTGCGCTACGAAAACAGGATGATCGAAACGAATTTCTGGCTGTTCCTGGCCGCAGCTTTCCTCATTGCCGCCGTTCCCGGCCCCGGCATTTTCTACGTCGCGGCACGGACCTTGTCGGAAGGGCGCGCCAGCGGTTTTGCATCGACCGCGGGCACCGCGCTCGGCGGGCTGTTTCATGTGGTCGCGGGCAGCCTCGGCATCTCCGCGATCATCCTTGCCAGCGCCGAGCTGTTTGCCGCCGTGAAATTTGTCGGCGCGCTCTATCTGGTCTGGCTCGGCATCAGGACTTTTCGCAGCGCCAGCCGCGCGCTGTCATTCGACAGCGAGCCCGTCGGCGACAAGCGCGCCTTTCGCGACGGCGTGCTGGTCGAGGCGCTGAACCCGAAGACCGCCGCATTCTTCCTCGCCTTCATTCCGCAGTTCCTTGACCCGGCGGGATCGAACCCGACGCTGCAATTCATCATGTTGGGTGCGACCTCGGTTACGCTGAACACGCTCGCCGATATCGTGGTGGTGCTGATGGCCTCCGCGACACGCACGCAACTGATCGGACGGCCGCATCTGATGCGGCGTCTCACGCAGGGCTCCGGCGTCTTCATCGCGGGCCTCGGCCTGTCGCTCGCGCTGGCGCGGCGGCCCGTGAATGGATAGCTCCGCGATGCCCGCCCCGCAAAGCCGCACTTACGAGTCTCACGGCCTGCGGCTGCATTATGCCGACTGGGGCAACGAGGGCGCGCCCGTCGCCGTCCTGGTCCATGGCGGCCGCGATCATTGCCGGAGCTGGGACCTCATCGCCCGCTCGCTGCAGCCGCATTTTCACGTGCTCGCACCCGACCTGCGCGGTCACGGCGATTCCGACTGGGCCAGGGGCGGAAGCTACGCGCTGACGGAGTATGTGTACGATCTCGCCCAGCTCGTCCGTGCCATCGCAGCGTCTCAAGTGACTCTCATCGGTCATTCCATGGGCGGCATGGTCAGCCTGATCTTTACAGGGTCATTCCCCGAACAGGTCTCGAAGCTGGTCGTGCTCGACGGTGTGACAATGTTGCCGGATACACCAAAACCGCCGGCGCATGAGCGCATCAGCAGATGGGTCGGCCAGCTCGACAAGCTGCACGACCGCGCACCGCGCCGCTATTCGACCCTCGAAGACGCGGCGGCGCAGATGGTCCTTCACAACAAGCGGCTGTCCCGCGACCTCGCGCTGCATCTCGCTACCCACGGCGCGCGGCAGAACGAGGACGGCACCTATAGCTGGAAGTTCGATCCCTACCAGCGCGCCTCTGCGCCGCACCGGCTCTGGCCGGACGATCACATCGCGTTGTGGTCGCGCATCACCTGTCCGACGCTGCTCTTGAATGCCGGCGAAAGCTTCCTGGCTGGCGCGAGGGCCACGGGCCTGGAGCGCTATTTCCCGCAGGCGCGCGTCGAGACCATCGCTGGCGCCGGACACTGGCTGCAACATGACAAGCCGCAGGAAGTGTTGGCTGAGATCCGGAAGTTTCTCGGGCTGGCCGATGAGGGCGGTTAGCTCAGACTCGTAGCCCGACGAAGAATCCCGGATATCGCTTCGCTGATCCGGACTACGATTCGTCGCCGAGGAAATATTTAGCTCAACGTCCCCGCGTGCACCCACCAGCCGGAGTGATCCCTGCGGATCTTTTCGGCAGCGGCATGCGCCTCGGCGGCCGCGCCATAGATAGCAAAGCACGTCGCACCCGAGCCGGACATGCGCGCGAGCTTGACGCCGGCGGAGCCACGCAAGGCTTCCAGCACGCCGCCGATCACCGGCTCGATGCGCATCGCGGGGGCTTCGAGATCGTTGGCGACGGTCTCGAGCGTGTCGACCCAATCGGCAATGGAGGCGCCCTCGTCCGGCCAGGCCGGAGCGTCGAGGACGGAGGTGGCGCCGACCAAAAGTTCGCCGTTGCGCAGGCCCAGCGCCTTGAACACATCCTTGGTCGCGACCGGCACGCGCGGATTCACCATCACGCAGGGCATGCTCGGCAGCATCAAGGGCAGCAGCTGCTCGCCAACACCGGTCATGTCGCAGGCGCGCGAGAACAGACACACCGGCACGTCGGCGCCGGTCGCGAGCGCGACCTTCTGGAGCCGCGGATCGTCGAGCGACAGATTGTTGAGACGCGCCAGCAGCCGCAGCGCCGCCGCGGCGTCAGCCGAGCCGCCGCCGATGCCGGCCGCGACGGGGAGCACCTTGTCGAGCGCGAAGGCGCCCAGCTTCAGGTTCGGCACGGCGTCGGCCAGGAGCTTGGCTGCCTTGAATACGAGATTGTCGGCCATATCGCCGCAGGCCGCCGCCAGTGGCCCCGTAGTGGTGAGCTTCAGCTCGCCGCCGGGCTCCAGCGTCAGCCGGTCGGCGCAGTCGGCAAAGGCGACGACGCTTTCGAGATCATGATAGCCGTCGGCACGACGGCCAACCACGCGAAGGCTCAGATTGACCTTCGCGCGCCCTTCTTCAATGAACGCCGGCATTGGCGACACGCCCCCAGAACTTAATTCTTCCTTCGCACGATCTTACCGGAAAACCGCTACACACAGTTCCGGATCATGCCCTCAGCTCAGCCGCCCTTGCCGTCGTCCTTCTTCTTCTCCTTCTCCGCCTGCGCAGCCGAGGAGTTCGAATTGTCGTCGGTCATACCGTTTGCGATCTTGGCCTCGATCTTCGGAAGCTCATCCGGCTCGGGCTTGAGATCGCGGGCGTGCGCCCACTGGAACTTGGCTTCCAGCGTCCGGCCGACGCGCCAATAGGCGTCGCCAAGGTGGTCGTTGATGGTGGGATCCTCGGGCTTGAGGTCGATCGCGCGCTCGAGGTTCTTCACCGCGTCCTCGTAATTGCCGATGCGGTAATAGGCCCAGCCGAGGGAGTCGACGATGTAGCCGTCGTCCGGGCGCTGCTCGACGGCCCGCTTGATCATCTTCATGCCTTCGTCAAGATTGACGCCCTGGTCGATCCAGGAATAGCCAAGATAGTTGAGGACGTGCGGCTGGTCGGGCTGCAGCTCGAGCGCCTTCTTCATATCGGCTTCGGCCTTGCCCCACTGCTTGGAGCGCTCCTCGCAGATGCCGCGATAATAGTACCAGACGCTGTTGGCCTTGTCGTTGCCGGCCGGCAGCACGTCGACGCCTTGCGAATAGGTCGCGCCGCATTCGCCGAACCTCTTGCGGCCGCGCTCGATATTGCCGAGCGCCATGATGGCTTCGAGATCCTTGGAATCCTCAGTGGTGACGCCCTTGAGGATCTTGATCGCCTCGTCGGTGCGGTCTGCGGAATCCAGATCGATGGCGAGCTGGATCTGCGCGTTGCGCTTGAGCGGCGAGGACGACGGCACCCGCTCATAGACCTTGATCGCCATCTGCGGCCGCTTCACCGATTCATAGAGATCGGCGAGCGAGAGCAGCGCCAGGGGATGGGTGGGCTGGAGGTAGAGCGAGAGCTGGAGATACACCAGCGCCAGATCCTCGCCGCCGCGGCGGGTCAGCGTGGCGCCAATGCCGTAGAGCGCTTCGGCGGCGCCGGCTTGCGCGGAATCCGCCAACGGCGGCATCTTCTTGCCGGCCTTGGTGTCGCGCAGGCCTTCCACGATCAACGGATGGCGGGCGAGCTTCTTGTCGAACGCCTGGTAGACAGTGGTCGCGGCGGCCGAGTCCTTGTTGCGCGACAGCCAGCGCGCATAGGCCTCGGTGACGCGCAGCATGGAATCGTCGAGCTTGTAGGCGCGCTCGAACCGGGTGCCCGCGTCCTTCTCCTTCCCGGAGAGCTCGAGGATCATGCCGGCGTGAAGGTCCTTGAACAGCGGATACCATTCCGGGCCGGCCAGCTTGTCGATGGTGGCGACGCCGCCCTTGGCATCGCCGGCACCATAGGCGGCCCAGCCCGACAGCAGCGTGGCGACGAGATCGGTGATCGGGCCGCGGATCGACTGGTTGATGTTGGTCTGCGCGGTCGCGTACTTCTTGAACTTGAGATCGTGCACGCCGACGACGAGGCGCGCAACGCGGTTGGTCTTGTCGATGGTGAGGATGCGCTCGGCGAGCTTGACGGCCTCGTCGATGTCACCGTCGGCGACCGAGGAGATGAAGGCGCGGTCGAGCAGCTCATTGTTCTTTGGATCGGAACGCAGAGCGGAGCGGTAGAACGCGGCGGCGGAGGCCGCGTCGCGCTCGACGCTGGCATGGCGGGCGGCGAGATAGCTGCCGGAGGTGGTCAGCGCCTTCAAATCGTTTCGGGTCGGAAACTGCGCCGCCGTGTCGGACGGATGATCCGGCGTCTGCGCCAGGACCGCGCCGGGGACCGTCGCGATCGCTGTGCCCATGAGGGCGATGGCGGCAACAGTCCAGCGGTTGAAACGATTTGAAAGCATCAGGGCTCGCCTTGAGTTGGTAGTGCCTGGGTTTGCAGCAAAAGGCCGTATCGCATGCGAACGCGGCCGGTGGCATCGGGACCCGGAACCGTCAGGCCGACAATGCCGCTTTTGGCGCTTCACCGCAAGGATTCGGGCCGGGCGATCGCCTCCGCCCGCCCCAAATCGGCCAAGTGACCGGTCAAGAGCGCCCCAAGACGCTGCTAGTATGGCCTTATCGTGGCCGCGGACCGCAACCGCGGCCCGGTCCTCACGCGATCGTGCGTCACAATGCTTCGGTCACGTAACCTTAGTCACATTGAGCCTTGGTCACATCGGTCGTGGCTTGGCGACCCCGCTTACATCGCCTCGTAGTTCGGGCCGCCGCCGCCCTCCGGGGGAACCCAGGTGATGTTGCCGTTGGGGTCCTTCACGTCGCAGGTTTTGCAGTGGACGCAATTCTGGGCGTTGATCTGGAAGCGCGGGCTCGAACCCTCCTCGATCCACTCGTAGACGCCGGCCGGGCAATAGCGATTCGAGGGGCCGGCGAACACGTCGTGCTCGGAGGTCTTCTGGAGGTTCATGTCCGTGACCTTGAGATGGACCGGCTGGTCCTCCTCATGATTGGTGTTGGACAGGAACACCGAGGACAGCTTGTCGAAGGTGATCTTGCCGTCAGGCTTCGGGTAGTTCTTCGGCGCATGGCTCTTGGCCGGATCGAGCGTGGCGCGATCGGGCTTCGCATGCGACTGGGTCCCGAACAGCGAAGCGCCGAACAGCGTGTTGCACCACATGTCGAAGCCGCCGAGCGCGACGCCGAGCACGGTGCCGAATTTCGACCATAGCGGCTTGACGTTGCGGACCAGAAACAAATCCTTGCCGACCGAGGAGGAGCGCCAGGCGTTCTCGTAGTCGACGATCTCGTCGTTGGCACGCTCCGCGGCGAGCGCCGCCGCGACATGCTCGGCAGCAAGCATGCCGGTGCCCATCGCATTGTGCACGCCCTTGATGCGGGGAACGTTGACGAAGCCGGCTGCGCAGCCGATCAGCGCGCCGCCGGGGAAGCTCAGTTTTGGCACCGACTGATAGCCGCCCTCGGTGATGGCGCGCGCGCCATAGGCGAGCCGCTTGGCGCCCTCGAAGGTGCCGCGGATCGAGGGGTGCGTCTTGAAGCGCTGGAACTCGTCGAACGGCGACAGATACGGATCGTCGTAGTTGAGATGCACGACGAAGCCGACGGCAACGAGATTGTCGTCGTAGTGATAGAGGAACGAGCCGCCGCCGGTCTTCAGATCGAGCGGCCAGCCGAACGAATGCTGGATCATGCCCTTCTGGTGCTTGCCGGGATCGATCTGCCAGACTTCCTTCAGCCCGATGCCGAACTTCGCCGGCTCACTGTTGGAGTCCAGCGCGAACTTGGCGATGAGCTGCTTGGTCAGGCTGCCGCGGGCGCCTTCGGCGAACAGCGTGTACTTGCCGAGCAATTCCATGCCACGGGTAAAGGAGTCCTTCGGCTTGCCGTCGCGGCCGATGCCCATGTCGCCGGTGGCAATGCCCTTCACCGCGCCCTGCTCGTCATAGAGCACTTCGGCGGCGGCAAAGCCCGGATAGATCTCGACGCCGAGGGCCTCTGCCTTGCGCGCGAGCCAACGGCAGACATTGCCGAGCGAGCCGATATAGCAGTGATGATTGTCCATCAGCGGCGGCATCATGAAGTTCGGCAGCTTGATCGCGCCGCCGCCCGTCATCCAGTAGAAGCGGTCGTCCTTCACCTGTGTCTTCAGCGGGCAGTCGGAATCCTCGCGCCAGTCGGGAACGAGTTTGTCGAGCCCGGCCGGATCGATCACGGCGCCGGAGAGAATATGCGCGCCGACCTCGGAGCCCTTCTCCACCACGACGACGTTGAGATCGGCGTTGAGCTGCTTCAGCCGGATCGCCGCCGCCAGGCCCGAGGGGCCGGCGCCGACGATGACGACGTCGAATTCCATGGATTCGCGCGGGGGAAGTTCTTCGGTGCTCATCTGATCTCAGCCCTTGAGACGGTCCTTGGTCGATTGCGCCCTCTTGTTTCCGATTTTTCCGGGTAGGACAACCTCGGAATCGCGTTCCGCCGGGGTGCACGGCGCCCCAAACTGATTTAAAGTCCGACTTTCCAAATGATCCCCGAACCCGCACCCACCGTCCGAGACCTTCTCGCCTTCTATCTGGAGGCGGGTGTCGATTGCGCGCTCGCGGAGGAACCGTTCGACCGCATGGCCGAGGCGGACGCCCCGCCTCCGGCCCCGCGCGCGGCACCTCCGGTCGAGGCACCGCGGCCAGTCGCCGCGCCGGCGGTGATGCGCGGCGAGGCGGCGCCCGCGCCCGACATCGCGATCGCCTCGGCGCGCGAGGCTGCGCGCGCCGCGCCGACGCTGGAGGCGCTGCGCGAGTTGATGCAGAGTTTTGACGGCTGCGCGCTGAAGCACACGGCGACACGATTGGTCTTCGCCGACGGCAATCCGCAGGCGCGCATCATGTTCGTCGGCGAGGCGCCGGGCCGCGACGAGGACATCGAGGGGCTGCCCTTCGTCGGGCGCAGCGGCAAGCTGCTCGATTTGATGATAGGAGCCATAGGCCTCAACCGCACCACCGCCTACATCGCCAACGTGATTCCCTGGCGGCCGCCCGGCAACCGCACGCCGACGCCGCAGGAGACGCAAATCTGCCTGCCCTTCATCCAGCGCCAGATCGAGCTGGTGAATCCGGATATGCTGGTGACGCTCGGCAATCCCTCGACGCAAACCCTTCTCTCGACCCGCGAAGGCATCATGCGCACCCGCGGGCGCTGGTTCGACTACGACACGGGCCAACGCACCATCCGCGCGCTGCCGACCTTCCATCCGGCCTATCTGTTGCGCTCGCCATCCTACAAGCGGCTGGCCTGGCAGGATCTGCGCGCGGTCGCGAAGGTGCTGGCGGGATAGTCCTCTCGTGTCCCGGACGCGATGCAGCGCGATAGCGCTGCTTCGCAGAGCCGGGACCCAGACTGCCGCAACATGGGCCCCCGGCTCTGCAGCGCATCACCATAGCGTGTCGAAGACGAGCCTAAACGCGCTTATGGTGCTGCGCAGCGTCCGGGGCACGAGAGCCGCTTACGTCCCCTTCGGCCGCACGATGGCCCAGCCGATCCGCAGCAGCTGCTGGCGTCCGGTCACCAGCCATTCGAAGGCACGCGGCACTTCCGGCACGATGCCGGGAAAGCGCGCGAGGATGTCCGGAGGCGGCGTGCCGGCGGTATCGGAGGCGCGCCAGACCACGACGCCGCCGGTCTCGCTGAATTTTGCCTGATTCATCCACGGTGTGCGCGCGGGCTCGGCATCGATGAAGAGATGCGGCCGGCCGGAATGCAGCGTGATCAGGCTCGCAAGCTGGGTCTCGCCGGCGACCGCGCGCAGGCGATGATTGGTGCGGCGGGCAAAGCTCTCGTCGAAGAAGTCCGAAATCGCCCGCGCCGGCATCGAGGTCGCGACCTCGTTGGCACCGGTCCAGGGCAGGAACAGGACGGCGAGCACGACGCCGATTGCGGGCGCCACGACGGCAGCGGCCCACACCATCCGCAGCATCTTCGCGCGGCGCATCGCGATGAGATCGCCGGCCACCACGACCACGGCAAGCCCCGACATGACCAGCACGACGCCGGCGCCGCCGACGACGGTGTCGAGGCCCAGCAGGCCGGAGATCAGCACCGCACCGAGCGCCGGCGCCAGCGCGAAGAAATAGACGAAGTTGCGCGCGAGCGGCTCGACCGGCGGGCGGTAGATGATCGGCGCCTCCTCGCTCTTGGGAACGAACGGGGCTGTGTTGAGGACCGTCAGCGCCGGGATCGCCGCCGCGCCGAGCAGGAGCCCTCCGAGCAGCCAGACCGCGTGCAGCGCGCGGGCATTGAGCTCGGCGACCTCAGGCAGGGCCGGCAGGACGAGCGCCTCGGCGCGCATCAGCCAGACGGCATAGGGCAATGCCAGCACGGCGACGACCACCAGCGCAAACAGCGGATCAAATGCGCGCAACGTGCGGCGGCCGCCCGCGGTTGCGAGCGCGAAGACGATGAGCAGCGGCAGGAGGAAGATCGCAGCCGGCGTCGTCAGCAGCAAGAGGCCGGCCTCGATCGACCAGGCGAACCAGGCGGTGCCACGGCGCTGGCCGATGATTTGCCAGGAATGCAGCAGCAGCAGCGCCCAGAGCGGCCGCGCCAGCACCAGGGGGCCGAAGTCGAGTGCGGCCGACGAGAACGCCAGCACCGTCATGGTGAGCAGCACCGCCAGCACCGCCTGCTGGGGGCCGACCACCGCGCGGGACAGATGATAGAGCGTGATGAAGGTCGCGATTCCGCAGAGCTCGGCCAGGACGTAGACACCGAACACGTGGCCGCCGGCGGCGCGATAGGCGATGTCGGCGAGCCAGACCGGCAAGGGCGGCCCGAGATCGGTGCCGACCTGGTATTCGCGGCCGAACGCCAGCACGGTCGCAAGGCTGCCGGGCGGACTGCGGTAGAACACCAGCGCCACGAACAGCCACATCGCGGCTTGCAGCAGCACGGCGATCCACACGATCAGCCGCGGCCGGGCACGAATGAGCTCGATGACCAGGGAGGTAAACCGCATGCAACGTCCGAAAGATGCAGCCAACCCGTTCAGCCGGCCCTAATCGCTCACGAGTGTTTTGATAGAGGGCGGCACGCGTCGTGGCAACCGAGTCTCGTCTAGAGATTTGCCGCCGCGTCGGCTTCCACGCTTGCTTCCACCTGCACCTCGACGTCAGTCACCGCAAACAGGTCCTGCGCCGGCTCGACCGTCCAGGGCATGTGCTTGGCGCGGGCGGCGGCGACAGGGGCGAAGAAGCTGCGGTGGTGGACGGTGGGACCGAGGCGGTCGAGCGCGTCGAGGTGCTCGGGAACGGCGTAGCCCTTGTGCTGCTCGAAACCGTAGCCGGGGCAGTCCTGCGCCAGCGCGCACATCAGGCGGTCCCGCGTCACCTTGGCGACGATGGAGGCCGCAGCGATCGACAGGACGATGCCGTCGCCGCCGATCACGGCCTCGCAGTCGCATTCCGTATCGAGGCGGTCGCGGCCGTCGACGAAGACGTGCCGGGGCGCCTCAGGCAGCGCCACCACGGCGCGCTTCAAGGCCCACAGCGAGGCGCGCAGGATATTGTCGCGGTCGATCCGGGAGCGCGAGGCGACGGCCACCGAGACCTGGGCGGTGGCGCAGATCTTGTCGAACAGCCTTTCGCGCTCCTCGGCCGTCAGGCGCTTGGAATCGTCGATGCCGCGCGGGATGCGGTCGGGATCGAGAATCACCGCAGCCGCCACCACAGGACCGGCCAGCGGCCCGCGGCCGGCCTCATCGCAGCCGGCCACCGGCCAGACGCCGCGCTTGATCAGCGCGCGCTCGCGGCGGAAGCTCGGGGCGACAATGATGGCGCTCTTGCCAGCCGGCGCCGCCTTGACCAATTTTTTGGGCGCAGCCTTCTCAGGCGCGCCTTTGGCCGGCTTTTTTGCGGATTGATCCCGAATCATGGCCGGGATCGTGCGCAAGGCGCCTCGCCTGCGCAACCGGGAACCTCGGACAATTCCCGTTATTCAAGTCAGCCGCCCTATTCCGCCAGATGCACCCGCCGGTCCTCGCCGACATCGATGCCGGGCGCGACCACGACCTCCCAGGGATGGCCGTCGGGGTCGGCGAAATAGCCGGAATAGCCGCCATAGTCGGTCTCATGCGCGGCCTTCAGCAGCGCGGCTCCCTTGCTGACGGCGAAAGCCAGCACCGCGTCCACCTCCTCACGCGCGCGACAGTTCCATGCGAGCGTCATGCCGCGGAACGTCGATGGCCTCGGATTATCAGCCAATTTGGCGTCGACCGCGAGCTGATCCCAGGGAAACAGCGCCAGCACCGAACCGCCGGTGTCATAGAACGCAACGGCCTCACCGGTCACTTTCAGCCGGCGCGAGAAACCGAGCGCGTCGTAAAAGGCAATGCTGGCGCGGATGTCATTCACGCCCAGCGTGATGACGGTGAGCCGCGGGATTGGAGCTGGCAGTTCCTTACTCATACGACACCTCTCCCACTTCGTCCCTCAGAACAGGCTGAGCTGATCGCCGTTCCGCTTCGGCCTGGCAAAATGATCCGTCGTCAGCTTGGAGCGCCGCTTGTTCAGCCCAAGCCTGTCGCAGGCGATCTCGAAGCGGCGGCCGATGGTCCAGGCCATCGGGCCGGTGCCCTTCATCCGCTCGCCCCATTTCGCGTCGTAGTCGCGGCCGCCGCGCATGTCGCGGATCAGCGTGAAGACGTGGCGGTAGCGGTCCGGATAGTTCGCCATCAGCCATTCGCGGAAGAGATCGCGCACCTCCAGCGGCAGCCGCAGCAGCACGTAGGAGGCTTCCTTGACGCCGGCATGAGCTGCGGCGTCCAGAATACGCTCGATCTCGGAATCGTTGAGTGCGGGAATGACGGGCGCGACCATCACGGTGGTCGGAATGCCCGCGTCGGAGAGCTGCTTCAGCGCTTCCAGCCGCTTCGGCGGCGTCGACGCCCGCGGCTCCATGGCGCGCGCCAGTTTCGGATCGAGCGAGGTAACGGAGATCCCGACCTTGGCGAGGTTGCGCTTGGCCATCCGCGCGAGAATGTCGATGTCGCGCACGACCAGCGCCGACTTGGTGACGATGCCGACGGGATGGCCGGCACGCTCCAGCACCTCCAGAATGCCGCGCATGATTTTGCGCTCGCGCTCGATCGGCTGATAGGGATCGGTGTTGGTGCCGATCGCGATCATCCGCGGCTCGTAGCCGGGCGCCGCGAGCTCCTTCTCGAGCAGCGTGGGCGCATCGGGCTTCACGAACAGCTTTGACTCGAAGTCGAGCCCCGGCGACAGGCCGAGAAAGGCATGGGTCGGCCGTGCGAAGCAATAGACGCAGCCGTGCTCGCAGCCGCGATAGGGATTGATGGAGCGGTCGAAGCCGATGTCGGGAGAATCGTTGCGAGTGATCACCTTGCGCGAGGTGTCGATCCCGATCGTGGTCTTGAACGGCGGCAGCTCTTCAAGGCTCTGCCAGCCATCGTCGAAGGCGACGCGCGCCTCGGCCTCGAAGCGGCCGCTGGCGTTGGATTGCGCACCCCGCCCTCGCCTGCGCGCGCGGTCGATGGCGACGCCAAGCTCGGGGAAATCGGCGGGAACATCTGAAAGCGCACCCGCCGGCTCGGAGGGCGCCGTGACCGGCGGGTGCTTGAGAGCATGAGAGGATGCTGGACTCATGAAGCCAACATAGCACGTCAAAAGAACAAATCAAGAACACAAACAATAAACCTGAAAAACAACCCCATGCACCGTAGCCGCCCAAATTTCAGGCGCGCGTCTTTGACCTCACGCAACCTGCCCATCGCGACGATTTCGTCTGATCCCGGACAGGGATCAATCGTCGCAGAACAATGTTGGTGACGATCGCTGGGGTGAAGGTCGGCAAGAACATGACAAATCAACAACAAGCGGCCGTAGCGAGCAGCGACCTCGATCTGCTCGATCGCTACTGGCGCGCTGCGAACTACCTCTCCGTCGGGCAAATCTACCTGCTCGACAACCCGCTGCTGCGCGAGCCCTTGCGGCCCGAGCACATCAAGCCGCGTTTGCTCGGCCATTGGGGCACAACGCCCGGTTTGAACTTCATCTATGCCCATCTCAACCGCGTCATCCGCGCGCTGGACCTGAGCGTGATCTATGTCTGCGGTCCCGGCCATGGCGGCCCGGGCATGGTCGCCAACACCTATCTCGAAGGCAGCTACAGTGAGATCTATCCCGATATCGCGCGCGATACGGACGGATTGCGCAAATTGTTCAGGCAGTTCTCCTTCCCCGGCGGCATCCCGAGTCACGCGGCGCCGGAAACGCCGGGCTCGATCCATGAAGGCGGCGAGCTCGGCTACGCGCTGGTGCATGCCTATGGCGCGGCATTCGACAATCCCGACCTGATCGTCGCCTGTGTCGTGGGCGACGGCGAGGCCGAGACCGGCCCGCTCGCGGCGTCCTGGCACTGCAACAAGTTCCTCAATCCCAAGCATGACGGCGCGGTGCTGCCGATCCTGCATCTCAACGGCTACAAGATCGCAAACCCCACCGTGCTCGGGCGGATGCGCGACGAGGAGATCCGCGATCTTTTCCGCGGGTTCGGCCACCAGCCGCTGTTCGTCGAGGGCGACGACCCCAAATTGATGCACCGGGCCATGGCGGACGCGCTCGATGTCACGCTTGCCAGCATCCGCTCGATCCAGCAGCACGCCCGCCACAGTCGCGAGAGCGTCGAACGCTCGCGCTGGCCGATGATCGTGCTGCGCAGCCCGAAGGGCTGGACCGGCCCGAAGGAGGTCGACGGGAAGAAGGTCGAAGGTTTTTGGCGTGCGCATCAAGTACCCGTCGCGAACTGCCGCGAGAATCCGGCGCATCTGAAGATTCTCGAAGACTGGATGCGCAGCTACGAGCCGGAAAAGCTGTTCGACGCGAGCGGTGCGCTCATTGCTGAGCTCCAGGCGCTCGCGCCCGAAGGCAATCGCCGCATGGGCGCCAATCCGCACGCCAATGGCGGACTTCTGAAGAAGGAGCTGAAGCTGCCGGACTTCCGCAGCTTCGCCGTCGAGGTGCCGCAACCTGGCGGCGTCGTGGCGGAGGCAACCCGCGAGCTCGGCAAATTCCTGCGCGACGTCATCCGCCTCAACGCCGAGGCGCGTAACTTCCGCATCATGGGCCCGGACGAGACCGCGTCAAACCGGCTCGATGCGGTGTTCGAGGCGACCGAACGCGTCTGGATGGAAAAGACCGAATCTTACGACGTGCATCTCGCCCAGGACGGCCGCGTGATGGAGGTGCTGAGCGAGCATCTCTGCCAGGGCTGGTTAGAGGGCTATCTGCTCACGGGCCGACACGGCCTCTTCTCCTGCTACGAGGCGTTCATCCACATCGTGGATTCCATGTTCAACCAGCACGCCAAATGGCTGAAGGTGACGCGGCATCTCGCATGGCGGCGCCCGATCGCCTCGCTCAATTATCTGCTGACCTCGCATGTCTGGCGTCAGGACCACAACGGCTTCAGCCATCAGGATCCCGGTTTCGTCGATCTCGTCGCCAACAAGAAGGCCGACATCGTCCGCATCTACTTCCCACCGGATGCCAACACGCTGCTGTGGATCGCCGATCATTGCCTGCGCACCTATGACCGCATCAACGTGATCGTCGCCGGCAAGCAGCCGGCGCCGCAATGGCTGTCGATGCAGGAAGCGGCCACGCATTGCGATGCCGGCATCGGCATCTGGAGCTGGGCCGGCACGGAAGACGCGAATAGCGAGCCCGATGTCGTGATGGCCTGCGCTGGCGACGTGCCGACATTGGAGACGCTTGCGGCCGTCGACCTGCTGCGCAAGGCGCTGCCCGATCTGAAGATCCGCGTCGTCAACGTCGTCGACCTCATGACGCTGCAACCGAACGAGCAGCATCCGCATGGCCTCAGCGATCGCGACTTCGACGGCCTGTTCACGCGCGACAAGCCGGTGATCTTCGCCTATCACGGCTACCCCTACCTGATCCACCGGCTGACCTATAACCGCACCAACCATGCCGGCATGCATGTGCGTGGCTTTGCCGAGGAAGGCACCACGACGACGCCGTTCGACATGGTCGTGCTCAACGGGCTCGACCGCTATCACCTCGCGATCGAGGCGATCGAGCGCGTGCCGGGGCTCGCGGCCAAGGCGGCGCAGGTGAAGCAGCAATTCCGAGACAAGCTGATCGAGCATTCACACTATGTGCGCGAGCACGGCGAGGACATGCCGGAAGTGCAGGGCTGGGTCTGGCCGAACAGCGCAGGCGGCAACACTCCGGCGGAGCCAGGCGACTGAGGGCAGCCATGTCGAACACGGTTCTCGTTCTCAACTCGGGATCGTCGAGCATCAAGTTCGGCCTGTTCGATATCTCGGCGGCCGAGCCCACCCTGCTCTGCAAGGGCCTGCTCGACGAGCACGAGACGAAGCCGCGGCTCGTCGTGAAGAGCCCCGCGGGCGAAGACCTGTTCGAGGCGCAGAGGGAGGCGCCGAACGCCGACGGTGGTCATCTGTTCGCCGACGTGCTCACCTTCATCGAGGACCATTGTAGCCAGCACCGCCTGCGCGCGGTGGGGCACCGCATCGTTCACGGCGGGCCGGATTATTCAGGGCCGGTCGGACTGACGGACGACGTTTACGCGAAGCTGGAGGCGCTGACACCGCTTGCGCCGCTACACCAGCCGCGTTGTCTGGAGCCGATCCGCACCATCAGGGCGATCCGGCCCGACCTGACGCAGATCGCCTGTTTCGATACCGCCTTCCATCACGGCCTGGCGCCGCCCGCGAGCCGCTTCGCCATCCCGAGGCGCTATGAAGAGCGCGGCGTCCGGCGCTACGGATTTCACGGCCTCTCGTTCGAATATGTCGCGGGACGTCTCGCCGGAATCGCGCCGCAGCTCGTCGCGAAGCGCACCGTGATCGCGCATCTCGGCAACGGCGCGAGCCTGTGCGGCTTGCGCGATGGCCGCAGCATCGACACCACGATGGGACTGACGCCGCTCGACGGGCTGGTGATGGGCACGCGCTGCGGTGCGATCGACCCTGGCGTGCTGCTCTATCTGCAACAGCACGAGAGAATGTCTGTCGAGGATGTCCAGCACCTGCTCTATCACGAGTCAGGCCTGCACGGTGTCTCCGGCATCTCCTCGGACATGCGCGTGCTGCTTGCGAGCCGCGAGGCCGCGGCGCGGGAGGCGGTCGAGCTCTTCACGTTTCGTGCCGCGCAGGAAGTCTTGGTGATGGCGACCACGCTTGGCGGGCTGGACTGCCTGGTCTTCACCGGCGGCATCGGCGAGCATGCCAGCGAAATCCGCAGCGCGATCGGTGAGCGTCTCGACTGGCTCGGCGTGCGGATCGATGCCGCTGCGAATGATGCGGCGCGCGAGCGTATCAGCGGTGACGATAGCGCCATCGATGTCTTCGTCATTCCGACGAATGAGGAACTGATGATCGCACGGCATTGTGCGGCGGTGCTGCGACAAGACAATCGCATTTGAGAGAATGTGCGCATTTTGAGAATGCGTGGCAGAGCGCCGCCTTACGGCGCGTCTCGAACCACACGGCCAAGGACGCAGAGTCAGTGCGTCCCCGACCAAATCTGAAAACACCCGATCGCGACCTCGATCACGATCAGCACCACCACCGCGATTTCGAGGCGCAGCGAGCGCTGGGTGTCGATGATGTCGGTGAGCGCGTTGGCGGTCTCGGACACGGCGGTGAGCTTGCGCTCGAGCGTGTCGAGGCGCTCTTTCAATTCGTACTCGTCTTCCAGGCGGGCATAGAGCCGGTCGAGCTCGGGCTTCTCCCAGAGCACGTCCGGCTTCTCGGCCACAGCAACACGGCCGGCGACGCGCTGCTGGACGAGAAGCGCATTGCCGATCAGTTGCAAGATGCCCTTGCGCCGGGGCGGCGTGCGGCCCTGCTCGGCGAGCTTGCGCGCAAAGGGCTCGATCACGTCGAAGACCGCAGCGACGCGGCGCTCGTCGCGCGCGAGCGAGGTGCTCTTGGCGAGCGCATCCGCAATCAGCAGCAGCCGGTCGTCGGAGAATTTGGCGAGGCAGATCGGACCGCCCGGCAGGATCGCCTCGGCGCTTTCGTCCTTGCAGAGCTGGGCCTGCGCGATCTCCTCCTCATGGGGGCTGAACTCGCCGATCACGCGGGGCTTCAGGCCGTCGATCAGCACCTTCTCCTCCGAAGGGAGGAGACCGATCAGCACCACGACGCCGTAGCGGAAGATCACCGCAAGGCCGGCATGGACGCGGAAGGCGGCCGGCGTCGAGGAGACAGTCGCACCCAGCTCGAGGCCGGAGGGATTGATGCGTTCACCCAGCATCACGGCGCGAATCCGCAAGGTCGGCGCGCCGTCCGGCCTGGGAGATGTTGCCGGCGTGTTAACAGCAAGTTGATCGGCGTTCATTCGAAGCCCTCGTCAGCAGCGCGATTGCACGTTTTTCCCGTTCCCGGGCTCATCCGCTATCGCATCCTCTTCTTGCAGGATTGCGAACGGCCGGCACGTCGCGCAATATCGCGGCTAACCTCCGGATTAATACGGTCAGGACAGGCCGGCGCCGAAACATTCGGCAATATCGCCAACCCGCACGGGACATATTTGGATGCGATGGCTCCAGCGGTTTACCATCGTAGACCGAGGCGCGGCCGAAAAGTTGCACTCGGCAGCGCCGCATGTTTATGACAACATCATAACGAGCTACGCTTCTCCCGAAGCGCAGACACCGAAGCCTCAATCATGCTGAGCGTCATCATACCGACGGAAGGCGTCGAGCAGACGACGGTCGCAACTCTGGCCGCGCTGGTACCGGGTGCCGCGGCGGGCGTGGTCCGGGAAGTGCTCCTGGTCGACGGCACCCGCAACGGCGTCATCGAGCGCGTTGCCGACGTCGCGGGCTGCCGTTTCATCGGCTTCGAGGGATCCTCGCAAGGCGCCGCGCTCGCCGCCGGCGCACTCCAGGCCCGTTCGCCCTGGTTGATGTTCCTTCCCGCAGGCGCCGTGCTGGAAACCGGCTGGATCGAGGAGACCACCCAGTTCATCCAGGCCGTCTCGTCCAGCGGCCGGGACCGTGCGGCCGTTTTCCGCTATGCGCGCTCGCCATACGCCAATGCCGGATTCCGCGACATCCTCCGGGCCGTGACGCGCAAGCTCGTCGGCCCGTTCGGCGATCAGGGACTTTTGATCGCGCGTGATCACTACGACCGGATCGGCGGCTACCCGCCCCAGGCCCGCCGTTCCGAGGCGCGGCTGCTCCGGCGGCTCGGCCGCTCGTCCCGGATCATGCTGCGCAGCCGGATCGTCATGGTCGGGTGAAGCCACCAGATACTTGCCAAAGTCAAATAATTATTTGACAATGGCAATTATCGAGGTGATCCCATGCCAGCAATCCCTTCGCCACCAAGCACTGCGACCGACCAGGTCGCCGACGACCAGGTTCGGGCGGTTCGCGCCTTCAACCGCTTCTACACCCACAAGCTCGGCGTGCTCGACCAGCAGCTCCGGAAAACCCCGTTCTCGCTGAGCGAGGCGCGCGTGCTCTACGAGCTCGCCCGAGGTGGCGAGCAAACTGGCGGCGAGCAATCGGCCAAGGAGATCGGCATCGCGCTCGGGCTCGACGCCGGCTATCTCAGCCGCATCGTACAGAGTTTCGACGAGAGCGGCCTGATCGCGCGCAAGCCGCTTGCGAGCGACCGCCGGCAGGTCCAGCTGAGCCTCACGGCGAAGGGGCGCCAGGCGTTTGCCAGGCTCGAACGCGTGACGCAGGACGACGTTGCCGCGATGCTGCGGCCGCTGCCGGGCGACGAGCGCAGGAAGCTCACCGGCGCGATGGAGACGATCGAGCGCCTGCTCGCGCTGCCGCGCGCGCCGGCCCCGCGTGCGACCTTGCGCGATCCCCGCCCTGGCGACATGGGCTGGGTGGTGCAGAGCCATGGCGCGCTCTATGCCAGCGAATATGGCTTCGATTCCGGCTTCGAGGCGCTGGTGGCTGAGATCGTCGCCAAATACATGACCTCCTACGATCCCTCGCGCGAACGCTGCTGGATCGCCGACATCGAGGGTCGCCCGGTCGGCTCGGTGTTCCTGGTCAAGGCAAGCGACGACGTCGCCAAGCTGCGCCTGTTGCTGCTCGATCAGGCGGCGCGCGGCCAGGGTCTCGGCCAGCGGCTGGTCGCCGAATGCGTCTCCTTCGCGCGCGCCTGCGGCTATCGGCGGATGATGCTGTGGACGCAGAGCACTTTGGTCGCGGCACGCGGCATCTACCAGGGCGCCGGCTTCAAGTTGACCGCGACCGAACCGCACCGCAGCTTCGGGCAGAATTTGGTCGGCGAGACCTGGGAACGGGATCTCTGACGGTCTCGCAGCGAGCGGATGCGCATTACTGTGCCCTCGCCCCTTGTGGGAGAGGGCAGCGACGCAGGTAGACACGAGCTCACTTGGGTGAGGGGTTTGTCTCCGAGGACGACTCTCTCGCAATGTGCGCGCGGAGAGAACCCCTCATCCGGCGCTTCGCGCCACCTTCCCCCACATCCGCCTTCGCCAAGGCTTCGGCGGACATGAGGGGAGAAGGGAAGAAGCGCATGCTTACACCGTCGCGCCTTGCGCCTTCGTGCGCCGCAGATGCTCATCCAGCCGCGGCATGATCTCGACGAAATTGCAGGGACGCGTGCGGTAGTCGAGCTGGCTTGCGAGGATGCCGTCCCAGCCGTCGCGGCAGGCACCGGGCGAACCTGGGAGGCAGAAGATGTAGGTTGCGCCCGCGACGCCCGCAGTGGCGCGGCTCTGGATCGTCGACGTGCCGATCTTGGCGTGGCTCAGCATGTGGAATGCGATCGAGAAACCGTCCATGCGCTTCTCGAACAAGGGCTCGATCGCCTCCGGCGTGACGTCGCGCCCGGTGAAGCCGGTGCCGCCGGTGGTGATCACGACGTCGACGCCCGCGTCCGCAATCCAGCGGCGGATGACGGCGCGGATCGCCTCGACGTCGTCGGTGACGATCTCGCGCGCGGCGAGATGATGTCCGGCTGCAAGGAGGCGGTCGGCAAGCGTCTGGCCAGACTTGTCATCGGCGAGCGCGCGCGTATCGGAGACGGTGAGCAACGCGATATTGAGCGGGATGAACTGTTTCGACTCGTCGATGGAGGCCACGACTTCACTCCTGCTTCACCAACCACCGCCGTCATCCTGAGGTGCGCGCCCTTGCGCGCCTCGAAGGATGGGACGGGCGCTCGCCATCCTTCGAGGCTCGCCAAGAGGCGAGCACCTCAGGATGACGCCGCTACTCTTGCATTCCCAGATGCGCAATTGCGCATCATAGTTCGCCCTGCGCCTCGGAATGACGGATAGCTACAACGCCCCGCCGCCGAACGTGTTGCAGGCCTGGACCGTGCCCTGCTGGTAGCCGGTCATGAACCACTGCTTGCGTTGCGCCGCCGAGCCGTGGGTGAAGGAATCGGGCACGACGCGGCCCGTGGCCTGGCGCTGCAGCGTGTCGTCGCCGATCGCGCTCGCCGTGGTGAGTGCGGCGTCGATGTCGCCCGGCTCCAGGAAGTTCGGCCGCTTCTTCGCCTCGCGATTGACCCAGACGCCGGACAGGCAGTCGGCCTGCAATTCGACCTTCACCTGGAGCGCATTCGACTCCGCCTTGCTGCCGGCCTGCTGCTGCAGCCGCGTCACGCGCGGAATGATGCCGAGCAGATTCTGAATGTGATGGCCGGCCTCATGCGCGATGATGTAGGCGGTGGTGAAGTTACAGGCGGACTTGCCGGAGCAGCCGCGGAAGCGCGTCTCGACCTCGCGGAAGAAACCGGTGTCGAGGAAGATGGTCCTGTCGGGCGGACAATAGAACGGTCCCATCGCCGACTCTGCCCGGCCGCAGCGGCCGCCATTGGTGACGTTGCGGAACAGCACGACCTTCGGACCGGTGTAGGACCGGCCCGAGGCCTGGAAGATCTCGCTCCAGCGATCGTCGATCTCGCCGAGGATGCCGGAGATCATGCTGCCCATCTCGTCGGTCGGCGCGCCGCGCTTGGCGTTGGAGGACGACTGGCGATCGGTCTGGTAGGACGGCGCCTGGCCGCCGCCGGTGAGGATCTCGGCGCCGCCGATCAGGATGCGCGGATCGATCCCGAAGGCGTAGCCGACCAGGCCGAGCACGATGATGGTGCCGATGCCGAGCCCGCCGCCGCCCATGGGCAGACCGAACCCGCCTCCTCCTCCACCGCCGCCGCCACCATCGTCGCGACGATCCTCGATGTCGTCGCTGCGGCGGAAATCATCGTAGCGCATGGCGGCTTCCCTCGGTCCTGGATGGCATCATTTGGGCGCAGAGACGCCAAAGCTCAACGCGCCACACGCATAAAATTTCCATTGCGTTAATCAATATCCCGCTCGGCAATTATTGCCTAGTGCGACAGCATGGCAATGCCAGCAATTTTTTCCGGGCATCGAGCAATTTTTTCCGAGAGAAATTTGGAGTCTTTTTGCGCTCCGGCCACTCCCGCAACGCGAAGAAACGCGAAATACACTGCAAAACACGGCGAATGCGCAGAGCGAACCGCGTGCAATGCGCGATGTGAGGGCTGCTCACGAAAGCGGCGGGTTAAGTCGATTTTTACTTTGCCGCTTCAATGTAACGGTCAGTCGGTTGTTTGGTCCCGCGTCGCCGACAGCGTCGCCTGAGTCAGAGTTCTTGAGTCATGGTAGAGTCGCGTCGCGGGGCGTCTGCAAGGGCGCCCCGCACAAACTTTGAATCGCCTTCGCACAGCATCGTCCTCGGCGATTGCGTCGCCGAGATGTCGAAGCTTCAGGCTGGTTCGGTCGATCTGGTGTTTGCCGATCCGCCCTACAATCTCCAGCTCAAGGGCGATCTCAAACGCCCCGATGAATCCCATGTCGATGCGGTCAACGACGACTGGGACAAGTTCGATTCGTTCTCCGTCTATGACGATTTCACCCGCGCATGGCTGCTTGCCGCCCGCCGCGCGATGAAGCCATCGGCGACGATCTGGGTGATCGGCTCCTATCACAACATCTTCCGCGTCGGCGCGATCATGCAGGACCTCGGCTTCTGGCTCCTGAACGACATCGTCTGGCGCAAGTCCAACCCGATGCCGAATTTCCGCGGCCGCCGCTTCACCAACGCGCACGAAACCATGATCTGGGCCGCGCGCGACGAGAAGGCCAAGGGCTACACGTTCAACTACGAGGCACTGAAGGCCGCCAACGAGGACGTGCAGGCACGGTCCGACTGGCTGATCCCGCTCTGCACCGGCGACGAGCGCCTCAAGGGCGCCGACGGCAAGAAAGTGCACCCGACGCAGAAGCCGGAAGGCCTGCTCGCGCGCGTGCTGCTGTCGTCGTCGAAACCGGGCGATCTCGTGATCGATCCCTTCAACGGCACCGGCACCACCGGCGCGGTCGCAAAACGCCTCGGCCGCTCCTATATCGGCTTCGAGCGCGACAAAGTCTACGCGAAAGCGGCCGAAGCGCGCATCGCCGCGGTCGAGCCGCTGCCGGAGGCAAGCCTCGCTCCGTTCATGACCGCGCGCGAAGCGCCGCGGGTAGCATTCTCCGAGCTGATCGAGCGCGGCATGATCATGCCCGGCACCAAGCTGTTCGACGCCAAGAAGAAGCTCGGCGCACTGGTCCGCGCCGACGGCGCCATCATGTTCGGCGACAAGGTCGGCTCGATCCATCGCATGGGCGCGGTGGCGCAAGGCGCACAAGCCTGCAACGGCTGGACCTTCTGGCACATCGAGACCAAGAAAGGTCTCAAGCTGATCGACGAGCTCCGCGCTGAAATCCGCGCCGGCATGGCGGCCGGGTAGCGTTCCATCCATCGTCATTCCGGGCTCGCTCTCTTTGCTCGCGCCCCGGAATGACGAGACTGGTTGAATACGGCCGCCGCGAGGATTAGATTACACCCGCCCGTTCCCCGACCGGTCGGCCCCCATGCGACGACAGTCCGAGACATTGCTGCTGGTGCCGCTACTGCCGATCTTCCTGGTCGGCATGTTTCCGATGTTCCTGATCGCGCTGCTGGGATTCTTCGGCCTCGCCTTGTTCGGCGTGCTCGTGGTCTGCGTCGGGCTTGCCAGCAGCAACGAGGCCCACGACAATTTCAATCACGACGTCATCGTTCACGGCTACGCGCGCGGATCGGAGCGCGCGGCGCGGGCCTCCGACATGCATATCGCCACGCGGCTCGGGCTGCGCCTGGAGGCCGTGGGCGCGGCCATGGTCATTACGGCGGCGATCGGCCTTTGTTACGCCGGCTGATCTGCGTGGCGCGCAGATACCGCCCGGCAAACTCGCCGGTTGCTCCCACCGATAAGGTTCAGGCAAGAGAAGGCCGTCAGCGACAGTGACGCTGCCTCCGCTCTCGGCCAACAAACACTGGGGAGACGCCCGATGCTCAAATTCTATTTCAACGGTTCGCCGAACCCGACCAAGGTCGCGCTCTATCTCGAAGAGTCCGGCCTGCCCTTCGAGCCGGTGAAGATCGACACCCGCAAGGGCGAGCAGTTCACGCCGGACTATCTGAAGATCAATCCGAACGGCAAGGTGCCGGCGATCGACGACAACGGCGCCATCGTGTTCGATTCCAACGCCATCCTGCTCTATCTCGCCGAGAAGACCGGCAAATTCCTGCCCGCCGCCAATTTTCGCGGCGAGACGCTGTCATGGCTGATGTTCATCGCCACCGGCGTCGGGCCCTATTCGGGTCAGGCCGTGCACTTCAAGCATTTTGCGCCGAAGGACCAGAACCACGACTACGCGCATAACCGCTACCAGTTCGAGACCGATCGCCACTACAGGATTCTCGACGGTCACCTCGCCAACCGCCGCTATGTGGTCGGCGACAGCTATTCGATCGTCGACATGGCGCTGTGGGGTTGGGCACGAATGGTGCCGTTCAAGCTCGGCGACGACGCCTTTGCGCGATACCCGAATGTGAAGCGGCTGGTGGACGAGATCTCGGCGCGGCCTGCGGCGGCGCGGGCGATCGCGCTGAAGGACCAGTTCACCTTCAAGGCGGAGATGGACGACGAGGCCCGCGGCAACATGTTCAAGCACATGACGACGAAAGTGGCCTGATCGCGCCACGCCGCTGTTCGAGGCCACGCGCATGCGCGTGGCCTTTTGCTTCGGGGCTCAGGCGGCGTGGACCGAGTTCAGGAACTTCCTGACCTCTTGCTGCAGCCGGTTGCTGTCGGCCGACAGCGAGCGCGCCGCCGAAAGCACCTGCGAGGAGGCCGAGCCGGTCTCGGAGGCGCCGCGCTGCACGTCGCCGATGTTGGACGACACAAGCTGCGTGCCATGGGCGGCCTGCTGGACGTTGCGGGAGATCTCCTGCGTGGCCGCACCCTGCTGTTCCACGGCAGCGGCGACCGTCGACGAGATCTCAGACAGACGCTCGATGGTGCCGCTGATTTCCCTGATCGAGCCGACCGACTCCTCCGTTGCGGCCTGGATGCCCGAGACCTGCTGGGCGATTTCGCCGGTGGCCTTCGCGGTCTGCTCGGCCAGCGCCTTGACCTCCGAGGCCACCACGGCAAAGCCGCGGCCGGCTTCACCCGCGCGCGCCGCCTCGATGGTGGCGTTCAGCGCCAGGAGGTTGGTCTGGCCGGCGATGGTGCTGATCAGCTCGACCACGTCGCCGATGCGGGCCGCAGCCTTGGAGAGCTCGCCGACGCGCGCGTTGGTCCTGCTCGCCTGACCGACGGCTTCGCCCGCGATGCGGGCCGATTCCTGCACCTGGCGCGCGATCTCCGTCACCGACGAGGACAGCTGTTCCGTCGCCGAGGCGACGGCCTGCACGTTTGCCGTGGCTTCCTGCGACGCGGAGGCGACTTCCGTCGATAGATCCTGGGCCCGCGAAGCGGTCGTGGTCAGGGTGCCGGCGGACGCTTCGAGCTCGTGCGAGGCCGACGACACGGTGTCGACGATCTCGCCCACCGCCTGCTCGAACTGGTCGGCCAGTTTGACCATGTCGGCTTTGCGGCTCTCGGCCTGCCGCGCCTCGACCTCGGTCTGCTCATGGCGCAGGCGCTCGGTCTCGACCATGTTGTCCTTGAACACCTGGATCGCCATCGCCATGTCGCCGATCTCGTCGGCTCTGCCGCGGCCGGGAATCGCGACCTCGAGATCGCCGCCGGCAAGCAGCCCCATCGCGTGCGTCATCGATGTCAGGGGACCCACGATGCTGCGGGCGATCAGGAAGGCGACGATCAATCCGAACAGGGTGGCAACGCCGCCGGCGATTTCCTGAATTGACGTCGTTCCGGCAATCACGGCTTCGGCATTGGCGCGCGAATCCTTGTAGTCCTTCTTCAAGGTGGTTTCCGCGACCTTGAGCTTGCCGATGCTCTCGACGATCAGCGGCGCGAGGTTCTTGTGATAGATTTCGTCGGCCTGGAGCATCGCGGCCGACGTCGTCTCGAACGCGGATTTGTAGATTCCGAGCGAAGTCTTCACCGGCGCGAGCGTGGTCCGCAATTCCGCGGCCTGAGGACTCTTTTCGATCGCCGCGAGGCGCTGTGATGCCCTGTCCACATTGGTCCTGAAGTTCGCGGGTCCCTTGACGTCGCGCAAGGCCAGGAAACGCCAGTTCGCGATTTGGACGAGAAGCAGCCTGGATTCGAGGTCCGCCACGAGGGCCGCGGTGTCTTCGTCGACGGCTGCGCGCGCCGTATCGACCAATTTGTCCATCTTGACGGTCAGTTCGTCGCCGCTCGGCAGCAGCGTCGCCTTGCCCGTCCTCGCGTCGTTGACGGCGTCGCCGAGATTGTCACGCAGGCTTCTCATCTTGGCGATGTCGGCGATGAGGCCGTCGTAAAGCTTTCGGCGCTCTTCCGAGAGCGTGCCCTTTGCCCCGACATGTAAAAGCTCGGTTGCCGCCGCCTCCCGTTCCGCGGCCTCCTTCATCGCGGGCTCGCTGGCGTCGTAGATATAACGCAGATTGGCGCGCTGGATGGCCTGAAGATGGGTCGATATCTCCAGCACCCGCGCGGTGCTGTCTGAAAGCGCCGATTGTCTTCCGACCTGATCCTGGACCGCCCACAAATTCCAGACGGCAACCACCGCCATCACGAGACCGACGGCCACCAGGGCCATGAAGCCTGCGTACAGGCGTCCCCCGATCCGCAAACGAAGTTTCGGCATTCCCACTATCCACCCAGATGCATGTCAATTTGAGCGGCCGGCCGAATCCGGCGATCGTCACCGGCCACCCTGGCAGCCGCGCGTCGCGTCTTTCGCGACCCACGCTGCACCGCGACACAATGGGGGACACTCGTTAATTGAACCTTCAAATTTTTCGCGCGCGCATGCGTCGGATGGCACAACATCTGCTGATTTTATCGGCAGGTGAGCAAGGTTTTGGCGCGAGGCCCGCAGCGGCGTGCAGGCCGCTGCAGCTTATCCGGATGACGCCTGTCAGGCGATCGCCTGCGTCAATTTGCCGAGCGCGTTCTCGACCACTTCCAGCGGAGGCGAGGCAACGTGCCCCGCCCCCACCGTTCTCTATTTTCGCCGGCGGGCTTATGCAGCTCGTAGGCAATCTCCGACCGGGACATCCCGAAGTCCTGAAGCTCCCGCTCGGTCATGGCAGCGAGCTGAAGCCGGGCGCGGGAGCGATCTCGCCGGGCCCGCATGATATCTATGAGCATCCGCCAGGCTTGCACGACGATCGCCGACCGCGGCGGACGGCACCGGTCGGCGGACGCGACGCCGCTCAATCCGCTCAGCTCGCGGCCCTCACGGCCGTTGGTGGAAACGGGCCGAGCGCCTTCTCGGTCAGGATCGAGTCGCAATATTCCCTGATCTCCTTGATCCTGCCGTCCTCCAGGCGAAACACCAGGCAGTAGTCGTTGTCGTAGCGGATGCCCTCGGGCGTGACATTGTCGCCCTTGGCTTCCACCACGACGATGTCGCCGTCGGCGATGATGCGGTGGGCGACCGTGCGGGTGCGGTCGACGAGCCGCGTGCGGACATAGCCGTGCAGATCGTTGAGGATCGACTGCTTCCCCGAGAAGGTGCGCGACCAGGAATATTGCCCGGTCACGACCCATTTGGCATCATCGGCAAGGCTTGCGGTGAACAACGCGCGGTCGCGCGCCTCCGGATCCGGGTTCGCCGCGGCGGCGAAAATGTCCTGCATCAGTTTCTTGTTGGCTGCGGCGCTCATGGCGGCATCTCCGTTTGGTGACATTACGGAGATCGTCGGCGGTGATCGAGAATTCTTCAAATCGATAGTGGATATGATATCTATTCGCCTCATGAATTTGAATTCGCTCGACCTCAATCTCCTGACCGCGCTCGACGCACTGCTGCGCGAGGCCAGCGTCAGCCGCGCCGCCTTGCGGATCGGACTGTCGCAGCCGGCGGCGAGCCATGCGCTGCAGCGCCTGCGCGACATCTTTGGCGATCCGCTCCTGGTACGCACAGGTGCGCGGATGGAGCTGACGCTGCGGGCGCAAGCCTTGCGCGCGCCGCTGGCGCAGGCGCTCGACCAGGTGCGCGGGCTGTTCGTGCCTGACGATTTCGACGCCGCCCGCAGCGAACGGCAATTCCGCCTGATGATGCCGGATCTCGCGGTCGAGCTCCTGATGCCGCCCTTGATGGAGAAGGTGACGCGCCTTGCGCCCAATGTCCGCATCGAAATCGTACCGTGGCGGGGACCTGCGATCTTCAACACCGAGTTCGCCCGCACCATCGATCTCGTGATCTCGATCGGCAACGCGTTCAAGGGCTTTCATCGGCAGCTCCTCTACACCGACAGCGATGCGCTGGCGGTGCGGCGCGGCCATCCGATGGGCGCGAAGCTGAAACGGCGCGAGACGTTCCTCGCCGCACGTCATGTCGGCGTCATCATCCGCGGCAGCGCGGAGGATCTGATCGACACCTGGCTGCGCACCAAGGGCATCGACCGGCACATTTCACTGGTCGTCCCGGGTTATCTCGAAGCGCTGCACGTCGCCGCCCGCACTGACCTCGTCGCCTTCGTGCCGCGCCGGCTGATCGCGGCGCTGTCGAAGCAGTTCGGCCTCGTCACGGTGACGCCGCCGCTCGACCCCGGCATCGACGAGCAGTTCATGTTCTACCCGACCCGCGCACAGATGGATCCCGGCTCGATCTGGTTGCGGCGGCTGATGCTGGAGACGGGACGGGAATTGGAGAAGCGGAAAGCTTCGTAGCAACCATTAAATCGTGGCCCTGTGTCGCGCGTTTCGGATCGTCGACACCTGCCATGATGACGCCGTGCTCGCGCCCGTCAAGGCGTGGCCTGGGGGCGGATCGCATGAGGTTTCCAGCAAG
>NZ_JARVWW010000090.1 GCF_029846715.1 Bradyrhizobium nivariense
AGCAATTCCGGGGCAACGTAGAGCGTGAAGAGGTCTGCGCCGACAAAGATCGTGTCCAGCGCCGCCCAGATCGCCAGCAGCAGGATCCAGAATGCGAATGGCGCGCGCGTCGCCGTGTCCTTGAAATCAGCATGGGCATAGACGGCGACCGCGCAGATCACGACCGAGGTCGCCGCGAGCATCACCGCAGACAGTCCGTCCGCGCGCAGAGCCACCCCCAATGGGGGCGGCCAAGCGCCCAGCAGGTAGACGAGAGGCCAGGTGCTTTGCCGAAGGGTCACCAGAATCGTCACCGCGATCGCCAATCCCAGCGGGATTATCGCGTATGCGACCAGCCTGACGTGTCGGTCGCCAAGAACGAAGGCCAGCATGACGCCCATAACGGGCATAGCGATAGACAGCACCAGCAGGAAGCCGCTCGGGGTTGTTGTCGCCTCAAGCGCGGGGGCAGGGGACAGCATCAGCTACCGCCGTGACCTGGGTCGTCGCCCGGCGAGACGCGACTGCTCGGCTCCGGAACGGCCGTCGTCTGGAACAAGCGCAGCAGGAGTGCAATCGCTAATGCCGTTGCGGAGAACGCGACGACGATGCCGGTGATCACCAATGCTTGCGGCACCGGACCATTGCCCATTCCTGCCGCCGCACCCCGCCGCCCAACGACGCCGAACAGGAGAAACACGCCGCTGCCGAGCAGATTGAAGGCGAGGATCTTCCGCAGCGGCCGCGGGTCCGTGATCAGACCGTAGAGTCCAAGACCGGCCACGGCAGCAGCGCACGGTCCGAACACCGTCACGGTGCTCATGATTGCACGCTCCGTTCTGGTGCGCCTGCGAGCAGCAGGCCGAGCGTTGCGGCGATCGTCAACGTCATCGCGACCTCGATGCCGAGTATCAGCGGCTTGGCTAGGGCGGGCGGATAGGAAAGGAATGCCTGGCCGAACAGAAGACCGGCAAGGCCAACGACAAGGAACAGGCCGGGCCCGACAACGAGGAACAGCCTCGTCCAGCGGAGGCTCGCGGGTGGAGTGTCCACCAACCCCGCCATGATGGCCAGCAGCCACATGGACGCGAGAATCGCGCCGCCCTGAAACGCTCCGCCAGGCTGATCGGCGCCGGTCCAGAGGACATGAATCCCGACGACGGTCCCGATCGGCGGCAACAGGCGCGCAAGAAAGACGAGGACGCCACGAGGATCGGCTTCGTGGCGTGGCCCGGGACGGCCGCCCCAGGCACAGTCAGGTGCAAGCGACCAAACGCCGACGACGGCCAGCAGAAGTACGACTTTCTCGAGCATCGTATCCATCGCACGGTACGCCATCAGGACGTTGGTGACCGGATTGGACAGGCCGGTCGCCCCGGCATTTGCAACAGCCACCGGAGCAAGCGTCGGAGCAGGATCGGGCAGCACCAGGACCGCACCCGCCAGGGCTGCGGCCATCAACACCGACAGCGCTGTCGCGCCAGCTCGCAGCAGCGTGCCCGGCGTTTTCTCCGCCATCAGGTCGGCATCCCGCAACCGCGCCGCCGCACCCAGCAGCAACACGCCACCAAGCCCTCCGCCGATTGCGGCCTCGGTCAGCGCGACATCGACAGCGTCGAGACGTACCCAGATGAGTGCCACCAGCAGTCCATAGGCGACGAATCCGACCGTGGCCGAAAAAATCTCCGGCACGACGATCGTCCAGACGCCAAGTCCTAGAACGATCGCAGCCAGCACAATTTCGAAGACCGTCGCAATGCTCATCGGTTCAATTGGCCATGGCGCGCCGCGCGCGCAATCAGTTGGGAGACGGTGGCGCCGGCGAGCAGGCCGAGCAGCCAGATGCCGATCAGCTTCAACCCGTCGCGAAGGCCCGCAGCTTGCGGGAGCAGTCCGAGCACGACGAGACCGAGGCCGAGATTGTCCGCCTTCGTGAGCGCGTGCAGACGTGTTAGGGTATCAGGAAAGCGAAGCAGACCGACCGTACCGGCCAGGAAGAAGAACGCGCCGGCCGAGACGGCCGCAACTGTCATCATGTCGCGTGCGAGGCTCATTTGTCCTCCGTTGATGCGATCCCATCGGCTTCGAAGCGCGAAAGCCCCTTCTTGACGAACGCGATGGAGGCGAAGGTGGCGAGCAGTGCCAAGGTCAAGGCCACGTCGATTGCCGCGGGTGAGCCCGCCACGGTGCCGAGCAGCAGCAGCGCCGCAATACCTCCGGTCCCGATCAGCTGCGTCGCCATCATGCGGTCGGCGTCTCCAGGACCTCGCAGGATCGACACCAGCCCAAGCGCCAGCATTGCCAGAATGAAGCCGACCGCGGCAGTCAGGAACTCAGTCATTGTAAAGCGCTCGCACCAAGGCCGCCTCCTCCTGATCAAGTTCCGCGATCACTGGCTGATCGACGTCGAGGCAGTGATAGAGGAGTTGCGCCTCCTCCTCTCCGGCCGGCACGGTGCCTGGCAACAGGCTGGTAAGTGTTGCGAACACGTTGCGACGCAGGCCGCGCGGAAGACGGGTTGGATACGCGACGAATCCCGGGCGCAGCGGCAGGCCGGGATCGAGTGCGCGCCTTGCGACGTCCACTCCGGCCACAACGGACTGGTACAGGAACAGAAGCGCCAGTCGGAGGATGGCGCGAAGTGAGCGCCGCGACGTGCCAGGCTCCAGCAACCACAAGCTCGTCCAGGTTGCTGTCGCAACGGCGATTGTTGCTGCAGGAATGTCATCGAGAGAGGTGCCGGCAAGCACGAGCCAAAGGCAGAGGAACCATGCCGCTCGGGAAGCCGCGCTTCGCCAGGATACTCCGACCTCCGTACGCGCGTCTCGCTTTCCTGAGGGGCCTCTCACGTCGGAGTCCTCGACTGGCGACGGGTTAGGTCGCGCCGTTCGGCGCTGTTTCAAAAACCAGGCCTCGTGCATTGAAGGACGGGATTCCGGCGGCGGCGCTGTCGGCGGCCGCAGCCGGGAACCCGTCGATGTGTCGAAACGGGGGTTGGTGTAACGATACAACAGCATCCACACCGGTTCGAATGGCGTCCACGAGCGGATCGTTCGACGCCATCGCCCTGGATGGGCTCTCGCTGCCCTGCCACGCAACTAGCGCGACGCCTGCCGAGGGAAGCAGGTGCCGCCTCTTCCGCTCCGGGACGCCTGGCACTGATCCTGGGTGGAGTACTTGCAGTTCACCATCCCTTTGAACTTGGAGCACCATTGGTTTTGCTGGGTCTGTGCCGATGCAGTCTGTAGCGCGATGGTCAGCATTCCCGAGATCGCGGCCGCAACTAGGATCAACTTTCGCATCTTGAAACCCTCCTGATTCATCGAGCCGACGCGCCCGATCGCTTTCATCTGGGCGTGGAATCGTGCGCTCTTGATGAGACCGGCGATATTGGGTGATTGCCTGATCAGGCGTCAGGAATTCCCTAGAGCGCTGTCGGATGGATTGTCACGCCTCGTCAGGTTTCTGCCTGCGTTTGCGCTGTGCCGTAACCGCGATTGCATCCGGCCGCACCGAGTAGATTTGCCGATGTGTGCGGCCGATCCCCTGGGCAAGAATACCGAGGGGCGATACCGCGAAATCGCAACCTCGGGGAAGGCTGACCGGCCCGACAGCATTTCAGAAATTTGAGGAGCGCACGGCTATGCGCGGTCGTCGAGCGACATCTCGGCAAGTCATTGCACTGACGCTGATGGCAGCTGTCTCCGCGCCGGTTCTGGCAGCGTGTGGCCGCCAAGCGGAAACAAAGGAATCGCCTCCGCGTCCGGTCCGGACCACGACGATCGAGAAGCGTGAGAGTCTGGTGCCGCTGACTTTCACAGGTCGCATCGAGGCTGAGGACGAAGTGAGTGTCGCATTCCGGATCGCGGGACGTCTGCTTGGGAACGACACCAAGCTCGGTGACAGGGTCGAGGCCGGGCAATTGCTGGCACAACTGGAACCCCAGAACGAGCTGAGCTCATTGCGGCAGGCGAAGGCGGCTCTTTCGGCTGCACAGGGCCAGTTGACGCAGGCACGCAACCATTACGAACGTCAGGAGACCCTGTTGGCGCAGGGGTGGACCACGCGTGCGAATTTCGAGGCGGCGACGCAAGCACGACAGACCGCCCAGTCGCAGGTCGAGGCGGCGGAGGCACAGTTGAGTTCAGCGCACGATCTCGTCAGTTTCACCGAATTGCGAGCCGACGCGCCGGGCAAGATCACCGCGACGGGGCCGTCCGCTGGCGAGGTCGTTCAGGCCGGGCAAATGATTGCGAGGATCGCCAGACAGGACGGCCGGGACGCGGTCTTCGACGTTGCCGCTCAGATGGTCAGATCGGCGCCGGTCGACGTGCAGGTCACCGTCAGCCTGACGGATGATCCGAAGATCACCGCATGAGGCCGCATTCGTCAGATCGCGGCGCAAGCCGACCCCGTCACCCGCACGTTCGAGGTCAAGGTTGGCTTGACGGATCCGCCGGCAGCGATGCGGCTCGGTGCGACTGTCAATGGGCGCGTCGAAACCAGCTCCGGGCCGGTGATCGATATACCGGCAACCGCGTTGACGCGGATAAATCAACAGCCTGCGGTGTGGATTGTCGATCCGTCGGCCAAAACCGTGTCGGCACGCAACGTTGATATCCTGCGCTTCGACCAGGCACAGGTCATCGTCTCGCAGGGGTTGGACGCGGGAGAGATTATCGTCACCGCGGGCGTTCAGGCGCTTCATCCGGGCCAGAAGGTCCGGGTGCTCGGGTCAGAGTCATGATCGGGCTCAACCTCTCCGAGTGGGCGCTCAAGCATCGCTCGCTCGTCGTCTACGCCATGATGGTTGCCGTGATCACCGGGTGCCTGGCGTATGTCCGGCTTGGTCGAAACGAAGATCCCTCCTTCATCATCAAGACCATGGTCGTTCAGGCGGCCTGGCCGGGGGCCACGGCCGAAGAGACAATGAAGCAGGTGACGAAGCGGCTCGAGCGCCAATTGCAGGAGACGCCCAATCTGGACTTCCTGCGCAGCTTCACCCGGGCGGGTCTCGTCACGATTTTCGTCAACCTGAAAGGAAGTGCGAACGCAAGCGAGGTTTCCGATACCTGGTATGAGGTGAGGAAGAGCGTCGGCGACATGCGCCACACCCTGCCGGCAGGGGTCGTCGGTCCGGGCTTCAATGACGACTTCGGTGACACGTTCGGCATCGTCTACGGCTTTACCAGCGACGGCTTCACTCAGCGGGAGTTGCGCGATTTCGTTGAGGATATTCGCTCCCGATTGCTTCAGGTCCCGGACGTGTCGAAGATCGAGCTATTGGGCGCGCAGGACGAGGTGATCTTCGTCGAATTCTCCAAGCAGGAACTTGCGACCTTGGGCGTCGATCGGGCGGCTCTGCTCGCCTCGCTGCAATCGCAAAATATCGTCCGACCGGCGGGCGTGATCCAGACGGGCAAGGAAAATATTTCGGTTCGCGTGTCAGGCGGCTTTCAGTCGGAGCAGGATATCGCCAGCGTCAATTTCTTCGCTGGCGGTCGCACGATTCGCCTGAGCGATATCGCGCAGGTGCGGCGCGGCTACGTGGATCCGCCGCAACCGATGTTCCGGGTCAATGGCCAGCCCGCATTCGGGCTTGCCATCGCAATGCGCGATGGCGGCGACATTCTTGCGCTCGGCAGAAACGTCAAGAAGGTGATGGCGGAGATCACCGTCGATCTCCCAATCGGAATCGAGCCGAGCCTCGTTGCGGACCAGGCAGTCGTGGTCGGCGGCGCGATCGGCGAATTCATGACCTCTCTCCTGCAGGTTGTCGTCATCATTCTGGTGGTGAGCTTCATCAGCCTCGGGATCCGTCCCGGCCTCATCATCGCGCTTGCCATTCCATTGACGCTGGCGATCGTGTTTCCGATCATGGAGATCGCTCGCGTCGACATGCAGCGGATATCGCTGGGGGCGCTGATCATCGCGCTCGCGCTGCTGGTCGACGATGCGATGACGACCACCGACGCAACGCTCAATCGGCTGGCGCAAGGCGACAGGAAGGTCGACGCTGCGACATTTGCCTTCCGCAGTCATGCCTTTGCCATGCTGGCAGGAACGCTCGTGACGATCGCTGGCTTCATCCCGGTCGGGTTTGCGGCGAGCTCGGCCGGCGAATACACTTTCTCGCTGTTTGCGGTGGTGGCGATCGCGCTGTTGGTGTCGTGGCTCGTTGCGGTGATCTTCACGCCGTTGCTGGGTGTGGTCATTCTTGTCCCACCCGCCCAGACGAGCTCTGCTGAGCCCGGCGGGGTATTCCGTTTCTACCGGAGTTTCCTCACGCTGGCGATGCGGGCCAAGTGGCTGACGATCGCGATCTCGCTGGCCCTCTTTGTCGCGTCCGTTGTTGCGCTTCCGTTGATCCCGCAGCAGTTCTTTCCATCGTCTGACCGGCCCGAATTGCTGGTGGATCTCAGCCTGCCGCAGAATGCATCGATCCATGCGAGCGAGATGGCCGCGAAGCGGCTGGATGCGGCATTGACCGGCGATCCCGACGTCCAGCACTGGAGCACCAATGTGGGGCGCGGTGCAATCCGGTTCTATCTTCCGCTCAACGTGGAGCTTCCAAACGATTCTTTCACGCAGGCGGTTGTCGTGGCAAAGGACGTTGCGGCGCGCGAGCGCCTGCATGTGAGGCTGGACCGTCTTCTCGCGGAGGAATTTCCGGCCGCCGTCTCCTCGGTTTCGCCTCTTGGCCTCGGCCCGCCTGTCGGATGGCCGCTGCAATATCGCGTTGGTGGACCCGATATAGAGCGGGTGCGTGAGATTGCGCTCAAGGTCGGGCAGATCCTTGCCTCCGATCCCAGGACCAAGAGCATCAATTTCGACTTGATGGAGCCGGAGCGCCAGCTGCGCATTTACGTCGATCAGGATGAAGCGCGTCGTCTCGGCCTGAGCTCGCAAGCGATATCGAGCGTGTTGAATACCGTGATATCCGGCGCAACCGTGACCCAGGTGCGCGACGACATCTATCTGGTCAACGTGGTGGCCCGGGCAGTCGATGAACAGCGTATTTCGCTGTCCAATCTGCGCACGCTTCAGGTGCCGCTGCCTGGCGGACAGACGGTGTCGCTCAGCCAGTTCGCGACATTCGGATATCACCAGGAAAATCCCCTGATCTGGCGACGCGACCGCGTTCCGACCCTGACGGTGCGTGCGGACATCGGCGGTGGAGCGCTGCCCGGTACGGTGGTGGACGCGCTATCGCCCGCTGTCGACAAGCTGAGGAAGACGCTTCCTGCGTCCTACGATGTGGCCGTCGGCGGAACGGTGGAAGAGAGCCAGAAATCGCAGGCGTCCGTACTCGCTGTGGTGCCCATGATGCTGTTCGTCATGTTCACGGTTCTGATGATCCAGTTGCAGAGCTTTCCGCGGCTGTTGATGGTCGTCAGTGTGGCGCCGCTCGGGATGATCGGTGTTGTCGCCGCACTGTTGCTCTCCGGCAGGCCGATGGGCTTTGTCACTATTCTCGGCGTTCTTGCTTTGCTCGGCATGATCAGCAAGAACGCCGTGATCCTAATCAGCCAGATCGACGCGGAACGAGCGCAGGGCAAGAGCCCCTGGGAGGCGGCGGTGGATGCCAGCAGCTCCCGCTTCCGCCCTATCATGCTGACGGCCATATCGACCGTGCTCGGCATGATCCCGATTGCTCCAACCGTGTTCTGGGGCCCGATGGCGATCGCAATCATGGGCGGTCTGCTGGTTGCGACGATACTGACCTTGGTCTTGCTCCCGACATTGTATGTAACCTGGTTCGGGGAAAAGGGGCGGGTAGGGGCCTCCACTCGATCGATTGCTTGAGCCGGCGTTTCCTGCAGGGGGAATCCCGCCCTCGGACTAGGAGATCACCTGATATTCCAGGCTCCGCCCAAGGCGCATGGTGAACTGCCGGCAGGTCGATCAGCCGGGATGTTGCGCACCCGCCCGTCACGAGGTCTCCCTATGACTGGGTCTCCGTCAATCCAAAAGCTCTCGCTGTTCGCGTTGACTGCGATGGTGGTCGGCTCGATGGTCGGCTCGGGTATCTTCTCACTCCCGCGAACCTTCGGCATCGCCACCGGTCCGTTCGGAGCCATCTTTGCCTGGTGCATTGCCGGCGGCGGCATGTACACCCTCGCGCGAGTGTTCCAGACGCTGGCTGAGCGGAAGCCAGAGCTTGATGCCGGTGTCTATGCCTATGCGAAGGAGGGATTTGGCGACTATCCCGGCTTCTTGTCGGCTTTCGGATATTGGATAGGCAGCTGCATTGGCAACGTATCCTATTGGGTCTTGATCAAATCGACCTTAGGCGCCTTCTTTCCGGTCTTCGGAGACGGGAACACCGTCACTGCGATCGTTGTCGCCTCAATCGGAATCTGGCTGTTTCATTTCATGATCCTTCGCGGAGTGCAGCAGGCCGCCGCGATCAACACCATCGTCACGATTGCCAAGATCGTGCCGATCCTGGTCTTCATCGTGATCATGATATTCTCGTTCAAGGCCGACATGTTCCGCGCCAATTTCTGGGGCGGCGAGGGGATGCCGGACAAGAGTCTGTTCGAACAGATTCGCGCGACGATGCTGGTCACGGTGTTTGTCTTTCTCGGCATCGAGGGCGCCAGCGTCTATTCACGCTATGCCAAGGAACGGGCGCATGTCGGCGCTGCGACCATTC
>NZ_JARVWW010000091.1 GCF_029846715.1 Bradyrhizobium nivariense
AAGGCATTCCGGCAGCAACGTCGTCTGCTGGCGATCCACCCCTTGAACGAAACCCCGCATCAATTCCCCCCGCGATTCAGCAAGAGAATCATAGCATCGACGGAGTTTTTACACAGCCTGGGTCAAAAGGCGGAATGCCGGAATTGCCTGCTTAGGACTGCTTCATCCCTGGAGGCGGAGATCCCTCATATCCTGAAGTGCGATGAGATCAGGATGAATCATCATCGCGCTTTAGTTAGGTTGTTGTTTGGGCATGATCTTTTCGGAAAACCGCTTCGCGCTTTTCCGGATCATGCTTTAGGACACGCCCCAGCCGCCTTCACCCCGACGCCAGCCCCGTCCTCCGCCTTAAATCCGTGATCGCGCGCAAAAAGCTGTCGGCCGGCGTCGTCTCCGGATCGATCAGCCGGTGCAGGCGAAAGCCGTCTTCCAGGGCCAGCACGACGGAGGCCATCCACGGCGGGTTCAGCGGGTCGTTGCGGCCGTTGCTCTTCGACGTCGCCTCGACGATGTCGGCGATCAGCTTGCGCCGCGCGCGCAGGCGTTTTGCAAGCTCCGGGCGGCGCTTCTCGGCGCGCGCGACAAAGAGGATCATTTCCATGTGCAGCAGCGGCGAACGGCCGAGCGGATCCTGCCTTGTGCGATCCATCGCCTTCAACGCCGCGATGAAATCGTCGAGATTGTCGTGCTGCGCGAGGATGTCCATGTTGCGCCGGATCGACTGCGCGACATGGTCCTCCAGCATGGCGATGATCAGCTCGTCCTTGCTCTTGAAGTTCGAATAAAACGCGCCGCGGGTGTAGCCGGCCGCCGCCGCGATCGCCTCGATGCTGGCGCCGCCGATGCCGTCTTCCTCGAACACGCGCGCGGCCGCCTCGAACAGCCTGTCGCGCGTGTCGTCCCTGGTCGGCCTGGTTCTCACCCTTGACATCGGAGCAGTTTAGGGCAGAATGCAACTCGATACAACAATGTATCGAGTTGATAATTCAGGGATGGTTACGCTGCGCAAGAGGGCCTGCCCGGCGTATTCGATTCATGCGGCAACCGATTTGAGGTCACCATGAACGAGCAGGTGCCAGCTGCAAACGGCGATCCGCTGTTCAATCCGCTGTCGCCGGACTTCATCCGCGATCCCTATCCGCATTATGACCGGCTGCGCGCGATCTATCCGATCCACGTGACTCCGTTCGGCCAGTTCGTCGCCAGCCGCCACGCCGAGGTCAGCCTCGCGATGCGCGACAAGCGCTTCGGCAAGGATTTCGTCGAGCGTTCCAAGCGCCGCTATAGCGAGAAGATCATGGAGGAACCGGTCTTCCGCAGCATGAGTCACTGGATGCTGCAGGCCGATCCGCCCGACCACACCCGCCTGCGCGGCCTGGTCGTGAAGGCCTTCACCGCCCGCCGCGTCGAGGACATGCGGCCGCGCATCCAGGAGATCGTCGACCAGACCATCGATGCCGTGATCGACCGCGGCCACATGGACCTGATCGAGGACTTTGCCTTCCGCCTGCCTGTGACCATCATCTGCGACATGCTCGGCATCCCCGAGGACCATCGCGAAATCTTCTATAACAGCTCGCGCGACGGCGGGCGATTGCTCGATCCCGTGCCGCTCTCGCCGGAGGAGATCGCGAAGGGCAACGCCGGCAACATGATGGCGCAGACGTATTTCCAGCAGCTGTTCGAGCTGCGCCGCCGCAACCCCGGCGACGATCTCATCACCCAGCTGGTGCAGGCCGAGGAAGACGGCAACAAGCTCACCAACGAGGAGCTGACCGCCAACATCATCCTGCTGTTCGGCGCCGGCCACGAGACCACGGTCAATCTGATCGGCAACGGCCTGCTGGCGCTGCATCGCAATCCGGACCAGCTCGCGCTCCTGAAGGCGCGGCCGGAGCTGATGGTGGGTGCGATCGAGGAATTCTTGCGCTACGATTCCTCGGTGCAGATGACCGGGCGCGTTGCGCTGGAGGAGATCGACGATCTCGGCGGCGCGAAGATCCCCAAGGGCGAGACCGTGCTCTGCCTGCTGGGCTCGGCCAACCGCGACCCGGCGATCTATCCTGACCGGCCCGACCGGCTGGACGTCACCCGCCAGAATGTGAGGCCGCTGTCGTTCGGCGGCGGCATCCATTTCTGCCTGGGGGCTCAATTGGCGCGCATCGAGGCCGAGATCGCCATCGCCACGCTGTTGCGTCGGTTGCCGGATCTGCGCATCGACGACGTCGAAAACCCGGAATGGCGGCCTACCTTCGTGCTGCGCGGCTTGAAGCGGCTGCCGGCGAGCTGGTAATAGCTGCCGGCGTTAACCTCCGCGCGCAACAGTCGCTGTGACTTCGCCACACTTCCCTCTATATAAGGGGCGGTTCCGGTACGTCTGAGGCCCTAAGGCTCAGGCAAGGCCCGCATCCGGTTTGGCCGAGGGGAGACCCGTGCAGACGACGCTGCTCGGATTGGCGATTGCCTTTATCTTAGCGCTGCTGGCCGCGCTGATCGGGCCTTACTTCGTCGACTGGAACCAGTTCAGGCCCCAGTTCGAAGCAGAGGCTGGCAGGATCATCGGCGTGCCGGTGCGGGTGGCGGGCAAACTCGACGCGCGGCTCTTGCCGGCGCCGACGCTGCGGCTGCGCGCGGTCACCTTCGGCGGCAACAACGATCTCGGCCGCCTGCGCGCCGACAAGCTCGACGTCGAGTTCAGCCTGAGCTCCCTGATGCGCGGCGAATGGCGCGCCACCGAGCTTTCGGTCAATGGCATGGCGGTCGATCTCGGCCTCGATGCGCGCGGGCGGGTCGATCTGCCGTCCACCGCGAGCGGCAGCTTCAATCTGGCTTCGCTGGCGATCGAGCGGCTGAACCTCACCGGCCGCATCGCGCTGCATGATGCCGCCAGCCGTTCGACGCTGGAGCTCAACGACATCGCCTTCTCAGGCGACGTGCGCTCGCTGGCCGGCTCGGTCCGTGGCGACGGCAGTTTCACCGCCGCCGGGGTGCGCTATCCGTTCCGCGTCTCCTCCGGTCCGAGCGCCGACGGCAACGCCACCCGCCTTCACCTCAACATCGATCCCGGCGAGCGCGCTGTCCTCGCCGATCTCGAAGGCGTGCTCGCCTTCGACAACCGCTTGCCGAAATTCGACGGCGCGCTGACGCTCGCCGTGCCGGCGCCGAAGAAGCCGGGCGATGCGGGGCCGATGCCCTGGAAGCTCACCACCAAACTCAAGGCCGATCCGGCCGGCGCCAAGTTCGAGCAGATCGATGCCAGCTTCGGCCCCGAAGACACCGCGCTGAAGCTCGGCGGCGTCGGCGATATCAGGTTCGGCGCGTCGCCGCTGCTGCGTGCGGTGCTGTCGGCGCGCCAGGTCGATGCCGACAAGCTGACCGGCAAGGACGTTGCCGAGCCGCAGCGCATCCTTCCGGCGCTCCGCGCGGGCCTCGCCGCAATCCCGCAGGCCCCGATCCCGGCCCAGATCGAGTTCAACTCCGACCAGATCATGCTCGGGGCACGGCCGCTCCAGAACATCACGGCCGAGCTTGCGACCGACGGAAGGTCCTGGACCTTCCAGCGGCTCGAGCTGCGCGCGCCAGGCCAGACGCAGCTCTCGCTCAACGGCGCGACGCCCGGCGCCGACAGTTTTAGCGGCCGTCTCAGCGTCGATTCCTCCGATCCCGATACGCTGGTGGCCTGGCTCCAGGGCCGCAGCGAGGTCAACCGCCGCAGCACGCGGCCGCTGCGTCTTGCCGGCGACGTGACCATCGCCGCCAACCATTTCGCCATCGACAGGCTGAAGGCCGAGATCGAGGGCGGCGCGGTCGAAGGCCGCATCGCTTTCGTCCAGACCGGCGCGAGCAAGGGCTCGCGGATCGACGCGGAGCTCAAGGCCGACCGCCTCGACCTCGATGCCGTCGCAAGCTTCGTGCGCGCGCTCGCGGGGCCGCAAGGAGAATGGCCGGAGGAAGCGAAGCTTTCGCTCG
This sequence comes from Bradyrhizobium nivariense, assembly GCF_029846715.1. GTDB lineage: Bacteria > Pseudomonadota > Alphaproteobacteria > Rhizobiales > Xanthobacteraceae > Bradyrhizobium. The sequence goes on from NZ_JARVWW010000091.1 coordinate 3,970, forward strand.
ATATCGGCCGCGCGATCTCAGCCGGGCAGGAGCTGCGGCCGTTCACGGCAAAACTCGGCTACGGCCCGGCATCGCTGTCGCTGGAGCAGTTGCGGTTCGGCCAGGCCAGTGGCGTGACCACGGAAGCGAGTGGCAGCTTCGACCGCACCAAGGCCACGGGCAAGCTCGCGCTGAAAGCCTCCGCCAATTCGCTGCGCGATCTCACCGCGCTGCTCGAGCCGTTTGCGCCTTCGGTCCGCGCGCGCTTCGACGCCATCCCGTCGCTATCAGGCGCGACGCGCCTCAAGCTCGACCTCAGCCTCGACAAGAACGCCGAGCATACCGACCGCAACGACGCGCGCGCCGTGCTCGACCTCGACGCGCCGCAGCTCAAGGCCACCGCGACGCTGGCCGCGCAGACGCCGGTCGCCGCCGTCAACGGCATCGATATCGATCGCTTGCGCAACAGCGACTTCACGCTGGACTCGAAAGTCTCGACACCGCAGGCCAGCGCACTGCTGGCGTTGCTCGGGCTCGATCGCGTGATGGCCGCAGGCGAGGGCGCTTCGCAGTTCGAAGGCAAGCTGAGCGGCGCCTGGCGGCGGCCATTGCAACTGAACGCAAAGCTCAGCGGCGGCGGGCTGGACGCGGACGCGCAAGGCAGCGTCGAATTGTCGGAGCCCAAATCGTCCGAGCTCAAGGGCAGCGTGAACCTGCGCGTGCGCAATGCCAACCTGGCCCCGCTGTTCGGGACCAGCCCGGCCGACAAACCGGTGCAGACCGTCAACCTGTCCTCGCGCGTCGGCTTCTCCGGCAACCGCCTGACCCTCGACGATCTCGACAGCACCGCGGTCGGCTCGCGTCTGCGCGGCCATCTCGCGGTGACGCTCGATCAGGAGAAGACCATCGATGGCGAAGTCGGCCTGGACACGCTCGACTTCGTGCCCGCGCTCGCGATGGCCATCGGCGCGGCCGGACACGATGCCGGCCAGCCGTTGAGTGCGGGGCTTCTCGGTGGCTGGCGCGGCCGCATCGCCTTCCAGGCCTTGCACGGCACGTTGCCCGGCGGCATCGAGCTGCGTCCCTTCGGCGGTACGATCCGGAGCGACGGTCAGTCGCTCGCGCTCGACGCGCTGAAGGGCGGTGTCGGCGGCGGCGAGATCTCGGCGAGCCTTGATGCGCGCAATGGCGCCAATGGTCTGACGTTGAACGCGCGTGTCGAGCTCGGCAATGTCGATGCGGCGGTGCTGCGCTATCGTGACCTCGCGCTGCCGAAGGGACGCGCCTCGGTGCAGATGGCGCTGACCAGTCAGGGCCGCAGCGTCGCGGCGCTCACCGGCGCGCTCGCCGGCAATGGCACGGTGACGTTGGACGCCGCTGAAATCTCCGGCCTCAATCCGCGCGCTTTCGAGATCGCCATCCGCGCCAGCGACGGCGGCCAGGTTGCCGACGACAACCGGCTGCGGCAGCTGGTCGAGCCCGCGCTGTCGGCAGGCCCGATTGCAGTGGCCTCGGCGCAGATCCCGTTCACGATCCGCGACGGACGCCTGCGCGTCGGCGCAACGTCGCTAGAGGCGAAGAACGCGCGTGCCATCGTCTCCGGCGGCTACGACATCCCCGCCGACCAGGCCGACATCCGCGCCAGCCTGACGCCGATCATGACCGGGCTCTCCGGCGCGCCGCCGGAGATCCAGCTGTTCGCGGCCGGTCCCCCCGACAGGCTCAACCGCACCGTCGATCTCGCGCCGCTGTCCTCGTGGCTCGCGGTGCGAACGATCGATCGCGAAACGCGGCGGCTGGACGCCATCGAGCGCGGCGAGCCGCCGCCGGCGACCGCCGCGCTGCCGACACTGGTCTCGCCGGACCCGGTGCCGGAGCCGTCGTTGCTGGATGTGCCGATGCCCGGCCGCGATCCGCGCCGTGCGCCGCCGCCGAAGCCCAAGGCCGATATCAGGGGCGCGCCGACGCCGAAGGCGCCGCAGCCAGCTCCCGCAGCTCCAAGTCCTCCACTCACAAGTCCTCCACTCACAAGCCCGCCGCTTGCAAGCCAGCAGATCGCACCGTTGCCCCCGCCGATCGAGGTGAGGCCGGCCCCGGGCCCGCCGCCCGCAAAGCCCAGGCCGAAGCCGCCGCTGGTGCTGACGCCGTCGAATCCGTGAGATGCGCAGGCACTGTCTTCGCGGCCATCCTTCGAGACGCCCGCCTTTGGCGGGCCCTCAGGATGAGGTCTCGTTTGCGCGGTGAAATCTGAGACCCTCATGGTGAGGAGCGCCGCCTTGCGGCGCGTCTCGAACCATAAGGCCGAGCAGGTTCGCAGTCGCCGTCATCCGGCGCCGTCTCGAAAGGCCTTGCCCGCAGGCAAACCCATTCCCTCGCATTTTAACGAATTTTGCCCGGCAAAACTGATTTGCCGATTTTACTGAATTCTCGCGTTTGATCGCTAGCGTTGGTTGCAGAGACATCCGGTGTCCCGCCGCGAGCGGCTGGGCCGCTCGCCAAAGAAACTGCCAAGAACTGGGGTTATCGAGATGAACGGCGCGACAACACTTCTGCAGGATCTGGACGACGCGATCGCACGCGGCACCGACGAAAGCCGGACCAAGGCGTTGTGGCATGCGACCGACATTCTGATCACCGGCCGCTACAGCGACGACGAGATCAGCACGTTCGGCGAGGTCATCGGCCGGCTCGCCGACGAGATCGAGGTCGCCGCGCGGGTGCAACTCTCCGAGGTAATGGCAGCCTGCGATCACGCCCCGCTCAACGTCATCGAAAAGCTCGCCCTCGACGACGCGATCGAGGTCGCCGGTCCCGTGCTGCGCGACTCAACCCGTATCGACGAGAAGATGCTGGTCGAGAGCGCCATGACCAAGGGCCAGTCGCATCTGCTGGCGATCGCCCAGCGCAAATCGATCGGCGAGGCCGTCACCGACGTGCTGGTCAAGCGCGGCGACCAGGAGGTCGTGACGTCGGTTGCCAGGAACGAGGGCGCGCGCTTCTCCGGTTCGGGCTTCCTCCACATGGTCCGCCGCGCCGAGGGCGACTCGATTCTTGCCGAGCAGCTTGGGCTGCGCAAGGACGTGCCGCGTCACGTCTTCCAGCAGCTCATCTCGAAGGCGTCGGAGGACGTCCGCCGTCGGCTCGAGAGCGAGCGGCCGGAGATGATGGCGCAGATCCAGAGCTCGGTGACCGAGGTCACCGGCGACCTGCAGTCGAAGTTCGGCCCGTCCTCGCGCAGCTATTTCGTCGCCAAGCGCGTCGTGACGACGCAGTACCGGCAGGGCAACCTCAACCAGGACTCGATCTCGAACTATGCGCGCCAGCACCGCTTCGACGAGGTGCAGATCGGCCTGTCGCTGTTGTCGTCGCTGCCGGTCGATGTGATCGAGCGTGCGATGATGGACCGCAATCGCGAGATGATCCTGGTGCTGTGCAAGGCGCTCGACTTCTCCTGGGACACGACCATGTCGCTGTTGTTCCTCGGCGCCAAGGATCATCTGATCACGGCGCGTGAACTCCACGACAACGAGCGCGATTTCGGCAAGCTCAAGATCGAGACCTCGCGCAGCGTTCTGAAGTTCTACCAGTCGCGCAAGACCGGCACCGATTCCGTCACGGGCCGTCAGCCCGAGCTCCAGGTACATTGAGCGGTACACTGAACAGGTACACCGAGCATCATCCGGGAATTGGCAGGGGAGTATTTGCAATGTTGCCTCAATTCGGCGCCGCACTTCGCAAGAATCCGAACAAGAACCTCAACAAGACTGCAGCCGGCGATATCGGCGGCGGAGCATCGGACCAGGCCTCGGTCGACGCCGCCTGGCTCGTGCTGGAAGCCGCCAACGACCTCGGTGACCACGCCGCGATCGAAGCCTGCCGCCGCGTCATCGACGCCGAGCTGAACGGCACGGTGGCCGGCAGCGCGGATGTCGATCTCGTGCTGGGATATTTTCGGTAAGCCTCCGTAGGCGTCCAATGGCACATCAGTGCGCCGACAGCGGCGCGGCCGTAGGATGGGTAGAGCCCTTGCGAACCCCTTCGCCGTCTGAGTGCGTCAAGGCATGATGGGTTTCGCTTTCGCTCTACCCATCCTTGTATTAGCGCGATCGGTTATATTGATCCCGTTCCGTGAGGAATGGCCCAGCCCGGGTGGCCGCCCGAGCTGGGTCGCCGTTCGATCGGATCGATACCCACCGAAGCCTTATG
>NZ_JARVWW010000092.1 GCF_029846715.1 Bradyrhizobium nivariense
AGCCTTGACGACCGCACCCCGGATCAAGCCTACTTCGATCTTCCTCCGCTCCGCGCGGCGGCCTAACACCGGCAGAGTCTCCACTTATCGACGCGGAATTTTTGTTCAGACAATCGGGACCGGCTCTCCGCTCACCACGCATACCGTGCGACGCCCTTGCTGGTATAGCTTTGGGAGACACCGGAGAATTCGCCTTCGAAAGTGGCGGCAAGCGAAAGGCCGCCGATCCATTTTACTTCGGCGGACGCGGTGGCCAGCGCTGCCTCGCCGGCCTGTCCGGCGCCATTGACGACGAACGACGCACCGGGCAGCGTTTGAAACGTCGCGCCGATGGCGCGACCGGTGGTGAAGTCGTGTGCCCATGCGACGCGGCCGCGCAGCGTCAGGATGGCATCGGTCAGCACATACGATTTGTCGGCGCGAATACCAAGTTCGCTGCGGGGGGCGGTCGCGGTTTTCGCGCCGTAGGTCAACGCGAATGTGTTGGTGCCGCTGACGGCCTGCTCGGCATAAGCGGGCAATGCGTAAGTGGTGAATTGTCCGCCGGCATAGGGCGTGATCCCGATCGATGACGTTGCAAAGCGATAGCCGCCTTCCAAACGGCCGGAGAACGCGTTGGCGCTAAACTTCGCGCGCAACTGATCGGCGCCGGCAACGGAGACAGTTCGGTCAGTTGTGACATTCTGCCAGCCATAGGCCAGGGCAGCGACCATGTAAGCCGGACCCAGCGTGTGGCGAACGAATAAGCCGGCTTGGAACAGATCGGAATGACCCGTGCCCCCATTCGAGACGCTGAAATTGGTGCCACCGCCGGCTAAGGCAAAGCCTGCCAGCGTCGACGGCAAGAGCAGATAGTCGGCACCTGCAGCCATGCCGTAAACACGGCCGGTCGCGCCGCTCGAGCCGAGCGCGGTATCGCCATTGGTAGTTCGGGAGCCGCCGAAACCAGCACCCCAGACGCTCCAACGCCGATCGAAGCTGGCCGCCGGCGGCGCTTTGCCGGGCATCATAGCAAAGGTCGGCGAAGCACTGGACGCACCGGTTTCGTCAGCGAATTGCAAGGGCGCCGATGGCCCAACTGCTTCGCCGCCTCTACTCATAGTAGGATCGGTCATTGCCCCCAGAAACAGACCCATCGCGTCAAATGTCGTCTGCTGCGAGCCGGTGGCCAGTTCGCCGGAGACCTGCGTCAGGCCGGCTGGCGTCAGCGACCCGAACACCGCCGGAATGCCGCCGGTCGTATTGAAGAAATTTGTCAGCGAATTGGCGACGTTCTGCTGATTGATGCTCAGACCGCTATATTGCAATGCGAGGTCCAGATTGAGATAGGCGTTGTTTGCGTCGTAGCTCAAGCTCGACCTGAAACCGGATGGCAGGTTGGTGTTGACCACCACCGAACCGAACGTGCCGCTGACGCCGCTGGTAGCGTTCAAGATCGTGTACTGTTTAACGACGTAACTACCCGGAGCGAACGACGCATTCACCGTGGCGCCGCCGAGCGTCGCGGTGCCCGTTACATTGGTGAGGTCGGCCGCGGTCGGCGAGACCTCCACGAGGTAGTGTGCAGCCGAAGCGAACGCGAGGTTGCCCTGCACCGTCAGTGTGCCGATCGAATTGCCAGGCGACAGCGTGCCACCATTGACGGTGGTGCTGCCGACTGTGCCGGTGCCGCCGAGGACACCACTGCCCGACACCATCACCGCAGAACCGGCGAGCGAACCGTTCACGGCCAGCCGGCCGCCCGTGACGTTGGTGGCACCGGTGAAGCCGCTGGAATCGGCGGTGAGGATCGTGGTGCCGGCGATCTGATTGATCGTGCCCACGCCGCTGATGGCGGGTGCGAAGGCGTAGTTGGCGCTGGTGTGGTTGAAGGTGATAGACCCTGCGCCAAGACCGAAAGCGATAGATGGCGCGTTGAGTGTTCCTGGCGCGGCGGCGGCGCTTGCCGCGTCGGCTCCGATGTTGAACGTACCGACCGACCCGGCTTGCGTTGCGATGAACAGACCGGAGAGTGCTGTCACATTGCCGCCGTTCGAGATCGACAACGATCCGGTTCCGGCGTCGCCGACATGAATGCCGCCTCCGTTGCTCAGGCTTGATCCAGATCCATCCACGATCACCGCACCGATTCCACCGACGCCTGCGCCGATCTGGGCGATGCCGCTGCCCCCAAGTGCGGTTGCGCCGTTGGAGATCGCCAACGATCCCGTACCCACGCCACCGACGACAAGATTGAGACTGTTGGTCCAGGTCGAACCGACACCGTCGACGGTTACATGGCCAACGCTGCCCGCAACAGCGCCAATAACCCCGATAGTATTGGTGATCTTGCCCGCATTGGAAATCGTCAGCGTACCGTTTCCCGCGTCGCCGATGCCGAGAAAATTGTTGGTCCAAATGGAGCCCGTGCCGTTCACGGTCGCGCTCCCGCTTGCGCCCGCGAACTGGCCGAGATCACCGTTCATGTCGTTGACAGCACCTCCGTTCGAAACAAGAAGTGAGCCCGTGCCGTACTGACCTATAATCAGGTTGCCGGCGCCGGTAGACCAACTCGAACCGATCCCGGTCACGGTGACGGTGCCGGTGGAGTTGGCAAGGGCACCAACCGTGCCACCGACGCTGCTGACCGCGCCGCCATTCGAGATGGCGAGCGAGCCGCTGCCAGCGTTGGCGACATTGATGCCGCCGGTGGTCGCCCAAGTCGAACTGGCGCCGGTCACCGTCACCACACCAGTCCCGCCAGCCGCAACACCTAAAGTACCGTCGTTCGTGATGACGACACCCCCGTTCGAAATCGTCATGGTGCCGGCGCCGCCGACGCCGACGAACAGGAAAGCGGGAGTCGTCCACGACGACCCCGCGCCGTCGACCGTAACGGTGCCACTCGATCCCGCGGCCTGGCCCAGGGTGCCACCGCCATTGCTGCTGCTGATCTGGCCGCCATTCGAAACCAGAAGCGAGCCGGTGCCGTTTGCACCAATGGTCAAATCGAAAGCGCCGAAGGACCAGGCTGAACCGGCGCCCGTCACCGTGACCGCGCCGTGGGCACCGGCGAGGTTGCCGATCGCACCGCCGCTGCTGACGACAAACGAATTGCTCGCGACGGTCAACGTGCCGGTGCCGGTAAAGCCGACGTTGACCGCACCCGTTGTCGATACTCCAGAATGACCGGTGAGGCTCACGGTGCCGGTGCCGCCGGCAACGCCAATGAGGACGCCGGCGGTCGTCGCCTGGCCTTGATTCGAAAGAGTCAACGTGCCGGTACCCTGGGTGCCGACGGTCAGGGTCGACGTATTCGTCCAGGTCGATCCCAGACCATCCACGGTCGCCGTGCCGGTGCCGCCGGCATTCTGGCCGACGATTCCGCCTGCATCGCTGACCGCCCCGCCGCTCGAAACCAGGAGCGTGCCGGCTCCGTAATTTCCGATGATGACCTGATTGCCAACGCCCGTCGTGGTCATGGTCGAACCGGATCCCGTCACGGTCATCGTGCCGGTCGAGCCGGCAAGATCGCCGGCAGTGACACTGACGCTGCTGAGGGCCCCGCCGCCGGAAATGGTCAGCGCGCCCGTGCCGGACTGACCAACAGTCAGGAAGCCGCTGGTGGCGGAGACGGTGTTGATGACCGTGGCATTTGGCGTGACCGTATCGATGACAACGGTAGACGCCCCTGTTGGTATCGTGCTCGGGCTCCAGTTGCCGGTCGTAAACCAATCGGTGGAACTCGCTCCGGTCCATGTCTCGGCTTGCGCCGACGAAAACAGCGGCATTCCTGCGAGGGCCGTGCCGGCGAGCAGCAGCACAGGGATTCTCGCCGCTCGAACCGATGGCGAGCGGCGATATCTTGTCTTCGTCATAGCAATGATTTCCAAGATTTATTCTGGCGGAGAACGATGAGCCGAGCCCCGGTCGCGTCGCGAGCAGCAGACGGGAAAAGACTAGCGGGCCGACTCGGCACAGCGCTTGGTCTGAATGACGTGATGAGTTGGGCTAGGCGGCAAAGAAGGCCATCGCCGAGCCGATGTTGCCGATCGGCAACTGTACTGACCTGGTCAATCCGACCCGCGCCAGGTGGCGGACACCTAACGACCAGGCTTCGAGAGCGCTCTCAGCCCGCGGCATCGTCAGGCCGGCGGGCCGCAGCGCGTATATCGGATGGGGTCACACGGTAACGCCGCCGAAACGCATGATTGAAATAGGACAGATCCCCGAACCCCGCTTCGAAGGCGATGGTGCTGATCATGTAGCCGGCAAAGCGCGGATCAACGAGGCAACGATGGACCCTGGCGAGGCGCTGACCGAGCACGAAATCGGTGAACGTCGTCTCCTCGCTCTGGAAGAGCGTCCTGATGTAGCGCGGCGATATACCGTGCCGCGCGGCAAGGGCTTCGATCGACAGATCGTGCCGGGTGAGATTGGCAAGGATATCAGCTTTGACCGCGAGCAGCCGCGCGACGCGAACGCCGCGCCCCTTGGCAACTTCGGTGGCGTCCCGTGTTGCTCCAAGTGCCAGCGCCACAAGATCCTGCACGTGCGAACTTGTCGCCGCCTGCAACTCCAACGACATGCAACTAAACTCGTGTTGCAGTAACCTGACGTAGTCGGTCAAAAGCCGAAGCGCCTGGTTGTCACGCGAGATCAGCTGCATCAGGACATCGTCTATATTTGCAACGACCTGCGTGAGGACGGTTCGCGACATGGCAATCGTGAGAAAATCGATCGACGAGTTGTAAAGCGCGCCTCCGGGCACAGCGTTCGACCACAAAACAGCTTCCGACTTCTGAAACGAAACTTCTCGGTTTCCTTGATGCGTAACGGCTTGTCCGTTGAGAAGAATGCCGAGCACAAGGTCGTCGCTACCGTCGGCGGCGAGGGCCCGTGTCCGGGCAATCCGGTTAGGAGAACTGGACACCGATGCGACCGTCAGGTTCGGCATTGCATAGATCTGGGCTTCGCTTCGAAACGGCCCGCTGCCGATCGACTCCATTTCCATCTTGACGACGGTGCGCCCAAAAACTTCCCGCCACACCGAAAGCCGGTCACGCTCTGGCAACTCGTCGGTCGAAAAGCGGAAAAATCCCGCACCCTCTTGCACAGCAGCCCCTCCGGCCGCGTCTTTAGCGACATCGAGGCAAGGTACCGAGAAGAAGCAGACGGCCGCTTGGGCTGAATGACATATCGTCTTGGGCTGTGAGGAACAGCCGAACTCAACTGCATCAGCCTGTGGCTGGTTTGGTCGGCGGCGTTCTGCTATCCGTCGTTGCGCCGGGCCGCGGCCCGTACGTCGGATGGGGTCGCTCCATAGCGTCGGCGAAAGCGGTGATTGAAATAGGAAAGATCGCCAAAACCAGCTTCGAACGCAATCGCACTAATCAGACGATCGCCGTATCGTGGATCGACCAGGAGTGCATGGGCGCGGGCCAGCCTTTGGCTCAGCACGAAATCTGTGAAGGTCGTTTCCTCGCTCTGAAAGAGCGAACGGATATAGCGCGGAGAAAGGCCGTGGCGCGCGGCGATCGCGTCAAGCGAAAGCCAGCTTGAGGCAGCGTTGGCGACTGCGTCCGCCTTGATTGCATGCAGACGCGCAATTCGTACCCCGCGACCGGTCGCGGTCTCGGCAGCGTCCCGGGTGGCGCCTAGGGCAAGAGCTGCGAGGTCATGGATATGGTCGGCCGCGCTCCGCTGCAGAATGGGGGACGATCGCGTCAGTTCGCTGCCGACAATCCGCAGGTAAGACGTCAGCAGCCGCAATGCCGGATTGTTCACCGACATCGGCCGCAGGAGGAAAGCGTCAGCATCCGCAAGCTGCGGAGCGAGCCTCTTTCGCTCGAAACGAAGGTTGATGAGTTGCGTAGGCGTATGTCCGGCAAAGCTTCCTGGCTCGTCGTTCGCCGTCAAGATCGCTTGGCCATTGCTGATAGTCGCTTGTCTGCCAAGTTGCCCGGCCGTACCGACGCCCTCCTGCAGAATAACGAAAACTAGATCATCGTTGTCGATCAATTCTCGGGTGAGCCGATTGCGCATGGGAGAGAGAGAACCGGATGCAGTGCCGAGCCCCGGCAATGCCTGCAATGTCATGTCGACATCGAATTCGGTACCACGTTCGGGCTCGATCTCGATCTTGAGAAGCTTTCGCCCGAAGATTTCGCGAAATGCCTCGAGCCGCTGCGCCGCCGGCAATACACCGGTGGCAATTCGAAGAGTGTCCATCCCGATCCCCAAAGAGGCGTTCCAGCGATCAATAAGCAAATAGCTTGCCGCTGATCCCGCAGCAGGGAAATCGTCGGACGGATCTGCTGCGACCCAAGCACGATCCGAGACGACTTCTTTTCAGTTATATCGTCGCCTCGATTCTGTACACAACGATGAATAACTCGCGTACACGCTGCGGGTGCTCAGGCATTTGTGGACCGTATTGAAGTAGCCGATGACGCCATACGCATCATCGGCGACAAAGCGACCTTCATACAGGCGGTCGCTGGCTGAGCTTCGCGGCAGGGGCGTTCATGGTTTTGTATGGAACTGGCGCGCCATTCAGAACAGAACAGCGACCTTATATGTGATTGAAATCGCTTTATAATTTCTTAGACTGAAATAGTGGCGCCACAGCTAGCCAAGGTTGCAGGCAAGGGCCGTTCTGGTCCGAATTCTAGAAGTTTATGCAGACCGTTTTGTACCGGGCACATGCAACACTACATTGAAGGTAAGCGCTGTTCTCAGGCCCGGCTTTGAGATGTTGACGGCAATAGGCCCCCGGAAGCACCTCTATGGTGGCCCCTCGCACTGGATGCGGCGCTGGGCAGGCGGTTTCCCGATCTACGTCAATGAGGCCTGTGGCGCGCACATCCGTGACATCGATGACGCGACTACGTCGATTTTTGCCTCGGAACTGCCCGGCCCCGCAGGGACGACGCCCTGAGTCCCAGCTAGTACCCGGAATCAGAGCTGAGTGATACGGCGGGCTTTGAAACGGCGTTGGCGGACCTTTTTCTTGGTCCAGACGAAAGGCTTGGCTTTGTCGTTGTACGCGTTGACGTAGGCATCGATGCGTTCCTGAAGCTGGTTGAGGCTTGTGAAGGAGGTGCCGCTGGGTGACTGACCCTGCAAGATCGAAAACCATACCTCGACCTGATTGAGCCAGGACGCACTTGTCGGCGTGAAATGTACGTCGGGATGAGCTTTGAGCCAGGGCTCGATCTTTCTTATAAGTGTTGAGGTTGTCGAGGATGACGTGAAGCTTTCGGCCCGGAAAGGCCGCGATGACGCTGTTCATGAAGTCGAGAAACTCGACACGGCGACGGCGTTTTGAATGCGTTGCGACGCCGCGAGCAGCGTTGTCGTGCCATGCCGCTTTTAATCGTGGCTCTGGCCGGTCAAAGCGCGGCCATGAGGCAGTTTCAGATAGCCCTGCGCTCGCTCCAAGGCCTGGATCGAGGGCTTCTCGTCCACGCATAGCACGATGGCATTCGCGAGCGTGGCGACGTAGACGCCGACAACATCGGCGGCTTTGGCGGTAAAGTTTGGGTCGTTGCTCTCGCACCATGGCTGCGCAGGAACCGCCAGACATCTTGGACGTCAACATCGCCCAGTGCCTCGGCCAGCAGAGGGCCCGTCCAGCGTGCAAACCCTGCGGGGCTGCCTTACCCAGCAGTTTCAGAATCCGCTTATCGGTCGTCTACGTATAAATCGGTTGTTTGCCAGGCCGCGGCTTGTCTTGCAGCCCTTCAAAGCCATGGCCGGCATAGCGACGTCGCCAAAGGCTCACAATCCGCGGCTGGACCCCAACTTCCTTCGCGATCGATCGGGTGCTGCGCCCGTCCGCCGCTAACAGAACGATCCGCGCCCGCTTCAAATCACGCTGCAATGTCACCGGTGAGCGACAACACGCCTCAAGCACCTTGCGATCTTTCCCCGAAAAGTGGACTTCTCTTGCTTCGGGTATCATCCAGACCTTGAATCACGACTCACGATCCAAGAAAAGTGCGTACTAGATCAGCGTTTTCTTGGTTCGAATCATATCAGGTGGCCTCGGCGAGTTTGTAGGACCAGGTATGGACGACGGGATGGCGATTGATGTCATCAACTCCAGCCATGACGCGCTCTTTGAGTTCGTG
>NZ_JARVWW010000093.1 GCF_029846715.1 Bradyrhizobium nivariense
GCGGGCTGTCTATTCGACTTTTATTGGAGCGACTTCGACCGACACTTTGCGTTCGGTGCACCTGATCCGCACACCCAGGATGCCTATCAAGTCGTTTGGGATGCCACCGAAGCGGGAATTGCCGCCGTTAAACCTGGCATTTCGATCTGTAGTGTCTGGAGCGCAATGTCGGCCGTACTAAATGGCTCAAACAATCGCGGTAAAGCCACGAACATCGGGCGAATGGGACACTCCATGGGTTTATGGATGCCGGAGCTACCTTCGGTTCAACCGGACGATAAGACGATACTAAAGCCGGGCATGATCATTAATATTGAGCCAAGCACCTCCTATCCTTCGTATTTCGACGGATCACCGAAGCTGATGCTGCATGAAGAGGTCGTTGTCGTGACCGAAGCTGGCTCGCAATTGCTCACTTCTCGTGCTTCTCGATCCATACCGGTTGTTGGCAAATAGGAGAGAGCGCCAGCTGGGCAGAAAGTTGCTGCATCGGAAGCGGAAAGGCCATCCCGAGAATTCGAAAGCTTGACCCGTCTTTCCCTAATATTTCGAAGTTAGGCCGATCCCTTCTTTTTTGCACTTGATTCCGCACAGTTCCAAGAGACGGCAAGTGGTGCTCTCGCAAAACACTAGAGTAAACAGTTCTCGGCCAAGCGCCGATTCAACTTCTCGAGGCAAGATCAGGGTATCGTCTTCACCTGATAGGACAACTTCCTCATGCGCCTCGATGGGGCCGGAGTTGCGGTCGCACCCAGTCTTTTGGCCGCGCACTGCAGCTACTACGGACTACGCCTCTCATTGGATGCCCCTGTCTTTACCCCGGCCCAAACTCGAGCTCGTAGATTCAAAGTGGGGTCAGCACGCCTGCCGGCATCCGCCTCCGGTACATAGTGCGATAAGTTTGACGCTGATTTGGGGATGCCTCTCGATATCGAAATCGGCGAATGCTCTAGATCAGGTGCTCGCGGTTCTCTCCGGTGAGCACGCGCCTAACCGTCCCTGCGAATTCCTGGAAGGTGCCACGCAACCCGGCACGCTTCAGGCTGTCCAGCGTCCGATAGCCGAAAGCCTTGATCGTCCTTTGGCCCATGAGTCGCAGTGCGAACAAAGCTGCGGGGGCGGCTGCTTTCCTGTGATGATTGGTATGCATCTGTTCGATCTCCTCGACCGAAACCGGCGATATCTCAAGATATCCTGCGTGGACGGCCGCATGGAGCAGCTCTTGACCGGCTGGGGTGCGAACGACGGCCACGTTGGTCCCCGGTGCTTCAGCGTAAAGACGCTTTCCGTTCTGAAGTATCCAGCCATCCGGTACAGACACATCCGCGACTTCACCTACTGTGTCTGGACAAACCTTGCAACGAAACTGGATCTCGTAGCCGAATTTACCCATGTACCAGGCCCCTGGATACGGAAGGTCGTAAACGGTTCCATCGCGGGTCTGCACACGCAAGGGGCCGGGCCATCCCTCCCCACGGAAGCGGTACAAGGCGACGTTCATCTCGTCGATGCCGTGGTGGCGAATTACCGCCTTCGCGATGTGCGCCGAGGGAACGCCACCACAAAAGATGGTCAACATGTAAGGGATCAACCGCTCGACCCGCGCGTCGGCTCGTCCGAGGGCACGAAGGGCCGAGATGTCGCAAGGTTTGGCGATCACAGCAAAGCGCTTGCCTTGGTCGAGCAGCCGGTGCACATCGACAAGAGGCGACGATGGGCCATAACGCGACTGAGCTCCGCGGAGTACTTCGTCCGGTGTCCTCGAAATCGTGGAGGTGGTCAGCCATGGCTTTCGATCGTCTGCGCGGACATGCAGCACCGCATGAACGCGTCCACTGGTAAGGAGATATCGGCCAAGTGCCGTCAATGTTCCGCCTGCGGCAGCCTTGTGACGGACGAGCGGCTCTCTCGACCAAGACCTGTGTATTTCGCGAATGGGTCCCCATATAGCATGAACGGTGCTCCCTTCAGGCCTACCGGGGCCCTGGACCGACACGCCCGGGCAGACGGCGATTATCTGCTCGCTCTTGCCAGCCGCGACTTCACTTTCGACGAGAGGGCGCATGTTGCCTTCGATATTGATGCCCATCGATATCGCAGGGACGGCAATACTCGCGCACATGCCACAACCGGTGCATAGGCCAGCTCCTACCACATCTTCAACGTCTCGGGGGGGAGCGGCGAAGAACCTTCGCTTGCTGCGCAACCTCTTGCTGGCCATTGGACTCCTCCTAAAATTCTTCCGAAAACTAGCTACCGCCGAGCTTCCACTGCGTTCTGGGCGTTTGCCGTTCAACGACAGCCGGATGGTTCGCCGCGTCCGCCGCCGACGTATATCCAACATCTGCTCCCCCAGTGACCGCCGGACCCTCATCACCCTCGCGCGTGAGCACGTGAAGAGATGCGCGCATTTGTGGTCGGCCCCAAGAATCTTCGTAAGCACCTGAAGGCGGTCGTCCTGGTACAGCTGTCGGAAATGGGACATGTGCATTTCGACTGTGTCGCAACTGCCGCTCTCTGGGAGGTAGTCGCCCTCGGCGCGACGTAACGGAGCAAGTTTCGGCTGCGTAACCGCAGCGCTCGACCTATTGGCTCTGATTGATGTGATCATTGTAGTCGAGCCTATCAGACGGCATCTCTCGCGTTGATATTGCATCGCCAGCAAGCCGTTACTGAGTGTTAGGAGCGCGGTCGCGCAGCCCCTGTTCCCACCGTGCGAGCGTCTCGCCCGCTCCGTAGCGCTGAGCCCGCAGCCCCTGCAGCAAGGCCACGAGGCAGTCGTCGCGCTTCTCTTCGAGCTCAGGGAGGGTCAGGTTCTCGGTCCTTGCCTGCGATTCTGATTGCTCGGCGAGCTCGTTAAGGAAGCCGTCGGTGAGCTCGGGCACGTCGGTGAGCTTCGTCCACGGGCACTTCAGCATGGGCCCCCATTGCTCCATGTAGCGGCGCATGCCGGTCGCACCGCCACCGATGCGGAAAGGGCCGATGACGGCGCGGCGCAGTCCGAAGGAGTAGCGGACCGCATCATCGACCTCCTGTACGGTGGCCACACCGTCGTGGACTAGCCAGAGCGCCTCGCGCCACATCGCCTCCTGCAACCGGTTTGCGATAAATCCGTCCACCTCTTTGCGCACCAGGAGTGGGTGCATCCCCACCGTGCGGTAGATCTCCGCCGCCCGAGCCGATGTTTCGGGCGCCGTCCGCTGCCCTGCACACAGTTCAACTAGAGGCATCAGATAGGCCGGGTTGAACGGGTGCGCGACGAGCAGGCGCTCGGGGTGGTGCATCTCCGCCTGCAGCAACGACGGTCCAAGGCCCGAAGTCGAGGAGCAGATCAGCGTTTCTGGCGCAGCCGCCCGGCTGGCGGTCGCGAGCAGTTGCTGCTTGAGGTCCAGACGCTCCGGCGCAGATTCCTGGACGAGCTCAACGTCGCGTACGGCATCCGCTACCGACTCCACTACTACTAGGGATCCCTCTGCCGGCAGTGGAACTTGAGTAAGACGCTGATATGCCCGTCGCGCTTTGAGCAGGATCTTCTGCACGCGCTCGACAGCACTGGCCGAGGGGCTATACAGCCGCACATCCACTCCGTTGAGCATAAATCGCGCGGCCCAGCCGCCGCCGATGAGGCCGCCACCCAACAGCCCGACCGCGCGCGGTCGTCTGTCTGACATGGACTTTAAACCCTCTGCCATGGACATCGAACTCTCCATCATTGGAATTTGCAATCTCAGGTATGAACTTTGAGCGCGAGCTTCTCGCGCACCTCGTCTGCGCACATTACTCGCACCCCGATCCTCTCAAGAATCTGTACCGCCCGTTGGACGAGTTCGGCATTGGTCGCCAATTGCCCTCGGCAAAGATACAAATTGTCCTCCAGCCCTACCCGCACGTTTGCGCCCGCTAACGGCGCTAGCGCCACATAGGGAAGCTGCATCCGCCCAATCGAGAAAGCCGAATAGACCGAGCGCGGTGGGAGCTGCTGGACGAGGGCCATCAACGTGCTCAGATCGCTTGGCGCACCATAAGGTATCCCCATGCATAGCTGGATCAACGCCGGCTCTTCAATCAACCCCTCCCGGATCAACTGGTGGACCAATACAAGCTGACCGGTATCGAACACCTCGAGCTCAGGACGCACCCCGAGCTCCCGCACGCGCGCGGCCATCGCACGCAGTATCCCGGGGGTGTTAACCATCATGTACTCATTCCGGGTCGCAAAGCACATCGTCCCACAATCGAGCGTGCAGATCTCGGGACGCAACTCTTCTACGTGCACAAGCCGTTCGACCGCGCCCACTAAGTCGGTCGAAGAGTCCATCGGCAGGGGTGAGTTAGCCCCACCCAGTACGAGCTCACTACCCATGCCCGCGGTCAGGTTAATGACCGGATTCAAATGCGAGCTCCGAATGCGCCTTACCACCTCCCGATATAGCGCCGGATCGCGCGAGCCCCGCCGGGTTTCACGATCACGCACATGGATGTGCACCACCGCCGCCCCCGCCCTCGCCGCCTCGATTGCGGCGTGAGCTATCTGCTCGGGAGTCACCGGAACATGTGGACTGCGCTCTACCCCACTGCCACCACCCGTGACCGCGCAAGTTATGAACACCTCGGAAATCATCTCAGCTTCTCCGTTCGCTCAGGGCTCCCCTGCCAAGCCAACTCCAGAGCTGCTCAATTTCACCTGCTGATGTACGCCGGTGCACGAGCGCAAGTAGCGTTAGCCTGTAGAACAGCACAACTGGAGACGGTATCATCGGCTACTCCCTGGCCACTGTGAATGCGTCGTGGCGACACCCCTCATGCTAGCAATCGGTGTGCCACCCGCGGAAGCCTTGCCTCACTTGCTGAAGCGAGGGAAAACGCGTGCAGGTAACAGCTTTTTTGTCGGAATGTGGTCACACCTGTGAGAACTCTGACATGGCCGTAGTGAAGTGGATCTCTGGCATGACATGATAGCGGCGTCCTGCCGCGCTTCAACTTCGCTTGACGACGACGGCCCTAATGGCCTCGCGGCCGACGTGCTCGATATCTTCTCCCGCACAAAGGGTGCTGGTGACACACCGGCTCCAGCTGTCGGTCCGTTCTGTCAGAGCACTGCGCCTTCGTCGACAAAAACAGCCTCCTGTCCTGAGGTCACAAGCTCGGATCAATCGCTTCGCGTTTTAAGTCGCATCGATGTGCCGGCGACAACAGCCATGGAGCACTCGCGCAGCCCCTGAAAGGCTTGCGAGGCAAGCCCAGGCCCGGAGCGGCCCGGACATTAAAGGATGCGGCCCTAGAGTTTGGAGGGCGAGCGGATTCTCGGTCTCAATCTTGCAGCTCACCAGAAACTCGTCTGCAGACGCGTCAAGTCACCTCAGAGGATAGGGCTTTCCGGTTCTTTCGACGACTTGTTGCAAGATGCATTCGCAAAGCCGCTCTATGTCGTGGGGCTCATGATCCGCCGTAATGCACACTCGAATCGCGGCCGTTCCCTGCCCTATAGTCGGGAAGAACGTGACCAAGGTGTAGAAGCCGCAATCGAGAAGTCCTCTTGCGATTGCAACCGCATTTACCTCCGATCCAACAGTAATCATTCTGATAGGAAGTGAATTTCCCTGTCCCGCAGTTGCGACGCGGCGGTCAAACAAATCAATGCGTTGCGCCAGTTGCCCCTGTCGCTGCCGGAGTTCTGCAGAGCGGTGAATTCTGCACGACCCAAGCGCCGCGCCAACCGCCGCTAGATTGGGTGCTTCCGAACACACATCGGGAATAGAGTAGTGTGATCGAAAGAGTGCTTCGTGGTCGGCCGTCCCAAGCATCAATATTCCGCCCGATGCACCAAATCCATTGGCCAGCGATCCAGTTATGATCGTACGGTCACCGAGCACTTGTGGAAACTGAGAACGAGCGAATCCCTCGCCCATGCTGCCGAAGGTCGATAAGCCGTGAGTATCGTCGATATAGAGAAAGAGGCCGTAACATTCCTGGAGCCGACGTAGTTCATCCATCAGCGAATAGTCTCCCATCCAGTAAACACCGTCGCACACATAGGCCACTACCGGATTTTGGCGACACAAGCGTTCGAGAGCGCCAATGTCATTGTGGACGATTGCTGTCGACGACCTGTTACCGACCATCAGCTTCTGACAGGTAAACGATATACGTGCGAAGCTATCGAAAACTACGACGGGCTTTCTTCCGCCCGTCAATCGACCGGAAGAAAGCATCGGCATCGCGACCATATCGACGAGCATCAGGCTGGAGAAGGCAAGCACGCGCGCGCGGAACATCTCAGAGAGAGTTTCTTCAAGTTCTCCCAGAAGATCGCAATTCTGTTGGGTTCCGGCTCGGGACGAATTCAGCGATGGCTGCGCCTGGATCGCGGCGATCGCCCCAGCGACGATCGCCGCATGATTGTCGAGGCTCAAGTAGGAAGATCGCACGAAATCGATCAGGTGCTGAAGTTGACCTTTGCCGCGAACAATGGGGCGTCTGGTCGCGAAAGGGCCGTGAACGGGGATGAGATCAGCTGGGAGGGTAGCATCGAAATATGGGGCGGTGATCCGAAACTGATCAGTCGGGCGGCTAACATCCAAGGTAGCAAGGGGTGGTTGCATTTCGTTCTCCATCTTCCCTACCAAAAAGTATGCGGCTGATCATTCAGCTTACCTGCTCGCGAATGAGCCTGAACGACATTGGCCGATGGGCAAATTACGTACCAATCTTATAAGCAGCTCGATCAGTCCATTTCAGCGGACTAAGCCAGTGGCTACTCGGGCAGCTACCAAATCGAATGGGCCATCCAGATGAGCGTCTTCAGCATGGCGAACGCGTTCTCGATGGCTTGAAGTGGGGCTGTAGGGCGTCGGGTGCAGCAGAGTCCTGCCTGCAGCTTCGACATCTGGCGGACCGTTGGCCCCTTGTAGTTGGATTACTACCTATACTTGGTTTGAAGTCCGGATGGAGACTTTCTCGACCTAGAGGTCGGGTGTCGCGGTTGATTGGTCAGTCGAGGAACGCGAGGAGCAATCACGCTTGGGCAGGTAATCTCGGCGACAAGGGTCGGGTTCGCCCAATGACCATGGGCAATTCCGATCTTCAGGTGCTTGATGGGCCCGCCACCGCCGTGCATCAGGATGCCGCAAACCGTGTGCGATCTCAGAGTCTGTCCGGGATCATGATGTTTTCTGACAGAGCTTTCTCAGCATGAGGCGGATTGAGGCCAAGCGCAAGAACGCCAAGGCCTTTCGGTTGAGACACTCCCAATCCCTGGCCAAGCGGCGGCAG
>NZ_JARVWW010000094.1 GCF_029846715.1 Bradyrhizobium nivariense
CGAGTCGCCTTCCTGCCTGGCATCAAGCATGGCATTTGCCATCGTTGCACCTCCACCGATCAGCTCATGCCAGGCTGTATCGCAGGCGAACCTCGCGACGGCGAGGTGGGCCCCTCTTGCCGGTTACTATTGACGCGGCAGGCAAGCGCAAGGACGCCGCCGCGGAACGACTGTCTACATAGGCCGACAGGTCCGAGGTGGCGAACCGCCCGCCGGGACACCGGCGTCAGGCCGATGCAGTCCATCCAGCTGGCAACAAAACGTGGGCGGCACCCTCCCTCACGGGCAGCGATAGACCGAGCCTCACAATCCGGCGAATGCCTGAGAATACCGCGAACATTCCCGCCGACACGTTCAGGGTTTCATTGGATGGAGGCGTTGAGGGACCGCGGCTTAGCATCGCCGACGCACCCAACTGAACTGGTCGCCAGGTTCCGGGAGGATGGCGTGGCCACCTACGACAGCAGCTCCCACGTGGAGGCCTTAGTCCCTCCTTCCCGGTGGACATACGCGCTCCTTGGCGTCGCAATGATCGCGGCCGGCATCCTGGCGCCAAGTGACATCGTGTTCGCGAATATCGTCAGCGTCGAGCTGATGGGGCTTACCGCCGTCGCTGCGGCTGGCGATGGATGTAGTTGGCCGGCGATGCAATCGTCCGCGGTCAAGTTTGCGGATGCTCGACTCAAACTCTGGAGCATACGATGCGCAACAAAGATCCGTGGCTCCTGATAGCTGTCCTGGCAGGGCTCCTCATCATGGTATTTTGCTACAGTGCGGCAGTCTGGCAAGCCACGCCGTCAATGCCGCTCTACGGCAACATTATTGTGGGCGTGGCTACGACTTTGACGCTGGTCGCCGGTTGCGGCCTGACGGCGCTGACGTACCACGGCAGGCGCAAGGGACACAACGAGCCTACGCGCACCAAAAGGAAAGCGGAAGACGAAGCCAACACAATGTGACGTGCTCACCTCGACTAAACTCAGGGAGGCGCACTTGCATTGGCTACCGGAGTTGCGCCGATGCGCAGGGAGGCAGTGACGCTTCCGACCCCCGACAACTGACGCTGTTCGTCAGCGCTCGCCCATCCCCTGCCCGCAGACATTTTGGTTGTAGACGACCGCATCAACCTCCGAGGCAGCTCTGCCCCACTTCAGGGAACATGCTCTCATAGCCTGCGATGAGATGTTTCTTGATCTCCCGGTGCACACATCGTGCACACGCTGCCTTCTAACTATTTGAAAGGATTAAACTCTCGCTCCAATCCATCACGGGGAAGTTTGAGCTAGCTCCGGCAATTGATGGCCAATTCGATCCAATCAAAGATAGTGTTATCCCACCAATGACTAAACAGAAAACTGCCCTCTCCTCACGGCCCGCGACCGATCACACCGCCGCAAGTTCAAATCGTGGAGGCGCAATCTGAACCACCAGCGATCAGAGTATCCTTGTCGCTATGGCTCTCGTCGCGAGCCAAATCACTGGGGCGCCGATCGAAGTCGCGCAGGTATTACCGGAGCGCTCGCGGCGAAGCGACTGACATGCCGATGACTCGTTTAAACCGTGTAAAGCGGCGATGACTTCGGCTTGGTTCTCGGTCGAGTACCTCTGATTGTCGGTGGACATATGCGCGGGTCCGGAAGCAATCGCCCACGCGTCAGGCATGACGAGCCAAACCCGGAGACGTCAGATCAAAGGACCGGCGTGCCAGTGCTAAGATAGCCGGTAGATCCAAGCGGGCCGTTTACGGGATGTGGGCGACTTGATGCGCAGATAAACTCAAATACCGCTACAGATGCGTGGATATGTCGGCTGGTTCACACCTCAGAGGCTACAATCTTTGGTATAGAATGGCGTTTGGCGCACTTTGGGGGATGGTGTGCAATGCCGAAGAATATTGTGATCTTTTCCGACGGCACGGGCCAGGCCGGCGGCATCAATTTCGATGAAGCGCGGACCAACGTCTACAAGCTCTACCGTGCCTGTCGTGTCGGGCCCGACACCAGGATCGAGCCGTCCGAGCAGGTGGCCTTCTACGATGCCGGCCTAGGTTCGGCGTCCGACGGTGGGCATTTCAAAATCGGCTGGATGCGCTGGCTCTATAACCTCGCTAGCATGGCAACGGGGCTTGGCATCACTCGCAACATCGTCGATTGCTATGCGGCGATCGTCAGCCTTTATGAAGAAGGCGACCGCATCTTCCTGATCGGCTTCAGCCGGGGTGCCTATACGGTCCGATCGGTCGCAGGCGTCCTATCGCAATGCGGCATCCCGCGACATCTCCCTGACGGCTCTGCGCTGCGCCGTGATCCGAAGAGCATCCACGATCTGGCTGAGCATGCCGTCAAGGACGTCTATCAGTTCTGTCCGACCTATAGCCGGGCAGATGCCCATGGCTACTGGAAATTTCTGATGGAGACTCGCGCCGCCATTGCTGCCGAGTTTCGGCGGCAGCATGGGAGCTCGAAGATCGCCAACAGTATCGAACAGGCGAATGTCGTTCCCTACTTCATCGGCGTCTTCGACACCGTCGCCGCACGGTGTGAACCGCCGCTTCACATTGGATTAGTCTGCGAATGGAATAGCACGAGCAGCCCAGGCCGACAGGCAGCTGCAAACCTCGGGCATGCAGGACAACGGCTGAATCCTCAGGGCGCCACGAGTTTCTTCCGAATGGCATAGCGGACCAGTTCGGCGGTGGACGACATCCCGAGCTTGCGCATGGCCGACGCCCGATGGGTCTCGACCGTCTTCACACTCAAATTCAAGAGGTCGCTTATGGATCTGTTGGTATGCCCTTCCGCAATCAGCTGGACGACGCTCTGCTCGCGTGACGTTAGCAGCATGTCTGACCTGCCCTGCTTGTTGAGCTGGTAGTCGCTCAGCAGCTTCTCTATCAGGGCGCTGGTGAAGTAAGGCCTGCCGTCGAGCAGCGCCTCGATCGCCGAAATCAGATGCTTCTTGGCATCCGACTTGAACAAGAAGCCGCGGACACCCGCTAGAATAGCTTCCCTAAGCAGTTCCTCGTCTTCATGCATCGTCAGGATCAGCACCTCCGTATGCTGATCAAGTGCCTTCAGCCGGCGGCTGACCTCCAACCCGTTCATCAGCGGCATCGAGTAGTCGACGATCAAGACGTCCGACCTCGTCTCCAGGGCCAATCCGAGGGCTTGTTCACCATTGATCGCTTCGCCGGCGACGATCCAGTTCGACTGCGTTTCAACAATCGCGCGAAGCCCCGAGCGTACGACTGCATGATCATCCGCAATCAAGATGCGTTTCATGGCGCCGTTCTCGTTTCCGACCGCAACCGATGGAGATGCTCGGTGCAGCAAGGTCAGACGATCATGCCGCCCATGGTTTGAAGCGCCATCCTGCAAAACCCCGACCTGCCACCGCGAATGTACCGACTTGGCTACCCTCAACGACATAGTACGCTGTCATGCTTCGACCAGCTGCGAGCGAACAGCGTACCGAACCAGGCCTGCGGTTGAGTTCACCTCCAGCTTGCGCATGGCGGCCGCTCGATGAGCCTCAGTTGTCTTGACGCTAAGGTTCAGGATCGCGCTGATGCCTTTGTTGCTGTAGCCCTCAGCCACCAGTTTGACCACAAGCTGTTCGCGTGGCGTAAGTCCGCGGCGCCCATCTGCGGCGTCGCCGCCGTTATCGAGCTCGTTTCGACAGTTTTCGCTGCAGAACCGCTTGTGCACCAGAAGTGCGTCGACGGCCGCCAACAGTAATCTGTTCGCATCCGACTTCGCCAGAAACGCGCGGGCGCCGGCCTCAAACGCCTGCTGCGCCAGCAAACCGGACTTGTGCACCGTGAAGATCAACACCTCCGTCTGCAACGGAAAGTCCCTGATCCGTCGCGCGACCTCCACGCCCGTCATCCGCGGCATGGAGAAGTCGAGGATAGCCACATGGGGCCGGCGTTCGATTGCCGCCGTCAGGGCCTTGCTACCATCGTTCGCCTCGGCAACGACTTCCCAATCCGCCCGCTGTTCGAGCACCGCTCGCAAGCCCCATCGCACCGCTTCGTGATCATCCGCGATAAGAATGCGTTTCATGGCAGAGCACTCCAATGTCGTTACGCGGCAGCCACCCGCCACCGGTAACCCTTCTTCTTCTTGCCTCAGTGGGTGCCTGCGTGGGGCCTCACGGAGGTCACCGCCTTTCGCCGGCCACGCGCGCTCGTCGCCCGCCCACGCGGAAGCAGCGCGCGCAGGATGGTGCCCGAGTGCTGTGCTTCCCGATCGGAGCTGATATCCAGCGCCCCTCCAATTTGCTCGAGCCTCGCCTTCATCGCCGGAATTCCGACGCCGATTGATTCCCCCTTTGCACCCTGCTTGCCGTCGTAGGCCGGAAACCCCCGCCCATTGTCGCTGACCGTCAGTCGAAAATGGCTGTCGGTCGCGTCAATGACGATGCCCACTTCCGTGGCTTGCGCATGGCGAAATATGTTCGTGAGTGCCTCCTGGACAATCCGCAGCAATGCGCGCTGCTTCTCGTACGGCAGACGATCGACGTCGGGCACGATCCTGGTCGTGACACGCAACGACGTCCGAGCCGCAAATCCATCGGCGTAGTTCTCTATCGCGGCTTTGAGCCCGTCCTCCGTCAGCTTCCGAGGGTGGAGCAGATACGAAAACGCACGGAGTTCCCTGAGCGCCTCGTCGATCGACGCATCGATTTCATCGCAAAGTCGTTCGGTGCTGAGCGGATCGCTCGTGCCACGCCGGATCCGCATCAAACCGAGGCTCGCGGCGATCAAATGCTGACATGTAGAGTCATGGAGATCGGAAGCAATCCGCTGCTGGATGTCCTCCTGAACGGACGCCAGATCGATGCTGAACTTTGCCTCATCCGCCTTTTTTGTCTCGCCTTCGAATGCACCATTGCGCATGGGACGATGACTGCCAATCAGTCGGATCGCGGCTCCGCCCAGGGGAGCCATAACCGGAACGATCGTCGTCTCGATATTTTGCCGCGGGCCAGCAAGCGCGAGGCGATGGCGAATCCTTACTTCCACTCCTTCCGCGAGACAGGCGCGGAGAGCTTCGCAGAGGGATCTGGCGTCATCCCTATTCAAGCAGTTAGATACGTCTATCCCCCGGATCTCGTCGACGGATCTGCCGAGATGCGACTCGAAAGCGGGATTGATCGTCTCATAGACGAAGCGTCTGCCAAGCGTCGGGCGCAACACGAAGAGAAGGTCGGGTGAATGCATCCAGTAAAGTTGGTCGCTGGCTTGTTCGAACCCGAGTTGCAACCACCCTGTACCGCTGGTTCGCGTTGACTCGTAGGCGGGAAAGCTATGGGGCTTCACGGTACGCGCTCACTCTGCTGCGGCTACGCCCGACATTGAAGATCAATGTCGAAGCCGCCGTCCTGTCCCGCGGAGGTCCATCGCCAGTTCAGAGTGCGGACACCCCTTAGGGGTCCCCCGATTATACACTGTCTGATTGATAGCACCACAAGTAGTATTCGTCTCAGATTGAAATCGAAGCCCCCAGGGGCAAGGGACGCAGTATGCAACTTGTTCCAGAACGAGGCAGCACTGGACTCAAATGAGATGCAACAGTTGCTAAAGTGTCGCAGACAGCCTTCACGAACCGCTTTTGTGGACAACAGCTCCCCAAGACGCAATCGGCGGCTTCCGAGACTCGTGAAGGCGTTCTCGGGCACCACGGCAATCCGACCGCACGTGTGTCCACGCGTTAGCGGGTTCCAACTCCGCTCGCGCTGGATTTCTTTTTCTTTCCTGCCTTCGCGCTGGGGGTGGGTTGTTGAGTCGGCGCAACCACCAGTGGATGGGACGGCACCTGGAGGCGGTTGGTGCCGACATCGTCCCTGAGTGCATCGGTATCCAGGCGTTGGCTCCGGTCAGCAGAATCGCGCGGATCCGCGGAAGCCACGGAGGCAGCCGTTAGACCAACAATGACTCCCATCATTACCCACGCACATCTCGTCATCTTTCAAACCCTTCAAAACGCGAAGTCAAGTCGGGGACCGACCCTAAGATCCCTGTATCGCCGCTCCGGAACGTTCGATGTTCGCACCTCGTACAATACACTGGTCGTGATAGACACGTTGCTGGCGAAACTATACCTCAGCCCGACGTCCGCTGAGTAGATCTGATCCTGTCGGCCCCTGTTCAGTCCGTCGGTGAACCAGAACGATTCGAACAATGGCGTGCTCACGATCGACCATTTCGGGTCCAGCTTGACTTCGATACCGAGCACCGCGTCAAAGCGCCAGCGGCGAGCTTCCGCAAGGTCGGAAAACCGGTAGGTCAGGAGCAACAGCGGCGACAAGGTCAGATTGTTCACGCGGAAGTCGCGCGCTACCGAGCCCATCACGTCGTGGGACGTGAAAGCGAGATCGCGATAGACACCGTCGAAATCGTACCGGTTCTCATAGATGGCGGAGAAGCGCCAGCCGTCCCAATTTTCGGTCAAGCGCGCGCCCATCCGTGCCACTGCGGCGTTGCCGTCCTTCTCAGCCGCAAAGGCCTCGTATTGTGCACGGGCATATAGCCGATACGACAAATCGTTTGTGAGGTTCCCATCCAGCCTGAGGCTTACGTCGGGCTCATAGTAGAGGTCCGACTTGCGGTTGTCCCGGCTGAACAAGGCATTGTCGGTGAACGTTGGCGCGACGGAGCCGACGACGCTCCATGACGGAGTGGAATAATACGGCACAGGACCGCTCGCCTTCAGTTCGGTGAGATCAACATCCGCTGCCCAAGCGGTGCCTGTTCCAAACAATCCAACGACCGGCCAAAGAACCGTCAGCGCGCGCATGGTGTCCCCCCGATGGCTTCTGCGTACACCAAGAATCACCTTAGTCTGGGTGGTGATTGTGGCGTGTTAATGATGAGGAATTAAATCTTGGATTGAAGCAGCAGATGGCGTTCGTCGGAACCTCTCCGGATTCCATCCGGCAGCGGCCGAACGCCGCGTCGTGAACGTGCTGCCTTCAGAGCCGGACCGCTCCCACTTCGCTTAATAATCCACCGCGTCCCTGGTGATCGGGCAGGTCATGCAATGGCCGCCTCCCCGGCCACGCCCCAACTCCGCACCGACGATGGTGATGACCTCGATCCCTTCCTTGCGCAGCAATGTGTTGGTGTAAGTGTTGCGGT
>NZ_JARVWW010000095.1 GCF_029846715.1 Bradyrhizobium nivariense
CTTAGGTTATGCGTCAACTGTCCTGTTAGCTGTATGGCGTTGATTCTTTTACCTTTCTGGTTGCACCTTGCATTTTGGGTGTATCTTTGGCGCTGAAGCGTTGCCGTTTGGTGTCAATCACGATGGCTTTCTCGACGGAAGCGATAGTCGCCCTTTGATAAGCGTAGTGCTTTGGCGATAGCCTTGTTGATGTCGTCGAGATTGCAGGACTCCGGGTGGAACTTGCCGCCAGCCCATCGATGCATGGCTTTGTGTTCTTCATGGTCGCGGTCGAGCCAGGCCTCGAGGAAGTTGGCATAGCCTGAAGGCCCACCAGCGTCTTCGGGAGGTCCTGAGCGTGCGGCGGCGATACAGCGAGGATATTTGGCGCTCTCCTCGCGTGCGACGCGCTCCAAGCGCAGCAGATGACGCCAATTATCGCCAAAGTCGTATTCGTAGAGGATCGTGAGAGGGTTTTCCTCGGGATCGTAGGGAAAGTGAAGGTCGATCATCCTGACCTCGGTCGCCTCGAAGGTCCGGCTGTCGGACAGACCGTCCTCATCGAACTCCGGGGCTCCATAGATAAGACCGCCAATATTGAAGTGATGCAAATGGCTGTCGGTCCAGCCAAAGGCGGCCTGCAGCACCTCGTGGAGTTGGGCGAGGTTGAGAGTGATTGGCAGTTCGAGAGTGCGGCTGATCTTGGGCTCGATGCCAAGGATATGAACCTCGGCGCGCACAATGAAGCTATCTGGATCGAAGGGGTCAAGCATGCCGCAGATCATGCCGCGCATGATTGTCGCAGGCAATGGATGGGGCGACAATTGTCCTTCGACGAGCGCAGCGACACGAACCGGCAATCGTAAACGACGTCAGGATTTTGGCCCACGCGGGAGGGCCACCGGCTTCATGGCGCGATCGCGCTCAGTGATCAGGCGGGCATTATGACGCTTCTGCCGCTCAACCTCCGTTTCGGCTTCGAGGATGCGCTTCAGCAGGACGGCATTTTCCGTCACCATACGCCGCTCCTCGATCTGCAAGACCTGGATCAGAGCGCGCTGCTGGGCGAGTTTGTCTTCCCAGGCCGCCAGCTTCTCGGGGACGATCCTGCGATCGCTGGCGCGACGCAACTCGTCGATCATCGAACGATGATTGGTGTAGATTGCGTTGCGGCCGACACGCGCCTCACGTGCGAGCGTGGCAACGGTCAGACGGTAGGACCGCTTTTGCAGGTCCGGGTGTGTGGGCAGTCCCTTAATCAGGCGCTCCAGAGCCTCCCGCAGCTTGCGGTCCGTGTTGCGCAGCCGTTTTTCGTGCGGCGTCAGCGCTGGCATTTTGCCGGTTTTACGCGTCATCGCGTGCATCCTTTCCATGATCGAGATCGCCGAGGATGCGGTCGCATTCGGCAATCCGTGTCTCGGCAAGCTCGCGACTGACCGGGTCGAGGCCAGGATGAGCGAGAAGATCGGCATTGCGATCGCGGCGCGCCTGCCAGACCGGTCGATGCTTGGCCGTAACGGCAAAGTTGGCGCAGGTGAGACACGTGCTTTCAGTCCTCAGCACGGGGTTCGGCCCTTTTTCATCGCCGAAGCAGGCCGCCGTTTCGACGCGATAGACGCAATAGCCCCAGTCGCAGACTCCGAGGCGGAGATCAGTCTCTTCCATCAGGAAGCGGACGTAGGCCTGGGCATCGCCGTCACGCGTGCGTCCCCGGAACTGCGAGCGAGCGGCAATCATCCGCCCGCCCTTGCCGCCAAGCGCTGTCGCCGTCAGCACCTCTTCGAGAGCGGCGCGCGTTTCGTCCTGAGCATGGCGATCGATCAGGTCGTCGAGAGCGAAGTCGGTCCCAACATAACCGCGATCGGTCATCGCACGGGTGACATGACCGAAGTGCGCCTGAAGCGCATGCAGGCCGGTCCGGTCGCGCTTGCCGACGAAGCGGGCGAAGGTCTTTCGGCCCTGATGCGTGTTCAGATGCCAGGGCTCACCCTGATGATGCGGCAGAGCGATGAACGGCGCGAACTGGTTGTTCAACCGCGATATGATCGTGGAGACGACGGGCAAATTAATCCGGGCCGCGGGACCAATAAGGCCGTTGCTGGCCATCGCCAGAAAGAGATCGGGCCGCCCGCTTTGGGCGCGCAAGCGGGCCGACAGCCGTTCCATGACCAGGATGGCGCGTTCGACCGGCGGCGGCGCGACCCAGCGATGGGCCTCGCCATCCGCGCCGCGTGCTGTCTTGTAGATCCGGCCAACGAGATAGGCGAAGCGTTCGCTGCCATCACCTGAGGGATGCTGCTCGATGCAGCCGACTTGAAGCCCGATAATCTCCGAGACCCGGGCGCCGATCAGATAGGCAATGACGACGAAGCAGGCGTCGTAGATACGATCGACAAGATACCGCACCTGCTTGGTGCTGCTGACAGGTACGGCATGCCATGGCGCGTCCTCGCCGGGCAACGTCGAGAATGTGAACGCGGCGATCGCATCGGTCACGATAAAGCCAGCCTTCGTCTGGCTGATCCCCTGCGCAAGCGCATCGTCATAAACGGTCTGCGCCAGCGTCTGCAACGCGATGACATCATCAGCCGGGGCTCCGATCAGTCGCAACGCCGCCGAGACCAGCGGGACGGCGATCTCATCGGGCGTATAGGGCAGCCAACCGCGATCATGACGGAGCACAGGCTTCCCAATGCCCGGGAACGGATCAGCGATCGCCACTTCCGGGAACTTCGCCCCCTGCAGGTAAAGACGTGTCAGCAGGTTGGCGTATTTTTGCAACGTCCCCGACTTCAAGGGCTTATCCGTCTCTTTGCCCGGGCGCGTCGCCATCGATGCTAAGAACCGCTCGCAAGCGTCGCGATCGAGATCGACGAAGCGCCGATATCCTTGCGCTGCCATCCAGCGGATCAGTATCCGCAAATCCTTGAAGACGGAGACGATGGTTGCTTCATGGACATTGCGACGGCCGGGCGGCGGGTCCAGCTTCAGGCTCCACAGGAACAGCTTTGCCGCCTCTCGCCAATCTGTCCAGTGCGGATCGCTGAACCGGCTGTCGTCAGCAAGGATAAAGCCCCAGTCGAGCGAGAAGTCACTCCGGTTGCCGCCCGGGCGGTATCCGTCGAGATGCCAGACCTGATCCGACCACACCGAGCGTGCCGAGATCCGAAGTGGCGAGCGTGTCGCGGCGGGAAGAGCGAATGCCGTGGAAGTCGCCATCGTTCACTCCAGCGCCGGAGGTGTTGGCAGCGTCATCATTCGAGTTGCGGCCTCCGCGCGCAGGGATTGCGGGAAGTCCGGCAGGATGTCGTCGACCAGAATGCGCAAGCTCGATGCGTACAGAAGCTCGAAGCGGCGCGGATCGAGGCGTTCACGCGCCCGCTCCAGTTCGCTCTTCGCCTGAAGAATGCGCGCCATGTGTTCCGCGTCGATCGGGATGACCAGTCCAGGGCAGCGCAGACATCCGCCGAAGTGCCGGCAGACCCTGCCAGCCGTCGAGCCGGATGCCGTCCCCGCAATCGGATTGAGACAATCATGGCTGAACGGGGCTATCGCGTTGGCGCCCAGGGCAATCCGCTCTCGCGCCGTATGATCCCCAGCGTCGATCTCCGTACCGATAATCCAGCCGAGCATCAGGTCCTGCAATCTGGCGATGGCCTCGCGCTGGACACGGCGCGTCTGCGGCCCCTTGATGTAAAGTTCGGTCGTGTCGACGCGAGCGTGATTGAGCACGTCCTGTGTCACGACGATATCGCCGCCGGACGCCTTGTAATATTCGGTGGCGACGCTACCGCGCAGCAGCACGGCAGCAAAATCCGGCAGCAAAGGCCGTGCCCGTTCGGGTGCTGCCTTATTCCAGATGGCGATCCGAGCGTTCGACCGGCTGATGAACGGCTTCAGGGCATGCGACAATGTCGCCTCGGGAATGAGCGTGACTGTGTCCTTCTTCTCGCTCTTCACCAGGAACAAACGGCTCCGATCCTGTCGGCTGGCTCGAGATGCAAGTGGCGCCGTCATCGCCAATAGCCTGTCGAGCAGGTTCGGCGCGGCATACCGGCGACGGCGATCGAAGGATCGTCTTTGCGCGCGCTTGATCGTCCGTCCGGCCCGAGGCTTTGCCCACTCGATGATGACGCGATGCTCATCGAGCGGATGCGCCACCTGGCAATCGCGTGTGATCAGCCGCAGCGCGTCCGGATTGCCTGCGGTCTGGATCGCAAGGGCGATGAAGAAGGCAACGACCGTTTCTCCGGTCAGGTGAAGATAGCCTCCGAGATGACGCAGCCCCCCATGACGTGCGACCGCCGATATGTTGACCTGGCTCCGGATCGCGAGAGTGCGCGAAGGCAGGACCCCGTCATTCACCCGGGCGAGCGCCCGGATCAGGTCGCAAAGTTCGGGATCGACACCATCAACCGGTCCGCTCGTGGCGAGGATCCTTCGCCCCGTTTCGAAGCGCTCCCAAGCCTCGTCGATCTCCTCGTAACAGGCGCGAAGGATGCCTTTGAGGTCGTCTCCGCCAAGGCGCGTGCGGGGATCGGCATGGCGGTTCGGCCAGGCCCGCCAGGGGAAGTCGATACGCGCGGCCAACCGGGATGGATGCCGACGCTTGGTCCAGTCGATCATCTGGCGCAGCTGCATCAGCACATTCGCCCGCGAGCCCTTCGACCAGGGTCTGTTCGTCTGTCCCGCGATCTGTTGATCCAGCCAGGCGATATAGCGCCCGACCATTGCGGTGGTCAGATCCCCGGCAGAAAGAACATGCCCGTCCACCGCCGCAAAGCGCGCGAAGACGCGCATCGCCATCCAGCAATGACGCAGCGTGTCGGCGCTCGATGCGGCATGATGATTGCGGAAGGCGTCTGCCAGAAGCATCGCAATGTCTGTCGGCAAACCCAGCTTTCCGAGATCGTAGCGCTTTGCGACCTCGCCCCAACCGTCACGAAAGACGGCAACGGTATCGGCCGGCTGATCCAGCACGATCGGTGACGCAGCCGATAGACGCCGGTCGGTACGCTCACGCTTAGCGGCCATCGGGGATCAACTCACCGTAGAGATAGTCGATGCTGTCGGCGAGTTCCCGGGCATTCAGCTCGACGCAGCGCAGGTAGATCGCCGTGCTCTGGATCGAACTGTGCCCGAGCAGGACCTGGACGATCTTCAGCGGATTGAGGTCAGGCGTGGTTGATGCCTGTCGCTGTAATCGCACCAGCATGGTCATCGCAAAGGTATGGCGCAACCAATGCAGCGAACCCGCCACGCCGGCGGCTCGGAAAGCTTCCGCAAACACCGCCGTCAATCGTGTCTTGCTGACCGCATTGCCCTGCAGATTGAGGAAGAGCGCCGATGGTGGCCGATAATCCGACCGTTGGCGACGCAATGCCCGGACCTGCGGCGTGCGCACTTCGTCGATATAGCGTTGCGTGCGATCGACCAGGCCGATCGGTGGGTAGATCGTGCGAGGCTTGTCGCCCTTGGTGATCGTCAAGGGCACGCCGACCAGCGGATGATCCTCGTCATCAAGATGTGCTGTCTCCGGGACCTGGAAGACGGCCAAGCCGCAAAGCTCCTTGCGCCGTAATCCCGTCGCGAGCGCCCATTCCGCCATCAGGCGGTAGGGCATCTCCAACTGCGCGAAGACCCGGCGCAACTGATCGACCCGCAACGGTCGCGGCAAGCGCTCATGCTCGGCAACAGTCAGGATGTTCGCCGCCACGACACCGGGGCGCGCGTTGACATGCGCAAGGAACGATTGTCGGCGGCCAGGGCCCACCCGCACGTCGACAAAGTGGAACGGCAAGGCCTCGATCCAGCCGCGTCCCTGCGCCCAGACATAAAACCGGCAGACCGTGCGAACCCGATCATTCACCGTCGACCGCGCGTATGGCCGCTTCGTATGTGGGCTCGGTTGCGACAGCATGCGATTGCGCCAGGCCGCAATCTCCGCCTCGCTCACCGCGCGCCAGTCGAGACCAGATTGCTCCAGACTGTCGAACCAATCATGCAGGTGCTCGCAGTAGGTCCGTATCGTTTCCGCCGCATGCGAGCGGCCCGGAATCGTCGCCAATTCCATCAGCCAGGCGAACGCCGGCTCGATAATCGCCATCCGTTCAGACAGCAGTATAGGAAACCCAGCCTGGATTGCGGCATAGCCCATCGCCGCCTTGATGATCCGCACCACACTGTCCTCTTTGGTCCTAGCCGTCCGAAACGGCAAAAGACACCGCGCTGGACGCAACTCCCTGTACAGCAACAAAGAAGACAGCTTCCCGAACCAGTTGTTATTAAGCGGAGCGCCTACGGCGCACTCTTTTGTTTAGGATGCGAGGGGTTCCCCTCGCGCTCTCCCGCTCGCCGCGTGGCAGGGTTGCAGGACTTCGCCTGCAACCATTTGACTAGCTTGTGGTGTCGCCGCCGCGTCAAGCGTTGTCCTCGCTACGCTGCGGGAACGCTTGACTCGGACGTCTGTGTGCCTTCCTCGAAATGCCCCACGCATATGAACCATCACGATGACAGCCAAACGACTCTAACAGGACAGTTCGAACACAGAACCTAA
>NZ_JARVWW010000096.1 GCF_029846715.1 Bradyrhizobium nivariense
GCTGCCGCGCGAACCGTCGACGCGGTCTGCGCCGCAATCGGCCGCGCACTCGATGCCTTCACATCCGAGGAATGCGCCAACTACCTCAAAAATTCAGGCTATCGAACCTAATGCCATCACGCTTTAGGCGCTGCGTCCGTCGAAAGAGAGAAACGCGGGTCTAGCCCGCACTGAGCCGCACGCCGGCGCGCAAAAACTTTTGCGGATCGACCGCTTCGCCGTCGATACGGGTTTCGTAGTGCAGATGCGGGCCGGTGGAACGGCCGGTCGATCCGACGAGACCGACGACCTGGCCGATCTTCACGATCTCTCCGACCCTGACGTTGATCTCGGAGAGATGGCCGTAGCGGGTCGCAAGGCCATTGCCGTGGTCGACCTCGATCATGCGGCCGTAGCCGCCGGACCAGCCGGCCGAGACCACCTTGCCGTTGGCGGTGACGCGAACGGGATCGCCGGTCGCGGCGCGGAAGTCGAGCCCGGTATGCATCGCGGGCCGGCCGAGGAACGGATCGCTGCGCACGCCGAAGCCGGAGGTGAACTCGACCTCGCCGATGACGGGCTTGCGATAGGGCACGAGCGCGAGCGTGCGGTTGAGCCGATCCATGTCGGCGCGGGTGAGGTTGATGCGATAGAGCTGCTTCTCGAACGGCCCCGAACTGGCAGTGAGTTTAACGGGTACAAAAGGCCCGCCCATCGCAGTGCGCGGCACGGCGGCTTCGAGATTTGCGAGGTTCAGGCCAAGATCGCTGACGACGCCGCGCATCCGGCGCATGCGTGAATCCATGCCTTCCTCGACGGCGCTGAGCGCCGCCATCTGGCGACGCTCGACCTGGTCAAGCGAGGTCGTGAGCCGAACGACGACGTTGTCGAACCCCTGGTTCTTGGCGAATTGATTGACCGGCGGAGCTGCGAGGGTCGGCGCGCGCGACTCGAGCCGCGCTTCGCGATCCGGCGGCGCCACGAAGATCACGGTGTCGCTGATCGGCGAGGGCTTTGGCGTGCCCTGCGTCGTCTGGCTCGCGTCGCCACGCTGCGGGGTGGAACGGGGAAGCGATCCGGTCACGTCTGGCATGGCCCCGAGCGCCGTTGCCCGGGACTCCAGCGCCGTCTGGCGCTTCATGATCTGGTCGAGCTTCTGGTCGAACTGCTCCTGATCGAGCAGCTGCCGGCTGGTGGTGCGGTCGACCTTGGCGCGCAGCTCGGTGATGCGGTCCTCATAGGCGTATTGCATCTCGGCCTGCCGGGCGATCAGCCGGGTGAGGACGTCGTCGCGGAAGGCGAAATAGGTCGCGGTTGCGGCCGACCAGAGCCCGAGCAACACGACGGTGCCGACCACGATCCAAAACACCACAGGCCCCAGGCGAACCTGCTTGCCGTGATGCACGATGGTGTAGGCGTCGTCGGTGTCCGGAAGGGGAATCGCGGTTGCCGCCGCGGCAGCACGGCGATGAAAGGCCCGTCCGTGGTCGTGAGGGTGATGTTGGGGGAACTGCGAGTATTGGGCAGAACTTTTCGACATCGGCACTCCCGCGCCGGTCGGATGAGTCCGTACGGCCTAATTGCCGCAGCAATCTGGGCCGGTCATGGTTAATTTTCCGGAAACGGAACCGCTCGAAATTAAAGGATTGGTTAAAGGTTTCTTGCCGCTTCCAGCACCTCGTCGGCGTGGCCGTCGACCCGGACATTGCGCCAGACCTTGGCGACCTCGCCGTCGGCGCCAAGCAGTATCGTGGTGCGAAGAACTCCCAGGAAGTTCTTGCCGTACATGGATTTTTCGCCCCAGGCCCCGTAGGCCTCCAGCATCTCGTGTGTCTCGTCCGAGATCAGGGGGACGCCGAGACTGTGCTTGTCGCGGAACTTCTCCTGAGCCTTTAACGGATCGGCGGAGATACCGAGCACGGCCGTGCCAGCCGTGGCGAAGGCCCCGGTCAGCCGGGTAAAGTCGATGGCCTCCCTGGTGCAGCCCGGCGTGTCGGCGCGGGGATAGAAGAACAGGACGAGCTTCTGGCCGGCATAGTCCGACAGCGCGACGACACCGCCACCGTCGCGAGGCAGGCGGAAGGCGGGAGCCTTCTGGCCCTCGGCCAAGGTCGCCTTCACCCCCGTTCCGGGCGCGGAGGCCGATTTGGAAGAATTTAACCGTTTCGATGCGGCCTTATGCGATGCTGTCTTTGCTATGGTTCCGGTTGATTTGCTCGCCGGTGTCCGCTGTGTTTTCGCGGACTTTGTTTGAGTCGCAGCCCGCGTTTTCAAGGGCGTCTTTTTAGCCGTCGGACTGCCGGAGGGCGTTTTGGACGATTTCTTTCGGGATTTCTGGGACATACGCCTTCCTTTCGTCGCTTTCGGCGGGTCAACCAAAGCGGTATTGCAGCCCTCGTCCGGTGTGCCGGAATCGTGCCCTTGGCTGGGCGAGTCTGACGACGCCGGAGTAGGGTTACAAGGAATTCCACGCACCACCCCACTGCTCGTTGAACGCGCTCCCGGGGCGAAATGACGAACAGCAGGAATATTCGAGGTATGGCGGCAATGCCGGCGCAGGGAGCTTCGCTTCCTGTCGACGGCTGCGGTCCCGGCGGCGCTCAATCCCACGACGGGCGCCTGTATCGAGAGGCAATGGCAAGGAATACGTCGCCCCAGGACGGCAATCGGGATTTGGATCGGCGCGGCGGCCAACCAGAGCCGCAGCAATGGGACGACGCCGATTGGGATCCGGATCAGGAAGCGGCGGCGGGCCATCGGGCGCGCCGGCTGTTGTCGCGTTCCAATTCAGGCTTCCATCGCTTCGGTGACGGGTTTGGGCCGTTGCGCCGCTGGCTGGGCGGCGGTCGCTGGCTGAAGCGCGTGGCCGCGGTCGTCGGTGCCCTGGCCGTCATCTTCGTCGGCTGTTTCGGCGCGCTGTGGTGGCGGCTCGGCGCCGGTCCCATCAATCTCGACCTCGCGACGCCGTGGCTGGCCGCGGCGATCGAGGACAATATCGGCCACGGCAACACGGTTGAAGTCGGCGGCACCCAGATCGAGCGGGCCGGGCGGATCCGCATCGCCGTGCGCATCCGTGACATCGTCGTGCGCGACCACGATCACGTCATTGTCGCCACCGCGCCGAAGGCTGAGGTGAAACTGTCGGGTGCGGGGCTGCTGATGGGGCATCTGCGCGCGGAAAGCCTCAACCTCGTCGATGCCGAGCTCGCGATCCGGATCGCACCTGACGGCACCGTCACGGTGTCGGCCGGCGACACCGCAAAGCCGCTCGCGACCGGCGTCGCCTCCAAGAAGGATGCGGGCCTGCCGCCGACATTCCCGCGCAACGGTGGTCCACCGCCGCCATTCGCAACAGTGCCTGCGAGCCCGGACGCAGCCCAAGCCGCCGCCCCCCAGGCCACGGCCCCGAGTGGCATTCTTCAGGGCCTCGACTGGCTCGACAGTCTGAGCATGACCGGCCTCGACGGCCAGAACCTCAACGAGATCGGTCTGAAGAACGGCAATCTAATCGTCGACGATCAGCAGCGCGGCAGCAAATGGACGTTTGAGAACATCACGCTCAGCCTGCGCCGGCCGAGTCGTGGCGGCGTCGCGCTCAGCCTCGGCGAGGAGGGGGCGCGTCCGTGGTCGCTGCGTGCCACGATCGGCCCCGCCGAGAACGGCGTGCGCTCGATCGACATCCGCGCCGACAAGGTCTCGACCGCCAACATCCTGCTGGCGCTGCGGGTGAAAGACCTCACCTACACCGCCGACCTGCCGTTGACAGGCGAGCTCAAGGGCGAACTCGGCCGCGACGGCGTGCCGACCTTCTTCCGCGGCAAGATTGTGGTTGGCGCGGGCAACATCATCGACACCGATACGCCCGACTATCCGATGGCGATCGACTCGGCCGAGATCAACGTCGAGTGGGACGCCAATCGGCGGGTGCTGGTCGCGCCGTTCAAGATCCTCTCGGGCGCGAACCGCCTGACGCTTCTGGCTCATGTCGAGCCGCCCAACGGCACCGTCAATGACTGGCAGCTCGGTTTCAGCGGCGGCTCGATCCTGCTCGGCGGCATCGACAACGAGCCGCCGCTGGTCTTCAACCGTATTGCGATCGGCTTCCGCTTCGACACCGACCACAAGAGGCTGCTGTTGACGCAGGCCGATATCTCCAACGGAGAGATCGGCGTCGCCGGCACCGGGGCCATCGACTATTCGGGCGAGCCGCGGCTGACATTGGGTTTTGCGGGAACGCCGATGTCGGCCTCCGCGCTCAAGCGGATGTGGCCGACGCTTGTCGTTCCCGAGCTGCGCGAATGGGTGATCGAGCGGATCGAGCGCGGCACGCTCCAGCGCATCGAGATCGGCATCAATTCGCCGACCAAAAATCTTCCGCGCAAGGGCCCACCCATTCCCGACGACGGCCTGTCGGTCAATATCGTGGCAAGCGGTGTCGCGGTTCGCCCCGTCGATGGCATGCCGGTGGTGCACGATGCCGATTTGAAGGCGCGCGTGACCGGGCGCACCGCGACGGTGAATATCGGGCAGGGCATTGCCGATACGCCAGCGGGCCGCAAGGTCACGATTTCCGACTTCGTGTTCGAGGTGCCCGATATGGCGCCCAAACCGTCGCCGTCGCGGACCAGGTTCCGGGCCGATGGCCCGGTGCCTGCGGCCGCCGAAATGCTTTCCAACGATCGCCTGAGCGATCTGTCGTCGACCGTCATCGATCCCAACACCAGCAAAGGGACGTTCTCGGCGAACATCCAGCTGGGCCTGCCGGTCAAGGGCGAGCTGACCAAGGCCGACACCACCTACACCGTCACCGCCGATCTCAACGGTTTTGCAGCCGACAAGCTGGTGATGAACCAGAAGCTGGAGGCCAACAACCTCAAGATCGTCGCGAGCAACCAAGGCTATCAGGTCAAGGGCGACGTCAAGATCAACGGGCAGGCGGCCTCGCTCGACTACCGCAAGCCGGCCGACGGCGATGCGGACGTCAAATTGCAGACCACGCTGGACGATGCGAGCCGCGCGCGCCTCGGATTCGATCTCAGCCCCGCGGTCAGCGGATCGCTGCCGATCAAGCTGTCGGGCAAGATCGCCGGGGGCCCCGACCAGACGACGAAGCTCGGCATCGAGGCCGACCTGACCTCGGTCAAGCTCGACAACATCCTGCCCGGCTGGGTCAAGCTGCCGGGCAAAGCGGGCAAGGCCACCTTCAAGGTGGTGCCGACGGCGCAATCGACGCGTCTGGAGGACATCGTCATCGAAGGCGGCGGTGCCTCGATCAAGGGGTCGCTCGAGGTCGATGCCAACGGCGACCTCATGAACGCGAACTTCCCGACCTACGCGCCGTCCGACGGCGACAAGGCATCGCTGAAGGTGGAGCGCAGCCAGGACGGCGTGGTCAAGGGCACGATGCGCGGCGACGTATTCGACGGCCGCGGCTTCCTGAAGTCGGCGATCTCCGGCAATTCCAAGGACGATGCCAAGAGCAAGATGAAGAACGTCGATTTCGACATCGACGTAAAGCTCGGCGCCGTCATGGGTTTCAACGGCGAGGCGATGCGCAGTGTCGAGGCCAAGATGTCGCGCCGCAGCGGTGCGGTCAAAGCCTTCACGCTGAGCGGCAGGATCGGAAAAGACACGCCTGTGGCCGCCGACCTGCGCGGCGGCCGCGCCCAGGGCAACCGCGAGGTGATCTATCTCCAGACCAGCGATGCCGGCAACTTCCTTCGCTTCACAGATACCACCAACAAGGTCTTCGGCGGCCAGATGGTGGTGGCGATGGAGCCGCCGACGTCAGAGCCTACGACAAGGGAGGGCCTGATCAATGTGCGCGACTTCGCAGTCAAGGGAATGGATCAACTCGATCGCGTCGCGGCAGGCGGTCCTGCCGGTGCGCAGAGCGGGGTGGCCTTCACGGCGTTGCGCGCGGAGTTCACGCGGCAGAACGGCGCGCTCACGATCCGCGACGGCGTGGTCAAGGGGCCGATGATCGGCGCCACCATCGAGGGCTCGATCGACTTTCCCGGCAATCAGGTGTGCATGAGCGGCACCTTCGTGCCGATGTACGGGTTGAACAACATGTTCGGACAGATTCCGGTCCTCGGGTTGTTCCTTGGTGGTGGCGATAAAGAAGGACTGATCGGCGTGACCTATGAGGTCGTCGGCACGCCGGCCGCGCCGGTGATGCGCGTCAATCCGATCTCGGCGATATTTCCCGGCGTGACACGGAAGATCATGGAGTTCAACACCGGCAAGCAGAACTCGCCGTTCGAAGAATTCCCCTCGCAGTCAAACGACGGCTCGACCGCATCGACACGCCAGCTCTCGAACGGCTGCAGCCTCGCGCGGCGATAGCAGCGGACACCCTTCGTCGTATTCGAGATGAATGCGGATGGTGGTTTGTGCGCGGCCATCCTTCGAGACGCCCGCTACGCGGGCTCCTCAGGATGAGGTCCTGTTCCGCGGATAAATCTTAGATCCTCATGGTGAGGAGCCCGCGTAGCG
>NZ_JARVWW010000097.1 GCF_029846715.1 Bradyrhizobium nivariense
GATGGCTGGCAAACCCTCGCCACAAAACCCATCGATCAACCAATTGACCTTGCCGCCTGAAACGATAACTTCATGTTACCCGGAGAATTCGCCAAGCCGAATTCCAACCGCATTCCGGACGGCACCGGAGCAAAAGTTGCCTGGCATAAAATGGGGCGGTCACCGGCTTCAGAGCTGGTGATTTCACTGCGCACATTTGTCCCTGGCGGCCTTTCTCTCGAAGCAAGCAGGTCAATGTGTGTAGGAGGCCGCGATCAACCTTCCATTCAACTCGAGAAAATCTTCGAATGCGCTTGCAAAGCCATCGAGTTCGTTTGCGGTCATCGGCAGAGACAAGGTCAGCATGCCCCTGCGGGCCAGATATTGGCCACGCGCTAACATCTCCAGATGAAAGAAGGGCTTGGCATTCGGATCTTCGGTCTCCGTGTCCGCGATGGTGCGGATGTCGCCCTCACGGAAATGGATGTTCATCATCGAGCCGCCTCCAGTGAACTGTATGGGCAGCGCATGAGCATGCGCGATCCCGGTAAGCCTCGCCCGCAGCGCGTCGCCCATGGCGTTTAGATGCATGAGACGCTCGCTGGTCAGCACTTTTGCCGCAGCCACGGCCGCAGCCATTGAAATGGCATTGTTGTTAAACGTGCCGGCATGGGCAAGGGCGTCTGGCCGATTTGGATCGTAGAGCGACATGATGTCCCCGCGCCCTCCAAAGGCGCCGAAGGAAGCTCCTCCGCCGAGGTACTTGCCGAGGGTTGTGAGGTCTGGCGTAATTTCGAGGGCGCCTTGGAGCCCACCGGGCGCAAGGCGAGAGCACATAACTTCGTCAAAGATGAGAATGACGCCATGCCGCTCGCAAGCGACGCGAATTGCTGACAGGAATTCCCGGCTGGCCGGAATGCATCCCGCCGAACCCTGCAGCGGCTCGACGATCACCGCCGCGAGATCGCGCGCCTCCCGGTCAATCGCAGCCACGGTCTGCTCTATGTTGTTGTAAGTGCAGAGCACAAGCGGAAAAGGCGCGTTTTGAACTGAATCGCCAGATTTATAAAGCAATACTCCCCCGTGATAGCCTCCTCGAAATGCCATAATTCGCGAACGTTTGGTGAAGGCTCTGGCTGTCACCAACGCCATGAGATTCGCCTCAGTGCCCGAATTCGTGAACCGGATGCTTTCGACAGATGGGAAGCGCGAACACAGGGAAGCCGCCAAGTGCGCCTCGTTTTCGATGTGCCCGCCATGCACCCAGCCCGTTTCAATAGCCTGCTGAAGAGCTGCTTTGATCGTCGGCTCTGAGTGTCCGAACAGCCCCGCGCTGTATTCACCCAGAAAATCAACATAGTCATTGCCCTCAAGATCCTGAACTCGACAACCCGAACTCGCCTTTACGACCAAGGGAAAGGGCTTAAAGAACAGAACGGATCTTGTATTTCCCCCGGGCATGAATCGAGATGCGCGCTCCATATGAGCGCGGCTCAGCAGGTGTTGCCTGGAATAGCGCTCTTCTGCGTCGGTAAGCGCGAGAGCGAGATCCAGGTTGTGCTTGATATCGTCCATAGCGAGTGTTCCTCCTTCAGTTCAAGCCGCGAATATTTACTAGGCGGTTAGTCTGCTCATCAGGACCGCCCGCCTTGGGCGCCAAGGAATGACGATCACGCGCGTCTTTGGGGCGGGTACCCATCGCCAGAACGGGGTTTTTTGTTCACCCGCCCCAGAAAATTTCAGACCGTGGTGACGATTGCCCGAGCATAGCAGGCGCGGTTGGTGCCAAGCGCGCGCTAGGCTCACGGCGTCCGCACGCCCAGCGAGAAGCAGCTTCCTATCGGCAACCTGCTCCTGGCGATGCCGCCGTTGGAATCGCGCAAGCGCCTTCAGGGCCCTGCAAACTGTGAGTGTGGAATCGGCAGGACTCCAGATGATCGGCATCGGGCCTCATACGTCAAATATCCCTTTCCATTTCGCGAGCAGGGAAAGCACGCGGCCCTCGCACCACGTCGATATACTTTGTATATTTACCTGCGTCAATTCTCTGTCACTGGTTTAGAAACCCGGCTTCGCCGCAGGCTGGCTATTTCGAACTAAAATCCTCTAGACGCCCCTTCGTGCCGCTTGAGATCGGCGGCCATGAAATCTGTGCTACGCGCGCTCCCGTCGACCCTCGAAGCTCGTTCCGAGCCGCCGATCGATCTGGCTCGCATTGTGCGAAGCACCATCTTCAATGACTGGTCACTACCTTCGACCGATACACACATTCTGTGTCACGAAATTCTCCAGATCTTGATCGTGCGATAGCGGGCGATCATCGGCATGGACGGGGTACTCCAAGTCGCGTCTCGATCGTGTGAAAGCTTCACCTATTCCGTTCAGACGCAGAATTTAGGCCAGACGAGGTGCCACATCGGAGGAATGCGGCTCGTGGGGCTGCTAACGTCTAAACGTGACCAGGTTCAGTGGGCCGGCCGTGCCGATCCTCGACATCTTGATGGAGCACCATGTCCGAGATCCTTGTTTTGCCGAAGCAAGAATTCGTTGCTTGTCTCAACCCGTCCTATTGCAAATGACTCCGATGACAAACCCCTCAACTGTGCTTTCCGCAATCGATCAGCATCACATCGACCAACGGCGCTACCCTCACGGGGTCGCTTTCATGGATGGGC
Source organism: Bradyrhizobium nivariense (assembly GCF_029846715.1). Classification (GTDB taxonomy): domain Bacteria; phylum Pseudomonadota; class Alphaproteobacteria; order Rhizobiales; family Xanthobacteraceae; genus Bradyrhizobium. The sequence continues at coordinate 2,655 of NZ_JARVWW010000097.1, forward strand.
AGTACCTGCCAATGTCCGAGGCCAAGATCTCTGTGCTCGATTGGGGTCTGTTGCACTCAGACGCAACCTACGACACGGTGCACGTCTGGAACGGCCGGTTTTTCCGGTTGGATTTGCATCTTGACCGCTTTTTGGCAGGTGTCGAACGTCTTCGAATGAAGCTGCCTTACGACCGCGAGAAGATCGCCTCGATCCTCAAGCAGTGTGTCGCTTTGTCGGGTCACAAATCGGCTTACGTTGAGATGATTTGCACGCGCGGTTCATCGCCGACATTCAGCCGTGATCCCCGTCAAGCAGAGAACCGCTTTATCGCGTTTGCTGTGCCTTATGGCTCGGTTGCCAACGATGAACAATTGGAAAGAGGCCTGCACGTCGCGATCAGTGAGACCGTCCGTATTCCGCCTAACTCCGTCGATCCAACGATCAAGAACTATCATTGGCTCGATCTCGTGAAGGGCCTTTTCGACGCCTACGACAAAGGCGCCGAGACGGCGCTGATCCTAGATACGAACGGCCATGTCGCGGAAGGACCAGGCTTCAATGTGTTCCTTGTGAAGGATGGATGGCTGAGGACGCCGGCTTTTGGGGTGTTGCCGGGTATCACGCGTCGAACCGTCCTCGATCTCTGTGCTGAGATCGGGCTCGCCGCCACTGCTGCCGACATCAACCGTGACGACCTCAAGAAGGCTGACGAGGTGTTTATCACCTCCACTGCCGGCGGCATTATGCCAGTGACGCGCATCGATGACACCACGATCTCTAAAGGGCAGGTGGGATCCATCACCCGCCGGCTCACGGATCTCTACTGGCAAAAGCACGCTGATCCCGCGTGGTCGACTGCTATCATTTATCCTTGATTGGAAATGAACCATGCGCTCGCAACTTGGCCAGCGACTTCGTGACAATCTCGATGAGCTATCATCGCGAAAACTCCTGAAAGTCGAGCAAGAGATCGCCTCGCCCCAGTCGACGCATATACACCTGCGCGCGCTTGGCGAGCGCGAGCTCCTGAACATGTGCGCCAACAACTATCTCGGCCTGGCCAATCATCCAGCCCTGGTGCGAGCCGCGCATGCGGGTCTCGAGCGGCATGGTTTTGGAATGTCGTCGGTGCGATTCATTTGTGGGACGCACTCAGTTCATCAAGCGCTTGAAAACAGGCTGTCCAGCTACCTTCGGACGGAAGACACGATCCTATTCGGTTCGTGCTTCGATGCGAACGCCGGACTGTTTGAGGCCCTGCTCGACGCTGATGATGCGGTAATCAGCGATAGCCTGAATCATGCGAGCATCATAGATGGGATTCGGCTCTGCAAAGCGAAGCGCTTTCGCTATGCTAACAATGATATGAGCGAACTAGAGCAGGCTCTTCGAGAGGCAAGTGCCTGCCGAACAGTGCTCGTCGTGACCGACGGCGTGTTTTCCATGGATGGCGCTGCGGCGAATCTGCCTGGGATCTGCACACTTGCAAAACGTTATGGCGCCTTGGTCATGGTCGATGACTCTCACGCCGTGGGGTTTATCGGCCCAGAAGGGCGTGGAACGCCAGCGCGGTACGGTCTGGAAGATCAGATTGATATTCTTACCGGCACGCTCGGCAAAGCACTTGGCGGCGCATCGGGAGGGTACGTCTCAGGCCGTGGTGAGATCATCTCCTGGTTGCGACAGCGTGCGCGCCCATACCTCTTTTCAAACTCACTGATGCCGGCGATCTGTGAGGCTTCATTGGCTGCAATTGACTTGGCAGAAAAAGCAGACGATCTGAGGCACAATCTCTCTGCTCGCACTTGTCAGCTACGTCAAGGATTGAGCGATCTGGGATTTCAAGTTTTGGGTGGCGATCACCCAATTGTGCCCGTGATGACCGGGGATGCGGCAGTCGCGGTCCAGATTGCTGAGTTTGTGCGTGCGCACGACATTCTCGTCGTTCCGTTCTCCTATCCTGTTGTGCCGGAAGGTGCTGCGCGGATTCGCATGCAGGTAAGTGCCGCGCATTGTGCAGACGACATCGAAAAAGTGATCACGGCATTCCAATTAGCCCGGGCGCATGTTGTGAGGAGTTAGGCACGGCAGGTTCAACAATTGGTATGGGTCCGGGCCGCCTATCCCCTCGAGGCAGGCGGCGCTGTGTTGACCCATGCGGCGTAGGCGCGGGGATCAGTGAGGTTAATCACTGGATTCATGTGCCTATGAGCCCCTGTTGCCTCCACCCGAGCTGCCTCGATCGCAGATCAGCAATTTACTCTCGGATTACAGGAACAAGCCCGGCCACCCTGCGATCCGAGCCCGGCGCCTGTGACATCGATGAACAACGCTGAGCTCTGCACCTCTCTCCTATGGCGCTCCCCTTCACGGCCTCTCCCGTGTGTGAAGCGTTCTCGGCATGCTACTGCTTCCCTACCATTTCGGATTCGCGCTTCTCTGCGAAGGCGCGGACACCCTCAAGACGGTCTTCTGAGCCATTGACTACGCCGCCGTTGCAAGCTGTCGGAGGTTCACCCGGTTCAAGGAGTCTTGGGAGTTCCGCGACTCGGCCACACGCGCTGTCTCCTTAATAGTAGCAAGCACAAGCGGCGGCCCGCTGGCGAGCAGCCTCGCGACCTCCCGCACGCGTTGCTCAAGCTTTTCCGTCGAACATGACCTCAACGACGGCGGCTTCGGAGCAGGTGGTGACGACGTCAGCTCTTCTTCTTTTCTTCCAGCCTGAGCAACGCATCAGCGATCCAGGCGCCCTTGCCTTGCTCACAGACGATTAGCGGATTGATGTCGAGCTCGTCGATCTCCCAGGCATTCTTCTGTACGAAGTCAGCAATGCCCGCGATGACATCAATCGCTACCGTGAGATCGGCTTTAGGCTTGCCGCGATAGCCTTCGAGCAATGGATAGAATTTCAGGCCGCGCAGCGCGGCCTCGATATCGTCGTGTGTTACCGGGAGCATCAGTGTGACGGTATCCCGCATCAGCTCGACTAACACTCCACCGCTGCCAAGTGTCATGACCGCGCCAAACATCGGGTCCCGAGTGAAACCGACGATCAGTTCAGCAACACCGTCTCGTACCATGCGTTCGACATACAGGCCGGTGCCGAGCGGCAACAGATCATGTGCCGCTGCACTGACGGAATCGGCGTCCTTGAGATTCAGCCGCACCGCTCCGAGTTCCGATTTATGGGGAACACCCAGCGTCTTCAGCGCTACCGGGAAACCGAGTGACATGGACGAAAACACCGCTTCCGCCGCGCTACTGGCGCGCTCGCCTTTTGGCACCGGAAGACCGGCCTTCATCAGCCGCTTTTTGGCCTCGGCTTCGTTCGACGTCACTCGTTCGCTGCCGAGGACGCCGGCAGAGGTGGTGTCGATAGACTGAGAGTCTGTCCGGGATCATGATGTTTTCTGACAGAGCTTTCTCAGCATGAGGCGGATTGAGGCCAAGCGCAAGAACGCCAAGGCCTTTCGGTTGAGACACTCCCAATCCCTGGCCAAGCGGCGGCAG
>NZ_JARVWW010000098.1 GCF_029846715.1 Bradyrhizobium nivariense
CCTTGACGACCGCACCCCGGATCAAGCCTACTTCGATCTTCCTCCGCTCCGCGCGGCGGCCTAACACCGGCAGAGTCTCCACTTATCGACGCGGAATTTTTGTTCAGACAATCGGGACCGGCTCTATATGCCGCCTTCCCGATTCCCGCCGTCACCAACTTTGGGCGATAGCTCCTGACGCTGTCATAGGCCCGTAGGTACACCTCCTCGTATTTTATGCTGCGCCAGAGCCCTTCGACAAACACGTTGTCCCGCCATGCACCCTTGCCGTCCATGCTGATAGCGATGCCGTTGTCAGCGAGCACGCCTAGCGTCGGGCACTAGAACTACTCCGTTAGATTTCGATCTCACCTCACGAAAGCAGCGACTTGCGCGATCGATGATCCGGCGCTTCGGGGCGGCGATCCGCCTTGGTGTTATTTAAGTTCTTGGCCCCGCTGCCGCATATTAATCCATGCCGACGTATGGCGCGCCGTCTCACCGCCTGACAATTGCTGCCGGCCGCGCGTTCACACCGGTATAGCCGCAGGTGCGACGGCTATTGCCATGAATAGGGTGGCAAGTGTGTCGTCCCGATCGTCGCCTTCGGGGCGCGGCAGCCAAGCGTACTCTGCTGAGACGCGATCTAGCGGGGAGAGGTTCATTCACACGGACTCCGACAGTCCGACGCGCGCTGGACATGACGGCAGACCATTCGCGGTATCGCTGATTGCGTGCGGACAAAGTGATCTTCAGCGTAATCATTCGCGCATAGCGCGATTCGTCCTGCCGCAGGCTCAACCCTTGGCGCGCGCTGCAATTGACCGAGACATGCTCGCTTCAATCATTCCTCTGGTCCGTCAATCTGGCTGCCCAATCGAGCCGCTAAGCTCACCGTTCCCCCTGTTCTGCGGAAGTGCGCTCTCTAAGGGTTAGAGCAAAATCTGACCGATTTGAATCGGAAGGGATTCCCATGGGGGTCAAATTCTGCTTCACCCTGTGTGCTGGACAAGGAGATCGGCACACATGGCCAAGCCTTTGTCGGAGGATTTGCGGATCCGGACAGTTGGGGCGGTTGAGGGCGGAATGTCGCGCCGCGCGGCGGCGGAGCGGTTCGGCATCTCGGTTGCGAGCGCGGTGCGAGTTTGTCCGGGAATGGCGCGAGAACGGGGCGACAAAAGCCAAACGGCAGGGCGGCGACCAGCGCTCGCAGCGCATCGAAGAGTACCATGATGCGATCATGAGTGCGATCGAAGCCAAGCCGGACATGACTCTGGTTGAGATTGCCGAGATGCTCAAATCGGAGTTTGGGGCCTCGTTTGCGCCGAGTTCGATTTGGCGCTTCCTCGACCGTCACGGCATAACCTTCAAAAAAAAGCGCGCACGCAGCAGAGCAGGATAGGCCCGATGTTGCGGCGGCGCGCCAGGCCTGGCGCGAGCTCGCGCCGCAGCTCGATCCTGACAAGCTGGTCTTCATCGACGAGACCGGTGCCTCGACCAAAATGGCCCGGCTTTGCGGCCGCTCAAAACGCGGCCAACGTTGCCGCGCGGCGGTCCGCATGGTCATTGGCTGACCACGACCTTGACGGCTGCCTTACGCTGCACCGCCCTGACTGCCGATGACGCTCGACGGACCAATGAACGCCGTCGCTTTCCTCGCCTATGTCGAACAGGTGTTGGCACCTACCCACAATCCCGGCGACGTCGTCGTGATGGACAACCTGCCGGCACATAAAGGTGCTGCCGTCCGGGCCGCAATCGAGGTCCGCGGCGCCAGCCTTCTGCTGCTGCCGCCCTATTCGTCCGATTTCAATCTGATCGAGAACGCCTTTGCCAAATTCAAATCGAGCCTGCGCAAAGCCGCAGCCAGGACCGTCGACACCCTCGAAGCCGCAATCGCCGACGCCTACAGAGCATTCACCCCTACCGAATGCGCCAACTACTTCATGGCCGCAGGATACAGTTCAACCTGATCGGAATCTGCTCTAGTGCCTGTGAACGTGAGTTCGACTGTGCGCCCCCCATTCAGCGCCACGGCGCCAACTCGAACAGCAGCTTCAGAGCACGGCTCTCATCTGCCCCGTTCGTCTCGGTTTGTGAAATCCTCGCGTATGTGAGCCTTTTGGGGCTCGGATCGCGACGACATACTAGCCCAGGAGAATGGTTTTGCTTGATGCAGCAAGCGCGGCCTCCCGGAATGCATAAGACCGTGTATGGCCCCTGTACGGCAGACTAACAGGTCAAAAAACCCCGGCCCATGGGCCGGGGCTTTCGATCCGCCGTTTGAACGACAGATCAATATTTGAGAAGAATCGGACCGCCGAACTTATAGTTGAGCCGTGCCGTTATAAGATCGAAATCCTGGCGGATGCGATCGGTCCCACCAAAGGGCTCGCTGAAGTTCTCCGTGCCGGGCTGCATGAACAGGTGGTCGTACTCGAAGCCAACCGACCAGTTCGGTGCGAAGCCGTACTCGATGCCAACCCCCAACACGCCGCCCCAAAGAACGTCACTGTTCCCAACCTGCGCGCCAGTGAGGGTCGAGCTGATCTGATAGGTGTTGCTCGTGACTGCGGCGCCGCCTTTGGCGTAAAGCAGTACGTTGTCGAAGGCATGGCCAATCTGCCCCGTCATCAGACCGAACGCATCAATCTTGGTCTGGTTGATATCGGCAAACGCGATGCTGTGATTGGACCCGGTCAAATCAGCCCAGTTCCCCTGGCCTTCAACACCCAGCACGATCTGCCCCATCTGCCATCGATAGCCGATCTGGCCGCCCACGCTACCGCCTGTCGCATCATGGCAGCCCTCGGGCGTGCCGCCAAGGTAATCCCAGCAATTCGCGCTCGAGCCCAAGCCACCGTTCACGCCGACATAGTAGCCGCTCCAGTCGTAGATTGCAGCCGCGACAGGCCGCGGGGCATTGGTGTAGAGAGGCTGGGCGGGCTGCGCAGCCAGATCCGCGCCGAATGCGGGCGCCACCGCGCCAAGCGCCACAATGCTCACAGTCGCAAGCAACAACTTCTTCATTTCTACTCTCATCTCTTCAGTGCCCCGAGCCTCGTGCGTCTTAACAACGTCCGCGTGAATTGCTGTAACTGCATCGCAACATGCGCGCCTAAAGCAATCGTCGAACCGAACGCTGCGTCAGGTTGCGGCATTGCAGATCATCTCCAACGGCGTCGCAATGCTCGGTCGCGTGCGAACACAGGTAGCTTACGCGTTGACGAAAAGCGGGCTGCTGATCTCAGCGGATTAAGCGCACCGCAAGCCAGATGATCCCCAGCCACACCGCAACCGAGAAGAGCAAAGCACTTTGCAACGTCGTTGCTCTTGTCCTGTGACGCCATCGAAGGAGCTGCGATGAGCAACCGGTGAAGCGCCGGCCCCGTACAACAGCTATCACATCATCATAATCAGCGAACCGGAAGTGCGAGCGATGCTTGCGAATATAAGCCAGCCGCTCAGTGGGTGAGAGGCACTGTGCCCACACCTCCCATGCCTCGTCATCAAAACACGCGCTATTCTCAAGGACTTCGGCGAGGCGCTCGTCAGGCTTCATGATGCATCCGCTGTACTGACTCTCGCGGATCGAGTTCTACGAAGAAAGCCTAACCTTCGAAACCTCTCCGTCTAGGTAGGCTAGTTCAGCGAATCGAACTTGGCCAGGAAGCATTGGTCAACGTCAACGCAGCGTTGATCCTGACGCGAGATGAAATTCGAAGTCGTGCGAAGGGCTCTGGTTCTCTCTTCGCGCCCAGTGCAGATCGCGACGGGCATCGAAGCGCTGTAGATGCGCTCGCAGCGTGAAAGGGGCTCCTTGTCGACGCTGCCGCAATCGTACTCGCCGTCGCATTCAGCTCAAGCGCCAGCTTACGTGCCAGACATATCTTCTCCGCTGTTCGCACCAGCGCTGATGGGGCTTCGGTCCTGCAATGGCTTCCGCACATCTTAAGATCACACAGATGTACGTTGTCAGGCCCGGGGGCCGGTTGCGAATCCACCGGTGCCGACCGATGATCCGTGAAGGGCCGACTCGCAATCTTCACGGCTCAGTGTCTCGGGCAAATCGGCGATCAGACATACGTTACCCCGTGCTGTTGGGTCTGACTCCACGCGAACACGCGCGTCGCCTCCACGCTGCCTTGCGAGTCTGTGCTCGACGAACTGGCAGCGGAGGGGTTCGCCCTCGCGTGGCGGATCGGCAATTTCCTTGTTTGAGCGAGGCCGAATGCAGCGCTAGGAACCACGACGTGCGGGAACTCGAAGCGGCGGCGGAGCAGAAGTGCCGGAATGAAAGAGAGCACCATAAAGCCGGGCGCGCTCACGTCGTTTGCGAGAACGCCAGCTGCGCACAGCGTAGCCTAATCCAAAGCCGCCGAAGAAGATCATGGTGAGAAAAAGGAGTGCTGTTGTCATCTCGATGTCTAAGCCGGAGGATTGCTTTGATGCGTTACGTCACATTCCCGCCATCGGTGGTTGACTAGTTGGTCGGCGCGAGGCGGCGGATGCCTCGTTCCTACAACGTGACGCTACGTACGATTCAAGTCACTTCGGCTACTCCCAGCCAAAAGTTATTCTAACTCGAGGTGGCCTGCAGCAGCAGTGAGCGCGAGCCAGGCATAGTCTGCAGATGCGCGGAAGAGCCCAAGCCGTGATCGTTGTAGGAAACGACATTCGTGATGAGCTGATACCTGTGGTTTGGTCAGAAGGGTGCCTTGTCTCGGCAGCATTGTCCCACCCGCCCTGGGGGAACGGAGAAGACGTTCGGCGGCAGCTGAAACGTGGACGAGGCTATCCATCTCGCTGCGCGGTCGGCGTGCTGTTAGGACGCCTGGACTATTTGCGTCGGGGCGGCCGGTAGGCGGTCGCATTGCAGTGCAAGGCGTACCGCATTCATCCTCTGAGACCGAGGGCTTGAACTACGGGGTTCTTGCCTTGAGGACACCGAAGAAGTGGTCCCCCCCCTGTCCCGCGGCCCGCCTGCTGACGAGACGAATCTGTTAGGAAAAGTAGGCTGCCTGTACACACATCGCTCGGCGATCTCGAAAGGACCGCCGGTTATCAAAACTGGGGTGATGCCTTCTTTATTACCGGCTCGAGTGATTTAACCTACGCCTCACGCAGAATTCCGCCAGGTGCTAGGCGGAACCTCGATTTGATTAGAAGAGGAGGAGTTGAACGTGTGATCAATCAAATCGCCAAGAACGCAGGCGCCATGATTTGGATTGGACTTGTCTTCACGCGTCGTTCCAAGAGCTAGAACAAGTTTGGCGATTTGCGTACGATTGGCGATAGTACGGCGATCTGGCGGTAAAGCTGCGACTGCCTCGTCGAAAAGCTTAGCTAGGATGCGGAGGTCTTCTGGATAGAAGAGGTCACCGTATTTCTCCGCTGGGACCGTTCGCCTGCTGGCGCTCGCCTCGCCTATTGCGCCGAGTTCCAGTTTTGCCGCGACCAGTTCGCTTGTGAGTTCGTCGAGCAGCTTGACCGCTCCGAGCGCGAATGTGTCCTGGCAGATCAGTTGCGCCACGACCTCCAATTGGAGCGCAATGCGGTACTCAAGGTGCTGAATGCGCGACGTGCAAACAATCTCCTTCGGTTTATCGGTTTTGGGGGCTGGGTACAAAAAGTTGCCATGCCTTCCATCTTCATCGGGCAAATCTGGTGGTCTGCGCGAGAGCGAGTCGCTATTGCTCAAGGTGCAGAGCGCGTAGGCTTTCATCGGGAGCAGGAGGAAGATGTTGATCGGGGTGTGCAGCGCGAATCCGAGAAATCGAAGCTCGCCGGCGCGAAGGGCCGCCACGCTGCATCGGACCA
>NZ_JARVWW010000099.1 GCF_029846715.1 Bradyrhizobium nivariense
CAGGATGAGGCTGAGCTGCGTCGGGTTTCGTTGAAACTGCAGCCGCGTGTTCCGCCCTCATCCTGAGGGCCCGCCAAGGGCGGGCGTCTCGAAGGATGTGCCGCGGGGAAGCTACCTCAAATGCGATAGCACGCGTAGGATGGGTTGGGCCCTTGCGAAACCCATCATGCTTCGTCATCGGTGGACGGATTGATGGGTTTCGCTGACGCTCTACCCATCCTACGAGCTGAGCAAGCGCCTCGTCCTTCGAGACGACCGCTTCGCGGTCTCCTCAGGATGAGGCTGAGCTGCGTCGGGTTTCGTTGAAACTGCAGCCGCGTGTTCCGCCCTCATCCTGAGGGCCCGCCAAGGGCGGGCGTCTCGAAGGATGTGCCGCGGGGAAGCTACCTCAAATGCGATAGCACGCGTAGATGGGTTGAGCCCTTGCGAAACCCATCATGCTTCGTCATCGGCGGACGGATTGATGGGTTTCGCTGGCGCTCTACCCATCCTACGAGCTGAGCAAGCGCCTCGTCCTTCGAGACGACCGCTTCGCGGTCTCCTCAGGATGAGGCTGAGCTGCGTCGGGTTTCGTTGAAACTGCAGCCGCGTGTTCCGCCCTCATCCTGAGGGCCCGCCAAGGGCGGGCGTCTCGAAGGATGTGCCGCGGGGAAGCTACCTCAAATGCGATTGCACGCGTAGATGGGTTGAGCCCTCGCGAAACCCATCATGCTTCGTCATCGGCGGACGGATTGATGGGTTTCGCTGACGCTCTACCCATCCTTGAGTTCGCCCTAGGCCGGCACGATCACCTTGCCGATCGGCCAGAGCGCGATGCCTGCGAGCTTCAGATGCGCCCAGGCGAAGGGGATGCCGATGATGGTCACCGCCAGCACTAGCGCGGTCACGAGATGGCCGAGCGCCAGCCACCAGCCGGCCAGCACGAACCAGATGATGTTGCCGATCACCCCGAGCGGGCCAGTGCCGATGTCACTCATGCCCGTCACCTCGTAGCGGCTGACCGCCTTCGAGCCGAACGGCAGTAGCGTGTAGACGGCGATGTTGAACGCTGCCCGCGCCCAGGGCAGGCCGATGATGGTGACGGCCATGATGACCGCGGCGACCAGCCAGCCGAGCGCCATCCAGGCGCCGCCGATGAAAATCCAGAGCAGGTTGAGCAGGATGGAAACGGGAGCCATTGGATGATCCGTGAGACGGTGATCCCGTCTGTATAGCACGATGAGCGAGGTTGCGGTCCATGAAACCGCTCACGTATTCGCGTGCTCGTGTAGCCCGGATGAGCGAAGCGACATCCGGGTCTTACTAGTTGCTATCCCGGGTATCGCTTCGCTCACCCGATCTACGCACCGTCAGATCTTCCGCCCCGCCTGCTCCCAATAGGGATCGCGCAGGCGGCGCTTGAAGATCTTGCCGGAATCTTCGCGCGGCAGCCCGGCGCGGATCTCGATGTGTTTTGGTACTTTGTAGTCGGCGAGTGACGCCTTCAGCCGCGTACGAATATCGCCGGCGTCGAGCGTGATGCCCGCCTGCGGCTCGACTACCGCCATCAGCGCTTCGCCGAACTCTGAATCGGGGATGCCGAACACCGCGCAATCATGCACGCCGGGCACGGCGTGCAGCACCGATTCGATCTCGGCCGGGTAGATGTTGACGCCGCCCGATATCACCATGTCGCGCTTGCGGTCGCAGATGAAGACGTAGCCCTCTTCATCGATATAGCCGACATCGCCCGAGGTGATGAAACCGTCGCGATCGATCTCGGCGCGCTTCTCCGGCTTGTTGTGGTAGGTGAAATCGGCCATCCCGGCCATGCGCGAGTAGATCTCGCCGATCTCGCCCACGCCCAGCACGTTTCCGTCCTCACCAATGAAGCGCAGCTCGGCGCCGGGCGAAATCCTGCCGACGGTGCCGGGCTTTCTCAGCGCGTCCTCGGAGGTCGCGAAGGTGACGGCGCTGGATTCGGTCGAGCCGTAGAATTCGTAGATCACCAGCCCCCACCACTCGATCATGGCGCGCTTGACGTCCGCCGGACAGGGTGCTGCGGCGTGGATGATGTGGCGCAGCGAGGAAACGTCGTATTGCTTGCGCACGTTCTCCGGCAGCTTCATCAGGCGGATGAACATGGTCGGCACCATGAAGATGGTGTCGATTTTGTAGCGCTCGATCAGCTCGAGAAATTGTTCGGGCTCGAAGCGCGGCATCAGCACCAGCGCGCCGCCGAGCTTGCCGGCGCGGATGCCGAACGAGTTCGGCGCGGAGTGATAGAGCGGGCCCGGCAGGATCGCGCGGGCACCGGGCTTCAGCCCATAGATCATCGCGCGCATGCGCCCGCCGGCAGCCGCCTGCTCCGGCGTCGGCGCATTGCGCCGTACGCCCTTGGGATGGCCTGTTGTCCCCGAGGTGTAGATCATGTTCATGGGCTGCGGCACGATCGGGCCGTCATAGGGTTGGTGCTGCGCGAGCCAGGATTCGAAATCGATCGCGAAGTCCGGCGTCTTCAGATGATCGGGATCGATCTTGTAGCTGGACAGGATCTCCGGCGGCGTCGGCACGCTGAGCACGGTGACGCTCTTCGGAATGGCGTCGCGCAAGGCATGCAACATGTCGGCATGCCCGATCAGCACGGAGGTGCCGGTATCCTCCAGGATATAGGTGATCTCCTCCGGCTTGAAGTGCCAGTTGATCGGCACGCCATAGGCCCCGAGCCGCATCGCGGCGTAGGCGGCTTCGAGGAAGGCGATGTCGTTGCGCATCAGCATGCAGACGCAATCGCCTTGCCTGACGCCGATCTTGCCGAGGCCACTCGCGATGCGGTCGGCGCGGCCGGCGACCTCGGCATGGGAACGGCGGCGCCCGCCGGAGACGATGCCGAGGAATTCTGACGTTTCGCTCATTTGTTTTTCTTTTTTGTTTGAAGATGCCCCTCATGGTAAGGAGGCGCAAAGCGCCGGCTCGAACCATGAGAGCCCGTGGCCCATCCCTCGAGACGCCGCTTCGCGGCTCCTCGGGATGAGGTCTGTCTCAGTCCGCAAACTTAGGCGCGCGCTTCTCAAGATTGGCACGCACCGCCTCGGTCTGGTTGGCGCTGCCGATCAGCTTCTGCTGCTCGATGGACTCGGCGAGCAGTGCGGGGCCCGGATCGACCGAGAGGTTGTTGAGCAGGCGTTTTGCGGCGCGGACCGCATCGGGGCTCTTGCCCGCGATCTCACGCGCGACTTCGAGCGCGGCAGCGCGCGGGTCATCGCAGATGCGCGTGGCGAGACCGTAAGCCATCGCCTCCTGCGCGGAGAAGATGCGGCCGGTGTAAGTGAGATCGCGCAAAATGTCGTCGCGCACGAGCGAGGCCAGGATCGGCGTGCCCGCCATGTCGGGCACCAGACCCCATTTGATTTCCATCACCGACATCCGCGCGTCCGGCGTGAGGAAGCGCATGTCCGCGCCGAGCGCGAGCTGGAAGCCGCCGCCGAAGGCAACGCCCTGGATCGCCGCGATCACGGGGACCGGAAGCTGACGCCAGCCCCAAACCGCGGCTTGCGGAAAATTCGCCTGGCCGTGCGTGCGCGCCGTGAGGTCGCGATTTTCGCCACCCGGAATTCCGTTGCCGCCCTTCTCCTTCATGGCGGCAAAACGCCCCATGTCGAGGCCGGCACAGAAGGCGCGGCCCTCGCCGGACAGCACGACAACGCGCACGCTCCTGTCCTTCGAAAGCCGGTCGGTTGCGGCCACAAGGGCCTCGAACATGGCTTGATCGAGCGCATTCATCTTGTCCGCGCGTACCAGCCGCACGTCGGCGACGCCTTCCGAGATCGAGATCGAGACGCGCTCTTCCATGGATGAATTCTCCCTAGTTCTTGCCTGTTCTTGACCGGTTGCCGCTTTACAGGAAGACGGCGGCCGGATTTAGTCAATCGACCAATTAACTGACAATCGCTACAGGGGAAACAGCCATGTTCAAGGAAAATCTTCTGGCGGGCCGGCGCATCCTGGTAACCGGCGGCGGGACGGGTCTCGGCAAGTCGATGGCGGCACGCTTCCTTCAGCTCGGCGCCGAGGTGCACATCTGCGGCCGGCGCAAGATCGTCTGCGACGAGACCGCGACCGAGCTGATGGATCAGTATGGCGGCCGCGTCGCCAGCCACGGTGTCGACATCCGCAACGCGCTCGCGGTCGAGGAGATGGTCGAGAATATCTTTCGCGATGGCCCCCTCACCGATCTCATCAACAACGCCGCCGGCAATTTCATCTCGCGCAGCGAAGAGCTGTCGCCGCGCGGCTTCGACGCCGTCGCCAACATCGTCATGCACGGCACATTCTATGTGACGCATGCGGTCGGCAAGCGCTGGATCGCTTTGAAGCAGCCCGGCAATGTCGTCTCGATCACCACGACCTGGGTACGCAACGGCTCGCCCTACGTCGTGCCGTCGGCGATGAGCAAGTCGGCCATCCACGCCATGACAATGTCGCTTGCGACCGAATGGGGCCGATACGGCATCCGCCTCAACACGATCGCGCCGGGTGAGATCCCGACCGAGGGCATGAGCAAGCGGATCAAGCCGGGCGACGAGGCCGGCGCGCGCACCAAGGCGATGAATCCGATGGGCCGCGTCGGCACCATGGAGGAGCTGCAGAACGTCGCCGTGTTCCTGATCTCCGGCGGATGCGACTGGATCTCCGGCGAGACCATCGCCATGGACGGCGCCCAGGCGCTCGCCATGGGCGGCAATTTCTACCAGCTCCGCGACTGGAGCGACGACGACTGGAAAACCGCGCGCGAGAGCATCATGGCGCAGAACGAGAAGGATCGGGCGAAGCGGGGGTGACGCTCTTTCCGTAGTCGTCCTGGCGAAAGCCAGGACCCATTACCACCGAGTGTTTTTTGGCGAAGACTGGCCATGACCAGTCTTCGCCAAATAGCGTTTTGTGGCTATGGGTCCTGGCT
>NZ_JARVWW010000009.1 GCF_029846715.1 Bradyrhizobium nivariense
ACCACTTCTGTGGCAGGCTGTCCGTAATCTCTTCAGCCGAACCCGCCGCCACCTCTGCGAACCACCGCGACGGCGCCAAAAACAACACGACAATCTCCGCGCACGACTAACCTAGCGCAGATGACCCAAACCCTCTCCCCGTAAGAACGGGGCGAGGGAGCAAGCGCGGCAACAGCCGCACGAACTTTTGCATTCTGCCCGGAAATCGCTATTTTCCGCGGCCCGGAGGCCCCTCAATGTCCGTTATCGATCTTGCCGCGAACCCGAGCGATCTGCGTGCGCTCGCCGAACAATCCAACGCCTGGCCGTTCGAGCAGGCGAAGGCCATTGTCGCGCGGCTGAAGAAAAGTCCGAAGGACGAGGTCCTGTTCGAGACCGGCTACGGCCCGTCCGGCCTGCCGCATATCGGCACCTTCGGCGAGGTCGCGCGCACCTCGATGGTGCGGCATGCCTTCCATGTGCTGACCGAAAACAAGATCAGGACGCGCCTGCTCGCGTTCTCCGACGACATGGACGGGTTTCGGAAAGTGCCCGACAACGTCCCCAACAAGGAGATGCTGGCCGCGCATCTCGGCAAGCCGCTGACGCGCGTGCCGGATCCGTTCTCCAACGAGTACCCGTCGTTCGGGCACCACAACAATGCGCGGCTGCGCGCCTTCCTCGATCATTTCGGCTTCGACTACGAATTCGCGAGCTCGACCGACTACTATACGTCCGGCCGTTTCGACGCGACGCTGCTCAAGATGCTCGCGGCCTACGACAAGGTGATGGCGATCATCCTGCCGACGCTCGGACCCGACCGCCGCGCGACCTATTCGCCGTTCCTCCCGATCAGCAAGACCACCGGTGTCGTGCTCCAGGTGCCCATGATCCGACGCGACGTTGCGGCCGGCACGGTGACCTATGTCGATCCCGATACCAACCAGGAAGTCGAGACGCCGGTGACCGGCGGCAACGTGAAGTGCCAGTGGAAGGCCGACTGGGCGATGCGCTGGGTCGCGCTCGGCGTCGATTACGAGATGGCCGGCAAGGACCTGATCGATTCGGTAAAACTCTCCGGCGCGATCGCCAGGGCGCTCGGCGCCACGCCGCCGGAAGGCTTCAACTACGAGCTCTTCCTCGACGACAAGGGCCAGAAGATCTCGAAGTCGAAGGGCAACGGCCTCACCATCGACGAGTGGCTGCGCTACGCCTCGCCGGAATCGCTGTCGCTGTTCATGTATCGCGAGCCGAAGGCGGCCAAGCGGCTGTATTTCGACGTCATCCCGCGCAATGTCGACGACTACCAGCAGTTCATCGACGGCTTTGCGAAGCAGGACGCCAAGCAGCAGCTCGGCAATCCGGTCTGGCATGTCCACAACGGCCATCCGCCGAAGTTCGATATGCCCGTCACGTTCCAGCTCTTGCTGACGCTGGTGTCGTCGTCGAATGCGGAGAATGCCGCGACGCTGTGGGGTTTTATCGGCCGCTACCGTCCCGGCGTGTCGCCGCAGACGCACCCGAAGCTCGATGCGATGGTCGGCTATGCCATCAACTACTATCGCGACTTCGTCGCGCCGACGAAGCAGTTTCGCCAGCCGACCGAGACCGAACGCGCCGCGCTCCAGGATCTGCGCGACGCGCTATCGCAACTCGCGCAGGACGCATCGGCCGAGGACATCCAGAACGTCGTCTACGAGATCGGCCGCCGCGAGCCGTTCCTCGACCAGGTCAAGAAGGGCAAGGACGGCCGTCCCGGCGTGACGCTCGACTGGTTCAACATGCTCTACCAGGTGCTGCTCGGCCAGGAAAAGGGCCCGCGCTTCGGCTCCTTTGTCGCGGTGTATGGCGTGCAGAACGCCGTCAACATGATCGACGGCGCGCTGGCAAGGAGTGCGTAAATCCAACACTCACTGTCATCGTCCGCGAAAGCGGACGATCCAGTATTCCAGAGACCGCCGTGACTGAACCGAGACGCCGCGGCGTACTGGATTCCCCGCTTTCGCGGGGAATGACAGCGGAGCACCCTCACTGGCTCGTCCAAACGATCCGTGCCATCCACGCAACGTCGCTCACCGCTATCGTCCGCTCCGCCTGCGCCGCATCGAGCGGCTGCAAGTCCAGCGCCTTCGCCGTGCGGCGCTTCAGCGTCGCGACCGTCACCTCGCCCGCTTTTGTCTTCACCACCACGCGATCCCCTTTACGGATCGGCGCGCCGGGTGAGACCAGGATGACGTCGCCGTCGCGATAGGCGGGCTGTAGCGCTCCGCCGGAAATCTGCAGCGCGAAGCTGTGGTTGTCCTCGGCGGTGGGAAGCGCAAATTCGGTCCAGCCCTTGCCGATGGGAATGCCGGACTCGTCGAAGGCGCCGCTCGCGCCCGCCAGCGCGAAGCTGAGCAGCGGCACCGAGCGGCCGTCGCCTGCCTCGTCGCCGACCAGCCTCGCAAAGGTGTCGATCGACGAATCGGCCGCCGCCAGCGCTTTCGCGATCGATTCGGTCGAGGGCCAGCGCTCGCGGCCGTCGGAGGTGACGCGCTTGGACTTGTTGAAGGTGGTGGGATCGAGCCCGGCGCGCTTGGCGAGGCCGGACGGCGACAAGCCGGCGCGCGCCGCCAGCCGATCCAGTGCGACCCAGATCTGGTCGTGGGTCAGCATCCTCTGCGCTTTGGCCTGTCTGACCATGGAAGGGTCCAGCCCGTCGCAACTCAGGAAAACTATCCTCAAATCAACCGGTTTTCCGTTTTTTGCGCAAGGGGGGCTGCGGGCGTGTTTTCAGACGAAGTGGATACGGTTCGCGGCAGTAAAACGCGTCAAGACAAGAATTTGGAGCCCCGTTCCGATTTCATCGGAGCGGAAATGGCTCTAAGTCTTGAGTTCAGAGGGAGCGGCCATTACGGTCGCGCTCCCGGGTTTCAGGGACCCGCACGAGACGAAAAAACCCAAAAGACTCAACGAGCAAACAGGGCTGCGTAAGCGGTGGTCAAGATCTACAAAATCTGTCCGGCCTCGGCCTGGCGCGAGGCGGAACGAGAGGGCGTCTACCGCGGCAGTGCGGACGATTCGCGCGACGGTTTCATTCATCTGTCGACCGCTGCCCAGGTTCCCGAGACCTTGCGCAAGCATTTCTTCGGCCAGCGGGCACTGTTCCTGGTCGAGCTCGACGATGAGGCGCTCGGAGCCGGCTTGCGCTGGGAGCGCTCGCGCAATGAGGAGCTGTTTCCGCATCTTTATGGCGAGCTCGATCTCGGCGCGGTGATTGCGGTGATGCGCCTCAACACGCGCTCCGACGGCGGCCACGATGTTCCGGAGCTTGCCCCGTGATCCGCGCTTTCGACGCTCTCTCGCTGCCGGTGTTGCGCTGGCTCGATCCGGAGGATGCGCATCGCCTCGCAATCCAGGGCCTGCGTTTTCTGCCGCCGGTCAAGCCGCGGCCCGACGATCCCAAGCTCGCGGTGCGCGCCTTCGGACTCAACTTCCCCAATCCGATCGGCATGGCCGCGGGCTTCGACAAAAGCGCCGAGGTGCCGGATGCGCTGCTGCGGCTCGGTTTCGGCTTCGTCGAGATCGGCTCGGTGACGCCGAAGCCGCAAAGCGGCAATCCGCGGCCGCGGCTGTTTCGTCTGGAGCGCGACGAGGCCGTCATCAACCGCATGGGCTTCAACAATGACGGCGCGGAGGTCGCGCTGCGCCGGCTCGCAGCGCGCGCGCAGCACGGCGGCATCGTCGGCGTCAATGTCGGCGCCAACAAGGATTCGCCGGATCGCGTCGACGATTACGTCAAGCTGATCGAGACCTTTGCGCCGGTGGCGAGCTATTTCACCGTCAACGTCTCCTCGCCGAACACGCCGGGCCTGCGCAATCTGCAGGAAGGCGCGCTGCTCGACGATCTCCTCGCCAAGGTGATCGACGCGCGCGAGCGGGTGCGCCAGAAGGCCGGCGACACGCCGGTGCTGCTCAAGATCGCGCCGGACCTCAGCCTCGCCCAGCTCGACGACGTCGTGCAGGTCGCGCGCTCGCGTCGGGTCGACGGCATGATCGTGTCGAACACCACGATCGCGCGGCCGAGCACGTTGCGCGAGGAGATGCGCGCAAAGGAGCAGGGCGGCCTGTCCGGCCGGCCGCTGTTCCGGCTGTCGACGCGGATGGTCGCGGAGACCTATGTGCGCGTCGAGGGCGCATTCCCCCTGATCGGCGTCGGCGGCGTGGACTCGGGCGGCGCCGCGCTGACGAAGATCCGCGCCGGCGCGAGCCTGATCCAGCTCTATTCGTCGCTGGTCTACAAGGGCCTCGGCCTCGTCGACGAGATCAAGCGCGACCTCGCGTCCACGCTATTGCGCACGGGACGGGATACGCTGTCCGAGATCGTCGGCGCCGATGCCGCGACGCTGACGGCGGAGGACTGGCCGGGGATGTAGTTCTTCGCCGCGTAGCCCGGATAGAGCGCAGCGCAATCCGGGAAAGTCTCACTTGTGGCACGATCCCGGATTACGCTGCGCTCCATCCGGGCTACGCGTTACAGCGACTGCTTCGAGAACGTCTTCCTGTACAGCGCCGGATAGCGCGCGGCCTGCAAGCCGCCGCGCGAGACGTAGGAGGCAATCAGCGCGCTCCACAGTCCGGCATTGCCGAACGATTGCAGCGCCCACCATGCGGCGAGGAAGATCGCGAGCGAGGCCAGCATCAGATTGCGCATCTCGCGCGCCCAGGTCGCGCCGATATAGATGCCGTCGAAGCCGAAGGCGAACACGCCGGGAATGGGCGCGAGCACGACGAATGGCAGGAATTCGCGTGCGCCGCGGCGGACGGCCTCGCTCGCCGTCATGAAATCGATCAGGTGCGGCCCGAACCAAGCGAACAGCACTGATACGACCAGCGCGAAGCCGAGCCCCCATAGCAGCACCAGCCGGGTCGAATCCGCAAATCCCTTGGCGTCGCGTGCGCCGAGAGTACGGCCGCAAAGCTGCTGGGCTGCGTTTGCAAGTCCATCGAGAAAGAAGGCGCTGACCAGCAGAAAGTTGTTGAGCACGGAATTGGCGGCCAGCGTGACGTCGCCGGCCCGCGCGCCCTTGGCGGTGAAAAACAGGAACACGGCGATCAGCGCCGCGGTGCGGATCAGGATGTCGGAGTTCACCGCCAGCAGCCGCATCAGCTTGGCCCGGTCGAACAGGGCTGCGTATGGCACCGCGAACCCGCCGTCCGCATAGCGGCGGCAGACGATCACGCCGAGCCCGAATCCGGCCGCTTCCGACAGCAGCGCTGCGATCGCTGCACCCGCGATGCCGGTGTCATAGACCAGCACCAGCAGGATCGTCGCCGCCGCGTTGACGAGATTGATGACGACCTGGAGCGCGAGCGCTGGATTGGCGCGGGCCTGGCCGACCAGCCAGCCGAGTATGACGTAATTGGCGAGCGCCAGCGGCGCCGACCAGATCCGGATCACGAAGTAGGTTTTCGCCGCGCGCGTGACGCCTTCGCTGCCGCCCATCAGGTCGAACAGTGCGGCGGCCAGCGGCAGTTGCAGCACGATCAGCGCCACGCCGATCAGGCCGGCGACGATGAAGCCGCGTACCAGGATCGCGGTCAGCTCGCGCGTTTCGCCGGCGCCGAGCGCCTGCGCCGTGAAGGCGAGCGTGCTCATGCGCAGAAACCCGAACAGCCAGAACAGGCAGTCGAAGATGACGGACGCCATGGCGACGCCGCCGAGCAGCGCGGCGTCGTCCAGCCGTCCGATCGCGGTGGTCGAGACCACGCCGATCAGCGGCGTGGTGAGGTTCGCGACCATCGCGGGACCTGCGATGGCGAAGACCTGACGGGAACCGATCCCTAAGTGAACGGGTGCGTGCATGTCAGAACACGAGCACCATGCCGTCTTCGGCGGCGAGATGGGCGATGTCGTCGAGGCGCGACAGCACGTCGTCGCTCATATGGGTGAGAATGAGGCGTTTTGTGCCGATTTCGGGAAGATGCTGTTCCAAGGTCTTCAGGCTGAGGTGATTCTTGACCACCTTCTCGTACATATAGGCTTCGGCGATGAAAAGGTCCGCGCCATGCGCCAGCGGAATGAGCGTCTCCGTCCATTCGGTATCGGCGCTGTAGGCCAGCGTGCGGCCCTCGGCTTCAACGCGATAGGCGAGGAACGGCCCGCCGGATTCGCCGTGCACGACGGGATAGGGCGTCACCGTCACCGCGCCGAAGCTTCGGCGTTGCTCGGGCGCGAGTTCGACGACGGACAGCTCGAAGCGCTGTTTCGTCTTCGAGGAATGCTCGAACAGAGCCTCCATCACCGCATGCAGCCGCGTCTCGATGCCTTTGGGGCCGGCGATCGTGAGCGGCCGCGTCCGCCGCGAGAATTGCGCGTCGAGCAGCAAGAACGGCAGCCCGGCAAAATGGTCGCCGTGGAAATGCGTGATCAGGATGAGATCGATATCATTGCGGTCGATCTCGAGTCGCTTCAGCGCCGGCAGAGCCGACGCGCCGCAATCGATCAGGAAGTTGGCCTCGCGCCCCGAGACGTGGAAGCAGGTGTTGAGCCTGCCGCCGGATCCGAAGGCGTCGCCGCAGCCGACAAAGCGCAATTGCATCGGCCGCTAGCTCCCAAATCCTTACCGGCGCGGCGCGCCGAAAACGCGCATCAGCAGCCAGATCGGGATCACGATGACAGCGCCGAGCAGGAAGTAGCGCCACAGCCAGTTCACGGTATCGAAGCCGAGATCCCACAACCGCTGGAACAAGAGACGAATGCTGTTGATGATATTCCAGGGATCGAAGCCGATTGCCGCCAGCACGACGCCGACGAGAATCGAGAGCAGGACCAGGCGAAACGCGACCGCCAGCGGCGAGCCGCCGAGAAAGCGGTTCAGGCCGTCACTGCGGCCGGCCGGCAAATCTCTGACGTCGTGGGCCATCTCAAACTCCTCAGGGGATTCGACCCTATTATAGGGCACGGCGGGGGACATGGGGAACCCGCAACGGCGCGTCAATCGGCTTACCGCATTTTAATCCGGGTGAGCGCGGCCGCGGGCTGGCTGCGACCTCTCCCGCTCGCTCGCGGGAGAGGTCGCCGCCGAAGGCGCGGGTGAGGGCTTTCGCCTCTTGGGGAATCCCACTGCGGAGATACCCTCTCCCCAGCCCTCTCCCGCAAGCAAGCGGGCGAGGGGGCGCACTGCCTTCGTGGTGGCACTCGGGCCGATCTCCGTCTCCCCTCACGCTTCAACCTCGGCCGCCTCCGTTTTCAGCATCTTTTCCAGCGTTTCCAGCCGGTCGGCCTCCCGCGGCGGCTTGTCCCAGCGCAGCCGGCTGATGCGGGGGAAGCGCATCGCGACGCCGGATTTGTGCCGCGGCGAGCGCTGCAGCCCCTCGAAGGCGACCTCCAGCACCAGCCCCTTGTCCGGCTCGTGCACGACGTGGCGGACGGGGCCGAATTTTTCGGTGGTATTGCGGCGCACGAAGCGGTCGATCTGCAGCAGCTCCTCGTCAGTGAAGCCGAAATAGGCTTTTCCGACCGGCACCAGCTCGTCGCTGCCCGCGCCTGCGGTCCAGACGCCAAAGGTGTAGTCGGAATAATAGGACGAGCGCTTGCCGTGGCCGCGCTGCGCATACATCAGCACGGCGTCGATGATGTGTGGATCGCGCTTCCATTTCCACCATTGCCCCTTCGGCCGTCCCGGCAGATAGGGCGCATCGCGCCGCTTCAGCATCACGCCCTCGACCGCGTCCGCGTCTTCACCTGCGCCAGCACTGGCGGGATCGGCGCGCGCGGCGGTGAGAGCGTCCCAACTTGTAAAAGGCACGGTGGGCGACAGATCGATGCGGGGATCGTCAAGCTTTGCGATGAATCTCTCCAGCCGCTCGCGCCGCTCCGCGAACGGCAGCTCGCGCAGATCGTTCTCGTCGTCGCCGAGCAGATCGTAGGCGCGAAGGTGGATCGGAAACTCCTTGATCAGCTTCGGAGACACGACCTTGCGGTTGAGCCGCTGCTGCAGAACGTTAAAGCTCTGCACGCGCCCTTCGCGCAATATCAAAAGCTCGCCATCGATGGCGCCCGGCAGGCGCAGCGCGGGCACCAGGTCCGGAAAGCTGCCGGTGATGTCCTCGCCGCTGCGCGAATAGAGCCGCGCCGTGATGTGGCCGCGTTCGTCGCGGCCCGCCACCGCCTGCACCCGGATGCCGTCCCATTTCCATTCGACGATGTAGTCGGCGGGATCGAGTGCGGCGAAATCGCTATCCTCGATCGCGTGCGCCAGCATCACCGGGCGGAACGGCGCGGGATCGCGGTTGACGGGCTTTTCGGCGCGGCCTTCCAGCCAGGCGAACAGGTCGAGATAGGGCGGTGCGAGCCCCGGCCAGATCAGCTCGACCTCATGCGGGTCCTTGTCGCCGAGCGCGGCGGCCGCGGTCTTGGCGAGCCGCGCGGAAATGCCGATGCGCAGAGCGCCGGTGACGAGCTTCAAGAGCGCCCAGCGGCCGGTTTCATCCAACTCGTCGAGCCAGCGCTCAAGCTGCTTTGGCAGCTCGGTCTTGCCGAGCGTGCGCAGGGTGGTGACGACCTCGGTCAGGGTTGGCGGCGGTGGATTGTTGTGGGCGGCCATCGCCGTTTTCGGCCACATCAGCGCCACCGTCTCCGAGAGATCGCCGACATAGTCATAGGACAGCCCGAACAGCACCGGATCGGTGCGCGACGCGATCAGGTCGCGGATCAGCGCGGGCTTGGCGTGCTTGAAGCTCAGCGCGCCGGTCAGCGCGGCCAGGGCATAGCCGCGGTCGGGATCGGCGACCTCGCGAAAATAACCGGTGATCAGCCGCAGCTTGTTGTTGCGGCCGGGCTCGTAGGCGAGGCGGTCGAGAAGTTCGGCGAAGCGGTTCATGCTTCGGCCTCGTCAGCGAGCGGCGTCTCGGTCTCCTCCTCGTCGCCATAGCCGACGAGATCGAGCGGCTGTGCCCGCAAACCTTTGCTCTGGCACCAATGCACCAGCGCGTCTTCCTGGCCGTGGGTGACCCAGATCTCGCGGGCACCGGTCGCGGCGATCGTGGCGGTGAGACCGTCCCAATCGGCGTGATCCGAGATCACCAGCGGCAGCTCGATGCCGCGTTGGCGCGCGCGAGCGCGCACGCGCATCCAGCCGGAGGCGAATGCGGTGACGGGATCGGGAAACCGCCGGGTCCAGAGATCGGAGGTCGCAGAGGGCGGCGCCAGGGTGACGGTGCCGGCGAGCGCCGCCTTCTTCACGCCCTTTACCGACCGCAGTTCGCCGAGCTCGATCCCGCGGCTCTGATAGTAATGCGTGATCTTCTCCATCGCGCCATGCAGATAGATCGGCGCGTCGTAACCCACTTGGCGCAGCAGCGCGATCACGCGCTGTGCCTTGCCGAGCGAATAGGCGCCGACGAGATGCGCGCGCTCCGGAAACAGCGCCACCGACGCCAGCAGCTTCTTGACCTCGTCGGCGGCATCGCCATGGCGAAACACCGGCAGGCCGAACGTCGCCTCGGTGATGAAGACGTCGCAGGGCACGAGCTCGAACGGGGTGCAGGTCGGGTCGGGGGCGTCCTTGTAGTCGCCGGAGGCGACGATGCAGGTATCTTTGCAGGTGACCGCGATCTGCGCCGAACCGAGCACATGGCCGGCCGGATGAAACTTCACGCTGATATCGTCGAGCCGGATCTCCTCGCCATAGCGGATCGCTTGCGTCGATCCGGCAAAGTTATCGCCATAGCGCAGCCGCATCATGTCCAGCGTTTCCTGCGTCGCCAGCACCGCGCCGTGGCCGGCGCGGGCGTGGTCGGAATGGCCGTGGGTGATCACGGCCCGCTCGACCGGGCGGACGGGGTCGATGTGGAAGCCGCCGGGCTTGCAGCACAGGCCGCTCGCGACTGGCAGCAGGATGTCTTGCGGACGCATGCCTGCTATATAGGTTGCACCACCGCGTGTTCGAGTCACCCGCCCGCTTCGCTTTTTGGTTCCCCCAATGCCCCTGCGCCTGTTCCTGACCTCCGGCGATCTCATGGCCGACCGCCGCTTCGAGTTCGCGCGCGACCTCCAGCTCAAGGGCGATCTGCCGGCCGCCGCCGACCTGCTGGAGCAGACCATCGAGCTTGCTCCGAATTTCACCTCGGCCTGGTTCACGCTCGGCGAAATCCGCGCGCAACTCGGCGAGCGCGACAAGGCCATTGCGGCCTTTCGAAAATCGCGCGAGTCCGATGCGAGCGATCGGCATGGCGCCCATTTGCATCTGATACGCCTCGGCGCCGCGCAATTGTCCGAGATGCCCAAGGCCTATGTGCAGGCCTTGTTCGATCAATACGCGCCGCGCTTCGAGCACGTCCTGATCAACGATCTCGACTATCGCGCGCCGTCGCTGATCTTCAAGGCGGTGGTGGCTGCCCGCGTCGCCGCGAAGAAGCCCGCGCTCTTCAAGCGCGCCATCGATCTCGGATGCGGTACCGGGCTGGCGGCCGCCGCCTTCGCAAAACAGGTCGACCAATTCATCGGCATTGATCTGTCGCCCGGCATGGTCAAGGAGGCGCGAGCAACCGCCCTCTATGCCGAGCTCGAAGTCGCCGACATGATCGAAGGCCTGCGCGCCAGGAGTGATGCGAGTGCAAACCTCGTCGTCGCTGCCGATGCGTTCGTCTATCTCCCCGATCTCGGGCCGGTGCTCAGCGAAGCCAGGCGCGTGCTCGCGCCCGATGGCGTGCTTGCCTTCACGCTGGAGACGCATGACGGCAGCGGCATCGTTCTCGGCGAAGGCCTGCGCTATGCCCATTCGGCGGAACATGTGCGCGATGCGATGGCGAAGGCCGGCCTCCAGCTCCTCACATTGGAGTCCGCCTCGCCACGCATCGAGAACAACGAGCCGGTGCGCGGCGTCGTCGTGGTCGCCGAGAAAACTTGAGTCTAGGCGCTATCCGCGACGCTTTGAGCGTCATTGCGTCGCAAACCCGTGACTTCCCACTTGCTAGCCGTGCGGCGATGCCAGCACAATGCGCGCACCAGGGAGAAACGAATAATGACCAGGAATCCATCACGGCGCGATTTCAGCGCCGCCGCGCTCGCCACCATCGCGGCATCCACCTTGCCCGCGCCCTACGTCTGGGCCGCGGAGAAGAAATACGATGCCGGTGCCAGCGACACCGAGATCAAGATCGGGCAGACCGTGCCGCATTCCGGCCCCGGCTCGCTCTACGGCGTGCTCGGGCGCGTCGGGGAAGCCTATTTCCAGATGCTGAACGAGAAGGGCGGCATCAACGGACGCAAGGTCAAGTTCCTGACCATGGACGATGCCTACAGCGCGCCGAAATGCGTCGAGGCGACGCGGCGCCTGGTCGAGCAGGAGGAGGTGCTCGCGCTCTACGGCTCGCTCGGAACCGCGCCGCAGACCGCCGTGCACAAATACCTGAACTCCAAGGGGGTGCCGCAGCTTTTGCTCAACACCGGCGCCTCGAAGTGGAACAATCCGAAAGAGTTCAAATGGACCATGGCGGGGCTGCCGCTCTATCCGACTGAAGCGCGCATCCTGGCGCGGCACGTCCTCAGCGTGAAGTCGAATGCCAAGGTCGGCATTCTCTATCAGAACGACGATTTTGGCCGCGACTTCCTCGGCCCTTTCAAGAAGGTACTGGCGGATGCTGGCGGCACCGCGCAGGTGATCATGGAGCAGACCTACGATCTGACCGATCCGACCGTCGATTCCCAGCTCATCAACCTGTCGAAGTCGGGCGCGGACGTCTTCTACAACATCTCCACCGGCAAGGCGTCGTCGCAGTCGATCCGCAAGGTCGCCGAGCTCGGCTGGAAGCCGCTGCAGCTGTTGTCGGCCGGCTCGACCGGCCGCTCGATCCTGAGTGCCGCCGGACTCGAGAACGCCACGGGCATCGTCGCGATCCGCTACTCCAAGGATGCCGGGCCCGGCCCCTGGGAGGCGGATAAGGACGTGATGGCGTTCGACGCGCTGCGCAAGGCCTATTTGCCGAGCATCGATCCGGACAACACCATCGCCTTCGCGGGCTATGGCCAGGCCGCAACCATGGCCGAGATCCTGCGCCGCTGCGGCGACGACCTGACGCGCGCGAACGTGCTGAAGCAGGCGTCGAACCTCAACGGCTTCCATTCGCCGTTCTTCCTCGACGGCGTCAATTACAACTACACGCCCGACGACTACACGCCCATGAAAACGCTGTTCATCTCGACCTTCAACGGCAAGGACTGGCAGGTCTCCGACAAGCCCGTGACGGAGTAGCTCTTCTCCCTCTCCCCGTTCTTACGGGGAGAGGGTCGGGCTGAGGGGCTCTCACCGCGACTTCGGTAGCAGTTGGACTCGCGGAGACTCCCCCTCACCCGGAATCCGCGCCGCGCGCGAATTCCGGCCCCTCCCCGCAAGCGGGAGAGGCGAAGAACCCACCCCCTCGACGAACCCACGCCCACGGCTTACCTGTGATGCCGTGCCGCCCCGTATCCTCAAATCTCCGGCCAGGCCCGCCGCGCTGTTGCCCGACCGCTTCGAGGCGTGGTTCACCGCCCGCGGCTGGTCGGCGCGCGCGCATCAATTGGCGCTGCTGGAGAAAGCGCGCGAGGACCGGTCCGCACTGCTGATCGCGCCGACCGGCGCCGGCAAGACGCTGGCGGGATTTTTGCCGACGCTGGTGGAGCTGAGTTCTGCGCCCAAAGCTTCGGCGAAAATGGCTGCTGCGAAATCGGTGGTCTCCACCGGGCGCACCCTGCAACGCACCGGCGGCCTGCACACCCTCTACATCTCGCCGCTCAAGGCGCTCGCGGTCGATATCGCGCGCAACCTGGAGCGTCCCGTCGCCGAGATGGCGCTGCCGGTCAAGATCGAGACCCGCACCGGCGATACGCCGACGTCGCGGCGGCAGCGGCAGCGGCGCTATCCGCCTGATATCCTGCTTACGACACCGGAGCAGCTCGCGCTGCTGCTGTCCTCCGATGACGCGCCGTTCCTGTTCTCCTCGCTGAGGCGGATCGTGCTCGACGAGCTGCATGCGCTGGTGACGTCCAAGCGCGGCGATCTTCTCTCCCTTGGGCTCGCACGGCTGTGGCGGCTGGCGCCGCAGATGCGCGCCATCGGCCTGTCGGCGACCGTGGCCGAGCCGGAATCGCTGGCGCGCTTCCTGGTGCCGCAGCCCGGCGGCAAGGAAGCGGCGGCCGACATCGTCATTGCCGGCGGCGCGGCACCGCCACTGGTCGAGATGATGGATACGCGCGAACGCCTGCCCTGGGCTGGCCACAGTGCCCGCCACGCGCTTCCCGAGATCTACGAGCTGATCAAGGCGAACAAGACCACGCTGGTTTTCGTCAACACCCGCAGCCAGGCTGAGATGCTGTTCCAGAATCTCTGGAGCATGAACGACGACAACCTCGCCATCGCGCTGCATCACGGCTCGCTCGACGTCGCGCAACGCCGCAAGGTCGAAGACGCCATGTCGGCGGGACGCTTGCGCGGCGTGGTCTGCACCTCCTCGCTCGACCTCGGCGTCGACTGGGGCGACGTCGATCTCGTCGTCAATATCGGCGCGCCCAAGGGGGCCTCGCGCCTGATGCAGCGCATCGGCCGCGCCAACCACCGCCTCGACGAAGCCTCGCGTGCCGTGCTGGTGCCGGCCAACCGCTTCGAAGTGCTGGAGTGCCGTGTCGCGATCGACGCCATCGCGGAGAATGCGCAGGACACGCCGCCGCTGCGAATCGGTGCACTCGACGTGTTGGCCCAGCACGTGCTCGGCTGCGCCTGCGGCGAGCCGTTTCTCTCTGACGAGCTTTACGACGAGGTGCGTACCGCGGCGCCCTACGCCGATCTCACGCGGCAGGATTTCGACGACGTCGTGGATTTCGTCGCCTCCGGCGGCTACGCGCTAAAGACCTATGAGCGCTTCGCGCGCATCAAGCAGGACAAGCAGGGGCGCTGGCGCGTCGCCAATCCAAAGGTGCGGCAGAGCTACCGGATGAATGTCGGCACCATCGTCGAGGACGACATGCTGAAGGTGCGGCTGGTGCGATCGCGCGGCGGCGGTCAAGGAAAAGCAGGCGGCTCGACCGGGGTGATCGCGCGCGGCGGCAGGTTGCTCGGCGAGATCGAGGAAGCCTTCATCGAGGGCCTCAGCCCGGCCGACACCTTCGTGTTCAGCGGCGAGGTGGTGCGCTACGAAACCCTGGTCGAGGACCAGGTCTATGTCTCGCGCGCCAACGACAAGGACCCGAAAGTGCCGTCCTATATGGGCGGCAAGTTTCCGCTCTCGACCTATCTTGCCGAACGGGTTCGCCGCCTGCTCGATGACGGGCGGGCGTGGGGCGCCTTGCCGGAGCAGGTGCGCGACTGGCTGTCGCTGCAAAAGGACGTCTCGCGCGTACCGGCGGTGCGCGAGCTGCTGGTCGAAAGCTTTCCGCGCGCCAACAAGCATTACATCGTCTGCTATCCCTTCGAGGGACGCCTCGCGCACCAGACGCTCGGCATGCTGCTGACGCGCCGGCTGGAGCGTGCCCGCGCCCGGCCGCTCGGTTTCGTCGCCAACGAATATGCGATCGCGGTCTGGGCGCTCGGCGACCTGTCCTTCATGATCCGGGACGGCAGGATCGATCTGGACGCGCTGTTCGACCCTGACATGCTCGGCGACGATCTCGAAGCATGGCTCGCTGAATCCGCTCTTATGAAACGCACGTTTCGCAATTGCGCGATCATCTCCGGCCTGATCGCGCGCCGTCACACCGGCGAGGAGAAGAGCCGGCGCCAGGTGCTGTTCTCGACCGATCTCGTCTACGACGTTTTGCGAAAACACCAGGCCGATCACGTGCTGTTGCGCGCTGCGCGGGCCGATGCCGCCACTGGCCTGCTCGATCTGCGCCGCCTCAGCGACATGCTCACCCGCATCCAGGGCCGCATCACGCATCGGGAACTCGACCACGTCTCCCCGCTCGCCGTCCCCGTGATGCTGGAAATCGGCCGCGAGTCAGTTTATGGCGAAGCTGGAGACGAATTGTTGGCGGAGGCCGCCGACGAGCTCGTCAAAGAGGCGATGGGATAAGAGCAGGTTTTGACGTGACGGCAGGGGCGCTGGTTTCAGGGGACATCGAGGACATGCGCGTTTCGAAAGTCACCATCAGCGATGTGACGTTCGCGGCCGATCTCTCCGGCGCCCTGTTCTGGGAAGAACAACGCCTGCTCGTCGTCTCCGACCTGCATCTCGAAAAGGGTTCCAGCTTCGCCACCCGCGGCGTGCTGCTGCCGCCCTACGACACCATCGCAACCCTCGGCCGGCTCGCTGCTGTCATCTCCCGCCATAATCCGCGAATCGTCATTGCCCTCGGCGACAGCTTTCACGACCGCACAGCGCATGGACGCCTGTCGGCGGAGGATCGTGACGCGGTCGCCGCCTTGCAGGCCGGCCGCGACTGGATCTGGATCTCAGGCAATCATGATCCGGCGCTGCCGAGCGATCTCGGCGGCACGGTCGCCGACGAAGTCGCGATCGGTCCGATCACCTTCCGCCACGAGCCGACCGGCGCGTGCGGCGAGATCGCCGGCCATCTGCATCCCAAGGCCCGCGTCTCCGCGCGCGGCCGTTCGATGGAGCGCCGCTGCTTCGCGTCCGACGGGATGCGCGCCGTGATGCCCGCCTTCGGCGCCTATGCCGGCGGCCTCAGCATCCGCGATGCCGCGTTCGCAAAAATCTTTCCGAAGAACGGCTTTGTCGCGCATCTCCTCGGCGACCGCCGCGTCCACGCGATCGCGGCGTCGCGGTGCAGCTAAGCAGCCTTCGCCTGCACGTCGTCGCAAAACTCCGCCAGCCGATCCGCGAGCCGCAGCGTCGCCGGGCTCGCGCCCGGCGCCGCCATCAATGCCACCTCGGTCCGGTTGATCGGCGCAAAGCCGTCCTTCGCGGTCAGCACGCGGTGGTCGGACTGGATCGCCATCTCCGACAAGATGCTCAACCCCATGCCGGCGGCAACGGCGGCCTGGATGCCGGCGAGGCTCGATGAGGTGTAGGACATGTGCCAGATGCGGCCCGCACTTTCCAGCGCATGGATGGCGCCGGCGCGGTAGAGGCAGCCGAGCGGAAAGCCGATCAGCGGCACCGACGGCGCGCCGGCATCGATCGGATGGCTTTTGCTGGTGACCCAGTGTACCTGCTCCGGCCACACCGCGATCGCGCCCTTCTCGCCGGCCGCGCGCTTGAACAGCGCCAGATCCAGTTCGCCGCGTTCGAGATCGCGCGACAGGTTCTTGCTCTGGTCGGCGCGCACATCGAGCCGCAGGCCCGGATGCGAGCGCGAGAATGCGCCAAGCAGCTTCGCCAGCCGGTACGCCGCAAAATCCTCGGGGATGCCGAGCCGGATCGCGCCTTCGCTGTCGGGCTCGCGCAGCACGTCGCGCGCCTCCTCGGCGAGCGAGAGCAGCCGTCGCGCATAGGACAGCAGCCGCTCGCCGGCTTCGGTCGGGCGCAAATCCTTGCCGTCACGATGCAGCAGCACCTGGCCGACATCCTCCTCCAGCCGCTTGATCTGCTGGCTGACGGTCGATTGCGTCCGGTGGACGCGCTCGCCGGCCCGGGTGAAGCCGCCGGCATCGACCACCGAGACGAAGCTGCGCAGGAGCTCCAGATCGAGCATGGATGCCTCCATTCGAAAATCCACTGGTAGCGAGTTAATCATTTAATTTCCAAATGACAAGCCGGCTCCCTAGATCGAGGGCTCAGAAGAATGCCCCGAAAGAAAAATTGTCATGTCGCTCGCCCCCTCGATTGCCGTCCCCCGCAGCCGTTTCAACACGCTGCCCTTCGCTATCGGCCTGTTCTGCCTGCTCTGGAGCTACGCCTTCGTCGCCGGCAAGATCGGGGTGACGCATTGCCCGCCACTGATCTTGCTCGCCGCGCGCTTCTCGCTCGCCGGCATCTTGATCCTTGGCGCAACACTGATCCGCGGCGACGACTGGTCGCTGTCCTGGCGCGATGCCGCGATCTTCGCCGTGCTCGGCATCGCCAACAACGCGCTCTATCTCGGCCTCGGCTACACCGGTCTGCAATCGGTTTCGGCCGGCCTCGGCGGCCTGATCGTGTCGGCCAATCCGGTGTTCACGGCGGGCCTCGCCGCGCTTCTGCTCGGCGAAGGCATGACCTGGCGCAAGGCGAGCGGCCTCCTGCTCGGCATCATCGGCGTGACCTTGATCGTCTGGCACCGCCTGTCTGTTGGCACCGATGCACTGCACGGCATCATGTTCACGCTGGCCTCGCTCGCCTCCCTCGTCGCCGGCACGATCCTGTTCAAGCTGCTCGCGCCGAAGGGAAGCCTGTGGATCGGCAACGGCGTGCAGAATCTCGCCGCCGGCATCGTGCTGGCGCCGGTCGCGCTGACCGTCGCCGACGTTCATGCCATCGACTTCACGCCGGGCCTGATCGGCGCCTTCGCCTTCCTCGTGCTCGGCGGCTCGATCCTCGGCTACTGGCTCTGGTTTCATCTCCTGAAAGTGTGTGGCGCAACGGCTGCGAGCGCCTATCATTTCCTGATGCCGCCGCTCGGCATGCTGTTCGCCTTCATCGTCCTTGGCGAGCACGTGGAGGCGCACGATCTGCTCGGCATCATCCCGGTCGCACTCGGCATCTATCTGGTGACGCGGCCCGCCAAATCCGTCTCGTAACAGGAGTTTTCATGCCCATCTCCATCACCCTGATCGGCGGCCCGACCGCGCTGATCGAGATCGACGGCTTCCGCCTCTTGACCGATCCGACCTTCGATGACGCGCACACCGCCTATCAGCTCCCGCATGTGAAGCTGGAGAAGACGATCGGCCCTGCGCTCAAGGCCGACGCGATCGGTCCGATCGATGCCGTGCTGCTCAGCCACGACCAGCATTCGGACAATCTCGACAATTCCGGCCGCGAATATCTACTCAAGGCGAAGCGCGCGCTGACGACAGAGGCCGGCGCGAAGCGCCTGGGCGGCTATGTCGAGGGGCTCGCGCCCTGGAGCACGGCGCATCTGAAAGACGGCGACGGCAACACGCTGACGATCACCGCGA
The DNA here is from genome assembly GCF_029846715.1 of Bradyrhizobium nivariense. Taxonomy (GTDB): domain Bacteria; phylum Pseudomonadota; class Alphaproteobacteria; order Rhizobiales; family Xanthobacteraceae; genus Bradyrhizobium. The sequence goes on from NZ_JARVWW010000009.1 coordinate 18,000, forward strand.
CCCCGGCGCGTCACGGCCCTGCCGGCATCGAGCCATTGTCGGGCGACGTCATCGGCTTCGTGGTGTCGTCGAGCCGGAAGGACACCACATCGGTCTATATCAGCGGCGACACCACCTGGTTCGACGGCGTCGCCGAGGTCGCGCGCCGCTTCAAATGCGGCGTGGTGCTGCCGTTCGCGGGCGCCGCGCAAACGCGCGGCCCGTTCCATCTCACCATGGACACCAACGATACCATCGAGACCGCACGCGCCTTCCCCGATGCGATGATCGTGCCGGTGCACACGGAGGGTTGGGCCCATTTCCGCCAGAACAGCGAGGATCTGCGCAAGACCTTTGACTTGCTCGGCTTCGGGACGCGGTTGCGATTGCTGGAGCCCGGCGTGCCGACGGTGGTGCAGGCGCCGTAGCCCAACGTCGTCCTGGCGAAAGCCAGGACCCATTACCCCAGGGAGCAGTTTGACGCTTAGTGGCAACTCCGAATCCCCGTAGTCACGACTGCCTGTGGTTATGGGTCCTGGCTTTCGCCAGGACGACTCGGAGAGATTGTCGATTGCCTTCGCTCGCAATGACGGCGGCTAATCCTTCCGAAACACGATCGATGCCATCCAGCCCGTCATCAGCGCCATCGCGGCGGTGATGAGGCCGTAGATGAGCCCGTTCTGCCGCGCGGTGGTGGCGACGAACTGCTCGAAGCCGACCTTGACGATCTCGAACGCGGTCTCGGTCTTGCCGATGAAGGCGCCGTCGGCAAACAGCTTGATCTCGACCTCATAGGTGCCGATCGGCACCTCCGCCGGCAGTGGAATGCCGGTGCGGAATAACGTCGGTGTCAGGAACGTCACCGCGCTCGGATCCTCGCGATAGAGACCGCGCTGGGTGCGCAGACGGATGAAGGCTAAGCGGAACGCGTCGTTCGGCACCACGTCGGCATAGTCGCCGCTGACGCGTTGGGTCAGCAGCACGTTGTTGAGCCCGACCTGCTGCCGCCGCGCGATCTCGGGCGAGGTGATCGCCTCGAAGGAGCGGTTGGCGAACAGCGCGAGATAGCTCGGCACCTCAAGGAACTGGCGGTAGTCGGTGTTGATCCAGATCCCGAAGGTGCGCTCCTTGCGCCGCGTCACCATGTCGGCGCGCGGGCCCATCACGGTGACGACGAGATCGTAGGTTTTGCGGTCGGCGGGCGTGGAGGCATCCTTCTCGACCGAGCCGAACAGCACCAGCTCCTCGCCGGAATAGTTCGGCGTCACCGTGACGCGATGGTTGGAGACCGACACGATCAGCCGCTCGGCGCGTGCGGCGGAGCCGAGCAGCAGAACGAGCAGGATTGCGAGAGCTGCGCGCATCATCCGTTCACCCCCAGCTCGCGAATGGTGAAGAGGTCCTCGGGCCGGATCACCAGCTCGATCGCGAAGCGGACGCCGACCGAGAGGATCAAGAGGCCGAGCAGTAGCCGCAGCTGCTCGCCGCGGATCTTCTGGCCGGCGCGGGCGCCGAACTGCGCACCGGTGACGCCGCCGACCATCAGGATCAGCGCCAGCACGGCGTCGACCAGGTGATTGGTCACCGCATGCAGCAAGGTCGCAAACAGCATCGTGACCAGCGTCAGCACCATCGAGGTGCCGATCACCGTCGAGGTCGGCACCCGCAGCAGATAGATCATGATCGGCACCAGGATGAAGCCGCCGCCGATGCCCATGATGGCGCCGATGAAGCCGATCACGATGCCGACGATCACGACCGGGATCACCGAGAGGTAGATCTTCGAGCGCTTGAACCGCATCTTCAGCGGCAGGCCATGGATCCAGTTATGCGTTCGTCGTGGCGGCACCGCGCCGCGCCGGGTTCGCATCAGCGCGCGCAGGCCTTCGGAGAACATCAGGCTGCCGACGGTGGTGAGCAGCACGACGTAAGACAGTGCGATCATCAGATCGAGCTGGCCGAGCGCGCGCAGCTGCGTGAAGGTCCACACTCCGAGCGCGGTCCCGGTCACGCCGCCGCACAACAGGACGCTCGCCAGCGCCGGGTCGATCGCGCGCCGCCGCCAATAGGTGAGGGCGCCGGAGAAGGACGAGGCCGCGATGTGGCTCGCGACGGAGGCGACCGCGACCGCCGGTGTGATGCCGATGAAGATCAAAAGCGGCGTCATCAGGAAGCCGCCGCCGATTCCGAACATGCCGGAGACGAAACCGACAGCCGCACCCATTGCGAGCACCAGGAAGACGTTGACCGGAAGATCGGCGATCGGGAGATAAAGCTGCATCGAAGGACCATGCTCCGGCGAGACGGATCGATTGCGCGGAATGCTCGCCGGACGGTCGGAACGATTGCCGCGCCCCTCAATAGCCGAATTTGGAGCAGGGCGGGATCAGGAATTTTGGGCGTGGTGAAGGGGGATGTTGGCGGCATCGACGCTTCTGCTCCTCACCCTGAGGAGCCTGCGCAGCAGGCGTCTCGAAGGGCGAGGCCCGGATTCACAGTCGGGCCTGCATGGTTCGAGACGCGCGCAAGAGCGCGCTCCTCACCATGAGGGGAGAGAGTCTTAATGCACCGCCGAGGCCGCGCGCTTGGCCGCGACCGGCTTCGGCGACGGCTTTGCGTTCGCCTGCGGCGCGCTGTCCCAGCCGCCGGCGGGGGCCATGACATTGACGGCATCGTCGGGCTGCGGCTCGGCGCTGAACGTCTGGATCGCGAGCTTGGCGGCGGCGAGCGATTGCGGGTCGAGCCGCTTGGCGACGTCGTCGCGCTTGCCCGCCGCATCCGCGTCACCCTGGGCCGCCGCGAGGGTGAACCATTTGTAGGATTCGGCGAGGTTCTGTTCGACGCCGATGCCGCGGGCATAAAGGATGCCGAGGTTGAACTGGCTGTCGGCGACGCCGCGGTCGGCGGCTTTGCGGAACCACTGCGCCGCGCTCTTGTAGTTGGCGCCGCGTCCGCCGCCGTCGGCGTCGAGCACCGCGAGATTGTGCATCGCCTTGGCGTTGCCGCGCTCGGCCGCCTGCGTATAGTAGCGGCGGGCGATGTCGGCGTCCTTCTTCACGCCAAGACCCTTTTCGTAGAGGGTCCCGAGGCGGAAGGTCGCGGGCACCACGCCGGCCTGCGCCGCGCGGTCGTACCATTTGGCGGCTTCGTCGTAATTCGCGGCCACGCCCTTGCCCTCGGCAAAGCGCACGCCGATCTCGTAGGCTGCGGTCGCATCGCCCTTCATCGCGGCGGTGCGCAGGCCCGGGCCGCCGATGCCGTCAGGCAGTTTTTCGCTCGGCGGCACCTGGATCATCGCGAGTTTCGCGCGGCTCGTGCCCGACAGCGCGCCGGTGACGTCGCTGGAGGCCGGCGGCGGGGCTGCGGCAGGCCCCGGCGGAATTTCAACCGAAGCCGAGTTGCCCGAACTGGTGGCGGGAGCCGGCGCGGCATTGTTCTGGGATTGACGTCCGATCGGGGTCGGCGAGGTCATCGACGGCGTGACCTGCTCGGGCGTGGCGGGCTTGTTCTCGACCGGCGGCGGCGGGGCCTGCGGCGCGGGTGCGGGCGAGGAATTCTCCATCGCCTGCGGCGACGGCGACGGGCTGCCGCCGTCGAGCAAATTCATCGCCATCTTGAAGGTGCCGAGCACGATCACGACCACGCTCGCGCCGACCAGCAGCGAGCGGATCTTCGAGGTGATGGTCGAACCGCCGTCCTTGCCCTTGTCCTTGGACCGATCGGCTCCCGCCTTGGCGCCGCGGGCCGGCTTTTCCGGCTGTGCGGCGGCGGCCTGGGCGGCGCGGCGCGCGGCCGCGATGAAGCTCGACGACGACACCGGCTCCTTCGGCGCGGCCGGGATTTCGCTGATTGCGCTTTCGGACGCAGCAATGCGCTCCGACGGCGTGGCGAGCCGTGCACCCGGCCGTGTGCCCGGCTCGAGCGGATGATCCGGCGGCAGTTCGGGCGCAAGCGCGGCGCGCGTGGGCGCCGTATGCGGCTCCAGGATTTCGCTGATCGCGCGCGGCGGAACCGGCGGTGCCATCGGCATCGGCGGTGGCGCTGCCGGCGCGGCGGCATGGAATTCGCGCGGCGCGGCGACGAAGGCGGCTTGCGCCGCTTGCGCGGCGGCGGGATTTGGCAGTTCCGGCTTCGGATCGTATTTCGGCGGCTGTTGCTGGGGCCGCGGCTCGCGCGCCATCGGCGCGGGCTCCATGGGAGCGGCCATCGGCATCGGCATCGGCTGCGGAGCAGCGGCCGGCGGTGCCGTGCGCACCGTGCGCAGATCGCCCTCGATCATCGAGAGACGATCGACGACGTGGCCAAGTGCGTTGTGGACGGCCTCCAGCGAATCCTGGGTGCTGCGGGTGGTCTCCGCCTGGCTGAAGCGGATGTCGGAGAGCTCGCGCTTGACGAGATCGACCATTCCGGAATCGGCAGGCGGCGCGGAATTGCGGCTCTCGGCCAGCGCGGAATAGGTCGCCTGCTGCCGCTCCAGGTGGCGCAGGATATCGTGCAGCCCGTCCTCGACGCGGCTGAAATTGCCGTTGCGCGGATCGGAGGCAGCCTCGATCCGCTCCAGCAGATACGAGACCCGCTGTTCGAGATGCGCAAAGGTCGAAGCCGAGTCGTTGCCGACCTGCATGCGGTCGAAACGGTCGGACAGCGCGCGGATCGCGCTTTCGAGATGCTCGGTGCTTTCGGATGGCTGAGGCCGCTCGCGCGTTTCCAGCGCGGCGGTGAGCGCCGCGATGCGCTGCTCCAGCACCGCAAAGCTGTCGCCGGAGCCGGACGAGCGGGTGACCTGGTCGACCTTGGACGACAGCAGCTGCACGTCGTCCGAGAGCCGCGCCAGCGCTTCGTTGGAGGCGACGTTGGAGACGATGCCGCGCAGCGCCGAGATCGCGCCTTCGAGCTGGCGGACCGTCGAGGGATCGTCATTGGCGCGCAGGATCAGATCGAGCTTGGCGCCGAGATTGCGGATCGCCTCGTCATAGCCGGTGAGCTGCTCGGCCGGCGTCAGCGTCCGCAGCACCTGCTTGATGTCGGACAGCGCGTGCTCGATGCCGGACAGGACCTGACCGTCGGTGCCGTTGGAGCGGGTCTCGTCGATGCGCCGATGCAGCGAGCGGATCTCGTTCTCGATCGATTCGATCGCGCGGCGCGGCATCGCCTCGGTGATGGCGTTGCGGATCGCCGCAAGCTCGCTGCGGAAAGTGTTGATCGCCTGCTCGGTATTGTCCGGGCGCTGGAGCGATTCGATCTGGCTCGTGATCTTGAGCAGATGGCGCTCGAGCGCGGAGAAATCCGGCCCCGGCTGCGGTGGCGGCGGAGCGTAGGCAGGCGCGGGCGGCGCCATCGGGGGCGCGAAAGGAGTTGCCGCAGGCGCGATCGACGGCGCGGCGCGCGGCGGCATCTGCCGCGGCGCAAAGCCGTCGAGCTCGCTCTGCCGCGCCGTGATCTCGGCGACGGCGACGTCGAACGAAGCGGGGCTCAGGGGCGGTGAATTGCGATAGACCTGCGCTGCCGCGCGCTCGACCGCATCGGCCTGGCGCTGGCGCGTTTCAACGGGTGCCTGCCGCGGTGCCGGAGCCTGCTGCGGCTTCGAAATTTGCGACAGCCGGGCATCGAGCCGCGAGATCGCGTCGTTGAGCTGGCGCGCTACGCCCTGCTCGCGCGGGTCCCTTTCACGGGAGGGGTCCTGGCGCGGGGCGGGCTTTGAAATCCGTTCGATCTGCTGGGTGATGGCGTCGAGCCGCTGGTGGATGTCGGCGACTTCGCGGCTTTCCTGACTCGGGACCTGGCCAAGTGCTTGGCCAGGTGCTTGGCTATGTGCTTGGCTCGGCATTTGCTGCGGACGCTGGTCGTAAGGTCCGCGAAAATTCGGCGGGGCAGTCTCGCCGAGCGTGGAGTTCAGCCAATCGTTGAGTGACATGCCGGCGCGACGCGCAGCAGCTTCGGCCCGCTCCCGGACGGATGGATCGATGCCGTCAACACTCCACGATACGCGCGAATTCATGACTCTGTCCGGTTCCGACTCCGGCGCCCCACCCGGCGCCTCCAGCCTCCCCTCGCGTGCCGGTTGCAAAGACAATCGGATTTGGCGCGGGTCGTCTGCCTCGAAAACCGACTTTTGTCTGTTACGGTAAATAACGGGTTAAGGAACCCGTTGACGATGTCTTAAAGTTGGGCGGCGGGAACCGGGGCATGGTCGTTGTGGCGCTCGTCCGCTCGCCAAAATAACGGTGTCGTGCCCCGCGAAGGCGGGGCATCCAGTACTCCGAGGCAGCGCGGCTAGGAGCCAGGCGCCGCGGCGTACTGGATCGCCCGCCTGCGCGGGCGATGACAGCGGAGTGTGTAGGCGGCGGCTCGCCCGGCGTTGGGTGCTCAGTGCTTGACGCCCTCAGCCCTTGCCCTCGCGCTTGCCATCCTCCAGCGGCACCACCGTGCCCACGCCGCTCATCGCCGACAGCGCCTCGAGCGCCTCTTCGCAGAAGTCGGCCACCATCTGCTCGTGCCGCGCGCCGAGGCGCAGCAGCAGCAAATTGCCGAGGTCGAGCACGCCCGACGCCGTTCCTTCCGGAAAGCGCTTCTTCAGGATGCGCTCGTAGTTCTCGTGGCGATCGCGGTGGTGCTCGAGGCGGGCCATCAGGTCGGTGCGCATGGGCTCGATGTCGATGCTGTCGAGCGCATGCAGCCGCACCAGGAGGTCGTCCTTGATCGAGGGCGGCGTGCTTGGCCGCGCGGCCCAGTGCCGCAGCGCTGTTCGGCCCTCCGGAGTCAGCGTATAGATCAGCTTATTGGGTTTGCCTGACTGCACGACCTCGCGGCCCTGGATGTAGCCGCGGTCGCGCAGCTTGGAGAGCTCGCGGTAGATTTGCTGGTGGTCGGCCTTCCAGAAGAAGCCGATCGAGGAGTCGAATGTCTTGGCGAGCTCGTAGCCCGTCATCGGACGTTCCGTCAGGCATGCGAGGATTGCGTCGCCCAGTGCCATGACCGGCCCTCCTGTTCTCGACCTTGACCAATCTGCTTGACTTTATGCGCATCGGCGCATATGCGTCAATGTGCATATAAGGCGACCCCAAGAACGAGGCAAAAACCCGCCCCGAAAACCCCAGCGGAATCAACCTTCGCGCGACTGTGCATGGGGTTGTTTTCGCGTTTTTTGCCCAGGCCTTTATCAAGGGAGGCACCCTGACCATGACCGGCCTCGATTCCTGGTACGGCTACATGAAGTCGCATGACCGCGCCGCGCTCTGGGACCTCCTCCATCCCGACGCCGTCTTCGAAAGCCCCGTGGTGCACTCGCCGCAGCGCGGCCGCGACATCACCTTCAAATATCTCGCCAGCGCCGAGCAGGTGCTCGGCGGTCCCGGCTTCAGCTATGTCGGCGAGTGGAAGAGTGAGAGCGGCGCCGTGCTCGAATTCAAGACCCTGATCGACGGCATCGAGATCAACGGCGTCGACATCATCACCTTCGACAGCGAGGGGCGCATCACGCATTTCAAGGTGATGGTGCGGCCGCTCAAGGCGATCAACATGCTGCATCGCCTGATGGCGGAGCAGCTTGCCGCCCAATCATAAAGAGTTCCACCACTTCACTTCAAAGCTATGCCGGGAGAACGCCATGCCGATCTACAAAGCCCCCGTCGAAGACGTGAACTTCCTGCTCAACGACGTCTTCCAGATCGACCGCTACGACAATCTGGCCGGCTTCTCCGACGCGTCGAGCGACGTGCGCGAGGCGATTTTGGGCGAAGCCGCAAAGCTCGCCGAAGAGGTGCTGCAGCCGCTGAACCGGGTGGGCGATCTCGAAGGCTGCAAGCGCGCCGATGACGGCAGCGTCACCACGCCGAAGGGCTTCAAGGACGCGTTCAAGCAGGTCGCCGAGGGCGGCTGGCTCGGCCTGTCGGCACCGACCGAGTTCGGCGGCCAGGGTCTGCCGGTGACGCTGAGCCAGGCGGTCAACGAATTCCAGATCTCCGCCAACATGGCGTTCTCGATGTATGGCGGCCTCACCATGGGCGCGACAGCGGCGCTGATCGTCCACGGCACTCCGGAGCAGAAGCAGATCTACGTGCCGAAGATGGTGGCGGGCGAGTGGACCGGCACCATGAACCTGACCGAGCCGCATTGCGGCACCGACCTCGGCATGCTCCGCACCAAGGCGGTGCGGCAAGCCGACGGCAGCTTTGAGATCACGGGCACCAAGATCTTCATCTCGGCCGGCGAGCATGACCTCGCCCCCAACATCATTCACCTCGTGCTTGCCCGCATCGAGGGCGCGCCCGCCGGCATCAAGGGCGTGTCGCTGTTCGTGGTGCCGAAATTCCTGGTCAATGCCGATGGTTCGGTCGGGCGGCGCAACGGCGTGGTCTGCGGCTCGATCGAGCACAAGATGGGCATCCACGGCAATTCGACCTGCGTGATGAACTACGACAACGCCACCGGCTGGCTGATCGGCGAAGAGAACAAGGGCATGCAGGGCATGTTCGTGATGATGAACGAGGCCCGCCTCGGCGTCGCCGTGCAGGGTCTCGCGCAGTCCGAGGTCGCCTATCAGAACGCCGTCGCCTACGCCCGGGATCGCATCCAGGGCCGTTCGCTCACCGGCGTCAAGGCGCCGGACAAGCAGGCCGATCCGATCATCGTGCATCCCGACGTGCGCCGTACGCTGCTGTCGATCCGCGCCTTCAACGAGGCCGCGCGCGCCTTCGTGATGTGGACGGCGCTGAAGAGCGACGTCGCCCATCGCTCCGAGGATCCCAAGGACCGCCAGGCCGCCGACGATCACATGGGCCTGATGACCCCGGTGCTGAAGGGCTTCCTCACCGACTACGGCTTCGCCAATGCGGTGCAGGCGCAGCAGATGTATGGCGGCCACGGCTACATCGCCGAGCAGGGCATGGAGCAGTTCGTGCGCGACGCGCGTATTGCGATGATTTATGAAGGCGCCAACGGCATCCAGGCGCTCGACCTCGTCGGCCGCAAGCTGCCGCGCGACGGCGGCCGCGCCATCATGGCGTTCTTCGGCGAGGTCATGGCCTTCGCCAAGGAGAACGGCGGCGACGAGGCGATGAAGCCCTACATTACCCCGCTCTCGGCTTCGCTCGGCCATCTCCAGCAGGCCACCACCTGGCTGATGCAGAACGCGATGGCGAAGCCCGACAATGCCGGTGCCGCCGCGACCGATTACCTCAATCTCTTCGGCTTCGTCGCGCTCGGCTATATGTGGGCGAAGATGGCCAAGGTGACGAATGCCAAGATTGCCGAGAGTGGGGCGACGCCCTATCTCTCGACCAAGCTCGTCACCGGCCGCTTCTTCATGGAGCGGATGCTGCCGGAGACCGCGGCCAATCTCGCGCGCATCCAGGCCGGCTCCGCCACCATCATGGAGCTGCCGGCGGAAGCTTTCTGAGGATTTCGCTTCACCAATAATCCCGATCGCGTCGCGGTCGTAACCAATAACTGCAATCAGGAGGCTCCCATGGCAGATGCCTATATCTACGATCACGTCCGCACTCCCCGCGGCCGCGGCAAACCTGACGGCGCGCTGCACGAGGTGACGGCGCTTGCGCTCGCGACCGTGCCGCTGAAGGCGCTGAAGGATCGCAACAACCTGCCGGAAGATTCCGTCGATGACGTCATTCTCGGCGTGGTCGATCCGGTCGGCGAAGCCGGCTCCGACATCGCGCGCTTTGCCGCGCTGAAGGCGGGCCTCGGCGAGGCCGTCCCCGGCGTGCAGATCAGCCGCTTCTGCGCCTCCGGTCTCGATGCCGTGAATTTTGCCGCAGCCCAGGTGATGAGCGGGCAGCATGAACTGGTGATCGGCGGCGGCGCGGAATCGATGAGCCGCGTCGGCATCGGTGCCTCCGGCGGCGCCTGGCCGATGGATCCGTCGATGGCGGTGCCGGCCTATTTCATGCCGCAGGGCGTCTCGGCCGATCTGATCGCGACCAAATACGGCTTCTCGCGCGACGACGTCGATGCCTATGCGGTGCAGAGCCAGCAGCGCGCGGCGAAGTCCTGGGATGAAGGCCGCTTCGACAAGTCGATCGTCGCGGTGAAGGACATCAACGGCCTCACCATTCTGGCCAAGGACGAGCACATGCGTCCCTCGACGACGATGCAGTCGCTGGCGCAGCTGCAGCCGGCGTTCACGATGATGGCGCAGATGGGCGGCTTCGACGGCGTCGCGGTGCAGTCGCATCCCGAGATCGAGCGCGTCAACTACGTGCACCACGCCGGCAATTCGTCGGGCATCGTCGATGGTGCCGGCGCAGTCCTGCTCGGCAGCAAGGACGCCGGCAGCAAGTACGGCCTGAAGCCGCGTGCAAGAATCCGCGCCTTCGCCAATGTCGGCTCCGAACCCGCGATGATGCTGACCGGCCCGGTCGACGTCACCGAAAAGCTGTTTGCGCGCTCCGGCATGAAGAAGTCGGACATCGACCTGTTCGAGCTCAACGAGGCCTTTGCCTCCGTCGTGCTGCGCTACATCCAGGCCTTCGACATCGACAACGCCAGGATCAACGTCAATGGCGGTGCGATCGCGCTCGGCCATCCGCTCGGCGCGACCGGTGCGATGATCCTCGGTACCGTGCTCGACGAGCTCGAGCGCACCGACAAGGCGACCGCGCTGGTGACGCTGTGCATCGGCGGCGGCATGGGCACCGCGACCATCATCGAACGCGTCTAAGGGTAGGGAGCAACCAGCATGGCTTACAAGAATTTCAAGGTTGAGACCGATTCCGACGGCATCGCGCTCGTGACCTGGGACATCCCGGGCCGTTCGATGAACGTGCTCGACGAGACCTCGACCAGCGAGCTCGACGCGATCGTCAAGGAAACCACGGCCGACGCCGCCGTGAAGGGTGTCGTCATCACCTCTGCCAAGGAGGCGTTCTGCGCCGGCGCGGACCTGTCCATGCTCGAGGGCATGAACCAGGCCTACGCAAAAGTGTTTGGGGAGCAGGGCGAGACCGCCGCGAACCAGATGCTGTTCGAGCAGAGCCGGCGTTTCTCGCTGGTGCTGCGCTCCATCGAGACCTCCGGCAAGCCGTGGGCGGCGGCGATCAACGGCCTTGCGCTCGGCGGCGGTTTCGAGATCACGCTGTGCTGCCACTATCGCGTGGCGGCGGAAAATCCCAAGACGCGCCTCGGCCTGCCCGAGGTCAAGGTCGGCCTGTTCCCGGGCGCCGGCGGCACGCAGCGCGTGCCGCGCCTGGTGCCGCCGCAGGACGCGATGACGATCCTGCTCAAGGGCGATCCGGTCACGGTCGAGAAAGCCAAGGCGCTGAATCTGATCCACGCCATCGTTCCCGCCGCCGATCTCGTCAAGGCGGCAAAGGACTGGATCAAGGGCGGCGGCAAGGCCGTCGCGCCCTGGGACGAGAAGGGCTTCAAGCTCCCCGGCGGTCCGGTGTTCTCCAAGGCCGGCATGATGATGTTCCCGGCCGGCAACGCGATCTATCGCCGCGAGACCTACGACAATTATCCGGCCGCGCGCGCGATCATGAGCTGCGTCTATGAGGGCCTGCAGCTGCCGATCGACGCCGCACTGCGCGTCGAGTCACGCTACTTCACCTCGGTGCTGCGTTCGAAGGAAGCGGCTGCGATGATCCGCAGCCTGTTCCTGTCGATGCAGGAGCTCAACAAGGGCGCGCGCCGTCCGAAGGATGTGCCGCCGACCAAGGTGAGGAAGATCGCCGTGATCGGCGCCGGCTTCATGGGCGCGAGCGTCGGCTATGTCTCGGCCCGTGCCGGCCTCGACGTCGTCCTGATCGATCGCGACCAGGAGAGCGCCGACAAGGGCAAGGCGCATGCGCAGAAGGTGATCGAGGAGCAGATCAAGAAGGGCCGTGCCAAGCCCGGCGACGCAGAAGCCCTGCTCGCCCGCATCACGCCGACCGCGGACTATTCCGCACTGAAGGACGTCGATCTCGTCATCGAAGCCGTGTTCGAGGACCGCAAGGTCAAGGCTGAGACCTTTGCCAAGGCGCAGGAGCATATGAAGCCGGACGTGATCTTCGCGTCCAATACTTCGACGCTTCCGATCACCTCGCTGGCGGAATCCTTCAAGGACCAGGGCAGGTTCGTCGGCATCCACTTCTTCTCGCCGGTCGAAAAGATGATGCTGGTCGAGATCATCCAGGGCAAGAACACCGGCGATCTCGCGCTCGCGACCGCACTCGACTACGTCCGGCAGATCGGCAAGACGCCGATCGTCGTCAATGACAGCCGCGGCTTCTTCGCCAACCGCTGCGTCGGCCGCTACGTCGCCGAAGGCAACGAGATGTTTTTGGAAGGCGTACCTCCGGCGATGATCGAGAACTGCGCCAAGATGGCCGGCATGCCGGTCGGCCCGCTCTCGCTGTCCGATGAAGTCGCGCTCGACCTCGGCCTCAAGATCATGAAGGCGACGGAAGCCGATCTCGGCCCCAACGCCATCAATCCCGATCAGAAGAAGCTGATGGTGGAGATGGTCGAGAAGCAGGGCCGTCTGGGCCGCAAGAACAGCAAGGGCTTCTACGATTACCCTGAGAAGGGCAAGGGTCAGAAGAGCCTGTGGCCAGGCCTGTCCGCGCTGCAGCCCAAGCAGCTCGATCCCGATACCCTCGACGTCGAGGAGCTGAAGCAGCGCTTCCTGGTGGTGCAGGCGGTGGAAGCCGCGCGCACGGTGGAGGACCACGTCATCACCGATCCGCGCGAGGCGGATGTCGGCTCGATCCTCGGCTTCGGCTTCGCGCCGTTCACCGGTGGAACGCTGTCCTACATCGACTTCATGGGCACGAAGAAGTTCGTCGAGCTTTGCCACAAGCTGGAGGCGAAATACGGCTCGCGCTTCACCCCGCCGAAACTTCTCGAGGAGATGGCCGCGAAGGGAGAAACCTTCTACGGCCGCTTCGCCCCGAAGAAGGCCGCGGCCTGAGTCGCCACCGTAGCCTGCAGGAGCGAGGCGAAATCCGACCCACCCGCGTAGAGACCCCGGACTATGCTGCGCTCCATCCGGGCTAAAGCATGATCCGGAAAAGTGCGAAGCGGTTTTCCGAAAAGATCATGCTCAAACAACAACCTAAAGCGCGATGATGATTCATCCTGATCTCATCGCGCTTTAGGCATCGAGATCGTGAAACAACGAGGGCCGGATCATCGATCCGGCCTTTCCGATTCAGGGTCCCAGCCTCATCACGGTTGCGTCAAACTGTTCCCAGCTTGTGGAACCGGTCACAGAATTCGCGTAGGAACCGTGCCAGAGTCCCGCTGCCGATGTCGCGCAATTGTCATAGGCGCGTCAAAGCGGCGCCGTTCTTTTGCTCGGCCCTGGCACTAGTCTTGCTCCGGGTCAGGGTCATGAAACCGGTCGGGACGCTTGCCGATCCATCGGCAAGTTGAAGACGAAATAAGAAAGTGTCCTTGATGAACTCTCTGGTGCTGCGGAAGACCGCGCTTGGTCGCGATCTCGCCGCGAAATATGCTGTTGCATCCGCAACCGGCCGCCTGTTGCCGAAACAGAAGCCGGCGCGCCTGCGCCGCAAGGGGCCGTTGCTTTGGGCCGTTGTGGCTTTACTTGTGCTGGCGGCGGATTTTCTGCTCGCTTGTCTCGCCTGGCTCGCCGTCGATTTCGTCATGGGATGAGGCGTCACGCGTGTGCAGCACATAGGCTGTCGCGAGATAGGCGAGCTGGCAGACGGCGAGGCAGCCGGCAATGACGATCACGCCCGCCGTCATCCCGAACTCGTAAACGCGAAGAACTATCGCCGCGACAATCGCGATCAACGGCGAAATCACGACCAGCGCCCAGATCCTGAAAACGTAACCGGTCGCTATTCCCACCAACGCGCTTGCAACGATCAGGACGAAGGCAATCGTCAAGTTCAACTCCGATGCGAGTCCGAATTCTTCAATCAATTCCCTCAAAATCGCCCGCTTCACGGGTGGTAACAAGACAGCACCACTTACGTTTGGCGAACAGTCGTTCATAAGTCTAACGCGAGGTACGATGATCCGGCGGACCGGTTTCGCGTTGCGTGGTCCTGCGGCAGCAAAAAGGGCCGGATCATGGACCCGGCCCTTTGGAGATTGATCGCCGTCGCGTCTCAGGCGGCCTGGATCAGCCCCTCCTTCTTGAGCGCTTCCTGCACCTGTGGCCGCGCCGCGACGCGGGTCTTGTACGCGGCAAGGTTCGGCATCGCCGAGAGGTCGAACTTCATCCGGTCGCCCCAGATCAGCATCGTGAAGAGATAGCCGTCAGCCACCGTGAACTGCTTGCCCATGAGGTAGTCGCGGCCGGCGAGCTGGCTGTCGATGTATTTCAGCTTGCCCATGACGCGGTCCTTGAAGAAGGCCTTGGCCTCGTCGTTCAGAGCCGGCGCGAACAGTGGACCAAAGCTCTTGTGCACCTCCGAGGTGAGGAAGTTCAGCCACTCCAGGAGCTTGTAGCGCTCGGCGCTGTCACGGGCCGGCGCCAGCCCCTTGGCCGAGGCCTGATCGGCGATCATCTGGACAATCACCGGGCCTTCGGTCACGATCTCTCCGCTATCGAGGCGCAGCGCAGGGACCTGGCCCTTGGGGTTCAGCTTCAGATAATCCTCACCATTTTCGAGCTTCTTGGCCCGGATATCGACCTTGACCAGCTCATAGGGCAGGCCGGCTTCCAGGAGCGCGATATGGGGGGACAGCGAGCAGGCACCGGGCGAATAGTACAGTTTCATGGAATTTCCTCCTCTTGACGCTTGGTTCAGGCGAAAGAACGACTACATGCATCTGCTTGAAATAGTCAAGATTGATGCAGGTGCATCGAATGGGGTAAGAGACGGGCGACGAGCTTGAGCGGGACCATGAAACGCAAACCATCGACCGAGGCGACTTCCGCCTGGATACGCTTGATGCGGGTGCAGAGCCGCGTGCTCGATTGCGTCGAGCAGGACCTGAAGAAGGCCGGCTTCCCGCCGCTGGCATGGTATGACGCGCTGCTCGAACTGTCACGGGCGCCCTCGGGCGAGCTCCGGCCGGTCGAACTCGAACGGCAGATGCTGATCCCGCAATATTCGACATCGCGGCTGATCGACCGCCTGGTCGACGAAGGCCTCGCCTCGCGGCGTGAATGCAAGATCGACAAGCGCGGCCAGTTCGTGGAGATCACGGAAGCCGGCCGCGAATTGCAGAAGCGAATGTGGGGCGCCTATTCGGCCGCAATCGAGAAATATGTCGGTTCGAAACTGTCCGATGCGGATGCCGTCAAGCTCAGCGGTCTGCTCGACCGCCTGGGCTGCTCATGCGGCGAAATGAAACTGCCGCCTGCCCACGTCAACGAAACCACGCCGTTGCGATGATCGCGCGGCAAACCAGCTCGTCCGTGCAACCGGTGGGTTCGCGGACCATCACTGTCACCCACGCGCGTTCGGTCGAAGCGCTTTTGATTAGAGTTTGATATGGCGCGAGACCAGATCGATATGACGCCTCTGCAATCGCGCGACGAACTCGTCGCGTGGTTCGAGGCTGGCTGCAAGGACCCGTCCGAATTCCGCATGGGCACCGAGCACGAGAAGACGCCGTTCACGCTCGAAGGCCACCGTCCGGTGCCCTACGAAGGCGCGCGCGGTATCGGTGCGCTGCTCGAAGGCATGAAACTCCTGCTCGGCTGGGAGCCGATCATGGAGAAGGGCAACATCATCGGCCTCTACGACGTCACCGGTGGCGGCGCGATCTCGCTCGAGCCCGGCGGACAGTTCGAGCTCTCCGGTGCGCCAGTCGAGAACGTGCACCAGACCCAGAGCGAGCTGATGGCGCATCTGGCGCAGGTGCGCGAGATCGCAACGCCGCTCGGCATCGGCTTCCTCGGGCTCGGCATGACGCCGTCCTGGTCGCGCGCCGACATCCCGGTGATGCCCAAGGGCCGCTACAAGATCATGACCAATTACATGCCGAAGGTCGGCCAGTACGGCCTCGACATGATGTACCGGACCTGCACGGTGCAGACCAATCTCGACTTCTCCTCCGAAGCCGACATGGTCAAGAAGCTGCGTGTCTCGCTCGCGCTCCAGCCGGTCGCAACCGCTTTGTTCGCCAATTCGCCGTTTACCGAGGGCAAGCCGAACGGCTTCCTCTCCTTCCGGTCCGAGATCTGGCGCGACACCGACAATGCGCGCGCCGGCATGATGCCGTGGGCATTCGAGGACGGCATGGGCTTCGAGCGCTATGTCGACTACGCGCTCGACGTGCCCATGTACTTCGTCAAGCGCGGCGAGGATTACATCGACGTCTCGGGCTCCTCGTTCAGCGCCTTCTTCGATGGACGCAACAACAATTTGCCCGGCGAACGTCCGACGCTGTCGGACTGGGCCAACCATCTTTCGACGATTTTCCCGGAGGTGCGGCTCAAGCGCTATCTCGAGATGCGCGGCTCCGACGGTGGCCCGTGGGGCCGTCTGCCGGCGCTATCGGCGTTCTGGGCCGGGCTGCTCTACGATGATGTGTCGCTCGATGCCGCCTGGGACCTGGTGAAGCACTGGAGCGCGCATGAGCGTCAGGCCCTGCGCGACGACGTGCCGCGCTTCGGCTTCAAGTCGCGGATCAAGGACCGCTATCTGTTCGAGATCGCCAAGGAGTGCCTCGTTCTGGCACATGCCGGCCTGCGCCGGCGCGGCCGGATCGACCAGCTCGGCCGCGACGAAACCCGGCATCTGGAGCCGCTCGATCGCATCATCGATTCCGGCCGCACGCCGGCCGAGGAGATGCTCGACAAGTTCAACGGTCCCTGGAACGGCTCGGTGGAACCGGCCTACGCGGAATATGCGTTCTAGACCCAGGGGCCAACGATCGGGACCCGAGCCGTTCATCGCCCATACAGGTTTGCGGCGATCAAATGACCGGCTGAAAACCTGAGCGTCGTCAATAACTCGAAAGCTGTTCCGATGGGGAAGGGCCGCCTGGCCGTCATGGCAAGCGTCCTGGCAAGCGTCGTGGCATGCGCCGCGCTGCTTTGGCTCGTGTTTGCGAGCTGGCCTGCGCGCGCCCAGACGGCGTTCGATCGGCCTGGCGGAGACTATTTCAGCACCCCGGTCACGTCGGGCGATCCCGAGGATTGCGCGCTGCTGTGCGAACGCGACCGCCGTTGCCGGTCCTGGAGCTTCAGCTATCCCGATGTCGAAGGCGGCTCGGCGGTGTGCTGGCTGAAGAACGCGGTGCCTGCGCGCGTGCCGGGAAGCTGCTGCATCTCCGGTGTGCGCGGCGCCGGCGTGATCGAGCCTCGTGTCGAAGGGGTGGAGACCTCGATAGACCGCCCCGGCGGCGATTTGCGCAATTTCGAGATCAAGGACGGCGAAGGCGAAGAGGCCTGCAAGGCCGCCTGCACCGCCGACAACAAATGCCGCGCCTTCACCTATGCGCGCCCCGGCTACACCGGACGCGAAGCGCGCTGCTTCCTGAAAAAGGAAATCAAGCCGCCGCGCCGGAAAGCGGGGTTTACGTCGGGAGTGGTGCGGTAGCGGATCAAGCTAGGGTGGGTTAGCGTAGCAACCCACCACTGTTTGTCTTCGCGGACGCGAAAGAGGTGGATTACGCTTCGCTAACTAAAATCCACCCTACGGCATCCCACTCGGTCGCGATTACCGTGATCTCCGGCCACAGCGTCTTCCATCGCTCCGTCTTCGCCGCGTAATTCGCTGCGGAAAAATTCCGAGTTAGGTTGGGCCGCGCGATCAGCCCTGCAATGTCATCGAAGCCGTGCGGTGCGTAGACCTCGTAGCGGTCACCTGCGCGCCTCACGCCCACTTGTGTGTTCTGCGTGAGGAAGCGGTCGATGCCATCGGTCGCGCGCGTCAGGGGCGGATAGGGCAGGCCGTGCTTGTCGGGGTACCACAGATGCACGCGCGCCTGGTTGCGGGCCTCGATCTTGACGCCGAGATGACCGAGCCGCGCATGCGGCGCGCGGATCACCGCATCCTCCGCCTCCCATGAGGTATCAGGATCGAAATAGAACACGTCGCAATCGGCGATGCCGTAATCGACGGTTCGACCGGTGAGGACGTTCCACGCCGTCTGCACCAGACATCCCGAGACCAGCCATGCATCCGGCAGGGCGAACCGATGGAGCTCGTCGATAATCGCGACGTTGACCGGATTGAGCAGCGCAAGTGCGAGGAAGCGGTCGCGATCCATCGGCGGCCATCACTTACGGGCCGGCATCGAACGCGGCGCGTGCCGCTTTCGATGCCAATGCGCGCCA
The DNA here is from genome assembly GCF_029846715.1 of Bradyrhizobium nivariense. Classification (GTDB taxonomy): domain Bacteria; phylum Pseudomonadota; class Alphaproteobacteria; order Rhizobiales; family Xanthobacteraceae; genus Bradyrhizobium. Next base: position 36,184 of record NZ_JARVWW010000009.1, read on the forward strand.
GCGCCGCCGCAACAACGGCTCGACGATTGCGCGCCTGGCCCTGGACAGGCGGATCAGCACGATCGGATAATCGGCGTAGTGATCGGTGACATAGAAAATCTTGGGCTGGCTCTCGACCAGCATCGCGCGTTCGTCGATCGGCACGTCCGGCATCACCAGACTGTCGCCGTCCTCCTTCAGCCGCACCAGCATCTTCTTGCGCACTTTCAGCGCCGGCGTGCCGTAGGAAGTGCCGTCCTCGACCTCCGGCCACGTCAGCGCGAATTTTCTGACGTCGTCGAAGGTCATGGGATGTCTCCGCAATCGTCACCCTCATCCTGAGGAGCCGCGCTCTTGCGCGGCGTCTCGAAGGATGGGCCGCGGACCTCATGGTTCGAGACGCGCGAAGACGCGCTCCTCACCATGAGGGGAGCCTCAATGCACGGCGGTGAAAAACCGCGCCATGCGAAATCCGGACAGCCAGGTCCACACCGGCTGGCCGCGGATACCGAGATCCCAGGATCCGAGCACGGCATCCGCGCGGCCGACCAGATTGTCGATCGGCAACAGGCCGACGCCGCCGGAGCGCAAGGGCACGCGGCTGTCGGCGGAGTTGTCGCGGTTGTCGCCGAGCACGAAGAGATGGCCTGATGGCACCGTCACTTCCTGCGTATTGTCGAGCGGACCGTTGTCGCGCATCTTGAAGATCAGATGCGAGACGCCGTTCGGCAGTGTCTCGACATAGCGATAGGCGGGCTCGCTGCCGCCATTGTCGTCCTCGGCAGCGCCAACGCCGTCGGGCTTCAGCTCGGCGGGGCGGTCGTTGATGAAGAGCTGGCCCTGCCGCAGCTGGATGCGGTCGCCGGGCAGACCCACGACGCGCTTGACCCAGGCCTGCGAGCGGTCGCCGGGCCAGCGAAAGACGACGACGTCGCCTTGCTTCGGCGTTTCCGCGAAGACACGGCCGCTCTCGGGCAGGTTGATCTGGATCGGCAGCGACGAGGTGCCGTAGCCGTAGGGGAATTTCGAGGCGATCAATGCGTCGCCGATCAGCAGCGTCGGCTCCATCGAGCCCGACGGCACGTAGAACGGCTCGGCCAGCGCACCCTTGGCGATGAACACCGCGGCGACGATGCCGGCGAGCTGCACGAGCTGGCCGCCCCAGCCGCTGCTCTTCCGCTTGGTGGTGACAGTTATCTTCTCGACACTCATCCGCCCGTTCCACCCACCGTAATGCGTTCCATCAGCAGCGACGGCTGGCCGACGCCGACCGGCACGCCCTGGCCGTTCTTGCCACAGGTGCCGATGCCGGTATCGAGCGCGAGGTCGTTCCCGATCATGCGAATGCGATGCAGGTCGGTCGGCCCGTTGCCGATCAGCATGGCGCCCTTCAAGGGCGCACCTAACTTGCCATTCTCGATCTTGTAGGCCTCGGTGCACTGAAACACGTATTTGCCCGAGGTGATGTCGACCTGGCCGCCGCCGAAATTCGCGGCGAAGACCCCGTTCTTCACCGAGGCGAGGATCTCAGCCGGATCGCGGTCGCCCGCGAGCATGTAGGTGTTGGTCATGCGCGGCATCGGCACATGGGCGTAGCCCTGGCGGCGGCCGTTGCCGGTCGGCTTCATGTTCATCAGGCGCGCGTTCTGGCGGTCCTGCATGTAGCCGACCAGAACGCCGTCCTCGATCAGCACGGTGCGGTTGGTCGGCGTGCCCTCGTCGTCGATCGACAGCGAGCCGCGGCGCGAGGCAATGGTGCCGTCGTCGACCACGGTAACGCCCTTGGCCGCGACCTGCTGGCCCATCAGGCCTGCAAACGCAGACGTCTTCTTGCGGTTGAAGTCGCCTTCCAGCCCATGGCCGACCGCTTCATGCAGCATCACGCCGGGCCAGCCGGCCCCGAGCACGACGTCCATCTCGCCGGCGGGGGCGGGAATCGATTCCAGATTGACCAGCGCCTCGCGCAGCGCGCCGTCGGCGGCGTCGCGCCAGTTCTTGCTTTCGATGAACTCGGCGTAGCCGGCGCGGCCGCCATAACCCTTGCTGCCGCTCTCCTGGCGGTCGCCCTGGCCGGCGACCACGGAGACATTGACGCGCACCAGCGGGCGGATGTCGCGATAGCTCTCGCCGTCGGGCCGCAGGATCTCGACCACCTGCCAGGTCGCACCCAGGCTGACGCTGACCTGCCGCACCCGCGGATCCTTGTCGCGCAGATAGGCGTCGATCTCGGCGAGCAGTTTGACTTTGGTCTCGAAGCCGGGGGCATCGAGCGGATTGTCGTCGGCGTAGAGCCGCACATTGGTGCGCGGGGGAGGCGCAGCGAAGCTGCCGGAATAACCGCCGCGCACGGCCGCGACCGCGTCCGCAGCGCGAATCAGCGCCGGCAGCGACACGTCGGAGGAATGGGCGTAGCCGACCGCGTCGTCCTTGACGGCGCGCAGGCCAAAACCCTGCGAAGTGTCGTAGGTTGCCTGCTTCAGCCGCCCATTGTCGAACATCAGCGCTTCGGTCTGGCTGTATTCCAGGAACAATTCGCCGTCGTCGGCACCGGCAAGCCCGCGCGCGAGCTCATTGCGAACCTGATCGCGGTCGAGATTGGCGCGGTCGAGCAGGGAGGTTGTGGCAGGGTTGGTCATGCGTCCGTCCATTATCGGGGGATGTGGGGCAAGATAATGGTTTCCCGGCGGTTCCGCGAGGGGCTTGGCCGTCACATTACGGAAACGATAGGGTTGGCGTGTGATCGACGCCTGACGCCGCTCAGGCTCTTCCGAGAGGCATGGGACCTCTCAGAGGACGACCTCAATTCCCTTCCGTTGTATGACATTTAGCAAGGTAAGCGTCGCACCCGTCGGGCGCTTCGCACCGCGCTCGAGCTGGGAGACATAGCCAACCGTCAGATTGAGGAGCTGGGCAAAGACGGCCTGGCTGAGATTGGCTTCCTCCCTCAGGGCCTTGATCGCCGGTCCGGACATAGGAGTGGTGGCCGCTACCGGAATGTCGGCCTTATGGCGCATCGTAATCTTCTCGTGAGCAGACTTCGTCAGCAGGCCGCTCGCACGCATGTCCTGCGCCGTCTCCAGCAGCTCTCTCGCAAGCCGGCTGGGCTTCGCTTTAGCCTTTCGCGGTTTCGTCGCCATCTTGCACCTCAATCAAAGTTCCATCTCTCAGAGCTTGCCCGATCTTGGCGTCGCTGGCGGTCAGGAACGAAGCAGCAATCTCACGCAAGGTCGTCAGTTCGGTGTCATCGATATTTTCTCGCTCGCTCTTGGCAAAGCCGAACAGGAACACCGAGCGTTCTGATCCAAATCCGATAAGAAGCCGAAAACCCCCTCGCTTGCCTTCGCCCGGCCGTGCAACGCGTTGTTTGATGATCCGGCCGCCAAGATCGGCATCAATCAAGCCGCGCGTAGCGCGCTCAATTGCCATTATCAGGCTCGCATCCGGGATGCGGTTCTGACGGGCAAAGCGCGCAAGCGTCTTAGTCTTGAGAATACGCACCGGCGCCTCCCCGAGTCTATAAACTATAGTTTATAGGACGGCAATGCAAGGCAGGCGATGTCGAGGAGGCGAAACCCGAGGCTGCGAAGAACAAAAGCCTACGGCAGCTTGTCATACCCCTCGCCGAGCCCGTTCAGGCTGAGGGGGAAGCCGATGCCTTCCTCCGGGGTCTCGAAGATGATGAAGGTCGCGGTCTTGGCGGTGCGGAGCTGGCCGAGCAGCTTGTCGTCCATGACGACCTCAGCGACGCAGCCATTGGGCAGGCAGCGGACGAAGCCGGCGCGGCCGACGTCCTGGTTGTCGAGCTTGAGGCCGAGGCCGGAGGGCAAAAGCACGCCGAGGGGGGCGACCACCCGCATCAGGCGGCTCTTCTGGTCGGCGGTCTTGAGCACGATCACGGTCAGACCGGCGTTGGAGCGGTCTTCGGCCACCACGCTCTGGATCAGGGCGCACTGCTCGGACTGGGCGCCCGGCGGAGTGTCGCAGCGGATCTGCCAGTCGCCATGGACGGAGCGTACCGCGCCCTGCGCATGGGCGAGACTTGGTAAGAAAAAGCCTGGGAGCGCCAGGACGACCGCCGCCAGCAGGGCAGCCAACATCGTGAGGCCGCTAGCCTGCCTTTTAGCCCGCCTTGCCATGCCTCTCGAAAACCCCATCGGGTCGGTCCCTCTGCTCGCCTGGGTCGCTCGCTGGCGGACTGATACGGGAATGACGGCGTCTTGAAGGCCATTCGCAAGCAAATTCCACGCCGCCACGGCCGCCGTCGCCCGCACGAATCAGGTTCCTGTGCGGCTGTCTGCCAGTGCCTACCGCGGGCAATTCCGCTGTCAAGCCGCAGCACCCCGGGAAACGGCATTTTTGTCTGATGTTACTAGGAAATATCTTGCGGGTGATCGCGGACAGACAAGGCTCAAGACTGCATTGCGATAGATCAAGAATTATGGTTTGAGAGGCTTGATTTCGGCGTTCTAGCGATCTGGCCCAATTCCTCTTAGAGGTATTCTTGCGCGGCGGTTTGTCAGACGGGCGGATCGAATAAAGCGTTTCCCGGAAATAGGGGGATGCACTTGGGGTGATTTCGTTAGGGGAGCGCGAACGGCATGAAGATGTCGATGGGCCCGGTGGGCCGGCACTTGCTGGGATTGGCCGTGGCGGGTCTGACGCTGGCGACGGGCGGTGCGGCATTCGCCGAGCTCGGGCAACCGGCGCCATGGGAGTGGACGCTGCAGCAGTCCGGTTCCCCGGTGATGGACAATATCGTCTGGTTCCACAATTTCCTGTTCGTGCTGATCACGGTGATCACGCTGTTCGTTCTGGCGCTGCTCGTGATCGTGGTCGTCAAGTTCAACGCGAGGGCCAATCCGGTGCCGTCGCGGACCACGCACAACACGCTGATCGAGGTGGCGTGGACGCTCGTTCCGGTGCTGATCCTGGTCGGTATCTCGGTGCCGTCGTTCCGTCTCCTGTTCCTCGAGCTCGACGTGCCGAAAGCGGACCTGACCATCAAGGCCACCGGCAAGCAGTGGTACTGGTCCTACGCCTATCCCGACAACGGCAAGTTCGAGTTCGACTCGCTGATGGCGCAGGACAAGCAGCCGCGGCTGCTCGGCGTCGACAACGAGATGGTGGTCCCCGTCAACAAAGTGGTCCGGGTCCAGGTGACCGGGGCCGACGTGATTCATGCCTTTGCGCTGCCGGCCTTTGGCGTCAAGATCGACGCCATTCCGGGCCGGCTGAACGAGACCTGGTTCAAGGCCACCAAGACCGGCATGTTTTACGGCCAGTGCTCGGAATTGTGCGGCAAGGACCACGCCTTCATGCCGATCGCCATACGCGTGGTGAGCGACCAGGAGTTCGCCTCCTGGGTTGAGACGGCGAAGAAGAAATATGCGAGCGGCGGCGCCAGCACCTACGCCTCCACGGCCGGCCCGACGCAGTAAGCGCCGGGCGAAGGGTCCGAGGGAACTGAAAGCGACATAAGGGCGGGACCTCCAGAGGTCCGATCGGGACGCAAGGCAGGATTTGAAAATGGCAACGAGCGCAGCGGCACACGGCGATCACGCGCAAGACCACGGACATGACGAGCACGCCCATCCGACCGGATGGCGGCGCTACGTCTATTCGACCAACCACAAGGACATCGGCACGATGTACCTGATCTTCGCGGTCATCGCCGGCGTCATCGGTGCCGCGATGTCGATCGCGATCCGTGCCGAGCTGATGTATCCGGGCGTGCAGATCTTCCACGAGACGCACACCTACAATGTGTTCGTGACCTCCCACGGCCTGATCATGATCTTCTTCATGGTCATGCCGGCGATGATCGGCGGCTTCGGCAACTGGTTCGTGCCGCTGATGATCGGCGCGCCTGACATGGCGTTCCCGCGCATGAACAACATCTCGTTCTGGCTGCTGCCGGCCTCCTTCGCGCTGCTGCTGATGTCGACCTTCGTCGAGGGTGAGCCGGGCGCCAACGGTGTCGGCGCCGGCTGGACCATGTATGTGCCGCTGTCGAGCTCGGGTCATCCGGGCCCGGCCGTCGACTTCGCGATCCTGTCGCTGCATCTGGCTGGCGCCTCGTCGATCCTCGGCGCCATCAACTTCATCACCACCATCTTCAATATGCGCGCGCCGGGCATGACCCTGCACAAGATGCCGCTGTTCGTATGGTCGATCCTGGTGACGGTGTTCCTGCTGCTGCTGTCGCTGCCGGTGCTCGCCGGTGCCATCACCATGCTGCTCACCGACCGCAATTTCGGCACCGCCTTCTTCGCGCCCGAAGGCGGCGGCGACCCCGTGCTGTTCCAGCATCTGTTCTGGTTCTTCGGTCACCCCGAAGTGTACATCCTGATCCTGCCTGCCTTCGGCATGGTCAGCCAGATCGTCTCGACCTTCTCGCGCAAGCCCGTGTTCGGCTATCTCGGCATGGCCTACGCCATGGTCGCGATCGGCGGCATCGGCTTCGTGGTGTGGGCGCACCATATGTACACCGTCGGCATGTCCTCGGCGACGCAGGCCTATTTCGTCGCCGCGACGATGGTCATCGCGGTTCCGACCGGCGTGAAGATATTTTCGTGGATCGCCACGATGTGGGGCGGCTCGATCGAGTTTCGCGCGCCGATGATCTGGGCGGTGGGATTCATCTTCCTGTTCACCGTCGGTGGCGTCACCGGCGTCGTGCTGGCGAATGCCGGCGTCGACCGCGTGCTCCAGGAGACCTACTACGTCGTCGCGCACTTCCACTACGTGCTGTCGCTCGGTGCCGTGTTCGGGATCTTTGCCGGCTGGTACTACTGGTTCCCGAAGATGTCGGGCTACATGTACAACGAGACGCTGGCGAAGGCGCACTTCTGGGTCACCTTCATCGGCGTCAATCTGGTGTTCTTCCCGCAGCACTTCCTCGGCCTGTCGGGCATGCCGCGCCGCTATGTCGACTATCCCGACGCGTTCGCGGGCTGGAACCTGATCTCGTCGCTCGGCTCCTACATCTCCGGCTTCGGCGTGCTGATCTTCCTCTACTGCGTGATCGACGCCTTCGCGAAGAAGGTGCCGGCTGGCGACAATCCGTGGGGTGCAGGTGCGACCACGCTGGAGTGGACGCTGCCCTCGCCGCCGCCCTTCCACCAGTTCGAAGTGCTGCCCCGCGTGCAGTAAGCCAAAGCTCGCGGCGCCCGTGACGGGCGCCGCGGCTCTACAACGAAGCGAGTCAATCCAGTGTCCGTCCTCGACCACAACGCCATCGACATCAATCCCCGCATCTCCGAAGCGGAGGTGGGCGACTACATCGCGCTCCTGAAGCCGCGGGTGATGTCGCTGGTGATCTTCACCGCGCTGGTCGGAATGGCGATGGCGCCCGGGCATTTCCACCCGGTGCTGGCCATCACCGCGCTGCTCTGCATCGCCGTCGGCGCCGGCGCCTCCGGAGCGCTCAATATGGCGCTCGAAGGCGACATCGACGCCAAGATGTCGCGCACGGCGAACCGGCCGATTCCGCGCGGCCGCATCACCCGTCCCGAGGCGATGACGTTCGGCATGACGCTCGCCTTCTTCTCGGTGATGACGCTCGGCATCCTCGTCAACTGGATCGCGGGCGCGCTGCTCGCCTTCACCATCTTCTTCTACGTCGTGATCTACACGCTTCTGCTGAAGCGCTGGACCGCGCAGAACATCGTGATCGGCGGGGCCGCCGGAGCGCTGCCGCCGGTGGTGGCCTGGGCCGCGGTCACAGGCACGGTCGACGTCGAGCCGCTGCTGCTGTTCGCCATCATCTTCTTCTGGACGCCGCCGCACTTCTGGGCGCTGGCGCTGTTCCGCTCCGACGATTACGCGCGCGCCGGCATTCCGATGCTGCCCAACGTCGCCGGTCCCGACGCGACGCGTCTTCAGATCCTGCTCTACACCATCGTGCTGATCGCGGTCGCCGCTGCGCCCTGGGCGCTCGGCTATTTCGACGCCATCTACGGCATCGTCTCGCTGATCCTCGGCGCCGGCATGCTGGTACTCGCCATCAACGTCTATATCCGCCGCGAGCGCAGCCAATCGCTGCGTGCGACCCGCAAGCTGTTTGCTTTCTCCATCCTTTATCTGTTCGCGCTGTTTGCGACCTTGCTGGCCGAGGTCGTGTTCCGCGCGCTTGCTCCGATGGCAGGGGGCGCATGATCGCAGCAATGGCCGACAAACCTGAGATAGATGGAATCGTCCTCACCGAGGCGCAGAAGAAGAGCCGTCGTCAGCGTTCGATCGCGATTGCGCTCGCGCTCGGCGTGCTCGTGGTGTTGTTCTTCGCCGTGACCATGGTCAAGGGACCGGCCGTGCTCGTCCGGCCGATGTAGGGAAGATGGATCGAGAGCCCACCATATCGCGGGATCAGAGCCGGACGGCCAGCAAAGGGCGTGGGCCTTTCAAGGGTGTCGGCCGCGACGTGCTGGTTGCCTCGATCTGCGGCGGCGTGGTCGCGCTGATGGTCGGTGCCTCCTACGCGGCGGTGCCGTTCTACAACTGGTTCTGCCGCGCCACCGGCTTCAACGGCACCACCCAGGTCGCGATCTCGGCGCCGGCTAGCGGCCCGATCGCACGAAAGATCGCGGTGCGGTTCGATTCCAATGTCGCGCCCGGCCTGCCCTGGAAGTTCGAGCCGGAGCAGAGCGAGATCGAGGTTAATATCGGTCAGGTCGTGACTGTCTTTTACACCGTGACCAACCAGGCCGCGCGGACCACCGCGGGCCAGGCCGCCTACAATGTCGCGCCGCTGACGGTCGGATCCTATTTCCAGAAGATCAACTGCTTCTGCTTCACCGAGCAGACCATGGCGCCCGGCGAGAAGCGCGAGATGCCTGTCGTGTTCTACGTCGATCCGTCGATCGCCGACGACCACGAGAACGACGGGCTGAACACGATCACGCTGTCCTACACTTTCTATCCGGTGCGCGATCCGGTGGTGAAGCCGCTCGCATCCGGCGACGACGACAAACGCAAGGGAAATTTCTGATCGCCGGGCTCGCGCCCGGGGGGTCGGAATAAGGGGATAAGTGCCGGACGGGCACGGGATTGAGGAGAGAGACCGCATGGCAACGGCGCACACCAAGCATCACGACTACCACCTGGTCGATCCATCCCCGTGGCCCGTCGTCGGCTCCATCTCGGCCTTCATCATGGCGGTCGGCGCGATCACCTGGATGCACCACATGTTGTCGGCTGCGCCGGTCATCTTCGGCGTCGGCACCGTCGGTGTGCTCTACACCATGGCGAGCTGGTGGGCCGACGTGATCAGGGAAGCCCAGTACAAGGGCGACCACACCCGCGTCGTGCAGCTGCATCACCGCTACGGCATGATCCTGTTCATCGCCTCGGAGGTGATGTTTTTCGTCGCCTGGTTCTGGGCCTATTTCAACGCGGCGCTATTCCCGGCCGACGCCGTCCACGCCACCCGCGATGCGGTGTTCGGCTGCGGTCTTGGTACCGCGGCCGGCGCCTGCGCCGTGCCTGGCACCTGGCCGCCGCACGGCATCGAGACCTTCGATCCCTGGCATCTGCCGCTCCTGAACACGCTGATCCTGCTCACCTCCGGCACCACCGTGACCTGGGCCCATCATGCGCTGCTCGAGAACGATCGCCAGGGCCTGAAATACGGCCTGATCCTCACCGTCGTGCTCGGCGCGCTCTTCACCTGCGTGCAGGCCTATGAGTACAGCCACGCGGCATTCTCCTTCGGCGGCAACGTCTACGGCGCGACCTTCTTCATGGCGACCGGCTTCCACGGTTTTCATGTGCTGGTCGGCACCATCTTCCTGCTCGTGTGCCTGTTCCGCGCCTATGCCGGCCACTTCACGCCGACCCAGCATCTCGGCTTCGAGTTCGCCGCCTGGTACTGGCACTTCGTCGACGTGGTCTGGCTGTTCCTGTTCCTCTGCATCTATGTGTGGGGACATGGCGCCGAGACCATGGCCCACGGCGCGCACTGAGCAGCGGTTGGATTGATCAGAAAGGGCGGCCGCAGGGCCGCCCTTTCGCTTTTGCGTCCCGGTTTTGGCGGAAATTGTGGTAAAGCGTCTTCGAGCGAAGCGGATACCGGTTCGCGTGAAGAAAACCCGTCGAAACAAGAATCTGGAGCCTCGGTTCTGATTCAACCAGAACCGATAATGCTCTAGAGTCCGCCATCATGAACGACACCGCCGGCCCATCCGAGCCCGAGACGACCGTCCTGCAAAGCGCGCTGCGCGGGCTCGCCTGCAAATGCCCGCGTTGCGGCCAGGGCAAGCTCTATGCGGGCTTCCTGACGCTCGCGCCTTCCTGCAACCGTTGCGGCCTCGACTACGCCTTCATCGATTCCGGCGACGGTCCGGCGATCTTCATCATCATGCTGGCCGGCGCGATCGTGGTCGGCTGCGCGCTCGTCGTCGAAGTCAAGTATCAGCCACCGTATTGGCTGCATGCAGTGCTGTGGCTGCCGCTGATCCTCGCCACCACCCTGCTGCCGTTGCGCGCGATGAAGTCGCTGCTGATCGCGCTGCAATTCCACCACAAGGCGGCGCCGGGCCGGCTGGTCGACCGCGCGAAATGAACGAGACCGCGCGCAAGCCGCGCGTGGCCGGCTTCGCGCTGTTCACGCTTTTCCTGACCGCGGTCTGCATCGCGCTCGGCCTCTGGCAATTGCAGCGCCGCCTCGCCAAGCACGAGCTGATTGCCGCGCTCACCGAGCGTCTTGCGGACGCGCCGGTCGCGCTGCCGCCGCCGGCGCAATGGGCCGCGCTAAGTCCCGCGCGCGATGAATTCCGCCGCGTCAGCTTTACCGCGACCTATGCGCATTTGCCCGATGCGATGGTCTATTCTCCCGGGTCCGCCGTGCGCACGGACGCTTCAGGCCCCGGCACCTGGGCGTTCCTGCCGGCACGGCTGCCGAGCGGTGAGACGGTCGTGATCGATGCGGGCTTCGTCGAAAACACCATGCAGGATCGCCGCGTCGAGGATCGCGCGGTCAAGAAGCTCGTCACGGGCCAGGTACTCGCGTTCACCGGCTATCTGCGTTTCCCCGAGGCACCGGGCTGGCTGACCCCGGCGGAGAACCGCGACAAGCGGCTCTGGTTCGTGCGCGATCATGTGGCGATCGCGAGCACGCTGGGCTGGGGCGCGGTTGCGCCGTTCTATGTCGACCTCGAACAGCCCGTGCCCGAGAACGGCATCCCGCGGCCGGGGCCGCTCGACGTGCATCTCAAGGACGATCACCTGCAATACGCCATCACCTGGTTCACGCTTGCAGGCGCCGTGCTGATCGCCTTCGCCGTGTGGGCAAGAGGGCGGCGGCAGAGCTGGGCTCCGTAGATCGTCTGATGGAACCCGGTATCGCCCGGGGTTTACCATTCAGCGCACATTCACGAGTGTGGTCCTAAGCCGCCAGTAATTTTTCGCGGCAGACAGGATTGCGGCGTGAGCGATTTCGACCAGATGGGAATTGTCGTCGACTGGGTGGATGCCTGCAGGAAGGGCGACCTCGCGACGCTACTCGACCTCTATGCGGACGACGCCCAGGTCGAATGCACGTGTAACGGCACGCAGCACTATCGCGGCCGGAGCGAGCTCGAAGCCTATTGGCAGCCGCGGCTCAGCGCTTTCTCGTCGGCGGGTTTCGGGCTGGAGGAGATCCATCCCGCGCCCCATGGCGTCGATCTCGAATATTCCGTCGCCGGCGCGCTGCGCATCCGCGCCTCGTTTTGCTTCAGCCCGGATGGCAAGATCCGCACCACGCTGTGCGAGCCGGCGCGACAGACCACGCACCTCGGCTGTGCGTGTTAGCCGGTGACCGGCGCCTCGCGTGCCGGTTCGGCGGGAAGGCGGCAGCGTACGTAGGTTCGTTCGTCCACGCGCAGCAGTGACAGCGATCCGCTGAGCGCGCGCACGCGCTCATGCATGCCGGTCAGACCACGGCCGAACACGTTGCCCTCGGGAATGCCGCCGCCGTCGTCGGAAATCTCGATGACGACCGTCTCGTCGGCGAAGGTCGCCTGCACATGGGTATTGCTGGCCCCGGCATGGCGCAGCACGTTGGTCAGCGCCTCCTGAATCACGCGATAGACGGTCCGAGCCAGCGGCCCGTCGATCCCGTTGAGATCTGGATCGAGCGTGTCCGTCAGGCCGATATACGGCGCCTGCTTGCGAAAGTTCCGAAGCAGCGTCTGCACACTGGTCTCCAGACCCAATTCCTCGATGTAGAGCGGTCGCAAGCGGTCGAGGATGCGGCGGTTGGTCTGCTGGAGCGCCTCGACCGATTGCAACACCTCCTGTGCCGGACTGCCGAGATTTCCCGCCGGAGGCGAGGCCTCGACCAACGCGATCGTGCCGGCGCGGATGCTGAACAGCAGCGGGCCGAGCTCGTCGTGCAGTTCGCGCGCGAGATCACGCCGCTCGTCATCCTGGAGCGACACCAGGCGGTGCAGCAGGTTGCGATTGTCCTGGCTCAATTGCGCCAGCGTCGCGGCCAGCGCATTGGCCTCCTCGCAGCTTTGCCGGATTTCCGGCGGTCCTCCGACCGGGATCGGCGTTGCGTAGTCGCCGCGCCGCATCCGCGTCAGCCCTTCGCCGAGATATTGCAGCGGGCGCAGGGCCGATCCCGCGAAAACATAGGCAATCGTGCCGGTGAGCACCATCAGCACGGCGACGAGGCTGGTCAGCGCGAGAAAGCCGATCCACTTCTCGAACAGGTCGGCCGACAGGTCCGGCAGGAAGACGAGATCGCCGACGCGCTGGCCGTCGATCGTGACCGGAGCTGCCGCGTCCATGTCCGGAATGGTGAGCAGATCGGCAAACCATTGCGGCACGCCATGCGGCTTGCGCAGACCGTCCTTCGCTGAGGAGGCGGGACCCGCTTCTACAGCGCGGAATTGGATATCGGAGGAGATGTCCAAAGAATGGACAAAGGCGTCGAGCGTCTGCCGCGGATTGTTCGAGGCGTGCAGAGTGTTGTTGAGCGCGGCGGCAACCGTCCGGATCGAACGCCGCCCCGGCTCGTTCTCGTCGGCCAGTTGGTCGGTCGCGAAGATTTGGAACAGCACGCCGCCCATGATCAGCGCGGCGAGAAAGCTCATGCCGAGCGGCAGAAACAATTGGGTCCGGAATGAGAGGCGTTGCCACATTAGGTCAATTCTAACGCGCATCGGCCGGATTTGCTCTTTCCATTTGTTCCCGGCGGTTTATGAGTCGAAAAACAAGAGAGCTGCGATGCAAGATTCCGCCAAGCCGGCAACCAGGGTCCTGATTGTCGACGACCATCCCGTGGTGCTGTCCGGTTGTCGCACCCTGTTCGCCTCCGACCATTCGATCCGGATCGACGAGGCGACCGACGCCAGATCCGGGCATCGCGCCTATTTCAGCAAGCGGCCTGACGTCACCGTGATCGACATCAGCCTGCCCGATGTTTCCGGCTTCGAACTGATGCGACGCATTCGCAAGGACGATCCCGACGCCAAGATCATCATGTTCAGCATGAACGACGATCCGGCCTTCGTGGTGCGGGCGGTCGAGCTTGGGGCGCAGGGCTATGTCTCCAAGGGCGACGATCCCAGGATCCTGCTCAAGGCGGTGCGCAAGGTGGTCGCGGGCGACAATTTCATCTCGCCGCAGCTCGCGGAAGCGGTGACGTTCTCCGGCGCGGCGATCAAGGCCAATCCGACCTCGCAGATGACGCCGCGGGAGCTCGAGATTCTTCGCCTGCTGGGTCGAGGCGACAAGATCGTCGAGGTCGCCGAGGCGCTCGGTATCTCCTACAAGACCGTCGCCAACACCACGTCCCTGCTCAAGCAGAAGCTCGGCGCCAAGAACCATTCCGACCTGATCAGGATCGCGGTGGAAATCGGGATGAGCTGACCCCCGGGGGCCGAACCGGCTGCTTCAGGATGCTGCCGGTTCGGCGGGGCGGACCGGTCTCGGCGCTCGGGGGCAATGCATGGATCGCGCCGACACCCTCCGCCGACACAATGGGTCGAGGTGGCATTCGTTCCTGAACTGTCCGCAGTTTTGGGAAAAAACGGCAATGTGTGACGAGAAGCTGCTCGCGAGCGTTTGCCAGAGCCGGAACGTGTCGGGAAAAATAGGAACATTTTCTCGCACGCGCCGTATTGGCTCTTGACGATTTCGTGACAGGCGACGAAAGCTTGCGCGAACAGTTTTAGCGGGTCGGCGACCCCAGAGGCAAAACCGGTCTGCACACAACGACAGACCTTCCAAGAGAGAGGGCTGCGGCATTGCCGCAGCCCTTTTTCGTTGGCAGCCCTTTTCGTTGGCAGCCCTTTTCGTTGGCGGCCCTTTTCGTTGGATCGGCCCAGACGCGAAGCGGTTTCCCGATGCCGCAAAACACTTTATGGTGGCCCAAAGCCTCTGGCTGTTAACAAGTAGTTTCATAAAATCAAAGGCTTGCGGATCGAGCTCAGGCTTGGCCGGCCTTTGGAGGGCAGTTTGACTCGTTATATCTCGACCCGGGGCGAGGCCCCTGAACTCGGCTTCTGCGACGTGATGCTGACCGGGCTCGCCCGCGACGGCGGCCTGTATGTGCCGGCCATTTGGCCGCAACTCTCGACTGACGCCATCGCCGGCTTCTTCGGTCGTCCCTATTGGGAGGTCGCGGTCGAGGTGATCCGCCCCTTCGCCGGCGGCGAGATCACGGACGCTGAACTCGGCAGCATGGCGAACGAGGCCTACGCCACCTTCCGTCATCCGGCGGTGGTGCCGCTGCGCCAGATGGCGCCGCACCAGTTCGTGCTGGAGCTGTTCCACGGTCCGACGCTCGCCTTCAAGGACGTGGCGATGCAGCTGATCTCGCGGCTGATGGACCATGTGCTCGCCAAGCGCGGCCAGCGCACCACCATCGTGGTCGCGACCTCCGGCGACACCGGCGGCGCTGCGGTTGACGCGTTCGCCGGGCGCGAAAATGTCGATCTCATCGTGCTGTTTCCGCACGGCCGCATCTCCGAGGTGCAGCGGCGGATGATGACGACGACGGGCGCGGCCAACGTCCATGCGCTCGCCGTCGAGGGTAATTTCGACGATTGCCAGGCACTCGTGAAGGGGATGTTCAACAACCATCGCTTCCGCGATGCGACCTCGCTGTCCGGCGTCAATTCCATCAATTGGGCGCGCATCGTCGCCCAGGTGGTCTACTATTTCACCTCCGCCGTTGCCGTCGGCGCGCCGGCGCGCGCGGTGGACTTCGTCGTGCCGACCGGCAATTTCGGCGACATCTTTGCCGGCTATGTCGCCAAGCGCATGGGTCTTCCGGTGCGGACCCTGAGCATCGCCGCCAACGTCAACGACATCCTGGCGCGCACGCTGAAGACCGGAATCTACGAGGTGCGCGAGGTGCACGCGACGGCGTCGCCGTCGATGGACATCCAGATCTCCTCGAACTTCGAGCGGCTGCTGTTCGAGGCCGGCCGGCGCGATGCCGCCGGCGTGCGCCGTCTCATGGCTTCGCTGACGCAGTCGGGGCGCTTCGTACTGCCCGATGCGACGCTGGCCGCGATCCGTGAGGAATTCGACGCAGGCCGCGCCGACGAGACCGAGACCGCGGCCGAGATCCGCGCCGCCTGGCGCGAGGCAGGCGAGCTCGTCGATCCCCACACCGCGGTCGCGCTCGCTGTCGCCGACCGCGACATCACCGACACGACGGTTCCGAGCATCGTGTTGTCCACCGCCCATCCGGCGAAATTCCCCGACGCTGTCGAAGCTGCCTGCGGCCAGCGGCCGCAATTGCCGGCCTGGCTCGACGGCCTGATGACCAAATCCGAACACATGAAGGTGATGAAGAACGACCAGGCCGAGGTCGAGCGGTTCGTGCTGTCGGTCAGCCGCGCCGCAAAACAGGGAGTTGCCGGATGAGCGTCGAGATTTCCAAGCTTGCGTCCGGCCTGACCGTCGTCACCGACAAGATGCCTCATCTTGAGACGGCGGCGCTCGGCGTCTGGGCCGGCGTCGGCGGGCGCGACGAGAAGCCCAACGAGCACGGCATCTCGCACCTCCTGGAACACATGGCGTTCAAGGGCACGACGAAGCGCTCCTCGCGCGAGATCGTGGAGGAGATCGAGGCGGTCGGCGGCGACCTCAATGCCGGCACCTCAACCGAAACCACGTCCTACTACGCGCGGGTGCTGAAGGCCGACGTGCCGCTCGCGCTCGACGTGCTCGCCGACATCCTCGCCAATCCCGCTTTCGAGCCCGACGAGCTCGAGCGCGAGAAGAACGTCATCGTGCAGGAGATCGGCGCGGCGCAGGACACGCCCGACGACGTCGTGTTCGAGCATCTCAACGAGCTCTGCTATCCCGACCAGCCGATGGGCCGTTCGCTGCTCGGCACTGCGAAGACCTTGCGTGCCTTCAGCCGCGACTCGCTGCGTGACTATCTGTCGACGCATTACCGCGGGCCCGACATGGTGGTGGCGGCGGCCGGCGCGGTCGATCACAAGCAGGTGGTCGCCGAGGTCGAGCAGCGCTTTGCCAGTTTTGAGGGGACGCCGGGTCCCAAGCCGCAATCCGCGCAGTTCGGCAAGGGCGGCACCAAGGTGGTGCATCGCGAGCTCGAGCAGGCGCATCTGACGCTGGCGCTGGAAGGCGTGCCGCAGAGCGATTTGTCGCTGTTCTCGCTTCAGGTCTTCACCAACATCCTCGGCGGCGGGATGTCGTCGCGGCTGTTCCAGGAGGTGCGCGAGAAGCGCGGCCTCTGCTACTCGATCTACACCTTCCACGCGCCCTATACCGACACCGGCTTCTTCGGCCTCTACACCGGCACCGATCCGGCCGATGCGCCCGAGATGATGGAGGTCGTGGTCGACATCATGAATGATTCGGTGGAGACGCTGACCGAGGTCGAGATCGCGCGGGCCAAGGCGCAGATGAAGGCCGGCCTGCTGATGGCGCTGGAGAGCTGCTCGTCCCGCGCCGAGCAGCTCGCCCGGCATGTGCTGGCCTATGGCCGGCCCCAGACGGCCGAGGAGCTGGTGGCCCGGATCGACGCCGTCAGCGTCGAATCGACCCGTAATGCGGCGCGTGCGCTGCTTTCGCGGAGCCGCCCTGCGGTTGTCGCATTAGGCAGTGGCAGGGGTCTGGACACGGCGGTGTCTTTTGCGGAAGGATTGACCCGGGCACGCGCCAAGGCGCGGCTGCATTAGGAGCCGCGCACGGGCTGATCGCCCCGGGAAGCATCACCATGGCCCTCTTTCGCCTGCCATCCAGTGGACCCGCCGCGCTCGCGCCGCGCGGCAACGGCCTGTTGCTACGCGCGCCGCAGATGTCGGACTTCTTGCAGTGGGCGCACTTGCGCGAGTCCAGCCGCGATTACCTGACGCCCTGGGAGCCGATCTGGCCGTCGGACGACCTCACCCGCTCCGGCTTCCGTCGCCGCCTGCGCCGCTATTCCGAGGACATCGCCGCGGACCGCTCCTATCCCTTTCTGATCTTCCGCGAGCTCGACGGCGCCATGGTCGGCGGCATCACGCTCGCCAATGTCCGGCGCGGCATCGTTCAGGCCGGCACCATCGGCTACTGGGTCGGCAAGCCCAACGCCCAGCGCGGCTACATGACGGCCGCGCTGCGGGTGCTGCTGCCGACGCTGTTCGGCGAGCTCAATCTGCACCGGGTCGAGGCCGCCTGCATCCCGACCAATGCGCCGTCGATCCGGGTGCTGGAGAAGTGCGGTTTCTCCCGCGAAGGGCTGGCGCGCCGCTATCTCTGCATCAACGGGATCTGGCAGGACCATTTGCTGTTCGGCCTGTTGCACGAGGATTTCCGCGGCTGAGCCCGTTCATCGATGTGGCCAAAGTCTCCTTGTTTGCCGCCTTGGGTTCGCCGGTTTTGACGATATAACGGCGCAAGCCGGCCGGCGATCGGCCGGGATGTGGTCATGGAGTATGGGCGTTGATGGTGCAGGAGCTTCGGTCATCGCGGAATGCGTTGCGGCGGGGGACAGCGGTCGCGCTGGCGTTGTCGGTTGCGCTCGTCTCCGTCTCGCCGGTCGCGGCGCAGTCGCTGACCGATCGCTTCAAGGGCCTGTTCGGCGGCAAGTCCGACGAGCCGGCACAGCCCAAGCCGGCACCGGCGCCCGGTCAGCCGGCGGATGACGACGTCGATTGCCCGCAGGTTACGGTGCGTGCGGGGGCGTCGACCTATGCGGTCGGCGCCACCGGCAAGCCGGCCGTCGGCAATGAGATTCGCTTCCAGGCTACGATCACCAAGATGGCGCGCGAATGCCTCCGGAACGGTGCCGATATCACGGCCCGGATCGGCATCCAGGGCCGCGTCATCGCCGGTCCCGCCGGCGCGCCTGCGACTGTCGAGGTGCCCTTGCGCGTCGCCGTGGTGCAGGGCGGCGTCGGCGAGAAGGTGATTGCCTCGAAGGCCTACCGGACCACGGTCGAGATGTCGGAGGGCGGCAGCGTGCCCTTCACGTTCGTCGCCGAGGATCTGGCCTATCCGATGCCTTCGGCCAAGGCCGCCGATACCTACATCTTCTATGTCGGCTTCGATCCGCAGGCGCTCTCGCCCGAGCCGAAGGCACGGGCGAAGAAGAAGTAGCCACGAAAAGATAGTCGTCATGCCCCGCGAAGGCGGGGCATCCAGTACGCCGCGGCTTCTCGATTGATCAGGACTGTCTCTGGAATACTGGATCGCCCGCCTTCGCGTGCGATGACATCCATAGAAACAAAAAAGCCGGCGCTCATCGCGCCGGCTTTCGATTGGTGAAAGCGATATCCCTCAGTTCAGCTTCTGCCGAACCTCGGTGATGCCCTTGGCGAGCAGATCGTCGGCGACCTGGCCCCTGACCGACTGCGACAGGATCGTGGAGGCGGCCTGGACGGCGGCTTCCGCGGCTGCGGCGCGGACATCGGCCACCGCCTGGGCCTCGGCGAGCGCGATCTTGCCCTCCGCGGTCTTGGTGCGGCGGGCGACGAAGTCTTCCATCTTGGCCTTGGCCTCGATCGCGATGCGCTCGGCTTCGGACTTGGCGTTGGCGATGATGTCGGCAGCCTCGCGCTCGGCCATGGCACTGCGCGCCTTGTAGTCGGCGAGCACCTTGGCCGCCTCCTGCTTGAGGCGCGTCGCGTCGTCGAGCTCGGCCCTGATGCGGGCGGCGCGATGATCGAGCGTCGTCAGCACGGTCTTGTGAATCCCGAGATAGGCAAACACGACCATCAGGAGCACGAAGGCGACGGCGACCCAAAATTCAGGTTCGAAGAACATATCGACTAACCCTTCAAGGACGCATCGACCGCAGCATTGACCGACACAGCGTCGGGAACGACGCCGGTGAGCTGCTGCACGATCTGGCCTGCCGCATCGGCCGCGATGCCGCGGACGTTGCTCATGGCGGCGGTGCGGGTCGAGGCGATGGTCTTCTCCGCCCCGGCGAGCTTGGCCGCCAGCTGTTCTTCCAGCGTCTTGCGCTCGGCTTCCGCCTGCGCATTCAGCTTGTCACGGGTTTCGTTGCCGATCGCCTGTGCCCGCGCGCGCGCCGAAGCGAGCTCGCCTTCATAGGCCTTCAGCGCAGCGTCGGACTGGTCCTTCAGCTTCTGCGCTTCGGCGAGGTCGCCCTCGATCTTGTTCTGACGCGCCTCGATGGCACCGCCGATACGCGGCAGCGCGAGCTTGGACACGATCACGTAAAGCAGGACGAAGAAGATCGCGAGCGACACCAGCTGTGAAGCGAAGCTGCTGCTCTCGAACGGCGGAAAGCCGCCACCGTGGTGACCACCGTCCGCCTCGGTATGAGCGCCCGCCGCCGGACCTTTTGCGCCGCCATGACTTTCAGCCATGGAGTACTCCTGTTGCTGTCATGCGCGCCGCTTCGGTTGAAGCGGCGCGAAGCACGTCCTCAGAGCGGAACGAACAGCAGCAGCAGCGCGATCAGCAGCGAGAAGATGCCGAGCGCTTCGGTCACGGCGAAGCCGAAGATCAAATTGCCGAACTGGCCCTGAGCAGCCGAGGGGTTGCGAACGGCTGCGGCGAGGTAGTTGCCGAAGATCACGCCGACGCCGACGCCCGCGCCGCCCATGCCGATGCATGCGATGCCCGCGCCGATAAGTTTTGCTGCTGCCGGATCCATTTTAGACTCCTTGGAAGAAAGATTGGGTTGTGGGTGGAAATTCCCCGGACCGCTCAGTGTCCCGGATGAATGGCGTCGTTGAGATAGATGCAGGTCAGGATCGCGAACACGTAGGCCTGGAGGAACGCGACCAGGAGCTCGAGCGAAGTCAGCGCGACCGTCAGCGCCAGCGGCAGCACGCCGCCGACCCAGCCGAGGGCGCCGAGCGAGAAGCCGAGCATGGCGACGAAGCCCGCGAATACCTTCAGCGCGATGTGGCCGGCCAGCATGTTGGCGAACAGACGGACGCTGTGCGAGACCGGGCGCAGGAAGAACGACAGGATCTCGATGAACATGACCAGCGGCAGGATGTAGATGGGGACGCCGTGGGGAACGAAAATCTTGAAGAATTTCAGGCCGTTCTTGTAGATGCCGTAGATCAGGACCGTGAAGAACACCAAGAGCGCGAGCGCCGCGGTGACGATCAGATGGCTCGAGATCGTGAAGGTGTAGGGGATGATGCCGACCAGGTTCGAGACGCAGATGAACATGAACAGCGAGAAGATCAGCGGGAAGAACTTCATGCCTTCCGCGCCGGCGGTCGAGCGGATGGTCGACGCCACGAATTCGTAGGAAATCTCGGCGACCGACTGGAGGCGCCCGGGAACCAGCTGCGTGCCGCTGGCTAGCATCAGGATCGAGATGATCGCGACCGCCACCAGCATGTAGAGCGACGAATTGGTGAAGGCGATCGTGTGGTTGCCGATATGGCCCAGGGTGAAGAGAGGCTCGATGTTGAACTGGTGGATCGGGTCGATTTTCATCAGCGCGGCATCTCTTGGTCTGCCGGGCGATGCCGGCGGGTCTCGGTCTGCCGGTCGGGCCGGCCCGTACCGGCAAAGCCGGCACGATCATTCCTCTCCTGTGTGGATCGCTTAAGAACCACCGCGCCTGTTTTGACCCGCGCCTGCCGTTCTCACCACATTCACCACGCCGGCCACGAAGCCCAGCAGCAGGAATACGATAAATCCGAAAGGCGACGTCGACAGCAAGCGGTCGAAACCCCAGCCAATCCCCGCTCCGACGACGACCCCGGCGACCAACTCGGAGGATAACCGGAAACCAAGCGCCATCGCCGAGGCTCTGGCCGCTCTGTCTTCACCGTCACCTGCGGGTTGCTCGGTCTTGACGTGGCGGCCGCGAAATTCGGACAACCGCTGATCAAGATTTCCGAGCCGTTCGGAAAGCGCAGCTTCCTCGGGCGATCTATCGCGATCTCCATTCTCGCCGTGTCCCGTGCCCTGTGTCATGCAACGAAGACCCGAAACGCCGCGGTTGAATGGAAATTACGCCCGCCACCCTCAAAAGCCGCGCGGACCATACTGATGGCCCATAATCAAGTCAAGCCAAGTCACGATTGTGTCCATTCCTATTATGTATCTGATTTATTTGACAATATTGGCGCGTGCGGCGGCGCTGCACACAGCGTGACGCCGCACCGCAGCAGCTGTCCGCATGATCGGCGGATGCAGTCGCCATTTCACCCAGCGGCCGGGATCAAAGGGGGCGCCGCGGTCGTTGATGTCAGGGGCGCGTTTTGGGCGGCGGATCGCCTCGCCGGGGTGTAGAATTTGCGAGAGTGCCAGCGTTAAGAGTGTCACCTGCGCATCGCGGCGGAGAGCGTGATGAGACCAGCGAATTCTTCCACAACATCATGGCTTGCGGCGGCGGCGTTCGCCGCAATGATGACCATCGGCGGCGGCCTCGTTGCCGCGCAATCCGCGCCCGACAGCGAAAACGGCCGCTACAGCATGACGCCCATCCCCGAGGGCGTGCTGCGGCTCGACACCCGCACCGGCACGGTGTCGACCTGCACCAAGAACGGCGCCGGCTGGGCCTGCTACGCGGTGCCCGACGAGCGCTCCGCGCTCGATTCCGAGATCGGCAGGCTCCAGGCCGAGGTCGAGAAGCTGAAGGGACAGCTCGCGGCCGGGCCGACCGTATCAGGCAAGATCGACGAGGCGCTGCCGAAATCGGATCCGATGAAGAAGGCGGAGCCGAAGGTCGCCGAGGGTGACCGCAGGATCGAGATTCCGCTGCCGAGCGATCAGGACGTCGATCGCGTGATGTCGTTCCTGGAAAAGGCCTGGCGCCGGCTGATCGACATGGCCCATCGCGTGCAGAAGGACGTGTCGGGGAAGATTTGAGTGCGCACCAGGCCAGGACGACGCTACGAGAGATATTTGATGACATCAGGCAAATCCGTAACCCGCTCGGCGCCATCGTCGGTGCAGGCCACCACCATCGCATCGTCGCTGCTGACTGTGCAGACGCCGGGCCCCGGCTTCACCGATCTCACCGGCGAAGCTGCGAAGTTCGTCGCCGAGGCAGGCGCGCGCGACGGCGCGTTGACACTGTTCGTCCGTCACACCTCGGCGTCGCTGACGATCCAGGAGAACGCCGATCCCTCGGTGCTCGTCGATCTCACCACCGCGTTGTCCCGGCTCGCGCCGGAGAATGCCGGATGGACGCATGAGACCGAGGGACCTGACGACATGCCGGCGCATGTCAAGACCATGCTGACGGGGGCGTCGCTCCAGGTGCCGGTCCTGAACGGCAAGCTCGCGCTCGGCACCTGGCAGGCGATCTATCTGATCGAGCACCGCAAGCGCCCGCATCGGCGCGAAATCGTGCTGCAATTCATCGGCAGCAACCAGTAGGGACAAAACAAAACCGGCCGCGAAAGACCGCGGCCGGTTCGTGTGTCGATCGATGCTGTCGATCAGGTCGTCTTGATGTCGACGTCCTTGGTCTCGGGCAGGAAGAACAAGCCGATCACCACGGTAATCGATGCGAAGATGACCGGATACCAGAGGCCCGCATAGATATCGCCTGTGGAGGCCACGATGGCGAAGGCGGTCGCGGGCAGGAGGCCGCCGAACCAGCCGTTGCCGATGTGGTAGGGCAGCGACATCGAGGTGTAGCGGATGCGGGTCGGGAACAGTTCAACCAGCATCGCGGCGATCGGGCCGTAGACCATGGTGACGAAGATCACCAGGACGAACAGCAGTCCGACGACCGCGGCCACCTGCGGACGGAAGATGTCGAACGGATGCGCCATCTTCACGATGCCGGCGTCGCCCGCCTTCGGATACCCGGCTCCCTGCACGGCGGCGAGGACCGCCGGATTGCCGTCCTTGGCGTTGGCGTAGGCAACTTCCTTGCCGTTGACCGTCACCTTCACGCCGGAGCCTGCCGCACCTGATGTGGTCGAGTACTTGACTGACGACTGCGACAGGTAGGCACGTGCGGTGTCGCAAGGCGAGGTGAAGACGCGGGTGCCGACCGGGTTGAACAGGTCGCCGCAACCTGCGGGATCCGCCACCACGTCGACCTTGACCGACTCGATCGCCTTTTCCAGCGCCGGGTTGGCGTTGGTGGTGATCATCTTGAAGATCGGGAAGAAGGTCAGCGCCGCGATCAGGCAGCCGCCGAGGATGATCGGCTTGCGGCCGATCCTGTCGGAAAGCATGCCGAACACGATGAAGAAGCCGGTGCCGAGCAGGAGCGACCAGGCGATCAGCAGGTTGGCGGTGTAGCCGTCGACCTTAAGGATCGATTGCAGGAAGAACAGCGCATAGAACTGGCCGGTGTACCAGACCACGCCCTGGCCCATCACGCCGCCGAGCAGCGCCAGCAGCACGAGCTTGCCGTTCTGCCAGTTGCCGAAGGCTTCCGTCAGCGGGGCCTTGGAGCTCTTTCCCTCATCCTTCATTTTCTGGAAGATCGGCGATTCATTCAACCGCAACCGGATCCAGACCGAGACGCCCAGCAGCAGCACCGAGACCAGGAACGGAATGCGCCAGCCCCAGGCAGCGAACTCGGGTTCGCCGAGGGCGGAGCGCGTGAACAGGATCACCAGCAGCGACAGGAACAGGCCGAGCGTCGCCGTGGTCTGGATGAAGGAGGTGTAGTAGCCGCGCTTGCCGTTCGGCGCGTGCTCCGCGACGTAGGTCGCCGCACCGCCATATTCACCGCCGAGCGCCAGGCCCTGGGCGAGGCGCAGCGCGATCAGGATGATCGGGGCCGCGATGCCGATGGTGGCCGCGTTGGGCAGCAGGCCGACGATGAAGGTCGACAGACCCATGATCAGGATGGTGACGAGGAAGGTGTATTTGCGGCCGACGATGTCGCCGACGCGGCCGAACACGATCGCACCGAAAGGACGGACCAGGAAGCCCGCGGCAAACGCCAGCAGCGCGAAGATATCGCGGGTGGCCGGCGGATAGGCCGAGAAGAACTGCGCGCCGATGATGCTGGCCAGCGAACCGTAGAGATAGAAATCGTACCACTCGAAGACGGTACCGAGCGAGGAGGCGAGAATGACGAACCGTTCGTCCTTCGTCATCCCTCCCGCGCCTGCCTGAGACACAGCCATTGTCGACATGTTGAGTCGCTCCCCGAAAAATCGTTTCCTCGCGCCCTGGATGTCCGGTCATGCCGGATCAACCCGGGTCTTGCCCGCAAGGTAACATCGGCGTGAAACCCGCCCCAATACGACTTTCGGCCTTGCGCACTGACGCGCAGCTGACGCCCGGGCCTTCGATCCGGCAACATAGTGCCTGCCTGCGGATTAACCCCGTTCCCGCAAAGGGATAATGTCCACTTGCATGCCACGGCTGGTCGGGAAAGAATTGACCAAGGCCCCCCGCCGGCTTACTGGCCCGGTGCGATTGCCAGCAAGAGAACGATGAACGCTCCCTCCACCCATCTCGTCATTGCCGATGACCATCCGTTGTTCCGCGACGCGCTGCGGCAGGCGGTGGCGGGAGTCCTGACCTCGGCCAGGATCGACGAGGCCGGATCGTTCGAGGATCTGACCAGGCTTTTGGAACAGACCTCCGACGTCGACCTGATCCTGCTCGACCTCTCGATGCCCGGGATCTCCGGCTTTTCTGGCCTGATCTATCTGCGCGCACAATATCCGGCGATCCCGGTGGTGATCGTCTCGGCTTCCGACGACAGCGCCACGATCCGCCGCTCGCTCGACTTCGGCGCCTCAGGCTTCATCCCGAAGCGGTTCGGCGTCGAGACGCTGCGCGATGCCATCCTCAAGGTGATGGAGGGCGACGTCTGGGTTCCCGCCGACACCGATCTGTCGGCCGCCGCCGACCCGGACATGACGCGCCTGCGCGACCGGCTGGTGACGCTGACGCCGCAGCAGGTCCGGGTTCTGATGATGCTGTCGGAGGGGTTGCTCAACAAGCAGATCGCCTATGAGCTCGGCGTCTCCGAGGCCACCATCAAGGCGCATGTCTCGGCCATCCTGCAAAAGCTCGGCGTCGAAAGCCGGACGCAAGCCGTGATCGCCGCCGCGAAGATCGCCGGCGGGCAGTGGAGGCAGGGCACCCCGACGGGGTGAGCCTGCAGCGAGCTGCGGGACCTTGCTGTGTCGCCCCTCTGTCAACCTCGTTGCGCGAAAATATTCCACTTTACCGAAATTCGGAAATGGCGTATGTGTCGGCCATCCCGGCTCATCCTTGAGGGGCGATCTTGTGGTCGTCACGTTCGCGAGCCGGGCTTGCGGTGGACGCGGCAGCGTCGGGTGCGAAAGGTCTGGGGCAGGGCGGATTGCTCTCCGTGAGCCCAAAGCTTCGTGCCGACGAGCGGCGCTGTCAGGTTCGTCTCGTCTGTAAGTTTCCGGCTCCGTCGACAGGGCTGGAAAAACTGCGGCGAAATGGCGAGCCGTGCGTACGGCAAAACCGTGTGGTCCTGGCCGTCGTTGCTACGGTCAAGCTCTTGCGGATGCGGCATTCGCGTCAACCGGCGCGATGTCGGTGACTTCTGCGAAGGCGAGGGAGGCCAGAACGAACTCGGCTCCCGGGAGAGCACGGCATAAGCCGTCCAACCACTGCGCAGGGAAGGCCGAGTGATTGGCTACACCTGTATGCTGCTGTGCGGTTCTTTTGCGCTACCTTTCGCGCAGCGGACCGCGGGTGCCAGCCGGCACCCGGCCTTCCCTGTGCCCTCTTGGATTTGAGGGTGGAATGACCAAGCAAAGCTCGGGCGAAATGCGCCGCGAGGATGCGAAGGCGTGTCTGCGATGCCGTAGGATGGGTAGAGCCCTTGCGAAACCCATCATGCTTCCGCGTGGATGAGACGTGATGGGTTTCGCTTTCGCTCTACCCATCCTCCGGCTTTCGCCCGGACGTAGTGCAGCGCCTCTTGCAATGAGGCACCGAGTCCGCCCTATAATGTCTGCAACAACGCGTTGGCTGTTCTGATATCCGCTGTCTCCGAGCCCTTGGCGAAGCCTTCGAGCGCAGATTGAAGCAATCGTTTGGCTTCCTCGCGCCGGCCGCGTTCGGCAAGGAACCCGGCGAGATCGATCGCGGCCCGCAGCTCCCAGGCTTTGGCGCCTTTGCGCCGACTCAATTCCAGTGATTGCACGAAGTGGGCTTCTGCTTGATCAGCCTCGGGCTGCGGCCGGGCCAGGAGAACCCTGCCTTTCATGCGCAGCAGCTCGGGCATGTACAGATGATCGCCGCTCTGCTCGACGAGGCGGATCGCATCGTCGATCAGGCGCGCGCCTTGCTCGACTTGCTCGAGCGCCAGAAGACCGTTCACAAGCGCGATGTTGAACGTCGTGGTGAGCAGTTCGTAGCCGGCATCGTGGAGCTCGCGCAGACAGGCCCCGATCGTCTCGACGCCATCAGCAGCGTCGCCTCGCCGGATCGCCAGCTCGCCTTTGACGCCGCGACCGACCGCGAGGTAGGGGCCCATCGAGCGCGATTCGGCATGCGCGATGAAGCGGTCGATGTTCTCTTCCGCGCCATCGAGGTCTCCACTCCAGAGATCGATCGAGACCGCCCAGATCAATGCAATGCAGAGCGTGGTCGGATGGTCCATCTGCGCGGCCTCGATGACCGTCTGCCGGGCCAGTCGCAGCGCATCGGCGGGGCGGCCCTGCAACCAAAACTCTCGCGCGAGCGAGATGCCGGCCCGGTTGCGATGATCGAAGCCGTGGACGGTACTGATTCGTTTGGTGCCCGGCCCCTGCCAGGCGGGCTCCAGCATCTTCACGGCGTCGCGATGCTCGCCGGCAAGATGCAAGGAGACACCGAGGAGCGAACGGGCGAGGGCGAGGGAGGCGGCATCGCCGAGCGTCCCGGCGACCGTGAGGCTTTGCTGCGCATAGCCGAGCGCGGCGTCGAACTGTCCCATCCGCTCGTGGAAGATATGCATGCGGCCAAGCAGCTGGAGCTGGTTCGGCGCGTCGCCGCGCGCCTCGGCGATCGCAAGGCTCCGGCACAAGGCGGCACGCGCCGCTTCGGAGCCGCCGCGCGTGAACATCAAGGTCAGTCCGAGCGCGGCCTGGATGTGCATTTCCTCGGCGCTGCCGCGCGAGGATTGATCAATCGCAAGCAGCGCCCGTTCGGACCAGCGCCGGCATTCGATCAGCAGCGACATGGCGAGAAAGATGGGAGCTGCCGCAGCAACGAGTGCAATGCCGATGCCGGCATCGCCGTTCACCCCGAAGCACCAGTTCAGTGCGGCGCGTACGTTGTGAAGCGCGGAGAAATGGATCGCGCGCTCGTCGGCGCTCGGCACCGTGGCCCATGTCGTGCCGGCCTGCTCCAGCCATCGCCGGTAATAGGTCGCGTGGCGGGCGGCGAGCGCCGTGTCATCAGGCTCGATATCGAGCAGATAGCTGCGCGTCGTGTCGAGCAGACGGTAGCGCATCATGGCGCCGATCGGCCGCGGCGCGACCATCGACTTGGCGACGAGGCCGTCGATGGCGTCAAACAGGCGGGAGCGGTCGACGCGTTCGTCCGGCACGATCCCGAGTGCGGCGTCGATGGTGAAGTGACCGGCGAAGACCGCGAGCCGGCGCAGCACGAGGCGCTCGATGTCGGACAGGAGCGAGTAGCTCCAGTCCAGCGTCGCCTGCAAGGTCTTCTGCCGCGGCGGCGCCGTGCGCTGGCCCTGCCACAGCAAATTGAGACGCTCGTCGAGCAGCGTTGCGGTCTGCTCCAGGCGATAGGCGTCGACCCGGCCGGCGGCGAGTTCGATCGCCAGCGCCATGCCGTCGAGCTTGCGGCAGATCCCGGCGACGATCGCGGCATTGGCATCGTCGAGCGCGATCTGCGCGCCGCCGGCCGCGGCACGTTCGAGGAAGAGCTGAAGCGCGGGATAGGTCTGGGCCGCGGCCGCCGTCAGCCCGGGATTGTCAGGCGGAACGGCAAGCGGCGCCAACCGATAGACCTGCTCGCCCTCGACACGCAGGGCTTCGCGGCTGGTGGCGAGGATATGGACATGCGCCGCGGCGTGGAAAATCTCCGTGGCCAGCGGCGCCGCCGCGGCGATGACGTGCTCGCAATTGTCGAGGATCAGCAGCATCCGCTTGTTCTCGAGATACGCGAGCAGCGCGGGCAGGGGATCGTCGGTCTGGGCCGGCAAGCCCAGCATCAGCAGGATCGAGGTGATCACGAGATCGGGATCGCTCAGCGCGGCAAGATCGACGAAATGTGCGGCGTCGGAGAATGTCTCGAGCAGGTCGTGAGCGATCGCGATCGCAACGGCGGTCTTGCCGACACCGCCGGGGCCGGCAATCGTGACGAAGCGCGAGCCGATGAGCCTGTCCGAGACAGCTGCGATCGCATCGTCGCGCCCGACCATCCGTTGCAGCCGGTTCGGCAGTTTGACGGGCGGCAATTCCGTTCGCGGTGCGGGGCGCCGCTGTGCCGGGAGTTCCATCTGCGAGATCGGCGCGACGAAGCAATAGCCGCGGCCGGAGAGTGTGGTGATGTAGCGGGCACCGTCCTTGCCGTCGCCAAGGACTTTGCGAAGCGCTGCGACGTGAAAGCGCAGATTGGCCTCTTCGACGGTCAGGCCGGGCCACACCAGCGCCATCAGATCCCATTTGCCGACGACCTCGTTCGGCCGCGACATCAGCGCGATCAGCGTGTCGAAGGCTTTCGCGCCGAGCGGCAGCGTGACGCCATCGCGCATCACGAGTCTTTCATGCGGCGTCACGGTGAATGGCCCAAACGACAGGGTTCCCGTTGCGGTGCCGGCCGGCTCGGTCATAGTGGAATCCTGATCCTTTCGAAGGACCGGATAGCCAGATGATCGCGATCCGGCAAGGCCGTCCCTGCATCGCGATCAGACCGCGGATGCAGGCCTTGTGGGGCGTGCGGGCCGAGACCTCACAACTTCTCACAAGTCCAAACGGGCGTCTCGCGGCAGCCGCTGCTAGTCAGTTGCGCGACGGCAAGGAGACCTTCATGACGCAAGCGGCAAAATTGCTCTACACGGCCCGGACTCACACCGGCGGCGGGCGGCAGGACGGCATGTCGCGCAGTTCCGACGGCCGCCTGGACGTCAAGCTGTCGCCGCCGGGCGGCACGGGCATCGGCACCAATCCCGAGCAATTGTTCGCGGCCGGCTGGTCGGCTTGCTTCGAAGGCGCGATGGAGATCGCGGCCCGCAAGCGGAAGATCGAGCTTCCCAGGAAATGCGCGATCGATGCGGAGATCGACCTCGTCCTCGACGAGGACGCTTATTCGCTCAGGGCACGCCTTGATGTCAGCCTGCCCGGCCTTGATCGCGAAATCGCGCGCGGCCTCATCGATGAGGCGCACCGGACTTGCCCCTATTCCAAAGCCGTCCGCGGCAACATCGACGTCACGGTCGCGCTGATCTGACGCACCACCACCATCAACAAGGTAGCAGCACCATGAAACAGATCATCGACCAGCACCGGCGTCAGTTTTTCGGCGTCGCCGCGGGAACCGTCGCCGCCGGCCTTGGTGTGATCGGCCTCGCCCGCGCCGAATCGGAAGCGCCGCGCTCCTCCGCGACGAATGCGTCGTTCGGCGCGATCAAGCAGATCGATGCCGGCGTCCTCAACGTCGGCTACGCGGAGGCGGGTCCCGCCAACGGTCCCGTCGCGATCCTGCTGCACGGCTGGCCCTACGACATTCACGCCTTCGTCGATGTCGCGCCGATCCTGGCCAAGGCCGGCTATCGCGTCATCATCCCTTATCTCCGGGGCTACGGCTCGACGCACTTCCTCTCCGGCGAGACGCCGCGCAACGGCGAGCCGGCAGCCATGGCCACCGACATCATTGCGCTGATGGACAAGCTCGACATCAAGAAGGCGGTCGTTGCCGGCTTCGACTGGGGCGCGCGCACCGCCGACATCATCGCCGCGCTGTGGCCGGAGCGCTGCCGCGCGCTGGTGTCGGTCAGCGGCTATCTGATCTCCAGCCAGGCCGCGGGCAATGCGCCGCTGCCGCCGTCGGCCGAGCTGCAATGGTGGTACCAGTTCTATTTCGCGACCGAGCGCGGCCGCGCCGGATACGAGAAGTACACGCATGATTTCGCCAAGCTGATCTGGAAGCTCGCTTCGCCGCAGTGGAAGTTTGATGATGCCACCTTCGACCGCAGCGCGGCGGCGCTGGACAACAAGGATCACGTCGCGATCACGATCCACAATTACCGCTGGCGGCTCGGGCTCGCCCAGGGCGAAGCGAAATACGAGGAGCTCGAAAAGAAGCTCGCGGCAGCTCCGATGATCAGCGTCCCGACGATCACGATGGAAGGCGACGCCAATGGCGCGCCGCATCCCGATCCAAGCGCCTATGCCAAGAAGTTCTCCGGCCGGTACGATTATCGCCTGATCACCGGCGGCGTCGGCCACAATCTGCCTCAGGAAGCACCGCAAGCCTTTGCCAAGGCCGTCATCGACGCCGACGGCGGCGCCTGAGGATTTTGGCAGCACCTCGGACCGGCAAGGCCGGGCCGAGGCCTGACATGCGATCGCAGTTCAATGAAGCGTCATGACGACAATGAAATCTGAAAATTCCAAACTTCCATCCTCTACGACGATGATCGTGCTGGCCGTGCTCCTCCTCGTCGTTGTCCTGACCTGCGTGCCGTATCTGGTCACGATCGCTTTTGCGCAGGACACGGCGGCTGCCTCGCCGATCTTCGGTGTCACCGTCCCGCCCGGCTACAAGCAGTGGGAGCTGATCGCGCCGGCCGAGGAGGCGGCGCCCTTGGACGAGCTGCGTGCCGTCGTCGGCAACAGGACCGCGATCGATGCTTATCAAGGCGGCAAGCTTCCGTTCCCGGACGGCACTATTCTGGTCAAGCGCGCCTGGAAGCGGAAACAGTCGCCCGAATTTTCGTCCGCGACGATTCCCGGTGAGCCCACCACCGTCCAGGTGATGGTCAAGGACTCCAGGAAATATGCCTCGACCGGCGGCTGGGGCTTTGGCCGCTTCATCGACGGCAAGCCGGTCGACGAGGCTCCGCACCGCACCTGCTTCGCGTGCCACGAAGCCCGCGTCAGCAGCCGCGATTACGTCTTCACGCGGCTCGCACCTTGAGCCGCGCGAGCGTCTCACTCCGCCGCCACCATCTGCTGGGTGCGCCATTGGCCGAGCAGGGCACGCAGCGAAGCCGGCTTCACGGGCTTGTTGAGCACCGCGACCTTTTCGTCGCGCGCAGCCATCTGCACGGCGGGGCTGCGGTCGGCGGTGATCAGGATCGCGGGGATGCCGTCGCCGAAGCGGCGGCGGATGTCGCGGATCGCGGCGATGCCGTTGCCGCGGTCGAGGTGATAGTCGACCAGCAGGCCGGTGACGCGTCCGCCGGCAGTTTCGATCGCGGCGATCGCGCCTTCGGGATCGGCGACCGCGATCACCTCGGCGTCCCACGCCTTGAGCAGCGTGCGCATGCCGTCGAGGATCGCCGCATCGTTCTCGATGCAGACGATGAGGGCGCCCGAGATCGGCGTGCGTGCCAGCGGCGTCGCGCTGGTCACGGCGGCGGTGTGGGTGATCGCCTTCGCCGTCGGCACCGTCACCGAAAACACCGAGCCGCCGCTGACATTGGATTCGATGGCGATGCCGTGGTTGAGCACGCGCGCCAGCCGTTCGACGATCGACAGGCCAAGGCCGAGGCCGCGGGCGATCCGCGCACCCTGCTCGAGGCGGTGAAATTCCTTGAAGATCTCGCCGCGCTTGACCGGCGGGATGCCGACGCCGGTGTCGTAGACGCAGATCTTGAGCGAGGCGCCGCGGCGGCGGCAGCCGACCAGCACGCGGCCGCGCGGGGTATATTTGATCGCGTTGGAGATCAGGTTCTGAAGCAGGCGCCGCAGCAGCAAGCGGTCCGATTCGACCGGCAGCGAACAGGGCACGAAGACGAGCTCCAGGTTCTTGGCGCGTGCGATCGGCGCAAACTCGATCTCCAGCGAGCGCATCAGATCGGCCATCTTGAAGCTCGAGATCGAGGTCGTCATCGCGCCGGCGTCGAGCCGGGAGATGTCGAGCAGCGCACCGAGGATCTCCTCGATCGCCTGGAGCGATTCGTCGATGTTCTCGACCAGCCGCGTCTCCTCGCCGCTGTGCTGGCGCTCGACCAGGCTCGTGACATAGAGCCGCGCGGCGTTCAGCGGCTGGAGGATGTCGTGGCTGGCGGCGGCGAGGAAGCGCGTCTTGGAGATGCTGGCGTCTTCGGCCGCGCTCTTCGCCTGCGCCAGCTCGGAATTCAGCCGGGTCAGCTCCTCGGTGCGGTCGCGCACCCGCTTTTCCAGCGTCGCATTGGCGCGCTCCAGCGCTTCGGCCGCCTCGAACGTGGGCGTAACGTCGGTGAAGGTGATGACGAAGCCGCCGCCGGGCATGCGGTTTGTCAAAATCTCGATCACCATGTGGCGGTCGGGCAGGCGCTCGAGATAAGGCTCGCTGTCGGTGGTGTAAGCCGCGAGCCGGCGCTCCAGCATGGCCTCGCGCTCGACCGGATCGTCCGGCTCGCTCACGCCCATGAATTCCAGGATTTCACGCAACGGCGTGCCGAACTGGATGAAATGCGGGGGAACGTTGAGGAGATCGCCGAACTGCCGGTTGGAGCAGATCAGTTGCAGATCGGCATCGAACACCGCGATGCCCTGGCGCACATGGTTGAGCGCGGTCTGGAGGATCTCGCGGTTGAAATGCAGCGCCGCATGGGAATCGTCGAGCAGCTTGAGCGCAGCCTTCGCCGACACCGTCCGTTTGCGCAGCAGCAGCGACATCACGAGACGCGAGGAGGCCGCACCGATCGAGGAGGCGATCAGGTGCTCGGCGTGCTGCAACAGCTCGAAATCAGCGGGTGCCCCGGACTCCAGCCGCACATTGCGCCGCGCGGTGAATGCCTCGAACGAATGCCGCGCGCGATCCGGCCCGAGATATTGCGCCACCGTGGTCTGGATGTCCTGCACCGTGACGGTGGTGCGCCAGCGGCGGAAGTTCGGCGAGATCGGCGCGAGCGTGTTGGGGACGAACAGATCGGCCTGCACCAGCTCGATCGAAGACGGCCGGCGCGCCAGCGACAGCAGCACATAGGTGAGGATGTTGAGCGACAGCGACCAGATGACGCCGTGCATCAGCGGCGGCAGGTCGGCGCCGAACAGCGCCTGCGGCCGCAGCGCCTCGATCCCGAACGGGCCGTGCTGGAGCAGCAGGATGCCCGCCGTCGAGGAATCCATGAAGCTCGGGATGAACAGCGTGTAGAGCCACACCGCGAAGCCGACCAGCATGCCGCCGATGGCGCCGCGCGCGGTCGCGCGCCGCCACAGCAGCCCGCCGAAGAAGCTAGGTGCAAGCTGGGCGATGGCGGCAAAGGAGAGCAGGCCGATCGCCGCGAGCTGGGTATTGCCGAGTGCGCGGTAGTAGAAATAGGCCATCACCATGATGGCGAAGATCGCGAGCCGGCGCGAGCGCAGCAGGAAGTCGCTGAAATCGGCGCCGCCGGTGCGTCCCTCGGGCCGTCGTTGCAGCACCAGGGGCACCACGAGGTCGTTCGAGACCATGATGGAAAGCGCGACGCATTCGACGATCACCATCGCGGTCGCCGCCGACAGGCCGCCGACGAAGATGGCGACGCTGAGCAACTCCGCGCCGCCCTCCATCGGCAGCGCCAGCACGTACATATCCGGATCGGCGGTGCCGAACGGGAAGCTGACGAGGCCGGCGAGCGCGATCGGGATCACGAACAGATTGATGGCGACGAGGTAGAGCGGAAACAGCCAGCGCGCGCGGCCGACCTCGGCGTCCGAGGAATTCTCCACCACGCTGACGTGGAACTGGCGCGGCAGCAGCATGATCGCGCACAGCGACAGCAGCGTCATGGTCAGGAAGTTGCCGATCGACGGCGAATAGTTGATGGCGCGCACTGCCTCCGGTGTCTTCATCGCGCGCTCGATCAGTTCGTGCGGCGAGAACATCCAGAAGGTGACGAAGATGCCCGCGGTGAGGAAGGCGACCAGCTTGATGATGGATTCGGTCGCGACCGCCAGCATCAGGCCGTGCTGATGCTCGGTGGCGTCGGTCTGCCGCGTCCCGAACAGCACGGCGAAGGCCGCCATCGCCAGCGTCACCATCAGCGCCATGTCGCCGACGATCGGGATGTGGGAGAAGGCCTGGTCTTCGCTCAGGATGGTTGCGAGCGAGGAGGCGACCGCCTTGAGCTGGAGCGCGATGTAGGGCACCGAGCCGATGATCGCGATCAGCGCTACGGTCGCCGCCACCGCTTGGCTCTTGCCGTAGCGCGCGCCGATGAAGTCGGCGATCGAGGTGATGTTGTGGGCTTTCGCGAGCTGGATCACGCGGCGGAGTACGCCGGCTCCGAGCCCGATCATCAGGATCGGGCCGACATAGATCGCGAGGAAGTCGGTGGACGTTCGGGTGGCAAAGCCGACCGAGCCGAAGAAGGTCCAGGAGGTGCAGTAGATCGCCAGCGACAGCGGATAGATCAGCCCGGAGGCGCGGCCACGCCCGGCCGGCGAGCGGCGGTCGCCATGGCTCGCCACCAGGAACAGAAAGCCGATATAGCCGAAAGCGGCGGCGATCACGCCCCAGTCGTGCAGCATGGCGAGCGTGCTTCTCCCTGGGCGCTGGCAGCGCCCGCTCATTTTCCCCGTAAATCTAGCGCGTTGGACGGTGGCAGGCGACAGCGAAATGCTTTGTGGATGCGGGAACTGGCTTTGTCGTTAAGGTGCGAATCCCAACGTCGTCCTGGCGAAAGCCAGGACCCATAACCACAGGGCATGGTTATAGGCACCCAATGGCCCCAGCGAGCCGCAACAATTCACAGTCGGGGTAATGGGTCCTGGCTTCGCCAGGACGACCGGAGTTACTCCGCCGCCAGCGACTTCTCGCGGAGCGGCAGGCCCAGGCGGTCCCACACCTGCAGCAGGGCTTCGGCGAGCTGATCGATCAGGCCGTCGTCGTGATAGGGCGAGGGCGTGATGCGCAGGCGTTCGGTGCCCTTGGCCACCGTGGGATAATTGATCGGCTGGATGTAGATGCCGTGCTGTTCGAGCAAGAGGTCGGAGGCCTGCTTGCACTTCTCGGCATCGCCGATGAACAGCGGCACGATGTGGGTGTCGTTCGACATCACCGGCAGGCCGGCGGAATTGAGGATCGCCTTGACCCGCGCGGCGCGGTCCTGGTGGCGCTCGCGCTCCCAGCTCGAAGTCTTCAGATGCTTGATCGCTGCGGTCGCGGCCGAGCAGATCGCCGGCGGCAGCGCGGTGGTGAAGATGAAGCCCGGCGCATAGGAGCGCACGGCGTCGATGATCTGGCCGTTGGCGGCGATGTAGCCGCCGAGGCAGCCGAACGCCTTGGCGAGCGTGCCCTCGAGAATGTCGATGCGATGCATCACGCCGTCGCGCTCGGCGATGCCGCCGCCGCGCGGACCGTACATGCCGACGGCGTGGACCTCGTCGACATAGGTCATCGCGCCGTACTTCTCGGCGAGGTCGCAGATCTTGGCGAGCGGGGCGATGTCGCCGTCCATCGAATAAAGGCTCTCGCAGGCGATCAGCTTGGGCCGGCTCGGGCCCGCAGCCTTCAACTTCTCTTCGAGATCGGCGAGGTCGTTGTGGCGGAACACAACCCGCTCGCAGCCGGACTGGCGGATGCCCTCGATCATCGAATTGTGGTTGAGCTCGTCCGACAGGATCAGGCAGTTCGGAATGAGCTTTGCGATGGTCGCAATGCCGGTCTGGTTCGAGACGTAGCCGGACGTGAACAGCAGCGCGGCTTCCTTGCCGTGGAGATCGGCGAGCTCGGCCTCGAGCTGCACCAGCGGATGATGCGTGCCGGCGATGTTGCGGGTTCCCCCGGCGCCGGTGCCGACGCGGGTCGCGGTCTCGACCATCGCGCCGACCACCTTCGGGTGCTGGCCCATGCCGAGATAATCGTTGGAACACCAGATCACGACGTCGCGCTTGCCCTTGGGCGAGTGCCAGAGCGCATGCGGGAACCGGCCGGCGATGCGCTCGAGATCGGCGAACACCCGGTAGCGCCGCTCGGTGTGGAGCCGGTCAAGGGCGGAATTGAAAAACTGGCTGTAATCCATCGTCAAACCTGCAACGGAACTGACCAAAGGGCGGCATCTTCTTAGAGCTATTCCAGCTCTAATGTCTATGCGGTATCCCACATTTGGACCTGCGGGGCATTTGGGCAAAATGCCCTATCGTGCGATTTGAAACTTGATCCCGATCAAGTTCGCGCGAGATGCAATGTTGCTCTGCACCATTCGCCGGCCGTCGCCATGCACATGATCGCGAATACGAAGCGGGCGAGCGGCTAGCTGCGAACTCTGATCGCCTGGTAGGCGCAAGCCGCGGATTTGCGAACGTGTCCATCGACGTCCTTCGTCAGCGACACCAGCGTGGGCAGGACATCCGGACCGCCGAAGGTCTCCGCGAGTTCGCAGGCCCAGGATCGGTGCCGGGGAAGTTCGTCTTCGCAGAAAGCATCGAAAAGCAGCTGCCAATCGTTTGCGGCGGCGCCCTGCCGCAAGGTCCACGCAGCTTCCCTCCGAACTGCAATCTCCGGGTCGCGCTTGTAGAGACCGAAGACCGTTTGGAAATCTGCATTGTTCCAGATTGCCGCCAGAGTGCGAAGTGCGCATTCGCGCGTCGGTGCTTCCGGCTCCTTCAAGAGCAGCAGCACCAAATCATGCGCTTCGGCGAGCTTCCATTGTTCGACGATGCCGCAGGTGGTGCGCCTGACGTAATCCGACGTGTCGGAAAGGGCCGCGACAATGGTCGCGCGGAGTTCGTGCCCTCGCCTGTGCTGCCCAATGACCTCGATCGCGGTCCGCCGCACGAAGGCGTCGCTTGCCGTCGACAGTGCTCGAAGCTCGTTTATGACTTCGTCATCGTCACGTGAGATCAGGCGGCGGATGGCCTCATAGGTCACTGGAGGCTCCAGGCGCTCAAGTCGTCTTGAACTGCAGCACGCCGTCCTTCATCTCCGCCGTCAGCCGTCCCTCGACGATCATGTAGTTGACGTGGGCGACCAGCTCGCCGGCAGCAAAACCCATCTGGTGTTCGTCCAGCACGTGCTTGTTGAACACGACGGGCACCAAGGCGCGCGAGGTCTGCGGCACCTCGCGGCAGGCTTCCGCGATCAGGCGGCAGCGCTCCTCGTGGTGATCGGCGAGCTGCTTGATGCGGGTCTTCAGCCCGTAGAACGGCACGCCGTGGCCCGGCAGCACCAGCACGTCATAGGGCAGCGTCGTGGTGAGGCTGGCGAGCGAGGCCAGATATTCGCCGAGCGAGTTCTGGTCGGGTTCGACCGCCCACACGCTGACATTCGGCGAGATCTTGCTCAGCACCTGGTCGGCCGAGAGGAACAGCTTGTCGTCGGCGCAATACAGCATCACCTGGTCGAGCGCGTGACCGCCGCCGGTGATCACTTTGAAGCGCCGCGTGCCGATCACGACGTCCTCGCCATGCGAGATGCGGCGGTAGGACGGCGGCAGCACCGAGACGCGCTTGAGATAGTCCTGGCCGCGGCCGAGCAGTTTTTCGGTGAGCGACTCGTCCATGCCGTGGCGGCGGAAGAACAGCCGTTGCGCCTCCTGCCGCTCCTCCGTGCCGCGGTTCTGGTGATAGACCGATTGCAGATATTCGACCTGCGACATCACCAGCGGGCAGTTGAATCGCTCGACGATCCACCCGGCCAGACCGACATGATCGGGATGGGAATGGGTCACGATCAGGCGCGTGATGTTGACGCCCTTCAGTGGACCGTCGAACAGCTTCGTCCAGGCCTCGATCGTCTCCTCGTTGCCGAAGCCGGTATCCACGATGGCATAGCCGTCGCCGTCGGCGAGCAGGTAGATGTTCACATGGTTGAGGCGGAACGGCAGCTTCAGCCGCGCCCACAACACGCCCGGCTTCACCTCGACGACCTCTTCGGGGCCGGGATGCTGTTCCCAGGGATAGCGCAGGGCCTCGGCGGAGGACTGCACGGTGTCGGTTTTTGCGTTCATGCTACCGGCTTAAACCCAGTGGCTGCGGCGCGCCAGCCGAAAAAGGACGCTGGCGTGGCCCGCATAGCGGTCATTCCGGGCTACGGAAAGGCGGCCTACGCCGCCCGCATATTGTTGAGGAACGCGTCGATCTCTCCGCGCAGCATGTCGGCTTCGCGACGGAGTGCGTCGGAGGCGCCGAGCACTTCGTTCGCCGCTGCGCCGGCTTCCGCCGAAGCCGTGGAGACGCCGACGATGTTGCTGGAGACCTCGCTGGTGCCGCCGGCTGCATGCTGGATGTTGCGGGCGATCTCGCGGGTCGCAGCGCCCTGCTCCTCGACCGCGGCGGCGATCGTCGTGGTGACGTCGTTGATCTCGCCGATGATCCGGCCGATGCCCTGGATGGCGCCGACCGCCGAAGTCGTCACTGACTGCATGCTGGCGATCTGGGTGCGGATCTCTTCCGTGGCCTTGGCGGTCTGGCTCGCCAAGCTCTTCACCTCGGAGGCGACCACCGCGAAGCCGCGGCCGGCCTCGCCCGCGCGCGCCGCCTCGATGGTGGCGTTGAGGGCGAGCAGATTGGTCTGCGAGGCGATGGTCTGGATCAAATCGACCACGACGCTGATGCGGCTCGCGCTGTCGGCAAGGCTCTGCACCGTGGCGTCCGTCGCACCGGCTTCGTCGACGGCCTTCCTGGCGATCGCGGCGGAGGTGATCACTTGCTTGCTGATCTCCTGGATCGAGGACGACAGCTGTTCGGTGCCTGACGACACGGTCTGCACGTTGACCGAAGTTTCCTCCGCGGCGGAAGCGACCGCGTTCACCAGCGCATTGGACTGGTCGGCGGTGGTCGACATGCTCTGCGCGGTCGTCTGCATCGAATTGGCCGACTGCGCGAGATTGTCGAGCGCGGAGCGCACTGTGTCTTCGAATTCGGCGATCTTCGCCTCCATGCGCGCGGCACGCTCGGCCTTGGCGAGCCGATCCTTGTCCTGCTCGCCGGCAAGCGCCCGGGCTTCGATCATGCTGTCGCGGAACACCTGAAGCGTATCCGTCATCGCGCCGATCTCGTCATTGCGCTTGGCGCGCGCGATCTCGGTGTCGAGATCGCCGGCCGAGAGCAGCTGCATGGCGCGCTGCAGCCCGGTGATCCGGCGCAGGATGTTGCGCCCGACATAGAGCCAGACGAACAGCGCCGAGCCGACCAGCGTCACTGCGCCGAGTGCCAGCATCGTGGTCGTTGCCAGCGAGATCTCCTGCCGCGCCTGGAAGGTCGACGCGTTGGTCTCCTTCTGCACGCCCTCGACGAGCTGCTGCACGCTGATGCCGAGGCCGACATTGAGCTTGCGGGTCTCGTCCAGAATGGTCTGGCCGTAGTCGATGGCGTCGAGCTCTTTCTGGCGGATCTTGAACACGCCGGTCTTGCCCTCGCCGAAGGCGAACAGCTTTTGCACGGCGTCGCGCACCGCTTGCGTCGAGGCCAGGTTCGGCAGGTCCTCGAGGTTCGACTTGACGCGGTCGCGCGTCGCCTTGAACTCCTTCTCGATCGCCTCAAGCGTATCGCTGTTGTTGGCCGACAGCGCCGCCATCATGTCGGCGGCCATCAAATTGCCGTTGGCGGAGATGGTCGCGACCTGGGAGACGGTGGGGGCGGCTTCGGTGGCATCATCGGCGGAAACTTCCGCCGCGCCGAGGATCGCGTTCAGGCGCGTTTGCGCATCCAGCATGGCGGGACCGGCCGCACCGACGAAGCTGAGCTGCACCTTGCGCAGCGCTTCATACTGCTTGTCGTGCAGTGCGCCGGTCTCGAGCCGCTCGCGCGCGGCCGACACCAGGCTCTGGGTCGCCTCGTCGATGCTCTTGGCGGTGTCGCGCAGCGCGGCCGCGATCTGCTTGTCGGCGCCGAGCTCGATGATCTCGCCAAGCTTGGCCATGGCGAGCTGCTGGATCTCCTGCACCTTCTTGGTGCGTTCGTTCAGCGCCTCGTCGGACGGCGATGCCAGGAGGCCCGGCCCCTGCGCCGCGAGCGTTGCGCTTTGCGATGCGAGTTGAAGGCTCGCGGAGAGGCGCGGAATGTCGCGGCCGCTCAGGTCCATCATGGTGCTGCCGAGATGGTTGAAGACGAAGCCGGCGCCGGCTGCGATCACGAGGCCCATGCCCGCGATCACTGCGAAGGCCGTGAACAGGCTGCCGCGCACGCCCCATGTCGGCATTTTGAAACGAGGCCGGATACGACCAAGCAAACGGCCAAGGCCCAGACGGATCGCCATCGAAATTCCCCCACGCGTGATTTTTATATTTTCGCCGCGGAGTATCCTTGGGGCGGGTTAAAAAATCGCAAGTTGCTCAATCGGTTGCCTCAGTTCCGCACAGCGAAAAGGAAAGGGCCGGCAAAGATGCCGGCCCTTGATGGCGAAAGAGATTTTTGAGGCGCGATCAGTAGCGCGCGACCGCCGAGTTGGCCCAGTTGAAGCGGTAGTTGACGCCCGCCTTGATGGTGTGGTCGTCGGTGGTGAAGTTGCCGGTGCCCGCCAGCGGCCCCCCGGTGAAATGCGCGTCGCCGAAATTGTAGTACTGGTACTCGGCCTTGGCCGACCAGTTCGGGGCAAACATGTATTCGAGGCCGGCGCCGACGGTGTAGCCGTTGCGATGATCGCCCGTGATGACGAAGGCGGCCGGCACGCCGCCAACCGTGACCTTCTCGTTGTTGTCGGAGTAGGCGTAGCCGCCCTTCACATAGAGCAGGCCCGGACCCCAGGTGTAGCCGACACGGCCGGTGATCGAGCCGAGGCCGCGCTGGTCGTTGGTGTAGGCAATGCCGCCCGGGAACACCGCGCCGACGCTGCCGGAGAGCCAGGAATACTGGCCTTCGACGCCGACCACGAAGTTCGGGTTGAACTGCCAGTCCGCGCCGACCTGTACGCCGCCGAGGAAACGGCCGTTGCCGTTGTTGCCGGTGGAGAGACCGCTGAAATTGTTGTCGCTGGAGAACGCGCCGCCGACATGGCCACCGATGTAGAAACCGGTCCAGTTGTAGATCGGCGCGGCATAGGCGGGCGCGGGCGCCTTGTAGTAGTTGCGGTTACCGAGATCGGCACCGACCGCCGGCGCAGCAGCGCCCACCACAAGCAGCGCAACGGTCGCAAACAGAATCTTCTTCATAGTCCAAACTCCAACACTTTGGTCCCCGGCAGGCGCGCTTTCCGCGCCGTCGTTGGTTTTGCAGATAGCTCGCTTTTGACGAAAATGCTGTCACATGCATGGCACAGCGGCAGCGAACCTAACTTATTGGGCTGCAAATGATTTTCGTGCTTAATGGCAGCTTAAGAAATGCTGAAGGAAGGCTTAACTTTGCAGGCTGCGAGTAATCTGCATACGTCTTGCGTTAACCAAGACGGCGCCGCGCCTCATCGCGCATCTGTTCGCGGAATGCAGCGCGCTTTGCGGGCCGGTCTTCCTCGCGCACGTCATGACGATCGAAGACGTCGAACTTCTCCAGGATCGGGTAGCGCTCGCTCGCCATCGCGAGCACGCGCAGCACCTTGGTCGCCGACGGTGTCGGGCCGCTCACTTCCCAGCGCCGGATGGTGTCGGCGCCGCCCTTCTCCGGCAATCCGCAAAGCCGGGCCATGTCGGCCGCGGTGAGCTTGCGCGCGAGCGCCTCGGAGAGGTCGTTGCGGAGTTGCTTCAGTTCGGGTCCGGTCATGCTGCTTGGTCCAGGGAAGTGACTGAAGGCAATGCACTAACGCTGATTCGGGTCCAGCCGAAGGCGATGCGCGTAGCGATCGATGCGGCGTGCTAGTCTCGCGCTCGCCGGGCTCAGTGAAGGAAGGACAACCGCATGCCCGTGTTCAAGCTGCCCCTGTCAGGTGACGTCGTGCAGTCCATCAACCCGATCACGTCATTCTTCAGTCCCACCGGCGGTCAGTTTGGTCTCATCAACATCACAGTCGGGCAATCCTCGGCGCCGGAGGTCGAGAAGGACCTGCTGTCAGATGTCGGCAGTTACGGCAAGCAGATCGGCCAGATCTCGGATGCGCTGCTCGTGGTGATCGAGCATCTGGAGGCGCTCGGCGACGGCGCACTCGGCGATGACAAGGCAGTCGCGGCCTTCAAGGAGCTAATGCATTCGGTCGCGACCGTGAAAGAGCGGCACAACCGCAAGGCCTGCCGCCCGCGGCGGCGCTGATCAGCCGCTCGAGCGCGCTCCGGCACCTTTGCGCGCACACGGAGTTATGAACGGGAGTGCTATGGAAATTTCCCGATGAATGAACAGTTCGCACAACGGGGTCCACGGCGACGAAGGGATCAGCCATGACAAGCGTCAAATTCGCGATTGCCGCACTTATCACGATCGGGCTGGCTACGGCCCCCTCCGTTGTCGAGGCGAAGAAGCACAGGCCCGCCAGATACTACAGCTCCGGCGTCGTGGCCCCGAGCTATGGCAGCGCTGGAGGGTCGATGGCCACGCAGTCGAGCGCTTACGGGAGCTCTGGACAGACGGTCGGGACGGTCACCGCACCGTCGGTCGGAACCTACAATTGGCCTTCGGTCGGCGTGACCAACTCGGTCCCGACCTGGAACAACACC
Organism: Bradyrhizobium nivariense; assembly: GCF_029846715.1. Taxonomy (GTDB): domain Bacteria; phylum Pseudomonadota; class Alphaproteobacteria; order Rhizobiales; family Xanthobacteraceae; genus Bradyrhizobium. The sequence goes on from NZ_JARVWW010000009.1 coordinate 79,127, forward strand.
AACCCGCCGGTCAGATAGTGCGCGACTGCGCACGGTGGCGAACCAATACCGGTCACCGTGTGCCGGTCGCGCGAGGCCAGAGAGAAGATAGAGCGCGACCAGCAATGTCGCGACCGACAGCATCGTCGTCACCGAGACCGTGGCAGCGACCAGCCTTTCCTCGACCTTGTGTTCGTGCGCCAGCACATACACGGTCTTCGCCGTCGGCACCGCCGCGCAGATGACGGCGGCGACCGTATAGAGTGGGTTGAGGCTCAGGACCACACAGAGTCCGTAGACGATCACTGGCATCACCACCAGCTTCACGGCCGCGAGCGCGAACGATGCCTTCAGGTTCGATCGCAGGCCCTCGACCGATAGGCCAAGCCCGATGGCAAACAGTGCGCAGGGCGTGAGCGCAGCGGCAATCATGTTCAGATAGACAACGGCCGGCGCTGGAAACGGCAAGCCCGTGATCGCCCATCCGAGACCGATGAGCGTAGACATGACCATCGGATTGAGCAGGATCTGCTTCACCAGTCCGGCCGAATGCGCAGCCCCGCGCGCATCTCTTTCCAGCAGAATGACCGTGAGCGGAAACATCACGCCGGCCACGAACACCGTCGCCACCGCCGCGGGCAAGACGGCGGGCTGGCCGTAGATCGCGTGCAGGATCGGCAGCGCCACGAAGCCGGTATTGGTCATCGCCGCGGCCATGCCATGGATGGTGCTGCTGGCGAGATCGTGCCTGCCACCCGCGCGCACCGCCAGGAACACCAGCGCAAAGCAGATCAGGGAGCCGCCGCCGAAGGCGAGCAGGAAACGCCATTCCAGCAGATTGCGTGCCGGCTCCTGCGCGATCGTGACGACCAGCAGCGCCGGCATCGCGACGTTGTAGGCGAAATGCACCAGGGCATCGGCAAGCGAGCGGGAGAGATAGCCGAGCGCTCCGGCGAGCCAGCCGGTGACGATGATCGCGAACACGGGAAGAATGAGGCTGGCGACCTCCATCCGGCTTCCCCTTGGCCAGGCAGCGCGATGCCATCCTAGCTTGGAGATGCGCCGTCGTCACGGCTCAACCGGATCGCGACGTTCGATCCGGTCCTTGCGATCTCAGGCGCCCCTGCGGCCCTGTTGGCCGATCACGCAGCGCCATCCGGCGAGGCGCTCGGCCGGATGCTGGTTCATCCATTGGGCGAGCTGCGGCGCACCCATCAGGCACGATTGCATCGAGACCTCGGCAAAGTCCGACGTGGTGACGATCTGCTCGTGGCAACTGGCCGGGGAGGCGAGGTTACAGAGCACGGCGACGATCTTGATCACGCGAAATTGCCCCCGTCGCCGCGGCGAACACTGGCTCCGGCCTCCCGTTCGCTGACCGGATCAGCCGGCGGGAAGATGCTGTCATAGATTGCGCGCGCTTCTCGAATGAGGCGCTCACGCTCGGGCTCGGATTTCGAGACAAACTGAATGACTTCGCCCATATTCGCTCCAAACATTGGTCGGTACGTCACCATTAAATGATGTGCGTCATGTTATGCATGTAGGACGCGGCTTGCCGCTTTGAAGCGGGAGCAACGGTGAGGGAACAATAACAAGCGCGTGACTGCCCTGTTCCCAGGGCGAGCCGGCCGGAAAATCGGCGTCCAGTCGGAACCAAATACCGCTCGTCTCACGCCGCCGGAGCGCGCTCCTTGCGTCCCGGCACCGCCGCCAGCAGCTCGCGCGTATAGTCATGCTCCGGCGCGGCGAAGAGTTGCGCGGTCGGCTTCAGCTCGACGATGGCGCCGCGCTGCATCACCGCGATGCGGTCGCAGATCTGGGCTGCAACGCGCAGATCGTGGGTGATGAACAGCATCGACAGGCCAAGGCGCGCCTTGAGGTCTTCGAGCAGCCTCAGGACCTGGGCCTGCACGGAGACGTCGAGCGCGGAGACGGCTTCGTCCGCGACGATGATTTCTGGCTCGAGCGCGAGCGCGCGCGCAATGCCGATGCGCTGGCGCTGGCCGCCGGAGAATTCATGCGGATAGCGCTCGAGCGCGCCGGTATCGAGGCCGACCATCTTGAGGAGATCGCGGGCGCGGTCGAATGCCACTTTCGGATCGGTGCCCGCCGCGATCGGGCCGTCGGCGATGATGTGACCGACCTTGCGGCGCGGATTGAGCGAAGCGAACGGATCCTGAAAGATCATCTGGATGCGATGGCGCTCGGCGCGCAGCGCCTTGCCGGTGAGCGAGGTGAGATCGGTCTCCCCGATCCGCACCGTGCCGCGGTCGGCTTCGATCAGCCGCATCACGAGGCGTGCCACCGACGATTTGCCGGAGCCGGACTCGCCGACCAGGCCGAGCGTCTCGCCCTTGAGGATGTTGAAATTGACCTCGCGCGCGGCATCGACGCGGCGGTCCTCGCGAAACCAGCCGCCCGAGGTGACGTAAGTCTTGTCCAGCCCGATCACCTCGACCGCCTTGGCCTGATCGTCGAGCAGCGTGCGTGCCGGCGGATCCATGGTCGGCACGGCGGCGAGCAGCGCCTTGGTGTAGTCGTGCTGCGGCTCGTTGAAGACGGTTGCAACGGGACCTTCCTCCACGACCTTGCCGTGGCGGAGAACCACGACCTGGTCGGCGATGTCGGCGACCACGCCGAAATCATGGGTGATGAACATCACCGCCATGTTGCGGTTGCGCTGGAGGTTGCGGATCAGCTTGAGGATCTGCGCCTGCGTGGTGACGTCGAGCGCGGTGGTCGGCTCGTCGGCGACCAGCACCGCCGGCTCGAGCGCCAGCGCCATCGCGATCATGGCGCGCTGGCGCTGGCCGCCGGAGAGCTGGTGCGGATAGGCCCGCACGATGCGCTCGGGGTCGGGCAGGCCGACCTCGCGCGCCAGCGACAGCGCCTTGGCGCGCCGCGCCCTCGGCGTGAGCAGGCCGTGCGCCTCGAACATCTCCGCCATCTGGTCGCCGATCCGCATCAGCGGATTGAGCGCGGTCATCGGCTCCTGAAAGATCATCGCGAGCCGGCGGCCGCGCAAATCGCGCCAGCCATCATCGTCGAGCTTGAGCAGGTCGCGGCCCTCGAACATGATCTCGCCGGACGTGACGTCGACCGTATCAGGCAGCAGGCCCATCAGCGCGTGCGCGCACATCGATTTGCCGGAACCGGATTCGCCGACGACGCAGACGATCTTGCCGGCCCTCAGGTCCAGCGAGATGCCGTCGACAGCGTACGGACGCTCGGCGCTCTTGGGCAGCGCGATCCGCAGGTTCTTGACGGAGACGGTGGCGGGGGCGGTCATGGTCAGCGCCCCTCGCGCGACAGGCGCGGATTGAGCGCGTCGTTGAGGCCTTCGCCGATCAGGTTCAAGCCGAGCACCGAGATCAGGATGGCGACACCGGGGAACACGGTGATCCACCAGGCCTGGCGGATCACGGTGCGGCCGGCGCCGACCATATAGCCCCACGAGATCAGATTGGGATCGCCGAGGCCGAGGAAGGCCAGCGAGGACTCCAGCAGGATCGCGGTCGCCACCATCAGCGAGGCCAGCACGATCACCGGCGACAGCGCGTTCGGCAAAATCTCGCGCAGGATGATCCAGGTGTTGCTCTGGCCGGTGACAACGGCGGCCTGGACGTACTCCCGCGTGCGCAGCGACAGCACCTCGCCGCGGACGAGACGGGCCACCGGCGGCCAGCTCACCACTGCGATCGAGGCGACGATCGAATAGATCGAGGGCTGCAGGATCGCGACCAGCACGATCGCGAGCGCAAAGCTCGGGATGGTCTGGAAAAACTCGGTGAAGCGCATCAAGGCGTCGTCGACCTTGCCGCCGAAATAGCCGGCCATGGCGCCGATCGGCACGCCGACGACCAGCGCCACCAGTGTGGAGACCAAGCCGACGAGCAGCGAGACGCGTGCGCCAAAGATCATGCCGGCGAACACGTCGCGGCCGAGCGCGTCGGTGCCGAGCGGCACGGTCGCGAGCGTGAACGGCGGCAGGAACGGCCGCTGCACCATGCGCCAGGGCGAGTTCGGGAACAGCATCGGACCGAACACCGCGACCGAGATGGCAAGCAGCAGGATGATGAGCCCGATGACGCCGCTCGGGCTCCTCAACATCGATTTCCAGAACTGTTTCATGAGGTGAATTCGATGCGCGGGTCGACCAGGCGATAGACCAGGTCGGTGATGAGGTTGAAGGTCAGGACCATGGCGGAGCAGATCACGAAGACACCGAGCAGCAGATTGTAGTCGCGCTGCAGCAGGGCGTCGTACATCAGGCGTCCGATGCCGGGCCAGGCGAACACGGTCTCGGTGATGACGGCGCCGCCGATCAGCGTGCCGGAGTGGACGCCGGCGAGCGTCACGACGGGCAGCAGCGCGTTGCGGAGCACGTGGCGGCGCTGGATCACGGCATCGGAGAGGCCTTTCGCCCGCGCGGTCTTGACGAAGTCGAGCCGCTTCACCTCCAGCATCGAGGCGCGCGTCATGCGGGTGTAGGTCGCCATGAAGAACAGGCCGAGCGTCATCGCCGGCATGATCAGGTGCCTTGCGACGTCGGCCACATGGGCAAGGCCGGTGAGGTTGGCGCCGACCGTCTCGTAGCCGAAGCTCGGCAGCCAATCGACAGCGACCGAGAACAACAGGATACCCATCAGCGCCACCCAGAAAATCGGCATGGCGTAGAAGATCAGCGCGAAGATCGTGATGGCGGTGTCGAGCCAGGTCCCCGCGAAGCGCGCCGCGAAGGTGCCGAACAGGATGCCGAGCATCAGCGAGATCGCGAACGCGGTCAGCGTCAGCAACAGCGTCGCCGGCAGCCGTTCCAGGATCAGCTTCGACACCGGTGCCTGCTGGCGGAAGGAGAAGCCGAGGTCGAGCGTCACGACGCCCTTGACGTAGACGAAGAGCTGCTCGGGCAGCGGCTTGTCGAGGCCGAACTTCTCCCTGAGCTGCTGGACGAAGATCTGGTCGCTGGCCCCGGCCTCGCCCGCCATCACGACCGCGGGATCACCGGGCGCAAGCCGGATCAGGAAGAAATTGAGGACGACGATCGCGAGCAGGACGATCACGCCCTTTAGGACACGTTGAGCGATGAAGGAGAGCATTGTCAAATAGCGATGAGATCGGGGTGGTCGCAGCCGCAGCGGCGGTGCGCTCCCTCTCCCGCTTGCGGGGGAGGGCAGGGGAGGGGGTGCTTCCGGAGAGGGATTGCCAAGTGGAGAGAACCCTCACCCGCTACGCTCTTCGAGCGCAGCGACCTCTCCCGCAAGCGGGAGAGGTAAGGGGAGTTCGGCGCTGCTGCCGTCACTTGTCGAGCCATGCGTCCTTGAAGCCGTCATTGACGCCAATGCCCGTGGTGATCAGGTTCTTGACCTTGCAGCGCATGATGGTCGGGAATTGCAGCTCGAGCATCCAGGCCACCGGTACATCCTCGACCAGGATCTTCTGCGCCTTCTCGTAGATCTCCTTGCGCTTGGAGTCCGGCGTCGCCACCGCGCCGTCGGCGAACAGCTTGTCGATTTCCGGGTTGGAGTAACCCTCGACGTTGTTGAACACCTGGCCCTTGGCGATGGCGCTGGAGACGTAGTTGCGGCCGACGCCGAGCGCGGGATCGCCGTACTGGTAGAGATAGGTGAAGGCGATGTCGTAGTCCCAGTCGCCGATCTTCTGGTTGCCGCCGGCGACGTCGGTGGCGATGGTCTCGATATTCATGCCGACGTCCTGGAGGTTCTGCTTCACGGCTTCACCCCAGCGCTGCCAGGTCTCGCCATAGGCGAGCGGCAGAAGGCGGATCTTCTCGCCCTTGTAGCCGGCTTCCTTCAGCAGCGCCTTGGCCTTGGCGGGATCGTAAGGATATTTGGGCACGTCGTCGGTGTAGTATTTGATGGTCGAGGCCGACGGGCCGGTCGCGACCTTGCCGAGCCCGTTCCAGATCACGTCCTTGGCGAAGTCGCGGTCAACCGCATACATGATCGCCTGCCGCACCCGCTTGTCTGCGAGCGGACCCTGGCGGTTGTTGAGCCACAGCCAGGCCAGCGGCGAGAAGAACTCCCAGCCGGCGCCGGTGACGCAGGTGTCCTTCAGCTTGGAGAGCCGGGGCACGTCGAAATTCTCCACCGAGCCGCCGGGCAGCACGTCGACCTTGCCGGTCTCATAGGCCACCGAGCGCGCCGCGGCATCGGGAATGATCTGCCAGTAGATCTCGTCGAGATGGGGCTTGCCCTTCTCGTAATAGTTCGGATTCTTGACCAGGCGGATGAAAGAGCCCTTCTGCCACTCCTTGAACATGAAGGGGCCGGTGCCGACAGGGGCGTTGTTGTAGGGATTGGTCTTCCAGTCGGTGCCTTCATAGAGATGCTTCGGCACCATCGGCATCGAGCCGACCTCGAAGATGCCGAGGAACGGACCGAACGGCTGCTTCAGCGTGAACACCACCGTGTAGTCGTCGGGCGCCTCGACCTTGTCGACCTGCGCTAGGTTGTTGCGGGCGCGCGCATGGGTCTGCTTCAGCATCTCGAGCGAGAACAGCACGTCGGCGGCGGTGAAGGGCTTGCCGTCATGCCAGGTCACGCCCTTCCTGAGCTTGAATGTGTAGGTTTTTGCGTCCTCGCTGACGCTCCAGCTCTCGGCTAGCTCCGGCTGCGGTTCGAGCTTGGGGCTGTAGCGAAGCAGGCCTTCGAAAATGTTGCCGGACACCATCTGCACCGGGCCGTTCTGGACCATCGCCAGCATCAGGCCGGGCGGCTCGGGCTGGATCACGACATTGATCGCACCCCCCGTTTTCGGCTCTTGCGCCAGCGCCGGGGCCGCAAGGCCGCAAGCCAGGAGGAGACCAAGCAACACTCGTTTTGACATGTCGTATCTTTCTCAAGCGAGACCAGCCGCAAGCGCTTCGCACGTCGTGGCGCGCAAAGCTACGGCCGGCCCATCCCAGTCCCCATCCGGTATCGAGGCTCACATAGTCTCATTCGGCGCCGCAAGATGAAAGTCTCGACAGTGTTCGCACAAAAAATGTACAGCGCGTCCTGTTTTCACTTGATTCATTACCTTGTCATGGAGACAAGTCGGCCATGGATAACGCCACACGCTCCGAACGGTCACGCAACGCCGCGCTCGAGGCGGCGACCAGGATCATCGCGCGCGACGGACCCGGCCGGCTGACGCTCGATGCGATCGCGCGCGAGAGCGGTCTGAGCAAAGGCGGCGTCATGCATCAGTTCCGCACCAAGGAGGCCGTGCTCAAGGCGCTTCTGGAGCGGCAGATGGAGCATTTCGAGGAGTTCTCGACCCGGTATATGGCGAAGGTGAGCGCGACCTCGGCGAATCCCAATCTGGCGACGCAGCTTGCCACCGTGCGGGAAGCGGCGACATCGCCGAATTCCGCCGCGTTGGCGCTGGTCGCGGCCATGGTTGAGAATCCCGGGCTGATGGCGCTGCCGCGCGAGCGGGAGATGAAGAGGGTGGAGGCCATCAAGGCGGAGGCCGTCGATCCCGAGCTCGCGCTGTTGCGCTGGGCAGCCGCACGCGGATTATTGCTGAGCTCGCTGTTCGGCATGTCGCCGCTTGGCAATGACGAGCACCAGCGGCTGTTCGCGCGTCTGCTCGATGACGATCGGTGGCGGCCGCTGGAAAAGCCGGCCGAAAAGCCAACCAGGCCACGCGCCGCCAAATCGAGCGCGGTGTCGGCGGCAAAGGCCGCAACCCCGCGCAAGCGCGCCTGATTCGTCGTTAACGAAATCCAGCCATGAACCGCATAAAGCCGCGCCTGCGGCCAAATGCGTCAGCAGTCATTTCTGTACTTTACAAACCAACTGGTCGGTTTTATAACCGGAAACACTGAGACGGCCCGAGGCATCTGACATGGCCCCGGACGATGCCTTGGGCCGGCGATGGTGAGCGCCGCAGCCGCGTCTGGTCCCATACGCGGCTGCGGTCCCCATCGCCTTCAACAAAAGGCCTTCCCAAGGATGGCCTTTCCTGAAAGCCGCTAGAGGAGTCTGCAATGGATCGCTCGATCGCCCTGCGCGGTCTGGGAACGCTGGTGCTTTGCGCGGCCGCGGCCGGCTGCGCCACGATCGCGCCCGTGCCCTATTCGGAGATGGCGTCCTCGGCCTACATGGCCCCGGACAAGTCGGACGCCTCCGGCCGTGTGCCCTACCGCTATTCCACCCAAGTCGACTGGCGCGCGTATAACAAAGTGATCCTTGATCCCGTCGTGGTCTACCGCGGGAGGGATCACCAGTTCGGCGACATGTCCGGCAAGGACAAGGCGACGCTGGCCGCCTACATGCAGAACTGTTTTGCCGAGCGGCTGCGCGGCCGCTTCGCATCGGTGCGCGAGCGCGGGCCGAACACGCTGCGGATCAGGCTGACGCTCACCGGCGCCGTCACCAACACGCCGGTGCTCGGCACGCTCTCGCGCTTCGACGTCGCTGGCGCGGTCTACAACGGCGTGCAGGCCGCGCGCGACGGCGAGGGCACCCTGACCGGCTCGGTGATCTACGGCGTCGAGATCTTCGACGCCCAGACCTCACGCCTGCTCTCGGCCTACGTCACCAAGCAATACCCGGGCGCCTACGACATCAAGGCTACCGCCGGCTCGCTCGCCGCCGCCACCGCCGGCCTCGACAAGGGCGCCGACGCGCTGATGGCGCAACTGAACTGACGCCGCAACCCAGCCAACGAAAGGTGCTGCTGATGAACTTCTTCCTTCGCTTCCTGCTGCGCGTCGCGATCACCATCGTGATGATGGCGTTTGGCGGCCAAGCCGGCGCCGCCGCGCCCGCCACGCCCACAGATCCCAGCGGCACCTGGCTCGTCGAGGACGGCCGCGCCCGCATCCGGCTGGAGCGCTGCGGGCCGTCGCGCGAGCGCATCTGCGGCTTCATCGTCTGGATGAAGGAGCCGGCCGACAAGCGCGGCCAGCCTTATCGCGACAAGGAAAATCCCGATTCAGACAAGCGCGCTCGTCCGCTGCTTGGCCATCAGCTCATCATGGGCTTGCAGGCGACGCCTGAGGGGCGGTTTGCCGGCGACATCTACAACGCCGAGGACGGCAAGTTCTACTCGGTCTCGCTGTGGCGCGAATCTCCCGACCGCCTCAAGCTCAAGGGCTGCCTGATCAAGTTCCTGTGCCAGACCCAGACCTGGCAGCAAACGCTCGACGTCCAGCCCGGCCAGCTCGTCGGCCTGACCGGCGATCTTAACGGCCCCCGCGCCGACAAGGAATGGGCGGCCGTGACGGCCCCGAAGCCGATTCAAGTGAAGGGAAAATAGCCTTTTCACCTCGCCCGCTTGCGGGAAGAGGGAGCTCTAGCGCAAGCCCGCCCGTCGGAATCCCTCCAGATAGTGCTCGCGATCGGCCTCATTGGCCCACGGCAATTGCGTCGCGATCCAATGCAGCGAGATGTTGGGCTGGGTGCGGCGGAGCTCGCCCAGCGCCATCTCCGCAAGCACCCCGTCGCCGGTCATGCCGGCAGAAACCGCGAGCACGCGGTAGGCGCCGGTGAGGTCGCCGCGGTGGCGGATCGCCTCGCGCGCGAGCGCGATGGCCTCGCCATAGCGCCGCTCGGTGAAGCGGGCATAGCCGGCGATGCCGTGATAGATCGCCAGGGACGGATCGCGCGGCGAAAGCCGCATTGCCCTCTGCGCGGCCTCGAACGAATCCTTCGGCCGCCCGGCATAGGACAGCGCCAGCGCGTAATAGCCCTGCGCCAGCGAGAAGTTCGGATTGAGTGCGAGCGCCTGCTCGAACTCGGACAGTGCGTCCGCAAGCCGTCGCGTCGAGAAGCAGACGCTGCCAAGCGCGGCGTGCGCCCAGGCGTCCTCATGGTCGCAGCGCACCGCGGCGAGCGCGGCGGCTTCCGCCACCGGCGCCACCACGGCAAGCTCGGCCCAGCCGAGATGCACGCCGAACATGTGGTTCGCCGCGAGCACCGACAGCGCCTGGCCGTAGTTCGGGTCGATCCCGACCGCGCGTTCCAGCAGCGCCCGCGCGGTCTCGTGATCCCGCCGCGTCACGCGCCAGTAATGCGACAGCGCCCGCATCAGCAGATCCCAGGCATCCAGGCTCGCAGGGGGCTTGCGATGGGCGCGAAAACTTTCCGCCGCATGGATCTGCGGCTCGATCGCCGCGACGATCGCGTTGGTGATCTCGTCCTGCACGGCGAATACGTCGACCAGCTCGCGGTCGTAGCGTTCGGCCCAGAGATGGCTGCCTGATGTGGCGTCGTTGAGCTGCGCCGTGATGCGCACCCGGTTGTCCGCCTTGCGCACGCTGCCTTCGACGATGTAGCGGACGCCGAGTTCCTCGGCGATCTGCCGGATGTGGACCGCGCGTCCCTTGTAGGTGAAGGACGAGTTGCGGGCGACCACCATGAACCAGCGCTGCTTCGACAGCGCGGTGAGGATGTCCTCGCTGATCCCGTCGCCGAAATAGTCCTGTGCGGGATCGCCGCTCATGTTCTCGAAAGCGAGCACCGCGATCGCCGGACGGTCCGCCAGGGCGCGCGGCAGGGCAGGAATAGCGGGCGCCGGCGCGGCTGCCACTTCTTCCCGGACTTCGCCGACGAAACGAAAGCCCTTGCGCGGAATGGTCTTGATCAGCCGCTGGCTCGCACCGTCGTCGCCGAGCGCCTTGCGCGCAGCGTTGATCCGGCTGTTCAGGGCGGAATCCGAGATGATCCGATCGCTCCAGATCTGGCGGATCAGGTCATCCTTGCTGACCACACGGGCGCGCTGCGCCACCAGATAGAGCAGGAGATCGAACACCTGCGGCTGCAACGGCACGGCGGCTCCGCCGCAGGTGAGTTCCCGCAGCTTGCCGTCGAGCACATTGTTTTCAAAGAGAAATCGCACGTTTCTGTCGTCTCAAGCAAAAATCAAAGTCGTCTCAGGCGAAAATCAACCGTCCGCGAAAGTCAGGGGACGTCCGATGCGGCATGGTGCAGCGACCAATGAGGTGCCGGCGTTTTGGCACAACGGAGCTGTTTATGACCCAATTTGATCGCCAGGTTCATTCGATCGGCCCGGAGGTTACGGGCTTACGCATTTTCAAGTTCATCGCCTTTCTGTACGGAATTGCGGCGTATCTCGTGTTTTTCGTCACCATTCTCTACGCTATCGGCTTCGTCATGGGGCTGGTGGTGCCGAAGACCATCGACACCGGAACCGACATGCCGACGGTCGAGGCCGTCATCATCAATCTGCTCCTGATGGCCCTGTTCGCGGTCCAGCACAGCGTGATGGCGCGCCAGCAATTCAAGGCATGGTGGACGCAGTATGTCCCCAAGCCGGTCGAGCGCAGCACCTATGTGCTGTTTGCGAGCCTGTCGCTGCTCCTCCTGTTCTGGCAGTGGCGTCCACTGCCGGCAGTCATATGGGACGTCGCGAACCCGGATCTCGCTGTGACGATCGTCACGCTGTCGCTGGTGGGCTGGGTGCTAGTGTTCACCTCGACCTTCATCATCAATCACTTCGAGTTGTTCGGATTGCATCAGGTGACCAATCATCTCGTCGGCAAGGAGGCATCGCCGCCGCGCTTCAAGACGCCGCTGCTCTACAAGTTCGTCCGTCATCCGATCTATCTCGGCTTCATCATCGCGTTCTGGGCGGCGCCGGTCATGACCGTGGGCCATCTGCTGTTCGCCGCCGTGACCACGCTCTACATCTTCGTCGGCATCGCGCTGGAGGAGCACGACCTCATCGCTCTCTTTGGCGACGAGTACCGGCAGTACAAACAACGGGTGTCGATGCTTATTCCCTGGCGCAAGTCAGTATAGCTCGCGCGTGTTTCCGTCGCGTCCGCCGAAAGGAGGACGCGCGGTAGCGCTGAGGCGCGTAACGGATCTTGCCGGACTGAGCCTTCAACGTTTCTCGGGGCGAATCCCCCTCACCCCGACGCTATCAGTGCGAGCAAAGCTCGTCGCGACCCCCGCATCCGTTTTTGCCGAGTTATCGGCAAACAGGAGCGGGAGAGGAATTCAAACCTTCATCAACGGAGACGACCCAATGAAACATGTCGGAAACTGCTTCTGCGGCGCGGTCACGGTCGAGGTCACGGGCGCGCCGGAGGCGATGGGCTATTGCCATTGCCGCTCGTGCCGCTCGTGGTCGGGTGGTCCGGTGAACGCCTTCAGCCTGTGGAAGCCCGAAGCCGTGCGCATCACCGAAGGTGCCGAGAATGTCGAGACCTTCGCGAAGACACCGCTCAGCCAGCGCAAGTTCTGCAAGAAATGTGGCGGCCATCTCATGACCAACCACCCGCCGCTCGGCCTGGTCGACGTCTTCACCGCCACCATCCCCACGCTCGCGTTCGCGCCCGGCGTCCACGTCAATTACGCCGAGACGGTGCTGCCGATGCGCGACGGCCTGCCCAAGCTCAAGGATTTTCCGGCCGAGTTCGGCGGCAGCGGCGAGATGATGCAGGAGTAGCGGCGCCCTTCTCCTCTCCCGGCAAGCGGGGAGAGGAGAGATTCGCTACCTCATCCCCGCACGCCGTAATCCCTCGAGGTAATGCTCGCGATCTTCTTCCCGCAGCATCGGCAGCTCGCGCGTGATCCAGGCGAGCGAGATGCCGGGCTGGGCGCGGCGCAAGCCTTCCAGGGCGGAAGTCGAGAGCGCGGGATCCCCCGACATGCCGGCGGCGGCCGTCAGCACGCGATGCGCGCCGACGAAATCGGCGCGCTGCCGCATCGACTCGCGCGCCATCTGCACGGCTCCTTCGTAGTCGCGGCCGATGAACCGGGCATAGGCCGCAACGCCGCAATAGATCGCCGCGAGCGGGTCGCGCGGGCTGAGCCGCAGCGCGCGGCGCGCGGCGGCATCACCGTCCTGCCATCGTCCCGCGTAGCACAGCGTCACGCCGTAGAAGGCGTGCGCCATCGCAAAGTTCGGATTGAGGTTCAGCGTCAGCTCGAACTCCGCCAGCGCGTCGTCGAAGCGGCGGCGGAATAGATAAGAATAGGCGAGGCCGTGATGGGCCCAGGCATCCTCACGATCGGCCTCGACCGCCGCGAGCGCCGCGCGCTCGGCGACCGGTACGGTCGCGGCCATGTCGGACCAGCCCATATGCGCGCCGAAGATGTGGCTGGTCGCGAGCAGGCCGAGCGCCTTGCCATAGGCGGGATCGAGCGCGACGGCCTTTTCAAGCAGTCCTTGCGCGGCGGCATTGTCCTCGCGGGTGATGCGCCAGTAATGCGACAATGCGCGCATCACGAGGTCCCAGGCATCCAGGCTTCCCGGCGGCTTCTGCTGGGCGCGAAAACTCTCGGCGGTATAGAGCTGCGGCTCGATCGCGGCGACGATCGCCTCGGTGATCTCGTCCTGCACGGCGAAGATGTCGGCAAGCTCGCGGTCGTATCGTTCGGCCCAGAGATGGCTGCCGGTCGAGACGTCGTTGAGCTGGGCGGAGATACGCACGCGATCGCCGCTCCGCCGCACGCTGCCTTCGAGCACATAGCGCACGCCGAGCTCGCGCGCGACCTCGTGGATGTGCACGGCGCGGCCCTTGTAGACGAAGGAGGAGTTGCGCGCGACGACGAAGAACCAGCGCAGCTTCGACAGCGCGGTGATGATGTCCTCGCTGATCCCGTCGGAGAAATAATCCTGCTCGCGGTCGCCGCTCATGTTGGTAAAGGGCAGCACCGCGATCGCCGGCCGGTCCGGCAGTGCGAGGGGAGCCTGCAGAACCTTCGCGCCGAAACGGGGCTCCGGCGCGGTCGCCTCACGCTTGGTCTCGACGTCGCCGACGAAACGAAAACCCTTGCGCGCGATGGTGCGGATCAGCGCCTGGCTCGCGCCGCTGTCGCCGACCGCCTTGCGTGCCGCATTGATCCGGCTGGTCAGAGTGGATTCGGAGACGCTGCGCCCGTGCCAGATCTTGTCGATCAGTTCGTCCTTGCTGACCACCCGGTCGCGGTTCTCCATGAGGTGGACGACGAGATCGAAGACCTGCGGCTCCACGGCAACGGGAACCTGCTCGCGGCTCAGCTCGCGCCGGTCGGTATCGAGCAGGTGATCCCGGAACAGAAACTGCACGTCGAAAACTCAGACCTCACAATGACATCAGGCAAATGATGAAATGAAAACGGATTTCGACTGAAGTCTGTGAGTCCGCCGAGGGGGCCGGCCGGTTCACCACGATCGCGTGATGGCAGCCATGCCATTTGCGGGGAGGAATGCGACTTGAGTTAGAATATGGCGGTTTCAGTCGGATTGTCGCGAGCTACGCACTGAACTGATTGCCGTCAGCGCAATCTATCACCGTCATCCTGAGCCGTCGCGTGCGCTGCTTCGCGTCGCAGGTCTCGCACCACAGCATGACGGAGGCGACAGTTTGGACGTCGGAATGTCTGGCGAATGGCGAATGTCCATTTGCCGAACAGCTCCGTGTGCGTAAGCTGACCTCACACAAAACACCAACCACGAAGAAGCGCCCATGCCCGCTTTTCACGCCTCGACCACCGTGCTCGACTCCATGCTGTTCCGCGATGCCTTCGGCACGCCGCAGATGCGGGAGGTGTTTTCAGACGTCGCGACGGTCGCGCGCTATGCCGAGGTCGAGGTGGCGTTGGCGAAGGCGGAAGCGAAGTGCGGGGTGATCCCGCAGGATGCCGCCGATCAGATCGCGGCGCGAACCGATGTTGCCGCGCTCGATTTCGATCTGTTGCGGCAGGAGACCGATGTCGTCGGCTATCCGATCCTGCCGCTGGTGCATCAAATGGTGAAGCAATGCGGCGATGCCGGCCGCTATGTGCATTGGGGCGCGACCACGCAGGACATCATGGACACCGCCGTGGTGCTGCAACTGCGCGCCGGGCTCGAGATCGTCGAACAGGACATCGCCGCGCTGCGCAAAATCCTCGCCGACCTCTCGAAGCGCTATCGCGACACGCCGATGGCGGGCCGCACCCATCTCCAGCAGGCGCTGCCGGTGACCTTCGGCTACAAGTCGGCGATCTGGCTCGCGATGTTCGACCGCCACGCCGAGCGTCTGGTACAATTGAAGCCGCGCGTCCTGGTCGGCCAGTTCGCCGGCGCCGCCGGAACGCTGGCCTCACTCGGCGACAAGGGGTTTGAGGTGCAGGACGCGCTCTGTGCCGAGCTGAAGCTCGGCGTTCCCGCCTCGACCTGGCACGTCGCGCGTGACGGCTTTGCCGAGGCCGTGAACTTCCTTGCGCTCGTCACAGGCTCGCTCGGCAAGATCGCGCTCGACATCATGATCATGGCCTCGACCGAATTCGCAGAGGTCTACGAGCCCTTCGTCAAGGGGCGCGGCGCTTCCTCGACCATGCCGCAGAAGCGCAATCCGATCTCCTCGGAACTGATGCTCGCGGCGTCCAAGGCGGTGCGCCAGCACGCCGGCCTCATGCTGGATGCCATGGTGCAGGATTTCGAGCGCGCCACCGGGCCCTGGCACGCCGAATGGATGGCGATCCCCGAGAGCTTCGTGCTGACCGCCGGCGCCTTGCACCAGGCAAAGTTCGCGCTCGCGGGCCTGATCGTGGACGAAGCGAAGATGAACGACAATCTCGCCATTAGTCGCGGCCTGATTGTGGCCGAAGCGGTCATGATGGGACTCGCGCCGCAGATCGGCCGGCAGGAGGCGCATGACGTCGTCTATGACGCCTGCCGGCTCGCCAACGAGAAAGGTCTTACGCTGGCGGAGGCGCTCTCGTCCGATTCCCGCGTCTCAAGCCGGATTGACCGTGCCACAATCGATGCGCTGACTTCACCAAAAAATTACCTTGGCCTTGCGCCCGCCATGGTCGACCGGGTGCTGAAATCGGCAACGCGTTGAAAACCAAAATGCGCAAAACCGCGTATCTTTGGTGTGTCGCAAGGCACTCGCACACTTGTGTCTCGCGATGCTAGACTTAGATTGAGCGAGAGACGTTCGGCAGAGGATCTGGCATGACTGATCAACGCATCACCTCCATCCCCATCGATCCCGTGAAGCTCGACCGGCTGGCCGAGGTGGCGGTGAAGGTGGGCCTGGGCCTGCGGCCGGGCCAGGATCTGCTCTTGACGGCGCCCGCGATCGCGTTGCCGCTGGTGCGGCGGATCGCCGTGCATGCCTACAAGGCCGGCGCCGGCATCGTGACGCCGATACTCTCCGACGAAGAGATGACGCTGGCGCGCTACCGCCACGGCCACGACAGCAGCTTCGATCGCGCCGCCAACTGGCTCTATGAGGGCATGGCCAAGGCGTTCTCCGACAATACGGCGCGGCTCGCCATCGTCGGCGACAATCCGATGCTGCTGTCGGGCGAAGATCCGTCCAAGGTGGCGCGCGCCAGCAAGGCCAATTCGATGGCCTATCAGCCGGCGCTGGAGAAAATCGTCAATTTCGACACCAACTGGAACATCATCGCCTATCCGAGCCCGTCCTGGGCCAAGCAGGTATTCCCTGACGATCCCGAGGACGTTGCGATCGGCAAGCTCGCAGACGCGATCTTCGCCGCTTCGCGCGTCGATCGCGAGGACGCGATGGGTAACTGGGCGAGTCACAATGCGGTGCTGCGCGAGCGCACCAACTGGCTCAACGGCCTGCATTTTCGCGCGCTGCAATATTCAGGTCCCGGCATCGACCTCACCATCGGGCTTGCCGACGGACACGAGTGGGAGGGCGGCGCCTCGCTGTCCAAGAACGGCATCAGCTGCAACGCCAACATTCCGACCGAAGAGGTCTTCACCACGCCGCATTGCCGGCGGGTCTACGGCCATGTCGTGAGCTCGAAGCCGCTATCCTACCAGGGAACGTTGATCGACAACATCGCGGTGCGCTTCGAGGACGGCAGGATCGTCGACGCAAAAGCCTCGCGCGGCGCGGAGGTGCTTAACAAGGTGCTCGATACCGACGAGGGCGCGCGGCGTCTCGGCGAAGTCGCGCTGGTGCCGCATTCCTCGCCGATTTCGCAGAGCGGGCTGTTGTTCTACAACACGCTGTTCGACGAGAATGCCGCCTCGCACATCGCGCTCGGTCAGTGCTATTCGAAGTGCTTCGTCAACGGCGCGCAGCTCACGCCGCAGCAGATCGCCGCGCAAGGCGGCAACCAGAGCCTGATCCACATCGACTGGATGATCGGGTCCGCCGAGACCGACATCGACGGCATTCTCGCCGACGGCAGCAAGGTGCCGGTATTCCGCAAGGGCGAGTGGGCGAAGTAACGCGTCTTGCTGTCCATCCTTCGAGACGCCCGCCGCTGGCGGGCTCCTCAGGATGAGGTCTTGATTCGTTGCGACATCTTAGACCCTCATGGTGAGGAGCGCCGGTTTACGGCGCGTCTCGAACCATGCAGGCCGAGCAAGTACCCTCAAGGCACCTCTTAGGCCGCCGCGTTGCGTAGCATCGGGCTGTTGTCGATGCTGAAGCGGTTGAACAGCGTCGTGAACGGGCTGCCGTCGGTGGCCCGCACGATGGCGTCGGAGGCCGCCACCGCGTCGTAGAGCGCACCGACCGGATCGTTTGCCTCGGGCAGGCCGAGGCCCCTGCGGATTTCCTCGCGGGCCTCGTTGACGTCGTCCTCGCCGTCGAGGGTCGCCTCCAGCGCATCCGCCGCGCGCCGCATCTCCTGGAGGTCGCCGCCGGCGGAAAATTTGAGGATGTCGAGCCAATAGGGGCGCGCCACGACGAGCTGGACGAAAGCCTCGAAACTCTCCGCAATAATTCCCGCGCGGCCTTCCGATGAGACGTAGAGCACATTCTGCGACGGCAGCAGCACGAACGCGCCGCCGGAGCCGTCACTGCCGACCTGCCGGGGGCTTTCGATGCCGTCGACGGTGAACCAGGGCTCCTCTTCGGTTGCGAAGGAGACGTCGAGGCTGCCGAGCCAGGCGACGACCTCACCCTGGGCTGTCAGAACCTCTGGAGTGAGGGGCATCGGGATGGCTCCTTCGATTGTCACTTTCGCGCACTTTGTCGCACCCCGGAAAAGAAGGGTTCATGTGCGCGAAATTGCAGGGGAATCGCGACGTTAACCGCTTCGGGTCTGCAACTTGCGGCTGATTGTCGGGGCCTGCGTAAGAAAGAATTAAAAACCGGCTACTAGCGTTCCCGCCATCTTTTGAAACAATCCGGGCCGAGACCCGGCCGGTCATATTTATATCCCCTGGGGAAACAGATGTCGCGCGCATTGATTGAAATCGGTAGTTGCAATGTGGACCTCGAACTGCGGCCGATCGAGCCGTCCTGGATCATCGAGGGCAATCCGGTGTCGCGCTCGCGCATCCTTTCCACCAGCGCCGACGGTACCGCTTCGACCATCATCTGGGCTTGCACCGAAGGGCGCTTCAACTGGTACTACGACATCGACGAGACGATCATGATCATGGAAGGATCGATCGTGCTTGAAAGCGACGGCATGCCGCCGAAGCGCTACGGCCCGGGCGACGTCATTTTCTTCCGCGACGGCGCGCATGCCAAATGGCATGTCGAAGGCCACGTCAAGAAGATCGCCTTCTGCCGCAAGACCAATCCCGTGATGATCGGATTCCTGATCCGGGTCGTCAACAGGCTCAAGCGGATGTTCGTCGCCGCCGGCGAACGCCGCCCGGCCTCGCTGATGGGTGCCGGTTAGAGTTCAAACAGTTTCAAGGACGCTTCCCAGCGGTCACGACGGAAGAGGGGTCGGGATTCAACATCCCGGCCCCTCTTCTCGTCACGACGGCAATCCTCTTTTATGGCAAATCGAGCCGGTAGACATCGCCTGCGGTCTGCGAGAACAGCGCCGTCTTCTCGGTCTCGCTCAAGGGCGCCGCGATACGCTTGAAGGCGTTGAAGATCACCTGGTAGCTGCACTGGCCCTTGTCCGGCGGGAAATTGCTCTCGAACATCGCGCGCCTCGCGCCGAATGCCTCGATGCAAGTCTCGACATAGGGTCGCCAGGCCGCGGCAAGCTCCTCGGATGACGGTGGCCTGTCGCGCAGATGGAAGTCGTAGCCGAGCAGGCACATCGCGAGCCCGCCGAGCTTCACCACCACGTTCTCGCATTTGGCGATCTCGCGGATCGAGGCGCGCCATTGCGGAAACACCTCCTCGCGCCGCCCGGCAAAGCGGCCGACGCCGGCCGGGCCGCCGCAATGGTCGAGCACAATCCTGGTGTCGGGAAAGGCGCGGGCGAGTTCGGTCAGTTCGCCGATCTGGGGGTGAAACAGCCAGGCATCGAAGCTGAGATTCAGCGGGGCGAGACAGGCAAAGCCTTTGCGGAAGGCCGGGTCCCGCAAAAGTCCCTTCGGCCGGTTCGCATACATGCCGGCGACGACGGGGTCCTCGTCCCAGGCCGAGGAATGCCGGATGCCGCGGAAGCGACCGTTGCCCGCCGCGATCTCGGCCTCCAGCACCGGTTTTGCGGCATCGCCGAGCAGCAGATTGACGTGGCTGACGATGCCGGCGCAGATCGCGGCCTTGCCGTAGCCGCCGCTGGCGCTCATCGCGGCGACGCCGTTGGCGAACTCGACTTCGCCGACGGGCCGGAGCGCCTCGGGCCCGTGCGCACGATACATCGAGCGGCAGTCGACATAGACGGTGGCGATGATGTTGTGGCCGGAGGCGATATCGGCCGCCATCTCCTCGATCAGATAGCGGTGCCCGCGATTCCAGAGATGGTGATGGGGATCGACGATCGGCCGTAACGGATCGATGATCTCCTCCTGATGCAGCGCGAGCCAGTCCTCGCGCGGCTCGACGAATAGCCCGCTCGTATTGGCGGGCAGACCGCTTGCAGCCATCGGCGTTCGCTCCCTTTGTGTAGGCTTCTTGGGCCGGGAGCCTAGCATCTCGTCCTCGCACGCAGCAGCGCGCGTTGCGCAACCGCACCCGTCGTCGCGGGCACAGCGGCGCCGTCATCAACCCTTGCGCCGCTTCGCCCTCACGTCGACCACCAGTCGCCAATCGGTTGCGGCAGCCGCCTTGACCTCGCCGAGCCAGTGGAAGCGATCCTCGGTGATCTCTGTAAAGCTCCAGCGCGTCAGGTCGCCGGCCTCGGTCGTGCCTTCCTGCACGATGTCGGCATCGCGCGGACGGCCGATCTGCTGGCGGAATATGCAGCGGCCGGGGTCGAACCAGGAAATCCGCCATGCATCGATGGTCGGATCGTAGACCCGCAGCGTGGTGCCGTACCAATTGCCGGCGATCGGCAAGGCCGGGCTGCCAGCCGGGCGCGGAATGATCCAGATGTCCTGCACGGCGCGGCCCTCCAGCACCCAGCCGAAATGGATTTCGCCGTGCGCGGTGTGTTTCGTCCCATCAGGCCCATGGGCGGTGATCTCGGCGTCCCAGTCGCCGACGAAGCGGCCATAAAGCTGGAGCGCCGCCGCGTGCTCGGGGTTCGGTCCGTCCGCGTGCAATAATCTCGCAAAGTCTGTCATGTCGATCTCCTGTTGTCAGGAGATCAGCACGACCGGCCGATGGCCGGCTTGGAGAAAATTGCGCAGCGCCGGCCGTCAAGTCTTGTTGGGCGACAGATGCCCTATGCCGGGATTGGGCTTATCGTTCGTTCGTCGGCTCGTCGAGCGTTCGGCGAGCCAAATGACGATGACGTAGACAATGACGAGACCCGCACCAAGCAGCATCACGCGCGAAAATGGTTCGCTCAGCACGACAGTGCCGAGCAGCACAGCGATCACCGGGTTGACGAAAGTGTAGGTCGACACCAACGAGGTCGAGACGTTTTCCAGGAGCCAGTTATAGGCGACGAATCCGATCACGCTGCCAGAGATGATCAGCCAAAGCGCCGCTGCAAGCGAAGTCAGCGAAACGTCGCTCGGCCTGAAGTTTCCGATCTCGCCTGTCAGCCAACTGATCGCGAACAACACGGCGCCGCCGATCGAAAGCTGCATGCCCGAAAGCAGGATAGCGGATGCCTGGCTCGACATGCTCCGGGACAAGACGGTCCCGGCCGACCATGACAAGGCCGCAGCCAGCAGCCAGACGACGGGAAGGATGCTGATGCCAGCCTGCTCGACGTTTTGCCACGCCACGAGTCCGACGCCGAAGAAGCCCGGCACGAGAGCGAGCAGGGCGAGGGGCTTCGGTCGCCGATCGCCGGGCAACAAGACATCAATCAGCAGGATCCAGAACGGGATCGTGGCCAGCACGATGGCCGCCACGCCCGAAGGAACCGATTGCTGCGCGAAGGCGAGTACGCCGTGGCAGCCGACAAAGAAGAGGAGCCCGCACAGGCTCGCCCTTACCCACGCCTGCGAGGATACGTTCGCGACCTCACCGCCACTCATGGCCAACAACAAGATGCCGCCACAGAACGAACGTAGCGCCATCAGCAGAAATGGCGGAATCGATTTCAGGCCCAACGTGATGGCGAAGTAGGTGGAACCCCACAGCAGGTAAATGGCCGCGAATGAGCCTATGAC
Organism: Bradyrhizobium nivariense; assembly: GCF_029846715.1. Lineage (GTDB taxonomy): Bacteria > Pseudomonadota > Alphaproteobacteria > Rhizobiales > Xanthobacteraceae > Bradyrhizobium. Next base: position 100,472 of record NZ_JARVWW010000009.1, read on the forward strand.
CAGCAACCTTCTGCTCATGATTGCTCCGATCGAAAATGATCTCGAAGCAACCAAGTCGGAGGAGGCTCATGCGTTCCGGCTTCGCGCGTCAGACGCCGTCGAGGATGATCACCGTCGGCTTCGACGGCAGCGCATCCCGCGACATCCGGAAACTGCGCTCCATGCGCCGGTCGATCTCGAACTGCTGGCCGATGCGTTGCATGAAATCGTCGAGCGGCGTGGCGAAGCGGTGCATCGGCAGCACCACCGAGGCGCGCAGCCGCTTGGTGATCTCGGAGACGCCATCGAGCGACATGGTGTAGGTGCCGTCGATCGGCACCATCACGATGTCGAGCCGCCCGATCTGGGCAAAATGGCTGTCGTCGAGCTTGTGGTGGAGATGGCCGAGATGGCCGATGCAGAGGCCCGCGACCTCGAAGATGAAGATCGAATTGCCGTCGCGGATCATGTCGGCACCGGAATCGTCGCCGAAATAGCGGCGGATGTCGGTGGTGACGTTGCGGATGAAGGTGTCGCCGATGCGTTCGGACACGATGGCCGGCTTGCCGTCCTCGCCCCAGCCATGCAGCACATGAGGAATGCGCTTGTCGGGATATAGAGAGTAGTGCGTGCTGTGAGCCCGGTTCATGGTGACGACATCGGGCAGCCGTCCGACCTGGTAGGCGCCGCTATAGTCGGTGGCGATGCGTAAGCCGCCGGGCGTGTCGATGAAATAGGTGGAATGGCCGGCATAGGTGATCTGGACTTCAGCCGAGGCAGCGGCCTGCCGGAACGCGACCGGCGTCACGCGGGGTGCCGCATTCGCCATCGCCAGGCATTCGCTGCGCTGGGGCTGCTGGGCGAGGGCAGGTGTAGCCAGCCAACCGAGAAACGCAAAAGCCGTCAGCAATGGTCGAATCATGCAGAACCGTCCGCCGCTCATCGACGATCTACTGAGTGTATCTACGAATTATCCTCGCGTCATGTGGAGCTGGGCAGCCGCGCCAACCCGCCGCTTGCCTCGATCAGTTTCACGGCCTTCTTGTCGAAAGAAACGAAGGTATCGGCTCCAAGCCAGTTGCCCTCGTGGGCGATGACGCCGTCCGCGAAATCGCCTCCGGCATCAAGGAAAGCCAATCCAGCCTCGGCTGCGGGTCGGTCGACAACCGCATTGGAGGCATTGATCAAGTGCCGGATCGAAGCCGTGATATTCTCGGCAGAAGTATTGTAGCCTCGTGAGAGGACCCAGGCCAATTCGCACAGTGCAGGGATCGAGATGGCTATTATGTCTGCCTTCTCGAGAAGCGCTTCGGCCGCCTCGCTCTGTTCGGGATCATCTCCGACCAGAACCCGCACCAGGACGTTGGTGTCGGGTGTTATCTTCATCGCTTGCCGGCCCAGCCGTCAGCAATGACTTCGTTCATCTCCTCGATCGACAGCGACCGATCGTTCGTTTTTCCTTTCAGGAAGCCGAACGCGTCCGAAATCTTTCCGATGGGCCGAGCTGCCTTAACCTCAACTCGCCCCCCAGGAAGCTTTTCGATCGAGATCTTGTCGCCCGGATGCACACCGAGGTGCTCCAGGAGATCCTTCCGCAGCGTAACCTGCCCCTTTGCCGTGACAGTAAGCGTGCCCATGGGAGCCTCAATCCTTGATACTCGATAAGTAAGGCAATCTCGCCTTACTTTCAAGTAAAGACACCAAGCAAAGGCAGCCCTCACTCACGTCTTGGGCTGAACTTCCAGGTGATGGCGACGAGGCTCGCCGTGATCAGGCCGCTGACGAGACCGGCGATGGGCAGCGCGAGCAGCAGCGCAGCGCTCGCAGCCCAGCCGATCGAGGAGAACGCCTCGGCGAAGGTTGCAAGCCGCGAGGAGGTCTGGCGGCGGCGGAATTGGCTGCGCCGGGCCTGCACCCGGAACCAGAGCTGGATCGCGGTGGCGGAGGCGGCGCTGACGATGACCGCACCGGCGCTGACGGCGGCCTGGAACGGCGAGGCAAAGGCGAGCGCTGCGATCAGCGGGCAGAAGATGACGGCGACCGCGATCAGCACCACCTCGATCTTGGCGCGGATGACGCTGGACGGCGTCAATGGCGCGGTCGCAACCAGATCGGGCGCGTCCTCACCCGAGATCGTCAGCCAGGCAAGCCCGCCGGCGAGCTGGCCCGCCGCCATGACGATGACGGGCGTGATCAGCGTCAGCGCCGCGGAGCTGTCGGCAAAGCTGCGCCACAGCAGCAGCGCCGGCGGCACCAGATAGAGCAGCTGCATCAGCGTCTGCGAGATCAGCCAGGGATCGCGCCAGAGCAGCGAAAATTCCTTGCGCCGCAGCGCCTGCTGCCGCGATCCACGGCGGAACGGGCGCTCCTTCGCACTTCGACGGCCGGACGCGCCATAGGCGGCGGCATCGATCGCGGTGTCTGCAAAGCGACCCGAGAAGATCGCCATGACGCTTCCGAGCAGCACGAGTCCGAGCGCCAGCAGCAGCAGCAGCGCTTCGCTGTCGCCCATCGTCGCCCGCGCCGGCCACCACCAGATGCTATCGACATCGGGCGCGTAGTCGGCCATCGTGCCGGAGGTCAGGATGGTGAAGCGCGACAGCGTGCCGTAGGACATGATCGCCGCGACCTGGAGCGCGATCACGAAGCCGGCGCCGATGATCGCGGCCAGGATCTGCGCGACAAACCGTGTCCGCGCCGGGCCGATCAAGCGGAACAGAAGGATGGTGACCGCAATCGCGATCGCCGCGGCCGACAGGCCCATCGCGACGACGACGCCGAACGCCGCCAGCCAGCGTGTGCCGCCCCCGAACACCAGCACGTCGATGAAGGGCGTCGAGAACAGCAGCGCCATCACCGTGACGGTGAGCGCGATCGCGGCGATGCGCACCGAGAACAGATTGGCCAGCGTCGCGGGCGAGGACATGATGAGGTCGAGATCGGCGCGAGCGTAAAACACCCGCGTCACCGATTCGATCGCCTGTGACAACATCAGCGTCCAGGCGAGAAAAATCGTCGCCGAGATCACGATCAGCGACGATTTGTCGAGCGGCAGTTGCAGGTCGGCGAAGCGGCCGATCACCGCCCAGGCCGGCACGTGCAGCAGCGCTGCGAAGAACACCAGGCCGACGACTGCCGCACGCGCCCGTTTGCGCCGCCCGCCGGTCATCATGGCGAGCCATTCGCGCCAGGCGAGCCGGAGCTCGTGGCGGGCGAACCAGGAGAGCGCGGTGGCCGAGCTCATGCGGCTTCCGGAAGCGTCACCAGCGCGATGAAGAGATCTTCCAGGCTGGTGTCGGCATGGCCGTTCTGCTGGCGCAGCTCGGTCAGTGTGCCCTCGGCGACCAGGCGCCCGGCCGCGATCACGCCGATGCGGTCGGCCATGCGTTCGGCGACCTCGAGAATATGCGTGGTCATGATGACGGTGCAGCCGGCGCGCACGCGATCGCTCAGCAATCCCTTCACGTGGCGGGCGGAGACGGCGTCCAGCCCGGTCAGCGGTTCGTCCAGAATGATGAGGCGGGGATCGTGCACCAGTGCGCCGGCGAGAGCGACCTTCTGGCGCATGCCCTTGGAAAAGCCCTCGCAGCGTTCGTGCCGGTGCGGCTCGAGCCCGAGCGAGCTCAACAGCTCCTGCGCGACCGGTTCCGAGACCGATGGCGCGATGCCCCAGAGCCCGGCGACGAATTCGAGGTACTCAAGCGGAGTGAGCTTGTCATAGATCATGGGCTCGTCGGAGACCCACGCCATCACCTGCTTGGCGGCGACGGGGTTTTGGAGCGCATCGATGCCGAAGATCGAGACCGCGCCGGCATCGGGCCGCAGCAGGCCTGCGACCATGCGCAAAGTGGTGGTCTTGCCGGCGCCATTGGGGCCGACCAGCGCATAGAATTCGCCTGCATGGATGGTGAGATCGAGGCTATCGACCGCCAGGCGGTCAAAACGCTTCGTTAACCCCAGGACTTCGAGCGCCGAGTCGTCCGGCTTCATGACGGCCACCTTGCGGTTTTGCATCGCTCGCGACCATGACCCGAAGATATTTCGGCACCGTGAATCGCGCTGCCGCAAATTGCGTCATCCGGATTGGACTAAAGGCAAGTCACCGTTTGTTGACAGCGCTTGGCGGTTCAGGCTGAATTGGCGAAGGGACGAATGGCGCGAACGCGGCGAAACGACTGCGTAGCGACTGAACACAAGATGCGGCAAGGCGGTCAGGAAGAACCGCCGGTTGTATCGGGAGGATGCGCGGCGATGCTGGATTTCGTTCAGCAGCTGGTCAGCGGTGTTGCGCTCGGCTGCGTCTACGGCCTGATCGCGCTCGGCTTCGTGCTCGTCTACAAGGCCACCGAGGTCGTCAATTTCGCCCAGGGCGATTTGATGATGCTGGGCGGCTTCTTTGCCTTCACCTTCATCGGCATGATGGGCCTGAACTACTGGGTCGGCTTTGCCGGTGCGGTAGCCGCCATGGCGCTGTTCGGCATGCTGGCGGAGCGCGTGGTGGTGCGGCCGATTCTCGGCTATCCGCAATTCTCCATCATCATGGCCACCATCGGGCTCGGCTATTTTCTGCGCTCAGTCTCCGGCATGATCTGGGGCACCGACGATTTCAAGATCGACACGCCGTTCAGCCAGGGCGTGCTCCGGATCGGCTCGCTGGTGCTCGCCGATGACAAGCTCTCGGTGATCGCGGCGACGGTCATCCTGTGCACGCTGCTCTGGCTGTTCTTCAACAAGACCACGCTCGGCACCGCGATGCGCGCCAGTTCCGAGAACATGCTGGCAGCCTATTACATGGGCATCCCGGTCAAGCGCGTGGTGTCGATCGTCTGGGCGATCAGCGCGGCGGTTGCGACCTGCGCCGGCGTGCTGCTGGCGCCGATCACATTCATCCATTCCAACGTTGGTCTCGTGCTCGGCCTGAAGGCGTTCCCGGCCGCCGTGCTCGGCGGCTTCGGATCGATCCCCGGCGCGGTCGTCGGCGGCGTGCTGATCGGCGTGATCGAGAGCATGGCCGGCTTCTATCTGGCCGAGGGCTGGAAGGACGTCGCGCCCTATATCGTGCTGCTCGCCGTGCTCCTGCTCAAGCCCGAGGGCCTGTTCGGCCGTCACGTCCGCAAGAAGGTCTGAACGCCATGCGCTTCCTGTTCAAGACCGACTATGAAGACGACATCAGGCTGTTTCCGCACTCGGGCTACGTCGTTTCATATGGTCTCTTGCTGGCCGTGCTGCTGATCGCGCCCTATGCGCTCTCCAGCTATCTGATGAGTCAGCTCGTCTTCGTCTGCATCTATGCGACCGTCGGCGTAGCGCTTCTGATTTTGACGGGCTTCACCGGGCAGGCCTCGCTCGGGCATGCCGCGTTCCTCGCGATCGGCGCGTACACAGCGGCCTATTTGCAAAAATATGGTGTGCCGTTCCCGGTCTACTTTCTCGCCGCCGGGCTCCTGACCGGACTGATCGGCGCGCTGGTCGGCTTTCCGGCGCTACGGCTTCAGGGCATCTATCTCGTCATCGCCACCATCTCCTTCGCCTTCATCGTCGAGGAGATCCTGGCGCGCTGGGAAAGCGTCACCAACGGCAACGAGGGCATGCGGATCAAGGCGGTGTCGCTGTTTGGGATCACAGTGTCGCGCGACAGCCCGACCTTCTATTTCCTCTGCCTCGCCGTGCTGGTGCTGACCATCGTCGGCACGCTCAATTTGCTGCGTTCGCCGACGGGGCGCGCCTTCGTCGCGATCCGCGACAGCGAGACCGCGGCGCGCAGCATGGGTGTCAACGTCGCGCTGTACAAGGTAAAGTCCTTTGCGATCTCGGCGGCGATCACCGGCTTCGCCGGCGTCTTGTTCGCGCACAAGCTCTCCTTCATCTCGCCGGAGATGTTCACGCTCCAGCTCTCGATCGAGTTCATCATCGTAATCCTGATCGGCGGCACCTTCAGCCTGCACGGCGCCGTGCTGGGCGCGATCTTCATCGTGATGATCGATCCGTTCCTGACTTACCTCAAGGACGACATGCCCGGCATTATCGCCGGCATCGCCGCCACGTTCGGAGCAGGCACGCAAGGCGCAGCCAACATCCAGTCCAAGGTCGCGGCCTTTGCCTCGCTCAACGGCCTGAAAGGCGCAATCTACGGCATCATCATCGTATTGTTCGTGCTGTTCGAGCCGCTCGGGCTCTATGGCCGCTGGCTGAAGATAAAGCTCTTCTTCCAGCTGTTCCCGCTCTACAAGCGCGCCACCTTCAAGCGGCAGAAGATCTACGTGAAGTCGGAGCGCAACCGATGAGCTATTTTCGCGCCGAGAATTTGTCGCTGCATTTCGGCGGGCTGAAGGCCGTCGATGCGGTGTCGTTCGCGGTCGAGAAGGGCGAGATCCTCTCGATCATCGGCCCGAACGGCGCCGGCAAGAGCTCGATCTTCAATCTGATTTCGCGGATCTACCGGCCGACCTCGGGCCGCATCTACTTCGAGGACCAGGACATCACGGAGCAGCCACCCTACGATATCGCCCGGCTCGGCATCGCCCGCACTTTTCAGAACATCGAGCTGTTCGAGAATGCGACCGTGCTGTCGAACCTGTTGGTCGGGCGCCACCGCCATTCCACCACGCAGCTCTGGCAGGAGCTGCTATTCCTGCCAAGCGTGCGCGCCAACGAGAAGGTGCATCGCCGCAGGGTGGAGCAGGTGATCGAATTCCTCGATCTCGAGCCCTACCGCGACAAGCTGATCTCGGGCCTGCCTTACGGCGTGCGCAAGGTGATCGAGCTGGCGCGCGCGCTGTGCTCGGAGCCCAAGCTGATCCTGCTCGACGAGCCGTCGTCGGGCCTGAACGTGGAGGAGACCGATGACATGTCGTTCTGGATCCGCGACATGAAGGGCGAGCTTGGCGTCACCGTGCTGATGGTCGAGCACGACATGTCGCTGGTCAACCGCGTCTCCGACCGCGTCATCGCGCTGAACTATGGCCGGGTGCTGGCCATGGGCTCGCCCGCCGAGGTGCAGCAGCATCCTGACGTCGTCGCCGCCTATCTGGGAGCCTGACGCGATGGACGCCGCCGTCACACCCGAGACCATCCTGAAGCTTTCCAACATCGAGAGTTATTACGGGCCGATCATGGCGATCCGCGGCATCTCGCTGGAGGTGCCGCGCGGCCGCATTGTCACGCTGCTGGGTGCCAACGGCGCCGGCAAGACCACGGTGCTGAAGACGATCTCGGGCATTCTCGATCCGCAGAAGGGCGCCATCGAGTTCATGGGCAAGCCGATCCAGCGCATGGAGGCGGACCGCATCGTGCGGCTCGGCCTGAGCCACGTGCCGGAAGGGCGCGAGGTGTTCCCGTTCCTCTCCGTGCGCGAGAACCTGATGATGGGGGCCTATCCGCGCCGGGATCGCGACGGCGTCGCGGAGGATCTGGAGCGCGTCTACGGCTATTTTCCGCGGCTGAAGGAGCGCATCAACCAGCCGGCTGGCCAGCTCTCCGGCGGCGAGCAGCAGATGCTGGCGATCGGCCGCGCGCTGATGAACCGCCCGACGCTCTTGCTGCTCGACGAGCCCTCGCTCGGGCTGTCGCCGATCCTGGTGAAGGAGATTTTCACCATCATCCGCCGGGTCAACGAGGAGCAGGGCATGTCGATCCTGCTGGTCGAGCAGAATGCCAAGGTGGCGCTGGAGACGGCGCATTACGGCTATGTGCTGGAGATCGGCCGTATCGTGATGAACGACACCTGCGACCGCTTGATGCATTCCAAGGACATCCAGGAATTCTACCTTGGCGCCAAGGAAGCGGGCGCACGAGGCGAGCGGCGCTGGAAAAAGAAGAAGACTTGGCGTTAGAGGAAGACTTGGCGTTAAATGGACTAACCCATCCGCAACAATAGACCGCCGGCAAGGCAGGCAGCGGAGGGCAAGGCAAGGAGGGAACGCGCATGGCCCGACCGGCGGTGCTGACAGTCGCCGACACGATCGCAAGGAGCTTCTTGCGCGCGGCGGAGACGCGTGGCGACAGGCCCGCGATCCGCGAAAAGAAATTCGGCATCTGGCAGCCCACCAGCTGGCGCGAATGGCTGGAAATATCGAAGGAGATCGCCTACGCGCTGCACGCCACCGGCTTCATGCCCGGCGATGTCGCCTCGATCATCGCCAATGCCGTGCCCGAATGGGTCTATGCCGACATGGGCATCTTGTGCGCCGGCGGCGTCTCCTCCGGAATCTATCCGACCGATGCATCGTCCCAGGTCGAATATCTCCTCAACGATTCCCTGACCAGGGTGATCTTCGCCGAGGACGAGGAGCAGCTCGACAAGATCCTCGCCTGTCGCGCGCGCTGTCCGAGCCTGCAAAGGATCATCGTGTTCGACATGGAAGGCCTCAGCGGCTTCTCCGACGACATGGTGATGTCGCTCGACGAGTTTCGCGCGCTCGGCCGTAACCACATGGTCGGCCGCGAGACGCTGTGGCAGGACATGATCAACGGCCCCAGCGCCGGCGATCTTGCCGTTCTCGTCTATACGTCCGGCACCACCGGGCCGCCCAAGGGCGTTATGCACGCCAACCGCAGCGTCACCCATCAGATGTGGCACGCCAACGACTTCATTCCGGCGCGGGAGGACGAAGACCGACTGATCTTCCTGCCGCTCTGCCACGTCGCCGAACGCGTCGGCGGCTATTACATCTCGGTCGCGCTCGGCTCGGTGATGAATTTTGCCGAAAGTACCGAGACCGTGCCGGACAATCTTCGTGAGGTGCAGCCGACCATCTTCCTCGCGGTGCCGCGGATCTGGGAAAAATTCTATTCCGCCATCACCATTGCGCTGAAGGAAGCGACGCCGTTCCAGCAATGGGTCTACCGCCGCGCCATCGACATCGGCTACCGCATGGTCGATTGCAGGATCGAAGGGAAAGCGCCGCCGCTGTTGTTGCGCCTCGCCAACAGCCTTGCCTACCGGCTGGCCTTCCGCAACATTCGCCGCACGATCGGGCTCGACCGCTGCCGCATCGCCTTCACCGGCGCGGCGCCGATCGCACCGGAGCTGATCCGCTGGTATCTCGCGCTCGGCATCGACATCCACGAGCTCTACGGCCAGACCGAGAATTGCGGGGTCGCCACCATGATGCCGGCGGAGCGGATCAAGCTCGGCTCGGTCGGCACCGCAGTGTCCTGGGGCGAAGTGGCGCTATCGCCCGACGGCGAGATTTTGATCAAGGGCGATTTTTTGTTCATGGGCTATCTGAACCAGCCCGAGAAGACCGCGGAGGCCATCGACCATCGTGGCTGGCTGCACACCGGCGACGTCGGCACCATCGACAATGAGGGCTTCGTCCGCATCACCGACCGGATGAAGGACATCATCATCACCTCCGGCGGCAAGAACATCACGCCGTCCGAGATCGAGAACCTGCTGAAATTCTCGCCCTACATCTCGGATGCCGTGGTGGTCGGCGACAAGCGGCCGTACCTCACTTGCCTCGTGATGATCGACCAGGAGAACGTCGAGAAGTTCGCGCAGGACCACGACATCCCCTTCACCAATTATGCCAGCCTGTGCCGCGCGACGGAGATCCGGGACCTGATCTGGCGCGAGATCGAAGGGGTCAATGCCAATTTCGCCCGCGTCGAGACCATCAAGAAGTTCTATCTGATCGAACGCCAGCTCACTCCGGAGGACGAGGAACTGACGCCGACCATGAAGCTGAAGCGCGGCTTCGTGAACAAGCGTTATGCCGCCGAGATCGACGCGATGTATCGCGCCCGGGCGGTGGCTTGAGACGTATGACCTGGAAAAGCGGGAAGCCGGTTTTCGGTAAAGGGTCATACGCAGAATAGAAGCGAAGGGGTGATGGCCCCGCCCTTCGCGTGATATGGGCCCCAAGGAGAGGAGACGTCAATGTCGAGATCGTTGAGAGCGTTCGGCTTTGTGGTAGGCGCGGTGGCGCTCACCAGTCTGCCGGCCGCGGCGCAAACCAAGGTCACCAATGAAGGCATCTCGGCATCCGAGATCGTCATCGGCACCCATCAGGATTTGTCGGGCCCGATCAAGGTCTGGGGCGTGCCGGTGTCCAACGGCATGAAGATGGCGGTCGAGGAGATCAACGCGGCCGGCGGCATCCAGGGACGCAAGATCAAGATGGTCCTGGAAGACAACGGCTACGATCCGAAGAAGGCCGTGCTCGCCTCGCAGAAGATGGTCGAGCGCGACAAGATCTTCGCGATGATCGGTCCGATGGGCTCGCCGACGGTGCTTGCCGCGCAGGACATCCTGTTCGACGCCGGCGTGCTCCAGCTCTTTCCGCTGACCGCCGCCGAGTTCACTTTCAAGTTCGACCCGGCCAAGCCGCAGGAGCGGCTGAAGTTCAACAACCTCCTGCCTTACGTCGAGAGCACGCGCGCCGCGCTCAAATACATGGTGGAGTGGAAGAACTTCCAGAAGCCCTGCATCATGCATCAGGACGACGAGTACGGAAAGAACGTGCTTGACGGTTTCAACCAGCAGCTTGCCGTGATGAAGGTGCAGCCGGCTTCGGTGACGAGCTACAAGCGCGGCGCCTCCGACTTCAGCGCGCAGGTCGCCAAGATGAAGTCCGACGGCTGCGATCTCGTCGTACTCGGCACCGTGATCCGCGAGACCATCGGCGCGATGACGGAAGCCAGGAAGCTCGGCTGGAACGTCACCTTCCTCGGCGCCACGCCGACCAACGTGCTGGAGGTGCCGACGCTCGGCAAGGAGGCGGTGGAAGGGCTGTATGCGGCGAGTGGCTTCGAGATACCCTATGAGGACACGGCCAAGGGCAAGGTCCACGACTGGCTCATCAACTACAAGAAGATGTTCAACACCGACGCCAACACCCAGGCCATCATCGGCTACAACGCGGTGATGACGTTCGCCTTCTATGCGGACAAGGCGGGCAAGGACCTGACCGGACAGAAGATGCTGGCCTCGCTGGAGGCGGGCGACAAATTCCTCGACATCTTCAACTCGCCGCCGACCAAGTTCTCCAAGACCGACCACCTCGCCAACACCATCACCCAGGTGCAGCAGGTCAAGGGCGGCCGCTGGGTTCTGGTGAAGGACAATCTGATGTTTTGATGTCTCTTAGCCTCTCCCCGTAAGAACGGGGAGAGGGAGGGGAGGCAGCTTACGATCCCCCACCCGCGGTGCCCGAGTTCACCGGGGCCAGCTCGTCTTCCCGGCAACGCCAGCCGTCGGCGGCCTTCACAAACGCAAAAGTGCGCTGGATCCTGAGGCGGCGTGTGACGTTGAAGGCGTCTGCGGAGCGCTCCTTGTTGCCGACACCCGGCTGCGGACGACCCGTTCTGGCGTCCCAGCAGGTGCCCGTGCAGGTGGTGGCGATCTTGCTACAGGTGGCGAAGGGCGCCAGCACGGCCATCTCGATTTCGCCGGTGACCTGCGCCTCCTGCCCGGTCATCTGGCTGTCGAGCGCGTAGACGCGGTTGATGCGGAGGAAGTTGCCGCAGGAATTGGCGGCGTGGATTCGCGCGGCGCAGAAGTCGACGGCGTCGGTGTCGGGCGAGCGGGCTGCGACCTGCCGGCCGAACACCTTCTTCGGATCACCTTTCGCTGCGCCAATCTCGTCGGCCTTGTGCTTCAGATAGCCGGCTAGACAGTCCTCCGCGGACTCGAGCTCCCCGAGCGGCACGTTCTCCTTGCCGACCAGATTGCATTTGCGATCGCGCTCCCGCGTCCACCGGCCATATTCGGCGAAGGCAAAGCGTGCCGCGGTCGGATCGAGCTTGCCGATCAGGCCGAGCACCTGGCTGTTCAACTCGGTCTCGGCAAGCGCCAGCGACGGGTCCGCACAGATCAGCGCGCCCGCGGCGGTGTTGGCCGCGAGACAGTCGAAATCCGGATCGCGCACGATCGCGGCGCGCTCCTCGGTCACCTTGAGAAGACATGCCTTCACCCGGTCGAAATCGTCGGTGCGGATCGCGGTCTGGCCGACGATGCCGCAACCGAGGTTGCGCTGGCGGATCCAGATCGCGTTCTCCTCGATTCCAGGCAGGCGATCGGGCAGACGGGCAAGTCGCGCCTCGATTCCCGTGCTCAGCTTCTCGGCGGCGGCGGCAAGCTCGGCATCACCGCAGAACAATTGATTGCCGGGGTCGCGGATCTGCTGGCAGTTGTTCCTGGCGAACAGCGGCAGCCTGTCGGCGACGGAGCGGCTGGATTGCGCGACGCCTGGTGCCGCCGGCAAGGCCAGCAGCGCAAGCACAGTCAGCACGATGAACCGCATTCCAGTCGCCCCCGCATAGCCGCAGCCATGCTAGCGTCCCGGATCGCGCGGCGAAATGGCTTTGTGATGGGCGGTTGGGCTACGAGACCAATGCAATCAACGCGCCTCGGCGGCGACCATCGAGAACCGCACGGGTTCGTCGACATATTTCATCACGGCCGACTGGTAGAGCACGAACAGCGGCTGGTAGCTCCGTGCAGCGTCGTCCTCGACCATCGCCATGCGGCGGTTGTCGAGCATCAGCCAGTGGCCGTCGAGCCGTGCGGCGGCAACCGCATGCTCTTCGCCGGCGCGGCTGTCGCGCACCACGACGATGCGGAGGTCCTCGGTGGCAACGCCCGCGAGCCGCAACGCGGCGAGCTTGGCAATGGCATAGTCCTCGCAATCGCCGGCGCCGCGCGCGAAGGTCGCGAGCGGCGAGCTCCAGACATCCTCGGGACCGTCATTGGCGGCCCGGATGGCGAGGTTGATGGCACGATTGGTTTCGCCCAGCCGGGCGCGGCCGTCACGGCCGCGGGCCTGGTCGACGATGGCGAGTAGTTTCAGCGCGGCGGGCGAAGCGCAATTGTCCCGGTCGCCGTCGCACAGCGCGAGCTGCACCATGTCGTCGTCGAGCCTGGACTTCAGCGCAAGCCATTTCTGTTGCAGGCTGCCGGCGGAGATGGCGAAGGCGAACACGCCGAACGGCTCGGCGGATTTGCGCACGAGGACACCGGCTCCCGGCGACAGCAGCGTGCCGGCACGAAGCTCGGCGGCCGATCCGAGCAGGATCAATCCGCACAGCACAAGGATTGCGCGCCAGGCGCGCGAGCGAGCAGCGGTCTCCATCTGACATCCCCTTCCGGCTTCGCCAGGTCCCCCTCGACCTGAACGTGCCGGGCTTTGTTGCTTTCGCGGAGATAGTGCGAGACGGGCCGTTTTGTTCAGCTTAACGCGCTCGGCTGGGGTCCCAAAACCGGGGAACAGGCTGAAACCGGCCTGCCCAAATTGCGTAAAATTTTACGAATCGGGGGGTAGGTAGGGCCGCCTGGCGCGAAATGGAGCCAACTGCGGGTATTGGTTGCGCCGCCGCCAATTCCGCGCCCTATGGCTAACGAACCCGTTATTTCACGGGTTCTGTTAATTGGATCACAGATTTGGCTCCGTATTTGCCGCAGTATGTTGCGGGGCACCACGAAGGAAAGATTACACAAGTATTCGCTGTACAATTTATACGGCCGAATACGTAGGAGTGCCAAAAATGGGCTCGGATAAGCAAAGACTTACTTACAGATATTTCCAAAAATGCGCTGCTTCCTCTAGAAGGACGTGGCGGGCGGGGGCGCCGACCGCTTGGTGATGCGAAATCACACAAGCAATAGATGGTTCCGCTAAGGACTTGGTAATGATAAGCAAGCTTAAGCGGTCGATACTTACTTAGATTTTAACTCCTTTTTTTGGTGCCCGGTTGAATTACGCTGGCAAATTTGACGCCGCGATTTCCTTGGACGGCGAGGGTTCCCATTCGCCCGCCGACGCCCATGTCGATTCCTTTACGGCCAAGCCTATTATCGCCAAGGCGCATGGTCACGTGCCCGAGGGTGCGTTCGTTGTTCCCGATCCGAACCTGATCTTCAACGGCGAGTTCAAGCGCGCAGGCAGCGATCTCGTGCTGTCCCACGACGGTCACGAGTTTGTCGTTCACGATTATTTCAGGGGCGAGAAGCGCGCGGCGCTCTCGTCGCCGGATGGCGCGCACCTCACCGGCGACATCGTCAACGCGCTCACGGGCCACGTCCAGTATGCCCAGGCCGCATCCGGCATTGCCGCCGCCCAGGTCATTGGCCACGTCACCAAGCTCTCCGGCAGCGCGACCGCGATCCGCAACGGCGTCTCTGTCATCCTGAACAACGGCGACAACGTCGAGAAGGGCGACGTGGTCTCGACCGGTGGGGACTCGACGCTCGGCATCACCTTCATCGACGGCACGGTGTTCGGCCTGTCCTCCAATGCGCGGATGGTGCTGAACGAGATGGTCTACGACCCCAACGGGTCGAACAATTCATCGCTGCTCAGCCTGGTCGCGGGCACCATCACCTTCGTTGCCGGCGAGACCGCTAAGCACGGCGACATGAAGATCGACACGCCGGTCGCCACCATGGGCATCCGCGGCACGGCGGTGCTGAGCCAGATCCACTTCGTCGTTCCCGCCGGTGGCGGCGATCCGCAGCCGGAGGCGAGCTTCCAGGTCCTGGTCGAGCCGAACGGCACGACGGGCTCCTACATCCTGTTCGACAAGGTCACGCTGCTGCCGATCGCGACGGTCAACCAGGCCGGCCAGATGATCCAGATCAGCGGCGGCAACGTCTCGATCAGCAATGCGCTGATGTCACCGGACATCCAGAAGCTGATCACGGACGTGTTCACGCTGAAGTTCACGGACAACAACAGCAACACCAAGCTGACCACGAACTTCACCGACTCGATCACGCAGAACGGCAACATTGTCGTGATCAAGACGGACACCGGTGCCACCGCGACCGCGACCTTCACGAATCTCAATCCGCCGGGATCGCAGGGGGACGGCCATGATCCGGCGACCAGTACCCGCATTCCCGGCCCGCCCGATGCGCGCAGCCTTGATCTCAACGGCAATGTGAAGACGGCATTCGCGCTGACCGAGCACGCGAACGCGACCGGCGACCGCGCGGACGCGACCGGCGACACCGTGGGTCCCGACACGATCATCTTCCGGATCACCTTCGTCGACCAAAACCTGGGCGACCACCCGACGGTGTCGGTGAACCTCGCTGACGCACCAAACTACGTCTACATGGACGCCGACCATCACGACGTCACCGGCTCGCTCAGCGCACTCCAGAAGCAGGACATCGCGGCAACGCAGACCCAGATCAGCGTCGCCGCGGCCGCCGGTAACAACAACAACGGTTCGGCGGACCTGACCTACACGATCCCCGACCACGTCTTCGACTTCCTTGCTGCGGGTGAAACGCTGACGCTGACCTACAAGGTCCGCATCAACAACAATTTCGCGGTCAACCCCGAATCTACCTACATTCCGATCTCCATCACGATCACGGGCACCAACGACAAGCCGGTGATCACCACCAGCGTTCCGATCATCATCTTCGAAGGCGGCACCAGCGTGCCGGGTGGCCCGCTCACCAGCGATGTTCCGACGACGGGCACGCTGAGCTTCGACGACGTCGATCTCACCGACAAGCATACGGTCTCGGTGGCGTTGACCAGCGCGACCCTGCCTGATGGCACCGTTCCGCCAGGGCCGCTCGCGGCGTTCCAGAGCGCGATGTCGGTCGCGATCGCGGCGGGCGCCGACAGCACCGGGGACGGCACCGGCACCATCAACTGGTCGCTGGCCGACCTGCCGGTCTATCTCGCCGACTTCATCCCGAAGGGCGAGGTGCTGACGCTGGTCTACACCGTGACGCTCACGGACTCGCAAGGCGCCACCTCGCAGCAGACCATCACCGTCACGATTACCGGCACCGACGCCGCCGCGGTGGTGTGGATCGCGACCGACAAGGCCGGCGCTCCCTCCGGCGGGTTCTGGAAGGACGCCGCGAACTGGGAAACAGGCACCGTCCCGACCATCGACGACGACGTCATCGTCATCACCGATCAGCTGCACGGGCTGACGCCGTCCTATCCGGTGACGATCGACACGGCTGCTTATGCCAAGTCGATCACGATGAACGATTTCGGCGGCCCACCGCCGAAAGTGATCAATCAGAGCACGTTGACGGTCGCCGGTGCCCTCAACATGAGCGCCGACTCGATCTTCACCAATGCCTTGTCCGGCACGGTGTTCGTCGGCGGCAAGGCCGAGATCCTGGATACGGCCCTGCTCACCAATGCCGGCCATCTCATCCTCGGGGGCGGTGGCGATTTCGCAAGCGGCACCACGATCACCAATTCCGGCGTGCTCGAACTGTTCGGTGGCACGCTGAAGACGCTGGCCGGGATCCACAATGCCGGCGGCACGCTGAAGGCCGATATCGGCACGACGCTGATCGTCGATGCCGCAACAGTCGATGGCGGCACCGTCACCATTCTCGGCACGCTGGAGCTCGACGGCACCAGCGTCCTCGAGAACGGCACGCTGAACAATTCCGGTGCGGTCAACGTCAACGGCACGGCAGAATTCGCGCATGAGACCGTCGCCAACGCATCCAGCGGCACGATCAAGGTGCTGGCGAACGGATGGCTGACCATCGACCAGGGTTCCAGCGTCGCCAACAACGGCGCGGTCACCATCGATGCCAGCGGCAAGCTGACGGTGAATGGCGCTACGATCAGCGGTGCCGGGACTGTCACAGACAACGGCGAGATTGACCTGGCGGGTAACGCCGTGCTGAGCGGCGGCGTGCTGAAGAACAACACGGCGTTCAATGTCAGCGGCGCTGGCAACGCGCTGGATGGCGAGACCGTCACCAATGCCGGCACGATCGAAGTGCTGGCGGGCGGTGCGCTCGCGATCGACCAGGGCTCTACCGTCGACAACACCGGCAACGTCACGGTCGATGCAACCGGCAAGCTGACGGTCAATGGCGCCACGATCAGCGGCGCCGGTACGGTCACGGACAATGGCCAGATCGACCTGACCGGTAGCGCGGTGCTGACCGGCGGCATCCTGAAGAACAACGCCACTCTCAGCGCCAGCGGCGCCGGCAATGCGCTGGACAATGAGACGATTACCAACAGCTCGACCGGAACGATCGAGGTGTTCTCGTGCGGCGCGCTGACGATCGACCTGGGTTCGAGCGTGGCGAATGCCGGCAACGTCACGGTCGATAACAACGGCAAGCTGACGGTGAACGGCGCTACGATCAGCGGCGCGGGGACGGTCACGGACAACGGCGACATCGACCTGACCGGCAACGCGGTGCTGAGCGGCGGGATCCTGAAGAACAACGCCGCCTTCAAGGTCAGCGGCGCCGGCAATGCGCTGGACAATGAGACGATTACCAACAGCTCGACCGGCACGATCGAGGTGCTGGCGAACGGCGCGTTGACCATCGACCAGGGCTCAAGCGTCGACAACACCGGCAACGTCAAGGTCGATGCGACCGGCAAGCTGACGGTCAATGGCGCCACGATCGGCGGCGCGGGGACGGTCACGGACAATGGCGAGATCGACCTGACCGGCAACGCGGTGCTGAGCAACGGCATCCTGAAGAACAACGCAGCCTTCAAGGTTAGCGGCGCCGGCAATGCGCTGGACGGCGAGAGCGTCACCAATGCCGGCACCATCGAAGTGCTGGCCAATGGCACGCTCGCGATCGCTCTGGGTTCGACCGTCGACAATTCAAGCGGCAACGTCACCGTCGACGGCAATGCCGCGCTGACGCTCGACGACGCCACGATCAGCGGCGGCGCCGTCAAGGGCGCGGGCACGATCCACGTCACCGGCGCCAGCAAGATCGACGACGGGGCCACGGTCAGCATCAGCACCATCACGGTCGACGCCGCGCTGACGCTGGATGGCGTCACCGTCTCCGGCACTGATATCACCGACAAGTCCAGCATCGCGCTCGCCAACACCGTCGAGCTCAAGGACGGCGCGACGATCCAGGGCGCTTCCGCTGTGTCCAAGGGCGCGATCACCAACAACGGTACGCTCGAGATCGCCGGCGCCGCGACGCTGCTCAACGACGTCGTGATCAACACCGGCCATATCATCAAGATCGACGATGGCCAGACGCTGACGCTGTCCGGCACCGAGATATCAGGCGGCACCATCAACAATTACAGCGGCGCACTCGGGGGCCCGATCGACGTCACCGGCGACAGCAAGATCGACGGCAATGCGACGCTGAACAAGGGCGCCATCACGGTCGAGAGCGGCTACACGCTGAGGTTCGGCGACGCGACCGTTGCAGGCACTGCGATCGCTAACCACGGCGCCGTCAAGGTCGATGCAAGCAAGACGTTGGCCTTGAACGGTGCGAGCCTGACCGGTGGCGCGCTCACCGTCTCCGGCACGCTGGACTCGACCGGCACGACCAAGGTCACCAATGCGTCCATCGCCAACAATGGCCTGATCGAGGCGCTTGGCGGCCTGCTGACGCTTGCCGCCACGACATCAGCCAGCATCGCCAATGCCGGCACCCTTCAGGCGAAGGGCGCCGAGCTCGACGTCGACCACCAGGCCGTCGCCAACACCGGCACGCTGGCCGCGATCAACGACGGCACCCTGAAGCTGATCGGGATGACGGTGACCAACACCAATGGCACGGTGTCGGTCGAATCAGGCTCGACGCTCGACCTGCAAGGCGCGACCATCGACGGCGGAACGGTTACGATCGCCGGCATGCTGGAATCGACCGGCACGAGCGCTATCGACAACGCAGATATCACCAACACCGGCACGATCACCGTTACCAGCGGTACGCTGACGATCGACCCGGCCACCGTCCACGCCATCACCAACCATGGCCTGATCCAGGTGAGCGGTGGTGAGCTCGACATTTCCGGCGAAGATATCTCCAATACCGCGGATATCAAGGCGATCAACTACGGTACGCTGAAGCTGACAAACCTCACCGTCAGCAACAGCATTACCGGAGCGGTCACGGTCGACAGCCACTCGAAGCTCTATCTGACCGACGTCTCGATCAACGGCGGCAGCCTCAGCAATGCCGGCAATCTCTACAGCGTCTCCGGCAACAACACGGTCACCGGCGGTGTCACCAACACCGGCGCCATCGAGGTCCAGGCCGGCACGCTCAACCTCTCCGGCGGCCTCAGCGGCGTCGGCTCGCTGATCATCGACGACGACGCGACGCTAGAGCTTGCGGGGGCGACAGCGCAGACCATCACCTTCGCCGGCGGCGCCGATACGCTCCAGCTCGACAAGGTCGCCGGCCAAAGCTTTACAGGCACCATCGCGGGCCAGTCGACGAAGGGCGGCACGTTCACGATCACGGGTGCGGCCCACATCACCAGCGCAAGCGGTGATGCGCTCGACTTCACCGCGTCGGGTGGCGCGCTTGCGACGCCCGCCAATATCATCCTCACGCCTGCCGGCGCGCTCACGGGCGCGGCCAACGGCGTCGTCGTCACCCAGGACGGCACCGGTGATATCTCGCTGACCGCGACCGGTGACATCAAGGGTCTTGCCGGCAATGGCATCACGCTGCGCGACAGCGCGACCGGCTCGGGCAATATCACGGTCAACAACGCCACCGGCACGGCGACCGGCACCGGCGCGAATTCGATCGGCATTCTCGTCGAGAATTTGAATGCCGCCAATGACGGCGACATCTCGATCACCCAGCTCGTCGGCGTCGCGGGCGGCGCTTACGGCATCGACGCGGTCACCCAGGGCGGCGGCGATATCGCCATCCACGCCGGCGGCACCATCACGGGGAGTTCGGTCTACGGCATCCGGGCGCGCAGCTACGGCGCAGGCAGCGAGACCGTCACGACCGACGCCGGCAGCGTCATCAATTCGGGCAGCTCCGGCATCGTCGCCGTCAACCGGGCGGCATCCCTCGACTCAGCATCCGGCAGCAGCATCACCGTCAACGGCTACGGTACGATCAGCTCCGGCAGCAGCCTGAACCAGAGCGGTAACCCGCCGGCCGGAATCCAGGCTGGTTACAACGGCGCCACGACCGGCAGCAGCGCCAACACCAACGTCAACGGCAGCGTTGTCGTCAACAACCACGCGAACATTACTGCCGCGGCAGGCTACGGCATTCACGCTTATAATTACGGCAATGGCGACGTCACGGTGAACGATGCGGCCGGGACCGCGATCGTCGGCGCCGAGGAGGGCATCAGGGCCCAGGCGCTCAGCGGCGGCACCGGCGACATCAGCATCACGCTCGGCGCCAGCGCGTCGGTGACGGGCACGACCAGCTACGGCATTCTCGCCTACAGCATCGATGCGGGCGACATCAGCGTCATCCTCGCAAACAGCGACAGCATCACGTCCGGCAGCACCGGCATCGTCGCGGTCAACTATGCGACCACGATTGCGAGCGGTCTGCACAGTACGATCTTCGTCGAGGCGCACGGCACCATCCATTCCGGCTCGACCTTGAACAACGACGGCGGCATTCCCGGCGGGATCATCGCCGGCTACAAACCGGGCGGCAACGGCGCTTTCTCCAATGCGGTCAATGGTGACGTCACCGTCACCAGCGACGCGACGATCATCGCCGATGCCGGCTACGGCATCGAAGCGTTCACCTGGGGCGCCGGCGATATCACGGTCACGGCCGGCGCGGGCTCGTCGGTCACCGCTACCGCGGGGACCGCGATCGGCGCCTTCGATCACGGCGGCGGCAATGTCAGCGTCACCAACAATGGCTCCGCCACCGGCACGGTCGGCCTTGCCGCCCTTGCCAGCGGCGACGGCGACATCACCATCGTCAATCACGGCAATATCACCAGCACGAGCCTGGCCGGCATCAGCGTCACCCAAAGCGAGGCGGGCGCGACCGGCTCGACCCACATCACCAATACCGGATCGATCGTGGCGCCGAGCGCCCACGCGGCGATCTTCATTCAGGAGAACGCGACCGGCTGCGCGACGATCGACAATTCCGGCACGATCGGGCCTGCCACCGTGACCTCGACGACTTACGCCATCGTCGAAACCGGTGGCGCTATCACGATCAACAACACCGGCCACATCAACGGCAATATCTCGGTCGCCACCGCCACGTTCAATAACGAAGCGGGCGGCATCTGGACGGTCTCCGGCAGCGGCGTGTTCGGCAATGCGTCGTCGATCGTCAACCATGGTGACATCGATCTGCACGGCGCCTCGATTTCCGGGACCGGGCTGAGCATCCAGAATTACAGCGACATCGATAGCTGGGGCACGGCGTCGATCTCCGGCACCATCGCCAATACCGGCACCATCGAGGTCCATAACGGGGCGCTGACGCTGTTCGGCTCGCTGTCCGGCTCGGGCTCGGTCACCGTCGATGCCGGCGCGTTGCTGAAGGTGGAAGACGCGGTATCGCAGACGGTCACGCTCGCCGGCGACGGCGCCAGGCTCCAGATCGACACGTCAACCTTTGGCGGCTCGATCGCGGAGCTGTCCGCGGGCGACAAGATCGACCTGTCGAGCATTGTTTATGATGATGGCACGTCGGCGACCTATAACGCCGCGACCGGCGAGCTCGTCGTGAGCGACGCCTACCACCATACGATCACGTTGCAGCTCACCGGCGCTGACTACAGCGGTGCACATTTTGCCGGCAGCAGTGACGGCCATGGCGGTACGCTGATCACGTTCGACGCGACCGACGCTGCGCCGGCCTTTACCGCGGCCGGAGCGACGCTGACCGCAACCGTCCCCGAGCTTGAGAATACCACCGGCTCCTCGACGCTTGACCCGACGCCCACTGCCGCGACCGGCTCGATCGACTTCAAGGACGTCGATCTCACGGACCGGCCGACGGCGACGATCACGGGCCAGACGGTGACCTGGACAGGCGCCGATCACACCA
This sequence comes from Bradyrhizobium nivariense, assembly GCF_029846715.1. Taxonomy (GTDB): domain Bacteria; phylum Pseudomonadota; class Alphaproteobacteria; order Rhizobiales; family Xanthobacteraceae; genus Bradyrhizobium. The sequence continues at coordinate 122,187 of NZ_JARVWW010000009.1, forward strand.
CCAACCTCTCCGGGTTCCTCACCACGGACGAGATCAATGCGCTCGACCACGCGCTGACGCTTCAGCAGACGGGCAACAAGAACAACGGCGCGGTCGGCTGGACCTATTCGATTGCCGACAAGGCCCTGGACTTCCTTGGCGCGGACGAGACCGTGAAGGTGATGTCCACCATCACGCTCGACGACGGCCACAACAAGACCGACACGGCGCAGGTCACCGTGACGATCACCGGCGCGAACGACGCGCCCGCGCTCAATGTCGACCAGGCCTGCATCACGCAAGTCGGCGATCAGGTGACAGTCCACGGCCTGTCAGTCGCCGATCCCGATGCCAACGACGCTTTCACGATCGCCGCCACCGCGGCATCGGGTGCCAGTGTGAACCCCTCATCGGGATCCGGCTCCCTGAGCATCGTCAATTCGGCACTCCAGGCGTTGACCTATACCGAGGCAAGCAGCGGCGGGCCGGCGACCGACAAGATTGCGGTCACCGTGACCGACGCGCACGGTGCCAGCGACAGGGTCAATCTGATCTTCAATCTGACTGAAACCGCGGTCAGCCTCACCGGCACGACCGATAAGGATGTGTTCTTCGGAACCGGCTATCAGGACCAGTTCGTGTTCGCGGCCAGTTCGAACCACGATACGATCATGAACTTCACCTCCGGCCAGGATCACATCGACCTGTCGGCGATCGCGAGCGGCGATGTCGGCGCCTGGATGGCTCAGCATGTGACCGCGTCAGGAACTGACACCCTGATCACGATCGATGCGGCCGACACCATCCTCGTGAAGGGCGTCGGCCTCCAGGCGAACGATTTCATCCTTCACGTCACCTAGCGGGCTGCCCCTCCCCGAAGACCGCGTGTCATTCCACCTTGACCGCGGCGAAAAATCCATAATCCTTCGCAGTCAGGAATAACCAACCGGGCGCGGGCGATCCATGATCGGTGCGCACGGCGTGAGGCAGGTAGGATATCCAACCAGCATGAAACGTCTCAAGATCCTGCGGCGGTGGTTTGCGCGGAAGTTCGGGTTTGCGCGGCTGATGTGCCTTGCGCTGCTGGTCGTGTTTGCCGGTGCGCGGCTCTGGGATCCGCCGCCGATCCAGGAATTGCGGCTGCGCACCTTCGACATGTTTCAGTTGATCGATCCGCGCCACAAGACGGCGCGGCCGGTCACCATCGTCGACATCGACGACAAGAGCCTCGCCAAGCTCGGGCAGTGGCCGTGGCCGCGGACGCGGATCGCCGACCTGATCCAGAACCTCACCGGTAACGGCGCGGTGGCGATCGGCTTCGACGTGGTGTTCTCGGAAGCCGACCGGCTCAATCCGGATATCGTCGCGAGCCAGATGCGCGATCTGGACGATGCCACCCGCGCCAGGCTGCGCGAGCTGCCGAGCAACGACCAGATCCTCGCCGACGCGATCAAGCGCTCGCGCGTCGTGCTGGGCGAGACCGGGCAGCGGGCGATCTCGTCCGAGATCGACAAGTCGCTGCCCTTCACCGGTGTCGCGACGGTCGGCGAGGAGGGCGCCGAGCGCTTCCTGTTCGAATTTCCCGGCCTGCTCCGCAACGTACCCGAGATCGAGAAGGTCGCTGCCGGCCGCGGCCTGTTCTCGATCAGGACCGAGCGCGACGGCCTGATCCGACGCGTGCCGATGATCATGCGCGCCCAGGGCATGGTCATGCCCTCGCTCAGCCTCGAGATTTTGCGCGTCGTCACGGGCACGCCGACGCTGCTGGTTCGAACCGACAAGACCGGCGTGCGGGCCGTGCGTCTCAAGGGCGTGGAGATCCCGACCGACAGGAACGGTCAGCTGTGGGTGCACTATGCCCGCCAGGATCCCTCGATCTACGTCTCGGCTGCCGACGTGCTCGACAATACCGTGCCGCGGGACAAGCTCGCCGGCAAGCTGGTGCTGGTCGGCACCTCCGCAGTCGGACTGAACGACATCAAGACCACGCCGGTGTCCTCGACCATGCCGGGCGTCGAGATCCATGCGCAGGTGCTGGAGAGCGTGCTGAGCGGAGCCGTGATCTCCCAGCCGAACTACGCGCTCGGCGTCGAGCTGCTCGCGGCGCTCGTCATTGGACTTCTGGTCATCATCTTCACGCCCAATCTCGGACCGGTGCGCCTCGTGCTTGCGGGTGCGACGTTCGCCGCGATCCTGATCGGGGTGTCCTGGTTCTTCTACGCGCAATATCGCTATCTCATCGACTTCACCTATCCGCTGCTCTCGACTACGGCGATCTATTTGACGCTGATCTTCGCCAGCTTCGTGCGCGAGCAGCGGCAGCGCGTGCAGATCCGCGGAATGTTCGCGCAATACATGTCGCCCGTCCTGGTCGAACAGCTCGCGCAGTCGCCGGAAAAGCTCGTGCTGGGCGGCGAGGAGCGCGAGATGACGATCATGTTCTCCGACGTGCGCGGATTCACCACCATATCGGAAACCTACAAGCACGACCCGCAAGGGCTCATCGCCTTGATGAACCGCTTCCTGACGCCGCTGACCGACGTGATCATCGATCAGAAGGGCTATATCGACAAATATATGGGCGACGCCATCATGGCGTTCTGGAACGCGCCGCTCGACGATGCCGCGCACGAGGTCAACGCCTGCGAAGCCGCGATCCAGATGCTGGAGAGAATCGACGCCGTCAACAAGGAGCGCGAGCAGGAAGCCGCCGACGGCGGCCACGTCTACATCCCGCTCAATGTCGGCATCGGCCTCAACACCGGTATCGGCGTGGTCGGCAACATGGGCTCCGACCTGAAGAAGAACTATTCGGTGCTCGGCGACAGCGTGAATCTGGCCTCGCGCCTGGAGGGGCAGTCCAAGGAATACGGCTTTCCCATCATTGTCGGCTCCAGGACCGCGCTCGCCGCCAAGGACAAGTTCGCGATCCTCGAGCTCGACTTCATCATGGTCAAGGGCAAGACCGAGCCGGAGGTGATCTACGCCATCGCCGGCCGCGAGGACGTGATGAACTCAGGGGCGTTCCAGCGCCTGCGCAACGTCACCATCGAGATGCTCGGCTGCTACCGCGGCCGCGACTGGCAGGGCGCGCTGGACGCGATCGAACGCGGCCGTCGCAGCGAGGATGCCGACACGCTGGAAAAGCTGTTCAAGCTTTACGAAGCTCGCATCAAGGATTTCCAGATCAATCCGCCGGCTGAAGGCTGGACCGGGGCATATGCGCTGCTGACGAAGTAAGGGGGCGCTTGCTCGCAGCCAAACTCTCAGTGTCGTCCCGGCGCAGGCCGGGACCCATACTCCGCAGCAGAAGTTGTTACGCCAGATAGGAGTTGGCTGTCGTCGCCGAACTCAACTCGGTGGTTATGGGTCCCGGCCTGCGCCGGGACGACAGCCGTGTTCGACGTCGCAGGCTACTCCTCACTCTACTCCGATCGTGGTCAGATCCTGGAACCAGTGCTGTGCCTGCACGAACTGCTTGATCTTGGGCGACAGCGCATGCGGGTTGGTGTCGTGTACCACCCATACCAGCGTGGCATCGTCGACGATCAATGCATGCGCTTGCGCCAGCAGCTCGTCCTGCTTGGTGCTGTCAAAGGTCTGCTTGGCCTCGTCGATCAGCGCGTCGACCTTCGGGTTCTTGTAGCCGCCCCAGTTGACGCCGACCGGCGCGATCTGGCCCGAATGAAAGAAGCGGACGATGGCGTACAGGGGATCCGAGGTGACATAGGCGATGTTGTTGGCGGTGATGCCGGCGTTCATTTCGTCGGCTGCGCCCTTGCGCCAATGCGTATAGAGCGTCTCGAGCTCGACCACCTTGAAGTCGATGTCGATGCCGATCTCCTTGAAGCTCTGCTGCAGGAATTCGTTCATCGGCAGCGACAGCATCTGGCCGGTGCCGCCTTGTGCGATGATGAAGGTGGCCTTCAGCGGCTTGGCCTTGGAGTAGCCGGCTTCCTCGACAAGCTTCTTGGCGGCGGCGACATCGTATTTCAGCTCGAAGCTCGGCTTGCCGAACCACGGGCTCGACGGATCGACCTGTCCCTTGGCGGGTTTTGCGAGGCCATTCATCAGGCCCACCACTGCTTCACGATCGATCGCGAGATTCAGCGCCTTGCGCAGGCGGATGTTGGTCCAGGGCGAGCCCGGCAGCACGCTCAGATGATAATTCCAGACATGCGGCGTGACGTTGTCGACGAGCTTCATGCCGGCCGCCTTGAGCTGCGGCACGGCATCCGGCGCCGGCGTCTCGATCAGATCGACTTGCCCGGCGAGCAGCGCGTTGGTGCGCGTCAGCGCTTCCGGCATCGGCACCAGCACCAGCTTGTCGACCTTGGGAATGCGCTTCTTGTTCCAATAATCCGGATTCTTCGTGAGCTCGGCGAGCTCGCGTGGCACCAGTTTTGTCAATTTGAACGGGCCGGTCCCCGAAGGCTGGCTCGCGAACTTGTCCCAATCCTTGCCGAGCTTTTCGTATTGGGTTGGACTCGACACCAGGAACCACAGCATCTGATAGGGAAAGAAGGAATCGACCGTCTTGGTGGTGATCTCCACCGTGGAATCGTCGATCTTGGCGTAGCTCGCGACCGAAGGCAGGCGGGTCTTGACCTGCGCGCTCTGGCGCTTGTCGAATTGCGGCGCCTTGTCGTTGAGCACCTTGTCGAGATTCCAGATCACCGCATCGGCGTTGAACTCGCTGCCGTCGTGAAACTTCACGCCCTTGCGCAAGGTGAAGCGCCACTTGGTCTTGTTCTCGTCGTCGACTTTCCACTCCGTGGCCAGTCCCGGCACCAGCTTGCCGGGCCGGTCGGCGACGTCCATTTCCCAGGCCACCAGCGGATCGTAGATCGTGTAGGCCGTGAACTGATAGGCGCCGGCGCCGCGGTCAGGCTGGCCAGTCGTCAGCGGAATGTCCGCCATCGAGATGCCGTAGCGCACCACCGTTTCGGCGCCCGCGGAGATTGCTGACAAGGCCAGCGCAAGCACGGCGAGACAGGTCGAGAGACGGATACGCATGGCCCAAAGCTCCAGGAGAAAATTCAAGGGAGAAATCAGGGCCAAACTTGCAATCTTGATGCCAGAATAGGCAACGGGTGCCTTTGCGGACGTCCGATCACAAGGACTTGTCGTCGCAGGGGCAATTTGCCGAATAAGTTTCCCCATTGGCATAGCCATTGCATACGATTGCATCAAAATTAGTCATCGAAGCCGGAAAAGGACTGAGGCAATGCTGATCAAGAAAAACAAGACTCGCGCGGCGCTGATCGCGTTGCTGGCGCTCGGCAGCGCGGCTGCGTGGCCGCGCGTCGCCGGTGCCGAAACCGTGCTTCGCATCGGCATGACCGCTGCCGATATTCCGCGCACGCTGGGCCAGCCCGATCAGGGTTTTGAAGGCAATCGCTTCACTGGCCTCACCATGTACGACGGGCTCACCGGCTGGGACCTGTCCTCGGCCGACAAGGCGAGCGTGGTGATCCCCGGCCTTGCCACCGAGTGGAAGGTCGACGATGCCGACAAGACCAAATGGACTTTCAAGCTGCGGCCGGGCGTCACCTTCCATGACGGCTCGCCGTTCAACGCCGATGCCGTGGTGTGGAACGTCGAGAAGGTGCTGAAGCAGGACGCGCCGCAATTCGACGCCAGCCAGGTCGGCGTTACGGCCTCGCGCATGCCGACGCTGGCGTCCGCGAAGAAGATCGACGACATGACGGTCGAACTCACCACCAAGGAGCCCGACAGCTTCCTGCCAATCAACCTCACCAATCTTTTCATGGCGAGCCCGGCGAAGTGGCAGGCCTTCTACGACAAGGCGGAAGGCGCCGACGCCAAGGTGAAATCGCAGGCCGCCTGGACCGCGTTCGCCAAGGACGCTTCCGGCACCGGCCCATGGAAGATGGCGGGCTTCACGCCGCGCGAGCGGCTCGAGCTGGTCAAGAACGCGAGCTATTGGGACAAGGCGCGCGTGCCCAAGGTCGACAAGATGGTGCTGCTGCCGATGCCGGAAGCGAATGCACGCACCGCGGCGCTGCTCTCCGGACAGGTCGATTGGGTCGAGGCGCCCGCGCCGGACGCGCTGCCCGAACTCAAGCAGCGCGGCTTCAAGCTCTACGCCAACGAGCAGCCGCACGTCTGGCCATGGCAGTTCTCGCGCGTCGAGGGTTCGCCCTGGAACGATATCCGCGTCCGCAAGGCGGCAAACCTCTGCGTCGATCGCGAAGGCCTCAAGGACGGTCTGCTCGCAGGGCTGATGGTGCCCGCGACCGGCACGTTCGAGGCCGGCCATCCCTGGCGGGGAAAACCGACCTTCGAGATCAAGTATGACAAGGCGGCTGCGCAGAAGCTGATGCAGGAGGCCGGATTCGGCCCGAACAAGAAGTTGACGGTGAAGACCCAGACTTCGGCGTCCGGCTCGGGCCAGATGCAGCCGCTGCCGATGAACGAATATCTCCAGCAGGCCCTCGCCGAATGCTATTTCGACGTGCAGCTCGACGTCATCGAGTGGAACACGCTGTTCACCAACTGGCGCCGCGGCGCCAAGGATCCCAGCGCCAACGGTTCGAACGCGACCAACGTCACCTACGCGGCGATGGATCCGTTCTTCGCGCTGGTGCGCTTCCTGCAATCGGGCATGGCGGCGCCGGTCTCGAACAATTGGGGTTTTGTTAACAATCCCAAATTCGACGAACTCGTGAAGAAGGCGCGGCAGACCTTCGATCCCGCCGCGCGTGACGCCGCGCTCGCTGAATTGCACGCGGCCTCCGTCGACGACGCGGCCTTCCTATACGTCGCCCACGACGTCGGCCCACGCGCCATCAGCCCGAAGGTCACGGGCGTCGTGCAGCCGAAGAGCTGGTTCATCGACTTCTCGCTGGTGTCGATGCAGTAGTTCGCGCCACACGCACGGTGCACCCTCTCCCCTTGTGGGAGAGGGTGGCTTCGCGATAGCGAAGCCGGGTGAGGGGTCTCTCTCCGCGAGTGACCATCTCTCATTAGGAATAGCTATACTCGGGGACAGAACCCCTCATCCGGCGCTTCGCGCCACCTTCTCCCACAAGGGGAGAAGGAAGAAAGCGGACCAGTGCTCGCCTATATCGCCAGACGCATCGTCTACGTCATCCCGATCGTCATCAGCGTCGCGCTGGTGTGTTTTCTGCTCGTGCACATCACGCCGGGCGATCCGCTGGTCGCCGTGCTGCCGGCCGATGCCTCGCAGGAACTCGCGGCGCAGCTCCGTACCGCCTATGGTTTCGATCGCCCGTTGCCCGTGCAATTCGGCCTGTGGCTCTTGCGCGCGTTACATGGCGATCTCGGCAATTCCATTGCGACCGGGCGCCCCGTGCTCGCCGAGGTCATGCGCGCGGTCAGCAACACCGTTACGCTCGCGATTGCCGCCGCCATCATCGGCTTCACCATGGGCATCCTGCTCGGCCTGATCGCCGGCTATTTCCGCGAGACCTGGATCGACAAGCTGGCGACCTCCTTTGCCATCGCCGGCGTTTCGGTGCCGCATTACTGGCTCGGCATGGTGCTCGTCATCATCTTCTCGGTCCAGCTGAACTGGCTGCCTGCCGTTGGTGCCGGGCCTGGCGGCTCGGCCGCCTGGGCCTGGGACTGGACGCATTTGCAATACCTCGTGCTGCCGGCGATCACGACCTCGGTGATCCCGATGGGCATCGTCACCCGCACGGTGCGCGCACTGACCGGCGACATCCTCAGCCAGGACTTCGTCGAGGCGCTGCGTGCCAAGGGCCTGCATGAGCGCGGCGTGTTCCGCCACGTCATCAAGAACGCCGCGCCCACCGCGCTCGCGGTGATGGGACTTCAGCTCGGTTACATGCTCGGCGGCTCGATCCTGATCGAGACCGTGTTCTCCTGGCCGGGCTCGGGCTTCCTGCTCAATTCGGCGATCTTCCAGCGCGACCTGCCACTGTTGCAGGGCACGATCCTGGTGCTGGCGCTGTTCTTCGTCTTCCTCAATCTGCTGGTCGACATCGCGCAAGCCGCGATCGACCCGCGCATCAAGCGGGGCTAGCCGATGAGCGAGGCTAGAGCCGTGAAAAAGGTGCGCTCCCTCCCCCGCCTGCGGGGGAGGGTTGGGGAGAGGGTATCTTCACAATCGAGAACCCCCAGGAGAGAACCCTCACCCGGCGCTGCGCGCCGACCTCTCCCGCAGGCGGGAGAGGTGCACCGCCGCCTTGGCTGGCATCGAACCAACCAAGACTCATCGGGAGCCGGCCGATGAGCGAGCTTCCGTTGTCTGTCACCAGCGATGCGGCGCTTCAGTCCGCGCCCGCGACCAAGGCGCGCGGTTATTGGGCGACCGTCGGCCGCCGCATCCGACGCGACAAGGTCAGCATGGTCTGCGCGCTGGTGCTGCTGCTGATCTTCCTCTCCGCGATCGTTGCGCCCTGGCTGGGTCTGGAAGATCCCTACAGGGGCTCGATGATCCGCCGCCTTCGGCACATCGGCACATCAGGCTATCCGCTCGGCACCGACGAACTCGGCCGCGACATGGTGGCGCGGCTGGTCTATGGCGGGCGGCTGTCGCTCCTCATCGGCATTTTACCGGTCGTCCTCGCCTTCTGCATCGGCACCTCGCTCGGCCTCGTTGCCGGCTATGTCGGCGGCAAGCTCAACACCGCGATCATGCGTACGATCGACGTGTTCTACGCGTTTCCGTCCGTGCTGCTGGCGATCGCGATCTCCGGCGCGCTCGGGGCCGGCATCCTCAATTCCATCGTGTCGTTGACCGTCGTGTTCGTGCCGCAGATCACCCGCGTCGCCGAAAGCGTCACGACAGGCGTGCGCAACATGGACTTCGTCGAAGCCGCGCGCGCCTCCGGCGCCGGACCGTTCACCATCATGCGCGTGCATATCCTCGGCAATGTGCTCGGTTCGATCTTCGTCTATGCCACCAGCCTGATCTCGGTTTCGATGATCCTTGCGGCAGGCCTGTCCTTCCTCGGCCTCGGCACCAAGCCGCCGGAGCCGGAATGGGGCCTGATGCTGAACACCTTGCGCACCGCGATCTACGTCAACCCCTGGGTCGCCGCGCTCCCCGGCGCGATGATCTTCGCGGTCTCGATCTGCTTCAATCTGCTCTCGGACGGCCTGCGCAGCGCCATGGACATCAGGAACTAGGCCATGAGCGAAACCAACCTTTCCGTCGCGATGCTGGAACCGGTCGAGGACCGCGGCGGCGTCGCGCAGCCGCTGCTTCAGGTCAACGGCCTGACCAAGCATTTCCCGGTGCGTGGCGGATTGTTCGCCGCAAAGCGCACCGTGCGTGCGGTTGATGATGTCTCGTTCACCGTCGCCAAGGGCGAGACCGTCGGCATCGTCGGCGAGTCCGGCTGCGGCAAGTCGACCACCGCGCGGCTTCTGATGCATCTGATGCCGCGCGATACCGGCGACATCATCTATGACGGGATGAGCGTCGGCCAGTCGCTCTCCTTGCGAGAGCTGCGCCGTGGCATGCAGATGGTGTTCCAGGATTCCTATGCCTCGCTCAATCCGCGCCTGACCATCGAGGAATCGATCGCCTTCGGCCCGAAGGTGCACGGCATGGCCGATGGCGCGGCGCGGACGCTGGCGCGCGAGCTGCTGGGCAAGGTTGGCCTGGTCCCTGCAAACTTCGCCAACCGCTACCCCCACGAGATCTCCGGCGGCCAGCGCCAGCGCGTCAACATCGCGCGGGCGCTGGCGCTCTCGCCGCGGCTGGTAATTCTGGACGAGGCCGTTTCCGCGCTCGACAAGTCCGTCGAAGCGCAGGTGCTCAATTTGCTCGCCGATCTCAAGAGTGAGTTCGGGCTGACCTATCTCTTCATCAGCCACGACCTCAACGTCGTGCGCTACATCAGTGATCGCGTGCTGGTGATGTATCTCGGCGAGGTCGTCGAGCTCGGTCCGGTCGACCGGGTCTGGGACAGGCCTGCGCATCCCTACACGCGTGCGCTGCTGGCCGCGATGCCGTCCTCCGATCCCGACCGCCGCACCGAGACGCCGCCGATCACGGGCGATCCGCCCAATCCGATTGATCCGCCCTCGGGCTGCCGCTTTCACACCCGTTGCCCGTTTGCGGAGCCGCTCTGCGCAAATGCGACACCAAAACTCACCGCGCTCGATAGAATGGGCCACGAGGCCGCGTGCTACATGGCGATCCCGGGTTCAGGCCATAGCGGCGCGCCGGAGAAGGAAACCGCATGACGAGACCAACGACAAAAGAGATCAAGGCGACGGCACAAGTCGCCGGCGTTCCCGTCGACGACGAGATTGCAACGCGCATCTCCAATTCCATCGGTCCCGCTTTCGAAGGCTTTGCGGCCATCGCCGGCACGCTGCCGTTCGATCTCGAGCCCGCGCTCTATCCGATCGCGCAAACTGCGAAGGTCTCGAAATGAACACCGAGCCCGCATTGATGACGCTCACCGAGGTGGCGCGCGCGATCGCGATGAAGCAGGTGTCCTCCCATGAGGTGACGCGCGCGCTGCTGCACCGCATTTCGCAGTGGCAGCCGCATCTCAACGCCTTCATGTCGATCGAATCCGAGGTGGCGTTGAAGGCCGCCGGTGCCGCCGACGCAGAGCTCGCCAAGGGCGAGATGCGCGGCCCGCTGCATGGCGTGCCGCTGGCGCACAAGGATATGTATTACGATGCCGGCCACGTCGCGACCTGCGGCTCGCTGATCCGCCGCGATTTCGTGCCGACCGTCACCTCCACCGCCTTGCAGCGGCTGAAGGACGCCGGCCAGGTTCGCCTCGGCACGCTGCATCTCGCCGAATTCGCATATGGCCCGACCGGCCATAACGCCCATTACGGCCCGGTGCGCAATCCCTGGAACGTCGCGCACATCACCGGCGGCTCGTCGTCAGGTTCCGGCTCGGCGGTCGCGGCGCGATTGACCTATGCCGCGCTCGGCTCCGACACCGGCGGCTCGATCCGCATGCCCGCGCATTTCTGCGGCGTCACGGGATTGAAGACCACCGTTGGCCGCGTCAGCCGGGCCGGCGCGATGCCGCTGTCGCAATCGCTCGACACGGTCGGCCCGCTCGCCCGCACCGCCGAGGATTGCGCGCTGCTGCTGGCGCTGATGGCCGGCCCTGATCCCGAGGATTCGACCTGCAGCCATGAGCCGCTGTCTGACTATGTCGGCGCGACCAAGGGCTCGCTGAAGGGCCTCAAGATCGGGGTCCCTTCGTCCTTCTATGTGGACGATCTCGACGGCGAGGTCGCGCGCGTGCTGGACGAGACCATCGCGGTGCTCAAGCGTGAGGGTGCCGACATCGTCACGGTTGAGCTGCCCGACCAGCGGCAATTGTCCTCCGCGAGCCAGCTCGTGCTTGCAGCCGAAGCCGCCGCCTTCCACAAGCGCTGGATGATCGAGCGGCCGCAGGATTATGGCCCACAGGTGTTGATGCGGCTTCAGAACGGTCTCGCCGTTCCCGCCATCACCTATCTCGAGGCAATGCGCTGGCGCGGTCCTGCGCTCGCCGCGCACAACGCCGCGACATCAGGCGTCGACGCGGTGATCGCTCCGGCGTCCCCGGTGCCGGCCCCGACGATCGAGGAGAGCGACGTCGGCGGCGGGCCGAACGCGCCGGCGCTGTTGCAACGGCTGACGCTGTTCACCCGTCCGGTGAATTATCTCGGCCTGCCGTCGCTCACGGTGCCCTCGGGCTTCACCAAGAGCGGTCTACCGATCGGCATGCAGCTGATCGGCCGCTCCTTCGATGAAGCGACCTTGCTCGCCATCGGCGCCGCATTCCAGCGCGCCACCGATTACCACGATAGGCTGCCGAAACTTCCGTCATGACAAAGCTCGTCGAGATCTCAGGCCTCAACATCCGCTTCACCGGCGAACGCACGGTCTATGCCGTGAACGATCTCAGCCTCTCGCTCGGCGATGGCGAGGTGCTGGGCCTGCTCGGCGAGTCCGGTTCGGGCAAGAGCGTGACGCTGCGTGCGCTGATGCGGCTATTGCCGAAGAAGCGCACGCAGATCGCGGGCAAGGTCAACGTCATGGGCCGCGACGTGCTCGCCATGAACGACGACGAACTCTCGTCGTTCCGCGGCCAGACCGTGTCGATGATCTTTCAAGAGCCCGCGCTCGCGCTCGACCCGGTCTACACCATCGGCGCGCAGATCGCCGAGAGCGTCGTGCGCCACGAAGGCAAGAGCTACGCGGAGGGCAGGGCGCGCGCGCTGGAGATGCTCGAGGTCGTGCGCATTCCTTCCGCAAAACGCCGGCTCGATGCCTATCCGCATGAAATGTCCGGCGGCATGCGCCAGCGCGCGATGATTGCGCTGGCGCTCGCCTGCAAGCCGAAAATCCTGCTGGCGGACGAGCCGACTACCGCGCTCGATGCCACCGTGCAGATTCAGATCCTGCTGCTGTTGCGCGAACTGCAGCGCGAGTTCGGCATGTCCGTCATCTTCGTCACCCACGACATCGGCGTCGCCATCGAGATCTGCGACCGCGTCGCGGTGATGTATGCCGGCCAGATCGTCGAGCAAGGCACGCTCCGCGACATCGTCCGTTCGCCGGTGCATCCCTACGCCAAGGGCCTGCTCGCCTCCACGATCCACGGCGCCAAGCGCGGGCAGCGTCTCGAAACCATCCCCGGCACTCCGCCTTCACTCGCCGAGAGACCACACAACTGCTCCTTCGCCTCGCGCTGCACGGTCGCGCAGCCGCGCTGCCTGGAGCAGCTGCCACCGAACGTGGAGGTGGGGCCGGGCAGGGCGGCAAGGTGTATACTGGCCGAGCCGGTGATCGCTAGAGCATGATCCGGAAAAGTGCGAAGCGGTTTTCCGAAAAGATCATGCTCAAACAACAACCTAACGCGCGATGATGATTCATTCTCATCTCATCGCGCTTTAGGTAAGGAGTGTGCTGCTTCTGGCCGCGTTCGAGCAGATCGTGCCGGTTGATCGCCGCCAAATAGGCGTCGAGACGACCAGACAATCGAGCCGGCTCAATTGTCCGACCGCTTTGACGTGCAGCTTGACGATCCCTGGAACCAGACTCACCTCCGAGTGCGAGACCCGGCGTGTCGCGCATCTCATCGGAGCGATAGAACCGTCGCGAATGCCGCAGCACGCAACAGAATTTTCTCGGCATGCGTGTCGCACGAATTGGATTCGCGTGCCACGCGATGGATTGCCGCATCAATAACAAGTGTACCCACGTGTCGTCAACGAGATCGCTTGCAGGGATTCTCGCAATACCCACCGATCGTGCTTAGGTCGCTCCTCTCCGGCGCCATGCTTTTTGCCTCCGCGCCAAGATCGAGAAAGTTTTCGGAAGATTGTGCGATGATGCGTGGCCCGATCGCATCGCATGAAGTCATTTTCGAGTTTCTTCACGACGCGCATTGCCGCCCCTCTGGTTCTCGCGCAAATTGTTCTCTAGATCAGCCAGACCGAATCGGTGACGGAGCTTCCGAGCCGGATACGGCAATGACGCGACCATCAGGAATGCCATCTGTGAGCACGACCGCGACAGGAGCCTGCATCAGCCCTATCAGGAGCGTCCGGCGTAAGCAGGTGATGGCCACATGGATGCCGCTTCTTTGTCTCGCTGAAGTTCGCCGGTCTGTCAGACGCGCGCGACAAAACCTTGGGAATGCGCTTCCGTTAGGCCGACGTACGTCGTGCCGCCGGGGCGAAAGTACATGCAACAAGATGACAACCGGCCCGCGAGCGCGGCAAAGCTCCTGGAACAAGTTCCCCTGCCACGCGAGCCCCGGGACGCGAGGGACATAGCGCCGGCGCCGCCGCGGCTGTTCTCGACCCGGCCCTATCCAGCGCCGGAACAGTTTGACGTCTGGAAAACGCGCATGGCCTCGTTGCTCGATGTCGCGCCACCGGATGGCCACGATTCCGCACGGGGATTCGAAGTCGAATACCTGACCTGCAACATGGCTGACGTCGTGTTTACGTCCGGACGGTTTGCTGCTCAAACCTTCGCGCGCATTTCCGCGCCATCCCCGGTCGATATCTGGTGGTTGTTCCGTGTGCGCTCGGGAGAAGCCTGGTTCGAGACCGGCGAGCGGCAGATCCATGCCGGGCCTGGGGCGATGTTCATGATTTCGCTCGACGACGACTTTCGCGGCCGCATCTCGGATTATGAGGGTCTGGTGATTGGGTTGCGGCGGGACGCATTCGAGCGCGTGGCGGAGCAGCTCGACAGCGTTTGCAACACCATCCTGACCGGCAATCTGATCGAGCTGCTGGCCGATTATCTGGATCGGCTCGAAATGCGCGTCATCCAGTTGTCATCGGACGAGCTGAGGCAGGCCGGGCGTGCGACGGCGAGCATGATCGCCGCATGTATCGAGCTGTCCGGCACCAGGCTGGAGCAGGGGCGAGGCGCCATCGAATCGATCCTGTTCGTGCGCGCCCGCGAGTATATAGAGGCGCATCTGGGCGAGTTTGACCTCACGCCGAATCGCGTGGCGGAACAATTGCGGGTCTCGCGCTCGAATCTCTACCGTGCCTTCGAAAGCGTCGGCGGCGTGGCCGGCTATATCATGCGCAGGCGTCTGCGTGCCGCGCATGCGGAACTGTTCGCAAGCGCGGACAAACGGGTGCAGGAGATCGCCTATCGCCATGGCTTCAAGCAGGCGTCTGATTTCACGCGCGCCTTCCGCCGTGAATTCGGCGTCAGCCCGCGCGTGGCGCGCGAACGGGCGCGTGGCGCATCAACGGCGGGTTGAATTGCGAGGAGATCGCGCGGGTTCCGTGCCGATCGTTCAAATTGTGAGACGATCTGCCAGCTATTTGGACGGGCTGCCGAGTGACGCTGACTCAATTGTGTCTATCCTTTTCCACCATGACGACTCGGGGGCAACTTGATGGCAGCCGGGCGAGCGCTGGGTGGCACGATGCGCTCGTTTAGCTTGATATGCCATCGGCCAGGACCGGACGGTGATCGCGCGATGCGCGATCATTTCCAGGCGTCCATGATGTCTGTCCGACAGATCCGCGCTTCGGTGCGGTCTTCGGCGCAGCGACCCTCGCGTTGGACAAGCTGTCACGAAGGGCACACACCATGGCTGTCGCACACGACTCGACCGAATCGCTGAAGCTTCAAGGGCGCACCGGTTTCGTCCGGAGTTGGCTCGCGTCGGGCGACGCGGGCAGCACTTCGCTGCGGCGCCGGCTGCTGTCGGTGCTGCGTCGGGCGCTCGGGGTGAAGCGCGACAGGCCGGGGCTTGGGAAGCTGGCCGCGGGAGCAACGGTTGGCGCGATGCTTGTCGTGATGGCGGTCATGGCTCCCCGGGCGGCGCTTGCCCAGGTTGCCATCGGCAATGGAGTTTTGAGCAACCCGGCCAACTGCACCAACCCCACTGCAGCAACCGCAGGCAGCACTGCTCTTGGTTGCGGCGCTCACGCAGCCGGCGCCAGTGCAACCGCCATTGGCACTGGCACCAATGCGAATGGTCAGAACTCCCTGGCGATCGGCGATGCGAACAGCGCAACCGGCGATGGTTCGATCATCGTGGGCTATTCCAATTCTGTGAACGGCCTCAATGCGATCGGTATGGGTGTCTTTGCAAACGCGACCGGCGTCAATGCCCTCGCGGTCGGCGGAAACGCGCACGCCACTGCGGACGGATCGAGCGCCTTCGGTGTCAACACCACGGCAAGTGGGGCAAGTTCCCTTGCTTTGGGTTCGTCGGCCAATGCTTCCGGTGGTGCCTCGATCGCGATTGGATTGTCCTCCACCGCCTCATCTTCGAACGGTTCGGGCACGGCCATAGGGGTCGGCTCCAAAGCAAACGCCGGAACCGGTGGCGGTTCTCCGATCGCCATCGGCGTGAATGCCAACGCCAGCGGGACCGCGCCGAGCGGCTTCACGTTCGAGGCTGTTGCGCTCGGCACAACCGCCACCGCGACGGGCGCGTGGTCGACCAGCGTCGGTTCGAGCGCATCCGCAACGGGGACGGGAGCCAGTGCGTTAGGTACGTCCGCCGCAGCGTCAGCAAATCAAGCCACCGCCATCGGTAACGGGGCGAAAGCCTCCGCGGTCGGCAGCGCATCCCTTGGATACCTTGCCAACGCGAGCGGCGGCAACGCCGCCGCGGTTGGCGTCCAGTCGGTCGCGTCGGGTACCAGCTCACTGGCGGCCGGCAATCTCGCAACGGCGTCAGGAAATTTCGGCGTTGCCCTGGGTAATCAGGCGCAGGCGCTGAGCTCCGGGGGCTCGGTCGCAATCGGATCGGGCGCAATCGTCAACAATACGGCGACAGGCGGCGTCGCGATCGGTAACAACGCGGCGTCGAGTGGTGCTAATTCGATCGCCACGGGCGTTAGCGCCGTCGCCAGCGCCGTCAATGCCTTTGCCGCGGGATTTCAGGCCAATGCGTCGGCGGCCAGCGCTATCGCCATCGGCAACAATGCCGCGGCCAATTCCGCCAACGCGGTCGCCCTGGGCACCAATGCGGTGGCGACCGGCGGCCAGGCGGTCTCCATCGGCGCGAACAACGTCGCCTATGGCAACGGTGCCGTGACGATCGGCGATCCGAGTTACGCCAGCGGCACCGGCGCCTTCACCGGCGGTGCAAACAACATCGCCAATAGTGACGGCACCGCGACCGCCACCGCCGCCAATCAGGCCGCCGGCGCCGTCGCGATCGGCAACAACAACAAGGCGATCGGTCAGGGCTCCGTGGCGCTGGGCAACGGCTCCACGGCGGGCGCGGCCGGTCTTGCGGGCAATGTCGCGCTGGGTGACGGCGCAACGGCGGCGGCAAAATCCGGCGATGTCGCGCTCGGCTCCGGCAGCGTCACCGCTGTGGCGGTCGGCACGCCGAACACCGTGATCAACGGCACCACCTACAGCTTCGCCGGCACCACGCCGGTCTCGACAGTCAGCGTCGGTGCGCTCGGCGCCGAGCGCACCATCACCAATGTCGCGGCGGGCCGGATCAGCAACTCTTCGACCGATGCGATCAACGGCTCGCAGCTCTGGGCCACCAACCAGGCCGTCGACGGCCTTGCGACCACCGTCAACAACATCAGCACCGGCGGCGGCATCAAGTACTTCCATGCCAATTCGACGCTGGCGGATTCGTCCGCGGTGGGGACCAACGCGGTTGCCATCGGACCGGTGTCGACCGCGACCGGCAGCGGCTCGGTCTCGATCGGCAACGGCGCGACCGCCGCGAACGCCAATGATATCGCGCTTGGCTCGGGCAGCCAGACCACCACGGCGGTCGGCACGCCAGGCATCGTCGTCGGCGGCACCAACTACGCCTTCGCCGGCACGACCCCGACCTCAACGGTCAGCGTTGGCACGCTCGGCAACGAGCGCACCATCACCAACGTCGCGGCGGGCCGGATCAGCAACAGCTCGACGGATGCGATCAATGGCTCGCAGCTGTGGGCCGCTACCTCCGCAATCGACAGCCTCTCGACCGTCGTCAGCAACGGCCTGACGCACTATTATGGCGTCAACGACGGCGGCACCCAACAGGCCAACTACAACAACAACGGCGCGACCGGAACCAATTCGATGGCGGCCGGCGTTGCGGCGTCGGCGACGGCTGCAGGAGCGACTGCGCTTGGCTTCAACACCCAGGCCACGGTTGCCGATGGCGTGGCGATCGGCTCGGGGTCGATATCCAGCCGCGCGCTCGCACCGGCTTCCGGCACGATCGGCGGCACCATCATCCCCTACAACACCACCGATCTTGCGCTGCTCGGCGCGGTTTCGGTCGGCAATGCGACGAGCTATCGGCAGATCACGAACGTGGCCGACGGCACCCAGAGCAGCGACGCCGTCACCGTGCGGCAGCTGACCGCCGCGCTGCAATCGTTCGCGACCACGACCTCGATGTACTTCCACGCCAACTCGACGCTGGCGGATTCATTGGCGGTCGGAAACAATTCCATCGCGGTGGGACCGGGGACGGTCGTCAATGGCGACAACGGAATCGGCATGGGCTTCGGCGCGACCGTGCAGCAGACCGCGCCCGGCGGCATTGCAATCGGCCAGAATTCGCTCTCCAGTTTCGCCGATTCGATTGCGTTCGGAACCAATGCGCAGGCCAACGGCGTCCAGTCGGTGTCGATCGGCGCGGGATCCCAGACGTCCAACCCGACCAGCGTTGCGCTCGGTCCGAACGCCAAGGCGACGGCGCAGGCCGGCGACGTCGCGCTCGGCGCCAATTCGACGACCTCGACGGTGGTCAGGACCACCAGCACCACGATCGGTGGCACCACCTACAATTTCGCCGGCACGACACCGACCTCGACGGTCAGCGTCGGCAGCGCCGGTTCGGAGCGCACCGTCACCAACGTT
This sequence comes from Bradyrhizobium nivariense, assembly GCF_029846715.1. Taxonomy (GTDB): domain Bacteria; phylum Pseudomonadota; class Alphaproteobacteria; order Rhizobiales; family Xanthobacteraceae; genus Bradyrhizobium. The sequence continues at coordinate 140,473 of NZ_JARVWW010000009.1, forward strand.
GCGGCGGGACAGATCACTTCGACCTCGACCGACGCGATCAACGGCTCGCAGCTCTGGGCCACCAACGTCGCGCTGGACAACCTCTACACCACCGTCAGCAACATCAGCAGCGGCGGAGGCGGCGTCAAATATTTCCACGCCAATTCGACGGCGGCGGATTCCATTGCGACGGGCGCGGAGAGCGTCGCGATCGGACCGCAGTCGGTCGCGAGCGGCGCAAATGCGATCTCGATGGGCAACGGCTCCGCCGCGTCGGCCGACAATTCGGTCGCGATCGGCGCCGGCGCCAAGGCGACGCAGGCCAACTCGCTGGCGCTCGGTGCGAACGCGACCACCACGGCCAATCTGAGCGATGCGGCCTATACGCCCGTTGTCGGCAAGAGCGTTGCGGGCGTGGCGACCGGCGAAGTGTCGGTTGGCTCGTCCGGGGCCGAACGCCGCGTCACCAATGTTGCCGCAGGCTCTGCCGCGACCGACGCGGTCAATGTCAGCCAGCTCCAGGCGGTGGCGTCGAGCTCGATCCGCTATGACACCGACGGCTCCGGCAACACCACCAACAAGCTGACGCTGAACAGCGGCAACGGCGCGCCGGTGACGATCAGCAATGTGGCGGCGGGCGTCGCCGGCACCGATGCGGTCAACCTCAACCAGCTCAACAGCGCCTTCGAGCAGCTCAACGGCCGGATCGGCGAGGTGCGGCAGGACGCCTGGCGTGCGGCCGCGATCGGCATGGCCGCCGCATCGCTGCGCTATGACGACCGGCCCGGCAAGGTGAGCGCATCGGCGGGCGGCGGCATCTGGCGCAGTCAGGGCGCGCTGGCCTTCGGCATTGGATACACCAGCGAGAACGGACGGCTGCGCAGCAACGCGGCGGCGACCACCGCCGGTGGCGACTGGGGCGTCAGCGCCGGCGTGAGCGTGACGCTCAATTGACGCTGGCGTCGACGAGGCGGCTCGCGTGTCTGGCCTTGGCGATCTGGCTCGGGGAGGCGGCAAGCGCTGCCGCGCAGAGCGCGCCGCCGCCTGCTTACGCCGTGAAGCCGTCGGACGTCGTGGTGCCGGAGGGCGAGACGCTCGGCGAGTTCAGGCGGATGATCCAGCCGTTCAGGAACTGGACCTTGATTTGCGACGAGAGTCTCAAAACGAAGCGGCGGGTCTGCAACGTCACGCAGTCGATCGTCAATGCGCAGGGTGCGGTCGCCTTCAACTGGTCGCTGATCGCGACCGCCGACGGCAAGCCGCTGATGGCGTTGCGGATTCCCGTAGTCGGCGGCGTCGGTGCGCAGATCGAGCTCGCGATGGGCGATAGTCCGGACCGCATCGTCGTCCAGACCGATCGCTGCGACGCCAACTTTTGCTTCGCCACGATTGCGATCGGCAATGTGCTCAGGCGGCACATCCGCGCGGCGACGCCGTGCCGCGTGTCCTACCAGTCCCCGCAAGGAGGGCCGATCGTGCTGGAGGCGCCGCTCGACGGACTGTCCGGCGTGCTGGCGAAACTGAAGTGACCGGGAGCGAAGCATGCGGAGCCAGAACTCGGAGCGCCGTATCGAGGTGCAGGGCAAGAGGAAGATGATGCCGATGCGACTGAAGACCCCCATCCTGATTTTCGCGGCGGTCGTCGTGGCGGCGCTCAGTGCAGCCGGCGTCGTGGGATATGCCCAGCAGATCCAGCCTGCCCAGGCGCCGCCGATGCCGTTGCAGCCGGGGGCTCCGGAGGCGGCCAAGAAGCCCGCCGCCGCGAAATTGCAACCGCACAAGCCGCGTCCACAGGAGGTGCAGACACCGCCTTCTGCCGCGGCATCCGCTCCGCCGCAGCAGGCGGGGCAGCAACCGACCGTGTTCGACGATCATGCGCGGCAGGGCAATATCGTGACGTGCGCCAATCTGTTTGGAACGCTCGGCCGCGGTCTGGCGGCGAACTCCAACTACACTGCGCAGTCGCAGTGGGACGCCAAGGCCGGCAACGCCCATTCGGTGCAGTCGCTGGTCGCGCTAGCGCCGAACCAGCCCGCCCAGGGCAACGCCAATCAGCAGGCCGCCGGTGTCGTGTTTGCTGCACCGGTCGGATCGACCTGCGAAGGCAATCTGGTGCGGGTGACGCCCCGGATGGAGAGCTGCCCGACCGTTGCCGCCGAGCTCGCCAAGCTCAACGGGCAGAATGGCGCGCTCGGTGATCTCGCGACGATCGCACTGCCGAACGGCGCGCAAGTGGTGCTCGTTCCGTTCGGCAACGCCTGTATCGCGGTGACGGCACTTCGCATAGCCGGGTAGCGCCGCCGCTCACGCCGACGTGAGGGAGCGGTCGCTCCTCACGACGAAAATCCTTCGTGCCAGCGCGGGGTTATCGCGATTCAGCGGGACCATTTCGGCCACGGCCGTTCTACTGTGCATGGGGTTGTTTTCGACTTTTTTGTCGGAGCCGGCGGAGAAGAGGGGCATTCACACCTCATTCATCCCGGTTCCGCTTCCATGGAACCGTTCACGGAGAGGACCTCACTTATGTACATTTCCAATGAAGGCCTGCTTGTCATCCTGTTCGTCGGCCTGGTGGCCGGCTGGCTGGCCGGCAAGGTGGTGCGCGGAACCGGGTTCGGCATCATCGGGGACATCGTGGTCGGCATCGCCGGTGCGCTGGTCGCAAGCTTCCTGTTTCCGAAGCTCGGCATTCACATCGGCACCGGGCTGATATCCGAGATCGTCTATTCCGCGATCGGTGCGGTCATCCTGTTGCTGGTGGTGCGGCTGGTACGCGGCGGCGGCCGGTTCTAGCAGCGCCTGAGTTCAGTTGATCCAACTTTTGACCTCTCCCCGCCCGGGGAGAGGTGACATGTCTGCAAGAAAAAGCCGCAAGACTGTGAGATTCCGGACTTGCGTGCGAGGCTGGTCGGGGGTGATGTGGGCCATAGGGGTCCCGGATTATTCGACTGCGTTGGGCGAAAAACGCAAACGCGATGTTAATCCGGGTCAATTACTCCTGAATTTGCCTTTGAAATCAGCGGCTTTGGCCCCCACCCGAAAGAGATCAGACTGATGGCAGCCGTTCCCGGCGTCCGCCGCTCAGAGCTCGGTGACGCGCTGCGCGCTTGTCGCACGGCGTTTGTCGGCGTCGGCTTGATGAGCTGTATGATCAACCTGCTGTATCTGACCGGGTCGATCTTCATGCTGGAGGTCTACGACCGGGTGCTGCCGAGCCGCAGTATTCCGACCCTGGTCGGCCTGATCGTCCTCGCCAGCGGCCTCTACATGGCGCAGGGCGTGCTCGACATGATCCGCAATCGGATCCTGGGACGAGTCGGCACCGCGCTGGACGAAGCCCTGAACAAGCGCGTGTTCGACACCATCGTGCGCCTGCCGCTGCTGGTTGGCAGCCGCAACGAGGGGCTTCAGCCGCTGCGCGATCTCGACAATGTCCGCTCCTTTCTCGGCGGCATGGGACCGAGCGCATTCTTCGACCTGCCCTGGCTGCCGCTCTATCTCGCCATCTGCTTCGCCTTCCACGTCATGATCGGCGTCACCGCGCTGATCGGCGCCGTCATCCTGGTCGGGTTGACCTTGGTCACCGAATTCATGTCCCGCCAGCCGGCGCGCGAGGCGATGGGGCTCGCCGCCCAGCGCAACGATCTCGCCCAGGCCAGTCGCCGCAACGCCGAGGTGATGGTGTCGATGGGCATGGCCGGCCGGATGAACGCGCGCTGGAGCGAGGCCAACGAAAAATACCTCGACGGCAACCAGCGTGCGAGCGACGTCGCCGGCGGTCTCGGCGCGGTGGCCAAAGTGCTGCGCATGATGCTGCAATCGGCCGTGCTCGCGGTCGGCGCCTACCTCGTCATCCATCAGGAGGCGACCGCCGGCATCATCATCGCCGGCTCGATCCTCTCGGCACGTGCGCTTGCGCCGGTCGATCTTGCGATCGCGCACTGGAAATCCTTTGTCGCGGCGCGCCAGAGCTGGCACCGCCTCACCCGCCTTTTGGAGCAGATGCCGGCGCAGACGATGCCGACCCAGTTGCAGGCGCCCGCCAGCCGCCTCTCGGTCGAAGGCATCGCCATGGTGCCGCCGGGCGACCAGCGCCTCATCGTGCAGGACGTCACCTTTGCACTCGAAGCCGGCAACGGCCTCGGCGTGATCGGACCGAGCGGTTCCGGCAAGTCGTCGCTGATCCGCGCGCTGGTCGGCGTCTGGCAGCCGGTCCGCGGCAAGGTGCGGCTTGACGGCGCGGCGCTCGACCAATGGTCGTCGGACATGCTCGGCCGCCACATCGGCTATCTGCCGCAGGACGTCGAATTGTTCGGCGGCACCATCGCGCAGAACATCAGCCGCTTCGATCCCGAAGCGACGTCCGACGGCATCATCGCCGCGGCGAAAGGGGCTGGCGTGCACGAGATGATCATCAAGATGCGCGAGGGCTACAACACCCAGGTCGGCGAGCAGGGCACCGCGCTCTCCGCAGGCCAGGCGCAGCGCGTGGCGCTGGCGCGCGCGCTCTACGGCAATCCGTTCCTGATCGTGCTCGACGAGCCTAATTCCAATCTCGACACCGAAGGCGACGAGGCGCTGACCCGCGCCATCCGTGCGGCGCGCGAGCGCGGTGCCATCGTCATCGTGGTGGCGCACCGCCCGATCGGCGTCGAAGCGGTCGACCAGATCCTGGTGCTGCGCGATGGCCGCATGCAGGCCTTCGGGCCGAAGGAACAGGTGCTCGCCCAAGTGCTCCAGCCGCCGCGCGTGACGCCGCCGACACCGATCAAGATCGTCAGCGAAGGCGGAGCCAAGGCATGAGCACGATGGCGATCGGCGGCGGGAAGCCTGCCGCAAAGCGGACCGTGCGGGAATCGATCCGGTTTCACCTGATGCTCGGGCTTGGGATCGTGCTGGTCCTCCTGGTCGGTCTCGGCGGCTGGGCGTCGACCGTGCAAATCTCGGGCGCGCTGATCGCGCCGGGTCAGATCGTGGTCGAATCCAACGTCAAGAAGGTGCAGCATCCGACCGGCGGCGTCGTCGGCGAGCTGCGCGCCCACGATGGTGATGTGGTCAAGGCCGGCGACGTCGTGGTGCGGCTCGACGACACCGTCACCAAGGCCAACCTCGCCATCGTCACCAAGAATCTCGACGCGGCACAGGCACGCGCAGCGCGGCTCCAGGCCGAGCAGCGCGGTATCGACAAGATCGACTTCCCGCAATCGCAGCTCGATCGCGGCAATGATCCCGACGTCAAGGCGCTGCTCTCCGCCGAAACCAAGCTGTTCGACGTCCGCGTCTACGGTCGCGCCGGCCAGAAGGCGCAGCTGCGCGAGCGCATCCAGCAGCTCAACGAGGAGATCGAGGGACTCTCAGCGCAGGAGCGAGCCAAGGACAGGGAAATCTCGCTGGTGCAGCAGGAGCTGGTCGGTGTCCGCGATCTCTACGACAAGCACCTGGTGCAGATATCCCGCCTGACCACGCTCGAGCGCGATTCCGCCCGCCTTAACGGCGAGCGCGCGCAGTACATCGCCTCGCGGGCGCAGGCCAAGGGCAAGATCACCGAGACCGAGCTCCAGATCATCCAAGTCGACAAGGACATGGTCAGCGAGGTCTCCAAGGATCTGCGCGAGACCAACGACAAGATCGGCGAAATGATCGAGCGTAAGGTCGCCGCCGAGGATCAACTTCGCCGCGTCGACATCCGCGCGCCGCAGGACGGCATGGTACTGCAATCGACCGTGCATACCGTCGGTGGCGTCGTCACCGCCGGCGACGCCCTGATGCTGATCGTGCCGCAGGCCGACGATCTCCAGGTCGAGGCCAAGGTCAATCCGGTCGATATCGACAAGCTTCAGATCGGCCAGAAGACGCTGCTGCGCCTCTCCGCCTTCAACCAGCGCACCACGCCCGAGCTCAACGGCGTCGTCAGCCGCGTCTCACCCGACGTCACCACCGACCAGCGCACCGGCCAGAGCTACTACACGATCCGCGTCTCGCTGTCCGCAGAAGAGGTCGCCAAGCTCGGCGATTCCAAGCTCATCCCCGGCATGCCGGCGGAAGCCTTCGTCCAGACCGGCGACCGCACTATGCTGTCCTATCTGATGAAACCGCTGCACGACCAGTTCATGCGGGCGTTCCGGGAGAAGTGACGCGCGAAAGCGCGTCATCTCGGAGCGGGCTCGCTGACCTCGCCCGGCTTGGCCTGGCGATCCAGTATTCCAGAGACGGCTGTGATAAACCGGAACGCTGCGGCGTACTGGATGCCCCGGTCGGGGCATGACGCGGTGCGGGCGTCGCGCAAGCGCCCTTCGCTGACGATTGCCTCCGTTCTTGCTATAGTTCGATTCAGTCCCAGCAACCCGGCGTCGAACAATGCAATCCATCCAATCCCCACCCTCCATCGCCACCGAATCCTTCTCCGACGCTGGCCTCGCGGTCGCCCGCCTCGAAGAAATCTACGAGCGCAACACAAAGTTCCTGCGCGACCGGTTCGAGGCTTACGTCAACGGCGAGGCGGTCACGACGCGGGTGCGGGCCTTCTATCCCTTCGTCCGTGTCACCACCGCGACGTATGCGCGGCTGGATTCGCGTCTCGCCTACGGTTTCGTCGCCCGGCCCGGTGTGCACGAGACCAGCGTCACGCGTCCGGATCTGTTCCGAACCTATCTCACCGAGCAGATCGGATTGTTGATCCAGAACCACGGCGTCCCGGTCGAAATCGGCGAGTCCAGCGAACCGATCCCCGTTCACTTCGCCTATCGCCGCGATATCAACATCGAAGCTGCCATCACCACCGGCGAGAACTCCGCCGTCACGCGATCGCTGCGCGATGCGTTCGACGTGCCTGATTTGTCCACCATGGACGATGCCATCGCCGACGGCACCTTCGAGCTTCAGCCCGGCGCGCCCGAGCCGCTGTCCCTGTTTCGGGCGGCCCGCGTCGACTACTCGCTGCGCCGGCTCTACCACTACACGGGCACGGACCCCGAATATTTCCAGAATTTCGTGATCTTCACCAACTACCAGTTCTATGTCGACGCCTTCGCGCAGCTCTGCCAGCAGCGCCTTCAGGCTGGCGAGGCCGGCCTCGAAGCTTTCGTCGCTCCCGGCAATGTGATCACGCACAGCGGCGGCGCAACGACGGGCGTTGCGCCCGCGCGCACGCCGCAGATGCCGGGCTTTCACCTGGTCGCGCCCGGCTATCGCGGCATCACTCTGATCAACATCGGCACCGGCCCGTCCAACGCGCGCAACGTCACCGACCACGTTGCCGTGCTGCGGCCCCATGCCTGGCTGATGCTCGGCCATTGCGCGGGCCTGCGCAACACACAGCGGCTCGGCGACTACGTCCTTGCGCATGGTTACGTGCGTGAGGACCATGTGCTTGACCGCGAGTTGCCGCTGTGGGTGCCGATCCCGGCGCTGGCGGAGATGCAGGTCGCGCTCGAGCAGGCGGTCGAGGACGTCACGGGCCTCGAGGGCTTTGAGCTCAAGCGCCTGATGCGTACCGGCACCGTCGCGAGCGTCGACAACCGCAATTGGGAGATCAGCGGGCCCGAGGTTATTCGCCGTATGTCTCAATCGCGCGCGGTTGCACTCGACATGGAATCGGCCGCGATTGCGGCCAACGGCTACCGTTTTCGCGTCCCCTACGGCACGCTGCTGTGCGTCTCCGACAAGCCGCTGCACGGCGAGATCAAGCTCGCGGGCATGGCCAGCGAATTCTACCGCCGCCGCGTCGGCCAGCATCTCGAGATCGGCCTGAAGGCGCTGGAACGGCTCAAGCAGCAGGAATCGGAGCGGCTGCATTCGCGAAAGCTCCGCAGTTTCGCCGAAGTTGCGTTCCAGTAGCGCGTCCTCCCACTTGCCGGCAGGATCTGGCAGCACGACTGTCGCAAGCACGACACTGACGTCTCTGTGAGAACGCAAGCATTCCGGAATATCGCCGTCGGAGCAGGGTTATCACGTCGTCTGGGGTTGCGTTGGCAGAAACAGGAGGCAGCAATGATCACAGCGATGATCAAATTTGTCGTGCCGGGAATGCTCGCGGCGGCGTTGTTCGCTTCGCCTATGTTGGCCGCAGGAGGCGGCGGTGGTGGTGGCGGTGGCGCCAGTTCCACCGATCCCTATGCGGGCGCTTATTCGGACCAGAAAGCGCAGCCAGCCTACCCGAAACGTTCCAACCCAAAGGCAACCCAGAAAGGCAAGAAGCCAAACAACCAGTCGCGCATCGATGATCCCGCATTCGCGGCCGGCTACCGTGTGGCATATGACACGATCTACGAGCGCAACGACTACGCCGCTGCGATCGAGCAGTTGAAAGCGCTGGACCATGACGATCATCCGAACGTCGCCAACCTCATCGGCTACTCCTATCGCAAGCTCGGCGACTACAAGCAGTCGCAGATCTGGTACGAGCGCGCGCTGAAGGCCGATCCGAATCACGTGCTGACCTGGCAGTATTATGGGCTCTGGCAGCTCGAGCAGGGCAACCGCGAGCAGGCGATGTATCACCTAGGTCGTATCGCCACGATCTGCGGCCGCGATTGCGAAGAGTACAAGTCTCTGGCGATTGCGCTGGACAAACCTACTGGCACGGCTCTCGTTTATTGAGAACGTAGGGCGGGGTTAGCGAAGCGTAACCCGCCATTTTTCGACGACGGCTCGGGATAAGGAAGCGGGCTACGCCTTCGGCTAACGCACCCCACGCATGGTGACAAGGCGCTGGATTTTCAGCATTGTCCGCCCGGGGGGCGAACGGGACAATCTGATGCCGCTGATGCGCGACAGGATCATTGGTCATGACCGCGAACGGCTGGCCTTTCGCTTCACCATGCTGAACGACGACGAAATCGTGCAGTGCCAGATCAGCGACGCCGCGATGGACGGGCTTGCGGGCATGCAGGGCACCGAAAGCAGCGCGCGGCAGGCGCAGTTCATGTCGCTGCGCGAGACCATTGAGCGGCTCGCATCAGACCTCTACGACGAGGCGCCGCGGGTCAAGGGCCATGTGGTGCGGATCTTTACGCGACATTTGGGAGGGTAGTGCCGCTCCATCCTCCGCGGTCATGCCCAATCTCATCGCGCTTTAGCTGTCAAACATGATCACGCTGCGAAGCGTCTTGCCGGCTTTCATGTTGGCAAAACCCTCGTTGATCTCGGAGAGCTTCAGCTTGGCCGAGATCCAGTCCTCCAGATGCAGCCGTCCCCGCAGGTAGAAATCCACCAGCCGCGGCATGTCGACGCGAAAATGGTTCGAACCCATCGACGAGCCCTGGATCCTGCGCTCGCGCAGGAAGTCGAAGCCGTGCAGCTCGATCTTCTGGCCGAACGGAATCATGCCGACTATGGTGGCCGTGCCGCCCGAAGCGAGCATGCCGAAAGCCTGCTCGGCGGTCTCCTTGCGGCCGAGCACCTCGAAGGAATGATGCACGCCGCCATTGGTGAGATCGCGCACCTGCTTCACGATGTCGCCGTCCGCCGGGTTGATGATGTCGGTGGCGCCCAGCTTGGTCGCGAGCTGGAGCTTGGCCGGATTGGTGTCGATGGCAATGATGCGGCCGGCGCCTGCGATCTGCGCGCCGTTGATCGCAGCCATGCCGACACCGCCGCAGCCGATCACGGCCACGGTCTCGCCGGCCGTCACCTTCGCCGTGTTCACGACCGCGCCGTAGCCGGTGATGACGCCGCAGCCGATCAGCGCCGCAAGATCGAGCGGCATCTCCTTGCGGATTTTGACGATCGCGTTCTCGTGCACCAGCATCTGCTCGGCGAAGGACGAGAGGTTGAGGAACTGATGCAGCTTCTCGGAGCGGGCCCATTGCATTCGATTGGAGGCGCCCGGCAGCAATTTTACCGTGGTGTCGGTGCAGAGCACCGTGCGGCCGGTGGTGCAATTGTCGCAGGTGCCGCAGAACACCGAAAGGCAGGTGACGACATGATCGCCGGGCTTCACATAAGTCACGTCGGAGCCGACCTGCTCGACGACACCGGCGGACTCGTGCCCGAGCACCGCGGGCAGCGGATGCGGATAAAGCCCTTCCATGAAGTGCAAATCGGAGTGGCAGAGGCCTGCGACCGACGTACGGATCAGGACCTCGCGCGGGCCCGGCTTCGGCAGGCTGACATCCTCGATGACCAGGGGCTTGTTGACTTCATGGAGGACGGCGGCCTTCATCGAGCACTCCCTATCGCTTTTTTTTGCCTTGAACGCGGGTGCAGCCTACGCTGCCAGAACCAGTTCGCCAACCTCGCTCATGCTGCCAGCGCGATCACCGAGCAGCAGCGCGGCGATCTTCTGCTGCACGGCATTTTCCGTCAGCCGGAACGGGTCACTTGGTGATACGCGGTGATCGATCACGAGGCGCGACAGCAGCAGCCTTCGCGCATCGCCGCGCATGTCGTGAATACGATGCGCCTCCCAGGCGAGCGCGACGGCACTGGCGACATGATAGAGCAGGCTGGTGGCGCGTCGCGCATCGGCCTCATTGTCGGCCTTTCCCGCGACCTCGCGTGCGAAGCCGACCGCGCGATCGGTGAGATCGCGCAGCCGGTCGCGCCAGGCCTGCGGCACCGAAGGGCTGTCATCGAGGCGGGCGTGCAGATCGGCTGCGAGCGCGGATTCGGCGCCGTGGCGGCCGACGGCGCGCTTGAGCGCATCGATCGCGACGATGTTGCCGGTGCCTTCCCAGATCGAACCGAGATGCGCGTCGCGCAGCAGGCGGGCGGTCGCGAATTCCTCGATATAGCCGATGCCGCCGCGCATCTCGAGCGCATCGCCGCAGACTTTTCGCGCATCACGCGTGGCGCGGAATTTCAAGGTCGGCGTCAGGATGCGCAGCAGCGCAGCCGCATCCTGGCTGCCGGCCTCGGCACGGTCGAGTGCGTCCGCGGTGAGAAAGCTCATCGACAGTGCCTGCTCGACCGGCAGCATGATCTTCAGCATCTGGCGCCGGCCCAGCGGCAGGTCGATGATGCGGTTGCCGAACACGACGCGGTTCTTCGCCACCGTCATCGCATCGTGATAGGCCCGCCGCATCAGCGCGGTGGATTTGACGCCATTTGAAAGCCGCGATGAGTTCACCATCTCGGCCATCTGCACAAAACCGCGGTCGAGCTTGCCGACCGCGTAGGCGATCGCGCCTTCGAGCTTGATCTCACCCGAGGCCATCGAGCGCGTGCCGAGCTTGTCCTTCAGCCGCACGATCCGGTAGCGGTTCTGCGAACCGTCGTCGAGGAAGCGCGGCATCAGGAACAGGCCGAGGCCGCGTGTGCCGGGGCCGGCGCCTTCGGGGCGCGCCAGCAGCATCACGACTTTTGCGTCGGCGTTCGAGCAGAACCATTTCTCGCCGGTGAGGCGCCAATGGTCGCCCTCCTGCACGGCCGTCGTGGTCAGCGTGCCGACGTCGGAGCCGCCTTCCTTCTCGGTCATGAACTGGCCGCCTTGCGTCAGCTTGCTCATGTCGGTCTGGGTCAGGCCGTCGAGATATTTCGCCTTCAGCGCCTCGCTGCCGAAATTCGCCAGCAGTTTTGCGCAACCGTCGGTGACGTTGATCGGGCAGCCCATACCGAATTCGGTCTGGTTGAACAGGAAGGTGAAGGCGTGCTTGGCGACGACGGGATATTTGTCCGGCCAGCCCATGATGCCCTTGCGGATCGAGAGCGCGTGGATGCCGAACTCGCCGAAGGCCGCGTTCTCCAGCTCGCGATAGGCCGGATGGTATTCGATCCACTGCACGTCGCGGCCGAACTTGTCGCGCTGGTGCAGCATCGGCGTATGCCGGTCGGCGAGCCGCGCGCAGTCGTCGAGATGGCCGCCGGCCAATTCACCCAGGCGATCGAGATGCGGCTCGATGTGGCGGAATAGCGTCTCCGGCAGATGAATGCGCAGGAGATCGGTGAGCGCCTGATCGGCGCGGTAGAAATTCATGCCTGATGTATCGGGTGCCAGCAGGCCGGACGGTGCGGCCGCGACATGTTTCTGCTGCGTTGTGGCTGGCCGTCGCATGATCGTCCTCTTCGTTTCCGCGCCCTGCGGTCATTTTGCGCTGATTTGGCGCTTGCCGCTTGGGATGATGTCGATCATGCTCCAGTCGCGAAAGCGGATAAAGCCGCAAATTGTCAGGGAGGCATGATCGCCGTGAGGGAGCAATTCGCTCTGCCGAATTGTCATCGCTCCGGCTGGTTGTCGACGCGGACGATGCATAGATCAGCGGCTTCCTGTCTCCGAGAGATCACGCCATGGAACACCCGAAATACAAGATCGCCCTCATCGTCGGCGCCGGCGAAGGCCTGAGCGCCTCACTGGCGCGGCTATTGTCCGCCCAGGGCATCCGTGTCGCACTGGCCGCGCGAAAAATTGAGAAGCTTGGCGCGCTCTGCAGCGAGACCGGCGCCAAGGCCTATGCCTGCAACGCCACCGAGCCTGATGACGTCGAGCGCCTGTTCGGCCTCGTCGAACGCGAGATCGGCACGCCTGACGTTGTCGTCTACAACGCCAGCGGCCGCGCGCGAGGGCCGTTCGTCGATCTCGTTCCGGCCGACGTCGCGAACGCGATTGCGGTCAGCGGCTATGGCGGCTTCCTGGTGGCGCAGCAGGCGGCAAAACGCATGCTGCCGAACAAGCACGGCGCGATCCTGTTCACCGGCGCTTCGGCCAGCGTCAAGGGCTACGCGCAGTCCGCGCCCTTCGCGATGGGCAAGTTCGCGCTGCGCGGGCTCGCACAGAGCATGGCGCGCGAATTGTCACCACAGGGCATCCATGTCGCGCATTTCGTCATCGACGGCGGCATCCGCAGTGCGGCGCGCACGGAAGCACCGGAGAAGCCGGATTCGATGCTCGATCCCGATGCCATCGCGGAGAGCTACTGGAACGTGTTGCAGCAGCCGCGCAGCGCCTGGAGCTGGGAACTGGAGCTGCGGCCGTGGGTGGAGAAGTTTTGAGGCGATAAATAACAACAGCCGTCATTGCGAGGAGCGAAGCGACGAAGCAATCCAGGCTATATCCGCACGGACAGCCTGGATTGCTTCGCTTCGCTCGCAATCACGAACAGAGGGAGGAACGATGACCACGGAAACCACCATCGACACCGGCACCAATGAACTCCTCTGCGTCATCCGTGATCGCGTCGCCGTGATCACACTGAACCGGCCCGAGGCGCGCAACTCGCTGTCGGACACGCTGACCCCGGCGCTGCGCACGATGATCCGCACCTGCGGCGAGAATCCCGATGTCGGCGCGCTGCTGATCTCCGGAGCGGGTGAATCGTTCTGCGCCGGCGGCAACGTCAAGGGCATGGGCGCGCATCGCGACCCGAAGAAGCTGGAGATGTCGCTGGAAGATCGTGTCGCCGATCTCCAGGAGCGACAGCGGTTGCTCACCGGCGCGCTGGTGTCGGTGCGCAAGCCGACGATCGCAGCGCTCCCCGGTCCCGCGGTCGGCGCAGGGCTCGCCATCGCCATGGCCTGCGACATCCGCATCGCCGCCCAATCGGCCTTCGTCGCCACCGGCTACGCCCGCATCGCGCTGAGCGGCGATTACGGCATCGCATGGCTGCTCACCCGGCTCGTCGGCACCGCGCGGGCGCGCGAGTTGCTGTTCACCGGCGACAGGGTCGACGCGGCGAGATGCGAAGCCATCGGCCTCGTCAACCGCGTCGTGCCCGACGACAAATTGCAGGCCGAAGCCTTCGCCCTGGCAAAATCCCTCGCCGAAGGCCCGCGCCTCGCGCTGCGCTACATGAAGGACAATCTCGACGAAGCCGTGCTGTTCGATTTCGAGACCGCGCGCGACCACGAGGCCGAACGGCTGATCCGCCTGACCACGACCGCCGATCACAAGGAGGCCGTGCAGGCGTTTATCGAGAAGCGGAAGGCCGTGTTCACGGGGAAGTAGGGCTTCGGAAAATGGTTGACCGTCACCCTGAGGTGGCCGCTTCTTCAGCGGCCCTCGAAGGGCGACGGCCCGGCTGTGGCTGCCGGGAGCCGAATGCCAGGGAATCAGCGGGGCCGTTCATCCTTCGAGGCTCTCCACGCGACGCGTTGCGTCGTGTGGCTCGCACCTCAGGATGACGGGGGAGTGAGCGCAAAAGATGACCGGCTCTATTTGCCCGCAAGGGCAACAGCATCAATCGTCGCGGCGTGGCGCAAATTCACGCTTCAAGCGAGCCATTTCCCCAGGGTCATTCAATATCTCAACTGCCCGATCGCTGAGTGGGCCACCGGCGCACATTCCCAATACCGCGTCGATTCGCCCCCGATAGACGACACGCCTGCTGTCGAACTCCACCGCCTTCGATGGATCGGCGAAATCGTTCGGGTACGCCGCCATGACGACAATTTTTCCGGGAGGCCACGCCACCATTGATGGTTTACCGATGCAACTGTATTCGCACCAAATAATCCCCCCTTCAGGATTTCAACGTGGTCGAAGACGAGGAGACTGATCGGGATACTCGTCTTGCGAATGTCGGAGAGATAGCGCGTGGACGCGACGCGCCCGCGGAATATGATCGGCGCGTGCTCCAGCCGATAGAGATTCAGACGATCCTCTGCATCGCGCAGCTGCTGCTCACGGGAGATTTCATCACCGTCAACGGGGTGGGACCAGATATTCGGCGGGAGTGGACAATCCAGCGCTTCTACTTTCTCAGGAAACACCAGAGCACCAAGGAAAGAGAATGCGAGAACAATAGCACGCATAGATAAGTGGCTTCTTCAGTCTGGCCAGGACGGCACAAGGCGGTCGGATTGGCCGCTTCCACAAGCTAGAGGGCGACCGCGCGTTTGACAATCAGTTGCCTCAACCGGGAATTGTCTCGCCATCGCGTCGTGTCATCTCCGTGACATGGTCGGGCCGGTTTCACATCTCGCAAAATCCGCGAACCTGCGCAGCGCAGCCGGCAATTGTCCGCGGCTTGGGTAGTAGAGGAAGAGGCCGGGATCAGTCGGCGATGTTGCGTGAAGGCAAAAAAAGCCCGGCTCTGTTTGACCAGGGCCGGGCTCGAGTCGTGTCAGGCCGAGGCTGAGGGGCTGTCGGCCTGACGGGAAAGGGCGACGAGACGCCAGCTCGCGCAGGGAATGTCTTTCGGTGCGACCGAGATCTCCTTGTCGAAGCGCACCAGCTTCCAGTCATCAGGATGATTGACGAAGGCAAAGCCGGATTTGCGTGCGAGCGAGATCATGGCCTCGTTGGAGCGCAGCGTATCGCCGAACATGTGCTCGGCGCCGAGTGCAGCCGCGCGGCACTCGAGGTTCTTCATGAGCGCGGTGGCGATGCCGTGGCCCTGCCAGCGGTCGTCGACCGACAGACCGAATTCAAGCGTCGCGGTGTCGGCATGCAGCGCGTAGCGCGCTTCGGCGACGATGGTCTCGAAGCCGTCGACCATCATGGTCGCGACCACGGTAAAACGTTCGCGTTCGCCGACCTGAAGGAAGTCGTGGAGCAGGCCCTGCGGCAGCTCGCTGATCGCGCCGAAGAAGCGGTTGTAGCGGGACCGCGTCGAGAGCGAGCGAAAATAGTGCTGGAGCTCCTCGGTGTCGCGCGGCTCGACGAAGCGAACATTAAGCGGCTCGCCGTTCCGGATACGCAGCGTGTCCGAATATTGCTTCAGATCTTCCAGGCGGAGAGTGCGCATGACGCGAGCCCAAAGGGAAAGAGGCCGGGACAAGGGACCGCCGGCGCCCCTGTGATCAGGCGGCGCCGGCCTGGCGGCCTGATCAGGCCCGCCAGAAGGGTTTATCGGCCTCATAGGCCACATCGCTCCAGGACAGCCCGACGTCCTGAAGGTCACGCGCGGACCAGTTGGTGAGCTCCCGCCGGGTCCGATAGCGCTCGTGCCAGACGTGAAGGGTCTCACCGATCTGCTGGACCAGACCGGGCGCATGATGATTTGTCATCGAATTCTGGGTCAAAATAGACATTTTCAGCTCCTGGAGCTAAGTTGACCCGTAACATCTGCTTCCTGGTGCGCTGCGACAAACGACAATTTGTACCCTTTCGCATGAAATAACGTCATGTATCCTGTTGCCAGATGACTGCCAGATTGCCCTCCCTGAACGGATTGCGGGCCTTTGAGGCTGCCGCGCGCCATCTCAGCTTCACGCTGGCGGCGTCCGAGCTGAACGTGACCCAGACCGCGATCAGCCATCAGATCCGCAGGCTCGAGGAGGAGCTCGGCATCCGGCTGTTCGTCCGGCAGAACCGCGCGCTGGCGCTGACGGCGGAGGCGCGCGACTATTTGCCGGGCGTCCGTGCCGCCTTCAACGACCTTCGCCTCGCCACCGACCGGCTGCTGCGCAAGGACGACGACAAGGTGCTGACGGTCTCGACGCTGGCCTCGCTTGCCGCAAAATGGCTGCTGCCGCGGCTGACCGATTTCCAGGAGCACCATCCCGGCATCGACGTCCGCATCACCACCTCGACCAGCCTCGTCGATTTCCAGCGCGACAATGTCGACGCCGCGATCCGCTACGGGCGCGGCCAGTGGCCCGGTTTGCGCGCCGACTGGCTGATGGCGGACGAGCTGTTTCCTGTGTGCAGCCCGTCTCTCTTGCGCGGCGGCAAGCCGCTGCGCTGTCCGGAGGATCTGAAGGGCTATCCGCTGCTGCACACCTCCAACGCCAACAGCGACGACTGGCGGCTGTGGCTGACGGCGGCGGGCCTGCCAGGCGATATCGCCAGGCAGCCCGGCATCACCTTCGACATGATCTTCATGACCATCCAGGCCGCGATCGACGGCATCGGCGTGGCGATGGGGCGAACCTCCTACGTCCAGGACGACATCGCCAAGGGCCGGCTCGTGGTCCCCTTCAAGATCGCGCTGCCGGCCGATGCCGGCTTCTACCTGGTCGCGCCGGAGGGCCGCCGCGAGGCGCCGAAGCTCGCCGCATTCCGCGACTGGATGATCGCCGCAACGCAGAATAAAGCCTGAAAAATCATCAGCTTCCGCGGTGAATTGAGTTGACTCGCCGCGGCTCGCGCGACAGGGGTAGGGCAGATTGTCGCAGCAATAATCCGTCGCCTGCCGTGAAGTGAGTTCCGGTCTGGCCGCATCTTCAGGGGAGCAACGCCATGGCTGGACCAGCAGCATCAACCAATCCGCCCGAGATCAAGTCGCGCATTGGCGCGATCCTGCGCGCAACGAGCGGCAATTTCCTCGAGCAGTTCGACTTCTTCCTGTTCGGCTTCTATGCCGCTGCCATCGGCAAGGCGTTCTTCCCGTCCAGCAACGAGGCCGCGTCGTTGCTCAACACCTTCGGCGTGTTCTGGCTCGGCGCGCTGATGCGCCCCGTCGGTGCGATCGTGCTCGGCGCCTATATCGACCGCATCGGCCGCCGCAAGGGCCTGATCGTCACGCTCGGCATCATGGCCGCCGGCACCGTGGTGATCGCATTCTGCCCGAGCTATGCGACCATCGGCATCGCCGCGCCGGTCATCGTGCTGCTAGGCCGCCTGCTGCAAGGTTTTTCCGCCGGCGTCGAGCTCGGCGGCGTGTCGGTTTATTTGGCGGAGATTTCGACGCCGGGCAATCGCGGCTTCTACACTTCATTCCAATCCTCGAGCCAGCAGGTCGCGATCTTCGTGGCCTCGATCCTCGGCTATCTCCTCTCCGAGGTGATGCCGGCCGACACGGTGGCCGCCTGGGGCTGGCGCATCCCGTTCTTCGTCGGCTGCCTGATCATTCCCCTGATCTTCTTCCTGCGGCGGACGCTCGAGGAGACGCCGGCCTTCCTCGCCATGAAGAAGCACCCGACGGCAAACGAGGTATTCGCCTCCGCACTCGCCAACTGGCGCATCGTCCTCCTCGGCATGATGATCGCGGTCCTGACCACGACGACGTTCTACTTCGTCACCGTGTACACGCCGACCTTCGGCAAGACCGTGCTGAAGCTGTCGACGCAGGATGCGCTGCTGGTGACGTTGCTGGTGGCCGTGACCAACTTCTTCTGGAATCCGGTCGGTGGTGCATTGTCAGACCGCATCGGCCGCAAGCCGGTGCTGATCACCATCGCCTGCCTGTCGCTCGTCACCGCCTATCCGGCGCTGCACTGGCTGGTGGCGGCGCCGACCTTCGGCAAGCTGCTCGCGGTCGAGATGATGTTCTCGTTCTATTTCGGCGTCTACAGCGGCACCATGCTCGGCGCGCTGGTCGAGATCGTGCCGGCCCATGTGCGCACCACCTGCTTCTCGCTCGCCTTCGCGCTCGCGGCTGCGCTGTTTGGCACCTTCACGCCGTTCGCCTCGACCCTGCTGATCGAGCACACCGGCGACAAGGCCTCGCCCGGCTTCTGGCTGATGTTCGCGGCCTTCCTCGGCATCATCGCGGCCTCGGTCGTCTATCGCGGCGGCGGCAAGGCGGTGCCGACGTATGATGCGGTGGCCGAGCCGGTCGGCGGTCACGCTCGACAACAGGCGTAAGCGGCCGAGCCGAACACGATGTCGGCCTCGTCGGCATTGAGTGCTCGACGACCGGCCCCGCCACGCCTTGTGCAATAAAAAACACCCGGCGGTTTCCCGCCGGGTGTTCGTTCAGACCTGTCGACAGATTACCAGTTGCGCTGAGCGCGGAGGATCATGGCAATCGAGTCCTGATCCTTCAGCTCGTAGACTGCGGCGGGCTTGGCGGTCGTGACCGCCGGGGAGAGGCCAACCGTACCAGAGTACTTCTGGTCGAGATGGGTCCAGGACAGGTCAGCCGAGAACGTCAGGTTCTTGACCGGGGTCCAGCGGGTGACGACACCGAGCTGGCCGATCGCGAAGTCCGGGTTACAGCTGGTCACACCCGCCAGGCCACCGAACACGCCGCCAGCACCGCCAGCGCCGCAGAGGGTGGTCTTGGCCAGCGTGCCGAACTGGGCCTGGGCGTAGGCACCGTAGATCGCGGAGTTCCAGGACGCATCCCAGTTGTGGGTGTAGGCGCCACGGAAGCCCCAGGTCTTGACGGTTTCCTGCGAGCTGCCCGTCACGAACACCGTGTCAGGAGCATTGGCGAAGCCGAGGCTGCCGTAGGTACCAGCAGCGCTCGAGCTACCGTACAGCGCGTAGGAGCTGCCCGACAGGTTCTGGAAGTTGTAGCGGGTCGCGCCGTCGGTGTAGACGCCCTGGATGTTGATCGTGTCACCCGCGCCGGTCGGGATGTTCTTGATCGACAGAGCGAGCTGAACCGCCCAACCCCACTTGTCGTCGGGGTGGCCGGAGACTTCGGTCGCGCCGTAGTAACCGACGTGGTTGTCATGCGCAGCCACCGACGCCTGGAAGAGGCCCCAAGCCTGGTCGACACGCACCTGACCGACGAGGTTCGGCGAACGCGAGCCGCCGAGAGCGTTGGTGCCGTAGGAGCCGCCGATCATGCCACCCGCGGTCGCGCCGGTCATGTTGAGGTTGCCGGCCTGATAGTAGACAGTCGCGTCTTCCGCCGAGAACGACGCCGTCACGCCCTGGCCGAAGTCGGCGGTGTAGGTGAACTGGTTGACACCGGTGACCGTGCCGCTGCCGCCGACGAGGTTGTCGGTGATGTTGCCGGGATAGTTGGTCCAGGGCGCGTCGAACTGCGACACGGCCTTACCCATGGTGAAGCCGGCGAACTGGATGAAGGCGTAGTACACGCCGAGCGCACCGCCCGAGGTGTTGCCGTCGGTGCCGTTGACGCTGCCGCTACCATTCGAACCGACGAGGCCGGTGCCCGCAGCATTGAGACCGAGCGTACCGCTGTACTGGGTTCCGCCCGTTGCCGAACCGGTCGGGGTATAGTTGCCGGTCGTCCAGGTGAAGACGCCGTCGAAGAAGGTGCGGACCACGCCGTACTCGGTCGCGGTGCGGGTGTCGATGTTGAGGTCTTCACGTGCGCGGAACGTGTAGTAGTTCATCAGGCGGTTGCGCGCACCGGCAGTGCCGCCCTGGTTCGGATTGAAGTCCGAGTTGGTATTGAGGTTCGCATCAGCGCGCACGTAACCACCCAGCTTGATGCAGGTGTCGGTGCCCGGGATGTAGTAGAAACCGGCGCCGTACAGCGAGCAGATCTTCACGTATTCGACCGCTTTGGCCTTCACGGGAAGATCGGCAGCGAACGCCCCGGAGGCGGCCATCAGGCCGGCAGCCGAGCCGAGAAAGAGTGTCTTCGTAAACTTCATTAGTAAACCTCCAGGTCGGTTCAGGGGCTCGGCTCCCCGGAGGAGGCCGCTTAACCCTCTCAATTTCCGTTCAATTCAGATCCGCACTCGAGGTCCGGACTGAAACGACAGTGAGGTGCCCCCCCTCCGTCGTGGCTTCACATATAGTTTATAAAAACAATCGTCTCAATTTATTGATTTAATGAATCGAAACTTCAGGGAGAGATGTTGCTTGGGGGCCACAGGACGGCCAGGAATGTCACATAACCCTCAGATATAAAACGAAAAAGCCCTCAGGGGGCATCCCGAGGGCTTTCTTGGAGGTCTCACATCGCTGTCCATCGACAAGGTCAAGAGCAGCAAAGATTGAGTGCGATAAGACCTAATTTAATTAATTGTCTTTTGCAAGCATCAAGCAGGCCGACCGTCTCCGTCATGCGGCCTCTACCACTATCGTCATTGCGCGATATCCGAGACGACTCCCAAATATCCCATTAAAAGACTGATCCAAGCGAAACGGGGGGAGCCACATGATCGAGAAAAAACTCGACAGGGCGATTACGGACTTCATCTGGAATGTCGTCGAAATCCACTCTCAGCTGGATGACATCCACACCAGCTGGGCCGGACTGCTGGGCATTACCGAGCCACAGTGGCTGATCTTGATGGCAATCACCGAACTGGACGAGGGACGAGGCGTCGCCGGGATAGACATTGCGAACAAGTTGCGGGTCCACCCGGCCTTTGTGACCAACCAGACCAAGGCGCTCGAAAAGAGCGGCTTTCTATCGCGGCGACCGGGAGCAGACGACGCGCGCTTCGTCCTGATGTCGCTGACTGCAAAGGCGACAGCGGACATCGAAAAGCTGTCCAAGAGAAAGCTCGCGTTGAACTCGACGATGTTTAACGAGCTCGACGAGAAGACCTTGGCTGATCTGAATGCTGCGCTTGCAACGATTGCCAAGAATGCCCGGCTGGCTGCACGATTGCTCGCTATCGACGTTTCCTGATCAGCTGATGTCCGGCGCGGAATGAGCGTCCGAGCCGGACGCGATTGTCGCCGTACCGCGCCAGGATCGTCCCGCTCGCTGTCGCGGCTAGAGGTAGACCACGGGATCGAGCTGACGAGCGGCTCCAAGCTTGCTGTCGAGCCATTCGAAGACGAAATCATCCACAGCGATGAAATTCTCGACCTCGCCCAGAGGGTACGGGATGCGGTTCGGCACGACGATCGAGCAATCGGCTCCAGCCTGCTGATAGCCGGCTTGGAGCTCCAGTGCATCTTGCTCCCGGACCATTGAGCGACTCCCGGGGACCATGAGAAGCGGGCAAGGTAGTCGGCGCGACGGCAGCAGTGAACCCGTCGAGGTCCCCCCATGCGCGGCCTGCTCAAGGCCGGTCATCCAGCGTAGTGACGCTCGACGCGTGACCGACTTCAAGAGGCCACCGTCGCACACGGCGGCAGCTATCCTGCGATCCGCGAGGGCAAAGCTGGACGCATGACTGGCGCCCGTCCCTTCGCCATAGATTGCGATCCGCCGTGAGTCGACATCCGGGCGGGCCTCCAGATAGTCCACCCAGCATTGCAGGATATGCTCCAGCTTGAAGGGGCGACGAACAGATAAATTGCAGGCATCGACGAGCAGGAGTGACATGTTCCGGCAGAGTGAGACCGGCAACAGTCTGCTCATCATCGAGCCTATGGTGATTTCTTCGTCACTGACGCAGATGACCGCGGGTGCGGAAGGCCGCCCATGCCGGAACGCCGGCAGAAATAAGCCAGTCAGCGCCCCCTGATCGAAGCAATCAATCTTAACGCGCTCGATCGCTGGACCGGCGTCATCCTCGAAACCCGTCAGGCTGATATCGACTTTGTCTGCGAGGTCGGGACTCGCGAGATCGCCTGGACAAGACAAGCTTCTCGCGACTTCAAAGGCCGTCAGCGAGCACAGCCACGCTTCCCGCGCAATCTGAACGGAACTATCTTCACGCACGGACTCGGCGAATATCCGGTAGTCGTCTGCAACCCTCAACCAGTCCGAAACCCACAGATGCCGATGCGCCTCACGCGCAAATTCTGCGACGGACAGGTTTTCGAAAAATTCGGACGCGCGCTTCCGCAGGCGTGCCAGGCTTCGACCGGCGTCATCGCACGCGCCGTGAGGCCAATGATCCCCTTCCATCTCTGTCTCCGAAAGGCGCTTTCAGCGGTTGCCCGGACTTGCCGGCTTCGCGTTCAGCGCGGCGCCCTGCATGCCTGCTCGATGTGATCGCAGGCGTGCTTCGCTTCGCGTAGCGAAGACACTGGGCGAAACAGTCTGCAGTCCAAACGAACCGGTTTCGATACAAAATCCACGCCGGCTCAATTCCATCGTCACGTCTCAGCTCCGTTGCTGATCACAGTTAGCGCCCCGGCCCCACTCTGCCACTTTTGTGCGTCCTGGTTTTGTAGTTTTTTGTTGCGGCGGTGATTAAATTATAGCTGTCATTTGATGACAGAGGAGGCATCTCATGCGGCCCACTAAGCCCCGAAGGCAACAAAACCTGAAACCAGCAAGGCTTTTGATCAATTCGCACAAGGTGCGGCCCATGGTCGCCGTCATGAGGCAAATCATAGCTGGAGAAGATGCGTTCACGGCGAACCTTGGGCTTCCCCGATTTTCGTGCGCACTTCGTGCACGCTCTGAGTGATTTGCCACTCAAGACAATCAGATGGTGCCGAATCTCCCTCGGCATGGTCGCCTCGCTGATGACCAGCGAACAAGCGCTCCTACTTCACCGCTTCCCGTAACAACGGGGCAAGGAGCCCAGTCCCGACGCGGTGAGAGTTAAAGCTCAACCACCACGTAGTCGCTCTCGACCTTCATCGGTATCGTCTCAGCAACGTACGGTCCCTTCACGACAGCCGCGCCCGGCTCGACATGGGCCGGGTACGCCTTGACGCGGAAGCGGCGGGGATCGCAGTAGGACTGGCCGGTGCGGACGTCGAACTCCCAGCCATGCCAGGGACAGCGAATGATCTCGCCGAGTTTGGTGTATTCGATCTCGCCTGGATCGTTCGATTGCGCGAGCCCGATCAGCGGTCCCTCGCACAGCGCCGCGCCCTGATGCGGGCAGCGGTTTATAAGGCCGAAATACTCGCCCTTGATGTTGAAGACCGCGATTGGCCGCCCGTCGATCTCCAGAAATTTTCGCGTGCCCGGCGGAAGCTCATCGACCGGCGCGATCACGTGTCGCGCCATCAACTGATCCCGTACAGTGCACGCGCATTACCCAGATAAAACGCCTCGCGATCGGTCTCGCTGACGCCCGCCGGCAGCACGCGCGATGGTTCGTCGTAGTCCCAATGCGGATAGTCGGTGGCGAACAGCAACCGGTCCCAGCCGATCCATTTGATCACGTCGAACAGATCCTCGCGCCGCTCCGGATCCTCCATCGGCTGCGTCGTGTACCACACCTGCTCGCGGATATATTCCGACGGCGGCCGTTTGACGTGCGGCACCTCGCTCCTGAGCCGCTGCCAAACCTTGTCGAGCCGCCACGCCAGCGACGGCGCCCAGCCGAAGCCGGCCTCGATCATCACCATCTTCAATTTCGGGAAGCGCTCGAACACGCCCTCCAGCACGAGGCTCGCAAGCGCCGATTGCTGGCACTGCGAGTGCCCCACCATCTCCTCGATGTAGTAGCTCGGCCAGCCCGACGGTGTGATCGGGTTGCCGCCGAAGCCGAAGGCGTGGACGCCGACGGGCAGACCCGCTTCTTCCGCGGCTTGGTAGATCGGCCAGTAGCGGCGCTGGCCGAGCGGCTCGACATTGCGGCTGAGCAAGAGCACCTGCACGAAATTCTTGTCGCCGGCGCGCTCGCGGATTTCGGCGGCGGCCGACAGCCCGTCCTCATTGCCGACGACGATGGACGCCTTCAGCCGCTTGTCCTTGCTGGTCCATTTGTCGATCTGCCAGTCGTTGATCGCCGAGCACAGTGCCGCCGAGAGCTCGTGATTGCGGATGCCCTGGCCGGTGTTGAGCGGATTGAGCACGCCGAGCTGCACGTTGTTGGGATCGAGCAGCTGCTTCTGCATGAAGGACAGCGATGAGCCCTGCGGCCCGCCTTCAGGCGGATAGGCGTCGCGGCGCGAGGCGTTGGGCTGGGCCTTCGGATAGGGCGGGCCCTCCATCATGCCCTGATAGGCATGGACGCCGTAGACTTCGAGATGATGCTGCCAGCGTTTGGCGAGATAGGGATAGAGCTCGGTGCGGGTCGCGCGTGCCGGGTGGATGTCGCAGTCCGCGATCGCGGTTTTGACGGTCAGTGGGGGAGCGGCTTCGGAGCTTTCGCGGAACTGAATATTCATCGCCTTGCCTCCTTTGGCAGCGGGCTAAGTCAGGCGGGGATAGGTTGCATGCGGATTGTCGATCATGATCTTGCGCACGAGATCGGGGGTGAGACCTGCGGGCAGCGCGTCCTGGCCGTCGAATTGCCAGTGCGGATAGTCGGTGGAGAATAGGACCATTTCGTCCGACTGCATATGATCAAACAGGCGAATTAATGTCGCCTCATTTGGCGGCGCATCAAACGGCTGTAACGAGAAGCGGATGTTGCTGCGCACAATCTCAAGCGGCGCGCGATCGACCCAAGGCGTCTCCATCCGCACCCCGCGCCAGAACTTGTGAAGGCGCCAGAGAAAGGGGGAGATCCAGGAGACGCCGGATTCCAGCATCACCATTTTCAGGCGTGGATATTTGGCGAACACGCCCTCGACGATCAGGCTGGTGAGCTGGGTCTGGAACGCCTGGGCCTGACCGACATAATCCTCGATGTGATAGGAACCCCAACCCACAGCAGTCGGCGGATTGTGATAGGCGGAACCGGCATGCACGCCGATCGGCAGTTCCAGCCGTTCCGCCGCCTCGTAGATCGGCCACAGCGCGCGCTTGCCGAGCGGCGTGTCGCCCATCACCAGCATCAGCACCTGCACGAAGCGGCGGTCGGTCGCGCTGCGCTCGATTTCGGCGACGGCCTTCTCGACGCTTTGCATGGGGATCACGATCGAGCCGCGCAGCCGCGGATCGCGATCGAGCCATTCCTTCGCCAGCCACTCATTCAGCGCGCGGCAGAACGCGGCCTGCAGATCCTCTGAAAACACCATCTGCACACCGTAGAGCGGATTGCAGATGGCGCGCGAGAGCTGGAAGGGATCGAGCACATCGCGCTGCATGTCGGCCAGGCTTTCGCCCGGCTTGCCGTTTTCGGGTCGCCAATCGGGCCGCGCCGTGATCGGCGAATTCTGCGGGTAGGATTGCGAGATGAGATCGACCATGCCGCGCGTGGTCACCTGATCGCGCCAATAGTCGTTCAGGTACGGTAGCAGGCTGGTCAGATGCGGCACGGCCGGATGCACATCGCAATCCACCCCGCCGGCGATCAGGGACGCCATGACGTCTCCCTTCACGTTTCCTCGTCGCGTCTTCTCGCGGGCAGCGCTTGGCCGCTCCGCCTTTTGGCCGCCATTCAAGCAGGCCTGCCCGTTGACTGCAACTCGGCCAACGGCGCTGTCATATGCTAGAAAGGCTGAGCTCGGTTGCGAAGGATAAGGGGTCAAAAGCATGAAAGAGCTCGTCGGCATTGCGGAGCAGGTCGCAGCGAAACTGATCGCGCGCAGACAGACCATTGCTGTGGCGGAATCCTCGACCGGCGGCCTGATCTCGGCCAGCCTTCTCGCGGTACCCGGCGCGTCCGCCTATTTCCTTGGCGGCGCCGTGGTCTACACCCGCGACGCCAGGCGCGTGCTGATGGATATTTCGGACGAAGGCATGAAGGGCTTTCGTTCCTCGTCGGAGCCCTACGCGCAACTGCTGGCCGAGCAGATGCGCAGCCGCTTCAACTGCGACTGGGGCCTGTCCGAGACCGGCGCGGCCGGTCCCACCGGCAATCGCTACGGCGATGCGGCGGGCCACAGCTGCATGGCGGTCGCCGGGCCCGGAGCTGAGGTGATGACGCTGGAGACGGGCAGCAACGACCGCTTCGCCAATATGCAGATGTTTGCGGCGACAGCGTTGAAATTGCTGCTGACGACGTTGGAGCGGTGACCTCGCGGTCTCCCGAATATTTGGACGTCCCGGAGAATGTGCGCTGTGACGCGCTCCCTACCGCGACACGTGCGCCGACACCGCCAGCCAGGTCCCGTTCTTCTTCGTCCAGCAATCGGTATAGCGCCCGGTGGCCTGCTGGCCGTTCGCATTGGTGTAGCTCGTCGCCGCGTGGATGATGGCGAAATCGCCCATGATGCGGATGATGACGTCGTGCTCCCTGAGGTTCCGGATCGCAATCGGCTGCGCCGTCTGCTTCAGAAAGGCCTCGCGATCGACCAGCGTCTTGTCGGGATTGGAGCAGTAGAACTCCCGCGCCAAAATCTCGTCGAAGCGCTTGACGTCGCAATTCTGCACGGAGGCGACATAGTCGCGGTTGAGCGCGGTGAGCTGTTCGAGGTCGCTGCTCATGAGATTTCTCTCCATTGTTTCGTCATTGCGAGCGGAGCGAGGCAATCCCCGCCTGTCACCGCGGACGGATTTCCGGATTGCTCGTCGCAAGAGCTCCACGCATTGACGAGAAGGACTAGTCATTGAACAAGGGCGGCGGCACGAACCCGCCGAACTCGCGTTCGATCAGCTCGGCGAGCTTCAGCGGCGTACGGTCCTCGAGGAAGGGCCCGATGATTTGCACGCCGACCGGCAGGCCGTCCTTCGACAGACCGAGCGGAACAGCCGTTGCCGGCAGGCCCGTCAGCGTGGCGATGCCGGGCCAGGCAAGCTGGTCCGGATAGGCAAAGTCCTCGCCGTCGATGTTGATCCGGCGCGCCTCCTGCTGCGGCGAATGATCATGCGGATAGGCCGGGGTGGGCATGATCGGGCAGATCACCGCATCGAATGTCCTGAACAAATGTCGCCATTGCGCGCGCAGGCCGGCGCGAGCGCCTTCGTCGAACACCCAGGCCTGATGTGTGCTGGTCATGCCGCGCAGCCGCTCGGCAGACAGGCTCTTGTCCTCAGGGGAGAGCTGTGCTGCCCCGGCACGCGCGCCGGCGAGAATGTCCGGCGGAAGGAAGGCGCCGAGAAAGCTCATCAGCATGCGCATGTAGAGGCGAGAGGCGTCCGTGAAGTCGGGAAACAGCGGGCTTTTGCGGGCTATGCTCGCACCTGCGTTCGTCAATCGTTCCGCCAGCTTCTCGATCGCGCTGCGAATGTCGGCATTCGCAGGCAGCAACGGGTGGCTGTCGATCACCAGCACGCGGAAATCCTTGAGCTCTCGGTGCCGCGCCTCCGGCAGCGCGAGCTTGTATCCGATGCCCAGGTCCAACGGATCGGGGCCTGCCATCACGTCCAGGAGCAGGGGCAGATCGGCTGCACTCCGCGCCATCGGACCGATCACCGCCATATCGCGCTCCATCGGGATGGCCGGAAATGGCGGCGGCGTGTGGCCACGCGTTGGACAGAGATTGTAGGTCGGCTTGTGCGCATAGACCCCGCAATGGAAGGCGGGCACGCGCAGCGAGCCGCCGATGTCGGACCCGAGCGAGAGCGGTCCGTAGCCTGCCGCGAGCGCCGCAGACGAGCCGCCCGATGAGCCACCGGGCGTGCGGCCGAGGTCGAATGGATTGTTCGTCGTGCCGTAGATATCGTTGTAGCTCTGCCAATCCCCGAGCCCAACGGGAACGTTGGTCTTGCCGAGGATGACGCCACCGGCACCCTTCACCCGGGTGATCGACAGCGCGTCCTCTGTCGGCTTGAAATCTTTCTGCGGCGTCCAGCCCCAGGTCGTGGGCAGGCCGGCGACGTTGTATGATTCCTTCACCGTGATGGGGAGGCCAAGCAGCGGCTTCCGCTCGCCGCGCGCCAATGCGGCGTCCGCCTCGCGCGCGGCGCCGAGCGCACGGTCGAAATCCCGGACGCAGATCGCGTTGACCTTTCCATCGTGACGTTCGATGCGGTCGATCGCATCCTGGGTGAGCTCGACCGCGGAGACCTTCTTTGCGGTCAACGCGGCCGACAGCTCGACCGCGCTCTTGAAACTCCATTCCGATTTGGCCACGGCATGCTCCTGCTCTTATTGCCGGAAGATGATGCGCAGTTTCGTCTGATGTCGCAACCGCCGTTTGATGGCGATTGAATGCCGCTAGCTGTCATCGCCCGCGAAGGCGGGCGATCCAGTACGCCACGGCTTATCCGCATACGGCTGCTGTCTCTGGAATACTGGATGCCCCGCTTTCGCGGGGCATGACACAGAGAGTGAAGCTGTTACGCCGCCCCGATCAATATGCCCACCGCCAGCACGATCGTCCCGCCGAGCACGATCTGGAACACGGCCTGGAGGAACGGCGTGTCCATGTAGTGTGAGCGGATAAAGGCGATCGCCCACAACTCGAAGAACACGACAACGCCGGCGATTCCGGTCGCGATCCAGAACGCGTTGGCCCAGCTATCGGGCACGAGATAGGGCAAGGTGTGCCCAAGCCCGCCGAGCGTCGTCATCAAGCCGCAGGTGAGACCGCGCAGCCAGGGCGAACCGCGCCCGGTCAGCGAGCCGTCGTCGGACAGCGCTTCCGCAAAACCCATGCTGATGCCGGCACCGATCGAGGCGGCGAGGCCGACCAGAAATGTTTGCCAGTTCTGATGCGTGGCGAAGGCTGCGGCGAACAGCGGCGCCAGCGTCGAGACGGAGCCATCCATCAGGCCGGCGAGACCTGGCTGCACATATTGCAGCACGAACATGCGCCGGTTGGTGCGGTCTTCCTCGGCGCGCACGTCTGAACTCAGGATCTGGTCCGTCAGCTTCGCCGCCACCTCTTCGTGGCCTTTCTCGGCTTCGGCCAGATCGCCGAGCAGGCGGCGCACGCCGACATCCTGCGCCTGTTCGGCGGCCTTCACGTAAAAGCGCTCAGCCTGCAATTCCATTGTCTCGACTTCCCTGCGGATGGTGTCGAGCGGCAGGTTTTTGGTGAGCCAGACCGGACGGCGGCGCAGGAAGCCTTTGACGTCCTCGCGGCGGATCGGGGGCAAATGCGGACCGAAGCGCTGCTCGTACATTTCCAGCAGCATGTGGCGATGGCCGCGCTCTTCCTCGGCCATCTGCTCGAAGATCTTGGCGGAATCCGGATAGCGCTCCTTCAGGTCTTCGGCGAAGCTCATGTAGATGCGGCTGTCCTCCTCCTCGGAGGAGATCGCGACCGCGAGCACCTCGCGTTCGGTCAGATCGGCAAAGTTCTTCACGGCGGCCCTGTTTCATTAGTTTAGAATAGTTCTAAACTATATAGGGCGCTTGGGTTCCCGGGTCAAATCACGCTGCGGCTCTTCGCCAGGAAATCGAGCAGCAGATTGCTTACCTCGGCCGGCTGCTCCTGCTGCACCCAGTGGCCGGCGCCATCGACGAGGTGGCAGCCGAGCATCCTCGTGCAGGCGCGCGCCTGCATCGCCTCGAACACGCCGGGGCGCTGATAAGTGCCCCAATCCTGCTTGCCCGAGATGAAGCAGGAGGGGACGTCGATGCTGCGGCCGGCGAACAGCTGCATCTCGTTATTGAACGTGCCTGACGTGCCGTAGCGATACCATTGCAGGCCGCCCTGGAATCCGGTGCGGCCATATTCTGCGCTGTAGTAGGCGAGCTCGCGGTCGGGCAGCCATTGATTGGAGGCGATCGTGGCCGGCGAGGGCATTTCCTTCGCGACCGTCTCGGCCATGGTCTCGTTCAGATCCATCACATAATAGGTCGGCAGCTTCGCCAGTTCGTTCGCCGACCAGGATTTCAGCGGATATGGCTTGTTGTCGGTCCAGTCAGCGCTCTTGTGATGATAATAGGCGCGTAGGAAATCATGCACGCCCTGCGGCGCGCGGTGTATGTCCGCATTGGCTGGGCGTGTCGCATAGTACCAC
The DNA here is from genome assembly GCF_029846715.1 of Bradyrhizobium nivariense. GTDB lineage: Bacteria > Pseudomonadota > Alphaproteobacteria > Rhizobiales > Xanthobacteraceae > Bradyrhizobium. The sequence continues at coordinate 170,469 of NZ_JARVWW010000009.1, forward strand.
TGATAATGCTTGCGCGGACGCGGCAAGGCGGCGAGCTCGCGATGCACTGGGTCTGCGGCCGGTGGCTTTGCCGGCGTGTCGATCGTGTTGAACGGCAGCGGCGGCGCTCCGCCGAACGGCGCGCTCATCATCGCCACCGACCGAAACACGTCGGGCCGTATCAGCGCGCACCAGGCCGCGACCGGGCTGCCGAAATCATGTCCGACCACATCGACCTGCTTGTAGCCGAACGCCGACACCAGCCCGAGTGCATCCCGCGCCAGATTGAAGAGCGAAAAGGGTGCGAGATCGCCGTCGTACTCCGCGCTCCATCCCGTGGTGCGGCCGTAGCCGCGCTGGTCCGGCGCGATCACGTGATAGCCGGCCGAGCTAAGCGCCGGCATCACCTTGCGCCAGGAGAAGGCGAGCTCCGGAAAGCCGTGCAGCAGCAGGATGCAGGGCCGCCCCCTGGTCTCGAAGCCTGCCTCCAGCACATGCATGCGCAGGCCGTTGATCTCGTCGACATAGCGTGAGCGAATGCCTGCGGGGAGCGGGATGTCGGGGAGCGCTGTCATCGTGTCTCTCCACCCAGTGGAATCGCTAAACCGCCGCGCAGACGAACCCGCTGCCCTTGCGCCTGATCTTGCCGACTGACGGCGAGGGGAAATGCGCGGTGCAGCACAGCGTGTCGGTGTCGCAATAGCGCTCCAGAAAACTGCGGCGCGTCGTTGCCGCCGTAGCCTGATCGACGTCGAACTTCACCGACATCTCCGGATAGAGCGTCTGGATCGGCGAATGCATGAGATCGCCCGAGAATACGGCATCGTCCTTGCCGCGGCCCATCGTGATGGCGACGTGGCCGGGGGTGTGGCCCGGTGTCGGCAGGATGCGCACGTGATCGCCGATCTGATGGTCGTTGCCGACCACCTCGTGGCGCTTGGCCTCGACCACCGGCAGCACGCTATCCACGAAGGGCGGGACAGGCGCCTTCGCATTCTGCTCGGACCAGTAGTCGAACTCCTGCTTGGCGAACACGTAGCGCGCGTTCGGGAACGTTGGCACCCAGCGGCCGTTCTCCAGCCGCGTATTCCAGCCGACATGATCGACGTGGAGATGCGTGCACATCACGAAGTCGATGTCGTCGACGGCGAAGCCCGCGGCGTTGAGCCCGCGCAGATAGGTGTCGTCGGTCTTCATGTTCCATTTCGGACGCTGCGGCCGCGGCTTGTCGTTGCCGATGCAGCTGTCGACCAGGATGGTGTGATGCGGCGTCTTGATCACATAGGACTGGAAGCAGAGGATCAGCGTATCCTGCTCGTCCAGCGCTTTGGCCTGCCGCATCCAGGGGCGGTTCTCGGCCAGCACCTCGCCTGTCAGCCCCGGCAACATCTCCAGCGCCGGCACGAACGAGGTTTCCTGCTCGATGACGCGATGGATCGTGAGATCGCCGACCGAGTATTTGAGGCTCATGAGGACTCCTGCGCTTTACGCTGCCGGCGGCACCGAGATTTTCACGGAGGGCCGCTCCAGCATCTTCTGGTGGAAAGCGTCGAGCTTCGGATAGGCCTTGCGCCAGCCGCAATCGGCGAAGCGGAAGTCGGCATAACCGAGCACGCAAACGAGGCCGATCTGCGAGATGTCGAACGGGCCGTTCAGGACATCGGGCATGTTCTCGAAGCGGGCCATGCCGGTCCATGCCCGGTTCCAATGATCGTCCGACCACGCCTGCCATTGCAGGCCTTGCGGCCGCACCATCTTCTCGTAGCGGCACAGCAGCATGGAATCGAGCATGCCGTTGATCAGGGAGTGATTGGTCTTGGCCTTCCAGCGCCGCGGGCCGTGGTCGGGGATCAGGCTGCCGCCGGCCATCTCGTTGAGATATTCGACGATGACGTAAGAGTCCAAAATGACATCGCCGTCATTGGTGATCAGCACCGGCAGCTTCTTCAGCGGCGTGATGCGCGAATAGTCCTCGTTGGCCATGCCGGGCGCGACGGTCGCGGGCGTGAGCTCGATCTTGTCGATCAGCCCGAGCTCGATCGCGGCGATGCGCACCTTGCGGGCGAAGGGCGAGGCGGGGGAGAAGGTGAGCTTCATCGGAAATAACCTCTATCCAGACAGATGTTCCTCATCCTGAGGGCGCGCCCCTTGGCGTGCGTCTCGAAGGATGGGCAACGGGAGGTGTTCTCTCGTCACCCGGCGCGAACGTCGGGCGACTGTATTCTTGGCGCATCCTTCGAGACGCGCGCGTTGCGCGCTCCTCAGATGAGGACCGAGGGCTTACGCCGCGACGATCTCCTGGCGCTGCTCGCCGAGACCCTCGATGCCGAGCGTGATGACGTCGCCGACATTGAGGAAGGTCGGCGGCTTCATGCCCATGCCGACGCCGGGCGGGGTGCCCGTGGTGACGACGTCGCCGGGCAGGAGCGTCATGAACTGCGAGACATAGGAGATGCACTTGGCCATGGTGAAGATCATGGTCGCGGTCGAGCCGGACTGGCGGCGCTGGCCGTTGACGTCGAGCCACATCGACAGGTTCTGCACGTCCTTGATCTCGTCCTTGGTGGCGAGCCAGGGACCGAGCGGGCCGAACGTGTCGTGCGACTTGCCCTTGGTCCACTGCCCCAGGCGCTCGATCTGGAAATTACGCTCGGAGACGTCGTTGCAGACGCAGTAGCCGGCGACATGGTTGAGCGCGTCGGCTTCCGAGACGTATTTCGCGCGGGTGCCGATGATCGCGGCAATCTCGACTTCCCAGTCGAGCTTGGTCGAGCCGCGCGGCTTTTCGACCGCATCGTTCGGGCCGGAGAGGGCGGTGTTCGCCTTGAGGAAGAAGATCGGCTCGGCCGGAATCGGGTTGCCGGTCTCCTTGGCATGGTCGCTGTAGTTGAGGCCGATCGCCACGAATTTCGAGATGCCGGTGACGGGAGCGGCGAACCGCGGCTTGCCGGAGACGGCAGGCAGCGAGGCGGGGTCGAGCGCCGTCAGTTTCTTCAGGCTATCGGGCGAATAGGCCTCGCCGGTCAGGTCTTTCACATGCGCCGACAGGTCGCGCACTTGGCCGGATTTGTCGATCAGGCCGGGCTTTTCCGCACCCTTCTCGCCATAACGAACAAGCTTCATTCTCGTTTCTCCCTGGGAATGGACCGATCGGTTGAACAGCTTCATGGAACAGGGCGGCGGGAAATTCAACCGCTCAAAGAGGGGCGCATTGCAGCCCTCTCAATTCGGTGGGCGGGTGTGCGGATGGGGACCTCGTGCCCGGACGTAGCGCAGCGCTTCTTCAGCGTTGCACGCCGCACCGAGGCCGGGACACGCAGATCACCCCAGCGCCTCGAACCTGAACGCATCCCCATCCCGCTTGATGTGCCCGGCGGAAAAATGCCCGCCGATCACCAGCGTCGGCGTGTCGGCAAAGCGCGAGAATAATGTGTGCCGGCTGGCGGCCGATTGAGCGGGGTCGGTATCGACGACCGAGCACCAGTTAAGATGCGCCATCTGGCAGGGGTGATGGGCGACGTCGCCGGCGAGCAGGGCTTGCTCGCCGCCGGACTCGATCAGGACGCTCACGTGCCCGGGACTGTGGCCGGGGGTCGGGATCACGCAGATTTCTTCGCAGAGCCGATGGTCGCCCGGGATCAGCTCGGCCTGGCCCGCATCGACGACCGGCTTCACGGAATCATCGAACGTCGCGACCTTGTCCGGCTCGGCCGTGTAGTCGCGCCAATGCTCGTATTCGGTCTTGCCGAACAGATAGCGCGCGTTCGGGAAGGTCGGCACCCATTGACCGCCGGACAGCTTCGTATTCCAGCCGACATGATCGACATGAAGATGTGTGCACAGCACGGTGTCGATGCTCTCGGGCGCAAAGCCGGCCGCAATCATCGTCTCCAGAAACGGCGTGGAGCGGTTGTTCCAGGTCGGCACGCCACGGCCCTGCTTGTCGTTGCCAAGTCCGGTATCGACCACGATGCGGCGCGTCGGCGTCTCCACCACCAGCGAGTGGATCGACATTTTCAGCCGGCCCTCTTCGGTGGCGAAATGCGGGATCAGCCAGGGCAGCTTCCGGATTTCATCGTTGGTCGCTGCCGGCAGGATGAAGCGGGTTGAACCGACCGTCTCCATTTCAACGAATTTCGTGATCTCGACCTTGCCGACCTTCCACGACATCCGGCGCATCCCCAAGTTCTTGCTTTGGCCCGGAACATGCGCCGTTTCCGCCGTCAGGCGCAATGGATCATCTGACGCGGTGCGGCGTTATTGCGGGAACCCCAGTGACAGCCAAAGGGCCAGCCATGCCAGAGCTTGCAATTTCCGCGGAGAAAGTCGCCTTCATCATCGAGAAGGCGCGCGAGTTCGACGTCAAGGAAGGAAATTCCGATCCGGATTCCGGCTCGAACGCAACCGATGACACTGCGGTCGACGTCCTCGGGGATGACGGCGCCGATCCGGTCGTCAACGAGCTCGGAAGCTTCATCGTCGCCATGAACGAGGACGAGCAGATCGATCTCGTCACGCTGACCTGGCTCGGACGCGGCGACGGCACGATCGACGACTGGAACGATTTGCGCGCACGCGCCGTGGAGGCGCGCGGCGAGTATCGCAGTCCCCGGCGCGAAACGGCGCATTATCTGCTCGGTGAGCCGATGCTGGGCGATCTGCTCGCCGACGGGCTCGACGAATTCGGCATCGAATGGACCAACGAGCGTCTCACCGCCGATTCCTCCGATCCCGGCGAGCGGGACGAGGACGAGATCACGAAGCCGCGGTGACCCCGGAGTGCGCCCTCTCCCCGCAGGACGGGGAGAGAGCAAAGGAGCGTTACAGCGTGCCCGGGAAAGCGCCGCCGTCGAGCAAGATGTTCTGCCCCGTGATGAAGCCTGCCTTGGCGCCGCACAGGAATGCGCAGGCATAGCCGAACTCGTCGGGCTGGCCGAAGCGCCCGGCGGGGTTGAGCTTGGCGCGCTCGGACAGGATCTGGTCCGGCGTGACGCCGCGCTTGTCGGCCTCGGCCTTCGCGGTGCCGGTCAGACGGTCGGTCTCGAACGGGCCCGGCAGCAGGCCGTTGATGGTGACGTTGTTGATCACGGTCTTGCGCGACAGGCCGGCGATGAAGCCGGTGAGGCCGGCGCGCGCGCCGTTGGAGAGACCGAGAATGTCGATCGGCGCCTTCACCGCGGCCGAGGTGATGTTGACGACACGGCCGAACTTGCGCGCCATCATGCCGTCCACGGTCGCCTTGATCAGCTCGATCGGGGTCAGCATGTTGGCGTCGATCGCCTTGATCCAGTCGTCGCGGGTCCAGTTGCGGAAATCGCCGGGCGGCGGGCCGCCGGCATTGTTGATCAGGATATCGGGTTCGGGGCAGGCCTTCAGCACGGCCTCGCGGCCCCCCGGCGTCGTGATGTCGCCGACGATCTCGGTGACAGTCACATCAGGATAGGCCTTGCGGATGTCGTCGGCCGTCTTCTTCAGGGCCTCGGCGCCGCGCGCGGTCAGCGTGACGTGAACGCCGGCCTCGGCCAGCGAGATGGCGCAGGCGCGTCCGAGGCCTTTGCTGGATGCGCAGACGATGGCGCGGCGACCTTTGATCCCAAGATCCACTGTTTCACTCCCGTAATGTCAGGCAGGTTTTTAGAGGCCGCTACTCTAGCCAACCTTGGCGCCGCTGATAAGGGACAGGCTCGCATCAAAATGCATGCGCGCTCGCGCGGCGATGCAAATGTGCGGGCATGATCCGGAAAAGTGTGCAGCGGTTTTCCGAAAAGATCATGCCCAGACAATGAGCTAGATACGCCGCTCCTGCTTGAGACGGTCGATCGCGGCGGCCGCCTCCGGCGGCAGCGACTTGAAGCCCATCTGGCCCACGGTCGAGAACAGCGGCCGCAGATGCGAGCCGGCGAGAAACGGCGGCTGGCGGTTGGCCGGCACGATCTGGTCGAACACCAGCACCAGCGTGGTGGCGACGAGGCCGACCCTGACGGCGCCGAGCGCGGCGCCGCCGAGCCGGTCGCCGATGCCGGCCTTCCGTATCGTGTCGCTCAGCGCCAGGCGGCCGATATATCCAAACAGCATGCCGACCACCACGAAGATGCCGAAGAACCAGATCCAGTTCTGAAGCAGCGACGAATTCGGATTGCCCGCGACCTGCGGCACGATCAGCGGCATCAGCGCGACGGCGACGGGGGCGGCGAGGAGATAGGCCAGGATCGTCATGGCGCTGCCGAGCAGGCCGGTCCTGAAACCGAAGCCGATCGCGATGACGAGCGCCGCATAGACGGCGAGATCGAAACTGATCATGAGTGCGAGCTCACCTCGGATGGAAAATTGCCTCGATGGAACGAATGAACGCAGGACCGATCATTCCGGTTTCAGATCGTTAAAATCGTCTGTATTGATGGCTCCAAGCTCAGGGAAATCGCCCAGGGAAGGCGTTAAGGAAAGCGTCATGTCAGACCTATTCGACGTCAGTAAAGAAACCATCCTCGTGACAGGCGCGAGCCAGGGGCTGGGGCGGCAATTTGCCCGGGTGCTGGCGGCGCATGGCGCGGCCGTCGCGCTCGCGGCGCGGCAGACCGACAAGCTGAAGAGCCTGGAAGAAGAGATCCGCGGCAAGGGCGGCCGTGCCGCCGCCGTCGCGCTCGACGTCACCGACACCGCATCGATCGCCAGGGCCGTCGATGCCACGGAAGCCGCGCTCGGCCCGGTCACGGTGCTGATCAACAATGCTGGCATCGCCATCGAAAAGCTCGCGACCGAGCAGACCGAGGCCGATTGGGACGCGGTGATCGGCGCCAATCTCAAGGGCGCCTATTTCCTTGCGACCGAGATCGCGCGCCGCATGATCGCGCGCAAGCAGGAAGGCAACATCGTCAACATCGCGTCCGTGCTCGGCACCGGCGTGCTGAAGGCGGTGTCGCCTTACGCGATCTCCAAGGCCGGCATCATCCAGGCGACCAGGGCGATGGCGCTGGAGCTTGCGGGGCAGAACATCCGCATCAACGCGCTGGCACCCGGCTACATCGACACCGAGATGAACCACGCGTTCTGGTCGACCCCGTCAGGCGAGCGTCTGGCAAAACGCATCCCCCAGCGCCGCATCGGCGCCGAGTCCGATCTCGACGGCGCGATCCTGCTGCTGGCCTCGAAGGCCTCGCGCTACATGACAGGAAGCGTCATCACCGTCGACGGTGGCTTCTTGTTGAACTGAAAAGCTGCCGCGTACTCCGTCCTCATCCTGAGGAGCCGCGCAGCGGCGTCTCGAAGGATGAAGATGCGTGCGAGGCGCGTCCTTCGAGACGCGCGCAAGCGCGCGCTCCTCAGGACGAGGTCGGAGCAAGCGGCTGCCCGTAACTCGGCGCGGCTTTAACTCGTCCGCATCTCCACCCTGATCATATCCGCCGCCTTCTCCCCGATCATGATGGTCGGCGCATTGGTATTGCCGCCGATCAGCGTCGGCATGATCGAGGCGTCGACGACGCGTAGAGCCTCGATGCCGTGCACCTTCAGCGCCGGATCGACCACGGCCATCGCGTCGGTGCCCATCTTGCAGGTGCCGACGGGGTGATAGACGGTGTCGACGCGCGCGCGCAGCAACGCCCGGACGTCGTCGTCGCTGCGCACGTTCGCGGTGAACATGTCCTTGGTCTGAAGCGCGCGCAGCGAAGGCGTCTCCATCAGGCGGCGCGTGGTCTTGAAGCCCGCGACCATGGTTTCGAGGTCTTCGGCCTCGCCGAGGAAGTTCGGGTCGATCAGCGGCGCCAGCATCGCATCGCCACTCGCGAGCGCGACGCTGCCGCGGCTCTTCGGCCTGAGCAGGCAGACATGGCAGGAGAAGCCGGTGCCCTTGTGCCGCTTGCGGCCGTGGTCGTCGACCATGGCCATGCCGAAATGCAGCTGGATATCGGGAATGTCGAGATCTGGCCGCGTCTTCAGGAAGCCGCCGCATTCGGCGAAGTTGGAGGTGAGGGGCCCGCGGCGCTCCTTTCTGTATTGCAGGATGGCGCGGATCAGCCGCGGCATGCCCTTGAGCGAGATGCCGGCAAAATTGGGATTGTCGGACATGTAGCCGAAGATGAAGTCGGGATGATCTTGCAAATTTTGTCCGACGCCCGGCAGATGATGCCGGCTTTCAATGCCGTGGGCGCGAAGCGCCGCCGCATCGCCGATGCCCGAGAGCATCAAAAGCTGCGGCGACTGGAACGCGCCGGCCGCCAAAATCACTTCGCGGCGGGCGCGGAGCTGCTTCACCTCCTTGCCCTGCCGGTACTCGACGCCGATTGCGCGCTTGCCCTCGAACAGGATGCGCGTCGCATGCGCCTGCGTCTCGACGCGCAGATTGCTCCGCTTACCGATGTGCGGATGGACATAGGCGCGCGCGGCGCTCCAGCGCTCGCCGTTCTTCTGCGTGACCTGGTAGATGCCGATGCCTTCATGATCCTCGGCGTTGAAGTCCTCGCGGATGTGGAATTGTCCTTCCTGTGCGGCTTGCAGGAAAATCTGCTGCACCGGATTACCGGAACGCAATTTGTTGACCGCCAGCGGCCCGTCCTTGCCGTGATACTCGCCGTCGAAATCGGCATTGTTCTCGGAGCGCTTGAAATAGGGCAGCACGTCGGAATACGCCCAACCGCCGTTGCCGAGCGCGGCCCAATGGTCGTAGTCGGCGCGGTGGCCGCGGATATAGACCATGGCGTTGATCGCCGAGGAGCCGCCGAGGCCCTTGCCGCGCGGCTGATAGCCGACGCGGCCGTTGAGCCCCTTCTGCGGCACGGTGTTGAAGGCCCAATTGTTGACATTGCCGGCGACCATCAGCACCAGCGCCCCCGGCGTGGTCACGACCCAGTTGTCGCAAGGACCCCCGGCATCGAGCAGCGCCACGGATGTCGCGGCATCCTCCGACAGTCGCCCCGCAACCGCACAGCCGCCCGAGCCCGCGCCCACGACGACGAAATCGAATGTGTCGGTCAATGTTGTTTCCCCCTGCATTTCTCTTCTCGTCAGCGAGCGTAGCGATGCAATCCAGACTTTCCATTCCTCATCCTGAGGAGCGCGACTTCGCGCGTCTCGAAGGATGAAGGCCCGGCTGGTGGCCTCGCCCTTCGAGACGCGCGCGAAAAGCGCGCTCCTCAGGGTGAGGGTCTAGGTTCGCTGCGCTTCGCAATGACGGGTTTGGTAGCTGCTACGACATGAACCGCATCATCTTCTCCAGCCGCGCGATCTTGCCGCCATAGGGCGGATAGAGGTCGGCAAGGCGGTTGAACTTCGAGCGATAAAACACCGGCTTCAGCTTGCTGAACGTGCGAAAGCCCCATTCGCCGTGATAGGCGCCGGTGCCGGATGCGCCGACGCCGCCCATCGGCTGGTTGATTTGCGTGAAATGAAACAGGCAGTCGTTGATGGTGACGCCGCCGGAGACGGTGCGCGCCAGCACCTCGTCGCGCGCGGTGCGGTCCTTGCCGAACCAGTACAGCGCCAGCGGCCGGTCGCGGGCGTTGACGAAGGCGATCGCGTCGGCCGGATCGCGATAGCCGAGCACGGGGAGCACCGGCCCGAAAATCTCCTCCTGCATGGCCGCCATGTCGTCGGTCGCGCCGACGATCAGCGTCGGCGGGAATTTACGGTGTGCCTTCCAGTTGGGATCGTCGGCCTTCGCCGGCTGCAGGATCTTTGCGCCGCGACGTGCCGCATCCGCGACGAGATTTTCCAGCCGCGCATAATGCCGGTCGGAGATCACAGAGGTATAATCCTTGTTGGCGGGATCGGTGCCGAACATGCGCCGCATCTGCGCGCGCACTTTTTCGGCGAAGGCCTGCAACGAGCGCTCGGGCACCAGCACATAATCCGGCGCGATGCAGGTCTGCCCGGCATTGAGCAGCTTTCCGTAGGCGATGCGCTCGGCCGCCTCCTCGATATCGGCCGAGGCGTCGATGATCGCCGGCGACTTGCCGCCGAGTTCGAGTGTGACAGGTGTCAGATTGCGTCCCGCGGCCTCCGCGACCAGCCGCCCGACCCGGGTCGAGCCGGTGAATACGAGATGATCGAACGGCAGGTGTGCGAAGGCCTTTGCGATCTCGTCCTCGATGCCGGCCACGAGCAACTCCGCAGCGTCGAACCGCTCGGCGACCGTCTCTTTCAGCAGGCCTGCGAAGTGCGGCACGAGCTCGCTTGGCTTGATGATGACGCGGTTGCCGGCGGCGATGGCGCCGATCGCGGGGGCGAGCGTCAGCTGCAGCGGATAATTCCAGGGCGCGATGATGCCGACGACGCCGAGCGGCTGCGGCAGCAGCCGGTTGCGCGCGGGCAGGAATTGCAGCGCGGTGGCGACGCGCTGCGGCGCCATCCAGCTCTTGAGGTGCTTTGTGGCATGTCGGATCTCGGAGAACACCAGCATGGTCTCGGCGATGGTGGTCTCGACCGCGCAGCGGTGGCCGAAATCGGCCGAGATCGCCTGCCGGAAACGTTCCTCGTTGTCGGCGACCACGGCGCGCAGCCGTGCCAGCCGGTCGAGCCGCTCGGCGAGGCCAGGCGCCGGCTCGGCCCGCGACCGCGCGACCATGGCATGGAAGGCGTCTTCGAGGGCTAGCTGCGGGGCGCTCGCTGGGGAATTGTCCAAGGATTGGTTCAAGGCGCGATCCATGGCGTTCTCCCTTGTAAGTGGCGTTGGCCCCTTGGTTTTGTTGCCGCAAGCTGGCCCTTTGTGGAACTTCTGGCAAGGGCGCGCCAAACAGACCCGAATCTGGTCCATCCGCCTGTCATAAAGTCGAAAAAAACGTTCCCGCAGCCCTTTCCAAAGACACCCCGGGTTGGTACATACCGCTCGCACCCAACGGGCTTTGCCCGGGGTTGCCTTCCAAGGAAGCCTTTGGGACGGACGAAGCAAGCTACGCGAGCAGCGTCGGCCTTACCTCACCGTCTCCGGCATTTTCGCGAAGGCAAAGCAACGGTTTAACGCGGGGTGGAGCAGCCCGGTAGCTCGTCAGGCTCATAACCTGAAGGTCATAGGTTCAAATCCTATCCCCGCAACCAAGTTCGGCACTAAGAACCCGGCAATCCCAATGGATTGCTGGGTTTTTGCTTTTAGGGCCGAACCGTCGCGCCAACAAAATCAATGGCTTACTTTGGTAGGTTCAAATCACCCGCAACCAATTGCGGAATGCCAAAAGCGCAGCGGGCAAACGGCGAGATTATGGGTCGTGTCCCCGGTGGTGGTGTAGCTCGGTAGAGCAAAGCCGCCCGGACGCGCGCCTCACATAGCGCCGTAGCGGGCCGGGCGGCTTTGCGGTGGTCACCGGCAGTTCACCGGCAGGATCGGGTTGCGACACGCCAACGCAACCGAGGATTCACCGATGACCGAAGACATGATGAACCTTGACTGGCCCTATCGGTGGATCGACGCCACCTACGTGAAGGTGCGCCAGCAGGGGCGCATCGTGTCGGTTGCGGCGATCGTTGCGGTTGGCGTCAACAGTGACGGTCGGCGCGAGGTGCTCGGCATGGATATTGGTCCTTCCGAAGCCGAGACGTTCTGGACGGCGTTCCTGCGCAAGCTCGCCCGCCGCGGCCTGCGCGGCGTCAAGCTGGTCGTGTCCGACGCCCACGAGGGCATCAAGGCCACCGTGGCCAAGGTGCTCAACGCCAGCTGGCAGCGCTGCCGCGTCCACTTCATGCGCAATGCGCTGGGGCATGCCGGCAAGAGCGGCCGGCGCGTCGTCTCCGCCTTCATCGCCGCCGCGTTCGCCCAGGACGATGCCGAGGCCGCGCGAACGCAGTGGCGCAAGGTCGCGGATCAGCTCCGCCTCAAGCTGCCAAAGCTCGCCGGCTTCCTCGACGAGGCCGAGACCGACGTGCTGGCCTATATGACATTTCCCCCGCAACATCGAACCAAGCTGCACTCGACTAACCCGATCGAGCGCCTCAACGGCGAGATCAAGCGGCGAACCGAGGTCGTCGGCATCTTCCGCGATGATCCCGATGTCAGCCTTCCGGCTATCGCCAGCTGACCTGCCCGGCCTTGGTCGGTGAACGCGGTGACCCACCACCGGCTACACCGCGCTAGGGGACACGATCCTTCGGTTCCCGTCCATTGAGATGCTGGTTGTCTAGAAGCCCCGTTCTACGTTCCTCCGCACCGAATGCGCCTCGATCTTGTCGCACGCCTCAGCCGTAAAGTGGAGGGCAGCAACATCCCCGCCGCGTTATGACGCCACGTTGCATCTCGCCGAGGATCTCGATGGAAAGCTCTAAACCATCGACGTCGCCAATGGCAGATCGCTGGACGTCTCCGCTGTCGGCGAGATGGTCCGCGATGTCCTCACGCAAGTGCCTGGAGAGTGTGCGGTCACGCTTGCCGTACCGGTTCGGTTAAATCGGAAACTCGCTCGCAGGCATGCCCGCTCGCGTGCAACCTGGCGGCCCAATGCGACGCCCTCATCGCGCTGCGTCAGTACGGGCTCCGCCGGTTGAAATCTGAATGAGCCGGACCACCAGCGTAGCCCGGCCGACCTCCGCTGAAATCGCCACGGGAACGTAGACCTTGACTGCCGCGACGAAGCCAAATGTTACATCAACCGACCCGAGCCGCGCGCCTCGTTCGGCTGATTGCGTAGCATTCTCGGGTTTTACTTCGGCCGAAAGATGCATCAGTCGCAACCGACAGTTCGTGAGGGGGCCGATGAATATCCCTCGATTGGAGAAGCCGCTGCCCTGCAAGGAAAGCTCGATGTCATAGCGACGGATGCCATCGAAAATCGGCAGGGTTCGGTCGCAGACTCGCGTCTCTGGTCTGCCGTCGGTTGTGACACCGGATACCACCGTGGCGCTGAGCGGATCGATGATAGTCCCGAGCTTGTCCAATTCAAACGGCATCCGTCCGGAATCCGGATCGATTGGCGGGTCCAACGTCATTGTTTTTATTCTCCCGTCCACGATGGTGATCGCGATCTTCCGCGATCGCTGACCGGCCCGGTGGTCGAGATCAAAGGTCGCTGGAACGAAGCGGCCACCCTTATAGGCGCCCTTGGCGATCGCCTCTCCGGCCCCGCTGCTCGTCAGCCGAGCCGCACCCGACGTCCGGTATTGCATCCGCGCGACGTAGCTACTATCCCCGACGATGAGGTCGAGATCCGCCGTGGCAAGGGACAGCCCGGCGAGCGAAACTTCATAGGACAGATGCACCTCGTCGTGGGCCGTTGCGATATCTGGCGCAGTTAGAACGCAAAAGCCGAGAGTGGCTATCTGAACCGAGGATCTTAACCAAGTCACGCCGCCTCCTTGCCGAGCCCGAGGAACTGTCCAGCTGCATCCAGGCCGATTCCGTTACTGCCTCGCGTAATCACGACGGCGTCCTGACCGGGTCGCTCATAGCGAACTCAAGCTGGGGCCCAAAGACACTGACGACGAGAGCTGAAATGCATTTTGGCCCCACAGCTTCCGGACCCCAATCACCATGACCCAGCCAACGCCACGGCGTCAGCGCCGGCAGCAATGCGAACCGGACAGGATGGGTCATTTGCCGCAAGCCACACCGCCTCCGCCACGTCAAGCGACTGCGTGATCGCAAGCGACTCCTGCTCCCGTCTCGCAAAGACGCTCTGTGCCAAGCCTGCATACGCCTCGGGGAAGCCATCTTGCATTCGCAATCGGGCGTTTTCGCCGAAGCGGGTCTCCGGAGCCCGTCCTGGCAGCACCAAGCGCACGCGAACATCGAATTGCTCGAGTTCGAGCGCCAGAGACTCTGTGAACGCATTCACCGCCACCTTGCTCGCGGTGTATACGGACAGCAGGGGAAGCGGCTTCAAGGTCACGCTCGATGTGACGTTCACGATGACGCCCGCTTTCCGTTGCCGAAACTGAGGCGGCACCGCCTGCGTCATCGCCATCGTGCCGAGGGTGTTCGTCTCGAAGACCTCGCGCGCGGCGTCTATCGGCGTGCCTTCGAGGGCGTTCAGCCAGCCAATCCCTGCATTGTTGACCAGGACATCGATCGGCCCTGCGGCCTCCACGGCCTGACGAATGCTCATGGGATCTGTGACATCGAGGGCTAGTACGCGCAGGTGTTCGTGAGAGGGTAGGACGCCCTCGCGAGGCTTCCGCATCGTCGCGACGACTTTCCAATTGCGATCAGAGAAATATCGTGCAGTCTGAAGACCAAACCCGGATGAACATCCGGTAATCAGGATAGATTTCATGAGGGCTCCGCTAGATGGTTTAGCTCTACCGAGCTGTCCTGATCAGTTCGACCGATGCGCGATTTCGTAACCGAACGAAGCGCCGGCCTATTGGCCGTCGGTGCCAGCAGCGCGTTTAAGATCGACCATCGATCGGACCGGCTCTACCGGCGAATGAGCGCGCGTTTGGCTTCAGTATGAACTCGGAGATGGCATCCGCGACGATGTTTGGGCTCCCGCGTCGATCCGCATTCCAGGGCCCGGAGTGAGCCAGCCCCTCGAACTCAATTCTCTTTGCTGCAGGCAGACGTTGCTCGAGTACACCAAGGGCCATTTTGAGATAGGCGGGACTTTTCGTCCCCCCGAGCAACAAGATCTCGACCTTGGCCTCGCCCCAGTCTCCCGCTTTGCCCTGCATCTCGGACACGACATTGAAGTCGTAGCGCATCGCCGGCAGCAAAGTGCGTATGGGTGTATATTCCCCGTGCGTCTTGTCGTCTCTGCGCAGCATGGCGCCGGTCAGGAGCTGAAGGATCGAGCGTGGAAGAATGGCCAATATCGGCGGGGCAAGACCGACCATCTGATTGGCGGTCACCAAAGCGGTCGCCATCTTGCCTTCCGTAACCTCGCGATTGAAACGTGGGACAAGATGGAAACGATCGCTGCCGACCGGGAAAGGCGGTTCGTAGAGAATTACCTTGCGAAGCGCTGGTAGATAACGAGCAGCCGCCAAAGCGATAACGCCGCCCGAACTGAGGCCGAACAGAAACTCTGCTTCTGTTTGCCCGAACAGACTTTCGAGATCCTCAATCTCTTTTTGCAGGCAATGATCGGGCGAGAAATCACGCGGGCTTAGCCCTCGTCCCCGTCGATCAGGAACGATAACAGTGAAGTTGCCCGCCAATGATCGCGCCAACTGGTCATAATTGTGAGCCGTGCCCATAGCCCCTTCGACCAGAACGATACCGGGGCCGCGACCGTAGCGCCGATACCCGATCGTGGTTCCGTCGGCGGAGACGACGGACTCGACTCGGTACTCGTCCTTTATGTCCGGAATTGTCGACACCTTGGCTGGCCTTACGTTCAGTGGCATTTCGCTCTATTGGCGGCTCGCAATACCAACACCATAGATCGCAGCAGCCGGACCCGGTACAGTCAGAAGTCCAAATATCGTTTGCAAGAGTCCGGAAATGGTCGATCCACTCGCGGAGGTCGTTACGCTGCTCCAACCGAGCGCCGCCTTCTCGAAAGTGGTCAGCGCCGCAGGTCGTTGGCATGTTCGCCGCTCCGAAGCGGGAAGGCCCTTCTACTGTGTTATCCTCGATGGATCCTGCCGCCTCTCGGTCCACGGACGCGAACCGATCATCCTCCAGGCGGGCGATTTCGTCCTTATTCCGGCAATATTCGACTTCATGACGTCGAGCTTGGAGCCGCCGAATTGGGAAGACGGCGACACCTCGCCGGTGGCGTTGCCGAATGGCGAGTTCAGGCTCGGCGTTCAGAAGGGGCCGCCCGACGTTCTGATGCTCATCGGCCACTGTATCTTCGGTTCGCCGGACGCCGCGTTGCTCGTTTCGCTCCTTCCACACCTCGTGCGGGTTCGCGGCGAGAAGCGGCTGGCTACCCTCGTGCAGCTCGTTGGTGAGGAATCGCGCGGGACGCGTCCAGCACGAGACGTCATTCTCGCGCGCCTGCTGGAGGTCCTGATGATCGAGGCCCTTCGCTCCACGACGGGAACGGCGGAGTCCCCAGGTCTTTTGCGCGGGCTCGCCGATGACCGTCTGGCGGTTGCGATACGACGGATGCACGAAAGTCCATCCCGACCTTGGACCGCGGGCGGTTGGGATCGGATGAGAACAAACGGTGACGAACGCCGATGTACGCTGAAGTGTCTATTCTCAAGGGGTTTCGAGCAGTGTGCGGACGGTTGCAGACGCTTTGGAACGGGCTTGAACAGCCTAGTTGGTGCCCCTGGCCGGAATCGAACCAGCACTCCTTGCGGAACTCGATTTTGAGTCGAGCGCGTCTACCAGTTCCGCCACAGGGGCCCTCGGTCGGCCCCAAAACAGGGCGTCGCGAAGCCGGCGGACTATAGCCATGGACCGGACAGGGTCAACCCGCGCCAAAGTGATGTCAGCGGTTCTCGACAGCCGCATGGGGCGGGGCTAGAGGCTTAGGTCCGCGTCGATCCGAAAGAGGCTGCCGTGACGACCCAGAGTGCCGCAGTACCTGCGTTCAAACCGGCGGCCACGAGCCCCGCGCTGGCCGCTTCGCTCGCGGTCACGCTGATTGCAGCCGCGACCATCGCGGGCGCCTGGTTCTTCCAGCTGGTGCTCGGGATCGTGCCGTGTCCGCTCTGCCTGGAGCAGCGCTACGCCTATTACCTCGCGATCCCGCTCGGCCTGCTCATCGCACTCGCGGCGCGAGGCGGCGCGGTGAGGCCGTTGCTGCTCGCGGGCCTTGCGATCCTGGCGCTGGCGACCCTCGCCAATGCCGGGCTCGGCACCTATCACGCCGGCGTCGAATGGGGCTTTTGGAAAGGGCCGACCGATTGCTCCGGTCCCGTCGTCAATCTCGGCAGCGCCACCGACCTGCTGTCGCGGCTCGACACCGTGAAGGTGGTCCGCTGCGACGAGGTGCAGTGGCGCTTCCTTGGCCTCTCGCTTGCCGGCTACAACGTGCTGATCTCGCTGTTGATGGCCGTGATCGCCGCGTGGGGATTTGGGGCGACGGCGAAGCGCTAAGGCTCAATCATCCACATCGTCCTGCGTGCGGCCGAACAGGTGCACGATGCCCGGCGTCGCGATCGTCACGAAGACGAAACGCGAGAGGTGATGTGCACCGACGAAGATCGGGTCGATGTGCAGCGTCAGGGCCAGCGCCAGCATGGCGTCCATCGCGCCCGGTGCGTAGGCGACCACGACGTCGGAGAATTTCACCTGTGTGGTGAGCGCCACGATGCCGACGAAGATCGCGGAGACGGCGATGGCTACGGCAAACGAGCCCAGCGCCGCATTGATGTGCCCGGCGAGCGTCTTGATCCGCATCCGCGCGAAGCGGCTGCCGATCAGGGCGCCGATGCCGACCAGCGCCACGCCGCGTACCCAGTCCGGCAGGCCGCCCTCGACCCAGCCTGCGCCGTGAAGCACGCTTGAGCCGATCATCGCACCGAACATCCAGCTCGCCGGAAACTTGATCAGCCGCAGGAGAAGCGCCGCGGCCAGCGAGGCCGCGACCAGCTCGACGAGGTCGAGCGGCGAGGCGATCATCGTCGTCAGCGAAGGCGCGACGGTGGGCGCGACGCCGGCGAACGCCAGCACCATCGGCAGCGCCGCGGTGAGGATGATGACGCGCATGGTCTGCACCACCGCGATGCCCGGCAGGTCGGCGCCGCGCTCGACCGCCAAAATCGTGATCTGCGACAGCGCGCCGGGGCTGCCGGCCAGGAAGGCCGAGGTGCGGTCCCAGCCGTGGACGCGCTGGAGATAATAGCTCGAGCCGAAGGTCGAGCAGAAGGTCGCGAGCGCAAGCAGTCCGATGGTGAGCGGATAGGCGCTGACCTGTTGAAGCAGATGGCGCGAGACGACCGAGCCCAGCGAAATGCCGAGCAGGACCAGCACGGTCTGGGTCAGAATCGGCGGCAGCATCAGCTGGCGCCCGGCGATCGCGGCGATCCCGACCGCGATCATCGAGCCCGAGATCAGCCCGCCGGGAAGGCCCGCGAGCAGAAACGCGAGGCCACCGGCAGTGCCGATGACGAGCGTCTCCACCGTGCTCAAGATCTTGGCACGGCTTGGCCATTCGAACGGCAGGGAGGCGGTGATTTGCTTCACGCCACCTTATCGCAAATCAGCGAGAGGCGCACAATTGCAGCTATGTCATGCCGCAATGCGCGCACCTCTCGCCGAGGCTCGCGGAGGATTATGACGGATTTTACTTCTTGTCGGCGGCCGCTGGAGCGGGAGCAGCCGTGCCACCCTTCGCGGTCTTGATGCATTCGGAGCGGAATTTCTTGCGCTCCTTGCCGTGCAGGCCCTTTGCATCCGCTTGCTTGGAGCATTCGAGCGACTCGGCCGAGTGCTCCTTCGGTGCCTTCTTGTCGGCGGGGGCGGCAGTGGTCTTGGTGTCGGTCTTGGCGGCTGGCGCCGCGGTCTGCCCGAAGGCGATGCCGGTTGCGAGTACGGAGGCGAGGGCGGCGACGGCGAGGCGGGAGGCGAGGGTCATGGTGCTGCACTCTTCTTGCGAGAAATTGCGAAGGGCGCGAACGTCGGCTTGCGATGCTGAACGCGACATGAATGATGGGCGCGTCGCGATCACTATATTTTGGCGCCGGACGCCTCCGCTTCCTTGTCCCAAGCAGCCAGCACGCTAGGATAGCAATCCTCGTTCGCTTCATTTGGGGAAGACCAAGGAGGAGACCTCAGGATGACCATTCAGACAAAATTGTTGTGCGCGATTGCGGTGTCGGGTGTTGCCGCGTTGATGGCCACCGCGCCGGCGCAGGCGCTGACCTCGCAGGAGTGCAGTGCGAAATATCAGGCCGCCAAGAAGGACGGCTCGCTCGGCGCCACGAAGTGGAATGACTTCCGCAAGGCCCAGTGCGGTGCGGACGCAACGCCTGCCGCCGCCCCGACCGCGGCTGCTCCTGCCGCGCCCGCGGCTCCCGCCGAGCCGAAGGCGGCTGCGAAGAAGGAGGCAGCCCCCGCTGCCGCCCCGGCGCCGACTATGCCGATGGGCAACGCCGTCTTCCCGAACGCGGTCGATGCGAAATATTCGAAGGAGACCGCCGGCAAGGCGCGCCTCCACACCTGCGTCGACCAGTACAACGCCAACAAGGCCACCAACGGCAATGGCGGCATGAAGTGGATCGAGAAGGGCGGCGGCTATTACAGCGAATGCAACAAGAAGCTGAAGGGCGCCGCCTGAAGCTTCAAGTCGATGCAGGGGCCGGAGCCAAGCTCCGGCCCCTTGCTTTAATCCAGTAGCTTCTCGGCCGATTTCGCCACGAGCTGCGATCGCTTGCGCGGGCCGCGTTCGACGAACAGCAGGCTCTGGCCGAAGATGAAGCAGTAGAACAGGAAGGCCTGCGCTTCGGCCGCCTCGGCCTCGAGGCCGGTCGCGCGATAGAGCTCGGCGACGTGCTTCAGCCGCGCCGCATCCACACTCGCCACCGCTGCCGCGGCGCCCTCGTCCGAGCGGGCCCATTGCCGGATCGCGAGCTCGATCGCCATCCCTTCCGGATTGAGCCGCTCGGAATAAAGCTGGATCACCGCCCTCAGCCGCTCGCGGGGCGCTTGACCATCGAGGCTCGTCTGCTGCGCGATCGCCGTTGAGCGCCCCTCGCGCCAGCGTTCCAGCATGGCACCGAGCAATGCGGCACGGTCGGCGAAACGGCGGTAGAAGCCGCCCTTGGTGACGCCCAGGTTCTTGGCGAGCACCTCGACCCGCACGCCCTCGACCCCCGATCGGGCGAGCTCGGTGAACCCTGCCTCGACCCAGACATCGCCCTTGCCGTCGCTCATGAAGGAAGCCTCGCCGGTTCTTGATACGGTGCCGTATTGCTAACGCGGAAGCAGCCTGATACGCTACCGTATCAATAAGCAAGGGCAGAAAAGGCCAGGGAGAAATTGCGATGGAGCAGGATGCCATCCGCGAGGTCGCCTTGAGGCATCTCGCCGAGCCGGCCGAGGCCTGAGCCATGGCCGCACACGAGCCGAAAAACCCGGGCTATCGCGCTGCTGCCATCGCCATGTTCGACCGCCAGCCGGCGATGCACACGCTCGGCATTGTGATCGTCCGCCTGGCGCCGGGCGAGGTCGAACTGGCCATGCTGCACTCGCCGGCCCTCACGCAGCAGAACGGTTTTGTCCACGCTGGCATCATTGCCGCAGGACTCGACAATGCCTGTGGTGTCGCCGCCTTCACCCTGATGCCGCGCGAAGCCGACATCCTCACCGTCGAGTTCAAGACCATGCTGCTCGCGCCGGCCCGGGGCGAGCGGTTCGTCTTCAAGGCAGAGGTCGTCAAGCCCGGCCGCACGCTGACCTTCTGCGAGGCCAAGGCGTTTGCCGAGCATGCGGGCAAGGTCACGTTGATCGCCACGATGACCGGGACGCTGATGGCGATGCTGCCCCGCCTTGCGGCTTCGCACGAACCGCGCACAACCCCTGCATAGCGGTGATTGACAAGCCTGCCGGCGCATCCCTTGATGCCGGGATCATGCTTGCAAGTCTTGGCCTCATCCTGCTCTGCCAGTTGATCGGCGAAGCCGTCGTGCGCGGCCTCGGCTTGCCGATGCCGGGGCCGGTGCTTGGCTTCTTGCTGCTCCTGATTTTGCTGCTCGCGCGCGACCGCTTTGCGCTTCTCGCGCGCGGGCCGCTGCGCGATGATGGCGTCGAGACGGCGAGCAAGGGTCTGCTGGCGCATCTGTCGCTGCTGTTCGTGCCGGCCGGCGTCGGCGTCGTGCAGAAGCTCGATCTGCTCGCGTCCCACGGCATTGCCATCATCCTCGTGCTCGCGCTGTCGGTGGTCGTCACGCTGCTCGCAACCGTACTCACCTTCCGCCTGGTCAGCCGCCTGTTGAGACAACAGGACGCGCGATGAAGGACAATCCGTTCTCGCTCTGGGTCTATCTCTCGCAGTCGCCGTTGCTTTGGTTGACCGTGACGCTGCTGGTCTATGCGACCACGGATGCAGTGTCGCTGGCGACGCGGCGCCATCCGCTCGCCAATCCCGTGCTGCATGCGATGTGGGTCATCGGCGCGTTCCTGCTGTTGACCGGCACCTCCTACACGACCTATTTCGCCGGCGCGCAGTTCGTGCATTTCGTCTTGGGGCCCGCGACGGTCGCGCTGGCGGTTCCGCTCTACGAGAACCGCAAGCGCGTCGTCGCCTCGATCGTGCCGATGCTGGTGGCGCTGGTCGCGGGATCGGTCACGGCCGTGGTGTCGGTGGTGTTGCTGGCCGAACTCGCCGGTCTGCCGCGCGCCGTGGTCTTGTCGCTCGCGCCGAAGTCCGTCACGGCCGGCGTTGCCATGGGCATCGCCGAATCGCTGCACGCCGATCCCTCGCTGGCCGCGGTTGCAGTCATCTTCACCGGCATCATGGGCGCAATCATCGTGACGCCGCTGATGAACCGGACAGGCGTCACCGATTACCGGGCTCGCGGCTTCGCGGCAGGTCTGGCAGCGCATGGTATCGGCACCGCACGCGCGTTCCAGGTCGACGAGATCGCCGGCGTGTTCTCCGGCATCGCCATGAGCCTGAACGCTTTGGTGACCTCGTTCCTGGTACCCTTGGCGGTCACGCTGCTGGTGCGATGACATCGCTGCAGCGACACTCTATATGAGGAGTAACAATTCCCGGTCCCGAGCCGTATCTGCAGCGATGGGACCGAAACGGGACGAGATATGGCTGTATTTCTGAAGAAGGGCCTGGTGCCGACGCGGCGCGCCGCGTTGACGTTGATCGGGGCGGGTGCCCTCACCGCGAGCGGGATCACCCTGGCACGAGCCGCCACCGACGATGACGAAGTGCTGACCGAAGCCAAGGTGCTGCGCGACCCCGACGTTCCCGTCGCCGGTAATCCCGACGGCAACATCAGCATCATCGAATGGTCCGACTACAATTGCCCCTATTGCCGCAAGCTCGAGCCGGAGCTGCGTCAGGTCGTCCAGGACGACGGCAAGGTCAGGCTGGTGATGAAGGACTGGCCGATCCTGGGGCCCGTCTCGGTGACGGCCGCCCGGATCGCTCTCGCGGCAAAATACCAGGACAAGTACCATCCGGCCCATGACGCCATGATGGGCGTCAGCTCGCGCCTGACCGAGCCGCGCATCAACGAGTTGCTGGCGGCCGCCGGCGTCGACATGGACCGGTTGAAGCGCGATCTCACCGACCACGCCAAGGACATCGACGCCGTGCTCAAGCGCAACAACGAGCAGGCCGAAGCCTTCGGCTTTCGCGGCACGCCATCCTTTATCGTCGGCAAGTACCGCGTGCCCGGCGTGCTCAGCATGAACGACTTCGAGCAGGTCATCGCCGATGCCCGCAAGGCCAAGATGAACTGACGCGAGCGATATTCATCGCGCGACACAAAGGCGCCGCCGCGGACCCGCGACGGCGCCTCATTCATGATACGGCGTCGTTACTTCGACGAGATGCGGACCCAGTCCTTGTGCGCGCGATCGCGCAGCGCGTCCCAATCGGCCTTGGCGACATCCCAGTTCACGATGGTGCGATTGGTCGTCGCGACCTCGCCATTGGCGACGGACGACGTCTGCATGGAGTCATAGACGTACACGCCGCAGGCAAGCAGCAGCGCGCCCAAAATCATTCCGAAAAAAGTCTGCATGGCGAACCTCCGGTGACGGGCGATAACGTCGGCCCAGAGTGATGGTTCCGCGGCAGTACGGCGCAGGTAAGGAGAGGTTGTTCATTCTCCATTCAGCCACTGCATCAGCTCCGCGTTGATCTCGCGCGGATAGGTGTGGCTGAGGTCGTCGATCTCGCGATAGGTGACGTCGGCGCCGGCGGCGGAGAGCGCGGCCTGGGTCTGCCGCGCGGTCTGAACCGGAAACATCCAGTCGAGCTTGCCGTGGGTGATGAAGATCGGCAGGCCATGCAGGCGCGCAGCGTCGGCCATTTCGGCCATCAGCGGATGAAAGGTCGCCGACACCGGCGCGAGATGCGTGAAGGGCGAGGCGCCGTCGAGCCCGGTGACATAGCAGAAGGTGCCGCCGTCGCTCATGCCGGTGAGCAGCATGCGCGAGGCGTCAATGGTCCAGCGGCTGCGCACGGTTTCGAGAATGCGCATGAGGTTGGGCGTGTCGGAATCGTCACCCATCAGCGCCCAGGTCGGGCCGGTCGCGGTCGGCGCCACCAGGATCGCACCAAGACTGCGGGCGTCGCGCAGCCAGCTCCACAGAAAACCGCGGCCGTTGCCGCTGCCGCCATGCAGCGCCATCACCAGCGGCATGGCGCGGTCGGGCGTGCAATATTCGGGCACATAGACCGAAAAGCCGCCGCGGCTGCCGGGCTCGTTGTGATCGTGGATGATGCCGGTGTGCGCGCCCGCGCCGGCTTCCAGCCGCGACAACAGGGCGGTATTCTCGCGGGTGGCGGCGTTGAGGAAGAAGCTGCTCACCGGCGGAAACTGCGCCGCCAGCGGATAGAGTGCCTCCTGCGCACGCGGCACGTGGCGCAACGCGCGGAAGACCGCGACGAGGTCGCCATTGCCACGCTCGACGTCGCGTAGGCCGGCAAAGGCGGCGAGCGTCTCGTCGCAGGCACGATCGAGCCGCCCGCGCAGTCCTGTGAACTGTTCCGGCCAGGCGCTGATCGCCGCGCGCGCCGTTTGCAGCGCCTCGTCCGGCGCGCCGATCGCATTCATCGCCGACGCAAAGGCAGGCGGATGCAAGCGCCGGGCGAAGAAGCCGAGCGCTTCCAGCGCATTGAGCAGAGGCGGCAGCACGGCCACGATGTCGTCCACAACGGCCTCGGTCATCGCCGTTACTCGCCTTCCAAGTTCGGCCGTGTCAGTGCAGCTTGGGCGCCTTCAGCAACTTGAAGCGATCGGTCGAGGTCACCGTGACGTTGAAGGTGACGCCTTCATGATGAACAGTCAGCGGCACGTCGATGCCGGCAGCGCCGAGCCCCCACATCTTCTTGTAGAAGGCGGTCTGGCTCGTGACCTTGTCGCCGTCCACCGCGAGGATGACGTCGCCGGTCTTGAGCTCGGCGCGGGCGGCCGGACCGTTGGCGGAGATCCCGATCACCACCACGCGGTTGTCGATCTCTGTCGAATAGAGTCCGAGCCATGGCCGTGCCGGCTTGTTGACGCGACCGAACTTGCGCAGATCGTCCAGGATCGGTGTCAACAGGTCGATTGGCACGATCATGTTGACGTGCTCGGCCTTGCCGTCGCGCTCGCGTTCGAGCTGGAGCGAGCCGATGCCGATCAGCTCGCCGCGCTCGTTGAGCAGCGCCGTGCCGCCCCAGTTCGGGTGCGCGGGATGGGTGAAGACGGCCTCGTCCAGCAGATATTCCCAGTAGCCGGCGAATTCCTGCTTGGCCACGATCTGGCTCGCGACCGAGCGCGTGCGTCCGCCGGCGCCGCCGACCACGACGCGGTCGCCGAGCCGGGTTTCGGCCGAGATGCCGAGCGGCAAGGGTTCGACGTCGAGCTGGCCGAGCGCCTGCACCAGGCCAAAGCCGGTGACGGCGTCGAAGCCGAGCACATGTCCCTCCACCACGCGCCCGTCTCCGACATGCAGCCACACGGACTCTGCTTCGGTGATGAGATAACCGATGGTGAGCACCAGCCCGTCATCGATCACGACGCCGTTGCCGGCGCGTTCAGTGCCCAATGTCTCGGCGCTAAAGGCGTCCGGCGGGATGATGGCATGCAGGCCGACGACGGAGGCGAGTGCGCGTTCGAGATCGAAACCGTAATCGCTCGCACGCGGCTGATTGGCCGGCGGCACTCTCCATTCGGTCAGGGCGGGCATGGAGTTCTCCTGGCTGACAGCATAGCTCCGCCACAAAGCGGAACGAGGCGCGAAGCACGCATAATTTAGGCCGGAGGAGGCCGTCTTGAAAGCCTCGTTTCCCAACTATTCCAGAGAACGCCGTGTGAAATCTCGGAAAGGCACAGGAACGGTTCATGCGCGGTCGGTAGGGCTCCGGCATTGGCCGCATGGCTGCTGTCCGGCGAGGTGCTAGGCGCCGTACAATGAAGCTGCTAACCATTGCCGCTTCGTTTGACCAAGGGATCACGGACCGAAGCATGGACAACCGCAGCGACATCTGGCGTGGCATTGACACGATCAAGGCACGTTTTATTGACCTCAGCGACAAGGTCTGGGGCATGCCCGAGGTTTGCTACACCGAGGCACGGTCCGCCGCAGAACATCTCGCCGAGCTGCGTCATCAGGGTTTCCGCATCACCGAGAACGTCGCGGGCATCCCGACTGCGGTGATGGGCGAATGGGGCGAGGGCGGGCCGGTCATCGCCTTCATGGGCGAATATGACGCGCTGCCGGGGCTCAGCCAGGAGGCGGGCGTCGCGGAGCATCGTCCGGTCGAGACCGGCGGTCACGGCCATGGCTGCGGTCACAATCTGCTCGGTTCCGCAGCTCTCCTCGCCGCGACCGCGGTGAAGGACTGGCTCGCCGAGAACAAGGTGCCGGGCCGCGTGCGCTATTATGGCTGCCCCGCGGAGGAAGGCGGCGCGGCAAAAGCCTTCATGGTGCGCTCCGGCTCGTTTGAAGACGCCGACATCGCCATCACCTGGCATCCGCACAGCTTCTGGGAAGTCGCGGTGACGCCGTCGCTCGCCAACACCCGCGCCGATTTCATCTTCACCGGCCGCACCTCGCATGCAGCGGCTTCACCGCATCTTGGCCGCTCCGCGCTCGACGCGGTGGAATTGATGAATGTCGGCGTGAATTACATGCGCGAGCACATGCCGAGCGACGCGCGCGTGCACTACGCGCTGCTCGACACCGGCGGCATCGCCCCCAACGTGGTGCAGGCGCATGCGCGGGTGCGCTATTCCATTCGCGCCCGTGATCTGCCCGGCATGAACGAACTGGTCGGACGCGTGAGCAAGATCGCAGACGGCGCGGCGTTGATGACCGAGACCAAGGTCGAGATGAAGATCATCTCCGCGGTCTCCAATATCCTGCCGAACACCCCGCTGGAGCAGGCGCTGCACCGGGTCATGGAAGAGCTCGGACCGCCGCATTTCGATGACGCCGACAACGGCTTTGCCAGCCAGATCCGCGCGACGCTGAGCGACAAGGACATCGAGTCGGTCTATTACGCGATCGGCATGGAGCCGACCGATCGGCCGCTCGCTGACTTCCTGGTGCCGCTCGATGCCAAGCGCAACCCGCTGGTCGGCTCGACCGACGTCGGCGACGTGAGCTGGGTGGTGCCGACCGTGCAGGTTCACGCACCCACGGTTGCAATCGGTACGCCCTTCCACACCTGGCAGGTGGTCGCGCAGGGCAAGAGCCCGCATGCGCACAAGGCCATGGTGCAGGCCGCCAAGGCGATGGCCGGCATCGGCATCAAAGCGTTGACGGAGCCGGAGCTGATCAAGGCCGCCAAGGCTGACCTCGAGAAGCGGACGGCCAAGACGCCTTACGTCTGTCCGCTGCCGGACCACGTCGCGCCGCCGCTCGACATGTCCGTGGCGTAGAATTTCGCCTCGATACTTCGTCTGATCCGGCGAACAAATTTTCTGCAGTGCAGCGCGGAATCCAGCGTGTTTTGATGCTGGATTGCCGAACGGATGGGCTGCGGAATATGGTTTTGCCCAACAGACAGTCAGAAGACCGTTTGCATACACACGGTCGCAGTTGACGCGCGCCCCATTCGGTGTGCCATCTACCGCCAGCCAAGCCCGGTGGTCGCCTCGCGCGACCGCCTGCATCCATACGGGAACCAGACGGGGACAACCATGCTGGATAAAGAACTGCGTTCGATGATCGGTGACGTGAAGGGCGGGCGGATGGATCGCCGCGCCTTCGTTCAGCGCCTGGCTGCCGTGGGTCTCACCGCGCCTTTGGCCAACCAGATCCTCGCGCTTGGCGGCGTCGCCATGGCTGAGGGCGCCTCGACCTACAAGCCGACCAAGCGCGGCGGCGGTGGTGCGCTCAAGCTGTTGTGGTGGCAGGGGCCGACCCTGCTTAATCCGCATTTCGCCACCGGCACCAAGGACCAGGACGGCTCGCGCCTGTTCTATGAACCGCTCGCCTGCTGGGATCCCGACGGCAACATGAAGCTGGTTCTCGCGACGGAGATTCCCTCGACCCAGAACGGCCTGCTCGCGGCCGACGGCAAGTCGGTGACCTGGAAGCTGAAACCCGGCGTCAAATGGCACGATGGCAAACCCTTCACCGCCGATGACGTGGTCTTCACCTGGGAATACATCATCGATCCCGCGACCGCGGCCGTCACTGTCGCGACCTACCGCGATATTAC
Organism: Bradyrhizobium nivariense; assembly: GCF_029846715.1. Classification (GTDB taxonomy): domain Bacteria; phylum Pseudomonadota; class Alphaproteobacteria; order Rhizobiales; family Xanthobacteraceae; genus Bradyrhizobium. Next base: position 197,606 of record NZ_JARVWW010000009.1, read on the forward strand.
GGTTGAGAAGGTGGATGATCTGACAGTCCGCCTCGGCTTCAAGAAGCCGACGCCGTTCTGGGCCGATGCCTTCGTCGGCGCGACCGGACAGATTCTGCCCAAGCACCTGTTTGCCGAGTTCAAAGGCTCGAAGTCCCGTGAGGCGCCGGCCAACCTCGCCCCGGTCGGCACTGGCCCCTACAAATTCGTCGAGTTCAAGCCCGGCGATCTCATCCGGGGCGTGATCAATCCCGACTATCACATGCCGAACCGTCCCCATTTCGATACGATCGAGATGAAGGGCGGCGGTGATGCCGTCTCGGCGGCGCGCGCGGTGATCCAGACCGGCGAATATGATTTCGGCTGGAACATCCAGGTCGAGGACGACGTGCTGCTGCGTCTGGAGAAGGGCGGCAAGGGCAAGACCATCTACGCCGTAGGCGGCGATACCGAGTTCATCGCGCTCAACTTCACCGATCCCAACACCGAGGTCGACGGCGAGCGCTCCTCGATAAAGACCAAGCATCCGCTGTTCTCGGATCCGGCGGTGCGCAAGGCGCTGTCGCTGCTGGTCGATCGCGAGTCCATCAAGAAAGCCATCTATGGCCGCGCCGGCCGCACCACCGCGAACTTCCTCAACGGTCCCGAAAAGTTCGTCTCCAAGAACACCACGTGGGAGTTCAGCGTCGAGAAGGCCTCGAAGATCCTCGACGATGCCGGCTGGAAGCCCGGCGCCGACGGCATCCGCGAGAAGGACGGCAAGAGGCTGAAGATCGTGTACCAGACCTCGATCAATGGCCCGCGCCAGAAGACCCAGGCGATCGTCAAGCAGGCCTGTCAGAAGGCCGGCATCGACGTGGAATTGAAGTCCGTCGTGGCCTCTGTGTTCTTCTCCTCGGACGTTGCCAATCCCGACACGTACGCCAAGTTCTACGCGGACATCGAGATGTTCCAGATCCCGATGAGCCAGCCGGATCCCGCCCAGCACATGCGCCGCTATCATTCGAGCAATGTCGCGGCCAAGGAGAACAAGTGGCAGGGCACCAATTTCCCGCGCTGGATCAACAAGGACTATGACGCGACCATCGACGCCGCCGACGGTGAGATGGATCCGGTCAAGCGTGTGGCGCTCTACATCAAGGCCAACGATCTCCTGTTTCAGGACACCGTGTTCATCCCGGCGCAGCATCGGCTGAAGGTGGAAGCGACCGCCAACACGCTGCGTCCGGTGATCAGCGGCTGGGCCAACGAGACTGACAATCTGTTCGACTGGTACCGCGAGGAATGATCACGCACGCCTAGAGCGGGTCCTCCTTCATGAGCCAGTATGTCCTGCGTCGCCTCCTGATCGCGATTCCGAGCCTGCTCGGAATTTCGCTCGTGCTCTTCGTCGTGCTCGCACTAGCGCCGGGCGATCCGTTCTCGGAACTGGCGACCAATCCGAACGTGCCGCCCGAAGTACAGGCCGCGCTTCGGGCGAGGTTCGGCCTCGACGATCCGATCTACCTTCGTTACCTGCACTGGCTCAACGCCATGCTGCACGGCGACTGGGGTTTCTCCTTCGTCAGCCGGATGAACGTCGACACACTCATTCTCCAGCGACTGCCAACGACGCTCTACGTGATCGGCTCGGCGCAGATTCTGGCGCTCCTGATCGCGATCCCGGTCGGGGTCTATGCCGCGACGAAACCTTATTCGCTGTTCGACCAGGTCGCCAACACGCTCGCCTTTGTCGGCTTCTCGCTGCCGACCTTCTTCACCGGCATCCTGTTCATCCTGATCTTCTCAGTCACGCTGGACTGGCTGCCTTTCGTCTACACGACCGACATCAAGGGCACCGGCATTCACTGGTTGCTGGAGGTGATCCGTCAGGCGATCATGCCGGTGGCGGTGCTCGGCCTGTTCCAGGCGGCGTCGATGACGCGCTTCGTGCGCTCGGCGATGCTCGACGTCATCCGGCTCGACTACGTCACCACCGCGCGCGCCAAGGGCATCGGCCAGCGGCGGGTGATCATCAAGCACGTGATGCGCAACGCGATGATCCCGGTCGTCACGCTCATTGCGTTGCAAATCCCGGCGGTGTTCGGCGGCGCCATCGTCACCGAGCAGATATTCCGCATCCCCGGCATCGGCTCGCTGCTGATCTCCTCCATCCTTTCCAACGACACGCCGGTGGTGATGGCCGTCACCTTCGTCTTTGCGTGCCTGGTCGTGCTGTTCAATCTCATCGCGGACGTTCTTTATGGCTGGCTTGACCCTCGCATCTCCCTCCGCTGAGCGGCGCGTCTACTCGCCCTGGCGCGAGACGTGGCGGCGCTATAGCCGTCACAGGCTTGCCGTGGTCAGTGCGTTCCTGCTCCTCATTCTGATCCTGGCCGTGGTGGCCGGCCCCTTCGTCTGGCGGGTCAAGATCGACGACATCGATATTGTGGCGGGCATGCAGGGGCCGTCGCTGGCCCATCCCTTCGGCACCGACGATCTCGGACAGGACATTCTTGCCCGCATGATCTATGGCGGGCGCATCTCGCTCGCGGTCGGACTTGCAGCGATGCTGGTCTCGGTCTTTGTCGGTGTGCTGATCGGCGCGCTCGCCGGCATGTCGCGCGGCGCGCTCGGTCATGGGCTGATGTGGCTCACCGATCTCTTTTTGTCGCTGCCGCAATTGCCCCTCCTGCTGCTGCTGATCTATCTCTTTCGCGACGGGTTGAAGGCCGCGTTCGGCCCCGAGGGCGGCATTTTCATCCTGATCGTGCTTGTGATCGGTGGGTTGCGCTGGATGCCGGTCGCCCGCCTCGTTCGCGCGCAGTTCCTGTCGATCCGCGAGAAGGAATTCGTCGAAGCTGCGCGCGCTCTCGGGGCGAGCCCGGTGCGGCAGGTGGTGCGCCATATCCTGCCCAATGCGCTCGGTCCGGTGATCATCGCCGGCACCATCGACGTCGCCGCCGCCATCATCGCGGAATCGACGCTGTCCTTTCTCGGCCTCGGCTTCCCTCCGGATACGCCGACCTGGGGCCGGCTGCTCTATGATGCCAAGGACTTCCTCGACATCGGTCCGCACTGGGCGCTGTTTCCGGGCGGCGCGATCTTCATCGCGGTGGTCGCCATCAACTTCATCGGCGACGGCCTGCGTGACGCACTCGATGCGCGACGGGTGATCTGATGGCGCCGCTGCTCGAGATCAAGGGACTGAAAACCCACTTCTCCACCGACGACGGCATCCTCCAGGCCGTCGACGGCGTCGACATCTCCATCAACAGGGGCGAGACGCTCTGTGTCGTCGGCGAATCCGGCTGCGGCAAGACCGTCACCGCGATGTCGATCCTGAAGCTGATCGCGATGCCGCCGGGCCGCATCGCGGCGGGCGAGATCATCTTCGAGGGCCGCGATCTGGTGCCGCTGACGAGCAGTCAGCTCGACGAGATCAGAGCCAAGGAGATCGGCTTCATCTTCCAGGAGCCGATGACCTCGCTCAATCCGGTTCTCACGGTTGGCGAACAGATCGCCGAGAGCCTGCGCCGCCACGAAGCGGTGACCAGGAAGCAGGCGCTCGAGCGCACCATCGAGATGTTGAAGCTGGTGCAGATTCCCAACGCCGAAGGCCGTGTGCACAACTATCCGCACCAATTCTCCGGCGGCATGCGCCAGCGCGTGATGATCGCGATGGCGCTCGCCTGCAAGCCAAAGCTGATCATCGCCGACGAGCCCACCACGGCCCTCGACGTCACCATCCAGGCGCAGATCCTCGACCTGCTCCAGGACATGAAGGAACGCTTCGGCATGGCGGTGATGCTGATCACCCATGCGATGGGCGTCGTCGCCGAGACCGCGCAGCGCGTCGTCGTGATGTATGCCGGCAAGGTGGTGGAGGAGGCGCCTGTCGACGACCTCTTCGGCAATCCCGGCCATCCCTATACGCAAGGGCTAATCCGCTCGATCCCGCGCATCGATCTCGACAGCGAGCACAAGACGCGCCTGGAGGCGATCGGCGGCTCGGTGCCGATCCTGATCAATCCGCCGGTCGGCTGCCGCTTCGCCCCGCGTTGCCGCCACGCCATGAGCGTCTGCACCGAGAAGGAGCCGCTGCTGCGCCAGATCGCGCCCGGCCACCGCATGGCCTGTCATCTGGGAGATACGCAGTTGGAAGGTGCAGCATGAGCGAACCCTTGCTGCGCGTCAGCGGACTGAAGAAATATTTCCCCGTGCACGGCGGCCTGCTGTCGCGCCAGGTCGGCAGCGTTTACGCCGTCGACGGGGTCTCGTTCTCGGTCAACCGCGGCGAGACGCTCGGCCTCGTCGGCGAATCCGGCTGCGGCAAGTCGACGACGGGTCGCTGCGTGTTGCGCCTGATCGAGCCGACCGCCGGCGAGGTGGTGTTCGACGGCCAGGACGTGCGCCAGCTCGGCGGCACCGATTTGCGCGCCATGCGGCGGAACATGCAGCTGGTGTTCCAGGACCCGTTCGCCTCGCTCAACCCGCGCATGACGGTCGGCGCCATTCTCGGCGAGGCGCTGATCATCCATAAGCTTGGATCGTCGGCCAAGGAGCGTGAAGATCGCGTCGCGAGCCTGCTGGTCAAGGTGGGGCTCAAGGCCGAGCACATGCGCCGCTATCCGCATGAGTTTTCCGGCGGCCAGCGCCAGCGCATCGTCATCGCCCGCGCGCTTGCGGTCGAGCCGAAGCTGATCGTCTGCGACGAACCGGTGTCCGCGCTCGATGTCTCGATCCAGGCGCAGGTCATCAACCTGCTGGAAGATCTCCAGGCCGAGCTGAACCTCACCTATCTCTTCGTCGCGCACGATTTGTCGGTAGTCGAGCACATCTCCGATCGTGTCGCGGTGATGTATCTCGGCCGTATCGTCGAGCTCGCCAAGGCCAGCGACCTCTACCGCAATCCGCAGCATCCCTACACCAGGGCGCTGTTATCAGCGGTGCCGGTGCCCGACCCCAAGCTCAAGCGCGAGCGCATCCGCCTCAAGGGCGACGTGCCGAGCCCGATGAAGCCGCCGTCAGGCTGCCACTTCCACACCCGCTGTCCGATCGCCCAGCCGCGCTGTTCGGAGAGCGCACCGGAGCTGAGGGAAGGCGCAGGCGGGCATTTTGTGGCGTGCCATCTGGCGTGAGGCCGGGGAAAGCGGAGCGCGTATTCATTCGTGAAGCAGGCCATGCTCCGAAAGGGCCTGCCTGAAAGTCTCCACTGACGTATGGTGATGCGCGAACAGACCCGCCTCGCGCGCACCGGCGACATTGGCTGCGAGATCGTCGACGAACAGGACGCTCTCCGGCCTCACGTTGAGCTCCGACAGGCAGAGACGGTAGCAGCGCGGGTCCGGCTTTGCTGCCTTGAATTGGGCCGAGGTGTAGATTCGCGAGCCGAACAGCGGACGCAAGTCCGGCAGCAGCGTGTCGATGTGGTCGGCGACCAGCGTGGTGTTGTTGGTCAGGACCGCTATGTCGACGGTTTTACGCAAGCTGCCGGCAATCTCCAGCATCGCGCGATCGACCTGCATTGAACGGCGCCGCGCTTCGACCCACTCGTCCAGTGACAGCGGATAGCCGATGCGCCCGCCGAAGCCTCGCAAGTAGTCCGCGGCATCGAGAGTGCCGGAATCGCCGAGCAGCTCGAAGCCGCTTTCCCAGATCGCCTTGTGGACGAAGTCGCTGGTGGCTCCTGCAAGCTCCGCCAGGCATGCGACGCGCTTTCCCCTGTCGTACTCGCAGAGAACATTGTCCATGTCGAAGAGGACGAGCTTGATCCCATCAGTCACAGCGGCACTCGCGGATTAGCCGGATATCCGGCCGTGATCCAAGCCATACCCCGCTGGAGCGCGGCCGACAAATCCGGAGCAACGGTCAAATCCCGTCAAGCGCTCCTCGCGGGCCAGGGAACCACCTGTCCCGACATCACCAGCCGGTCACGGCCATTGTCCTTGGCGGCGTAGAGGGCGCGATCGGCGGCGGCGACCAGCGTGCTGCAGTCCGTCGTGGTTTGGGACGGAAGACTCGTCGCGGCGCCAACGCTTGCAGTCACCAGGCGGGAAGGCGGATTTTGCGCATGCAGCATGGCGATATCGTGCAGCGCCTGGCGAATCCCTTCGCCGACCTCGGCGCACCCATCCGGGCCGGTGTTCGGCAACAGCACCGCGAATTCCTCGCCGCCGTACCGCGCCGCGAGGTCGGCCGGGCGCTTGGCCTGGGCGGTCAGGATCCGGCCCAGCGCGCGCAGGCACCCGTCGCCTGCCAGATGTCCGTAATGGTCGTTGAACTTCTTGAAATGGTCGACATCGATCAGCAGGAGCGACAGCTGCGTGCCGTCGCGCCGGGCGCGCGCCCATTCGTCGGCGAGGCGTTCGTCGAATGCGCGCCGGTTGGCGAGGCCGGTAAGGCCGTCGGTCGTTGCAAGCGAGGCGAGTTTGTCCTGAAGATCCTTCTGCTCGGTCATGTCGCGCACCACTGCGACGACGCCGTCGATCTCACCGCTGTCCGACGCCAGGGTCACGTGCAGCGCCGCCTCGGCCCAGATCTCGCCCTTGTCGCGATGGCGCTGACGATAGACGAACCGCGCCTCCTCGGCCTCGCCATTTTTCAGCGCGGCGATGGCCTGCTCGACCCGCTCCATATCGTCGGCGTGAATGCCGGCCAGGGCCGAGGTGGCCAGCAGTTCGTCGGCGGACCAGCCGGTGATGCGCACGCACGAGGGAGAGACGTAGAGCAGCCGGTTATCCAGCCCGATCCGGGTCACCATGTCGCTGGACTGCTCGGCCAACAGGCGGAAATTCGCTTCCTTGGCGACCAGCGCCTGGGCCATGCGCTGCCGCTGCACGAGCTGACGGACCAGGTAGAAGCCGATCACCGCGATCAGCAGCACGAGGCCGAGGACGAAGGTCGTGCGCGCAGCTGCGGCGCGCCGCCAGGGCGCCAGCACGTCGTCCTGCGACTTGCTCGCCAGCACCATCAGGGGATAGCGGCTGCTGCGCTGGTAGTAGCTCAGCCGCTGCACGCCATCGAGCGGCGACTTGAAATAGTAGACTGCCGCGGCGGGACGGCTTTCCCAACCCTTGAACAAGGGCGCATTGGACAGGTCGCGTCCGACAAAGGCACCACTGTCGTCGCGGCTGCGCGCCAGCATGATGCCGCTATTGTTGAGCAACGATGCCGAGCCGTTCGGACCGATGTCGAATCGCTCGTAGAACTTGACGAAATAGCCGACGTCGATCGTGAGCAGGACAACGCCGGCGAAGCCGCCGTCGGGATCGTTGATCCGGCGGGACGCGGTGACGATCCATTGGCCCCCGGCTCGGCTCTTGACGGGCGGTCCGATCAGCGTGCCCGTCTCCGGCGAGTCGCGATGGCGCTGGAAATATTCGCGGTCGCTGTTGTTGAGCTTGGAGAAGTCGATGCGCTCAGTCGTGGCAAGCCACCGGCCGGTCGCGTCATAGACGAAGATGCCGCGGATGCGGTCCGCTGATTTGCGTGTCGGCAGATAGGCCTGAAGCTTTGCAATCGTGTCCGGACCCGTGCCGTCGAGTTCGAGCCGGTGGACCAGCCCCACGAGGATCGTATCGACGAGTTCGAACGTGTCGTCCGCGTGCTGAATCAGCGAATGCGCCAGATTGGCGACGTCGATCTCGGCGTTCCTGAGTTCGGCATTGCGGGTCTCCCATTCGCGCCAGCCGCTCAAGCCGAGGATCGCCACGCAAATCAGCACGACGAAACCCGCCGCCCAGAGCGGAAGGCGCGTCTTGGCGAGTTCGCGGCTCGTGACCATCGGGCTTGCTCCAAATCGGTGCAAACCTCTCACTTTGGTCTTAACGGCCTGTTGCAACATCCGCGATGATTGTGCGGAGCCCGTATTCGGCCGGAGGGAGTTGCCGATATCTTGATCGACGCCCGTCGGCGATTGTTAACCACGTCGCCGCGGCGTGACGGTTTCGCCGGGCGTCGCCGTATCATCCATCCAGTGTGAAGCCGACGCGCAACGTGACCTGGTAGTGGCGGACGGCGCCGTTCTCGATGTGGCCGCGCGTCTGCACAACCTCGAACCATTTCATCTCACGGACGGTCTTGGCGGCACGGCTGACCGCGTTCTTGATCGCGTCCTCGATCGAGGTCTCGGACGATCCGACCAGTTCCAGCATCTTGTAGACGTGATCTGTCTCGCTCGTGGGCATGACTATTCTCCCCTTGTGCTGTGGCGGCGCCGGATACCTCTGTCGCAGACAGTCGGCACTCGCGAGACATCCGGCCTCGACTCTGAACGGATGCCGGCGCTTCGGGTTCCGTCCCCGGCGAGAGCCTGCGCTCGCCTGCTGGACGCTGCCCATGGGCGGTGGTCCATTTTTTTGCAAGTGCACGGAAATGTGGGTCGCGTGTCCGGGCGGGCGCTCCGAATTGGCGCAGCGTCGCGTCGCTGCTCTTGCCCGTCCCGATGCGAGCGAGCTAACCTCGGCCATTCCTCCGGAATCTTCGAAGTGCGGTGATGATCGAGCGTTGGACGAGGGGCGCTCTGGCGGCGATCGGTCTCTGCGTCGTGCCTGCGCCAGGCATCGCGCAGGACGATCTTGATGGTGCGCCGGCGAGCATGTCGCTGCAGGTGACAACCGATCCATCCACCATCGACTGCCGCCGGCTGGAGACGGTCAATCCGGCCTCGCTCGTGTTCCTGCCGCTGCGCCGGACCTTCAACGAGGATTTTGACGAGCATCCGCTGGCGACCGGACGCTGGGTGCCGCACTACGCCGGCGGCGCGGCGTGGCCGGAGGCGCGCTACTGGGGCGGCGACGGCTCCGACTTCAAGCGCAAGACCAGCGCCAATGGCGAGCAGCAGATCTATGTCGATCCCCGCTACGCGGGGCGTGCCGCGGCGCCGCTCGGGCTCGATCCGTTCAAGGTCAAGGACGGCGTGCTGTCGATCGTCGCCAGCCGCACGCCGCCGGAATTGAAACCGGTGCTGTTCAACAACGAGTACATCTCCGGAATCCTGACGACCCAGGGTACGTTCGCGCAGAAGCACGGCTATTTCGAAATCCGCGCCAAGGTGCCGGTCGGGCATGCGGTGTGGCCGGCGTTCTGGATGCTGGCGGATGACGGTGGCTGGCCGCCGGAGGTCGACGTGCTGGAGGGGCGCGGCGAAAAGGCGGGTGATCTCGTGATGACGACACATTGGCGAATTCCCTCGACCCAGAAGATCCAGTCCTGCGGCTTCGATTTTGCGGTTGGCGACGCCTCGAGCGCATTCCACGCTTACGGTGTGCTGTGGGCAGAGGATCGCCTGGTCTATTTCATCGACCGCAGGCCGGTGTCCGACATCAAGGTGCCGATCGGCTTCGACGATCCCATGTACATGATCGTCAATCTCGCGATCGGATCGAAATTCTTTCTCGGCGTCGGTCCGGTCGACGCGGAATCGCCACCGAGCATCGCATTCGAGATCGACCGGATTTCCGCCTATCAGATCGATATGGAGCAGGCGCGGAGATAGCAATGGCAACTGGTTTCTCGCGGCGCACTTTTGCAAAGCTCGCGGGCCTCGCCGCGGCTGGGGTGGCGGCGGGTGCCAGGGCTGCGGAGAATGAAACGCCCGCATCGACCGAGCGTCACGCGCCGGCGCGCTTCCCGAAGGATTTTCTGTGGGGGACGGCGACCTCGTCCTACCAGATCGAAGGTGCCGTCGACGAGGACGGCCGCGGCAAGTCGATCTGGGACATCTTTAGCCACACGCCCGGCAAGATCGAGGACGGCACCACCGGCGACCGTGCCAACGAGCACTATCATCGCTACAGGGACGACGTCGCGCTGATCAAGGCGCTCGGTGTCAAGGCCTACCGCTTCTCGATCGCATGGCCGCGGGTATTTCCGGACGGCGCAGGGCAGCCCAATGCCAAGGGGCTCGATTTCTACAATCGCCTCGTCGACGAGCTGCTTGCGAACGGCGTCGAGCCTTATGCGACGCTCTATCACTGGGACCTGCCCCAGGCGCTCCAGGACCGCATCGGTGGCTGGGGGTCGAGCGATACCTCAAAGGCCTTTGCCGACTACGCTGCGTACGTCGCCGCACGCCTGACCGATCGCGTGAAGAACATCTTCACCGTGAACGAGGTCGGGCGCTTCGTGAATTTCGGCTATGGCTGGGGCATCGACGCGCCCGGCCTCAAGCTGCCGACCGCGCAGCTGAACCAGGCCCGCCATCACGTCGCGCTGGCGCACGGGCTCGCGGTGCAGGCGATCCGCGCCTCGGCGCGCGCCGGCACCCGCGTCGGCGCGGCCGAGAACATCGCAGCCTGCGTGCCGGCGATCGCCACGCCCGAAAACATCCGCGCTGCCGAGATCGCGACGCGCGAGCTCAATGCCGGCTTCCTCGGTGTGGTGCTGGAGGGCAAATACACCGACGGCTTCCTCGCCTATGCGGGGGCGCACGCGCCGAAATTCACGCCTGAGGAATTGAAGATCATCGGCACGCCGAACGACTTCGTCGGCCTCAACATCTACGCGCCGCAATATTACGTCACGGCCTCCGATCGCGCGCCCGGCTTCCGCGTGCTGCCGTTCCCGACTTCGTTCCCGCACATGAATTCGGAATGGCTCCGCGTCGGCCCCGAGGTGATCTACTGGGCGCCGCGCATCGCCGCGAAAATCTGGAACATCGACACCATCTACATCAGCGAGAACGGGACCTCGTCCGAAGACAAGGTCGCCGCCGACGGCCAGGTCTACGATCTCGACCGCATCATGTTCCTGCGCAATTACCTGACCCAGATGCAGCGCGCGGTCGCCGAGGGCGTGCCGATCCGCGGCTATTTCCTCTGGAGCCTGATGGACAATTTCGAGTGGATTTTTGGTTATGGGAAGCGGTTTGGCCTGTACCGGGTCGACTTCGAGACGCAGGCGAGGGTGCCAAAGCTGAGCGCGGCGTTCTACCGTGATGTGGTGGCGCGGAATGCGATCGGGGTGTGAAACCGGACGCCAATCCTACGGATCCAGCTCCGTATCCCAGTAGAGATAATCCAGCCAGCTGTCGTGCAGGTAGTTCGGCGGGAACAGCCGGCCGTTGCGGTGGAGCTGGTGCACGGTTGGGGCGAAGGCGTGCTGGCGCGGAAACATCTTGGCCTGAACCGGCGTGAGATTGCCCTTGCGCAGATTGCAGGGCGAGCAGGCCGCGACCACGTTCTCCCAGGTGGTCTGGCCGCCTTTGCTGCGCGGGACGATGTGGTCGAAGGTGAGGTCTTCGGGCGAGCCGCAATATTGGCAGTTGAAGCGATCGCGCAGGAAGACGTTGAATCGGGTGAAGGCGGGATGTGTGGTCGGCTTGACGAAGGATTTGAGCGAGACGACGCTCGGCAGCTGCATTTGCAGCGTGGGACTATGGACCGCCTGATCGTAATGCGCGACGATGTTGACGCGGTCGAGGAACACCGCCTTGATCGCGTCCTGCCACGACCACAAAGACAGCGGGTAGTAACTCAGCGGCCGGAAGTCCGCATTCAGCACCAACACCGGCCAACTGCCTTGCGAGACATGTGCGTTCAAGTAACGCTCCCGGCCTCCATGTACGCTGCGAAGCAGCATGTATTGACATACTACATGCAGCGTGACGGGATTGTGAAGCCCGTTGAGCGACTTATTCAGGCGCAAGCAATGCGGCGGCGGGGTGGCAAAGCGACCAAAAACGCCGTGATTTTGGGGCGGGGGCCACGGCGGGAGGCAGGATCGACCTGACAGCGCATCGGGGCTTGCCCGCGCAACTACTCCCGCACCCGCTCCAGCTTCTGCAAACACCGTGTCGTGCGGACCGCGGCCGGCATCTCCCCGCCCGGAAAGCTGGTCTCCCAGTTGGTGACGCCGACCTCGCCGACATAGATGTCGCCCCTGGAATCCAGCGCGATGCCGTGTGGCGCCAGAAATTTTCCGCTCGCAACGCCCGGCCCTTCCTCGCCGCCGAGCCGCGCGATGCGCTTGCCCTTGGCGTCCACGATCGAGAGCCGCGGGCCGAGATTGGGCACATCGCGGTTGATGGCAAGGCCGGGGCCGAGCTCGCCGATCACGAAGGTCGGGCTCTTGCCCCCGCCACAGCAGCACAGCGCGCAGGGCCGGTGAAGATTGTTCCACTGCGTCTCGTACTTGCCCTCGCCATCGAACACCTGCACGCGATGGTTCTCGCGGTCGGCGACATAGACAAAACCGTCGGCGTCGGTGGCGATGTTGTGCACGATGTTGAACTGGCCGGGATCGGTGCCGGGCTCGCCCCAGCTCTTGAGGAGCTTGCCGTCCGGCGTGAACTTGTGCACGCGCGCATTGCCATAGCCGTCGGAGACGTAGATCTCGCCCTTCGGCGACAGCGCGGTGTGGGTGCAGCGGTGGAAGGGCTCGCCGCTCATGAACGGGGACGGTTTCTCGGGGATGCCGATCGTCCGCAGCACCTTGCCGTCGGTGGTGCATTTGCGCACGGTGTGGTCGCCGTCGTCGGTGCAATAGAGATTGTCGTCGGCGTCGATGTGCAGGCCGTGCGCGCGCGAGAACAGACCTTCACCCCAGCTGCGCAAAAAATTGCCCTCGCGGTCCAGCACCACCATCGGATGGGCGCCGCGGTTGAAGACGTAGACGCGGTCCTTGCTGTCCACCGCGACCGAAGCGACGTCGGTGAGCTGCCAGCCGTCCGGCAGCTTTGCGAAGTTTTCGACGACGCGGTAGCGGTGCTCGCCGGTGCCGAGAATGGCTGGCATTGGTTTTTCCCTCTTGTTCGTTTCAGCTGAGCTCGCAATGACGAGGCCTAAGCGGCACTCACCTCACGCCCCAAAATCCCCTCCTCGATCGCCTTGATCTGGAGCGCGAGATATTTCGAGTTGATCCGGCATTGCGCGAGGCTGCCGGCGATGAACCACAGGCCCGGCTGCCGCGTGCGCGCATACATGTTGCGCAGCTCGAAGCCGTCGCCGAAACCCCAGACCGGGCCGACGCGATCGGCAACGCCGTCGCCGAACAGCTTCCGCACCAGATATTCCTGCGGCTTGTAGCCGGTGGAAAGCACGATCAGATCGGCGGCGATGATCGTGCCGTCCTTCATCCGCGCGCCCTCGGTGACGAAACCCTCGACGTCGGAAAACTGCCTGAGCTTGATCGCGCCCTCGACGATGAGGTTGGAGCAGCCGACGTTGAAATAATAGCCGCCGCCGCGGGTGAGGTATTTGAACTGCCAGCCGGTGCCGGCCTCGCCGAAATCGAGCTTGAAGCCGACGCGGGAGAGGCCGTCGAGCAGCTCCTTGTCGAGCTCCTTCGACTGCTTCGTCAGCATCATATGGGTCTTCTTCGCGAGCGGCGTCGGCATCGAGGTCGCGATCAGATCGTTGTCGTCGAGCGTGCCCTCATTGTAGGTCGCATAAGCGAGCTGGGCCGACGGCTCGATGTTGGTGACCAGCGTGGGCGAACGCTGCACCAGCGTCACGTCGGCGCCGCTGGAGTAGAGGTCCTGCGCGATGTCGTGGCCGCTGTTGCCGGTGCCGATGACGATGGCGCGCCTGCCTGTCCAGTTCTCGCCGTCCTCGTAGCGGCTGGAATGCAGCAGCGTGCCCTTGAAGTTATCGAGGGTCGGAATATTCGGCACATTTGCGATGCCGCTGACGCCGGTCGCCATCACCACATGGCGCGGATGCATGGTGCGCTTGCTGCCGTCGGCGCGCCGCAGCGTCACCGTCCAGTGCCCTTGCGCGTCGTCGTAGGCGCCGCCTTCGAATTGGGTGCCGGTCCAAAAATTCAGCTCCATCGCATCGACATATGTTTCGAACCAGTTGGCGAGCTTGTCCTTGGGAATGTAGGTCGGCCAACTCGGTGGAAACGGCATGTAGGGCAAATGATTGACCTGCACCTGGTTGTGCAGGGTGAGCGCATGATAGCGCTTGCGCCAATTGTCCCCGATCCGCGCCTCGCGATCGACGATCAGCGTGTCGACCTTCAACTGCTTCAACCTTGCCGCGATGGCGAGGCCGGCCTGGCCGCCGCCGACCACCAGCACCGCGGGATCGCGATCGGCGTAGTCGCGCGAGGCGTTGCGCAGGTCGAGCCAGTTCGGTCCGCGGAAATCGCGCGAATAGGCCTGGCCGCGTGGCCGCGAGGTGCCGAGCTGTTCCTCGAAGCCTTTCAATTCGTCGAGGGCGGTCAGCAGTGTCCATGCCTTCAACCTGTCGCCGTCGGCCGCATCGGGAACCAGCCGCAAAATGCCGCTGCCGCGGCTGAGCGCGGTCTCGAAATCGAAAATGGCCTCGATATTGTTGATGCCGGTGCGAGTCACCCAGCGCGGCGGTGCACGGTTCGGCGCGATCTTGAAGCTGACCGCCGCCGTCTCCGGTGCAAGCGCTGTCAGTGCGTCAGCGATCGCATCGCGGCCTGTGATTGTTTGTAGGTTCCAGCTTAGCGCCAGCACATCGCGCCAATAGCTTTCGACGAGGAACAGCCCATCCAGCGTGCCGGCTTCACCCAGCGTGCGCTCGAACTGATCAAGCCAGACCTGCGCAGATGCAGAGATATCCTTGGTCTTGTCGAGCATGCGCGACCTCTTGCCGTCTTCGCGGCGCTTCCTCTGAGGGTCGACGCTATACTGGATAAGCCTACGCCAAAAGCGGTTTACCCGAGCAGCGAAAGCATATGGCCCTGCTCAGGCGGAATACGGCCCTTCAGCGTGTCGAGGTAGACCACCGCCTCAGGTCCGCGGCTTTCCACCACGGTCAGCCATCTCTCCAGCAGCGGCGCGAACCCTGACCATGCCGCGCCAAAGCGCTGCTCGATTCCGCCAGGGCCCCATTCCTTGGCGCGCTTGCGGATCTGGTCGGGGGCAAAGAACCAGCGCGGCTTTGCGCCGGGCATCTCGCCCTCGTCGGTATCGGTGGCGCGATGCGTCAATCCGACGCGCACCGAGCATTTCATCTGCTCACCAAAATGCCGGTGCAGCGTGTCGCGTAGCGCGCTGTTGCCGGCCATGTCGACAAAGGCGACGGGAACGTCCGGCGGCAGCGACGTCACGCGGTCATAGGTGACGACCTCGTCAAAGCAGCCGAGCGACGTGACAAAACTCGTGTTCCCAGCCGATGTCAGTCCGATCACCCTGCGGCCGCGCGTGTGCAGGACATGCGCGAGCCCGAACGCTTCTTGCTCGAGGCGCTCGACAGCAGCACAGCGCGCGCGCCAAAATCGTCGTTCTCGGCTAGAAAATCGTCGACGAGGAACGACAGCATGAACAGTGGCCGCAGCAGCGCCTGATAGTCGCCTTGCCGCCCGGCGTAAGCGGGATCGTCCGTGACGCGCGCATAGGCATTGTAGACCGGCGCCACGCCTTGCCGGTGCGCGGCACCGTCGCGCAGGCCGCGCTTGCTGACGTCGGTGGCCTCAATGACGAGATGCGTCGCCATCGGGAAATAGCCGAACAGGCGCTCGCCCATTGCGACGTTCGGATGCCTGGAGGCGATCACTTCGCCAAAGCCCCACACCGGAATGTTGCCAAAACCGGCCGGCGCGGGAAAGAGCTGCCAGTATTTCAACTCGTCGCCCAGCACCGCGTAAGTGATGTTGTTGGCGGTGAAGGCGAACCGGTCGACCTTCACGAGCAGGGCGTCAGGCGGCAGCGCATCCGCGCCGGGAAGCTCAGTCGCGATCACCTTGCAGGTTTCGAAATCGTTTCGCGTCACGATGAAGTCGGTGGCTGTCATGATGTCGATCCCGGCTCTTGTTCGCGCCGACATCTCAATCGTTCACGCGCGCCGTTTGCAACGGTAACATAGTTTTAAACGTTGTTTGGTTGCTCACGCCGTGAGCACGCCCTCGCGCTTCTTCATGGCGCGATAATAGCTCCACCACAGATGCGCCGCCGCGCCGCGCAAGGGGCGCCAGGGTTCGGCGAGCGGCGTCATCTGCTTCTCCGTCGGCCGCGCCTGCAAGCCGAGCCCGATGCGGATGCCTTCCTGCACGGCGAGGTCACCGGCCGGCCAGGCGTCGCCATGGCCGAGGCAGAACAGCAGATAGACGTCCGCGGTCCAGGGCCCGATGCCGGGCAGCGAGATCAGCGTGTGATGCGCGGCGTCGGCATCCTCTTCGGCGAGCACCTCGAGGTTCAGCCGCTGCGCGGTGATCTCGCGCGCAAGATGTTTCAGCGTCTTGATCTTGGCGGCGGACAGGCCGAGCCGCCCCAGCCGGTCGGTGCGGGCGCGGCGCACCGCCTCATGGTCGAACGGGTCGAACGCGGCCGATAGCCGTCCCCAGATCGCCGCGGCGCTCGCGGTCGAGAGTTGCTGCCCGCAGACGATGTGCGCGATCCCGGCAAAGCCCGGCTCGCGCCGCCGCAACGCCGGCATGCCGGCAGTCGCGAGCACGGGCTTCAGGCGCGGATCGCGCTTGACGAGCGCGTGGACGGCCTCTTCGAGATCCGACTGGGTTTCGAGGTGGATGGTCATTGCTTGCTCAACTCGTCATGCGCGGGCTTGCCGTCTCTGCTAAAGCTACGCCGGCTCAATACCGGAAGCCCGCCGAAGCCTTCGGCGCAGGCGGGACCAGAGTCCTGGAAGATGGATTGCCGGGTCAAGCCGGCAATGACAAGTCTCGCGAGAATCTATGCCACCCGTTTTCCGATTTGCCCCGAGCCCGAACGGCTTCCTGCATCTTGGCCACGCCTATTCGGCGCTGCTCAACTTCGACTGCGCGCGCGAGACCGGCGGACGGCTGTTGCTGCGGATCGAGGACATCGATGCGATGCGCTGCCGGCCGGAATATGAGGCGGCGATCTACGAAGATCTCGCCTGGCTCTGCATCGCCTGGGAGACGCCGGTGCGGCGGCAGTCGGAGCATCACGGCGAGTATCGCGCGGCGCTGGACAGGCTCTCCGCGTTCGGCCTGGTCTATCCCGCCTTCGAAAGCCGCGCCGAGATCGCAAGGCTGGTTGCGACGCGTGAAGCGGACGGGCCGTGGCCGCGCGATCCCGACGGCGCGCCGCTCTATCCCGGCGACGCCAAATCGCTGTCCACCGACGAGCGCGACCGGCTGATCGAGTCCGGCGCGCCTTATGCGCTTCGGCTCGATATGGCGGCCGCGTGCCGCCGCGCCGCCGGCCTGACCTGGAACGAGTTGGGCGAGGGATCCGACGGCGAGCGCGGCATCGTCCCGGCGCGACCGGAGGCCTGGGGCGACGTGATCGTGGCCCGCAAGGAGACGCTGACAAGCTACCATCTGTCCGTCGTCGTCGACGATGCGCTCCAGGACGTGAGCGAGGTCGTGCGGGGCCAGGACCTGTTCCACGCCACCTCGGTCCACCGCTTGCTGCAGGTTCTGCTCCGCCTGCCCGAACCCCTCTACCGCCACCATGGGCTACTTCGCGACGAGGCCGGTCGGAAGCTGTCGAAATCAACCAGCTCGACCGGCCTTCGTGAACTGCGCGCTGCCGGCGCCACGGCCGCCGGTATCCGCCAGTTGGTGGGATTAGGTTAAGTTTCTCTGGGGTTTAGCCAAACGCCGCCGTGACTCCGGGTGTTCCGCCGTGCCATGCTTGCCGACGAGACCGGGGTTCGAAGCGGATACTTCGAAGGGGATTTATGGCGGCGAAATCGCGCGCAGCGCGCACCACGCGGACGTCCAGGCGACCGCCTCGGAAGCGGTCCGGGGCGGCCGCCACGGTGCGCAAGCGCGGCACCAAGCAGGTCGCGCCGGACGTGGTCCACGCCGCGCTTGCCGCCTTTGCCCATGAGGTCCGCACCCCCCTGACCGGCATTCTCGCGATCAGCGACCTGCTCGCGACCTCCGATCTCGGTGAACGGGAACGGCGCTGGGCCGACACGATCAAGGCCGGCGCTGAGCATCTGGCGAGCCTTGCCACCCTGTTCGTGGACGCCGCCAGAACCGGCAAGGGGGCCGCGAAGAATGGAAGCACGCTGCGGCAGGATTTGTTCAACCTGCGGACGCTCGCCCGCAACGCCGGCGATTCGCTGGCCGGTCGCGCCGCGGCCAAGGGTCTCCAGGCCGAGGTCGATATCTCCGAGAAGCTGCCGGGGCTGGTGGTCGGTGATCCCGTCCGCCTGCGCGCCGCGCTCGAGAACCTGATCGACAATGCCGTGAAATTCACCGAGCGAGGCGGCGTGGCGCTCGCGGTCGCGCCTTGGCGTTCCGCCAAGAGCAAGGGCAAAGCAAAGGGCAAAGGCAGAGTCGGTGTCGCCTTCGCGGTGTCCGACAGCGGCATCGGCCTCACCATGGCCGAGATCAAGCGGCTGTTCCGCCCGTTTACCCAGGCCAATGTCGCCATTGCCTCGCGGTTCGGCGGCGCTGGCCTGGGCCTGTCCTCGGTGAAGCAACTGGCGCGCGCGATGGGGGGTGACATCACGGTCGCACCGCGACCCGGCGGCGGCGCCACCTTCACGTTGACGGTGTCGGTGGATGCGACGGGATCGGGCAGGTCCCGCAAGGCGAAGGGCGAAGCCGAGGTGGATGCGGTCGCGGCGCTGCGAGTGCTCAGCGTCGAGGACAATCCGTTCGGCCGCGTCGTGCTCAACACCATCCTGACCGAGCTTGGCCATCATGCCGAGTTCATCGGGCGCGGCGAGGACGCGGTGAACCGGCTCGCGCAGGGCGCCTTCGATGCGGTGCTGATGGATATGGTGCTGCCGGGCATCAATGGCGTCGAGGCGATCAGGCGGATCCGCACCATGGCGACGCCGCTGGCTCAGATCCCCATCATCGGGGTGTCCGGTCGCGGCGAAGACGAAGTCGCCTCACGCGAGGCCGGCGCCGACGCCTTTCTGGTCAAGCCTGTGTCTCCGCGGGCTTTAGCGACTGCGCTGCTTGAAGCGACACGCCGTGAGGAAGCCGCGACTTGATGATCGCGGCGTTGAGCTCGCCGCCGTAAACGAAGATTGCGGCGATGAAGTACAGAAACACCAGCGCGATGATCACCGAGGCGAGCCCCGCATACATCGTCACGTAGTTGTTGGCGAAGCGCGCCAGATATTGCCCGAACACGATGCCCGATATCAGCGACGCCACGATGGTGAAGACGATGCCGGGCAGGATCTGGAAGAAACCGCGCCGCCCCGCCGGCAGCCAGGCGTGCAGGATGAGCAGCGCCACTACCAGCGCACCCACGGTGATGCCGTAGCGCAGCCAGGTGAGGATGCTCTCATTGGATTCGACGAACAGCGGAATGTGGCGCCGCGCCGCCTCGATGAGGAGCGGCCCGAGCACGATCAGGAACGCCATGGCGAGTGCGGTGAAGGCGGCGACCAGCGTGTAGCCGATCGACTCCAAGCGCAGCCAGTACCAGCGCCGCATCTCGACCACCGCATAGGCGCGGTTGAGTGCGACCCGCAGCGCCTCGACGCCGTTCGAGGCGAAGTAGACCGACAGCATCGCGCCGACGGTCAGCACGCCGGAGCGGGTCGTGGTCAGCACGTCGTGCACCTCGCCCGAGATTGAATCGGAGACTTGCTTGGGCCAGACCTGAAGCATCAGGCTTGCGGCCTGGTCGGCGAGTTCCTTGGAGCCGAAGAAGCCGGCGAGCGAGGTCAGCACGATCAGGAACGGGAACAGCGCCATCAGCGTCGACAGCGCGATATGGCTCGCGATCGCCCAGCCATCGTCGGCCAGGAACGTGTAGAACGCGTCCATCACGACGAGGTAGATGGTGCGGAGCGCCTTCACGCGCCACCCACACTGCTGTCGTCACTTCCTCTTCCCGCGTGCGCGGAGCGCATTCCGGCCTCACCCCGCGAACGGGGAGGGGCGAAGAGGATGGGCAATTCCCGCAAATCCAGATTCATCCAGCTAGCTTCTGATATTATTGGCTTAAAAGCCAGATCGGGAACGCCATAGCGGACCGGCGCGCAGGGTGTTATTTACCCTTGGATGGCATCGCTCTTGAGTACTTTCATCTTGCCGATCGCGGTCGGCGCCGTGGCGTTGGTGCTGCTGCTCGGTCTCATCAACATGATGCGCGGCGGCTCGCCCAACACCTCGCAGAAGCTGATGCGCTGGCGCGTGCTGCTTCAGTTCGTGGCGATCGTCATCGCGATGCTCGCCGTGTGGGCGATGGGGCGTTAACATGGTCGTGCTCAACCGCATCTATACGAAAACCGGTGACGACGGCACGACAGCGCTCGGCTCGGGCGAACGCCGGCCGAAATACGATCTGCGCATCGAGGCCTATGGCACCGTGGACGAGACCAATGCCGCGATCGGCGTGGTGCGGCTCCACACCCATGATATGCCCGGGTTCGACGCGATGCTTGGCCGCATCCAGAACGATCTGTTCGACCTCGGCGCGGACCTTGCGGTACCGGAGCGTGAAGGCAAAGCGGAACGGCTGCGGGTGGTGGCGAGCCAGGTCGAGCGGCTCGAGCGCGACATCGACGCGCTCAACGACAAGCTGGCGCCGCTGACCTCCTTCGTGCTGCCGGGCGGAACGCCGGCCGCCGCCTACCTCCATGTCGCCCGCACGATTTGCCGCAGGGCGGAACGCGTGATGGTGGAACTGGCGGCCCGGCCCAATGAGCCGGTCGGAGCAGCTGGCATCCAGTATATGAACCGCCTGTCGGACTTCCTGTTCGTGGCCAGCCGCGCCGCTAATCATGACGGCGCCGGCGACGTGCTCTGGGTTCCCGGCCAGAACCGCTGACCCATTGAGCGGCGCATTTCTGGAGGCCAAAATTAGAGGCTTTCGCGCGTTGACCGGGCCGGATCAGGCCTTTAGGTTCCGCGCCAGTTGATAGCCCCCTCCCAGATTGAGTGAAAGAGGATCGATGAAGGTCTTGGTGCCGGTAAAGCGGGTGGTCGATTACAACGTCAAGGTCCGCGTCAAGAGCGATGGATCGGGCGTTGAACTCGCCAACGTCAAAATGTCGATGAACCCGTTCGACGAAATCGCGGTCGAGGAAGCGCTGCGCCTGAAGGAAGCCGGCAAGGCGACCGAAGTCGTGGTGGTCTCGATCGGACCGGCGCAGGCGTCGGAAACGATCCGCACCGGTCTCGCCATGGGCGCCGATCGCGGCATCCTGGTGAAGGCCGAGGGCGCGGTCGAGCCGCTCGCCGTCGCCAAGATCCTGAAGAAGATTGCGGACGAAGAGCAGCCGGGCCTGATCATTCTCGGCAAGCAGGCGATCGACGACGACAGCAATCAGACCGGCCAGATGCTGGCCGCACTGCTCGGCTGGTCGCAGGCGACCTTTGCCTCGAAGCTCGAAGTCGAAGGTTCTGACTTCAAGGTCACCCGCGAAGTCGACGGCGGCTTGCAGACCGTGAAGCTGAAGGGACCGGCGATCGTCACCACCGATCTCCGTCTCAACGAGCCGCGCTACGCCTCGCTGCCAAACATCATGAAGGCCAAGAAGAAGCCGATCGCGGACAAGACCGTCGCCGACTACGGCGTCGACGTCACCGCACGCCTCGAAGTTCTGAAAACGACGGAGCCCGCGGGCCGCAAGGCCGGCGTCAAGGTCAAGGACGTCGCCGAGCTGGTGTCGAAGCTCAAGAACGAAGCCGGGGTGCTCTGATGACGACGTTGCTGATTGCCGAACACGAACACGAGGTCCTCAAGGACTCCACCAACAAGGCGCTGACCGCAGCTTCCCAGCTCGGCGGTGACGTCCACGTGCTGGTTGCCGGCGGCGGCCAGGGCACCAAGGCTGCGGCGGATACTGCCGCGAAGCTTGCCGGTGTCGCCAAGGTGCTCGTCGCTGAGGGCGACCTCTACGCGCACGATCTTGCCGAGCCGCTGGCCGCGCTGATCGTCTCGCTGGCGTCGTCCTATGACGCGATCGTCGCGCCCGCGACCTCGCGCTTCAAGAACGTGATGCCGCGCGTCGCAGCGCTGCTCGACGTCATGCAGGTCTCGGAGATCACCAAGGTGGTCGCGCCCGACACCTATGAGCGCCCGATCTATGCCGGCAACGCCATCCAGACCGTGAAGTCGAAGGACGCCAAGAAGGTCATCACGGTGCGAACGTCCACCTTCGCAGCAGCGGGTGAAGGCGGCAGCGCCTCGGTCGAGAGCGTCGCAGCGGCCGCCGATCCGGGCCTGTCGTCCTTCGTCGGCGAGGAAGTCGCCAAGAGCGACCGTCCCGAGCTGACCTCGGCGAAGATCATCGTCTCCGGTGGCCGTGCCATGCAGAGCCGTGAGAACTTCGCAAAGTACATCGAGCCGCTGGCCGACAAGCTTGGCGCCGGCGTCGGCGCCTCGCGCGCGGCGGTGGATGCCGGCTATGCGCCCAACGACTGGCAGGTCGGGCAGACCGGCAAGGTCGTGGCCCCCGAGCTCTATGTCGCCGTCGGCATTTCCGGCGCGATCCAGCATCTGGCCGGCATGAAGGACTCCAAGGTGATCGTTGCGATCAACAAGGACGAGGACGCGCCGATCTTCCAGGTTGCCGATTACGGCCTGGTCGCCGACCTCTACCAGGCGGTTCCAGAGCTGACAGCCGAACTCGGCAAGCTCGGCAAGTAAAACGCGTTAAAAACACCGGCCGGAGGTATAAACTCCGGCCGGTGTTGCTTTTGAGGCGTTTTCTTTGGCGTGGGACACGCCTTCGAAGCGATCCAATCTAGGTTTCGAGGCCGGGTTCTGATTAAATCGGACCTCCCGGCTCAGGGGGATAGGCAGGCGCGGTTAGCAGCGCGCCGTTCCGGTGGATGACATTATGGCGGCAGTAATCAAGAAGGTCGGCGTGATCGGCGCGGGGCAGATGGGCAATGGCATCGCGCATGTCGCTGCGCTGGCCGGCTTCGACGTGGTGCTCAACGACATTTCGGCCGACCGCCTCAAGTCAGGCATGGCCACGATCAACGGCAACCTGGCGCGCCAGGTCTCCAAGAAGGCCGTCAGCGAGGACGACAAAGCCAAGGCGATGGCGCGCATCGTGGCCGGCGAGAAGCTGGACGATCTCGCGGACTGCGATCTCGTGATCGAGACCGCGGTCGAGAAGGAAGAGGTCAAGCGCAAGATTTTCCACGAGCTCTGCGCTGTGTTGAAGCCGGAGGCGATCGTCGCCTCCGATACCTCCTCGATCTCGATCACGCGGCTCGCCGCCGCCACCGACCGGCCCGAACGCTTCATCGGCATTCACTTCATGAATCCGGTGCCGCTGATGGAGCTGGTGGAGCTGATCCGCGGCATCGCCACCGACGACCAGACCTTCGAGGCGTCCAAGGAATTCGTCGCCAAGCTCGGCAAGCAGGTCGCGGTCTCCGAGGATTTCCCGGCTTTCATCGTCAACCGCATCCTGCTGCCGATGATCAACGAGGCGATTTACACGCTGTACGAAGGCGTCGGTAATGTCGAGGCGATCGACGCGGCGATGAAGCTCGGGGCGCACCATCCGATGGGCCCGCTGGAGCTCGCCGATTTCATCGGCCTCGATACCTGTCTCTCCATCATGCAGGTGCTGCATGAGGGCCTCGCCGACTCCAAATATCGTCCGTGCCCGCTGCTGGTGAAATACGTCGAGGCGGGCTGGCTCGGCCGCAAGACCCAGCGCGGCTTCTACGACTACCGCGGCGCCAAGCCGGTTCCGACGCGCTGATCGATTTCGCGGCGGACGCTGCGCAGTGCTTCTTCAGCGGTGCGCTGCAGAGCCGGGCCCAGCAGCGCCCACGCTACGGCACTTCGTGTCGCTTCGTGTCCGAGCCACGAAAGCGTCCAAAATCTCCACCTTCCGTTAACCGCTCGCCTCTAGGCTGCAGCCGGTACGAGGGTTCGCGTAATGGACATGATGGCGATGGTCAGCAGCATGCTGGCCTCTCAGCAAGGCGCACTGCAGTCGAATATCTCGGCGACACTGATGAAGCAGAACGCGGATGCGGAGAAATCCACCGTCCTGACGCTGCTCGGTGCGGGACAGCCCTCGCTTGCCAATATCGGCGCTGGCGTCGGCGGCAACCTCAACATCACCGCCTGAACTCCTAGAATGATGCGGCGGCTTTGCCCGTGGCAGCCCGGATCAGCTTGAGCGCGTCCTCGCTTGCCCATTCCGCCGGTCCCGCGATCGTCGCGATCTCGCAACCTTGCGGGTCAACCAGCACCGAGGTGGGCATGCCCAGCGCTCTGCCTATAGCTTTAAGATCCTGAAAAACCTTGGCTTTCTTGTCGTTGAAATAGCCGAGCCGGGTCAGGCTGGCCTCTTTCAGGAACGTCTTGGGCTTCTCGGGGTCGCGGGTGTCGATGTTGATCGCCACCACCTCGAAATTCGGGCCCGAAAGCTTGCCCTGAAGCTCGTCCAGCGCCGGCATCTCCTTGCGGCAGGGCACGCACCAGGTGGCCCAGAGGTTCACCAGCAGCGTCTTGCCGCGGAAGTCGGACAGCTTCTTCGGCTTGCCGTCGGCGTCCTCGAAGGCGAGGTCCGGCAGCTTCAACGGCGTGCTCGCCATGGTCAGGGCCGCCAGCTCGCCATGGGCGAGGGGGGCGATCCTCGAGGCTGTTGCCACGGCCGCCCGGCAGGCCGGATCGCCGGACGGGGCCCGGCTCAGGCCCAGCCCGTACAGCGCGGCAAAGCCAGCCAGGCCCCCGACCACCACGGTGGCGATGACGACGGGGATCCGGCGCGTCGCCGACCGCGCTTTCCTTTGGTCGAGCATGTCGTTGGGGTCCAGCATATCGTTTGTCATCCGGTCGCAGATATGGCTATCAGGGACCTCTTAATACGGCGGGCCGCGGCCAGCAAACGTGCGGTGGCGGCAAGCAAGGCGTGAGCAGGGGATCATGAGCAACAAGATGTGGGGCGGCCGGTTCTCGGAACGTCCCGACGAGATCATGGAAGAGATCAACGTCTCCATCGACGTCGATCGTCACCTCTTTGCCCAGGACATTGCCGCGTCCAAGGCCCACGCCGCGATGCTGGCCGCACAGGGCATCATCACGGCCTCTGATGCGAAAAATATCGGCAAGGGTCTAGACACGATTTTGTCAGAGATCGGCAAGGGCGGCTTCGAATTCAAGCGCGCGCTCGAGGACATTCACATGAATGTCGAGAGCCGCTTGTCCGAGCTGATCGGCCCTGCCGCCGGCCGCCTGCACACCGCGCGCTCGCGCAACGACCAGGTCGCGACCGATTTCCGTCTCTATGTCCGCGACGTTCTCGATGAGACCGACGCCGCGCTCGCCGCGTTCCAGCAGGCGCTGGTGGAGCGCGCGCTGGAGCATGCCGGAACGGTCATGCCCGGCTTCACGCACCTGCAGACCGCGCAGCCCGTGACCTTCGGTCATCACCTGCTCGCCTATGTCGAGATGGCTGCACGCGATCGCGGCCGTTTCCAGGACACGCGCAAGCGGCTGAACGAATCCCCGCTCGGCGCCGCAGCGCTCGCCGGCACCTCGTTCCCGATCGACCGCCACGCCACGGCGAAGGCGCTCGGTTTTGACCGTCCGATGGCGAACTCGCTCGATGCGGTCTCCGATCGCGACTTCGTGCTGGAGACGCTGTCGGCGGCCTCGATCTGCGCCGTGCACATGTCGCGCTTTGCCGAGGAGATCGTGATCTGGACCTCGCCGCTGGTCGGCATGATCCGCCTCAGCGACAAGTTCACCACGGGATCCTCGATCATGCCGCAGAAGCGGAATCCTGATGCCGCCGAGCTGGTGCGCGCCAAGACCGGCCGCGTCATCGGCGCGCTCAACGGTCTGCTGATCGTCATGAAGGGCCTGCCGCTCGCCTATCAAAAGGACATGCAGGAGGACAAGCAGGGCGCCATGGAAGGCTTCGCCGCGCTGTCGCTCGCGATCCGCGCCATGACCGGCATGGTTCGCGATCTCGTGCCTGATGAGGCGAAGATGAAAGCGGCCGCAGGCGAGGGCTACGCCACCGCGACCGATCTTGCCGACTGGCTGGTGCGGACGCTGAAGATGCCGTTCCGCGAGGCCCATCACGTCACCGGCCGCATCGTCGCGAAAGCCGCCGAGGGCGGCGTGGCGCTGCACGAGCTCCCGCTGAGGGAGATGCAGGCGATCGAGCCTGACATCACCAAGGACGTGCTCGGCGTGCTCTCGGTGGAATCGTCGGTCAAGAGCCGGACCAGCTTCGGCGGCACCGCGCCGAAGAACGTGGCGTCGCAGGCCAAGGCCTGGTTGAAGCGGCTGGAAAAAGAGCGAAAATTGGGCTGAGGGCAAAATTTCGCTTATGTTTCATGGTCATCCGGGTCTCGCCAGAGCGCGCCAATCTCTGTATGGTGCGCCGCGCGTAGTGGGGATTTCGTCGTGACGTCAAAGTTTCGCCCGGCCGGCTCGGGTTGGGCCATCATTGTCTTGAGCCTGACGGCGCTCGCGCTTGCCGGCTGTGGCCGCAAGGGCCCGCTGGATCTGCCGCCGACCGCCTCCAGCGCGTCCACGGCGAACGTCGCGCCGCCGACCGACACCGAGACCGAAGCCCAGAAGACGCCGAGCGTGTTCAATCCCACCTATGGTGCGGACGCCGCACCGGCGGCGACCAAGGGCAAGAAGAAACCGTTCATTCTCGACCCGCTCCTGGACGAAAGACCCAGCCGATAGGCTGGGGCAACTGAGCCAACGCCATGAACCATTTTGACTATCGCAACGGCGTGCTGCACGCCGAGGCGGTGAACCTGTCCGAGCTGGCTGCAACCGTCGGCACGCCGTTCTATTGCTATTCGACCGCGACGCTCGAGCGGCACTATCGCGTTTTCACCGACGCCTTCGCCGGCGAGAAGGTGCTGGTCTGCTACGCCATGAAGGCGAACTCCAACCAGTCGGTGCTGCGCACGCTGGCCAAGCTGGGGGCTGGCGCCGACGTGGTCTCCGGCGGCGAATTGAAGCGCGCGCTGGCCGCCGGCATTCCCGCCAGCAAGATCCTGTTCTCCGGCGTCGGCAAGACGGAAGCCGAGCTGCGCGCCGCGCTGGCCGCCGACATCCTCTGCCTCAACGTCGAATCCGAGCCGGAGCTCGAGCTGCTGTCGCGCCTTGCGGCCGAGACGGGCAAGACCGCGCGGATCTCGATCCGCGTCAATCCGGACGTCGATGCCGGCACGCACGCAAAGATCTCGACCGGCAAGTCCGAGAACAAGTTCGGCATTCCGATCGCATATGCCCGCGAGGTCTATGCCCGCGCCGCGAAGCTGCCGGGCATCGAGGTAACAGGCACCGACGTGCATATCGGCAGCCAGATCACCGACCTCTCCAAGATGGAGATCGCGTTCCGCATCCTCTCCGAATTCGTGCAGACGCTGCGCGCCGACGGCCACAACATCTCGCATGTCGATTTCGGCGGCGGCCTCGGCATTCCCTATTACATGGACCGCGAGGCGCCGCCGGCGCCCGACGCCTATGCCGCCATGGTCAAGCGTGTCAGCCACAATCTCGGCTGCACGCTGATGTTCGAGCCGGGCCGCATGATCGTCGGCAACGCCGGCATCCTCGTCGCCAAGGTCATCTATGTGAAGCATGGCGACGGCAAGAATTTCGTCATCATCGACGCCGCCATGAACGATTTGATCCGTCCGACGCTGTATGAAGCCCATCACGACATTTTGCCGGTGACGCAGCCTGCGAAGGGCGCGGCCACGATCGCGGCCGATGTCGTCGGCCCGGTTTGCGAGACCGGCGATTATCTCGCGCTCGACCGCACCCTGCCGACGCCGAAGGCGGGCGATCTCCTCGCCATCATGACCGCCGGCGCTTATGGCGCAGTGCAGGCCGGCACGTACAATACGAGGCCGCTGGTGCCCGAGGTGCTGGTGAAGGGCGACCAGTACGCAGTCGTGCGTCCGCGCATCGAGGTCGAGCAGCTGATCGCGATGGACGCGCCGGCGCCGTGGTTGTGAGGATCACGTCGGCGCCTTGCGCCCGATGAGCGCAGACGCCGTCCGCGCTCATCGAGCCGGCCGGGGCGCCCGGCCTACTTCTTGAATTTGTCCCTGATCGAGGCGAGGCCGGAATCGTAGACGCCGCTCAAGGCGTCGATCGCGTCCTTTTCCTTGCCCGGGACGGGCGTATAGATTCCGGTCCAGGTCACGACCGAGACCCCTTCGCCCCTCGCCGTGACCTTGATGGTCGACTTGTACTGGCTGACCGGCAAAGGGCTGGTGAGGAACGCGTAGGAATAGCTGTAGCTTCTGTCGTCGCGCCCGGTCTGCGCCTCGACGAACGCGGCCTTTCCGTCCTTGGTCACAAGCGTTCGGGTCGGCGGGGATTTGCCGTCCTCGATGCACATGCCGACCGGCGGCAGCCAGTCCTTGATCGCGCAGAATGGACCGATGACGGACCACACGTCGGCCGCTGCGCCGCTGACCTCGATGCTGCGCGTCAGGTTGGCTGCGGAAGCCGTGGTCGCGCCGGCGCCGAGGCCGATCACGCAAATCGCCGCCTTGCTTAGCGAGGCGAGGCGTCTGAACGCCGCTGAATCGTGCTTCTTCATATCAATCTCCGTTGTCTGATGGACCGCGACGGCGGCCGGTCTGGCTTGCAATGCGGCCGGATAGACGATGCCCGCCGTCCGCGGCCAGTTCAGCAAATGAACCCAGGGCAATACAGAATCTGAACTAGGAAGCCGCGCGCACCGGCCCTATGGTTCCGCTCTCGCTTGTCACGGAGGCCCGCATGACCATCGGCAGCTACAGGCAGTTCTGTCCGGTCGCGATGGCGGCCGAGATACTATGCACGCGCTGGACCGTCGTGCTGCTACGTGAGCTCGTCGCCGGCTCGACCCGGTTCAACGAGTTGCGCCGCGGCGTTCCCCGCATGTCGCCTGCGCTGCTTTCCCAGCGCCTGAAGGAACTCGAAGCCGCAGGCATCGTCATCCGCCAACCATCGGCTTCCGAGCGCGGCGTGATCGAGTATCAGCTGACCGCCGCCGGACGCGAACTCGGCCCCATCGTCGAGGCGTTCGGCATCTGGGGCCAGCGCCGCATCGAGTCGCATCTGTCGCTTCAGCATCTCGATGTCCAGCTGTTGATGTGGGACATGCGGCGGAATCTGAACACGACCCCGATGCCGGCCCGCCGCAGCGTGCTGCAGTTCGCATATCCGGAATTGCCTTCGACGCAGCGATTGTGGTGGCTGATCGTCGATCCCGACGACGGCGTCGACCTCTGCTCGATTGATCCCGGTTTCGACGTCGACCTTTACGTGTCAGTTGATCTGCGCACCATGACGGCGATCTGGATGGGGCTCGATACCGTGCGCGCGGCCGTCGCAAGCCGGCGGATGCTGCTCACCGGCGACCGGCAGCTTGCCGCGGCGATGCAAAGCTGGCTGGGCCTCAGCCCGTTCGCCAAGGAACGCAAGCTGGCGAGCTGATGCAGGGCGGCTCGATTCAGTATTTGTATCGCCCCGCTACAGTTCCCGTACTGGCGAGCCGCCGCCGTGTTCTGGCACCCAAGTCATGCCCGCCCCTGTCAAGGCGGAGCTGAACTCGAGCCAGGAGACACGACATGACAGCGTATCTGATCGCGGACATTAAAGTGACTGACGGAAAATGGGTGCCGGACTACGCGGCTTCGGTCCACGAACTGGTGCACAAGCACGGCGGCAAGTATCTTTCCCGCAGCGGCAACGTGAAAACCCTCGAAGGTGCCCCCCTCGACACCTCGCTGATCGCGATCATGTCGTTTCCCACGGCAAAGGCAGCGGAATCCTTCGTGACCGATCCGGCCTATGGCCGCTTCGCCGCGGCGCGCCGGGGCGGCAGCGAGAGCCGTTTCCAGCTGATCGACGACACCGATCTGGCCGGCACGATTCCCTACCTCGCCAAGGCTTGAGCCGCATCTTCGTCAAGACATCGGACCTGGCCGCAGGCGCACACCGTGCCCGGCCCACACAGGAGAATGGAATGAACGATTCACTCGCGGGCGGTGGCCAGCTTCGCCTGCTTTTCGCGGCTTGCAGTGCGGCCTTCCTGATCGGATTGTCCGGCGCCGCTTCAGCCCGAGTCTCGCGGTGTGATACCGCTTGGGTCAGCTGAAACAACACTGCCGCGAAATGCTCCAATGATACGCGGTGCATGCGCAGGTGCGATCAGAAATACATCAAATGCAGCGGTGGCTCCGCCTCCCTGCAATTCGATCAGTCGATCGGCGCCGTTGCCGTCGGCGGACGCCGCTCATAGACTTCCTTCCACGATCGATCGACCGAGCCAAGCAGCGCAGCGCCAGTCACCAGCGCTGCGCTTGCGCCGGCACTAGCTGCGGGCGGTTGTCCCGCCAACCACCACCCCCGCTTTCTTCTCGATCGGCTTGATCGCCGCGGTGAAATCGGAATCGGCGCCTTCCGCGCTGATCACGGTCTCCCACAACCGTCCCACCGCGTCGGCGACCTCCATCGACAGGCCGAGCTGCTTCATCTCCTCCAGCGCCAGCCGCACGTCCTTCACCATCAGTCCGGTGGCGAAGCCGAAATCGAAGCTGCGCGGCAGCACCGCGCGCGGAAACTTGTCGCGGCTCGCGGTGTTCATGCCCGAGCCGGCGTTGATGACGTCGATCATCACGGCGGGATCGAGCCCGGCTTTCACGCCCATCACGACGGCTTCGGACGTCGCCACGATGGCGGTGGCAGACAAAAAATTGTTGGCGAGCTTCATGGTCTGCGCCGCGCCAGGCTTCTCGCCGATGAAGAACACTTTTCCGATGATTTCGAGCGCGGGTTTGAGCAGCTCGAACTCGGCCTTCGGCCCCGAGACCATCACTGCCAGCGTACCCTTCTCGGCGCCGCCGACGCCGCCGGAGACGGGGCAGTCGATCTGTACGATGTTATGCTCGGCGAGCAGGCCGTGAATCTTCGCCGCCATCTGCGAGCCGACGGTGGAGAGATCGATGAAGCGTTTTATGCGGCTTCCTTCGATCACGCCGTTCGGCCCCGTCGCAACCGCGAGCGAAGCCTGCAGCGAGGGCAGGCTCGCCATGACAGTCTCGACCTGGTCGGCGACGTCCTTCGGCGACGTCGCCGCAGTGGCGCCACGCGCCACCAGCTTGTCGACGACCTCCTTGCGCGTGTCGAACACGACGAGCCGGTTGCCCGCCTCGATCAGCCGCCGCGCCATCGGGAAACCCATGTTTCCGAGGCCGATGAATCCGATGTTCATGGTGTTTCCTTTTTGCTTTGTTGTTGGCGAACAGCGCGTCCTGCTTTCGGCGTCGTCCCGGCGAAAAGGCCGGGACGTCGTGGAGAGGGCCTACCCCCTCACGGCTTACCCCCTTACGCCTTGCCGTCGATCTCCGCGAACACCTCGCGCGCGATCCGAAAACTGTCGACCGCGGCCGGCACCCCGCCATAGATTGCGACCTGCATCAGGATCTCGCGGATCTCGTCGCGGGTGACGCCGTTGGTAAGTGCGCCCTTCAGATGCGCGCGGAATTCGTGCTGGCGGTTGAGGATCGCGATCATGGCGATGTTGAGCATGCTGCGGGTCTTGCGCGGCAGCTCCTCGCGGCCCCACACCGTGCCCCAGCAATATTCGTTGAGCATCTCCTGGAACGGACGGTTGAAATCGTCGACGCTCTTCAGGGCATTGTCGACATAGGCCTCGCCCAGCACCGCTTTGCGGACTTCCAGGCCCTTGTCGTGCATCTTCTTGTCCATGGCGTTTCCTTCGTTTTTCTTGGATGGCGGCCCGGAAATTACGGGGTTGCGGCGGGCCAGTCACGTCCTCGTGTTATGCGGGAAAAGGGGTCTCTCCCGTACAGGAACGGATGCCTCAGTGCTGCCGTTGTGGTACGCTTCTCTACCGGGCAACCTGGAGAGTTGATTGAACGGCGTCACCCCCGACCCGTCAGACCCGATCCGCGATGGCGACGCTCTGTCGCGGCTGAAGCTGGCGCAGGCCCTGCAGCGGGCCATTTATGCCATCGCATGGGAGCGTGCCTGGCCAAATTTGGCGCGGCTTCTCACCGTCGTCGGCCTGTTCCTGGTGGTGTCCTGGGCCGGCCTCTGGCTGGCGCTGCCGTTCATTGCCCGCGCCATTGGTCTCGTCGTTTTCGCCGGCATCGCGATTGCCGTCCTGTTCCCGTTGGTTCGCTTCCGCTGGCCGGGCCGCGAGGAGGCGCTTGCCCGGCTCGATCGCGGCTCCGGCCTCCGTCATCGGCCGGCCACCACGCTGACGGACACGCTGACCTCGCAGGACCCGGTTGCGCAGGCGTTGTGGCAGGCGCAGCGCGTGCGCACGCTGGCTTCGATCAAGCGCATCCGCGCCGGTCTGCCGAACCCGCGGCTCGCTCTGCACGATCCCTGGGCGCTGCGCGCGCTGGTCATGGTGATGCTGGTTGCGACCTTCTTCGCCGCCGGCGACGAGCGTGCGATGCGGCTCGTGGCCGCATTCGACTGGAACGGCGCGCTGGCGCCGACGAACGTTCGCGTCGATGCCTGGGTCACGCCGCCGCTCTACACCGGCAAGCCGCCGGTGATCCTGTCGGCCGCGAACAAGGAGGCTGCGGCGCTGCCGGCCAGCGGTCCGCTTGCCGTTCCCGCCGGCTCGACCCTGATCGTGCGCTCCTCCGGCGGCAGCCTTGATGTTGCCGTCTCCGGCGGCCTCAAGGAGGTCGCCCCCACTGAAGCCACGCCCAAGGGCACCAACGAGAAGCATTTTACCATCGCCGGCGACGGTACCGCGCATGTCCGCGCGCCCTCAGGCCAACCGCAATGGGCGTTTGCGGCAACGCCGGACCGCGCGCCGACGATCGCCCTCGCCAAGGATCCCGAGCGCCAGGCCCGCGGCGGACTCCAGCTCTCCTACAAGATCGAGGACGATTACGGCGTCACCGGCGCCGACGCGCACATCGGCCTGCGCCCCGCCGATGCCAAAGATGGCAGCAGGGACGACACCAAGGCGGCCGCGCGGCCGCTATTCCAGCCGCCGCAATTCCCGCTCGTGCTGCCGAATGCGCGCACCCGCAACGGCGTCGGCCAGACGGTGAAGGACCTCAGCGAGGACCCCTATGCCGGCGCCGACGTCACGCTGACCCTCACCGCCAAGGACGAGGCCGGCAACGAGGCCAGGAGCGAGCCCTTCAACATGCGCCTGCCCGAGCGGCTGTTCACCAACTCGCTCGCGCGCGCGCTGATCGAGCAGCGCCGCATCCTCGCACTCGACGCCAACAAGAACTCGGATGTCTACACCGCGCTCGACGCGCTGATGATCGCGCCTGAATTGTTCACGCCGGATGCGGGCTGCTATCTCGGCCTGCGCAGCCTGGCGCTCCAGCTGGAAGCGGCCCGCACCGACGACGCGCTGCGCGAGGTGGTGGGAAGCATGTGGGCGTTCGCGGTCACCATCGAGGACGACGGTGTCGCCGGCAGCGTCAACGCCGCGCTGCGCTCGGCGCAGGACGCGCTCAAGCGGGCGCTGGAACGCGGCGCCAGCGAGGAGGAGATCAAGGCGCTGACGCAAAAGCTCCGCGAGGCGATGGCCGGCAAGGTGCGCGATCTCGCCCGGCGCGCCGAGCAGAATCCGCTTGGACCCCGGCAGCCTTTCCCGGCAGAGGTTCAGCTCATCCTCG
Source organism: Bradyrhizobium nivariense (assembly GCF_029846715.1). Classification (GTDB taxonomy): domain Bacteria; phylum Pseudomonadota; class Alphaproteobacteria; order Rhizobiales; family Xanthobacteraceae; genus Bradyrhizobium. Next base: position 231,023 of record NZ_JARVWW010000009.1, read on the forward strand.
ACAAGGCGGTCGAGCTGCGACAAAAGACCCAGCATGCCACGCCCGAGCAGCTCGAAGAGCTGGCGCAGCAGCAGGATGTCTTGCGCCAGCAGCTGCAGGCTTATCGGAAGTCGGCGGGCAGTCGGGCGAAGGGGGGCGAGGACGGGACCAATCAGTTTACGCGGGATCGGAAATGCGGAAGCTAGCGCGCGTGCCAGTCTTGAAGGCGATGTCGATCGCCTGTCTTGCCCTCCTCCTGGGAGGCTTCCCCGCTGCCGTTTCGGCCCAGCAGGATCAGGATCCTGACGCGCTGCTCGATAGTGCGGAAAAAGCGATGCAGGATTCCGGCGACAGCCTCAGGCAAAAGGAGTCCGGACGCAGCCTGAACAATCAATCCGATGCGATTCAGAAGCTCGAGGACTACAAGCGCGCGACGGAAAAAAGCCAATCCTCCAATCGCGATCGTTCCGTCATCACGCAACGCGATCTGGACGAGCTCTTGAAGCAGATCGAGAAGGCGGCGCGCGAAGGCAATCGCGAGGCGGCCCAGCGCATGCTCGAGCAGCTTGCGCAGATCATGGAAAATCTCCAGATGGCGCAGCCCGGGCAATCCGGCGACAGCGACATGGAGCAGGCGCTCAACGAGCTCAGCGACATGATCCGCAAGCAGCAGCAATTGCGTGACAAGACTTTCAAGCAGGGCCAGGATTCCCGGCGTGAGCGCTCGCGCGGCAAGCAGCAGGGCGATCAGTCGATGTCGGACCTTCAGCAGGACCAGCAGTCGCTGCGCGACCGCCTGAAGAAGCTGCAGGACGAGCTCGCCAAGCGCGGCCTCGCGCAGAAGGGGCAAAAGGGTCAGAACCAGAAAGGGAAGCAAGGTCAGCAGGGCGACCAGGGACAGCCGGGCCAGAATGGCGATCAGGACGGCGACCAGGGCGATGACGACGGCAGTCTGGACGCCGCCGACGGGGCCATGGGCGATGCCGGCTCGCAGCTCGGCGAGGGCAATTCCGACGGCGCCGTGGACTCGCAAGGCAAAGCTCTCGACGCCTTGCGCAAGGGCGCGCAGAAGATGGCCGAGGCGATGCAGCAGGGCGATGGCGACGGGCAGGGCGAAGGTCCCGGCAATCGTGCCGGCCGCCAGCAGAGCGGCGGCAATCAGACCGATCCACTCGGTCGCCCCCTTCACGGCCGCGATCTGAGCGACGACTACACGGTCAAGATCCCCGGCGAGATCGACGCCCAGCGCGTCCGCCGCATCCTCGAAGAGCTCCGCCGCCGCTTGGGGGATAGCTCGCGCCCGCAGATCGAGCTCGACTATATCGAGCGGCTGCTGAAGGATTTTTGAGTTCTCTGTCATCGCCCGGCTTGACCGGGCGATCCAGTACTCCGAGACGGTTGTGATTCAATCGAGAGGCCGCGGCGTACTGGGTGCCCCGGTCAAGCCGGGGCATGACAGCGGAATACGTGGTGACCGCCCGCTACCCCTTCTTCGCCGCCAGCGCATCCGCCACTGCCGTGCGGATGTCGGCGACCGAGAACGGCTTGGTCACGACGTCATGCACCAGCGCATTGAGGTTCGAGGCGCGCTCGCGCTGGTCGGCAAAGCCGGTCATCAGCAGAATGGTCAAATCGGGAAAATCGCGTGCGACGGCAAGCGCCAGCGCGATGCCGTCCATCACCGGCATCTGGATGTCGGTGAGCAGCAGATCGAACCCGCCGTCGGCGCGGGTCAGGATTTCAAGCGCCTCGGCGCCGTCCTGCGCGGTGACGGTCTCGTGGCCGTCCATGGCGATGGCGCGCGCCACCAGCTGGCGCATCGAATCCTCGTCGTCGGCGATCAAGATTTTGGGCATGAGACCAACCTTTGGACCAACCTTGGGACCAACCTCGCGACCAACTTTCCCTGCGACACCTGCGAAACCGATTATACGCTGCCGCCGGCGATGTCGCGCCGGTTGAAGAAGCGAACGTCGATGTTGCGGCCCTCCGGCGGCGGCGAGGCCAGGCGCGAGCGGAAGAAGGCGCGCTCGCCGGGCTGTAGCACGGTCTGCTCCAGAACGGTGTTCCAGGCGTAGATCTCCGCGCCTTGCGCGTCGCGCACCGCGAAGCGCAGCCTGGGAATGTCGAGCGGCTTCTTGCCCTGGCCCACGATCACGCCCTCGATCACCAGTACCTGTTTACCGTCCACAGTCTCGCTGGAGAGCCTGACGTCCTTGAAGGCCAGTCCGCGCAGATTAACTTCGAGGCCGACTATCTTGTAGAAAGCAGCCGTCTGCGGCAGCAGCCGCACCATGTCGCCGCGCCAGATCACCAGTGCCAGCACCAGCGCGCCCATGGCGGCGCAGGCGATCGGTAGGCCGAAATGGGATTTTCGCCGCGCCGTGGCGGCGACCGGGCGGCTCACCCGCGCGCCGCGGCGGCCAAACAGGCCGCGGAACCAGGACTGGTGCTGTTCGCCGACGACGTCCTCCTCGACGGACCGGGCCGCCGCCGACCATTCGTCCTCGGTGTCCCTGGCTTCCTCGTCGGGCCAGTCGCTGGCGATCGAGGGGCTGTCGACGACGGGCGCATCAGTGGCACCGTCGTCCTGGGCATAGGAGTTCCACTGCTCGGCGAGATCCGACTGGTCGTCGGCCTGGCTGGCCGCGGCCATGGCCGGTATGGACGCCTCCTCGATGGCATCCTCGGCATGGGCGACCCAGGTTTCCTTGCAACGGGAGCAGCGGACCGTCCGGCCATTCGCCCCCAGGCTCGCAAGCTTGATGGCGTAGGATGTCGTACAATGAGGGCAGACGATATGCATGGACGAGCCTTGATGCATGGACGAGCTTAACGATGACACGGTCGCGGAGACCGAGGGGCAAGGATGCTGCCAATTATGCTACAGAGCGACCGTTAACGAACCGGAAACCATAACGGCCGCAAAACCCGTTGATCGCGTGTGGCGGAGCACAACCGTGTGGCCCGCGGCCTCTCTCGAACGGAGCTGAGCTTGGTTCGGTTCGAAAATGTCGGATTGCGTTACGGCCTGGGGCCCGAGGTCCTGCGCGACCTCAGCTTCCAGATCCCGGCGCATTCCTTTCAATTTCTCACCGGCCCGTCCGGCGCCGGCAAGACCTCGCTGCTGCGCCTGCTGTTCCTGTCGCATCGACCGACGCGGGGCCTCGTCAACCTGTTCGGCCACGACATCTCGCAGCTCGGCAAGGACGAGATCGCGGACCTGCGCAAGCGCATCGGCATCGTGCTCCAGGATTTCCGCCTGCTCGACCACATGACGACCTATGAGAACGTCGCGCTGCCGTTCCGCGTCATGGGCCGCAGCGAATCGAGCTACCGCAAGGAGGTCATCGACCTCCTGCGTTGGGTCGGGCTCGGCGAGCGCATGGATGCGCTGCCGCCGATCCTGTCGGGCGGCGAGAAGCAGCGCGCGGCGATCGCGCGCGCCGTGATCTCGCGGCCGCAGCTGCTGCTCGCGGACGAGCCGACCGGCAGCGTTGATCCGACGCTCGGCCGCCGCCTGCTGCGGCTGTTCATCGAGCTCAACAAGTCAGGCACCGCCGTCATCATCGCCACCCACGACATCGGCCTGATGGACCAGTACGAGGCGCGGCGGCTGGTGCTGCACCAGGGACGGCTGCACGTCTATGAATAGGACCGACGAGCGAGGCGTGCTGGTCGATCTCGGACAGGAGCGTCCGCAGCTTCCAGCCAGGGCGCGCAACATGTCGCCGATCGTGCCGCGCGCCTCGATCCACGGCCGCGCGCTGGTTGCCGTCGTCGCCATCATGACGTTCCTCGCTTCGATGACGACGGGCACGGTGCTGCTGGTGAGCGCCTCCGCCGCCGAATGGCAGTCCGACGTTGCGAGCGAAATCACCATCCAGGTCCGGCCGCAGACGGGCCGCGATCTCGAACGCGACACCGCGGCGGTGACCGAGGCCATGCGCGCGCAAGCCGGCATCGTCGAAGTCAAGCCGTTCACCAAGGACGAGAGCGGCAAGCTGCTCGAGCCCTGGCTCGGCACCGGCCTGTCGATGGACGATCTGCCGGTGCCGCGCATGATCATAGCGCGCGTGCAGCCCGGCACGGCGCTCGATCTCGGCGCCCTGCGCGCCCGCGTGACCCAGGTGGCGCCAAGCGCCAGCGTCGACGATCACCGCGCCTGGATCGAGCGCATGCGCTCGATGACCAACGCCACCGTGCTCGCCGGCCTCGGCATCCTCGCGCTCGTCATCATCGCCACCATCATCTCGGTGTCGTTCGCGACCCGCGGCGCCATGGCGGCGAACCGTCCAATCGTCGAGGTGCTGCATTTCGTCGGCGCCGGCGACCGCTATATCGCCAACCGCTTCCTGCGCCATTTCCTCAGGCTGGGGCTGGAGGGCGGCGTGATCGGCGGCGGCGCCGCCATGCTGGTGTTCGGCTTCTCCGAGTCGATTGCAGGCTGGTTTTCCGGCACCCCCGTCGGCGACCAGTTCGCCGCGCTGCTCGGCACCTTCTCGCTGCGGCCGTCCGGCTACATCGTGCTCGCGGTGCAGGCCGTGCTGATCGGCGCCATTACCGCGGTCGCCTCGCGCCAGACACTGTTCGCGACGCTGAATGATGTTGATTGAGTCCGATAAACCGGACTCCACTTCGCCTCAAAACGTCCTAAAATCATCCAGGGAAGGGACCACCGACATCGCATGACCTCGCCGACCGACGATCGATCGCCGAAACTCCCGCGCGGCTGGCTGCGCGCGGCCGTGATGTCGACGATTGCGTTCGCCTTCGTCGGCGCGGCGGCGGGCTTCATCGCGTTCCTGTCGCAATTGCGCGGCGCCGAGATCGCGCCGGACCGCAAGGCGGACGGCATTGTGGTGCTGACAGGCGGCTCCTCGCGGGTGTCGGATGCGATGGAGCTGCTCGCTGCCGGCTATGGCAGAAGGCTCCTGATCTCCGGCGTGCACCCGACCTCGACGGCGAGCGACATCTCCCGGACGTTGCCGGAGAACCAGTCCTTCATGCATTGCTGCGTCGATCTCGACCGCACCGCGGTCTCGACCCGCGGCAATGCCGCGGAAGCGCGGCGCTGGGCCGACGGGCGCGGTTTCAGGTCGCTGATCGTGGTCACCTCGAACTATCACATGCCGCGCGCGTTGGTGGAATTCTCGCATGCGATGCCGGAGACGAAGCTGATCCCGTTCGTGGTGGTCGGCGACAAATGGCGCGAGGAGCCGTGGTGGACCTCGGCGTCCACCTTGCGGCTGCTGCTGTCGGAATATGTCAAGTACATCGCGGCCGAGCTCAGGGTGCGGCTGGAGGATTTCGGGATTGACCTTTCGCCCGAGATGTCGGAGCAGCCTCCCGGGCTGCAGCCGAAGCGGCCCGCCACCGCACAGGCCAATTGATCGGCAACTGATCGGCAATTGATCGGATACTCGATGTTCTTGATTTTCCTGCGATCGCTCGTGTTCAACCTGCTGTTCTACACCGTGCTGGTGTGCCTCGCGATCGTGGCGCTGCCGACCTTCGCATTGCCGCCGCGCGCCATGCTCACGGTCGCGCGATGGTGGGCGAAGGCGACGCTATTTCTGATGCGCCTGGTCTGCAACATCAAGGTGGAATTCCGCGGCGTCGAAAAGATCCCGACGGGACCGTTGGTAATCGTTGCGAAGCACCAGTCGTTCTGGGAGACGTTCGTCCTGCCGGGTTTTTTCGACCGTCCGATTTTCATCCTCAAGCGTCAACTCATGCAGATTCCGGTGTTCGGCCAGTTTCTGGTCAAGACCGGGATGATCGCGATCGACCGCAATGCCGGCGTCAAGGCGCTTCTGGACATGACGCGGCGGGCGCGTGAGGCGGTGCGCAGCGGCGGCCAGCTCGTGATCTTCCCGGAAGGCACGCGCCGCGCTCCGGGCGCGCCACCGGACTACAAGACCGGCTTTGCGCAGATCTATTCGTCCTGCGGCGCGCAGTGCCTGCCGATCGCGCTCAATTCCGGCCTGTTCTGGCCGCGCCGCACCTTCATGCGCTATCCCGGCACGCTGGTGGTGGAGTTCCTCGATCCGCTGCCGTCTGGCCTGCCCAAGGATGAGTTTCTCTCCCGCGTGCAAACGGCGATCGAAGACGCGACCGGGCGCCTGGTCGAAGCGGGCCGCAAGGAGCAGGAGCAGCTGATCGGCTCGGCGCCGAGCTATGCGCCGTCGGAGAGCTAGCGGTTCTCTCGATCTTCCACCGGAGCCGGCGCGTGCGCAGAATGCGCATCACCATGCAGCATTGTGGCAAGCTGATGCAGCGGCGCATCGCGAAAACCTTCGGCCTCGATTGCTTTCACGGTCGCGGTCACGTAGTCGCGGTTGGCGCCGGACTGGCCGTGGCCCTGGAGCACGTGGCGATGCTGGTCGATGAGAGACAGCCGGCCGGCATATTGCACGTGGCCGCGGTCGACGACATAGGCGAGTGCCGAGACGCGCTGCCGCGCATCGTTCTCCAGCCACACCGAGCGCATGACTTCGCGATAGACCGACGTCACCTGCTCGCGCGCCCGCAAGTAAGCGACCACATCGGCGCGGCTCTTCTCGGCGACACGGAAGGCGATGCCGCGGCAGGCGCCGCCGCGGTCGAGGCCGAGCACCAGACCCGGCTTCTCCGGCGTGCCACGGTGCACGAACGAATAGACGCAGAGCGCGCGATGCTCGCCGACCAGCCGCGCCGGGACGCGCTCCCTAAATTCGAAGCCGGGCCGCCACATCAGCGAGCCGTAGCCGAACACCCACAGGTCGCCCTTGGCTGTGGTGACGGAGGGGAGGGTGATTTCCGACATTTCGGGCACGGCTACCAGACCCGCGCCCCCAAGCGAAGCGAATTCTCGGCCTTTCGTCGCAGCCGAACCTCGCTTACATTTGCCATCATCTGGGGTCAAAGGGTCGCCGCATGTCCGATATGACCGTTGCCGCAGGCCGGCGCTCCCGTTGGGGCCTTTTCATCGCACCCGTTATCCTCCTGATCCTCGCCGTCGCGTGGAGCTGCTTCTGGTTCTATGCGGCGTCGCAGGCGGAAGTCGCCGCCGACGCCTGGCGCGCGCAGGAGGCCAAATCCGGCCGCATCTATGATTGCGCCAAGCGCTCGATCGCGGGCTTCCCGTTCCGCTTCGAGGTCCAGTGTTCCGATGCCAGCGTCGCCCTGGTGTCGCAGAACGCCAGCAAGACACCGTTCACGGCCAGGCTCGACAACATCCTGGTCATTGCCCAGGTCTACGATCCCAAGCGTGTCATCGCCGAATTCTCCGCGCCGGCGACGCTCACCGACGGCGTCACGCAAAACACCTTCGTGGTAAACTGGAGCAAGGGCCGTAGCAGCGTGGTCGGCCTGCCCGCCGTGCCCGAGCGCGCTTCCATCGTATTCGAGGACCCCACCGTCAACCGGCTCGACGGCAGTGTGCAGGTGCCGCTCGCGCGCGCCAAGCAGATCGAGCTGCACGGGCGCCTCGCGGATGGATCGCCGTCCGATCATCCCGTGATCGAGACCGTGCTGCAGATCGCGCAGGGCAGCATCCAGGGCGTTCATCCGCTGCTTGCCGAGCCGTTCGAGGCCGACACGCGCGCGAAGATCACCGGACTGTCCGACCTCACGCCAAAGCCGTGGCCGCAGCGCTTCCGCGAGATCCAGGCCGCGGGTGGTCACATCGAGATCGTGCAGTCGCGGATCCAGCAGGGCGAGATGATCGCGGTCGCGGCCGGCACGCTCGGGCTCTCGGCCAATGGCCGACTCGACGGCGAATTGCAGATGACCGTGACGGGCCTCGAGCGCGTGATCCCTGCGCTTGGCATCGAGAAGATGCTGGAGGAGGGGGTGCCGCAGGCCACCCTCGATCGCGTCGCGCCCGGCGTGAAGTCGCAGGACCTCAATAATTTGTTCGGTGCACTCGATCGCGCCGTTCCGGGCCTCGGCAAGGTCATCAAACAGAACGCCAATGCCGGCGTCGCCGCCGGTATCAATTCGATCGGCACCGAGAGCACGCTGGAAGGCAAGAAGGCCCGCAGCTTCCCGCTGAAGTTCGTCGACGGCGCTGTGCTGCTCGGCCCGGTCAAGGTCGGCCAGATTCCGCCGCTGTATTGATTCCTCCGTCATTGCGAGCGAAGCGAAGCAATCCAGGCTTTCTCCTCGGAAACAGTCTGGATTGCTTCGTCGCTGCGCTCCTCGCAATGACGGAGGAGAGAGGGGTGGGCTACGGCTTTTTCAGCGCCGCATGCGGCCGGCCGAAATCTGCGGCGGCCGAATCCTGGCCGATCTCGACGATGCCGCGGCGGATGGCGCGGGTGCGGGTGAAGTGGTCGAACAGCGCCTCGCCGTCGCCGCGGCGGATCGCACGCGTCAGCTTGGCGAGGTCCTCGGTGAAGGTGCCGAGCATCTCCAGCACGGCCTCCTTGTTGGCGAGGAAGACGTCGCGCCACATCGTCGGATCGGAGGCCGCGATGCGGGTGAAATCGCGAAAACCGCCGGCGGAGAATTTTATGACCTCCGACTCCGTCACCTGCGCCAGCTCGTCGGCGGTGCCGACGATTGTGTAGGCGATCAGATGCGGCAGATGGCTGGTAATCGCGAGCACGAGATCATGATGATCCGGCGTCATGACCTCGACCTTGGCGCCCATCGCCGCCCAGAACGCGCGCAGGCGATCGGTGGCAGCGGCATCAACGCCCTCCGGCGGGGTGAGGATGCACCAGCGGTTGATGAAGAGCTCGGCGAAGCCCGAATCGGGGCCCGAATGCTCGGTGCCAGCGACGGGATGCGCCGGCACGAAATGAATGCCCTTCGGCAGGTGCGGCGCCATATCCCTGACGATGGCGCCTTTGACCGAGCCGACGTCGGAGATGATCGCGCCGGGCTTGAGATGCGCGGCGATCTCCTGCGCCACCGGCCCGCAGGCGCCGACGGGAATGCAGAGGATGACGAGGTCGGCGTCCTTCACCGCTTCTGCATTGGTCGCCACGACCTGATCGACGATGCCGAGCTCCAGCACGCGTGCGCGCGTCTTCTCCGAGCGCGCGGTGGTGACGATCTCGCCGGCCAGGCCTTGGAGCTTTGCAGCGCGCGCGATCGAGCCGCCGATCAGGCCGAAGCCGATCAGCGCGACGCGCTGGAAGTGCGGGTTCGCGCTCATCTGCCGGCCATGAAATCGCGCAGGCCCTCGACGACGAGGCGGTTGGCCTCCTCGGTTCCGATGGTCATGCGCAGCGAATGCGGCAGGCCGTAGTTCTTCAAGCCGCGCAGCGCCAGCCCACGCTTGGTGAGGAAGGCATCGGCCGCGTCCGAGGTCTTGCCCTCGGTCGGGAAGTGGATCAGCACGAAATTCGCGACGCTCGGCGTCACCTTCAGCCCGAGCTTGCCCATCTCCTCGGTCAGCCAGTTGCGCCAGGTCTCGGTGAATTGCTTCGACATGGCCTGGTGCGCGGTGTCCTCGATCGCGGCAACGGCAGCGTACATCGCCGGCGTCGACACGTTGAAAGGACCGCGGATGCGGTTGACCGCGTCGATGATGTGCTCGGGGCCGAACATCCAGCCGACGCGCAGCGCCGCAAGACCATGGATCTTGGAGAAGGTGTGCGTCACCACCGTGTTCTCGGTCGTCGCGACGAGCTCGATCCCCATCTCGTAATCGTTGCGCGAGACGTAGTCGGAATAGGCGGCGTCGAGCACCAGCAGGACGTGCGACGGCAGGCCGGCGCGCAGACGCTTGACCTCGTCGAACGGCAGATAGGTTCCGGTCGGGTTGTTGGGGTTGGCGAGCCAAACCAGTTTGGTGCGCGGCGTCACCGCCTTGAGAATGGCATCGACATCGGCGGTGAGGTTCGTCTCCGCTGCGACGACGTTCTTCGCACCGACCGCCATGGTGGCGATCGGGTAGACCAGGAATCCATGCGTGGTGGAGATCGCCTCGTCGCCCTGGCTGAGATAGGTGTGGGCGAGCAGGTTGAGGATCTCGTCCGAACCGGCGCCGCAGATGATGCGGTTGGGATCGAGCCCGAAGGTGCGGCCGATCGCTTCGCGCAGCACGCGCGAGGTGCCTTCCGGATAGTCTTCCAGATGATCCGCTACGTGCTTGAACGCCGCGATCGCCTTCGGCGAGGGCCCGAACGGCGTCTCGTTGGCCGAGAGCTTGAACACCTTGCGGCCCGGCTCGGCGACCGGGCTCTTGCCGGGCGTGTAGGGCGCAATATCGAGAATGCCGGGATTCGGCACGGGGCGGGACATCTTCAACTCCGGAGTGGCCTAAGCGGTTCGCGACTTACGATTTCGACCCGGTCGGGGGCACCGTATAGCGCGTTGCGTGGCTGCCGACGAGGGCCGTGGAGCGCACCGAGGCCCCCGCTTCGATCAGGGCAGCCTTGATCTTGTCGAGGCTGCTCGCCGCGGTGATCGAGACCAGCAGCGCGGCGCCATCGAAGGCGGTATCGGGCACGGCCACGATCTCGGCGAGCGGCGACAGGGCGCGCGCGACCTCGGCGTTCCACCCCGACACGCGCACGCTGAAGGTCTCGACCTCCGTCACCAGGGCGCTGTCGGCGACGCGCGAGACCGCGAACACGGGCAACGCCGCCGGATGGTCGGCGCGCTCGACGAAGGGTAGCCGCGCGATGATCTTTGGCGCGCCGCTTTCCTCCAGCGACAGCCACCACGGCGTGCGGCTCGAGGTCGCCGACACCAGCGCCAGATCGCCCTTGGACTTCGCGACCGCCTCGACCGCCGCCTGCGCGCTGAAATGCGCGACGTAAGGCACAGTGAAGCCGAAATGGAAGCGCGCGGAATCACGCATGGCCGGCTCGCTCGCCGAGATGTCGGCGTGTACCGAGAACGGCGCCTGGACATAGGTGAAGGTCGCGATGATGACACGCCAGATGCTCTCGACTGTGTCGAGCGGCAGGATGCCGCGATGGCGCTGGACGAGGTCACGCATCATGGCGGCCTCGCGCGCCGGGCGGAACGCGGAGCCGACCTCCTGGGTCTGCTTCACCTGGATCAGGCGGTCGATGATGTCGCCGCGCTGCATGAGGAGGCGATGCATGCCCTCGTCGATCGCGTCGATCTCCTTGCGCAATTCCTGGAGCGATGGTGGAGCGGGCGGACGTTGGGACATATCTGACAGGCGTTTGTTGAGAGCCGTTCCAATGCGGATCAGTCGAGCCGTCACCGCTGCGATCGATGTCCTGATTAGGCAGTCAGGGCGGCGAAAGCAAAGAGAAATGCAAAGGGAAATCGGGCCCTTTCCGCCGGCGGCGCGACAGGCGAATTTGGTTGATCCGGACCGCGACTTGACGAAAACCGTCCAAGCCGGTAGTTTTTGCCCGTTCCGTGGTCATTTGAGCCGGCCGGCTTGCAGCCACGTTAAAAAACTCGCTAAACAGGCCGGGGACCCTTTCGATCCCGGCCGAACCTATCGTTCAGGCCGGGTTTTTCATGGCCTGATGTCAATGCGGTCACCACTACGATCGCAAACGAGGTCGATGGTCAGATGGTTGGCGTCCAGTCAATTCCGAGTCCCGCGATCACTGCCGACGAGCGGTCGCACGAGGTGGATCATCCGAGCTCGCAGGTCGCGCAGTTCGGCACGGAGCAGCCGCTGCGGCTCGATTGCGGTGTCGATCTCAGCCCGTTCCAGATCGCCTACCAGACCTATGGCGAGCTCAACGCCGATCGCTCCAACGCCGTTCTGCTCTGCCATGCGCTGACCGGCGACCAGCATGTCGCCAACGTACATCCCGTCACCGCCAAGCCCGGTTGGTGGGAGACCCTGGTCGGCCCGGGCCGCCCGCTTGATCCTCAACACTACTTCATCATCTGCTCCAACGTGATCGGCGGTTGCATGGGCTCGACCGGTCCGGCTTCGATCAATCCCGCGACCGGCAAGGTTTGGGGCCTTGATTTCCCTGTCATCACCATCCCCGACATGGTGCGCGCGCAGGCGATGCTGATCGACCGGCTCGGCATCGACACGCTGTTCGCGGTCGTCGGCGGCTCGATGGGCGGCATGCAGGTGCTGCAATGGACCGCGGCGTATCCGAGCCGCGTGTTCTCCGCGCTGGCGATTGCCTGCTCGACGCGGCACTCGGCGCAGAACATCGCGTTCCACGAGCTTGGCCGGCAGGCCGTGATGGCCGATCCCGATTGGCACAGTGGCGGCTATGCCGATCACGGCCTCCATCCGCATCGCGGGCTCGCCGTCGCGCGGATGGCGGCGCACATCACCTATCTCTCGGACGCCGCGCTGCATCGAAAATTCGGCCGCCGCATGCAGGACCGCGAGCTGCCGACCTTCTCGTTCGACGCCGACTTCCAGGTCGAGTCCTATCTGCGCTACCAGGGCTCGTCCTTCGTCGAGCGCTTCGACGCCAACTCCTATCTCTACCTGACCCGTGCGATGGATTATTTCGACATCGCCGGCGACCATGGCGGGGTGCTGGCGAAGGCGTTCGCTGGAATCCAGACCCGCTTCTGCGTGGTCTCCTTCACCAGCGACTGGCTGTTCCCGACCTCGGAATCGCGGGCGCTGGTGCACGCGCTGAATGCCTCGAGCGCGCGGGTGTCGTTCGCCGAGATCGAGACCGATCGCGGTCACGACGCCTTCCTGCTCGACGTGCCCGAATTCTTCGATATCTCCCGCGCCTTCCTGCAATCGGCAGGCAAGGCGCGCGGGCTCGCCGCCAGGAATGCTTAACAAGGACGGCTAGCCATGTCTGTACAGGAAGCGTTGCCGCTGGGTGGCCTTGCGACCGGGCAATCCGGTCAGTTTCGCGCCGACCATGTGCTAGTCGCCGAGATGGTCAAGCCGGGCTCGAAGGTGCTCGACGTCGGCTGTGGCGAGGGCGACCTGCTCCAGCTGCTGGAGACCCGCGGCATCGACGGCCGCGGCATCGAGCTGTCGCGCGAGGGCGTCAACCGCTGCGTCGCCAAGGGGCTCGCGGTGGTGCAGGGCGATGCCGACACCGACCTGGTGAATTATCCGGATGACGCCTTCGACTACGTGATCCTGTCGCAGACGCTGCAGGCGACGCGGCAGCCGAAAGTGGTGCTGGAGAATTTGCTGCGCATCGGCCGCCGCGCCATCGTGTCGTTCCCGAATTTCGGCTTCTGGAAGATGCGGCTCCAGCTCCTGATCGGTGGCCACATGCCGCGCACGGAAAATCTGCCGGCAAGCTGGTATGACACCGCCAACATCCATTTCTGCACCATCAAGGACTTCGTCGAGCTCTGTGACGCGATCGACGTCAAGATGGAGCGCTCGGTGGCGCTCGATCTCTATGGCCGTCCGGTGCCGCTGAACCTGCCCTGGTGGGTGTGGAACATGTTCGGCGAGCAGGCGGTGTTTCTGCTCACGCGCGGGCAGGGGAAGTAGCCGCTCGCAATGACGGCGCGTGTGGTGACACCTTGGCTCTAATGCGCGGCCAACGACCGCGCATCGCGCACCGGCCAGCGCCCGGCTTCCACCAGCGTCACGAACCGTTCCACGGTTTCGTTGAACAACGCGGGCTCTTCGAGATTGAGCACGTGGCCGGACTTCGGAAACATCGCGAGCCCCGCCGCAGGCAGATGCTTCTTCAGGAACAGGCTTGCGCCCACGCACGGATCGTCCTCGTCGCCGCAGATGATGAGCGCCGGCGTTGCAACGCCTCTGATCGCATCCGTCATGGTGTAGATCGAGGGGCGGCCGCCCTGGAAGCCGCGCATCGTCCGCGCCGATCCCTTGGCGTCGTGCCGCGCCAGTGCGGCGTAGAAATCGGCGTGGCCGCGCGGGTCCTTCACCAGGAAGGGAATCCGGCTCGGCGCCTCGCGCGTGACTTTTGCGACTTCGGCGGAGCCGAGCGTCTCGAATTGCTCGGCATTGGCGCGGCATTGCTTGCGCCAATTGTCGAGATTCTCGACCTCCGAGCCGGAGCCGACGCCGGCGAGCGTCATCGATAGCGCGCGCTCTGGCGCATTCAGTCCGATCTGCAACGATGAATAGGCGCCCATCGAGAGCCCGACGAGATGCGCGCGTTCGATCTTCAGATGATCGAGCACCGCGAGCGCATCGGTGTAGAAATGCGTGTAGCTGTAGACCTCGCCATCAGGCACGTCCGATGGCGTGTAGCCGCGCGCCGAATAGGTGATGCAGCGATGGCCGCGCGAGAAGTAGCGCATCTGCGGCTCCCAATTGGTGTAGTCGGCCGCGAACTCGTGCAGAAAAATAATCGGTGTGCCCGTGCCTGCTTCTTCGAAATAGAGACGGCAATTGTCCTTCGTGAGGGCGTGAGGCATCCGGTTTTCTCCCTGTGGTGGCTGCGGCATTGGAATGCCGTTCTGCGATCAGCGCATGCGACCCTAACACTTGTTAATCATCGTCCAAAATCTCCGCGACCGCGTCTTGTTCTCGCCACATCAGGATACTGATACGGCCCGCGGATGTCGGCCACCGCACGGGGCCGATGGGAAAGTGGGGTGTCAACGAAGGATGAAGTATGTTCGAGTTGTTTGCGTCTCGCCTGTCGCGTTGTGTAGTCGCGCTGGCTGTTTTCTTCGCGGCGGTCGCCGCGTTCACCTCTCCGGCGTCAGCACGGCCTCATCGTCATAGCGCAGAGCGGAACGCTTACGCGCATCACGCCAGCAGACATTATCATGCACGCAGCTCGCGCTTCGAGCGCGGCGCGGCGCAATTGCAGGCGAGCGGCTTCGGCAACACCTTCGCCAGCTATGACCCGAACGCCAATAGCGGCGGCATGGCCATGAGCGGCAGCGGTGAAATAACCATGAGCGGCAGCGGTGGAATGACCACGCGCACCAGCCGTCGGATGGCCATGAGCGATAGCGGTCGATTCGCCATGAGGCGTGGCGGTGGGACGGCCACTAACGCGAATGTCGGCAGCATGGCCAATAACGCGACGAGCGGCGGAGGCGTCAGTGGCGGATCGGGTCTCGTGTCCGAGGCGCGCCGCTATGTCGGCGGCAATCCGACCGGGCGCGGCAGCCTGTGGTGTGCGCGCTTCATGAACATGGTGCTGCAGCACACCGGCCATCAGGGCACCGGCTCCGACATGGCGAGTTCGTTCGCCCGCTATGGCACGCGCGTCTCGGGTCCGCAGGTCGGCGCCATCGCGGTCATGTCGCGCGGCCGCGGCGGCGGCCATGTCGGCATCATCACCGGCATCGATGCGCAGGGTAATCCGATCATGATCTCCGGCAACAACGGCAACCGCGTCCGCGAAGCGCCGATCTCGCGCGGCCGGATCTATGCCTATGTGATGCCGAATTAGCGCTCGTCATTGCGAGCGAAGCGACTTGTCCGCCGAAGCCTCTGGCGAAGGCGGAAGCAATCCAGAATCCCTCCGCGGGTGCACCCTGGATTGTTTCGTCGCTTCGCTCCTCGCAATGACGGAGTACGTGGAGCAGGCGCCGCGTCACACCAATCTCGGCTCTTCCACCGCGATCGCATCGCCGACGCCGATCTCGCCGTCGGCGATCACCTCGGCATAGATGCCGCAGTCCATATGGCCGAGATTGCTTGAGAGCGTCGCCGGGATTTCGAGATCGCGCCTGGCGGTATCAGGATCGACATTGGTGGCCGGGCAGCGCTTGATGCGCTTGACCACTTGCAGCCGGGCCTGTCCGATCGCGAGCGTCTGGCCGACGAGGTCGAGCTCGGACCAGGCCGGCCAGCCCTTCACGTAGAGATTGGCGCGAAAGCGCAGCGGGTGGACGGCGGCGCCGCCGAGCATGGTCTCGAGCGCGCGGACGCTGTCGAGATTGATGATGGACACGACCTTGCGGGCGACGTCGGAAAAGCTGTGGTCACGGCCGGACAGGACCTTGGGCGGGCCCTTCAGCTCCGGCTGAAAGTTCTCGCTGAAATAGCCCTCAATGGAGGCGCGGCCGGCCGCGGTCTCGAGATCGCCGCTGGCGACGATTTGGCCGTCCTTGCGGATGGTCAACAGATTGGTGGCGTCCTCGAAACGACTGTCGAGGGAAGCCAGCCGCTCATTGCGCGCCAGCATCAGGAATTGGATTTTCGGCTTCCACTGGGGCGCATCAGGGTCGAAGCCGCTGGGGCCGTTCTCGATGGCGTAGCGGCGGTCGGCGGGCAGGGTCTGGCCGGTTCGCAGGGCGATGCGGGGCAGCGACTCCGGCGTCAGGCCCTTGATCGGATAACGGTAGAGGCCGATGAGCTCGGCGTTCTGGCTGGCGGTCATTGCGCTGGATGTCATGCCGCTACTTAGGGGATTCGGCCCGCTGGTGCCAAGCGGGCGGATCCGCGCACGAAATTGTGAACTCGCCTCTTTCGGTCCAAGGGGACGCTTCCCACATCTGGGTCAGGCCGGCGCCAGCGCCGGCTGATAACGACCGTTACCGGTTGAGAAACGTCAATGCGGTAATCGGAAACCCAATGAAGATGCCGTTTGGAGTGCCTTAGAGGGCTCCTGGGGCAGGCCGAGGGAAAGAAGTAATGAACATAGACAAATATACCGAACGCTCCAGGGGCTTCGTCCAGTCCGCGCAGTCGCTTGCGGTGCGCGAGGGGCACCAGCAGTTTTCGACCCTGCACGTCCTGAAAGTGCTGCTGGATGACAATGAGGGCTTGGCTTCCGGCCTGATCGACCGCGCCGGCGGCAATTCCCGCGCAATTCTGAAGGCGACCGAGGACGCCCTGAACAAGGTGCCGAAGGTCTCCGGCGCTGGCGCCGGCCAGATCTATCTGGCGCCCGAGCTTGCCCGTACCTTCGACGCCGCCGAAAAGGCTGGCGAGAAGGCCGGCGACAGCTTTGTCACGGTCGAGCGGCTGCTGCTCGGGCTCGCGCTGGAGAAGACCAGCGAGGCAGGTGCGATCCTGGCCAAGGGCGGTGTCACCCCGCAAAACCTCAATGCGGCGATCGAAGCGCTGCGCAAGGGCCGCACCGCGGACTCTGCGACCGCCGAGAACGCGTATGACGCGCTGAAGAAATATGCCCGCGACCTGACCCAGGCGGCGCGCGACGGCAAGCTCGATCCGGTCATCGGCCGCGACGAGGAGATCCGCCGCACGATCCAGGTGCTGTCGCGCCGGACCAAGAACAATCCCGTCCTGATCGGCGAACCCGGCGTCGGCAAGACCGCCATCGCCGAGGGCCTCGCGCTGCGCATCGTCAACGGTGACGTGCCGGAGAGCCTGAAGGACAAGAAGCTGCTGTCGCTGGACCTCGGTGCGCTGATTGCGGGTGCAAAATATCGCGGCGAGTTCGAGGAGCGGCTGAAGGCCGTGCTTCAGGAGGTGACGGCGAGCGAGGGCAATTTCGTCCTGTTTATCGACGAGATGCACACGCTGATCGGCGCCGGCAAGGGCGACGGCGCGATGGACGCTTCGAACCTGCTCAAGCCGGCGCTCGCGCGCGGCGAGCTGCACTGCATCGGCGCCACCACGCTCGACGAGTACCGGAAGCACGTCGAGAAGGACGCGGCGCTGGCACGCCGCTTCCAGCCGATCTTCGTCAGCGAGCCCTCGGTCGAGGACACCATCTCCATTCTGCGCGGGCTGAAGGACAAGTACGAGCAGCACCATGGCGTGCGGATCACCGATTCCGCGCTCGTGGCCGCCACGACGCTGTCCAACCGCTACATCACCGACCGCTTCCTGCCGGACAAGGCGATCGACCTCATGGACGAGGCGGCTGCGCGGCTGAAGATGCAGGTCGATTCCAAGCCGGAAGAGCTGGATTCGATGGATCGGGAAATCATCCGGCTGAAGATCGAGCAGGAGGCCCTGAAGAAGGAAAGCGATCTCGGCTCCAAGACCCGTCTTGAAGCACTCCAGAAGGAGCTCGCCGGGCTCGAGGAGAAGTCTGCAGCGCTGACTGCGCGCTGGAGCGCGGAGAAGAACAAGCTCTCCAACGCCCAGAAACTGAAGGCCGAACTCGATGGCTTGCGTGTCGATCTCGCCGACGCCCAGCGGCGCGGCGAATTCCAGCGCGCCGGCGAGCTGGCCTATGGCCGGATCCCCGAGCTCGAGAGGCAACTTGCGGATATCGAAGCCAAGGAAAATACAACGCAGAACTCCGGCGAGATGATGGAGGAGGCTGTTACCGCCAACCACATCGCGCAGGTGGTCTCGCGCTGGACCGGCGTGCCCGTCGACAAGATGCTGCAGGGCGAGAAGGAGAAGCTCCTCAAGATGGAGGAGCAGCTCGGACAACGCGTCGTCGGCCAGGCCGAGGCCGTGCGTGCGGTCGCGACCGCCGTGCGCCGCTCGCGCGCTGGCCTGCAGGATCCGAACCGGCCGACCGGCTCGTTCATGTTCCTGGGGCCCACCGGCGTCGGCAAGACCGAGCTGACGAAAGCGCTTGCCGAGTATCTGTTCAACGACGAGACCGCGATGGTCCGCCTCGACATGTCCGAGTACATGGAGAAGCACTCGGTCTCGCGGCTGATCGGCGCGCCTCCGGGCTATGTCGGCTATGACGAGGGCGGTGCGCTGACCGAGGCGGTGCGGCGCCGGCCCTACCAGGTGGTGCTGTTCGACGAGATCGAGAAGGCGCATCCTGACGTGTTCAACGTCCTGTTGCAGGTGCTCGACGACGGCCGCCTCACCGACGGTCAGTGCCGCACCGTCGACTTCCGCAACACGCTGATCATCATGACCTCGAACCTCGGTTCGGAGTTTCTGGTGAACCAGCCGGAGGGCGAGGACACCTCGGCCGTGCGCGAGCAGGTGATGGGAATGGTGCGGGGGCATTTCCGCCCCGAATTCCTGAACCGCGTCGACGAGATCATCCTGTTCCATCGCTTGCAGAGGAGCGAGATGGGCCGGATCGTCGAGATCCAGTTCGCGCGGCTCGAGAGGCTTCTGACCGATCGCAAGATCGTGCTGACGCTCGACGCTGCGGCCCGCGACTGGCTCGCCGCCAAGGGTTGGGATCCCGCCTATGGCGCAAGACCGCTCAAGCGCGTGATCCAGCGTCACGTCCAGGATCCGCTCGCCGAGATGATTTTAGCCGGCGACGTCAAGGATGGCGACAGCGTTGCGATCTCGTCCGAAGGCAACGTCCTGACCTTCAACGGCAAGGCGCCGCAGACCGCGGAGATCGCCCAGTTCGAGGCGCCGGTGTCGAAGCGGAAGTTGAACTGAGCGCATAGCGCAGCACTGAACCTGACCAAACCTCCCCGCGACGCGGGGAGGTTTTTTTGTACCGGTGACGCACACGATCTGCGTGGGACGACGGGGCGATCAGGTGTCGCGCTATATGCATGACCCATAGCGCAACCAATGGATGCGTCACCGCGACGCACGTAAAGGGGGTGTGCTATAAATGAAACACGCTCGGCGCTTTCTCTTCAAGCGTGTATGAATCTTCTTGAACAATTAGGCCAAGGCTCGCCACAATCCCTAATAATTATTTAATGGGTTTGCGTCGATGCGTAGCGTTTTGCATTTTGCAAAGCTTTTGTTGGTGCTTACGCTATCGCTAGCGATGGCCGGCTGCCTTCCATCTACCAGGACGCCCGAGCGGCTTTATCCCGTCGTTGCGGAAATGGACGTCGTCAGAACGACGCAGGAAGAACTGGTCAATCGATATAATATGTCGGTTTTTTCCGCGCCTTCTCAAGCGCGGCTGATCAGAAACGAGATCATCGCGCAGCGTATGTACGCGGTCGACGTTCAATATACCGAGTATGAAAGCGCGCTGACCAGGGAAGGCCAGGAGGTCAACTTTGCGACCCTTACCGCGGCCGGGGCGCTCGGCACAGCATCCACGCTGTTTACCCCCGTAGTCACCAAGTCTGTTCTGAGCGGCTTGTCGACGGCCACTCTTGCGGGAAAGGGCCATTACGACAGCGAAATACTAATGGCCCAAACCATTAGGACAATTCAAAAGCAGATGCGGGCCAGCCGCAATCTGATCGCCTCAAATATTTCGGCAAAACTGATCCAGAGCGTGACCGAATATCCGCTCTCGGCTGCCCTGTCGGATGTCGAGGACTATTACAACGCGGGCACGCTAACGACCGGCGTTATCGATACGTCCACAACTGTTGGCATCAAGGAAGATGCCAGCAAGGCGCTGAAACAGGAAGTCACCCTGGCATCACCTGAAAGGCGCGCTGCGATCATCCGTGCCGCAACTATCGATGACGCCACGGTTCCTATGGTCAAGCCGCAGGGGTTTGATCGGGAAAACCCCAATGGAAAAACGGAATTTGAGAAGAAAAGGCTTACGCCGGCCAGAGTTCAGGAAATGGAAGAAGTCGTTTGCCTGAAGGTCAGGACCGGAACACTGACCCCGCAGTTGCGAGCCGCGGTGTTGCACCATCTCAACAAGCCAAATGCAATCGGGATCAACGATGTCGATGCGCAGCGAATTACCAAGGAATTCAGAGCGTTGAAGACGGGTCATTGCGGAACCTAATTGCGCGCGGCGGACGATTTGTCCGCTCGTGACGGAGGAACAAAATGTCAATCGGTGCCGTCCGGAATGCGGTTGGAATTCGGCTTGGCGAATTCTCCGGGTAACATGAAGTTATCGTTTCAGGCGGCAAGGTCAATTGGTTGATCGATGGGTTTTGTGGCGAGGGTTTGCCAGCCATCG